>JASJPI010000008.1:0-188542 GCA_031426755.1 Curvibacter sp.
AACCACCACCGGCGGCAACGCGCTCAAGTTCTACGCCTCGGTGCGCCTGGACATTCGCCGCACCGGCACCATCAAGAAGGGCGACGAGGCGATCGGCAACGAGACCAAGGTCAAGGTGGTGAAGAACAAGGTGGCGCCGCCGTTCAAGACCGCCGAGTTCGACATCCTGTTCGGCGAGGGCATCAGCCGTCACGGCGAGATCATCGACATGGGCGTGAACGCGCGCATCATCGAGAAGTCCGGTGCCTGGTACGCCTACAACGGCGAGAAGATCGGCCAGGGCCGCGATAACGCACGCGAGTTTCTGCGCGAGAACCCGGAGCTGGCGCACGAGATCGAGAACAAGGTGCGCGAATCGCTGGGCATCCCCTTGATCAACGAGGCGACCGAGGCCGAGTAAGCCAAGGTGCTTCCTTCATGGCGTTTGAGCAACCCTCACTCAAAGGGCGGGCGCTGCGGCTGTTGAGCACCCGCGAGCATTCGCGGCTGGAACTGGAGCGCAAGCTGGCCCGGTTCGAGCAGGTGCCGGGCGAGTTGACGCAGGCGCTCGATGAGCTGCAGGCCAAGGGTTTCATCAGCGAGCAACGTGTGGTCGAGTCGGTGCTGCACCGCCGTGCCGCCAAGCTGGGCGCAACGCGCATCCGCCAGGAACTGCAGGACAAGGGGCTGGATCGGACACTGGTCGAGCAGGCGCTGGCAGAGCTCAAGGACAGTGAGTTGACGCGGGCGCGCGAGGTCTGGCGCCGGAAGTACGACGCAGCGCCCGCCAGTCCGGCAGAGCGGGCGCGACAGCAGCGTTTTTTGCTGACCCGCGGTTTTTCCGCCGAGGTGGTGCGCCGGGTGCTGGTGGGCGCCGGCGCGCAGGACGATGAATAAAAATGGCTGTTGGCGGCGTCAAATCGACGCCAACAGCTATTAAAACGATAGCAATCTGGGGTTACAGCCCCAGCATCAGCTTGAGGTTCTGTACCGCAGCGCCACTGGCGCCCTTGCCCAGGTTGTCGAGGCGAGCCACCAGCACGGCGTGGCGGAAGCCGTCGTCGGTGCCGTGGTTGGCGTAGACGCGCAACTCCATCTTGTTGGTATCGGCCAGGGCCACGGCATCGAGCTTGCCGTCTGCCGTGGCGGGCTCCGCCGTCACCCATTCGCTGCCGGCGTAGTGCCGCGCCAGCGCGTCATGCAGGTCCTGTGCGCTGGGTTGGCCCGCCAGTGTGTCCAGGTGCAGTGGCAGCTGCACCAGCATGCCCTGACGGAAGTTGGCCACCGACGGGATGAACAGCGGGCGGCGCGTCAGCCCGGTGTACTTCATGATCTCCGGCAGGTGCTTGTGCTTCAGGCTCAGGGCGTAAAGCTCGAAGGGCGGCGCACTGCCGGCCTCATACGCCTCGATCATGCTGCGTCCGCCGCCGGAGTAGCCGCTGACCGAGGGCAGCGCGAGCGGGTAGTCCTTCGGGATCAGGCCGGCATCGACCAATGGGCGGATCAAGGCGATGGCGCCGGTGGCGTAGCAGCCGGGATTGGCGACGCGGCGTGCCTGTGCCACCGCCTCGCGCTGGCCGGCCGCCAGTTCGGGGAAACCAAAGACCCAGTCCGGGTGGGTACGGTGGGCGGTGGAGGCGTCGATCACCTTCGGGCCGGGCTGGCCGCTGGTCGCCAGGCTGTCGATCATGGCAACCGACTCGATGGCGGCATCGTCGTGCAGGCACAGCACCACCAGATCCACCTGGGCCATCAAGGCACGTTTGGCGGCCGGATCCTTGCGCAGCTCAGGGGCGATGCTGACGAGTTCGATCTCGGGCATGGCCTGCAGCCGTTCGCGGATCTGCAGGCCGGTGGTGCCGGCCTCGCCATCGATGAAAACCTTGTGTTGGGTCATGGTGGATAGGGTTGGGGGTATATGCTGGCTAATGTAAGTTTTTGTGCATAGCAACATGATACATTCCAAGGCTGTGCTGAATCCAGCGCCCGATGCGGAATAGACCAGTTCAGCAGCGGGATAAAAACCTTCATTTCCTGAGAGAGCCCTCATGAAGATTCACGAGTACCAAGGCAAGGAGATCTTGCGCAATTTTGGTGTGCCAGTGCCCCGCGGCATTCCGGCATTTACAGTGCAAGAAGCGGTGGAAGCCGCCCAGAAGCTCGGCGGCCCCGTGTGGGTCGTCAAGGCGCAGATCCATGCCGGTGGCCGCGGTAAGGGCGGCGGCGTGAAGGTGGCCAAGAGCATTGACGACGTCAAGCGCCTGGCCGGGGAAATCCTGGGCATGCAGCTCAAGACCCACCAGACCGGCCCCGAAGGCCAGAAGGTGCGTCGCCTGTACATCGAAGACGGTGCCGATATCCAGAAGGAGTACTACGTTTCCCTGGTGACCGACCGCGCCACGCAGAAGGTGGCTTTCATCGCATCGAGCGAAGGCGGCATGGACATCGAGGAAGTGGCCCACGCCACGCCCGAGAAGATCATCACCGAATACATCGACCCCCTGACGGGTCTGGGCGAAGCGCAGGCCAAGAAGATTGCCAACGGCATCGGCCTGCCGGCCGAATCCACGGCCCAGGCGGTGGACTTGTTCCAGAAGCTCTACCAGTGCTACATGGAAACCGACGCCTCGCTGGTGGAAATCAACCCCCTGAACCGCGACAGCAAGAACAAGCTGATCGCCCTGGACGCCAAGTTCAACTTTGACGCCAACGCCCTGTTCCGTCACCCGGAAGTCGTGGCCCTGCGCGACCTGGACGAAGAAGATCCGGCGGAAGTTGAAGCGTCCAAGTTCGACCTGGCCTACATCTCGCTTGACGGCAACATCGGCTGCCTGGTGAACGGCGCCGGTCTGGCCATGGCCACCATGGACACCATCAAGCTGTTCGGCGGCGAGCCGGCCAACTTCCTGGACGTCGGCGGCGGCGCCACGGCCGAGAAGGTCACCGAAGCCTTCAAGATCATGCTCAAGAACCCCAAGGTCGAGGGCATTCTGGTCAACATCTTCGGCGGCATCATGAAGTGCGACACCATCGCCAGCGGCGTGATCACCGCTTGCAAGGCCGTCAACCTGAGCGTGCCGCTGGTCGTGCGCATGAAGGGCACCAACGAAGAGCTGGGCAAGAAGCTGCTGGCCGAATCCGGCCTGCCCATCATTGCCGCAGACACCATGGCCGAAGCCGCGACCAAGATCGTGGCTGCTGTTAAGTAAGCCCGGAGAACAAGCATGTCGATTTACATCAACAAAGACACCAAGGTCATTACCCAGGGCATCACTGGCAAGACCGGCCAGTTCCACACTGAGAAGTGCCAGGAATACGCCAACGGCAAGAACTGTTTCGTCGCCGGCGTGAACCCCAAGAAGGCGGGCGAGTCCATCTTCAACATCCCGATCTACGCCTCCGTCAAGGAAGCCGCCCAGCAGACCGGCGCCACCGTGAGCGTGATCTACGTGCCGCCGGCCGGTGCTGCCGACGCCATCTGGGAAGCGGTCGAGGCCGACCTGGATCTGGCCATCTGCATTACCGAAGGCATCCCGGTGCGCGACATGCTGATGGTGCGCAACAAGATGAAGGCCAAGGAAGCCGCCGGCGGCAAGAAGACCTTGCTGCTGGGCCCCAACTGCCCGGGTCTGATCACCCCTGACGAGATCAAGATCGGCATCATGCCCGGTCATATCCACCGCAAGGGCCGCATCGGTGTGGTGAGCCGTTCCGGCACGCTGACCTATGAAGCCGTGGCCATGCTGACCGAAGTGGGTCTGGGCCAGTCGAGCGCCGTGGGCATTGGTGGCGACCCCATCAACGGCCTGAAGCACATCGACGTCATGAAGGCCTTCAACGACGATCCGGACACCGATGCCGTCATCATGATCGGTGAAATCGGCGGTCCCGACGAGGCCGAAGCCGCGCGCTGGTGCAAGGCCAACATGAAGAAGCCGGTGGTCGGCTTCATCGCCGGTGTCACGGCACCTGCGGGCAAGCGCATGGGCCACGCCGGTGCGCTGATTGCCGGCGGCGCCGACACGGCGGATGCCAAACTGGCCATCATGGAAGAGTGCGGCTTCATCGTGACGCGCAATCCGTCCGAGCTGGGCAAGCTGCTCAAGGCTCAGCTGTAAGCAAAACTACGAATCTGTGAGGGTGGCCATCAGCCGCTAAACTCACACTATTCGGAACTCTGGGAGCGCTCCAGGCGAATCGTCTGGCGCGCTCCTTTCCTATTACAGATACAACACAGGAGAACTCGGATGGAAATGCTTCAGGATGTCAATTTCTGGATTGGTCTGATGAAGATCATCTGGATCAACATCATTCTTTCCGGTGACAACGCCGTGGTGATCGCCTTGGCGGCCCGTTCGCTGCCACCGCATCAGCAAAGAAAGGCCATTCTGTTCGGCTCCGGCGCTGCCGTGGTGCTGCGAATCGTCCTGACCATCGTGGCGGCCAAGCTGTTGCAGCTGTCCTTCCTGCAGGTGGTTGGCGGTATGTTGCTGCTGTGGATCGGCATCCAGCTGCTCAGCGAAGAAGAAGAAGGCGAAGGCGAAGCCAAAGAGGGCGGCGGCCTGATGGCGGCGGTGCGTACGATTCTCATTGCCGACCTGGTGATGAGCCTGGACAACGTGATTGCCGTGGCCGCTGCGGCCAAGGGCAACGATGTCTTGTTGCTGCTGGGCCTGGCCATCAGCATCCCGCTGGTGATTTTCGGCAGCACGCTGATGATCCGCCTGATGGAGCGCTTCCCCATCATCATCACGCTCGGGGCCGGCCTGATTGGCTGGGTTGGCGGCGAGACGATTGTCAGCGATGTGGCGCTCAAGGATGTGGCTGCGGCCTACCCCTGGCTGCACTACGCGGCGGCTGCCGCCGGGGCAGCCTTTGTGGTGGTGGCCGGCCGGGCGCTGCAAAAGCGCCATGCGGTGCAACACGCGGCTGAATAGTCTTCGCGTGGGGCCGGCCTCGACGGAGGCGGTGTCTTGTGAGCTGTGGGGCAGATGCTGTGACGGGTATCTGCCCTTTTTCATGGGCTCGGCTTTGTTTTGAATGCACGGCAGTGTATGGTTACGGGCCGGCGATCGCATGGCGATGAGCCGGCGCAAGCAATACGGATGACACGGTGACACGGACGCATTTACAGCCCGCCAGGCTTTGGGTTGCCGGCCAGGACAGACGATGCGGCTCAGAGGTCCGGAACAATGATTTACAAGTTTTGCACTGAGACGGACACCGGCCTGACCCGGGCAAACAATGAAGACTCGGTGGCATTTGACGAGTTGGCCGGACTCGCCGTTTTGGCTGATGGCATGGGTGGCTACAACGCGGGCGAGGTGGCCAGCGGGATGGCGACGACCCTGATCAAGACGGAGTTGGGGCGCTGGCTGACCGAAACCGGGGGGCGGGCCGGGTCCCGGGATATCCGCCGCGCCATGGAAATATGTGTCGATAATGCCAACAAGTCCATTTTCAATGCGGCCAGTACCCACGCCCAGTACAGCGGAATGGGAACCACGCTGGTGGTGGGCGTGTTTCAAGGTCGCAGTCTGCTGCTGGGGCATATTGGAGATTCCCGCTGCTACCGGTGGCGCAAGGGGGCGCTGGTGCAGATCACCCGGGATCACTCGCTGTTGCAGGAGCAAATCGACGCGGGCCTGTTGACGCCGCAGCAGGCGGCGATGTCCATGAACAAGAATCTGGTGACACGGGCCCTGGGGGTTGAAAATGCAGTGGCTCTGGAGCTCAACGAATGTCAGGTGGAAGACGGCGATCTGTATCTCATGTGCTCCGATGGTTTGTCGGACATGGTGAGCGATGCAGGCATTGCGGAGATACTGGAGCGGAGGGTTTCATTGGCGCAACGGGCGCAGAGCCTGATTCATGCGGCCAATGAACAGGGCGGACGAGACAACATCACCGTGCTTCTGGCTCAGGCAGAAGCGGTGCCGGAGAGTCGGGGCATGGTCTCCAGATTGCTGGGAAAATAGCGCGGCCGGTGTATTGATAACGAGCAAAAGAAAGAGGAGTCGGGCATGCCGAAAATGATCGTTTCGATCGACGGTGTTGTCATCAAGGAAGTCCAGTTGACCAAGGAGCGGACGTCCCTCGGTCGCCGTCCCTACAACGATGTGGTGATTGACAATCTGGCGGTGAGTGGCGAGCATGCTGCTGTGCACATGACGGGCGACGAGGTCTTTCTGGAAGACCTCAACAGCACCAACGGCACCTATGTCAATGGCAAAGCCATCAAGCGGCAGCAGCTTCACCATGGCGACACCATCGAGGTCGGCAAGTACAAGATCCAGTTCATCAGCGAACTGGAAGGAGAGCGCTTCGACAAGACCATGGTGTTCAAGCCCGGCATGGGGGTTCCGCCCTCCACCGCAGCGACATCGACCGAGCGGGTGCTGCCTGGCGAGCTACAGGGCTGCATCCGGGTTTTGTCGGGTGCGGCTTCGGGCAGGGAGGTGCCGCTGATCAAGGTCGTGACGACGGTGGGTAAGCCCGGTGTGGCTGTGGCGGCCATTACCCGGCGGCAGCATGGTTTCGTCGTGGCTCATGTCGAGGGTGTCGGCAACCCCCTGCTCAACGGTACCCCGATTGGCAACGAACCCGTGGCGCTCAAGAGTGGCGACCTGATTGAACTGGCCGGTACGCAAATGCAGTTTATCCAGACCTGACAACCCGAGTCTCTGTCCTTGCGGGCTGGGCGGGAGTTTTGATTTATGAGTGCAGTTATGAGACCTTCCGCATCGGACAAAGCGTCCGAGCAGGCCTTTTTCGAGTCGCAGAAACTGCCGCCGGACAAGCGGGGGGTGACCTTTGAGGTGCTTTTCTACCGCCAGCTGCAGCAGGTCACGGCCCGGATTCATGAAACCGAAAACATCGAGCAGATCATGCTCGATGCCAGCCAGGACATCTGCAAGCTGCTCAATGCTGACCGGCTGACACTCTATGCGGTTCACGAGGACCAGAGTGCGATCGTCTCCAAGCTCAAGACCGGACTGAACACCAGTCGCGAACTCAAGTTGCCGATCAGCCCCCAAAGCCTGGCCGGCTACGTGGCGTATAGCCGGCAGATGCTCAATCTGGCCGATGTCTATGACGACGAGGCACTCAAACAGATCCACCCGGCGCTGACTTTCCTGAAGGAAGTCGACAAACGTTCCGGCTATCGCACCAAGCAGATGCTGGTGGCGCCCATCATGGAAGGTGGCGTGCTGTATGGTGTGCTGCAGGTCATCAACAACAAGAGTGATCAGCCGTTCGGCGAACTGGAAGTCGAGGGCGTGGCCCAGTTGTGCAAGACGCTGGGCACCGCGATTCGCCAGCGCATGCAAAGGGCCGATGAGGGCCAGCGCCGCAAGGCGACCAAATACGATGGCCTGGTGGCCGACGGCGTGCTGACCGATGAGGAGTTGCGGCGGTGCATCCAGGAAGCACGTGAGCAGGGGGCGCCGGTTGAGCATCTGCTGACAGCCAATTACCAGATCCAGCCCGCCCAGATCGGGCCGTCACTGGCAAAATTTTTCGGCGTTCCCTACGAACCCTTCAATGCGGGTCGCATCCGCTCCGAAATGCTGCATGGCCCGCTCAAGCGCGAGTTTGCCGAAGGCCAGGGCTGGATTCCGCTGGAAGAGTCGCCTGAAGGCCTGGTCATCATGTGTCTGGACCCAGAGGCCACGCGCGGTGCCCGGGTCGTGCCGCAGGTGTTTCCGCGCATCAGCAAGTTCGCCTATCGGGTGACGACGCAAGCCGAGTTCGCGGAAACGCTGAACCAGGTGTTTGGCGGCATCGATACCACGTCGATCGATCAGATGCTGGCCGATCTGTCTTCCGCACCGCTCGAAGACGAGGGAAGCAATGACGATTCGTTGGAGTCGGCGGCGGCCGACAACGAACTCGTCAAGTTCGTCAACAAGGTCATCATCGATGCCTACCACCAGAAGGCCTCGGATATCCACATCGAGCCGATGCCGGGCAAGCTCAAGACCGGCATCCGCTTCCGCATTGACGGCACCCTGATGCCCTACATCGAGGTGCCGGCGCATTTCCGTCAGGCCATGGTGACGCGCCTGAAGATCATGTGTGATCTGGATATTTCGGAACGCCGCAAGCCACAGGACGGCAAGATCAAGTTCAAGAAATATGGCCCGCTGGACATCGAGTTGCGGGTGGCGACCATCCCGTCGGCCGGCGGTGTCGAGGATGTGGTCATGCGTATCCTGGCAGCCGGCGAACCTATCCCCCTGGAAAAACTCGGCCTGACCCCGCACAATCGCGAGCGGGTAGAGGCTACGGTCAGCAAGCCTTATGGCCTGTTCTATGTCTGCGGACCAACGGGTTCGGGCAAGACCACCACGCTGCACTCCATCCTCAAATTCCTCAATACGCCCGAGACCAAAATCTGGACGGCCGAGGACCCGGTGGAAATCACGCAAAAAGGTTTGCGTCAGGTGCAGATCAACCGGAAGGCCGGCATCGATTTTGCGTTGATCATGCGCGCCTTTCTGCGTGCTGATCCCGACATCATCATGGTCGGCGAGTCGCGCGACAAGGAAACTGTCGCCATGGGTGTGGAGGCGTCCTTGACCGGTCACTTGGTGTTCTCCACCCTGCACACCAACTCGGCCCCAGAGTCCATCACCCGTCTGCTCGACATGGGCATGGACCCGTTCAATTTTGCGGACGCGCTCTTGGGTATCCTGGCGCAGCGCCTGGCCAAGAAGCTCTGCGATTGCAAGGAGTCGTACTACCCGAAGACTTCAGAGATCAACAGTTTCATCGCTGAATACGCCGAAGAGCTGCGCAATACACCGGCCTGGAAGGTCGACTTCAGCGGCGAGGCGCAGAAACTGTTCGAGGCGTGGGTGGAGCAGTACGGCGAAAATGGCAAGCTGCGCTTTTACAGGGCCGTTGGTTGCGACAAGTGCAACAAGACGGGCTACAAGGGGCGCCTGGGCTTGCACGAGCTGCTGATTGCTGACGATCGCATCAAGAAGCTGGTGCAGGAGCGTGCCCGGGTGGCAGAAATCTTCGCCGCCGCCGTCGATAGTGGCATGCGCACCCTCAAGATGGATGGCATGGAGAAGATTCTGCTGGGGCTTACCGATCTCAAGCAGGTCCGCTCCGTTTGCATCAAGTGACGCAAGTGGCAGATTGATGGTGACAAAAATGTCACGCCCGTCGTTCGGGCTGACAATAGTGCGTTAGAAAAGTGATGGTAGTGATAAAAACAGCGTCAAAAATTGGGGAATTTGAGCGCACAAGGCTTGGCACGCAATGTGCGGAGTAATCCGCTCAATGATCTTGTTGTCATGTTTGTAACGAAGGAGATTTTCATGAAGCGTGCTATTCAAAAGGGTTTTACCCTGATCGAGTTGATGATCGTGGTTGCGATCATCGGTATTCTGGCTGCCGTCGCGCTGCCGGCCTATCAGGACTATACGGCGCGTGCCCGTATGTCTGAAGTGATTCTGGCGGCATCGCAATGCCGTACCAGCATCACCGAGACCATCCAGTCGGCTACTTCGGGTAATGCCATTGGCGCCAACGGCTGGGGCTGCGAAGTTTCGACCGGCCAAGGTACCCGTTTTGTGGACAGCATCCAGACCAGCGCTTCCAACCCGGGGGCCACCGGCGGCGGTGTGGTCACGGTGACGTCACGCAATATCGGGAATAATGCTGACGGCGCAATCCGTCTGGCCCCCTGCGACGCTGCTGTGACGACCTTTACGGCTTGTCTGCAGCCGGCGTTGGGCGCCACGGTCAACACCTGGATCTGTGGCCCGGCTGCCGCCAGTGGGGTGCCGGGACGCTTCCTGCCTGGTTCCTGCCGTACCGGTACGTAAGTACGGGTTGACCACGAAAAGCGGCTTCGGCCGCTTTTTTTATGCAAATCTCACGTAGCGCAGTACTCGGCCTGACGGTGTTCACACTGTCATGGCTCGCCTATGACCATTACAGACCCTGGTCAGCCTTCCATGCGGAAATGTTGGCGATGGCAGGGCTGGGGCTGCTGCTGGGCTCTTTCCTGTTCAGCAGAAATCCGCCGTATCTGCTGCGCCTGCCTTACATCGGGCTTGGTGTTGCCATGGTGACATTGCTGCCCTGGCTGCAGTATTTTGCTGGGGTTAGCTTGTTTGCCGGGGATGCTTTGCTGGCCTCCATGTACCTCTGCGCATTCCTGGGGGCACTGTGGGTAGGCCACGCAAGTGCCGTGCAAGGCGATGATCCTCGGCGTCTACAGAGACTGTTCTTCTGCAGCCTGTGGCTGGCCGCCTTCCTGTCGGCCGTGATTGGCTTGCTCCAATGGCTGGATCTCCAGGACGTCCTGGGCACTTATGTGGTGAAACTGGAGTTGGGCTCAAGGGCAGCCGCTAATTTGGGGCAGGCGAACCAGCTGGCGACGCTCCTGCTGCTGGGCATGATGGCATTGACTTACCTGCATCAGCAACGGGTGATTGGGCGTCTGGGCTGGTCATTGGCCATGGCGTTCATGACCTTGGTGCTGGTCTTGACGGGCTCGCGCGCCGGCATATTGAGCGTCCTGGTATTGATGGTATTCCTGCTGTGGAAATGCCGAAAGCAGGATATTGGCCTGTCGGCGGGCATGGTGTGGGCCTGGGCGCTGGGCTTTGTTGCATGTCATCTTCTATTGCCTTTTGCGGCGGAGGCCTTGCTGCTTGAAGAGGGGCGAGGGATTGCGTCGTTGACGCACACCAACGACAGGTGGGTGATCTGGACGCAGATGGTACACGGCATCTGGGCCTCGCCTTGGGTGGGCTATGGCTGGAATCAGACGCCGACCGCACATATGGTCGGGGCGATGGTGGTACCCGGTACACAGACGGTCACCCACGCACACAATTTCATCCTGGACATGATGGCCTGGAATGGCATACCTCTGGGCTTGCTGATCACAGGGGTGCTGGGCTGGTGGTTTGCGACACGTCTGTGGCGTGTGCGTACGGCGAGCGGGGTGTATGCCATGGCCGCGTTGTTGCCGATCGGCGTGCACAGCATGGTTGAATTCCCGTTTGCCTATGCCTATTTCCTCATTGCCGCGGGCTTTCTGGTGGGCATAGCTGAGGCCAGCATGGTGAGCATGAAGAGCGTCAAGTTGAACCTGGCATGGAGCCGCGGATGGCTGGTCTTGTGGCTGGCGCTCGGGAGCTACGTGGTGTACGAATATTTCCTGATCGAGGAGGACTTCAGAGTCGTTCGTTTCGAAAACTTGCGTATAGGAAAAACCCCCGCTGAGTACGAAGTACCGAATGTCTGGATGCTTTCCCACATGGGAACCATGCTGAAGGTGGCACGCTTTCAACCGGTGCCCGGAATGAGCCAGGAAGCAATGGAGGATTTGCGTAAAGTGGCTCGACGTTTTTCCTATGGCGCCATCAATTTGCGCTATGCACTGGCCTTGGGCCTGAATGGGGATCCGGAAGGCGCGACGCAGGAGATGCGCCGGATTCGGGGTACCTACGGCGAGTTCTATTACCAGGCCGCAAAAGCCGTGTTACGCGACATGGAGAAAGATAAATATCCTGAACTCAAACGCGTTCAGACACCATGATGAAGGGCATTGCACCAGTTCATCCGGCATTGCCTTGGCTGCAAGCCACGGTGATAGGGATGGCCGTGGTGTTTCCATGGATCAATACACTGGCCGTGGGGCCTACACCCGGGGTCGTGTCAATCGTGGTGGCCGTAGGCGCCGGGGCACTGATGCTGCTGTGTTGCCGGATGGTCCGGCCGCAGGATATTGCCACGGGTTGGCTGGTTGCCGCCTTGCTGAGTGCCGTGATCGGCCTGTGCCAGTACTTTCAAATCGAGCAGCACTTCCAGCCTTGGATGAGTTGGTCGGAACAGGGGGAGGCCTTTGCGAATTTGCGTCAACGCAACCAGTTTGCCACTTTGACCAACATCGGGCTGCTGGCATTGCTTTGGAGGGTAGCGCTCACCTCGCAAGAAACGCGCGATCCTTCGGAACAAGCCTGGCTGTTCCTGGCCGCTGTGCTGCTGGCTTTCGGTAGTGCGGCTGCTTCTTCCCGCACCGGTTTGGCCCAGCTGGTTCTCATCGCGGGTGTGGCCCAGTGCTGGAAGACGTGGCGGCGGCCGCGGCAACGCCATGTATTGCTGGTGGCGCTGGTCGCCTACGCACTGGCCGCTTTTGTTCTGCACCAGTGGGCTGGGCATGCGCCTCGAAACAGCGGCATCATCTCCAGACTTCAGAGCGCGGATCCAGCGTGTACCAGCCGTTTGACCCTGTGGTCCAACATGCTGGAACTGATCAGCCAGCGTCCCTGGTTCGGCTGGGGCTGGGGTGAGCTGGATTACGCCCACTTCATGACGGTCTACGAGGGGCCGCGTTTCTGTGAATTGCTGAGTAACGCGCACAATCTGCCTTTGCACCTGGCGGTGGAGTTGGGACTGCCGCTGGCCCTGCTGTCATGCAGCATGATTCTCGGGTGGATTTGGCGCGCTCAGCCATGGCGTGAAACCGATCCGACGCGTCAACTGGCTTGGGGCGTGCTGGCGCTGATCGCCCTGCACAGCATGCTGGAGTACCCACTGTGGTACGGCCCGTTTCAAATGGCCGTGGTCTTGAGCTTGGTACTGCTCTGGCGTCCACTCCGCGCGGGGTCGTTGCGTGCCCGCCTGATTGGGGCGCGTGGTCTCGCCGTCGTCCTGCTGGCGCTGGCGGCGTATGGGGGTTGGGATTACCAGCGTGTCAGTCAGATTTACTTGCCGGTCGAGCAGCGTTCAAGCATCTACCGCGACCATACGCTGGAGAAAATCCGCAGTTCCTGGCTGTTTCGCGATCAGGTCCGGTTTGCCGAATTCACCCTGATGCCGTTGACGAGGGACAACGCAGAACAACTCAATGCCATGGCACATGAGTTGCTGCATTTTTCGCCGGAGGCCAGGGTGGTGGAAAAGTTGATCGAGAGCGCGATCATGCTCGGTCGGGATGACGAAGCCGAGGTCTATATGGCGCGCTATCGTGCAGCCTCTCCGCAAGCCTACGCCCAGTGGGTCCAGGCGCGCGGGAAGTAGCGCAGGCCATCGCTCAGGGCGAGATGAAACTGCCGGACTTGCCGCCGTGTTTTTCCAGCAGCTTGACGCCCGTCATGGTCATGCCGCGGTCCACGGCCTTGCACATGTCGTAGATGGTCAGCAGGGCGACCTGCACCGCCGTCAGGGCTTCCATTTCAACGCCGGTGGGCCCCACCGTTTCGACGGTGGCGGTGCAGACGACCTGGCTGGGCGAAGCGGGGCTGGCGGGATGAAGCGAGAATTCGAGCGCGACCCGGGTCAGCGCCAAGGGATGGCAGAGCGGAATCAAGTCACTGGTCTTCTTCGCAGCCTGGATGCCGGCGATGCGCGCGATGCCCAGAACATCACCCTTCTTGGCGGTGCCAGACTCGATAATCGCCAAGGTGGCGGGCAGCATCTCGATGCGGCCCGTGGCGACGGCAATCCGGTGCGTGCTGGCCTTGGCGGCCACATCCACCATATGGGCCTGGCCTTGTGCATCAAAGTGGGTCAAAGAACTCATGGGATGGCAACTTTACGAAACATTCACGGATTTGGAGCATCATACGATCATGTCGAGTGCATTCTTCTGGAAAGACCGCCTGCGTGCCAGCAGCATTCATTTGAGCATCAGTCTGGTGGTTGCTGCCTTGGCGGCTTTGCTGGTGTTTGGCATCTGGTATCCCTACCCTTACCGCGAGATATCGGGTGGCCGTGAGTTGTTCCTCATTGTGGTGGCGGTGGATGTCATCCTCGGTCCATTGATTACGCTGGCGGTGTTCAACCGGTCCAAGCCACGCGCCGAGTTGCGCCGCGATCTGGCCATGGTGGGCCTGATCCAGTTGATGGCATTGGGCTATGGCCTGTGGACCGTCGCCGTGGCGCGACCGGTGCACCTGGTGTTCGAGTACGACCGTTTCCGCGTGGTGCATGCGGTGGATATACCTGTGGAGTTGATGGACCGCGTACCAGAAGGTGTTGATGCGCTGCCGTGGATGGGCCCCAGCGTTCTGGCATTGCGCCCGTTTCGTGATGGCAACGAACAAGGCGCTGCGACGTTGGCGGCCTTGCAAGGGCTGCATCTGAGCGCACGCCCCGATTTATGGCAGCCCTATCCGCTGGCCCGGCAGCGGGTGCTGGAGGCCGCCAAACCAGTGGCCGTGCTCAAGCAGCGGTTTGCCGAGCGCGCAACAGAAATTGATGCCGCTGTGGCGCGTACCGGACGTCAGCCAGAAGCATTGGCGTACCTGCCTTTGGTGGGGCGCAAATCATTTTGGACCGTGTTTCTGGATCCGGCCACGGCCGAGGTGTTGGGTTTCATGCCATTAGATTCGTTTTGATGCAGGGATCAAGTGTGAAAAGGGCGGCTCGCCGCATCAAACGGACGTGGGCCGTCATTGCCTTCATGGCGGCTCAGGCGCTGATGCCGCCCGTGTTGCACGCCCAGTTGCCCGCCTTGGGCGACGGCGCGGAAATGGGTATCAATGCTGAACGCCGCTTGGGCGACCGCATCGCGCGTTCGCTTTACCGCGATCCGGACTACATCGATGATCCTCTGCTGGTCGAGTATGTGCAAGACATCTGGCGGCGTCTGCTGCAGGGTGCCCGCCAACGCGGAGAACTCTTGCCCGAGCTGGAAGTGGCATTTGCCTGGGAGGTGGCACTTGGGCGCGACCGCAGCGTCAATGCCTTTGCGCTGCCGGGCGGTTACCTGGGCGTGCATCTGGGTCTGATTGCCGTCGTCAACAGCGAGGACGAACTTGCCTCGGTGCTGGCACACGAACTCAGCCACGTGACGCAGCGACATATTGCTCGCATGGTGGGACGTCAGGGTGCCGAGGGACCCTGGGTGATTGCTGCCATGATCTTGGGGGCGTTGGCTGCTGGTTCCAATCCGCAGGCAGCCGGTGCCATGATCGCCGGTGGCCAGGCCGTGGCCGTCCAGGGGCAGCTCAACTTCTCGCGTGACATGGAGCGTGAAGCCGACCGTGTCGGCTACGGCGTCATGACCCAGGCCGGCTTCGAGCCGCAGGGCTTTGTGACCATGTTCCAGAAGCTGCAGCAGGCCAATCGCTTCAACGACACCGGCGCCTTCCCGTATCTGCGCGGCCATCCGCTGACCACTGAACGCATTGCCGACATGCAGGCACGCCAGCAATTGTTGCCGCCAGTGGCGCCGGTGAAGCTGACAATGACGCACGCCTTGCTGGCCGCGCGCGCCCGGGTGCTCAGCAATGCCGATGTGGACAGTCTGCGCGCCGCAGTGGCCGAAGCTTCGGGGGGGGCATTCGCCACATTTCCCTCGGCCCGGCAAGCCGGTGTGCTGTATGCCGCGGCGCTGGCGGCCTCGCAACTGCGGGATTATGAGCAGGCGGCCCGCCTGCAGGTCCGCCTGCAGTCTTTGGTTCAGGGGCCGCCGGCTGAACGCCTGGCGCGCCTGCTGAGTGCCGAGTTGTCGCTCGCAGCCGGCAGCCCCAAGCGAGCCAGCGAATTGCTGGGCGGCGGGGCTGCTGCGCCGGCCATGCGATCCGAACTGTTTCTCTGGGCACGTGCCATGACACAGGCAGGCCAGGCGGCGCCGGTGTCCCAGCAGCTACGCACATGGGTGGTGGAGCATCCGAAAGATGCACAAGCCTGGCAGCTGCTTGCGGGGGCCTACATGGCGCAGGGTCAGACGCTGAGCGCGGTGCGAGCCGAAGCCGAGGCCCATGCCGCCCGGTACGACTATGAGTCCGCTCTGAACCGGTTCAAGGCAGCGCAGGATCTGGCGCGCCAGGGCGGGAAAGTCGATCACATCGAGGCGTCGATCATCGACACCCGCACGCGACAAATCGAGTCATTGGTAAGGGAACAGGCGCTCGAGCGCTGAATCGATCACCAGTCCGAAGGCTGAGTAGATCAGCGAGCCCAGCAAAGCGGCGGCAAACCCCTGTACGTGAAAGCCATCGAGCACCGTGGCCGCGGCCCAGAACAGGACTGCGTTGATGACGAACAGGAACAGCCCGAGGGTGATCATGGTCACCGGCAATGTCAGCACGATCAAAACCGGCCGCAGGAAGACGGTGAACAGGCCGATGACCAGGGCGGCGATCAAGGCGGTGGCAAAGCTCTGCACTTCCACGCCGCTGTAAAGCGAGGCAACCGCCAGCAAAGCGGTTGCACTGAGCAACCATTTGATGATGAGCTTCATGGTTGGCAAGCATAGCACCCAGCCATGAAGCTCACGCGGTATTGACAGGGCTTACTCGGCTGCCAGTACCAGCGCTGCACCCATGCCGGCGATCGCACCGGGAACCGTCCAGCGTGCTTCGCTGCTGGCGGGCTGGTCGGCCGTGACCGGCTGCATGTCCTGGCCAAATTTCGGACGGCGGGCATCGAGTACGCGTGCTACGCCGTGTTGTTTCAGCAGTTCCTGCGTCAGTTCGACCAGCGGGCCATGGGCCAGCACAGCGGTGACCGTGTCGCCCCGGGCCTGCAATTCCGGCGTGACTTGGGCAAACAGCTTGTCGGCCCATTTGTTGCGCCAGTTCTGACGTGCCGTGTGGTTGACCCATTTGCTGATATGACGGGTCATGCGCGGCGCGCACGCCACCAGAATCCAGTGCGTTCCCTGCTGGGTACCAGAGGCACCGTTTTTCATCGGAGTGAGTTGATGCTGTGCAAACTCGGCATCGTCCAGATACACAATGATTTTGTCCATGATGAAATCCTTTATGGTTGAGGACAGGGGAAGAAACTTGGAGGACGGGCTCAGACGGCGTGGCCGGTGCGTTCGTCCTGCTCGCGCCGCGTGGCCCACCAGCCGGCAGCCAGCACACCGACCACAGCCGCCGTGTAGGTCGCCCAACGGGCAGCGATATTCAGCGGTTCAGGAGAATCGAAGACGGCATCGAGCAGGGGCTCGTTGACGATCATCTTGGCAGCTGTAAAGGCCAGCACAGCAGCGCCAAGCTGAATGATGATGGGGAAGCGCTCAACCAGCTTGAGCACTACCGAACTGCCGAACACCACGATCGGCACGCTGACCAGCAGGCCGATGACGACCAGATCGAACGAGCCGTGGGCTGCACCGGCTACCCCCAGCACGTTGTCCACGCCCATCAGGGCGTCGGCCACGATGATGGTTTTCATGGCGCCCCAGAAGGTGTTGGCGACCGGGCCGTCATGACCTTCGCCTTCCTGGTCGGCCAGCAGCTTGTAGGCGATCCAGACCAGGCCCAGGCCGCCGGCCAGCATGAGGCCCGGAATCTTGAGCAGCCAGACCACGCCCACCGTCATGAACGAACGCACGACAATGGCGCCGACGGTGCCCCAGACGATGGCTTTTTTCTGAAGATGGGAGGGGAGACTGCGAGCGGCCAGCGCGATCACGATGGCGTTGTCGCCAGCGAGTACGAGGTCGATCAGGATGATGGCCAGCAACGCCGACCACCAGGGGGCGGAAAAAAACTCCATGACAAATACTCCGAGTTGTTTCGATCAACAACCTGGACAGGCATCGTCAATGG
Organism: Curvibacter sp.; assembly: GCA_031426755.1. Classification (GTDB taxonomy): domain Bacteria; phylum Pseudomonadota; class Gammaproteobacteria; order Burkholderiales; family Burkholderiaceae_C; genus Hylemonella. The sequence goes on from JASJPI010000008.1 coordinate 17,520, forward strand.
AGACCGCGACGGCAAAAAGTCACGGACGCACTTCGACGAAACCTGACTCAGGTTCCAATCGAAGGTCTTGCTCGGCATGGAGTCATGCAGATTTTTGCCCAGCAAGCCGGAAGTAATACTTCGTAATGACGACTTGCCGATACCTGTTGCAACGATGCCTGTTTTGGTGGCACCTCCCTGCGTTGCAACAAATGGGAGCTACTCCCCTTCGTGAAGTGGATTGAAACACAGCCTGCAACAACCATGCAATATGTATGGTTTTGAGATAGGTCATGGTCGGGGATCAGTGCGCGGGAAACGCTATCATCCGTCTCCCTCTTGCAACGTATCTCATGGCTGGAATTCACATCACCGACATCGAAGCGGCCATCAATTTTTGGCGCAACAGAAAGCCATCACCGGATGGCATCACCCTGGCGCCGGAAGTGCGTGCGCTGGCCGAAGTCTATGCGCTGATGGTGTTCTACCGCGAGCAGGAGGCGGACGAATTTGCCATGCCGCAGCCGGCGCTGGCGGCCTGGCTCACCTGGTACGAGAGCACGCCGGATACGCCCTGCATCGCGATCTGTTCCACCAGCCAAGGTGACGAAGAGTGCAAGGGGTGTGGCCGTAGTTTCGACGAGGTGCAGCTCTGGACCGAGATGCGACCGGCCGAGAAGCGCCAGACTTGGCGTCGCATCACGCTGTCGGGCCAAGCCTGGCGTTTCAACCGCTATGCCGAGCGGGCGGGTGGCGTCGCCGGTGAGGTGCCGGCGGCTCTGGTGCAGGCTGAACCAGCCTGACGAAGGCTTGCGATTCGGTTTATTTCCAGCGGATCGGTTCGATCACCACCGTCTGGCTGCCATTGCTGAGCATGAGCGAGCCTTCCTGAATCGTGGCTTGCAGCTGCATGCTGCGTTCGGCCAAGCCGGCCAGGGCCTGTGAGGCTTCGGACGGCATGCGCCAGACTTCCAGCCGGTCCAGCCGCGTGAGCTTGTTCTCGATGCCGCGCCACCAGACCTCGGCCGCATGGTGGAAGGCGTAGACCACCACCGCATCGGCCTTGTTGCAGGCCTTGGCCAGCGGCTTGTCCTCAGGTTGGCCGACCTCGATCCAGAGCCGGGTCTGGCCGGTGAAGTCGCGCAGCCAGACATCGGGCTCGTCCGGGTCGGACAGGCCGGCGCCGAAGGCCAGCGTGCCGTCACCCTGGCACACCGTCTGCAGGCGGTGCGCTTGCAGGGCCAGCGCCGCCAGACGGATCATCATGCGTTCGTCGGTTTCGCTCGGATGGCGTGCCAGTGTCAGTGCATGGTCGGCGTAGTAGCCGTGGTCGATGTCGGCGACCGACAGGCTGGCCTTGTAGATGGTGGATTTGAGGGCCATGAAAACGCAGGGGGGGGATTTTGCGGGGAACGCCGTGGAACCGGTTTTGCCGGGCCACTGGCGTTGTCCCCCTCTCAGGGGGAAGCGGCGTCAGCCGCTCAGGGGGTCAAATCCTCTTCGCCAGTTCCGCGGCCTTGCCGGTGTAATTGGCCGGTGTCATGGCCAGCAGGCGCTGCTTCTCGGCCTCGGGGATGTCGAGCTTCATGATGAAGCCCTGCATCAGCTCGCGTGTCATGGCCTCGCCGCGCGTGAACTTCTTGAGTTGCTCATAAGGCTGGGGCAGGCCATAGCGGCGCATCACGGTCTGGATCGGCTCGGCCAGCACTTCCCATGAGTTGTCCAGATCGGTGGCCAGGGCGGCCTCGTTGATCTCCAGCTTGCCCAGTCCGGTCGCCAGCGACTGGTAGGCCAGCACGGCATAGCCGATCGCCACGCCCATGTTGCGCAGCACGGTCGAGTCGGTCAGGTCGCGCTGCCAGCGCGAGATCGGCAGCTTCTCGCTCAGGTGGCGCAACAGCGCGTTGGCCAGACCGAGGTTGCCCTCGGCGTTTTCGAAGTCGATCGGATTGACCTTGTGCGGCATGGTGGAGGAGCCCACTTCGCCTTCACGCAGCCGCTGCTTGAAGTAACCCAGCGACACATAGCCCCAGACGTCGCGCGACCAGTCGACCAGGATGGTGTTGGCGCGGGCAATGGCATCGAACAGCTCGGCCATGTAATCGTGCGGCTCGATCTGGATGCTGTAGGGCTGGAAGGTCAGGCCCAAGCCCAGCGGTTCGGGGGTTTCAACGACTTTTTTGCTGAAGGCCTCCCAGTCGAAGTCGGGCCAGGCGGACAGGTGGGCGTTGTAGTTGCCGACCGCGCCGTTCATCTTGCCCAGGATCTTGACGGCGGCGATGCGGTCGCAGGCCGTCTGCAGCCGCACCACCACGTTGGCGATTTCCTTGCCCACCGTGGTGGGGCTGGCGGTCTGGCCGTGGGTGCGGCTCAGCATCGGCACCTCGGCATAGGTACGGGCCATGTCGCGCAGTTTCAGCAGCAGTTTGTCCAGCGCCGGCAGCAGCACCACGTCGCGTGCAGCGCGCAACTGCAAGGCATGGCTGGTGTTGTTGATGTCTTCGCTGGTGCAGGCAAAGTGCACGAACTCGCTGGCTTTTTCCAGTTCGGGCCGGGCTTCGAACTTGGATTTGATCCAGTACTCGACCGCCTTCACATCATGGTTGGTCGTCTTCTCGATTTCCTTGATGGCGTTGCCATCGGCTTCCGAGAAATTCTTGACCAGGCCGAGCAAGTAAGTGCGCGCTCCGGGAGACAGGGGCTTGAATTCAGCGAAACCGGCATCGCTCAGGGTGATGAACCAGGCCACTTCGACCTGGACGCGGCGGTGCATATAGCCCTGCTCGCTCATCAGCGGACGCAGGCTGGCTAGTTTGTTGGCGTAGCGGCCGTCCAACGGAGAAAGGGCCGAAATGGTGGAGAAACTCATACCCGGATTGTAGTTGGCCTGTCCCGGAATGGGCGTTGCGGCCTTCAGGTCGACCCCAATCGCTAGAATCGAGCTCCTGGCGAAACTAAAAGACCCATGAAACTGATCGGCTCCAACACCAGCCCTTACGCGCGCAAAGTGCGCATTGTGATGGCTGAAAAAAAACTTGACTACAACTTCGTGCTCGAGGACGTGTGGTCGGACCAGACGCGTATTGCGGAGGCCAATCCGCTGGGCAAGATCCCCTGCCTCATCATGGAGGGAGGCGAGGCACTGTTCGATTCGCGCGTGATCGTCGAATACCTCGACACCCTCTCGCCGGTCGGCAAGCTGATTCCGGGGGTGGGTCGGGAGCGGGCTGAAGTCAAGACCTGGGAGGCACTGGCCGATGGCGTGATGGACGCCGCCTTGCTGGCGCGCATGGAAGCCGTGTGGGACAAACGCACCGAGGCGCAGCGTAGCCAGGCTTGGATCGACCGCCAGCTCGGCAAGATCAAGGCCAGCCTGGAGGCCATGAGCAAGGGCTTGGGCGACAAACCGTTTTGCACCGGTATCCACATGAGCCTGGCTGACATTGCCGTGGGTTGTGCCCTGGGCTATCTGGATTTCCGTTTTTCGCAGATCGGCTGGCGCGACGACCACCCGAGTTTGGTGCGTTTGCTCGATAAGCTGGAGCAGCGCCCGAGCTTCGCCGAAACCCGGCCTCAGTAAAGGCCGACGCCGCGGCGTCGCTGCCGCAACGCATCAAGGTTGCGGCCCGCGCCGGCAATCCTGCTAGAAGCGGTCGGATGCGGCGGTCACCGTCAGCGGCAGCAGGCGCTGCAAGTTGATCTGCACCTTGACGTCGCGGTGCGGCACGCTGGCCACAATACGGTAGTCGCGCAGACCGGTGTCACGGATGATGGGGTCCGCTGTCGGGATGCCTTCCCGGTTGATCAACACGGCCACCTTGGGGGTGGTGGTGTTGGCGCCGCGCTGGACCACGATGGCCACCTCGTTGGTGGTGAGGCGCACGAAAGAGCCCGGCGAGTAAATGCCGACCGCCTTGATCAGGGCGGCGCCCGCTTCATCGACCTGGCGGTTCTCATCAAAGTAGCTGGCCTGCATGGCGGCTGCCGGCGAGGTCGGCACGCGGGAAGCCCGTGGTGCCAGGCGCGCGGCGAACATGTCGGCACGCTGGATCAAGCGGGCCATGCGCCGTCCATCAGACATGCCGGCCAGCGGGCCGGGAGGCGCGCCGTGATGGTCGCTCACCGCTTCCAGCCAGGCCTTGTCGCTGATGCCCAGCTGTTCGAGTAACTGGACCGAGCGCACAGCATGCTGGTCGATCTGGATGCGCTGCTCCGGCGTTGGCGGAGACATTTGTACCGCCAGACGATCCTGCAACTCGGTCATGCCGACGTTCATGGTCAGGGCGGCCAGGCACAAGGCTGCCTCGGTTTCCTCCGGCCAGTTGAGCACTTCGCGCGCCGCCAGGCCACACATCACGCTCACCAGCATGGCATGGGTGGCGCTGTACAGGCGAATTTCGCTGGCGGAGAGGTGAAACAGGGCAAACAGGGCGCCGTTCGGGTTGCGTTGTGTGTAGACCCGCAACTGCTTGTTCAGGTAATGAAGCCGGGGAAGAAAATGCGCAGCCGAGGTGTCGCGCAGCAGGCTGTTGGCTTGGACCTGCATATCGAGCCAATCGGGGGGGGCGTCACCGACCTCCATGCGTGTGGGGTCTGCACCGGGTGCAATCTTGGTGCTGGCAATCTCGCCCAGCGCCTTGTTGGAGCTCACCATGTGGCGCAGGCGGTTGACATAGGAGCGGTGGTTTTCCGCGTCGACGATGTCGACGAAGATCTCAAACCCTTTGCCAATGACTTTTTCCAGTTCAGCCTTGCTCTGGATGACGTAGCCTTTGTTGGCCAGCAGCGTGCCTTTGGCATCCCGCAGGGCATAAGGCAGGGGCTCGCCGAGGCGAATTGAATCGAGGCTGACGGTGATCAGACGCATAGGTATGGAATTATGCCGCGGCAGGACGATCGGGAAGCAAGCGAATACGGGGTGAATCGCCAGCGTCTTGGCACTTTGGCGAGGGTCGCGTCAGCAGCGCAGAGGCCACGGCGGCCCTGTTAGGATGCCGCCTATGACGCACTGTCCCGCCATGGAACTTCCCGATTTTCTCCATAAACTGTGCCGGCGCGAGGAACTGCCTGCGCGTCTGGCAACCCTGTCCCGGCCGCTGGTGTTCACCAATGGGGTATTCGATGTCATGCATCGCGGCCATGCCATCTACTTGGCGCAGGCCCGGGCGCTCGGCGCCGCTCTGGTGGTTGCCATCAACACCGACGCCTCGGCGCGGCGGCTGGGCAAGGGGCCGGACCGGCCGCTCAACAACGAGCAGGATCGCGCCACCCTGCTGGCGGCGCTGGCGTCGGTTGATCTGGTGACCTGGTTCGACGAGGACACGCCGGAACAGTTGATCTCGGAAGTCCGCCCCGATATCCTGGTCAAGGGCGGCGACTACGACATGCGCAAGCTGCCGGAAACCGCCTTGGTCGAATCCTGGGGCGGGCATGCGCTGGCCCTCCCTTTTGTCGAAGGCTATTCCACCACGGCGCTGGTACGCAAGATTCGTAGCACCTCCTGAACCGGCTCGGCGCCTCAGTGGGTGCCGAAAACGGCCGCCCACAGGGCCAGCACGGCATTGCACTCGGTCTCCATGTCTTGCGGGTCGACGTGGGTCGGCTCTTCGTTCAGACGTGCGCGGTGTTGCACGCGCCGCAACTCACGGTAGGCATCGGCGGCAGCATTGCCGATGCCGGCAGGAAGCAGTCCGGTGGCTTCAGCCGCCTGCAACAGGGCGATGTTGCCGACGTTGGCAATGAGTTCCGGGTGACGGGCGGCTTGTGACAGCACCAGGTACTGCACGGCGAACTCCGCATCGACCATGCCGCCCGGGCTGTGCTTGACGTCGAAGAATTCGCCATGGATGGGGTGCGCATGGCGCACCTTCTCGCGCATGGCCATGATCTCCTGCCGCAGTGCCTGGGCATCGCGCGGGGCACAGATCACGGCCTCACGGATGGCATCAAAGCGCTGGCGCAGATCGTCGCTGCCGAGCACGAAGCGCGCCCGCGTCATGGCCTGATGCTCCCAGGTCCAGGCGGTGTTGCTGCCGCGCTGCTGCTGGTAGTTGGCATAGGCCTCGAAGGTGGTGATCAGCAGGCCGGAATTGCCGTTGGGGCGCAGCGCGGTGTCGATCTCGTACAGATCGCCCTCGCCGGTCTTGACCGTCAGCCAGTTGATCAGCTTGCGCACCAGGCTGGCATAGACCTCGGGGGCCTGCTCATCTTCGTCCTCGTAGACGAACACGATGTCCAGGTCACTGCCGTAGCCAAGCTCCTTGCCGCCGAGCTTGCCGTAGCCGATGATGGCGAACTGGTGCTGTTCCCGGTGTTTTTTCTTCAGCCGCTCCCAGCACCAGCGCGTGGTGACGCGCAGGACGGCATCGGCCAGAGCGCTGAGGTCGTCGGCCACTTGCTCGACGGTCAGCGCACTCTCGACATCGCGCGCCAGTGTGCGGAACACCTCGGCATGGTGGGCGCGGCGCAGCAGGTTGAGCAGCGACTCCTCATCGTCATCACCGGCGTCCTTCAGGGCCAGGCGACGCATCTCCAGTTCGGCTTCGAAGGCCGCCGGCTCGAAGCGTTCGCTCAGAATGGTCCGGCTGGCCAGTTCATCAATGACGCCGGGGTGCAGCAGCAGGTAGCGTGCCGGCCAGCGGGCCGCACCCAACAGGCGCACCAGCCGTTCGTGCACCGCCGGCCGCTCCAGCAACATGGCAAGGTAACTCTCGCGGCGCAGCAGCGGCTCCATCCAGTCCACCAGCCGAACGGCGGCTTCTTCGCTGGCGCGGCCTTCACGCAGCCACTCGGCGGTGCGCGAGACCAGCCTTAGCAGCCGCGCCCGCGACTCTTCGCGCAGGGCCAGCACGCGCGGATGGTCACGCCAGGTGGCGAGTCGTTGGCGGAACAAGGGCGGCAGCTGTTCCAGCAGTTCATCAAAATCGGGCGCCGCCGCGCTGCCGGGCTGGCCATTCTTGCCGTTGTTGCAGCCCTTGCACTCCTTGCTGCCCTGGCCTCCCAGCAGGGTGTCGAACTCCTGTGCCACGGTTTCCCGGTGGGCATCGAGTTGGGTCAGGAACGGACAGGTGTCTTCATAGCCCATGGTGCGGGCGATCCAATGCAGATCGTCGTCGCGTGTCGGCAGCACGTGGGTCTGCTGATCATCGAGGTACTGGATGCGATGCTCCACGCGACGCAGGAACACATAGGCCTGCGACAAGGCATCGGCCGTGGCCTGGGGCATCAGTCCGGCGCGCACCAGGCGCTGTAGCGCATCGAGCGTGGGCCGCGTGCGCAACTCGGGGAACTGGCCGCCGCGTACCACCTGCAACAGCTGGACGGTGAACTCGATCTCGCGGATACCGCCGCGCGAAAGCTTGACGTCGTTGCTGCGCTCCGGGCGGCCGGCGCTGCGGCGCGCCGAGTGCTCGCGGATCTGCCGGTGCAGCACACGCAGGGAATCGAAGACGTTGTAGTCGAGGTAGCGCCGGAACACGAAGGGGATCACCATGCCACGCAGGGCCATGATCGAACCATCCTGCATGTGACGTTGCGGCGCCACCACCCGGCTCTTGAGCCAGGCAAAACGTTCCCATTCACGGCCCTGGGTATGGAAATACTCTTCCAGGGCGCCGAGCGAGACGGCCGGCGGGCCGGAATTGCCGTTGGGACGGAGTGCCAGGTCAACGCGGAAAACGAAACCGTGCTCGGTGGTATCGCCGATCAGGTTGTAGATCGCGCGCACCGCCTTGGCGAAGTACTCATGGTTGGAGATGCGTCCGCGTCCCTCGGCGTTGCCGGCGGTTTCGCCGTCCTGGTCGTAGACATAGATCAGGTCGATGTCGCTGGAGACATTGAGTTCGCGTGCCCCGAGCTTGCCCATGCCGATGACCCACATCAGGGCCCGTTCGCCCTGTGGCGTGGTCGGCATGCCGTGGGTCTCGTCGAGTGCCTGCAACGTCCGGGTGGTGGCGATATCCAGTGCCAATTCGGCCAGGTCGGTCATGACACGGGTGATGTCGTGCAGTTCGGCCTGCCGGTCACAGTCCAGGGTGACCAGACGCTCCACCACCAGGTGACGCAAGGTGCGCAAGGCGGTGGCGACATCGGCGCCACCTTGCTGCAGGGTCGCGAATACCTGGCGCAGGGTGCCCTGACCGGGTGACCCCGGCGGCAACAGGTGCAGCTCGGATTCATAACGCCGGCGCACCCGCTGAGCGAAGCGGGAGTGGTCCGACAGTGCAGAGGTGCCGGTTGACGCCTCAGTGTCCTCTGGCGTCAAGCCGCTCGTGCCGTTGCGGGTCATAATTCCTGTCACGTTTTCGATGTTCAATATGGATGACCTGCCGCGCCGCCCTTCATTACTGCTGAAAATTCTGGCGATCGCTGCGCGCGGGTCGCTCTGGCTGTTGCTGGGGGCCTGGCTGGTCATGATCAGCGCTTGGGGCGCGTTGCATCTTTTCATTGTGCCGCGAATTGACGAACTGCGCCCGCAACTGGAAACCCGGGCGAGCCAGATCCTGGGCGTCACGGTGCGCATCGGAGCCATTCAAGCGCGTCCAGACGGGCTGATTCCCTCGTTCGAGTTGAGCGACGTGCGCCTGATCGATCCCGCCGGCCAGGAGGCGCTGCACCTGCCCCGGGTGTCGGCAGCCCTGTCGCCGCGTTCGCTCTGGAACTTCGGTTTCGAGCAGGTCTACATCGAGCAGCCTCAGCTCGACATCCGGCGCACGGCCGATGGCCGCATTTTTGTGGCCGGACTGGATCTGTCGAAAGACCAGGACGCCGATGGTCGGGCGCTCGACTGGTTTTTTTCGCAGACCGAGTTCGTCATTCGCGGCGGCACCCTGCGCTGGCGCGATGAGCGGCGCGATGTTCCGGCCTTGGCCCTGGAGCAGGTCGATCTGGTCGTGCGCAATACCGCGCGCAGCCATGCCTTGCGGGTTGATGCCACGCCGCCGGCCGAGTGGGGGCAGCGCTTCACGCTGATGGGTAATTTCCGCCAGCCTTTGCTGGCGGGGAACGCAGGGCAGTGGCGCAAATGGGAAGGGCAGGTCTTTGCCGAGTTTGGGCATGTGGATGTCTCGCAACTGCGACGCTACACCCATTTGGGGATGGATGTCGCGGGGGGGCGTGGTGCGCTGCGGGCCTGGGTGGATGTCAGCCGCGGTCAGGTGATCGGCGCGACAGCCGATGTGGCCTTGTCCAACGTCCAGGCCACCCTGACGCCGCGGTTGGGCGCCCTGTCCATGCCGGTGCTGACAGGCCGGTTGGGGGGACGTTTGCTGCAGGGCGGTTTCGAATTTTCGACCCAGGACCTGCAGTTCGAACTGGACGATGGCACGCGGTGGCCCGGCGGCAATGTGCGCGTCGTGCATGTGGCGGCCGAAGGCCGCGCACCCGCGCGCGGCGAACTGCAGGCCGACCGTCTTGATCTGGCCGCCCTGGCACGGATTGCCGGCCGCCTCCCGCTGGATGAAGCCATGCAGGCGGCAGTGACAGCCTATGCGCCCAAGGGCCTGGTCGAACGTGTCCAGGCCAGTTGGCAGGGGCCGCTGGAGACTCCCAGTCGCTTCGAGGCCAGGGGGCGGGTGATCCAGCTGGAGATTGCGGCCGGCGCGCCGGTGCCGGGCAAGGGGACGGGCAGCGGGCTGGGCTCGCCCGGCGTGCGTGGTGCCACCATCGATTTCGATCTGAACCAGGCTGGCGGGCGCGCCACGCTGGCATTGCAGGATGGTCGGCTGGAGTTGCCCGGCTTGTTCGAGGTGCCTGCGCTGGATTTTGCCCAGTTGGCGACCGACCTGCAGTGGAAGATCGACGGCGAGAGCATCAGCGTGCAACTGCCCAACCTCAAGTTCAGCAATGCCGACGCGCAGGGCGAAGCCCAGATCAAGTGGCAGACGGGTGAACCTGCGACCACCCGTGGTCGCGGGCGTTTCCCGGGGGTGCTGGATCTCCAGGGCAGCTTCAGCCGGGCGGATGTTGCCAAGGTGCACCGCTATCTGCCGCTGGAGATCGAGCGCGACGTCCGCGACTACCTGCGTGATGCCCTCGTGCAGGGGCGGGCCAGTGGTGTGCGCTTTCGGGTGAAGGGGGATTTGCACGACTTCCCGTTCGCCGATCCGAAGCAGGGCGAGTTCCGTATCTCGGCCAACGTGCGCGATGCGACCTACCTCTACGTGCCGCGCAGCCTGCAGCCGGCAGCGGCGCTGCCCTGGCCGGCCTTGACCGAGCTGAACGGCGACTTTCTGATGGAACACGCCAGCCTGCAGCTCAAGGATGTGAGCGGACGGCTGGCCGGTGCGCCCGGGGTGCGCATCAACCGGGCCGACGCCCAGATCCCGAACCTGCTGCAAGGGGCGACCGTCGATGTCAGTGCCGAAGCCAAGGGCCCGCTGGGCGAGGTGCTGAGTGTCCTGGTGAACGGCTCGCCGCTGGGCGAGATGATTGGCCATGCACTCAAGCAGGCCAGCGCCAGCGGTACGGCGGATTTGCAGCTCAAGCTCAAGCTGCCGCTGATGGAAGTGCATAAAACGGGCGTGCAGGGGAAGATCACCCTGGCGGGCAACGACCTGCAGATTGCGCCGGACATTCCCCGCTTGAGCCGTGTCCGCGGTGTGGTGCATTTCAGCGAAGCCGGCTTTGCCGTCAGTGGCGGGCAGGCGCGCGCGCTCGGAGGGGAGCTGCGTGCCGAAGGGGGCACCATCCCGGTACCGGGCGCCAGCACGCGCGCGACGGGACCGGCCCTGTTGCGCGTACAGGGCAACATGACGGCCGAGGGCCTGCGCCAGGCGCGGGAACTGGGCGTTGTCCCCCGGCTGGCGCAGCAGGCGACCGGCGGCGCGAATTACGTCTTCACGCTCGGCATTCGCCGGGGCGTGCCCGAATTTCTGCTCTCCAGCAATCTGCAGGGATTGGCGTTGAATCTGCCGGCACCGCTCAGCAAAAGTGCCGAGGCGCTTCTGCCCCTGCGGCTGGAAACGGCCCTCACGCGCGAGTCGCTGTTGGCGGGCGCCACGGCGCCCTTGCAGGATCAGTTGACGTTCGAACTCGGGCGCCTTGCCTCGGCGGTGTACGTGCGGGATGTGTCGGGTGCCGAGGCGCGTGTCCTGCGCGGTGCCTTGGGCATCGGGCTGGAGCCGGGCGAGCAGGTGCCTTTGCCGGTCGGAGGGGTGGTGGCCAATATCAGCATGCAAAGCGTGGACGTCGATGCCTGGAATGCGGCCCTGTCCGCCCCTGCCACAGCGGCGGGAGGGGCGACCGCCCGCTCTGCCAGCGCGAACCTGACGTCCGGCTACCTGCCCACCAGCCTGGCGATCCGTGCCAGGGAACTGACGGCCGCTGGCCGCAAGCTCAATCAGGTGGTGGCGGGGGGTTCGCGTGACGGCCTGACCTGGCGCGCCAATCTGGATGCGCAGGAACTCAGTGGTTATCTGGAATACCGCCAGCCCTCCGGCAGCAGTGCCGGCCGGCTGTATGCCCGCCTGGCCCGCCTGGCCCTGGCGCAGTCGTCGGCCAAGGATGTGGAGACCTTGCTCGATGAGCAGCCGGTCAGCATTCCGGCGCTGGATATCGTGGTCGACGACATGGAGCTGCGTGGCAAAAAGCTGGGCCGGGTGGAAATCGAAGCCATCAACCGGGGTGCCGGTGCCGCGCCTCGCGACGGTGGTTCGCGCGAGTGGCGGCTCAACCGCTTCAACATCATCATGCCGGAGGCCGTCTTCACGGCCACCGGCAACTGGGCTTTGCTCAACGAATCGACGGCCACCCGGCCGGCCGTCGGCCGCCCGCAGCCCGAGCGGCGTCGCACTGTGATGAACTTCAAGTTCGACATTGCCGATGCCGGGGAACTGCTGGGCCGCTTCGGCATGAAGGACGTGATCCGCCGCGGCAAGGGCCGGATGGAGGGGCAGATCGCCTGGGCCGGCTCGCCGCTGGCGCTGGACTACCCCACACTGGGCGGGGCTTTCAATGTCAATGTCGAAAACGGTCAGTTCCTCAAGGCCGACCCCGGCATTGCCAAGCTGCTGGGCGTGCTGAGTCTGCAGTCCTTGCCGCGGCGGCTGGCACTGGACTTCCGTGATGTGTTCAGTGAAGGCTTTGCCTTTGACTTCGTGCGCGGCGACATCCGCATCGACCAGGGGATCGCCAGTACCAACAACCTGCAGATGAAGGGGGTGAATGCCGCGGTGCTGATGGACGGCCGGGCCGACATCGCGCGTGAAACACAGGACATCAAGGTCGTTGTCGTGCCCGAAATCAATGCCGGCACGGCCTCGCTGATTGCCGGCTGGATCAACCCGGCGGTGGGCCTGGGGTCCTTCCTGGCCCAGTTGGTGCTGCGCCGGCCGCTGATCAATTCGGCTACCGAGGAGTTCCAGATCAGCGGCAGCTGGGCCGACCCCAAGATCACGCGCACCGATGCACCGGCCGCCAGCAAGGGCGACAACAAGGGCGACAACAAGGGCGACAACAAGGGCGACAACAAGGGCGAGGCGGCACGATGAAGGTGGCGGCCATCCAGATGGTGTCGGGCACGCAATGGCCTGCCAATCTGCTGCGCGCCCGGGCGCTGATGCGGCAGGCGGCCGGCGAGGGCGTCGAGCTCGTGGTCCTGCCCGAGTATTTCTGCCTGCTGGGCGCGCGGGACACTGACAAGCTGGCCATCCAGGAGCCGCCGGGTGCCGGACCCATCCAGACTTTTCTGGCCGAGTCGGCGCGCGAACTGGGCCTGTGGGTCGTGGGCGGCACTCTGCCCCTGTCAGCCATGCCGCAAGAGGCGGGCGCGCGCGTCTACAACAGTACACTGGTCTACTCGCCGCAGGGCGACTGCGTGGCACGCTACAACAAGATCCATCTGTTTCGCTTCGACAACGGTCGTGAAAGCTACGATGAATCGCGTGCCCTGCTCAGCGGCAGCCAGCCCGTGACGTTCGACCTGCCTTCGCGTGACGGGCATCGCTGGCGCCTTGGTTTGAGTGTCTGTTACGACCTGCGCTTTCCCGAGCTCTACCGCAGCTATGCCCGGGCCGGTGCCGAACTGCTGCTGGCGCCCAGCGCCTTCACGCACACCACGGGCCAGGCGCACTGGGACCTGCTGTTGCGCTCGCGGGCCGTGGAAAACCTGGCCTTCGTGCTCGCTGCAGCGCAGGGCGGACTGCATGAAAACGGACGGCGCACCTGGGGCCACTCGATGCTGGTCGATCCCTGGGGACGGGTGCTGGCCGAGCAGGCCGAGGGCGAGGCGGTGGTGGTGGCGGAGCTGGACGCCGCGCTGTTGTTGCAGTGCCGTCTGCAGCTGCCGGCTCTGGAGCATCGCGTCCTGTGAGCGCCGCACGCACGGATACGGCACGCCTGCCTTCGGCCTGGCGCCGTCGCTCGCTGTGGTCGGTGCTCACCGCCTTGGTCGTGGCCATGCTGGCCACGCTGGTCTGGCTGGCCGGACGCTACGAGGCCAGCCAGGTGCAAAGCCGCCTCGAACGTGATACCGCGGATGCGGTCGGTGATATTCGCGCTGCACTGTCGCACAACGTGCAGAGCCTGCAGGCCTTGCAGTTCAACGATCCGACGCCAGCGGCCTGGGCCATGGCGGCTGCAGATCTGCTGCGCCAGCACCGTGAACTGGTGCGCATCGAGTGGCGCGACAGCAACCATAAAACCCGCATCCATGCGGACTCGCCGTTCCGCCCCGCCGTGTTTGACCGCCTGGGCCGCGACAGTGTCCAGTCCGAAGTCCGCCAGACCTGTACCTCGGCCCACCGGCTCAGTGCACCGGCCTACTCCGCCAGTTATTTCGTCCCGCTGACGGACGGCCTCGGCATCGAGGTCATGGAGTTGTGCATGCCACTGGTCACCACCGGCGTGGTGATGGGCTACCTGGTCGCCACCTATTCGCTGCAGGACATGCTCGATGACCTGGTGGAGCGTCAGCTCACCCGCAGCCAGGAGGTTTCGTTCACCGAGGGCGACGGGACCCGGCTGGCGGTGCGAGGCGTGGCACGGCGCGCCAACCGTGTTTTCACCGCCCAGCATCTGCTGGACCTGCCCGGCACGACCCTGGTGTTGCGCATGGACAGCTGGCGCGGTGCGCCAGACCTTTTCCCCAATGTGCTGACCGCGCTGGTGACGGCCATGTCGATCGCGCTGGTATCGATCCTGGTGCTGCTGAGCCGGGACATGCGCCGACGCCTGAAGGCCGAACGCGATCTTGCCGATGCGCTGGCCTTTCGCAAGGCGATGGAAGACTCGCTCGTGACCGGTCTGCGCGCGCGCGATCTGCACGGGAGCATCACCTACGTCAACCCGGCTTTCTGCCAGATGGTGGGCTTCACGGCCGAGGAACTGCTGGGCCAGAGCATCCACGCCCCCTACTGGCCGCCCGAGCTGGCCGACGAGTACAAGAAACGCCAGGCGATCCGGCTGGCCGGCAACTCGCCGCCGCGCGAGGGCTTCGAGTCGGTGTTCATGCACAAGGACGGTACGCGCTTTCCCGTGCTCATCATCGAGGCGCCGCTGATCAACGCGCAGGGCGTACAGACCGGCTGGATGAGCGCCTTTCTCGATATCCGCGAGCAGCGCCGCGTCGAGGAACTGTCGCGCGCCAGCCAGGAACGGCTGCAGGCCACGGCGCGCCTGGCCATGGTGGGCGAGATGGCTTCCCTGCTGAGCCACGAGCTGAACCAGCCGCTGGCGGCGATCTCCAGCTACGCCACCGGTTCGATCAACCTGTTGCGGGATGCGTCGCATACCGATGCGGATATCGAACTGGCGATGCACCGCATCGCCCAGCAGGCCGAGCGCGCCGGCAAGGTCATCAAGAGCGTGCACGACTTCGTGCGTCGGCGCGACCAGGCGCGCGAAGCCGTGCAGCCGCAGGCGTTATTGGACGCCATACAGCCGCTCATCCTCCTGCAGGCGCGCAAGCTTGGCGTGCAGGTGCAGATCCAGCTGGAATCCGGTTTGCCCAAGGTGCTGTGCGACCGCACCATGGTCGAACAGGTGCTGCTCAATCTGGCGCGTAACGCCATGCAGGCCATGGACCGGCCCGATATCCGGCAGCGGGTGCTGCGGTTGGGGGTGCGCCGGCTGCCGGGTGACCGGCGCTGGTTGGCGTTCTCGGTGGCCGATGTCGGGCCCGGTATTGCACCGGAAGTCGAGCAACAGTTGTTCACGCCGTTCTTCACCACCAAGGCCGAAGGCATGGGCCTGGGTCTGAGCCTGTGCCGTACCGTGATCGAGCAGCATGGCGGCACGCTGGCCTTTGAGCCCAACCAGCCGCAGGGGACGGTGTTCACCTTTACCCTCTCGACCGGCAACTGACATAACATTGCCCCATGCAACCCGTGATTGACGCTTCCGTATTCATCGTCGACGACGACGCCAGCGTGCGCGAGGCCCTGGCCTGGCTGCTGCGTTCACGTCGCCTGCCGAGCCAGGCTTTCGAGAGTGCCGATGCCTTCTGGCAGATGGTGGAGGACGGTTGGGTGCCGGCGCAGACCTGCTGTCTGCTGCTCGATGTGCGCATGCCCGGCATGAGCGGGCTGGCCCTGTTCGAGCGGCTGGTCGAGCGCGGACTGCACCAGACCATGCCGGTGATTTTTCTCACCGGCCACGGTGACGTGCCGACGGCGGTGGACGCCGTCAAGCGTGGCGCCTTCGACTTCTGCGAAAAACCGTTTTCCGACAATGCGCTGGTCGACCGCATCGAGCAGGCGCTGGCGCAATCCGCGACGTTCGTACAGGCTGGTCAGGAAGCGGCGCAGTTGCGTCTGCGTCTGGGGGAGCTGACCGAGCGCGAGCGCGACGTGATGCGTCTGGTGGTTGACGGCTTGCCTAACAAGCGCATTGCCGATCAGCTGGAGATCAGCGTGCGTACGGTGGAGGTGCACCGCGCGCGCGTGTTCGACAAGATGGAGGTCAAGTCGGCCGTGGAGTTGGCCAACCTGCTGCGCCATCTCCAGGGGGGCTGAATTCAGTCCTTGCCGGTCGGAGGGGTCTGGTCGCTGGCGCCGGGCTGGACCTGGTCGGGCAACTCACCCTTGTTGCGGCCGGAAAACATGGTCCACCAGACGATCAGCACCAGCAGCGCGAGGGCGCCGAAGGCTTCAAGCAAAATCCAACTCATGAACCGACTCCAGAACTGGGTAACACAGGCCCTGATTGTAGGAACGCTGGCCGGCTGTGCCAGCGCCCCCTGGCCGCCGGCCGGCCGCAGCCCTGCCCCCGAGGCGCGTAGTGCCGTCGGCCCGGCCCTGCTGCAGGCACGCAGCCGCTGGACACCGGTGGCCTGGAGCGAGCTGCCCGGTCTGCAGGAGGACCCGCTGCACGAGGCCTGGAATGCCTGGCTCAAGAGCTGCGAGCGCCCCGGCCCGGTGTTCGCGCCGCTGTGCAGCGAGGTGCGGCTGCTCAGCATCAGCAGCGTGGAGGAGCAGCGCGCCTGGATGATGGCGCGTCTGCAGCCCTACCGTGTGGAGGCCCTGCAAGGCGGCGAGGACGGCCTGCTGACGGGTTACTACGAGCCGGTGCTGGAGGCCGCACGCCAGCCCAGTGCCGAGTACAACGTGCCGCTGTACCAGCCGCCGCCCACGCTGGGCCAGCGCAAACCCTGGTACAGCCGGCAGGAGATCGACAGCCTGCCCGAAGTGCAGGCCCTGCTGCGTGGACGGGAAATCGTTTACCTGAGCAACCCCATCGATGCCCTGACGCTGCAGATCCAGGGCTCGGGCCGTGTCCGCATCAACGAGGCCGATGGCACGCAACGCCTGGTGCGGCTCGCCTTTGCCGGCTCCAACGAGCAGCCCTACCGCAGCGTCGGGCGCTGGCTGCTCGATCAGGGCGCGGTGCGCGATGCGTCCTGGCCCGGCATCAAGGCCTGGCTGGCGCAGAACCCGACACGCGTCAACGAACTGCTGTGGAGCAATCCGCGCGTGGTGTTCTTCCGCGAAGAGCCGCTGCCCGAGCTCGATGCGGCCTTCGGCCCACGCGGCGCCCAGGGCGTGCCGCTGACGCCGGGCCGTTCCATCGCGGTCGACCCCGGCAGCATTCCCTATGGCACGCCGGTCTGGCTGGCCTCCAGCGGGCCGCAGGTGCAACTGCAGAAGCTGGTGCTGGCGCAGGACACCGGCAGCGCCATCACCGGCGCGGTGCGCGCCGACTACTTTGCCGGCTGGGGCGCGGGCGCGGCCGAACTGGCCGGGCGCCTGAAGCAGCCGCTGCGTTTGTGGGTGCTGTGGCCGCGCGAGGCGGTGCGCTGAAGCAGATCGTTCAGCGCAGGCTGACGCGCACCTGCACGCGCAACTGCGACTGACTGGCGTCGCGAGCGTTGCTGCTCAAGCCGCTTTGCTGGCTGTCCTGCGACTGCTCGCTTTCGGCGATCGTCATCCATTCGCCCAGCGGCAGCACGATGGCGGTGCTGGTGCTGGCGGTTTCACCGGCCAAAGGGGTGCGCCCCTGCAGGGTGCTGATCTCCAGTTCCACCGCGTCGCCGCCGTCCCAGCGCGGGACCGCCTCGAAGCCGGTGCCGGCCTGCAGCCAGACTGTGCCCGGCACGGTGATCCACCGACCTTGCCGCTGGAACGATTGCAGCAGGCGCAGCGCCACCGTGTTGCGCAGCACGATGGCGGCACGCCGGCCATTGAGTACCCGCACCTGCTGCTGGGCGTTGCCGCTGCGGTTGCCTTGCTGGGCTTGCAGCGCCAGGCCGAGGGCGAGGCCGGACTGGCCCGGCTGCACCTGGGCGGCGACGCCGGCGTCGAGCCGTTCGCGCGTACTGCGCTCGGCGTCGAGCTGGCGCACCTCAATCTGCAGGTTGCGCAGCGGCAGACCTTCGTTGCCTCCGGTTGCTCCTGAATTGATAGCTGACTGCGCATGCAGGACAAGGGCTAGGGCCGAAAAACATGCCAAGGCCAGTGAGCGGATGCGTTTCATCGCTTGCCCCTCGCCGCGGGCCGTGGGGGTGGCGACGCCGGCGTGGGCGTGCCCTGCGTCTGCAAATGCCCCAGCGGCAGGGTGCTGCTGGCCTTGACCTCACCGAGCGAGAAGCTGGTGTGCAGGTCCTTGACGTTGGGCAGGTTGATCAGGCGCTGCAGCGCGAAGCGCGAGAAGCTGTCGAGGTCCTGCGCCACCACCTGCAGCTCGAAGGTGCCGGTGCCGCTGATGTAGTGGCAGGAGATGACCTCGGGCAGCTGGCGCACCGCTTCTTCCAGCACGCGGGTGGCGTCGCCGGTGTTGCGCTCGGCATCGAGCCGCACGAAGGCCAGCACACCGAGGCCGATCTTCTGCCGGTCGAGCTCGGCCCGGTAGCCTTTGATGAAACCGGCCTCCTCCAGCGCCCGCACGCGGCGCCAGCACGGTGCGGCCGACAGGCCGACGCGCGAGGCCAGCTCGGCATTGGTCAGGCGCGCATCGGCTTGCAATTCATTCAGGATGGCCAGGTCGAATTTGTCCAGTGTTTCCATTTTTGTGAATTTTAAGCAATATCCTTTCAAAATGTGGCCTGAATCGGGCAAAGAAAGCAAAGACTTATCCGCGCACCGGACATACACTTTCCCGGCGGCGCAAGCCGTTGTCCTGCGGGCCGGCATCAACAAGAAACAGCCCCGGGTTGGATCAGCCTCTGGAGACAACACCACATGAACGCCCCCCTGCCCGAATCGGTACGCAAGGCGCTGGAAACCGTCACTCTCGACGACAAGTATTCGCTCGACCACGGCCGCGCCTTCATGAGCGGCGTGCAGGCGCTGGTCAAGCTGCCCATGCTGCAGCGCCTGCGCGACCAGCAGCAGGGCAAGAACACCGCCGGCTTCGTCAGCGGCTACCGCGGTTCGCCGCTGGGCAATTACGACCAGACGCTGCAAAAGGCGAGCCAGTTCCTGAAAGGGCAGAACATCGTGTTCCAGCCCGGCGTCAACGAGGAACTGGCCGCCACCGCCTTGTGGGGCACGCAGCAGCTCGGTTTTGCACCGCCCGGCAGCAACCGCTTCGACGGCGTGTTCGGCATCTGGTACGGCAAGGGCCCGGGCGTGGACCGCTGCTCCGACGTCTTCAAGCACGCCAACATGGCCGGCACCACGCCCTGGGGCGGCGTGATCGCGGTGGCCGGCGACGACCACGTGGCCAAGAGCTCCACCGCGGCGCACCAGAGCGACCACATCTTCAAGGCCTGCGGCCTGCCGGTGTTCTTCCCGGCCTCGGTGCAGGAGATCCTGGACCTCGGTATCCACGCCTTCGCCATGAGCCGCTACGCCGGCGTCTGGGCCGGCATGAAGACGATCCAGGAAATCGTCGAGTCCAGCGCCAGCGCCGTGATCGATCCCGAGCGCGTGCAGATCCAGTTGCCGACCGACTTCGAGATGCCGAGCGGCGGCCTGCACATCCGCTGGCCCGACCATGCGCTGGAGCAGGAGGCCCGCCTCTTTCACCACAAGTGGTACGCCGCGCTGGCCTACATCCGCGCCAACCGGCTGAACTACAACGCCATCGAAGGTCCGAACGACCGCTTCGGCCTGATCGCCAGCGGCAAGGCCTACAACGACACGCGCCAGGCCTTGCTCGACCTCGGCCTGGATGACGCCACTTGCCGCCAGCTCGGTATTCGCCTGCACAAGGTCGGCGTGGTCTGGCCGCTGGAGGCGCAATCGACGCGCGACTTCGCCACCGGGCTGCAGGAGATCCTGGTGGTGGAGGAAAAGCGCCAGGTCATCGAGTACCAGCTCAAGGAAGAGCTCTACAACTGGCGCGACGACGTGCGGCCGGACATCCTGGGCAAGTTCAACGAGGTCGAGGGCGACCGCTCGGGCGGCGAATGGTCGATGGCCAACCCGTCGGGCCAGGAGCTGCTGCGTGCCAATGCCGACCTGACACCGGCGCTGATTGCGCGCGCCATCGCCGGCCGGCTCAAGCGGCGCGGCATCCTGCCGGTCGGCAGCGACCTGACGGCGCGCGTCGATACCCAGCTGGCCATCCTGGCGGCCAAGGAACGCGCCATGCAGGCGCTCAACGTCGGCGGCCCGGCGGCCGAGCGCATGCCCTGGTTCTGCTCGGGCTGCCCGCACAACACCAGCACGCGCGTGCCCGAAGGCTCGCGCGCCATGGCCGGCATCGGCTGCCACTTCATGGCAACCTGGATGGACCGCAGCACCATCGGCTTCACGCAGATGGGCGGCGAGGGCGTGCCCTGGGTCGGCCAGCAGCCCTTCAGCAGTGAAGGCCATGTGTTCGCCAACCTGGGTGACGGCACCTACTTCCACAGCGGCAGCCTGGCGATCCGCCAGGCCATCGCGGCCGGCGTCAACATCACCTACAAGATCCTTTACAACGATGCGGTGGCCATGACTGGCGGCCAGCAGGTCGGCGAGCGGCCGGAGGGCCACAGCGTGGTCCAGATCGCGCAAAGCATGCGCGCCGAGGGCGTGGTCAAGATCACCATCGTCACCGACGAGCCGGAGAAATACGCCGACGCGAAACACCAGGGTCTGCCCGAAGGCATCGCCATCCGGCACCGCGACACGCTCGACGCCGTGCAGCGCGAGTTCCGCGAGATCAAGGGCTGCACCGTCATCATCTACGACCAGACCTGCGCCACCGAGAAGCGCCGCCGCCGCAAACGCGGCATGCTGGTCGATCCGGCCAAGCGCGTCGTCATCAACGAACTGGTGTGCGAAGGCTGCGGCGACTGCGGCGTGCAGTCCAACTGCCTGTCGGTCGAGCCGCTGGAAACCGAGTTCGGCCGCAAGCGCACCATCAACCAGAGCAGCTGCAACAAGGACTACTCCTGCCTCAAGGGCTTCTGCCCGAGCTTCGTCACGGTCGAAGGCGGCCAGCTGAAGAAGAAGGCCAAGGGCCAGGCCGCGTCGCCTTATGAGCTGGGCGCGCTGCCCGAGCCGGCCCTGCCGTCGACCGCCACCGCCTACGGCATCGTGGTTGCGGGCGTCGGCGGCACCGGCGTCATCACCATCGGCCAGCTGCTGGGCATGGCGGCGCACATCGAGGGCAAGGGCATCGTCACGCAGGACGCGGCCGGCCTGGCGCAAAAGGGCGGCGCCACCTGGAGCCATGTGCTGATTGCCGACACGCAGGACGAGATCCGCACCACGCGCGTGGGCATGGCGGCGGCCGACCTGATCCTGGGTTGCGACCCGATCGTCACGACGGCCAAGGAGACCACGCTGCGCATGCGCGAAGGCTGCACGCACGTGGCGCTCAACAGCCACAGCACGCCGACGGCGGCGTTCGTGAAGAACGCCAACTGGCAGAACCCGGCCGACCAGTGCGTGGCCGACATCACAAGCGCGGTTGGGGCCGCCGGCATGGGCGTGTTCGATGCCGACGCGGTGGCGGCCAGGCTGATGGGCGACACCATCTACGTCAACCCCATGCTGCTGGGCTACGCCTGGCAAAAGGGCTGGCTGCCGCTGGCGCGGGCTTCGCTGCTGCGCGCCATCGAGCTCAACGCCGTGGCGGTAGAGGCCAACAAGGCGGCCTTCGAGTGGGGCCGCCAGGCGGCGCATGACTGGGCGCGCGTGCAGGCGCTGCTGAGCCCGGCGCAGGTCATCGCCTTCCAGCCGCGCGAAACGCTGGACAGCCTGGTGGCACGCCGCGTCGAGTTCCTGCGTGGCTACCAGAACGCGGCCTATGCCGAGACCTACCAGGCTTTCGTGGTGCAGGTACAGGCGGCAGAGAGCCAGCTGGGCAAGACGACCCTGAGCGAGGCCGTGGCGCGCTACCTGTTCAAGCTGATGGCCTACAAGGACGAGTACGAGGTGGCGCGCCTGCACGCCGACCCGGCCTTCCTCGGCCGCATCAACACCATGTTCGAAGGCGATTTCAAGCTGCATTACCACCTGGCGCCGCCCCTGATCGCCAGGAAGAACGACAAGGGTGAGCTGGTCAAGCAGCCCTTCGGTCCGGCCATGCTGACCGGGTTCAGGCTGCTGGCGCGCCTCAAGGGCCTGCGCGGCACGGCGTTCGACGTGTTCGGCCGCAGCGAAGAGCGCCGCAGCGAACGTGCGCTGATCGGCGAGTACCGGGCCTGCATCGAAGAGTTGCTGGCCGGCCTGAATGCCGCTAACCACGCAGCGGCGGTGGAGGTGGCACGGATTCCCGAGCAGATCCGCGGTTATGGCCACGTCAAGGCGCGCCACCTGGCCGCAGCACGCCAGCAATGGGCCGTGCTCATGGCGAACTGGCGCGGTGGCGGCACGGTGCAGCAGGCGGCCTGAGTTTCAAGGGAAATCAGGCCCTCTCCCTTGTCGGATAAGCGCAAGCAGCTCCTGAATTCATAGCAATTCAGGGCGTTTGGCGGGCCGGTGCGTGCCGTGCCCACCGTTCGGCGGCGGGTGTGGGGCTTTTGTCCGCCGGCCCAAAGTGGCCCCAAGCCAGCCGCATACAATGACCAACTGTCATTTTGGCCCGTTTCACCGGGCATTCCGTGCGGCTGCCTATGGTGGCGCAACCTGTTTTTTGAACCTCTGATCTGGAGTTGCCTGTGTTCATTTCTTCCGCTTTTGCCCAAACCGCACCCGCTGCTGCCGCTGGTGGCAGCATGCAGGACTCGCTCATGAGCATGCTGCCCCTGGTGCTGATGTTCGTGGTGCTGTACTTCGTGATGATCCGTCCCCAGATGAAGAAGCAGAAAGAGCACCGCGCCATGGTCGAAGCCTTGGCCAAGGGTGACGAAGTGGTGACGGCTGGTGGCCTGCTCGGCCGCGTCAGCAAGATGGGTGACAACTACATTGGCGTCGAAATCGCCAATGGCGTCGAGATCCAGGTCCAGCGTAGCGCCGTGGTGCAAGTGCTGCCCAAGGGCAGCATCAAGTAAGAAGAATCCGAGCGACCGACAGCCTGAGTGCGATCATGAACCGTTACCCGGTGTGGAAATACGCGATCATCGTGATCGCATTGCTGGTGGGCTTTCTGTACACCCTGCCCAACTTCTTTGGCGAGGCGCCGGCCGTGCAGGTATCGGCCGCCAAGGCCAGCCAGAAGGTGGACAGCGGCACGCAGGCCCGTGTCGAAGAGGCCGTGAAGACCGTCGGCCTCACGGCCGATGTCATCAGCCTGGAAGCCGGCTCGGTGCGCGCCCGCTTTGCCTCCACCGACGACCAGCTCAAGGCCAAGGACGCGATCCAGAAGGCGCTGGTGCCCGATGCGGCCGACCCGTCCTATGTGGTGGCGCTGAATCTGCTGTCGCGCTCGCCGTCCTGGCTGTCGGCCTTGCACGCGGCACCGATGTACCTGGGGCTGGACTTGCGCGGTGGTGTGCACTTCATGCTGCAGGTGGACATGCCGGCGGCGCTGACCAAGAAGGCCGAGTCGCTGGCCGGTGATATTCGCACCGTACTGCGCGAGAAGAACGTGCGCCACGGCGGCATCAGCCGCAATGGCCAGAGCATTGAGCTGCGTTTGCGTGATGCCGCCACGCTGGAGGCCGCCAAGCGCGTGCTGGCCGACCAGTTCGGCGAGTTGCAGACGGTCGAGGTGCAGGAAGGCGCCGACTACAAGCTCACCGCCAGCATCAAGCCGCAGGCCGCGCGCACCGTGCAGGACCAGGCGCTCAAGCAGAACATCACCACGCTGCACAACCGCATCAACGAACTCGGCGTGGCCGAGCCGGTGATCCAGCAGCAGGGGCTGGACCGCATCGTGGTGCAGCTGCCTGGCGTGCAGGACACCGCCAAGGCCAAGGACATCCTGGGCCGCACCGCCACGCTGGAAGTGCGCCTGGTGGAGGAAAGCACCGAGGCGCGCGCCGCCGAAACCGGCACCGGGCCGGTACCGTTCGGCACCGAGCGCTACCTGGAGCGCAGCGGCCAGCCGGTGATCGTCAAGAAACAGGTCGTCCTGACCGGCGACAACCTGACCGATGCGCAGCCAGGCTTCGACAGCCAGACCCAGGAGCCGACCGTCAACCTGACGCTCGACGCCAAGGGCTCGCGTATCTTCAAGGATGTGACACGTGAAAACGTCGGCAAACGCATGGCCATCATCCTGTTCGAAAAGGGCAAGGGCGAGGTGGTCACCGCGCCGGTGATCCGCAGTGAGATCGGTGGTGGCCGCGTGCAGATCTCCGGCCGCATGACCACGATGGAAGCCAACGACACCGCGCTGCTGCTGCGTGCCGGTTCGCTGGCTGCGCCGATGGAGATCATCGAGGAGCGCACCATCGGCCCGAGCCTGGGTGCCGAGAACATCGCCAAGGGTTTCAACAGCGTGACCTGGGGCTTCCTGGCCGTGGCAGCCTTCATGTGCATCTATTACATGCTGTTCGGCCTGTTTTCCAGCGTCGCGCTGGCGGTCAACCTGCTGTTGCTGGTGGCCGTGCTGTCCATGCTGCAGGCCACGCTGACGCTGCCGGGCATGGCCGCCATGGCGCTGGTGCTAGGTATGGCGATCGACGCCAACGTGCTGATCAACGAACGCGTGCGCGAGGAGCTTAGAGGCGGCGCTTCGCCGCAGGCCGCCATCCACGCCGGCTACGACCGTGCCTGGGCGACCATTCTGGACTCCAACGTCACGACGCTGATCGCCGGTCTGGCGCTGCTGGCCTTCGGCTCCGGGCCGGTGCGCGGTTTTGCCGTGGTGCACTGCCTGGGCATTCTGACCAGCATGTTCTCGGCGGTGTTCTTCTCGCGCGGCCTGGTCAACCTCTGGTACGGCCGGCAGAAGAAGCTCAAGAGCGTGTCGATCGGCACGGTCTGGCGTCCCGATGCCGATGCATCGGCCAAGGCGGAGTGAGGAAGAAAGACCATGGAATTTTTCAAGATCAAGCGCGACATCCCGTTCATGCGGCATGCGCTGGTGTTCAATGCCGTGTCGTTCCTGACGTTCGCAGCGGCGGTGTTTTTCCTGTTCTCGCGCGGCCTGCACCTGTCGGTCGAGTTCACCGGCGGCACGCTGATGGAAGTCAGCTACTCGCAGCCGGCCGACCTCGGCGCGGTGCGCGGTGCCATCGCCAAACTCGGCTACCAGGACGTGCAGGTGCAGAACTTCGGTACCGCGCGCGACGTGCTGATCCGCATGCCGGCCGTCAAAGGCGTGAGCTCGGCGCAGCAAAGCGACAAGGTGATGGCCACGCTGAAGGAAACCGATGCCACGGCCAGCCTGCGCCGCACCGAGTTCGTCGGCCCGCAGGTGGGTGACGAACTGGCGGCCGACGGCCTGAAGGCGCTGGCCTTCGTGGTGGTCGGCATCATGATCTACCTGGCGTTGCGCTTCGAGTGGAAGTTCGCGGTGGCGGCCATCATCGCCAACCTGCACGACGTCATCATCATCCTCGGCTTCTTCGCCTTCTTCCAGTGGGAGTTCTCGCTGCCGGTGCTGGCGGCGGTGCTGGCGGTGCTGGGCTACTCGGTCAACGAGTCGGTGGTGATCTTCGACCGGATTCGCGAGAACTTCCGGCGCTACCGCAAGATGGGCACGGTGGCCATCATCGACAACGCCATCACCTCCACCATCAGCCGCACCATCATCACCCACGGCTGCACCCAGCTGATGGTGCTGTCCATGCTGCTGTTCGGCGGCGCCACGCTGCACTACTTCGCGCTGGCGCTGACCATCGGCATCCTGTTCGGCATCTACTCCTCGGTGTTCGTGGCGGCCGCCATTGCCATGTGGCTGGGCATCCGGCGCGAAGACCTGGTGAAGGCCGGTAGCGGCGCGCGCAAGGAAGACGACCCCAACGATCCCAACGCAGGGGCGGTGGTCTAAGGCCTGACGGGTTTCAACAGGGTTCTCAGCCATGGCAGCTCCCCCGTCGTTTTCGCAGCGCATCGAGCTGGCGGAAAAGGCACGTGGGCTGTTCGTGGCGGAAGCAGGCCGTGTCCTGGCAGAGCTGGGGGCCGTGGTGGAGGAGCGCCTGACGGCGCTGATGAACGAAACCGCGACCGCACGTGAGATGCAAAGCCGGCGTGACACCTGGCAGCTTTACCAGCAGGCCGGGTCGGCCTGGCTTGATGGCACCCGGCGCGCATGGCAGATCGCGCTTCAGCCCGCTGCCGGCAAGTCCCCGGGCGTGCGCTCGGGCGAGGCCGGTGCCAGTGCCAGTGCCAGTGCCAGCTTCGAGCTGGTCGGCACCGATGAAGTGGAAAACAAGATTCTGGCTTCCCGGCTGGCACTGGCCGTGCTGGAGAAGGCCGAAGCTCAGCTGGATGACTTGCGCCTGCGCATCCAGTTTCTTGAGGGCCGCGACGAACTGGCGGCACAAGACATCCTGCGTCCGGAGGTGCTGACCCTCCCCCTGCTGGCACAGTGGGGCGACAGTGGCATGCCGCGCGATGTCTGGTCCCGCATCAGCGAAGACGTGCAACGGCTTTGGGCCGAGCGTCTGCCGGCCGCCTATGTCCGTTGCAACCAGTTCCTGATCGCCCAGGGCGTGATGCCGACGATCGAACTCAAGGATAGGGTCCGACGGCCATCCGTGGCGACGACAGCGCCAGCACCCAAGGCGGGGCCTGCGCTGCCCTATCCGGTCAAACCGGCGAATGCCGTGCCTGCGACAGGTTCGACGGTCGCGACAGGTTCGGCCGGTGGCGGTCGCAGCGTCGGCCCGGGCATGCCTGCCGGGCTGCCCGTGCCCAGACGTGGTGGCGGCTTGTTTGGTGGGCGACTGGGCTGGGGCGACGGCATCAGCGCATCGTCGACGGGCCCATCGGCCGAAAGGGCTGCGCCGTATGGCGGGCCGCAGGATGAAACCCGTCTGATGACGCAGGATACGCCGTTGGCACGGACACGCAGCCGCGCGCAGGGGGTGATGGGGCAGTTGCGACGTTTTCTGGTGGGCCCGGGCGGCGGTTCGGGTTTCGAAGCGACGGCAGCACAGGGGCCATCGCCGGCCCTGGCCGCGGCCATCGCACCGGGTGTTGCGCGTGCCGGTGTCAGCCTCGATCTGCACCAGCAGGAGGACTACAGCCCCGCCGGGGTGGCCCGGGTGGCGGGTGCCTTGCGCGAACAGAGCAGCGAGCTCAAGAAAAAGGCCGCGACGCGCAGCGAGAAAGCCACCATCGAGATCGTGGCGCTGATGTTCCAGGCCATCCTGACCGAGGAGCGCATTCCGCCCGCCATTCGCGTCTGGTTTGCACGGCTGCAAATGCCGGTACTGCGTGTGGCGCTGGCCGAACCGGCGTTCTTTGGTTCGCTCAACCACCCCGCGCGCCAGTTGATCGACCGCATGGGATCCTGCGTCATGGGCTTCGATGCAGGTGACGTTGGCGGCGACGCGCTGGAGGCGGAGATCAAGCGCATCGTGCAGGTGATCGAGCAATACCCCGAGACCGGCCGGCAGGTGTTCGAGGTGGTGTACGGCGAGTTCCAGCAGTTCCTGACCCGTTTCCTGACCGGCAAGGACGCGACGCAGAAGGTCGTGAGCGTCGCGCAGCAGGTCGAGCAGAAGGAAACGCTGACCATCCAGTACACCATCGAGATGCGCAAGCTGCTCAAGGATATGCCGGTGCGTGAAGAGATTCGCAACTTCCTGTTCAAGGTCTGGGCTGAAGTGCTGGCGGTGGCCGCGGTGCGCCAGGGGCTGCAGCATGCGGACACCGTCACGCTGCGGAAAACGGCCGCCGACCTGGTCTGGGCCGCAAGCGCCAAGCCCCATCGCAGCGAACGGACCCGTGTCATTCAGGATCTGCCGCAGCTGCTGCAGCGCTTGCGCACCGGCATGACGTTGCTGGGGCTGTCAGCGGTCGATCAGGAGGTCCATATCAAGACCGTGAGCGATACGCTGGCCGATGCTTTCCTGGCCAAAACCCAGCCGATTCCGCTCGCGCAGATCGAGGCCCTGGCCCAACGCCTGGCTGAACTGGAGTGCGTCGTGACGGATGATGGCATGGGGGATCTGCCGCTGGATGCCGAGAGCATCGAACTGCTGCTGGGGATCGAGGCCTCGGCGCTCGAAGTGGTGGCCAATGGCGGTTCCAAACCGACACCCGCCATGCTGGCCTGGGCCCAGGAGTTGCAACCGGGCGACTGGTTCACGCTGGACCACAATGGTCAAATTGCCCGTGTCCAGTTCGTCTGGCGTAGCGATCGCAAACAACTCAACCTGTTTGCCTCGACGGATGGGCGCAGCTACCTGATCCAGGCCGGTCGTCTGGCGGCCTATCTGCAGGCGGGACTGCTGCTGCCGCAGGAGGAAGAATCGCTCACCGTGCGTGCGACACGTGACGCGTTGAACAAGCTCGAGGCCAATCCCGAGCGCCTGCTCGGCTGAAGCAGGCGGTCAAGGTTGGGGCCGGCCTGGACAGGCTCAGTGCGCGACGCGCTCGAGTGTGTCGTCGCACAACTCGTCGAGGATGAGCGAATCGGGTTCTTCGCCGAAACTCCAGTAGACCATCAGAATGATGATCTTGAGGTCGTCGAGCGAGAGCTCCTCGGCCGGCACGGCCATGGCGCGGTCGATGACGATCTCGCGCATCGGCGAGGGCAGCACGCCCGAGGATTCAAGAAAGATGATGAAACCGAGGCAGTCGGCACCCAGGTGGTCCTGCTCGGCGACCGAGTAGACGCGCATGCTCTGCGGTGATTGCAGTCGGGTCGGGGTGTCGTTGTGCGCGGCGGCGGTGAGGCCGGGCAACCAGTGCGTGCAACGGGTTGCCTGATTCAATCCGGTGAGCCAGTCGAGGGCCTCGCGGATTTCATCGGCCTCGAAGCCAACGGCATTGAGTTTGCGTTGTAATTGGTCTGGTTCGGGACAGGCATCGCCGCGCCAGTAGTTTTCGTAAACGAACACGAGCACTTCAAACATGTGCTCAATATATCGCATCCCCATTCCGCTAATCCGAACATTTTGCGGTGCTTATCGGGTCAATTCAAATTCAAGTGGTGGTGATGCGCTGATACAACCCACCGGGCAAACGCGCCACCTGGCCGTCGAGTTCCAGGGTCATCAGGCGGGCCTGCAATTGCGGTGTTGCCAGGCCGGTGCGCGCCTGCAACGCATCCAGACTCACCGGATCGAAGCCCAGCGCCTGCAGCAGGCTGTCTTCGTCCTCCGGGCTGGGCGGTTCGGGCATCGGCACAGCGGCCATCATGGGTGCGCCCGGCAGGTCTTCCAGCACATCCTGCGCCGACTCGACCAGCTTGGCACCCTGACGGATCAGGGCATGGCAGCCGTGCGACTGCGTGGCATGGATGGAGCCCGGAATGGCAAACACTTCCTTGCCCTGTTCGGCGGCCAGCCGGGCCGTGATGAGCGAGCCCGATTGCAGCGCTGCCTCCACCACCAAGGTGGCACATGACAGGCCGGCGATCAGGCGGTTGCGGCGCGGAAAGTTGGCCGCCAGCGGCGGTGTGCCCAAGGGGTACTCGCTGACGATCAGCCCGCGCTGCGCGATGTCATGGGCCAATCGGTGGTGGCGCTTCGGGTAGACGCGGTCCAGGCCGGTGCCGACCACCGCGATGGTGGCCAGGCAGGAGGCCGCCGCCCCGGCCAGTGCGCCTTCATGGGCGGCGCCGTCCACACCCAGGGCCAGGCCCGAGACGATGGTCAGGCCGGCCTGGCTCAGACTCTGGGCGAACTGGCGGGCATTGAGCGCGCCCTGGGGTGTCGGGTTGCGGCTGCCGACGATGGCGAGGCTGCGCGCCGGGTCGAGCGGTAGCTCAAGCTGCCCCATCAGGTACAGCAGCAGCGGTGGGTCTTCGATGTGCAGCAAGCCGGGCGGGTAGCCGGTGTCACCAAGCGCCAGAATCCGGCGCGGAGCGCCGCCTTCCTGGTTCTGCAGCCAGTGCCAGGTGAGCTCCAGCTGGGCAGGCAGCTCGGGCGGTTCCTCGCGCAGCGCGTCAGCCTGCACCGGTGCGACCACCTGCAGCAGGGCGCTGGGCGATTGGCTGAAGATGGCGTCAGGCAGGCCGAAGGCCGCCAGCAGCTTGCGCGCCGTCTGGTTGCCGATGCCGGGCGTCAGCGTCAGGCGCAGCCAGCTGGCGAGTTCGTCGCGCTCCATCGGGTGTGAGCCAGGCTGATCAGGCTGATGCGATCAGCGCGGGGCGGTGAGGCGGTCGCCGACCCGCACGCCATCGGTGATGTCCAGGATCAGCGCATAGGAGAGTTTCTCGAAGGTCTTGAAGACCATGAGCAGGCCGTTGCGCTCATCCGGCAGCTTGATCTGCGGCTGTGCGGGGTCGGTCTTGTCGACCAGTTGCTGACCATCCTTGAGGATGGCCATGACATGGCCGGTTTCAACGCCGTCCCGTCGGCCGCGGTTGATGACCACCACCTGGTTCTGTGCCGCGTTGACCACGGCGCTGCCGTAGACCGAAACGATGCGGCCGCTGACCTGGCCGCCGGGTGCCCGCGGCATGTAGCTCGGAAACTCGCGTTCCGGCTCGGGCAGCATGCGGTCGCCGACGCGCATTTCTTCCTTGGTGCTGACGATGTCGATGGTCGCCGGCACGATGACGCTGTTCAGCTGGCCGTCGCGGCCCTCGGTTTCCTGCGTTGATTCGCCACGTACCAGCACGGCCTTGCCGAGGAACTGGGCCTCGTGGCCGAGCACTTCGCCGGTGGTCGGGTCTTTCAGCGGGTTGGCATTGCGGAAGACACGCAGGCGCTGGGTCTTGCCTTTGTCATCCAGCAGCGGCACGCCGCTGGGGCCGCGCGCATAGGCGCGGTCGCCGCGGCTGAGCATGACGCGGTTTTCCTGTGTGGCGACGATGCGTGGTGCGCGGGCCAGCTCGTCTTCCTCCACGATCACCGGCTCGGCCAGGAAAGGCTCGATCGCACGGGTCTGCAGTGTCGTCAGGGCATCGCTCAGTTTTTCGCTGCGCACACGCGGTGACAGGCGGACCGTTTCCAGGTCAGCCGGTTCGCCATGGGCGCCGTCCGCCAGGCGCAGGGTGGCGCGGCCGTTGCGCTTGTCCAGCACCAGCCGCTGGCCGGGGTAGATCAGGTGCGGGTTGCGGATGTCGTCCAGATTCATGCCCCAGAGTTCGGGCCAGCGCCAGGGGCTGCGCAGAAACAGGGAGGAGATGGCCCACAGGGTGTCGCCGCTCTTGATGGTGTAGCTGTCGGGGGCGTCGGGCGCCAGTTCGCTCAACGGAACACCCGCTTGGGCCACCTGGCGGGCGGTGGCGCTCTGGGCCGGGGTGACGGGGTATTTCTGGCCCCAGGCGGCGCCACTCAGCAGGCAGACGCTCAAGGTGGCCAGGGTGGTCATTGCGATACCGGATTTCGCCATCAGATGTCGTGTCATGTTGCGTTGTTTCACTAGGCCCTCCCCGGGCGGCACTCGGGCGCCTGAGATCGCTGGGTCAGCCCGGACTGGTCTTGATAAAGCACGCGCGATTGTCCGTCCAAGCCCTTGATCGGGCAATGTTTTTTGCCCTCTGTTACTGCTACGGTTACGAAAAGTAGCGAAAATAACGACATCTTTGATCCGAATCTATGGCCCTGCTTCCCATTCTCTGTTTTCCCGATCCGCGACTGCACACGGTAGCCAAGCCGGTGCAGGCGGTGGACGTGCGCATCAAGGCACTGATTGCCGACATGTTCGAAACCATGTACCACGCCCATGGCATCGGCCTGGCAGCGACGCAGATCGACGTGCATGAACGTCTGGTCGTGATCGACGTCTCCGAGGAGCGCGACCAGCCGCTGGTGCTGATCAACCCCGAGATCATCTGGGCCAGTGCCGAGAAAAAAATCAACGACGAAGGCTGCCTGTCGGTGCCCGGCATCTACGACGGCGTCGAGCGCCACGAGGCAGTGCATGTGCGCGCGCTCGACGGCGAGGGCCTGTCGCGCGTGATCGAGGCCGACGGTCTGCTGGCCGTGTGCGTCCAGCACGAGATGGACCACCTGCTGGGCAAGGTGTTCGTCGAGTACCTGTCGCCACTCAAGCGCAACCGCATCAAGACCAAGATGCTCAAGGCGCAGCGCGAGGAGCGGCGTTGAGGGTCGTCTTTGCCGGCACACCCGAGTTTGCCCGGGTCGCGCTGGAGCGGCTGCACGCCGCCGGCTTCGAGATTTCGCTGGTATTGACGCAACCCGACCGGCCGGCCGGCCGTGGCATGAAGCTGCAGGCCTCGCCGGTCAAGCAGTTCGCGCTCGACCACGGCATCGCCGTGGCGCAACCGCACAGCCTGCGCCTGGACGGCAAATACCCGGACGAGGCAGCTGCGGCGCGCGCCGCCATCGAAGTGGCGCAGGCCGACGTGATGGTGGTGGCCGCCTACGGCCTGATCCTGCCGCAGTGGGTGCTGGATACACCGCGCTTGGGTTGTTTGAATATCCACGCGTCCTTGTTGCCGCGCTGGCGCGGCGCGGCGCCAATCCACCGAGCCATCGAGGCCGGCGATGCCGAGACCGGCGTCACCATCATGCAGATGGATGCCGGGCTGGACACCGGTGCCATGCTGCTGGTCGAGAAACTGCCCATCGAACCGGAGGACAGCACCGGCAGCCTGCACGACAAGCTGGCTGTGCTCGGCGGGCACATGATCGTCGAGGTGCTGGAGCTGGCAGCCTGTGGCGGCCTGCACGCGGTGCCGCAGCCGGCCGACGGCGTGACCTACGCGCACAAGATCGAGAAGCACGAGGCCGCCATCGACTGGGCGCAGCCGGCCGAGGTGATTGCGCGGCGCATCCGCGCCTTCAATCCGTTTCCCGGTGCAGCGACGGTGTGTCAGGGCGAGGCGATCAAGCTCTGGTGCTGCGAAATTGATAGCGAATCTGCGCCATCCGGCAAGGGTCCGGGCACGATTTTGTCTGCAAACGAAGCGGGTGTGACCGTGCAGTGCAGCCGGGGCGTGCTGCGGCTGACCGAGCTGCAGCGTGCGGGCGGCAAGCGCTTGGCGGCGACCGAGTTCCTGCGTGGATTTGCCTTGTCGGCCGGCGCCGTGCTCGGCGCGGCCTGAAGGGATTGCCGGCCATGTCTGCAGTGCGGCAGTTGCTGCGTCATCCCGAATACCGTTACGGCCTGCGCGATGCGATGTCGGTGGCGCCGGGTCTCGCGGCCTGGGGCCTGATGACCGGCGTGGCCATGGTCAAGTCCGGCATGAGCCTGATCGAGGCGCTGGCCATGACGCTGCTGGTCTATGCCGGCAGCTCGCAGCTGGCGGCCATTCCGCTGATTGCCGCCGGCGCCCCGATGCTGGTGATCCTGGCCACCTCGTTCTGCGTCAATCTGCGCTTCGTGGTGTTCAGCGCCCACATGCGGGCCTACCTGATGCATCTGCCGCGCCGCTGGCGGCTGTTCGTCGGTTACCTGACGGCCGACCTCAGCTATGTGATGTTTGTGCGGCGCTACCACCAGCCGCCGCAGAACCAGTCTGAGCAGCAGGCGCAATTGGCCTACCTGCTGGGCAGCGCCACCACCAACTGGATCAGCTGGCAGGGCGCCAGCCTGCTGGGCATCGTGCTGGCGCATTCGGTGCCGATGCACTGGGGCCTGAGTTTTGCCGGCATTCTGGCCCTCCTGGGCGTGGCCTGCTCGCTGGCTTCCAGCCGGCTGCGCGTGGTGTCGGTCGGCGTGGCCGGCGCGGCGGCGGTGGCGGCTTTTGCCCTGCCCTTCAAGCTCAACATCGTGGTGGCGATCGCGGCCGCGGTGGCGCTGGCCCTGCTGCTGGAAAAGACGCCGCTGGCACACAAGGAGCGCACATGAACGGCACCGATGTCTGGACCCTGGGCGTGATCGCCGGCCTGGCCGCCGTGACCGTCATCACGCGTTCCTTCTTCTTCATGTCCAGCAAATCCTGGAGCCTGCCGCACTGGGCGCAACGTGGCCTGCAGTACGCGCCGATCGCCGCGCTGTCGGCCGTCATCGTGCCCGAGATGGTCATGACCCAGGGGCAACTGGTGAGCACCTGGCAGGACGCGCGCCTGTTTGCCGTGGCGGCCGGCGCGGCCTGGTTCTTCTGGCGCCGCGGCAGCGGTCAGGCAGTGCTGGGCACCATCGTGGTCGGCATGGCGGTCTATCTGCCGCTGCACCTCGGTCTGGGCTGGTAAGCCGCGCGACAGGGCGCGGCCTAAAATTACGGGTTTCGCGTGCCAGCCGCCGGGCTGGCAGCGCGCTTCCGGTTTTCCAACTCTTCGCACCAAGCATCATGAACTTCATCCGTTTCCAGGATCTCTGCCAGCAAGGCCAGGCCAAGAACAAGCGCGTCTTCATCCGAGCCGACCTCAACGTGCCGCAGGACGACAACGGCGCCATCACGGAAGACACCCGCATCCGCGCCTCCATCCCCTGCATCCAGATGGCGTTGGACGCCGGTGCCGCCGTCATGGTCACCTCGCATCTGGGCCGCCCCACCGAGGGCGAATTCAAGCCGGAAGATTCGCTGGCCCCGGTGGCCCAGCGCATGGCCGAGTTGCTGGGCCGCGAAGTTCCGCTGGTCGCCAACTGGACCGACGGCGTGACGGTGGCTCCCGGCCAGCTCGTCATGCTGGAGAACTGCCGTCTCAACAAAGGCGAGAAGAAGAACAACGAAGAACTCGCCAAAAAAATGGCTGCGCTGTGCGACATCTTCGTGCACGACGCCTTCGGCACCGCCCACCGCGCCGAAGCCAGCACCTACGGCATCGCCCAGTACGCCCCCATCGCCAGCGCCGGCCCGCTGCTGGCGGCGGAAATGGATGCCATCAGCCAGGCCCTGACGGCACCGAAGCGTCCGTTGGTGGCCATCGTGGCCGGCTCCAAGGTCTCCACCAAGCTCACCATCCTCAAGAGCCTGGCCCACAACGTCGACCAGCTGATCGTCGGTGGCGGCATTGCCAACACCTTCATGCTGGCCGCTGGCCTGAAGATCGGCAAGAGTCTGGCCGAGCCGGACCTGCTGGCGGAAGCCAAGGCCGTGATCGACGCCATGAAACAACGCGGCGCCGAAGTGCCGATTCCGGTGGATGTGGTGACGGCCAAGGAGTTCAAGGCCGATGCCAAAGCCGAAATCAAGGCGGCCAACCAAGTGGCCGACGACGACCTGATTCTGGACATTGGCCCCGAGACCGCCAAGAAGCTGGCCCAGCAGCTCAAAGCTGCCGGCACCATCGTCTGGAACGGGCCGGTCGGTGTGTTCGAGTTTGCCGCCTTCGAGAACGGCACCAAGGTCATTGCCCAGGCGATTGCCCAGAGCAGTGCCTTCTCCATCGCCGGCGGTGGCGACACCCTGGCAGCGATTGCCAAGTACGGCATCGAGAAGGACGTGGGCTATATCTCCACCGGCGGCGGCGCCTTCCTGGAAGTGCTGGAAGGCAAGACGCTGCCGGCTTTCGAGATCCTGCAGAAGCGGGCGAACGGTTGACCGGTTCCTGCGTCAGGCGGCGCGGCCGGTGGAAGGCGCGCGCAAGGCGTTGCTGAGCTGGTCCACGACTTCCGCCCAGTCCGCATCCTCAAGCAGTTCCTCCCGCAGCATGGCCGCTTGTGCGGCCGTCCAGAACGGCGCATCGGCCAGCGCGATGCCGCCAGCCAGGGGGGCATGCGTTCTGAGAAACGCTTGAATTCCCGCCGGCTCGGACGGCAGGCCGAGTTGCGCGAACAGTTCCGAAAAGCGGTGATGAGACTTTTCCATGGTGCTCCTTTGCGGGTGTGCCATGCGGAACAGGCTCTGGCAGTGTCCCGCTTTTTCATGCTTTGTGCCAGCCGGGTGGTTTTTTTACCTGGCCGCAGGAGGGTTTGCGTTTGTTGTTCCTGTGTAACTAATTTCATGTCAGAATGGAAACTAAGTTACAAGGAGACAGCTTCATGACGCGTCGTGCGACCAAAATCGTTGCCACCCTCGGCCCCGCTTCCAGCGACCCGGCCCTGCTCGAACAGATGATTCGCGCCGGAGTCAACATGGTGCGGCTCAACTTCAGCCACGGCAAGGCGCAGGATCACATCGACCGTGCGCAACTGGTGCGCGAGGCGGCCCAGCGTGCCGGCCGTGAGGTCGCCATCATGGCCGACCTGCAGGGTCCGAAAATCCGCGTCGGCAAATTTGCCGAAGGCAAGGTCATGCTGGAGACCGGGCAGAAGTTCGTGCTCGATGCCACACGCACCGAGCCGGGTGACGCCAGTGCCGTCGGCCTGGACTACAAGGAACTGCCGCGCGATGTGAAGGCCGGCGACGTGCTGCTGCTCAACGACGGCCTGATCACCATGAAGGTCGAAGCCGTCAAGGGCGAGGCGGTGCATGCGGTGGTGACCATGGGCGGCGAGCTCTCCAACAACAAGGGCATCAACAAGAAGGGTGGTGGCCTGACGGCACCGGCCCTGACCGCCAAGGACATGGAAGACATCAAGACGGCAATGAGCTTCCAGGCCGACTACGTGGCGGTGAGCTTCCCGCAGAACGCCACCGACATGGAGATGGCGCGCCAGCTCTGCAACGTGGCGGCAGCCGAATTTCAGCACAAGCCCTATCTGATTGCCAAGATCGAGCGTGCCGAGGCGATTCCGAAGCTGGAGGAGATTTTGCGTGCCAGCGACGGCATCATGGTGGCCCGCGGCGACCTGGCCATCGAGGTCGGCAACGCTGCCGTGCCGGCGTTGCAAAAGCGCATGATCCGGCTGGCGCGCGAGATGGACAAGACGGTGATCACCGCCACCCACATGATGGAGTCGATGATCAACAACCCGATGCCGACGCGCGCCGAGGTGAGCGACGTGGCCAATGCCGTGCTCGACGGCTCGGACGCGGTGATGACCTCGGCCGAGACCGCGGCCGGCAAGTTCCCGCTCGAGACGGTGGTCGAGATGGCCAGCATCTGCGTGGCCGCCGAAGGCGCCGAGGATGTGGCGCTGGATGCCGACTTCAGCGGCAAGACCTTCGGCCGCATCGACCAGTCCATCGCCATGGGCGCACTGTTCACGGCCTACCATCTGGGTGCCAAGGCCATCGTGGCGCTGACCGACAGCGGTTCGACCGCGCTGTGGATGAGCCGGCACCGCATCCACATCCCGATCTATGCCCTGACGCCGAAGGTGGCGACGCAGCGCAAGATGGCGCTCTACCGCAACGTGACGCCGCTGCTGATGGACACCAGTGCCGACCGCGATACCGCCCTGCGCGATGCCGAGCAGCATCTCAAGCAGCGCGGCATCATGCAGCCGGGCGACATCTACGTCATCACCTGCGGTGAGCCCATGGGTTCGCCGGGTGGCACCAACATGCTGAAGATCTGCCGCGTCTCTTGAGTCCAGCGGGCGGCCCACTTGGGGGGCAGCGAACGACACGCAGTGCGTGAGCGTGGGGGTCATATCCCCAACGGCTAAAATCTCAGGTAGTTACCAAGTAGTTACCAACTTCCCCGGGGAAAACACCATGGCACTCGTTTCGATGCGCGAGCTGCTGGACCATGCGGCGGCCAACGGCTACGGCATTCCGGCTTTCAATGTCAACAATCTGGAGCAGGTCCAGGCCGTCATGTCGGCCGCCGACGAAGTCGGCGCACCGGTCATCCTGCAGGCCAGCGCCGGCGCCCGCAAATACGCGGGTGAGTCCTTCATCAAACACCTGATCCAGGCCGCCTGCGAGGCCTACCCGCACATTCCGCTGGTGATGCACCAGGACCACGGCACCAGCCCCAAGGTCTGCCAGGGTGCCATCGAGCTGAACTTCGGCTCGGTGATGATGGACGGCTCGCTGATGGAAGACGGCAAGACCCCGGCCTCCTTCGACTACAACGTCGACGTGACGCGCAAGGTGGTCGAGATGGCGCACAAGGTCGGCGTTACGGTCGAGGGTGAACTGGGCTGCCTGGGCAACCTGGAGACCGGCGAGGCCGGCGAGGAAGACGGTATCGGTGCCGAGGGCAAGCTGGACCACAGCCAGATGCTGACCGACCCGGAAGAGGCCGCCCAGTTCGTGAAGGCCACTCAGCTCGACGCCTTGGCGATTGCCATCGGTACCAGCCACGGCGCCTACAAGTTCAGCCGTCCGCCCACCGGCGACATTCTGGCCATCAGCCGCGTGAAGGAAATCCACGCCCGCATCCCCAACACCCACCTGGTGATGCACGGCTCCTCCTCCGTGCCGCAGGAACTGCTGGCCATCATCAACCAGTACGGCGGCAAGATGAAGGAAACCTACGGCGTGCCGGTCAAGGAGATCCAGGAAGCCATCAAGTACGGCGTGCGCAAGATCAACATCGACACCGACATCCGCCTGGCCATGACCGGTGCCGTGCGCAAGTTCCTGGCCGAGAACCCGGACAAATTCGACGCCCGCGAGTGGCTCAAGCCGGCGCGCGAGGCTGCCAAGCAGGTTTGCAAGCAACGTTACCTGGAGTTCGGCTGCGAAGGCCAGGCTGGCAAGATCAAGGGCGAGACCCTGCAGGTGATGGCCGCCAAGTACGCCAAGGGTGAACTGGCCCAGCTGGTCAAATAAGCCTTTCCGGCTCATTCTTGCGATAATCACAGGCCCGGCGCAGCAGCGTCGGGCTTTTCTTTTTCAAGTCTCATCATGACCTCTGCCCTGCATACCTCCAGCCTGACTTCCCTGCCCTTGCTTGCTCGCGGCAAGGTGCGCGACAACTACGCCGTGGGTGACGACCGCATCCTGATGGTGGCGTCCGACCGCATCAGCGCTTTCGACGTCATCATGGGCGAGCCGATCCCGGGCAAGGGCGAGCTGCTGACGCAGATGGCGCTGTTCTGGTTCGGCAAGCTGGGCCACATCTGCCCGAATCACCTGACCGGCGAGGCGCCCGAGAGCGTGGTGACGCCGGCCGAGGTGGCGCAGGTCAAGGGCCGCTCCATGCTGGTCAAGCGCCTGAAGCCGATTCCGGTGGAGGCGGTGGTGCGCGGTTACCTGGCCGGCAGCGGCTGGGCCGAGTACCAGGCCGGCCAGTCGGTCTGCGGCGTCAAGCTGCCGGCCGGCCTGCAGAACGCCAGCAAACTGCCCGAGCCGATCTACACGCCAGCGGCCAAGGCCGAGATGGGCGAGCACGACGAGAACATCACGTTCGAGAAGACGGTGGCGATGATCGGCCTGGACCTGGCCACCCGCATCCGCGACATCTCGATCGCCATCTACAAGGCCGCCAGCGAGATCGCGCTGACCAAGGGCATCATCATTGCCGACACCAAGTTCGAGTTCGGCCTCGACAAGGACGGCACGCTGGTGCTGATGGACGAGGTGCTGACGCCCGACTCCTCACGCTACTGGCCGGCCGAGAGCTATGCCGAAGGCGCCAACCCGCCAAGCTACGACAAGCAGTTCCTGCGCGACTGGCTGGAGACCGCCACCGTGGACGGCAAGCCCTGGGGCAAGACGGCGCCGGCGCCCAAGCTGCCGGCCGAGGTGATCGAGAAGACCGCCGCCAAGTACCGCGAAGCGCTGACGCGTCTGACCGCCTGAACGGTGCCTGCCCGCCGCGCGGGCATGTAGTAGCGGAGTAACACCCGCGGCTGCAGAACTGCAGAAACAATGGTCCGCCAAAACCTATTTCAAGGAGACCGACATGGCGGGCAAGAAGATTCTGATGATCTGCGGCGACTACTGCGAAGACTACGAAACCATGGTGCCGTTCCAGGCCCTGCTGGCGGTGGGGCACACGGTGCACGCTGTCTGTCCGGACAAGGTGGCGGGTGACCACATCAAGACGGCGATCCACGACTTCGAAGGTGCCCAGACCTACAGCGAAAAACCCGGGCACAACTTCACGCTCAACACCTCTTTTGCCGACGTGAAGCCGGCCCAGTACGACGCGCTGGTGCTGCCCGGCGGCCGCGGCCCGGAATACCTGCGCAACAATGCCGCCGTGGTGGCCATGGTCAAGCACTTCTTCGAGGCCGGCAAGCCGGTGGCGGCGATCTGCCATGCGGCCCAGTTGCTGGCCGGGGCCGGGGTGCTTGCCGGGCGCAGCTGCTCGGCCTATCCAGCGTGCCGTGCCGAGGTGGAGCTGGCCGGTGGCACCTATGTCGACATTCCCGTGGACCAGGCGCACACCGACCGCAACCTGGTGTCGGCGCCGGCCTGGCCGGCCCACCCGGCCTGGATCACCCAGTTCCTGACGGTGCTGGGCACCCGCATCACGCATTGATGCTGCATTGACGCCGAGGCCGCGTTGGCCGCATCATGCGGTTCAACGCGTCGGAGACAAACCATGTGCCAGGTCTTTATCAGCGCCGATCCGGCGCTTTACCAGAGCCGCGCGCGCTCCGTGCGCCTGCACGGCGTGGCCACCAGCATCAAGCTGGAGAACCTGTTCTGGCAGGTGCTGGACGAGATCGCGCGCCGCGACAGCATGAGCGTGCCGCAGCTGTGCGCCAAGCTGCACGACGAACTGGTCGAGGAATGCGGCAGCGTGGACAACTTTGCCTCGTTCCTGCGCGTCTGCTGTGGCCGCTACCTTTCGCTGCAGCTGTCGGGCGGCATCCCGCAGGATGTCTCGATCCCGATCAGCAGCCTCAATGCCGGGCAGGTGCTGGCCGCCGAGGGGCGTGCGCCGGTGCATGAATTGCACTAGCGCCGGGCGGGATCAAGCGAGCGGCGTCAGTTCAGCGCCATGCTGAGCTTGCGCCGGTAGCTTGATACCAGCGCCGCCTGCTCGTCCTCCTGTACCGTGGTGTGGCCAGCCAGCTCGATGCCGCCGGCGCTCTTGCCGCTCACTTCCGGGCCAGCCTTCGGTTTCGGCGGCGTCAGCAGGTCCAGGATGGCGATGAAGGTCTTGCGCGGGGCTTCTTCATCCCACTTCTTGTCGCGCATGATGATCTCCAGCAGCTCGTCCAGTGCGGCCAGCCACTCGTTGGCTGCCATCAGCATGCGCGCCTTGGCGAAGCGGCTTTCGAAGTCGCGCTTGTTGGCTTCGATCTTGTCGTCGAACTGCGCCAGTGTCCATTGGCCGCGCGGGTCGCTGGCGACGAACTCCAGCGCGTTGAGCCACTGCTGCAGTGCCTCGAAGCGCAGTTGCACCGGGATCTGCGCCAGCGCCGGTGCCAGGGCACCGGCGGCTTCCGCCAGATGGCCGGTGCCGATCAGCAGCTTGACGTAGTCGTAGCGCATCTCGTCATTGGCCGGCTCGGCCGCCACCGCCTCGGCCATGCGCGCCAGCGCTCCGGCCACATCGCCCGATTCCAGCGGATCCGGCATTTCCGGCTCATCCAGGTCCGCATGTGCCTGGCCGTCAGCCGGGATGTGCTTGTCCAGGAACTCGCGCAGTTTGCCTTCGGGCAGTGCGCCCATGAAGCCGTCGGCCGGCTTGCCGCCAACCATCAGCACACAGGTCGGGATGCTGCGGATGCCGAAGGCCCCGGCCAGTTCCTGCTGCTCGTCGGAGTTGATCTTGGCCAGCACAAAGCGGCCGGCATACTCGGTTTCGAGCTTTTCCAGGATCGGGCCGAGTGCCTTGCACGGGCCGCACCAGGGGGCCCAGAAATCGACCAGCACGGGCACGGACATGGAGGCCTGGATGACCTCGGTTTCGAAGTTTTCGGTGGTGATGTCGATCATTTGGGGCAGCTCGGGGCAAAAAAGTAAAATTCAGTCCTGATCATTTGCGGGACAGCCCGCTTCGCACAGCGGCAAGCTCTGTCCTCAACATTATGAAAACTATTATTGGTGTGGTCATGGGTTCCAGTTCCGACTGGGACACCATGCAACAGGCAGTCCAGATTCTCCACCACTTTGGCATCGGGCACGAAGCCCGTGTGGTGTCGGCGCACCGCATGCCCGACGACATGTTCGCCTATGCCGAAGCCGCCGCCGGGCGTGGCCTGAAGGCCATCATCGCCGGCGCCGGCGGTGCCGCCCACCTGCCGGGCATGCTGGCGGCCAAGACCACGGTGCCGGTGCTGGGCGTGCCGGTGCAGAGCAAGGCGCTGTCGGGCGTCGATTCGCTGCACAGCATCGTGCAGATGCCCAAGGGCGTGCCGGTGGCCACCTTCGCCATCGGCCCGGCCGGCGCCGCCAATGCGGCGCTGTTCGCGGTGGCCATGCTGGCCGTTGATGACCCGGCCCTGCGCGCCAAACTCGAGGCCTTCCGTGCCGAGCAGACTGAAGCAGCTCGCGGCATGACGCTGCCGCCGGCGCTATGAGCCGCCGGGCCGTTCCCAAGGCGCATGCCGCAGTGCGCCGCGCGGAGGTTGCTCTATGACCGGCGCGCGCATCCTTCCCGGCTCCCTGGTCAACGGCCAGCCGGCCACGCTCGGCGTCATGGGCGGCGGCCAGCTCGGCCGCATGTTCGTGCAGGCGGCCCAGCGCATGGGTTATTTCACGGCGGTGCTCGACCCCGATCCGGCCAGCCCGGCCGGCCTGGTGAGCCACCACCACATCCAGACCGGTTATCTGGACGAGCAGGGCCTGGCGCAGCTGATGCAGCGCAGCGCGGCCATCACCACCGAATTCGAGAACGTGCCGGCACCGGCCTTGCTGACGCTGGGTGCGCAGCGCCCGGTGGCGCCGGCCGCGGGTGCCGTGGCGATTGCGCAGGACCGCGCGCAGGAGAAAGCCCACTTCCAGCGCTGCGGCGTGCCGGTGGCGCCCTATGCCGTGATCGAAACGCCCGAGCAACTGGCTGCGGTCAAGGATGACTTGCTGCCGGGTATTGTCAAGACCACCCGCCTCGGCTACGACGGCAAAGGCCAGATCCGCGTCAAGACGCGCGCCGAACTGGTGGCGGCCTGGGACGAGCTCAAGCACGTGCCCTGCGTGCTGGAGAAGATGCTGCCGCTGAAAGTTGAGTGCTCGGTCATCGTGGCGCGCGGCTGGGACGGCACTTGCGTCAACTTTCCGGTGCAGCGCAACCTGCACCGCGACGGCATCCTGGCGGTGACCGAGGTTTATGAAGGAAATCTGCCGCCAGCCCTTGCCAAGCAAGCGGTGGAAGCTACCAAATCGATAGCAAATGGCCTGCAGTATGTCGGCGTGCTGTGCGTCGAGTTCTTCGTGCTGCAGGACGACAGCCTGATCGTCAACGAGATGGCGCCGCGCCCGCACAACAGCGGCCACTACACGCTCGATGCCTGCGACCAGTCGCAGTTCGACCTGCAGGTGCGCACGCTGGCCGGCCTGCCGCTGGTGCAGCCGCGCGCCTACGGCCCGTCCATCATGCTCAACCTGCTGGGCGATGTCTGGCTGGCCTTCAACAATGCGCCGCCCTGGGACCAGGTGCTGGCCCTGCCCGGCACGCACCTGCACCTGTACGGCAAGCTCGATGCCAAGCCGGGCCGCAAGATGGGCCACCTCAACATCACCGGCAGCACGGTCGACGAGGTGCGTGCCGCGGCGCTGGCGGCGGCCAGGCTGCTGGGCATCGCACCTTTTTGATTGCCGAGGTTCGCATGATCCTCGATGGATGCGACCCGGCTGCCATCGCGGCCGCCGCCCAGGCGCTGCAGCAGGGCGCGCTGGTCGGCCTGCCGACCGAAACCGTCTACGGCCTGGGCGCCGACGCTGCCAATGAAGCGGCGGTGGCCAAGATCTTCGCCGCCAAGGGCCGGCCCAGTGACCACCCGCTGATCGTGCACGTCGCCGACGCTGCCGGCGTGACCCATTTCGCGCATGAAGTGCCGGCCTTCGCGCAGCAATTGATGCAGGCCTTCTGGCCCGGCCCGTTGACGCTCATCCTGCCGCGCCGCCCCGAGGTGGGCGCGGCGGCGGCCGGTGGCCAGGACTCGATCGGCCTGCGCTGCCCGGCGCACCCGGTGGCGCATGCGCTGCTGCTGGCCGCCCAGGCGCTGGGCGTGCACGGCGTGGCGGCCCCGAGCGCCAACAAGTTCGGCCGCGTCAGCCCGACCAGCGCCGCCCACGTGCAGAGCGAATTCGGCGACAGCCTGCTGGTGCTCGACGGTGGCGCCTGCGAAGTCGGCATCGAGTCCACCATCATCGACTGCACGCGCGGCGCGCCGGTGCTGCTGCGCCCGGGCCAGATCTCGCGCGAGCAGGTGCAGGCCGCCTGCGGTCTGAAACTGCTCTCAAAAGAGGAGCTGACTGCGCCGGCACCACGGGCTTCCGGTACGCTGGAGTCCCATT
The DNA here is from genome assembly GCA_031426755.1 of Curvibacter sp. Classification (GTDB taxonomy): domain Bacteria; phylum Pseudomonadota; class Gammaproteobacteria; order Burkholderiales; family Burkholderiaceae_C; genus Hylemonella. The sequence goes on from JASJPI010000008.1 coordinate 61,362, forward strand.
ACGCGCCGAATGCCCGGGTCCGCCTGATGGATGCCAAGGCCTTGCAGACGGTGCTCGACATGCTGGGCCCGGAGCTGGATGGCGGTCCGGCCACGATCGCGGTCTATGCACGCGCCGTGCTGCGGCTGCCGTCCAACCGGGTGCTGTACCGGCGCATGCCGGACGATGCCGCCGCCGCGGCGCAGCAGCTGTTTGCCGTGCTGCGCGACTTCGACGCCCAGGGCGTCAAACTGATCTGGATCGAGCCGCCGCCCGACACCCCTGCGTGGGAAGGTGTGCGTGATCGCCTGACACGGGCCGCGGCTTGAGAAATGCGTGTGAACAAACTCTAGCCTGAATGGTGAAACCGCGGCACCATTCGGGACATGACACTCGACACGCGGATCGAAACCCATGGGGCCGTGGCGGATGCCGCCCGCTGTCAAACCTCATGACACGATGCTGAAATCCATTCGCCATCTGCGTTTTCGTCTGGGTGTGAGCCGCCTGGGGCCCGGCATCATCACGGGTGCGGCCGATGACGATCCAAGCGGCATCGCCACCTACTCGCAGGCGGGCGCGCAGTTCGGCTTCGCCATGCTGTGGACGGTGGTCTTCACGCTGCCGCTGATGGCGGCGATCCAGATGGTCAGTGCGCGCATCGGCCATGTGACCGGCCACGGCCTGGCGGCCAACATCAAGCAGGCTTTCCCGCGCCCGGTGCTGCTGGCCATCGTCGGCCTGCTGCTGCTGGCCAACACGCTCAACCTGGCGGCCGACATCGCCGCCATGGCCGCGGCACTGCGCCTGCTGCTGGGCGGTCCGTCCCAGGTCTATGCGGTGACCTTCGGCCTGCTGTGCCTGGTGCTGCAGGTCTTCCTGAGCTACCAGACCTATGTCCGCTGGCTCAAGTGGCTGACGCTGGCGCTGCTGGCCTACGTGGCGGTGGTCTTCACGCTGCGCATCGACTGGCGGCAGGTGGTGCAGCAGCTGGTGTGGCCGCGCTTGCCCGTCAGCCGCGATGTGCTGCTGACCGTCGTCGCCGTCTTCGGCACCACCATCAGCCCCTACCTGTTCTTTTGGCAGGCCGGGCAGGAGATGGAGGATGTGAACGCGGGGCCCAAACACGCGCATACGCCGGCACAGGTGCGACGGCATCTGCGCCGCATCCGCTGGGACACGCTGGTCGGCATGACGTTCTCCAACCTGATTGCCTTCTTCATCATCCTGAGCACCGCCGCCACGCTGCACGCCGCCGGCGTGCGCGACATCCAGACCTCGGCCCAGGCCGCCGAGGCCTTGCGTCCGCTGGCGGGCGAGCTGACCTTCCTGCTGTTCAGCCTGGGCATCATCGGCACCGGCCTGCTGGCGGTGCCGGTGCTGGCCGGCTCGGCCGCCTATGCGGTGGCGGAGGCCGCCGGCTGGCAGGGCAGCCTGAGCCTGCGGCTGGACCGGGGCGAGGGGCGCGGTTTCTACGGCGTGGTCGCGCTGGCCACGCTGGGCGGCGTGGCGCTGTGCTTTGCGCCGGTCGATCCGGTGCGCGCCCTGTTCTGGGCGGCCGTGCTCAACGGCGTGATTTCCGTGCCCATCATGGCGGTGATGATGTTGCTGGCGGCGCGCGCGGACATCATGGGCGGGCACGTGATCGGCCGGCGGCTGCACTGGCTTGGTTGGCTGGCCACGCTGGCCATGGGGGCGACCGTGATTGCCATGCTGGCGACGCTGTGAGCGTTCGCCAGCGGTTTACCTAGCGAAAGCGCAGTTTCATCACCAGGATGGTCGATGCCAGCGCCAGCGTGATGGCATTGGCCACCACGACAGGCCAGGCATCGATCAGCAGGCCGTAGACCAGCCACAGTGCCACGCCACCGGTGAAGGCGCTGTACATGCCCAGCGAAATGCCGCGGACGTCGCGCGTACGGAAGGTGTGCCACGCTTGCGGCACGAAGCTCAGGGTGGTCAGGCTGGCGGCGAGGTAGCCAATCGATTCGGTCAGCGGCATGGTACTTGTCTGGCGGCCGGCGTGGTCGGCTGCGTTCAGGTTGCAGGATGAGACGTCGGGGACGACAGTTCCGCCACCACGACGCGGTTGCGTCCTTCGGTCTTGGCGCGGTAGAGCGCACGATCGGCGCTGCGGATCAGCGCCTGCGGCGAGGTGCCGTGGCCAGGGTAGCTGGCCAGGCCGATCGAGAGCGTGACCTGCATGCGGAACTCGCCGAAGACGATGGTGTTGGCGGCAAAGTCCCGGCGCCACTGCTCGGCCCGTTCCTGCGCCACAGCTTGCGGCATGTTGGGCAGTAGCAGCAGAAATTCCTCGCCGCCGAAGCGGCAGACGACGTCGGCACTGCGGGCCTGGGCGTTGAGCATGTCGGCGAGCTGTTTCAGCACTTCATCGCCGGCCTGGTGACCGTAGGTGTCGTTGATCTGCTTGAAATGGTCGATGTCGATCAGCATCAGGCTCAAGGGCTGCCCTTCACGCTGGCAGCGTGCCAGTTCGCGTTCCAGGGTGCTGTCCAGATAGCGCCGGTTGTACAGGCCAGTGAGGGCGTCTCGGTTGGCCTGGTCACTCAGCTGTTTTTGCAGCGCATTGATTTCATCGAGCTGCTTTTGCAGCGCCTGTTCGTCGAGTTGCAACTGCCTGCGCACGCGGTGCAGCTGGTGGTTGCGCGTGTAAGCCACGTTGGCGACGATCACCAGATAGAGCGTCAGGCCGCTGATGCACAGCGCAGTGGTCGGCCAGTCGGTGGCGGGGGAAAAGTGCAGACCACCAATGGCAAGCGCGAGCAGGACGCCGACGGCAATGGCGGCGGCGGAGTGGGTCATGGCCCAGGGGTCGCGATAGAGCGCGTGGTTGATGGTGGTCGTGATGAACAGGGTGAAGGTGATCCACACGGGGAAGCCGAACGCCGCGGCCCAGATACCGAACAGCAGGGAATCAATGGTCAGGTTGTGCAGCTCGGCTTGCCGGGTGTCGCGCGCGCGGCAGGCGCGCCAGTAGGCGACATGGGGATAGACCAGGAATTGCAGGCCCAGCAGGCCCCAGGCGTAGAGCCCATACCCGGAGGGCTGGACCCTCATGTGCGCGCCGAGGATGGCGAACAGCATGAGGTAGGACGCAATACGGTTGATACGGTTCAGCCGGACCATCCAGTGCGGGCCGGCTGGATGGGGTGCCATGGCGTCCACAGCGGCGGTGCTCATTGGTCCCTGACCGTCCATTCGATCAGCGCTTCGATGGCGGGCCGCGCCGCGTTGGCGCTGGCATGGTTGGCCATGGCCACCAGCACGTAGCGCCGGCCGCTGCGGCCATGCACGAAGCCGGCCACGGCGGCCACATCGCGCAGGCTGCCGGTCTTGAGGTGGGCGCTGCCCTGGGCCCGGTTGCGCACCCGGCGCAGCGTGCCGTCCACGCCGGTGATGGGCAGCGAGGACGCCAGCTCGGGCAGCAGCGGTGAACGCCAGACATATTGCAGCAAGCGCCCCAGCGCATGCGCCGAGATGCGTTCGCTGCGCGACAGGCCGGAGCCGTTGTCCAGCACCGGCAGGTCGTCGTTGCCGAAACGCTCCTTCCACCAGTCCTGTACGAATTCGCGCGAGCCGGCAAAACTGCCGCTGCCTTTTTGCACCAGGCTCAGGGTCAGGAACAGCTGCTGCGCCATCACGTTGTTGCTGTACTTGTTGATGTCGCGGATCACCTCGGCCAGCGCCGGCGAGGCCAGTTCGAAGGCCGGCGTCAGCCCGGCGGGCACGGTGCCTTCGCGCACCCGGCCCTGCAGCTGGCCGCCCATCTCGCGCCACATGCCTTCGACCGCGCGCACCGCATAGCTGGCCGGGTCGGCATAGGCCAGCGGCCAGACCTTCTCGCCGCAGCCTGCGGGATAGCGGCCGGCGAAGCGGATGCGCGCCGGGTCGGACAGGTCGGCGCGCAGCGCGGCGCGGTAGTCGCCGCAGTCGGTCTCGATCAGCGGCACATGGGTCTGCAGCTGCACGCCGGCCAGCGGTGGATCAAAACTCACGTGCGCGGCGTTGGCGCTGCGGTCGGGCACGAAGGTCATGACGACCGACTTGTAGTTCAGCAGCAGCGCATCCGGCGCGGCGTTATAGGGCCGCAGGCGCTCGCCGTCGAACTCGCCCGGGTCGGGTGCCGCCACCTCGAAGGCGCTGCGGTCGAGCACGATGTCGCCGGCAATGGTCTTGATGTCCAGCCCCTGCACGCGGCGCAGCAGTAGCCACAGGCGCTCCATCACCAGCTTGGGGTCGCCCTGGCCCTTGATGTAGACGTTGCCGTAGAGCGTGCCGTTGCGTGCCGTGCCTTCCACATAGACCGGCGTGCTCCAGGCATAGGTCGGCCCCAGGGTGTCGAGTGCCGCGAAGGTGGTCACCAGCTTCATGACCGAGGCCGGGTTCATCGGCACGCCGGTGCGGTGGCTCAGGCGCGCCGGTGCGCGGCCGTCGACGTCCACCACCAGCATGGCCAGGGCGTCGGCCGGTACCTTGGCGCGCGTCAGCGCGGCATGGACTTCCGAGGGCAGCCGGTTTTGCGCGCCGGCAGTGCCTGCGGCGAGCAGCAGCGCCAGCAAGGGGGCTGGCAGCAGGCGGTGGAAAGGGAGGCTGCGGGCAGGGGGCAATGCGGGCATGGTGCGGACAGTCTAACGCTGCCCGCCGATAATCGAGGCATGCATTTCCTCAAGGGCTGGTCCCCGCGCACGGTCGGTCTGGCGGCAGCCGTGATCACCGTCACCATCTGGACCGCGTTCATCGTCATCGCCCGTGCCTCGGCCCAGGGTTCGCTCACGCCCTTCGACATCGCACTGGCGCGTATTGTCGGCGCCAGCCTGGTACTGCTGCCGCTGGGCGCCTGGCTGGTGCGGCGCGACCGTGCCACACCCGGCCTGCCCGGCGGTGGGGCGTCGTCCTTCTTCGGCCTGTCGCCGTTGGCGCTGCGCGTCACGGCGGCCTGCGGCCTGTTCGGCGGCTTCGGCTACGCGGTGCTGGCCTATGCCGGTTTCTTCTACGCGCCGGCGGCCCATGCTTCGGTGCTGATGCCAGGCAGCCTGCCGCTGTGGACCACCTTGCTGGCGGCCCTCATCCTGCACACCCCGATCACGCCGGCGCGTGCCATCGGCCTGGCCTGCATCGTCGTCGGCGACCTGCTGGTGGGCGGCGCCAGCCTGCTGCGTGCCTTCGAGGGCGGCGAGGTGTGGAAGGGTGACCTGCTGTTCATGAGCGCGGCGCTGAGCTGGTCGGCCTACAGCGTGCTGGCGCGCCGCCACGGGCTCGACGCCGTGCGCGCCACCGCCGCCATCACCGTGTTTGCGCTGTTCAGCTACCTGCCGTCCTATGCCCTGCTGCTGGCACTCGGCGTGCTCCAGAGCCATCTGCTGACGGCGCCCGTGGGCGAGGTGCTGTTTCAGGTGCTGTTCCAGGGGGTGGGGTCGGTGGTGATCTCGGGTATCACGTTCGTGCGCATGATCCAGTACTTCGGCCCGGTGCGCTCGACCATGATCACGGCCCTGGTGCCCGGCCTGTCCGCCCTGGGCGCGGTCATCTTTCTCGGCGAGCCGCTGTACTGGAACCTGATGGCCGGCCTGGTGCTGGTGACGGTGGGCATCCTGTTCGGCGTGCGCAAGACGATTGCTATCAAAACAGAAGCGCCTGGCGAAGATTCCACGGGCGTCAAGGCCTGATTTATTATGAAACTGCTTGCTTTCGACACCAGCACCGAACTGATCTCCATCGCCGTTACGCGTACGGTCGATGGCCAGGCGCGTGTCTGGCAGCACACCGGCACCGGCGGTGCCCAGGCCTCCAGTGCACTGATCCCGGCCATCGAGGTGCTGATGGCCGAGGCCGACCTGCGCTACGAGGAACTCGACGCCATCGCCTTCGGCCAGGGGCCGGGCTCCTTCACCGGCCTGCGCACCGCCTGCGCGGTGGCGCAGGGGTTGGGCTTTGGCGCCGGCGTGCCGCTGCTGCCGGTCGACACGCTGCTGGCCGTGGCCGAGGAAGCGCGCCAGCAGCATGCGCCACCGCAGACCGCCTTGCGCGTGCTGGCCCTGCTCGATGCCCGCATGGACGAGCTGTATGTGGCGCACTACGCTTATGAGGGCGGCGTGTGGCAGCAGCGCGAGGATTACCGCCTGCTGAAACCGGAGCAGCTGACACTGCAGGACAGCACGGCGCTGGCCGGCAATGTGTTTGCCGAATACGGCGAGCGTCTGCCGGTGTCGCCCGAGCTGCCGTGCTGGCAGGCCCTGCCCACGGCGGCGGCCATGCTACGCCTGGCCCCGGCGCTGCTGGCGGCCGGCCATGCCGTGCCGGCCGAGCAGGCCCTGCCGCGCTACATCCGCGATAAAGTGGCGAAAACCACCCTGGAGCGCGCTGCTGAAAAAGCGGCCGCCCACTGAACAAACATCGCCCCGCGTTCGCCATGAGTGCTGTCCTCCAACCCGATGAAGCCCGCTTCGAGCCGCTCACCGTCGAGCGACTGGACGCGGTGTTGCGCATCGAGCAGCGCGTCTACCCGCACCCCTGGACGCGCGGCAACTTCAGCGATGCCATCCAGTCCGGCTACCAGGGCCAGTTGCTGATGGCCGGCGACGAACTGCTCGGTTACTTCGTGGCGATGAAGGGGGTGGACGAGGTCCATTTGCTCAACATCACGGTGGCGCCCGAGTACCAGCGCCAGGGTTGGTCGCGTGTCATGCTGGATGCGTTGGCGATCTGGGCGCGCGGCCAGGGTGCCGACTGGCTGTGGCTGGAGGTGCGCGAGAGCAATGCGCGCGCCATCACGGTTTACGAAAGCCATGGCTACCGCCGCGTCGGCCTGCGCAAGAACTACTACCCGGCCGACCACGGCCAACGCGAGCACGCGGTGGTCATGAGCTTGCGGCTGTGAGTGATCAGTGACAATCACGCCATGAGTCTTGAACTGGATGCGCGCCGACGCGCGATGCTGGAAGAAATGGGTGTGCGGGTCTGGAGCCCGCTGCACCCGTCCGGCATGGACGACGCCCCTGTCGACCCGCCTCACGAGGCGATGGCCGCTGTTGCGCCGCCGCCGGATGCTCCTGAAAGCGTAGCGCCTCGCGCAGCAACGACAGGGCAAGAGCCTCGATTTGTGCCTCAAACGGCAGCGCAGCCCGTCGCTGCAGCAGCGTCGTTGCCGGCTGGCATCGCCGCCATGGACTGGGACGCACTGCAGCAGGCGGTGGCCGGTTGCACGGCCTGCGGCCTGTGCCAGAGCCGCAAGAACACGGTGTTTGGCGTCGGCGACACCCAGGCGCGCTGGCTGGTGGTGGGCGAGGCGCCGGGCGAGAACGAGGACTTGCAGGGCGAGCCTTTCGTTGGCCAGGCCGGCCAGCTGCTCGACAACATGCTCAAGGCCGTCGGCCTGAACCGCGGTGCCACCGGCGCGCAAGGCGTCTTTATTGCCAACGTGCTCAAGTGCCGACCGCCGGCCAACCGCAACCCGCAGCCGGAGGAAGTGCTCAGGTGCGAGCCCTACCTGCGCCGCCAGGTCGAGCTGCTGCAGCCGCAGATCATCCTGGCGCTGGGGCGCTTTGCCGCGCAGTCGCTGCTGCAGGCCACGGTGCCGGACATCGCCAGCATTCCGCTGGGCAAGCTGCGCGGCCAGGTGCACCAGTACAACGGGGTGCCAGTGATCGTGAGCTACCACCCGGCCTACCTGCTGCGCACGCCGCAGGACAAGGCCCGTGCCTGGGCCGACCTGTGCCTGGCGCTCGATGTCGTGAAGCGTGTGCCGTCGCGATAAGTGTCTTTGCGTGAGAAGATGACCGTCATGTCTAAATTCCTGCGTTCCTTTGCCATCGGCCTGACTGTTTTGCTGGGTCTGGCCGCCGCCTGGACCTGGCTGACCCTGAACTGGAGCTACGCCGACGGCGAGCGTGCCGGCTATGTGCAAAAGCTGTCGCGCAAGGGTTGGTTGTGCAAGACCTGGGAGGGTGAGATCGCCATGGTGACGATGCCGGGTGCCATTCCGGAGAAATTCGAATTCAGCGTGCGTGACGACGCCGTGGCGCAGAAAATCAACGCGCTGGCCGGCAAGCGCGTGGTGCTGCATTACCGCCAGCACAAGTTTGTGCCGACCTCGTGCTTTGCCGAGACCGAGTACTTCATCCACGACGTGCGCGAGGTACTGGAGACACAGACGCCGGCACCCCTGGCGCCCAGCGCAGCCCAAGGCGAATTGCCACCGCCGCGCTGAGCCGGATCGCCGGTCCGACACGCGCGTCATCTTTTTCATGAACCGCGCCACGCCATCCGACAGCGCACGCCTGTTTCTGGCGCTGTGCCCGGGCCGGGCGGTGCAGGGCGCGCTGGCCGCACACGCCAAAGACTGGCACTGGAACCCGGACGCCGCCCGCTACGCGGCCGCCGACTGGCACGTCACGTTGCATTTCATCGGCGCCGTGCCGCGACCGCGTATCGATGCACTGCGCGCCGGGCTGGACGTGCCCTTGATGCCCTTCGAGTTGCGCTTCGGCCAGCCGGCCTTGTGGCCCCACGGCCTGGCGGTGCTGTTGCCGATGGCGCTGCCGGTGGCCTTGCAGCAACTGCACGACCAGCTGGGGCAGCGTCTGCGCCAGCTGGAATTGCGTACCGACGAGCGGCCCTACCGGCCGCACCTCACGCTGGCACGCCGGGCCGGCGCGGCGCGGCCGCCGACGCAGTGGCCGGCCTGGGGCTGGCAGGTGCAGGGTTATGCGCTGATGGAGTCGACCGGCGAAACGGAACCCGGTGGCCAGCGCTACCGCGTGCTGCAGCAGTACGGCGCACCGGATGCGGCCGATGCGCTGCGGCCTTGACGCACAATCGGGCTGTCCGACCGATTTCCCCCACCATGAGCAAGCCTGCCGACAACCCGCCTTCCATCGAGCTTTACGACGAGCCGGGGCACCTGATCCGCCGCGCGCAGCAGATCGCGGTGTCCAAGTTCCATGAGGTACACGGCCGGCATGTGACGCCGATCCAGTACGCCATCCTGCGCACGCTGCACGAGACGCCCGGCATCGACCAGGTGACCCTGGCGCAATTGATCGCGCTCGACACCTCCACCACCGCCGACATCGCGGCCCGGCTGGAGAGCAAGGGCTGGATCCTGCGCGAGGTGCTGCCGCGCCGCCAGCGTCGCCTCTCGCTCACCCCGGCCGGCGAAGAAGTGCTGCTGGAGTTGCGTCCGGGCGTGGACATCATGTACCGCGGCATGATGAGCAGCCTGGAGCCGGCCGAGCAGAAGGAGTTCATGCGCCTGCTGCGCAAGTTCGTGCACCTGCACGACCGGCAGAACAAGCCGGAAGACCACGAGGCCCGCACGGCCCGGGTCAGGGGCAAGAGCAAGGCCTGAAGCGCCATCCCGTCCCGCCGCCGGTCGGAAAAGCGGGTATTTAAGGGTTATTACCTAGCTTTTGGGCTTTCGTTGCAAATCTTCATTCAGTACAATGAATCACATTCAGTATACGGAATCAATGATTCCCAGACTGGTATCCAGATTCCGTCCGACTATCTTTAACCGAGCGAGGTGTACACATGTTCCCGAAAAATACCTGGTACGTTGCTGCCACCCCCAGCGAAATCGACGAGAAGCCGCTGGGCCGCACCATCTGCAACGAGCGCATCGTGTTCTACCGCGGCGAGGAAAACAAGGTCGCCGCCGTGGAGGACTTCTGCCCGCACCGCGGCGCCCCGCTCTCGCTCGGTTATGTCTGTGAAGGCAAGCTGGTCTGTGGCTACCACGGTCTGGAGATGGGCTGCGACGGCAAGACCGTGTCCATGCCGGGCCAGCGCGTACGCGGCTTCCCGGCCATCAAGGCCTACCCGGTGGTCGAGCGCTACGGTTTCATCTGGGTCTGGCCCGGCGATGCCGCCCAGGCCGACGAGGCCAAGATCCCGGTGTTGGAGTGGTACGACAACCCCGAGTGGGCCTACGGCGGCGGCCTGTACCACATCGCCTGCGACTACCGCCTGATGATCGACAACCTGATGGACCTGACGCACGAGACCTATGTGCACAGCACCTCCATCGGCCAGAAGGAAATCGACGAGACGCCGTGCAAGACCACGGTCAATGGTGACGAGGTCGTCACGGCCCGCTACATGAACGGCATCCTGCCGCCGCCGTTCTGGAAGGCCGCGCTGCGCAGCAACAACCTGCCGGACGATGTCACCGTGGACCGCTGGCAGATCTGCCGCTTCACGCCGCCGAGCAACGTGATCATCGAGGTGGGTGTCGCGCTGGAAGGGAACGGCGGCTACGACGCGCCGAACGACAAGAAGGTCTATAGCAAGGTGATCGACTTCATCACACCCGAGACGGAAACCTCGATCCACTATTTCTGGGGCATGGCGCGCAAGTTCAACCCGAAGGACAAGGCACTGACCGCCACCATCCGCGAAGGCCAAGGCAAGATCTTCGGCGAAGACCTGGAGATGCTGGAGAAGCAACAGCGCAACCTGCTCGACTACCCGGAACGTGCTCTGCTGATGCTCAACATCGACGCCGGTGGCGTGCAGTCGCGCAAGATCATCGACCGCCTCGTGGCCGAGGAAAAAACTCAGGCCAAGGCGTAAGGAAACGAGATGAGCAGTGCAACAACGCTCTCGGTGCGCGTCGCCCGCAAAGCGGTGGAAGCGCAGGACATCGTGACGCTGGAGCTGGTGGCGGCCGACGGCAGCACGCTGCCGGCCTTTGGCGCCGGCGCACACGTCGATGTGCAGCTGCCCGGCGCCAAACCAGGTGAGGTGATGACGCGCCAGTACTCGCTGTGCAACGACCCGCAGGAAACCCACCGTTACCTGATCGGCGTGCTGCGCGACCCGGCCTCGCGCGGCGGCTCACTGGCCGTGCATGAGCAGGTGCAGGAAGGCGATGTGCTGCAGATCAGCACGCCGAAGAACCACTTCCCCCTGGCGCATGACGCCAAGAAAAGCCTGCTGCTGGGGGGCGGCATCGGCATCACGCCCATCCTGTGCATGGCCGAGCGCCTGGCCAACACCGGTGCGGATTTCGAGCTGCATTACGCCACGCGTTCGCCGGAGCGAACCGCCTTCCGCGAGCGCATTGCCGCCTCAAACTTTGCAGGCAAGGTGCAATTCCATTTCGACGACGGCGCTGCGGCGCAGAAGCTGGACCTCGCCAAGCTGCTGGCCCAGCCGCAAGCCGGTACCCACCTCTACGTCTGCGGCCCCAAGGGTTTCATGGACGCGGTGCTGAGCACGGCACGCGAGAAAGGCTGGCCGGAAGAGCAACTGCACTACGAGTTCTTCGGCGCAACGGTGGAAAAGTCCGACAGCGATGCCAGCTTCGAAATCAAGTTGGCCAGCTCGGGCCGCATCGTCATGGTGCCGAAGGACAAGACGGTGACGCAGGCGCTGGCCGACGCCGGTGTCGAGATCCTGATGTCCTGCGAACAGGGCGTGTGCGGCACCTGCCTGACGCGCGTGCTCGAAGGCGTGCCCGACCACAAGGACAGCTACCTGACCCCCGAAGAGCAGGCGGCGAACGACCAGTTCCTGCCCTGCTGCTCGCGGTCCAAGACGCCGCAACTGGTGCTCGACCTCTGAGCGCAGAGGCGACACACAGAACCCGGCCGCGGCCGGGTTTTGTCATTCAGCGGGCGCGCGCCGGCAGCAGCACCGAGGCAATCGCCAGCATCATCAACCCGACGGCGGCATAGTCCTGCCAGTGCAGCACCTCGCCCAGCCAGAGCGCGCCACTGAAAACGCCGATCACCGGGATCAGCATCACGCTCAGGGTGGACGCCACCGGCGTCAGGTGCCGCGCCAGTGACAGCCACAGCGCCTGCACCAGGCCGAAGATCAGCACCGCGTTGTAGGCAATGGCACCCCAGGTGGCCGCCGATGGCGCTTGCCATGGCGGCCCCTCGAACCACAGCGCCAGCACCGTCATGGCGAGCGTGGTCATCAGCGTCATCCAGAAGGCGATGGTCACGGTCGGCACCGTCATCGTCGTGCGGCGCATCAATTGGGTGCCAAACGCCCAAGCCAGGGCCGAGACCAATGCGAGAAGCACGCCGACCGGTTTGCCTGCGAGGTTGGAGATCTCGTGCCAGAGCAGCAGCAGGACGCCCAGCGCCGCGGCGGCCACGCCACCCCAGCCGCGCGGTGTGAGCCGGTTGCCGAACAGCAGGGCACCCAGCAGGGCGGAAAAGATCGGCATGCTGTAGCCGAGGATGGCGGCGCGCCCGCTGGTCAGCGACTTGACGGCGACGATCATCAGCGCGTGCCAGATCATCATGTTGAACAGGGTCAGCCAGGCCAGTTCGCGCCAGTGCGCGCGGGCGATGCGAAACGGCGCCTTCATGGCCATGAGCCCGAGCGCCAGCACCGGCAGACCCAGCCACATGGAGATCACGCGAAAGGTCAGCGGCGGGTGGTCGGTGACGCCGATTTTCATGATGGGCCAGTTCAGGCCCCAGATACCGGTGATGCAGGCGAGGGCAAGAAGTTGCTGGCGCGAAAGGGAATGCATGGGCTGGATTGTGCGGGTTTCTTACAATCACGGCATGACCTTCCTCGACATGCTGCGCGCCGCCGAGCGCCAAAACGGCTCCCTGCTGTGCGTGGGGCTGGACCCCGAACCGGCCAAGTTCCCCGCCGGCCTCCAGGGCGACAGCCGCAAGATCTACGATTTCTGCGCCGCCATCGTCGATGCCACGGCCGATCTGGTGATCGCCTTCAAGCCACAGATCGCCTACTTCGCCGCGCACCGCGCCGAAGACCAGCTGGAAAAGCTGATCGCCCACATGCGCCGTGTGGCGCCGCAGGTGCCCATCATCCTGGACGCCAAGCGTGGCGACATCGGCAGCACGGCCGAGCAGTACGCGCGCGAGGCCTTCGAGCGCTACGGCGCCGATGCCGTGACGCTCTCGCCCTTCATGGGCTTCGATTCGGTGATGCCCTACCTGAAGTACGAAGGCAAGGGCGCCTTCCTGCTGTGCCGCACCTCCAACCCGGGCGGCGACGACCTGCAGGCGCAGCGCCTGGCCAGCGTGCCGGGTGAGCCGCTGGTCTACGAACACATCGCCAAGCTGGCGCAAGGGCCGTGGAACCTCAACGGCCAACTCGGCCTGGTGGTGGGCGCCACCTACCCGGCCGAGATCGAGCGCGTGCGTGCCGTGGCACCCACGGTGCCGTTGCTGATCCCTGGCGTCGGCGCCCAGGGCGGCGATGCCGTGGCGACGGTGAAAGCCGGCTGGCGTGCCGCCGGCGGCGAAACGACGGCGCCGATCGTGGTCAACTCCTCGCGTGCCGTGCTCTACGCCTCCGCCGGCGAGGACTTCGCCGCCGCGGCGCGCCGTGAAGCGCTCAAGACGCGCGACGTGCTGGAAGCCGCCAAAGCCTGATGGCAGCAATGCCGACAGCTATTAAATTGATAGCTGTCGGCGTGGTATCGACAAGGTCTAGCGCCCGATTTTTTCCAGAATCCGGTCGCCGAACATGACGCACACCAGTGCCAGCGCCACCAGCGCGATGCCGGCCCACTGCCAGGGCGCGATGGTCTCACCCAGCGCCAGCATGCCGGCACTCAGCCCCACCACCGGCACGCCCAGGCTGAACGGGGCCACGCGGTTGGCCGGGTGGCGCTTGAGCAGGCCGGTCCACATGGCGTAGGCCCAGATGGTGGCGATCCAGCCGAGGTAGAGCACCGCCAGCCAGGAGGTCCACGACACGCTCAGCCACTTGGCACGGCTGGTCCAGCTCAGCGCCGGTGTCGCGGCGGCCGGGTCGACCAGCCAGCTCAGCAGCAGGAAGGGCACGATCGGCACCAGGCTGCTCCACACCAGGAATTGCAGCGGCTCGTAGTGCGGGCTGGCCTGCTGCGCCTTGCGCGCCACGATGTTGGAGCCGGCCCACATGGCCGCGGCGCACAGGTTGAGCAGCAGGCCGCTCACGGTGGTGACGCCGGCGGTGCCGATGACAAAATTCATGCCGAAGCAGGCCAGGCCCAGGGCGGCGAACGTCAGACCGCCCACCAGCGGGCGGCTCAGGCGCTCGTGCAGCAGGAAAAAGCTGAACAGCGCGGTGAAGAACACATGCGTCTGCATCAGCACCGAGGCCAGCGCGGCGGTCATGCCGACCTTCAGCGCCAGGAACAGAAAGCCGAACTGGCCGACGCCCTGGAACAGGCCGTACAGCAGCACCCACTTCCAGTGCAGCGCGGGCGCCCGGATGAAGAACACCAGCGGCAGCACGGCCATCACATAGCGCGCCGCGCCGAGCTGGAACGGCGTGAAGTCGTGCAGCGCGAACTTCATGGCGACAAAGTTCAGGCCCCAGATGACGATCACGCCGAGGGCGGCCGCCAAGTCGCGTGCGGACAGTGTCGGTGTCGACATCGTCAGAGCAGCGGCTTGAGGTAGCGTCCGGTGTGGCTGGCCGGGTTGGCGGCAATGGCCTCCGGCGTGCCGGTGCCGACCACCGTGCCACCGCCAGCGCCGCCTTCCGGCCCCATGTCGATCAGCCAGTCAGCGGTCTTGATTACATCGAGATTGTGCTCGATCACCACGATGGTGTTGCCGGCATCGCGCAGCTGGTGCAGCACCTTGAGCAGCAGGTCGATGTCGGCAAAGTGCAGGCCGGTGGTCGGCTCATCGAGGATGTAGAGCGTGCGCCCGGTGTCGCGCTTGGACAGTTCCAGCGCCAGCTTGACGCGCTGCGCCTCGCCGCCCGACAGCGTGGTGGCCGACTGGCCCAGCCGCACGTAGGACAGGCCGACGTCGAGCAGCGTCTGCAGCTTGCGCGCAATGGTCGGCACGGCGTTGAAGAAGGCGTAGGCGGCTTCCACCGTGAGGTCCAGCACCTGGGCGATGTTCTTGCCCTTGTACAGCACCTCCAGCGTTTCGCGGTTGTAGCGCGCACCGCCGCAGACATCGCAGGGCACATAGACGTCGGGCAGGAAGTGCATCTCCACCTTGACCATGCCGTCGCCCTGGCAGGCCTCGCAGCGGCCGCCGGCGACGTTGAAGGAAAAACGCCCCGGGCCGTAGCCACGCTCGCGCGCCATCGGCACCTCGGCCATCAGCTCGCGGATGGCGGTGAACAGGCCGGTGTAGGTAGCCGGGTTGGAGCGCGGCGTGCGCCCGATGGGCGACTGGTCGACGTTGATGACCTTGTCGAAATGCTCGATGCCTTCGATTTCCTTCACCGGCGACGGCTCGTCGTGCGCGCGGTAGAGCTGGCGCGCCACCGCCTTGTACAGCGTGTCGTTGACCAGCGTCGACTTGCCGGAACCCGAGACGCCAGTGACGCAGGTGAACAGGCCGACCGGGATGTCGACGTCGACGTGCTTCAGGTTGTGGCCGCTGGCGCCGAGGATCTGCAGCCGGTCGGCGCCGGGGGCGTGGCGCTTCTTCGGCACCGCGATCTTGAGCGTGTGCGCCAGGTAGCGGCCGGTCAGCGAGTCGGGGTTGGCCTTCACCTCGTCGTACGTGCCTTGCGCCACCACGCGCCCGCCGTGCACGCCGGCACCGGGGCCCATGTCGATCAGGTGGTCGGCTGCACGCATCATGTCCTCGTCGTGCTCGACCACCAGCACGCTGTTGCCGATGTCGCGCAGGTGCTGCAGCGTGCCGATCAGGCGATCGTTGTCGCGCTGGTGCAGGCCGATGCTGGGCTCGTCCAGTACGTACATCACACCGGTCAGGCCGGAGCCGATCTGCGAGGCCAGGCGGATGCGCTGCGCCTCGCCGCCCGACAGTGTCTCGGCGCTGCGGTCCAGGCTCAGGTAGTTCAGGCCGACGTCGTTGAGGAACTTCAGGCGCAGGCGGATCTCGCGCACCACCTTGTCGGCAATCTCCGCCTTGGCGCCGTGCAGCTGCAGCGTATCGAAGTAGTCGAAGCACTCGCGCAGCGTCAGGTGGCTCACCTCGAAGATGGCGCGCGTCTGCCCGCCCTCGCCCACTTTCACGTGGCGCGCTTCGGTGCGCAGCCGGGTGCCGGCGCAGGCCGGGCAGGGCTGGGTGCCGCGCAGGCGCGCCAGGTCTTCGCGCACCAGGGCCGAATCGGTCTCGCGGTAGCGCCGCTGGATGTTGGGAATGATGCCCTCGAAGGTGTGCTTCTTGCTCACCTTCTTGCCTTGCGAGGCGCCGGAGTCCATCACGTAGCTGAACTTGATTTCCTCTTCGCCCGAGCCGTACAGCACCACCTGCTGCACGTTGGCAGGCAGCGATTCGAACGGATCGTCGAGGTCGAACTTGTAATGCTTGGCCAGGCTTTCCAGCATGGCGAAGTAATAGGCATTGCGCCGGTCCCAGCCCTTGATGGCACCGCTGGCCAGGCTGAGGGACGGGAAGGCCACCACGCGCGCCGGGTCGAACACCTCCTGCTGGCCGATGCCGTCGCAGCTCGGGCAGGCCCCTTGCGGCGAGTTGAAGGAGAACAGGCGCGGCTCGAGCTCGCTGATCGAGTAGTGGCACAGCGGGCAGGCGAACTTGGCGTTGAACAGGTATTCGACGTTCGTGTCCATCTCCAGCGCAATGGCGCGGCCATTGGCCAACCGTAAGGCAGCTTCGAAACTCTCGGCCAGGCGTTGGCGCAGCGCGGCAGCGTCCGCATCGTCGGCGCCGCGCACCTTGAGGCGGTCGATCACCACGTCGATGTCGTGCTTCTCGGTTTTCTTCAGCGTCGGCAGTTCGTCGAAGTTGCAGGCCGTGCCATCGACACGAAAGCGCACATAACCCTGCGCCTGCATGTCTTCGAACACCTCGGTGAACTCGCCCTTCTTTTCACGTGCCAGCGGCGCCAGGATCATGAGCCGGGTGTCGGCCGGCAAGGCGAGGGTGGCGTCCACCATCTGGCTCACGGTCTGCGCCTGCAGCGGCAGGTTGTGGTCGGGGCAGTAGGGGGTGCCGGCACGCGCGAACAGCAGGCGCAGGTAGTCGTGAATCTCGGTCACGGTGCCCACCGTGGAGCGCGGGTTGTGGCTGGTGGCCTTCTGCTCGATGCTGATCGCAGGGCTCAGACCTTCGATCAGGTCCACGTCCGGCTTGTCCATCAGCTGCAGGAACTGGCGCGCATAGGTCGAGAGGCTCTCCACATAACGACGCTGCCCTTCGGCATACAGGGTGTCAAAAGCCAGACTGGACTTGCCCGAGCCGGAGAGGCCGGTGATCACCACCAGGCTGTTGCGCGGGATGTCGAGGTCGATCGCCTTGAGGTTGTGCGTGCGCGCACCGCGGATGTGGATGGCCTGCTGTTGCAGGGCGTGGGCCAGGTAGCGGCCTGGGCCGTCCTCGGCAGGGGTGGGCGGGGTGCGGAG
The DNA here is from genome assembly GCA_031426755.1 of Curvibacter sp. GTDB lineage: Bacteria > Pseudomonadota > Gammaproteobacteria > Burkholderiales > Burkholderiaceae_C > Hylemonella. The sequence goes on from JASJPI010000008.1 coordinate 78,640, forward strand.
GCCGTCGGGGGTGGAGTTCAAAGCGATTGCGTCTTCAACAAAACCCTCCATGATAGAGATAGACGGGGTTTCCCGCACCTTGCCGGCTGCTTTTCTCCGGATCGGGGACAATCGACGCTTTTGTGCCAGCCGTCCGCGGCTGGCAACCCCGTGCCGGATTGCTTCCTGTGTCTTCAACTCTTTCTTCCCGCCAGACTGCTCATGAACCGGGCGCCATGACCCCGGTGGAGCTGCGCGCCAGCCTGTCGCTGGCGGCCATTTTTGCCTTGCGCATGCTCGGCCTGTTCCTGGTGCTGCCGGTGTTTGCACTGGAGGCCGCCCGTTATCCCGGTGGTGACGATCCAGCCCGGGTCGGCCTGGCCATGGGCATTTACGGCCTGACCCAGGGCGTGCTGCAACTGCCCTTCGGCATGGCGTCGGACCGGCTGGGGCGCAAGCGCGTCATCGTCGCTGGCCTGCTGCTGTTTGCCGTCGGCAGCTTGGTGGCCGCCCTGGCTGACACACTGCTCGGGCTGACCCTCGGCCGCGCGCTGCAGGGCGCCGGTGCCGTGTCGGCCGCGGTGACGGCCCTGCTGGCCGACCAGACGCGTGACGAGGTGCGCACCAAGGCCATGGCGCTGGTGGGCGCCAGCATCGGCCTGATGTTTGCCCTCTCCCTGCTGCTGGCGCCGCTGCTGGTGAGCTGGATCGGCTTGTCGGGCCTGTTCTTCCTGACCGGTGCGCTGGCGCTGGCCGGCGTGGCGGTGGTGATCTGGCTGGTGCCGCCCGAGCCGCGCCAGCACAAGGACATGCCGCGCGGTCGCCTGTCCGAGGTGCTGACACACGCCGGTCTGCTGCGGCTGGATGCCGGCGTGTTCATCCTGCATGCGGTGCAACTGGCCATGTGGGTGGCCATTCCGGCCCTGCTGGTGCAGGCCGGCCTGCCCAAGGCGGACCACTGGTGGGTCTACCTGCCGGCGGTGCTGGCCTCCTTCGTCGTCATGGGCGCCACCCTGTTCCCGCTGGAGCGGCGCGGCTACCTGCGTGCCGTGTTTCTGGCGGCGATCGGTTTGATCGGCCTGGTGCAGCTGGGCCTGCTGTGGAGTGCCGAAGCGCCGAGCATCAGCGTGCTGGCGGTCCTGCTGTTCGTTTTCTTCTGCGGCTTCAACGTGCTGGAGGCCACCCAGCCCAGTCTGGCCTCGCGCATTGCGCCGCCCCATGCCCGCGGCGCGGCGCTGGGCGTCTACAACACCTTGCAATCGCTCGGTTTTTTTGCCGGCGGGGCCGTCGGCGGCTGGCTGGTCAAGACCACCGGGGTGCAGGGCCTGTTTGTCGCCTGCACCATCGGCATGGCGCTCTGGCTGGCGGTGGCCTGGCCGATGAAGGCGCCGTCCAGAACGGCTGGCAAGGCGCCATAATCACCCCCATAGTTTGGAGAAATACCCATGGCATCCGTCAACAAAGTCATTCTGGTCGGTAACTGCGGCCGCGACCCCGAAATCCGCTACCTGCCCTCGGGCGGCGCCGTGGCCAATGTCAGCATCGCCACCACCAGCCGCCGCAAGGACCGCAATTCCGGCGAGTTCGTCGAAGAAACGCAGTGGCACCGTGTCACCTTCTTCGAGCGCCTGGCTGAGATCGTGGGCGAGTACGTCAAGAAGGGCACTCCCATTTACATCGAGGGCCGCCTGACCTACCGCAAGTACACCGACAAGGACGGCATCGAGAAGAACGCCACGGACATCATTGCCACCGAAATGCAGTTGCTGGGCAAGCGCGAAGGCATGGGCGGCCCGTCCGACGACGAGGGTGGCGCACCGCGCCGCGCTGCGCCGGCCCCGCGTCAGACGCCCAGCGCCCCGGCACCGCGCCAGGCACCGGCCAAGGCTTCGAGCGGCTTCGACGACATGGACGACGACATCCCGTTCTGACCGTTTAGCCCTTCGTCTGAACGTCCAAGCCCCGCAGCCGTACGGCTGATGGGGCTTTTTTGTGGCCTTGAGTTGTACTATGGGGGGTATTTATGTATACTCCGGCCAGTATATGGAGATTGCCATGAATTCTTCTCGCGCTTCTGTTGCACTGGCCCGCCGCCTGACGCCCTGGCTGGCCGCCTGTGCCGTGTCCGCCGCCGTGGCGCAGGGCGCGGTTCAGGTGCCGACGGTCCAGATCCAGGCGCGCGCCGTCTCCACCGGCTACGAGATCGATGGCGTGATCCAGCCGGTCAAGCAAAGCGTCATCTCGGCCCAGGCGTCCGGCCGCGTGGTGACACGGGCGGTCACGATGGGCGACCGTGTGCGCGCCGGCCAGTTGCTGGCCACCATTGACGACCGCGAAGCCGCCGTTGGCGTGCAGCGCAGCCAGGCCCAGGTGGCGCAAAGTGACGCTGAACTGCGCAACGCCCAGGCCCACTACGAGCGCACCAAAGAGCTGCAGTCCAAGGGCTTTGTCAGCAAGGCGGCGCTCGACATGGCCGAAACCCAGTTCAAGGGCGCCCAGGCCGGCCGCGAGCAGGCCAGTGCCAGCGCGCGCCAGTCGGCGCTGTCGCAGGGTTACACCCGCGTCACCGCGCCGTACGACGGTTGGGTGCTGCAGACCCATGTGGAAGCCGGTGACCTGGCCGTACCGGGCAAGCCGCTGGTCACGGTGTATGCACCCCAGCCCTTGCGTGCCGTGGTGCAGGTGCCGGCCTCCCGCGCCGATGCCACCAGCCAGGCCAGCCAGATCGAAGTGCAGCTCGGCAGCGAGTGGGTCACCCCGGTGGCGCGCAGCGCCATGCCTTCGGCTGACCCGGTGTCGCAAACCGTGGAGTGGCGCCTGGAACTCTCGCCCAAGGTCACGCAGAACCTGCTGCCGGGCCAGCAGGTGCGGGTGCGCTTTGTCGGCGGCCAGGCCAGCCGCATGGTGGTGCCGGCGGCGGCCGTGCTGCGCCGTGGTGAACTGACCGCGGTCTACGTGGCCGCTGACAAGGGCTTCGTGCTGCGTGCCGTGCGCCTGGGGGCAGACCATGGGGCCGACGGGGTCGAGATCGTGGCTGGCCTGAAAGCCGGTGAGCGCGTGGCGCTCGATCCGGTCAAGGCCGGCTTGGCCGGTGCACAGGCCGGCGCGTCCAGCCGCTGAGGTCGCCATGCAAGACGCCAAGCAAAACACCGAGCGGCTGGGCATCTCCGGCCGCATCGCCGCCGCCTTCCAGGCCAACGCCATCACGCCCTTGCTGGCCCTGGTGGCCTTGCTGCTCGGCATCTTCGCCGTGATGGTGACACCACGCGAGGAAGAGCCGCAGATCAACGTCACCATGGCCAATGTGCTGATTCCCTTCCCCGGGGCCAGCAGCACCGATGTGCAGAACATGGTGGCGCGCCCGGCGGAAGCGGCACTGAGCCAGATTGCCGGCATCGAGCACACCTATTCCGTGGCCCGGCCCGGCCTGGCCGTGCTGACGGTGCAATTCGAGGTGGGCGTGCCGCGCACCGAGGCGCTGGTGCGCCTGTACGACGTGCTCAATGCCAACCAGGACTGGCTGCCGCGCGATCTGGGCACCCTGACGCCGATCGTCAAACCGAAAGGCATCGACGACGTGCCGGTGCTGGCGGTGACACTCTGGAGCCGCGACGGCTTGCCCGCGCAGGAGCTGGAGCGCGTGGCGCACGAGGTGGAAACCGAACTCAAGCGCGTACCCGGCACGCGTGAGGTCCAGACCATCGGTGGCCCGGGCCAGGCCGTCCACGTGTGGCTGGACCCGACCCGTCTGCGCGAGCGCGGCATCGATGTGCTGAGCCTGAAGCAGACGCTGGCGGCGGCCAACTTCGGCATGCCGGCCGGCACCGTGCTCGACACCCAGTCGCAGGCGACGCAGATGCTGACCGTGGAAGCGGGCGAATTCCTGCGCTCGGCGCAGGACGTGGGCGACGTGGTGGTCGGTGTGCACCGTGGCGCGCCGGTCTACCTGCGCGAAGTGGCGCGCATCGAGGCCGGGGCGCAACAGCCGCAGCGTTACGTCTGGTTCATGCCGGGTGCCGCGGCGACGCTGACAGACAAGGCAATGCAGCCGGATGCGGCGGCTGCGGCGGGCCAGGTTTACCCGGCCATCACGCTGACCGTGACCAAGAAGCCGGGCGAGAACGCGGTTGACGTCGCGCGCGCGGCCAACGCCGCGGTGGATGCATTGAAGAACACGGTGATCCCGTCCAATATCGAAAGCAGCATCACGCGCAATTACGGCGAGACGGCAGCGGAAAAAGCCAACAAGCTGATCCAGAAACTGGCCTTTGCCACCGGCTCGGTGATCCTGCTGGTGGGCTTCGCGCTGGGCCGGCGCGAGGCGGTGATCGTCGGCGCTGCCGTGATCCTGACGCTGACCGCCACGCTGTTTGCCTCCTGGGCCTGGGGCTTCACGCTCAATCGCGTGTCGCTGTTTGCGCTGATCTTCTCCATCGGCATCCTGGTGGACGACGCCATCGTGGTGGTGGAAAACATCCACCGCCACCAGCAGCTCACGCCCGGCGATTCGCTGCGCGACATCATTCCGCGCGCGGTGGACGAAGTGGGCGGCCCGACCATCCTGGCCACCCTGACGGTGATTGCCGCGCTGCTGCCGATGGCCTTCGTCTCGGGCCTGATGGGGCCGTACATGAGCCCGATCCCGATCAACTCCAGCCTCGGCATGGCGATCTCGTTGGCCATTGCCTTCACGGTCACGCCCTGGCTGGCGCTGAAGCTGATGAAGCCGCATGGCGCGGGCCAGGCTCACGAGGCCCACGCTGCCGGTGGTCTGGGCGGCAAGCTGCAGGTGCTCTTCACGCGCATCCTGGAGCCTTTCCTGGAAAGCGCACGCAAGCGCTGGCAGCTGCTGGCCGGCATCATGGCCGCACTGCTGCTGTCGGTTGGTCTGACCGTGGTGCAGTGGGTGGTGCTCAAGATGCTGCCCTTCGACAACAAGAGCGAGTTTCAGGTGGTGGTGGAAATGCCGGCTGGTACGCCGCTGGAAGACACCGCCGCCACCCTGCACGAGCTCGGCGCCTTCCTGGCGCAGCAACCCGAGGTGCTGGACCTGCAGGGTTACGCCGGCACGGCTTCGCCCATCACCTTCAACGGCCTGGTGCGCCAGTACTACCTGCGGGCCGAAGCCGAGCAGGGCGACCTGCAGGTGAATCTGGTCGACAAGCATCACCGTGATGACAAGAGCCACGTGATTGCCCAGCGCCTGCGGCCCGAGCTGGAAAAGATTGGCCAGCGCCATGGCGCACGCGTCAAGGTGGTTGAAGTGCCGCCCGGCCCGCCGGTGATGAGCCCGCTGGTGGCCGAGGTCTATGGCCCGGATGAAGCCGGCCGCCAGCAACTGGCCCTGCGCATTGCCAAAGCCTTTGGCGAAACGGCCGACATCGTCGGCATCGACACCTCGCTCAAAGTGGATGCACCGCGTGCCTACCTGCGCGTGCGCCGCCAGCGTGCCGAATCGCTCGGCATTCCGGTGGCCGCCGTGGCCCAGACGGTCGCGGCCGCCCTGTCGGGCGCGGATGCGGCCTATCTGCATGACGCGCAGTCCAAATACCCGGTGCCGGTGCGCCTGCAACTACCGCGTGAATCGCAGGTCGGGCTCGACACCGTGCTGGCGCTACCCATGCGCGCGGCCAACGGGCAGCTGGTGCCCTTGTCGGAACTGGTGCGGGTCGAGCGCGGCGTCATCGACAAGCCCTTGTTCACCAAGGACCTGGCGAACGTGAGCTATGTCTTCGGCGACATGGCCGGCAAGCTCGATTCACCGCTGTACGGCCTGTTCGCCATCCGGCCCAAGCTGGATGCTGCTGCCTTGCTGGGCACTGGCGAGCTGGGCGAGTACTGGATCAAGCAACCGGCCGATACCTTCCGCCAGTACGCCATCAAGTGGGATGGCGAATGGCAGATCACCTACGAGACCTTCCGCGACATGGGCGCCGCCTACGGCGTCGGCCTGATCCTGATCTACCTGCTGGTGGTGGGGCAGTTCCGCTCCTACACCACGCCGCTGGTCATCATGGCGCCGATTCCACTGACCATCATCGGCGTCATGCCGGGTCATGCGCTGCTGGGTGCGCAGTTCACCGCCACCTCGATGATCGGCATGATCGCGCTGGCCGGCATCATCGTGCGCAACTCCATCCTGCTGGTCGATTTCATCGAGCTGCAGGTCAAGCAGGGCATGGCGTTCAAGGATGCGGTGGTGCAGTCGGCGGCCGTGCGCGCGCAGCCCATCGCCCTGACCGGCTTGGCCGCCATGATCGGCGCCTTCTTCATCCTCGACGACCCGATCTTCAACGGCCTGGCCATCTCACTGATCTTCGGCATCCTGGTGTCCACGCTGCTGACGCTGGTGGTGATCCCGGTCCTGTATTACTCGCTGTACCGCAAGCGCCACGAGCAGGCGGACGGTTCGCCGCTTGCCACGGTTTGATATTTCTTTTTTCCCACCAACCTCTAGGAGTTTGAAATGACTGTTGAACGTTACATCCGCATCATGGCCGGTTTTGTTGTCATGCTGACGCTGGCTCTCGGCGTCGAAGGCAGCCCGATCTTCGTCAGCAAGTGGTTCCTCGCCGTCACCGCCTTTGCCGGCTTCAACCTGTTCCAGTCCGGCTTCACCGGTTTCTGCCCGCCGGCCTTCCTGTTCAAGAAGCTGGGCGTGCCCGAAGGCGGCGACGTCTGCAAGACCAAGTAAGCACCTGAGCAGGAGCACACCATGAGCGAGAGCAAGCCGCGCGTGCTGCTGCGCCAGCAGCAGGACTTCCAGTTCGAGATCGACTTCGGCGCCGACGTGCCCAAGCTGCTCGGTGACGAACACCCGCCGCTGGGCCAGGGCCGCGGCCCGACCCCGGTGCAACTGCTGGCCGCCGCCGTGGGCAACTGCCTGTCGGACTCGCTGCTGTTTGCCCTGCGCAAGTTCAAGCAGGCACCGGAGCCGATCAGCTGCGAGGTGACGGCCGACATCGGCCGCAACGCGCAGAACCGTCTGCGCGTGCTGGGGCTGGACGTGGTGCTGACGCTGGGCGTGCCGGCGGCGAAGCTGGAGCACCTGGACCGTGTGCTCGGCCAGTTCGAGGACTTCTGCACCGTTGCCAGCAGCGTCAGCCAGGGTGTGCCCGTGCGCGTCATGGTGCGCGATGCCGACGGTCAGCAACTCAAGTGAAGGACACCGCCATGCACGCTGAAGCCACCCGCGGCCGCAAGGCGGCCACGCCACCCGCCACCGCAGCGGCCGAGGGCTGCCCGCCCACCGTGCTGACCGACAGCGATTCGCGCACCGAAATCCTCAACCGCCTGCGCCGCGCCGAAGGCCAGCTGCGCGGCATCCAGCGCATGATCGAAGACGGCGAGCCCTGCCTGAAGATCGGCCAGCAGTTCAGCGCCGTGCGCAAGGCGCTGGACAGCACCTACCTGCGCATGACGGTCTGCTTCATGGCGCAGGAGCTGGAGACCAAGCTGGCGCCGGATGAAGAGCAGAAGGCCGACCTCTCGGCCATGATGAAGGACATGGAGACGCTGTTGGCGCGGATGGGCTAGTAGCCTCTTAACGGCAGGATAAGAACCTTACCGCAATCGACATCAACTTTGAGGTCTAGCCACCACGAGCCCACCACATACTGGGCTTGGGGTGTGGTAACTCAGGAGCCATGCTGTCGATGATGCGAGCAAGTTCGATGGGAATACTCGTGAGCCACTCGAGATGAAAGTGAATTAAACGTCTCATCGTGTGATCGTCGCTCAACCGATTTATGTAGCTCACAATCTGGTTCGGGAGTGCCGTCATCGGCCATGAGTCAGCCCGTTGGCCTGGTCTGTACTCATGTGCATAGGATGATCGGATTTCGTCGTACAGCAAGGATGCGTAGGAGAAGCGTCTTAGCTCTTCGTAATCGAGTTGCGGGCAGATGTCCAATATCTTCTTCTCACTCTTATCGACATCGGGTCCTGTCAGAACACGTGCTGAGGCTGGAAGGGAGAAGGCGTTGCAAAGCGACTTCGCTTCAGCTTCGCGCGAAGTATTGCGTAGATGTTCGACTAGCAGAGGCGTGCTAATGGTGCTGCAAATTTCGGATTGAGAGCCCAGTTGAACAAGAAGTTCGACAAAACGGACCTTGTCAATCCCGGTGCCATTCCAGACTTCGGCAGCTAGGGCGCTAATGGCTGCGCAAACAACGATCACAGCCTCCGCATAACTGCCGCCAGCTTCTCCCTGGGATAGGCGAATGGCCACTTGGCATTTCTCGTTAACCCAGTGTTGTCGCCAAGTTTCAGGTGCCATCGCAGCAAGTACTTGAATAATAGGTATCAGGGGACATAGCGCGCAATTTGTAGCTTCTAACCGGCTGCGTCGATCACCCCGCCGCCCAGACAAACCTCACCGTCATACAGCACCGCCGACTGCCCCGGTGTCACCGCCCACTGCGCTTGCGGGAAAGTCAGGCTGAAAGCCTTGCCTTCAATGTCGCCGATGGTGCAAGCCGCATCGGCCTGCCGGTAGCGCGTCTTGGCCGCCATCGTGCCCGGCACAGGCGGTTCGCCGGCGACCCAGCTCGCATCCTGCGCGTGCAGGTGGTGCGACAGCAGCCAGGGGTGCTCATGCCCCTGCACCACCCACAGCGTGTTCTTCTCCATGTCCTTGCGTGCCACGAACCAGGGCGCGTGCTCGCCGCCGCCCTTCTGCGCGCCCTTGGCCTTGATGCCGCCGATGCCCAAACCCTGCCGCTGGCCCAGGGTGTAGAAGCTCAGGCCCACATGGTTGCCGATGACGCGGCCATAGGCCTTGTCGCCGGGTGCGGGCGTGCCGTCCTTGATCGGCCCCGGTTCCTTCTGGATGTAGCGGTTGAGGAACTCGCGGAACGGCCGTTCGCCGATGAAGCAGATGCCGGTGGAATCCTTCTTCTTGGCATTCGGCAGGCCGATTTCCTCGGCGATGCGGCGCACCTCGGTCTTGTGCAGCTCACCGACCGGGAACAGCGTCTTGCTCAGCTGCGCCTGGTTCAGGCGGTGCAGGAAGTAACTCTGGTCTTTCGACGGGTCGAGGCCTTTCAGCAGTTCGTGCTTGCCGGTCGCTTCGTTCAGCCGCACGCGTGCGTAGTGACCGGTGGCGATCTTCTCGGCACCCAGACGCATGGCGTGGTCGAGGAAGGCCTTGAACTTGATCTCGGCGTTGCACAGGATGTCGGGGTTCGGCGTGCGGCCGGCCTGGTACTCGCGCACAAACTCGGAAAATACCCGGTCCTTGTACTCGGCGGCGAAGTTGACGTGCTCGATCTCGATGCCGATCACGTCGGCCACCGCGGCGGCATCGACGAAGTCGATGTTGGAGGAGCAGTACTCGCTGTTGTCGTCATCTTCCCAGTTCTTCATGAAGATGCCGATGACCTCGTACCCCTGCTGCTTGAGCAGCCAGGCGCTGACGGCCGAGTCCACGCCGCCGCTCAAACCCACCACCACCCGCTGTTTGCCTGTCTGCTTGCTCATAGGTATGCGATTATCCCAGTCATGAACAAAGCAGGCATCCAGCAGGTTTTATGGAACTGAGGCAGCTCCGTTACTTCGTGCGCGTGGTCGAGCTCGGCAGCATGAGCCGCGCCGCGCTGGAACTCGACATGGTGCAGTCGGCCTTGAGCCAGCAGATCAGCCGGCTGGAGGGCGAGCTGGCCACCCGGCTGCTGCAGCGCACCAGCAAGGGTGTGGTGCCGACCGAGGCCGGCCTGGCCTTCTTCCGCGAGGCCCAGCTCACCCTGCGCCACGCCGAGCAGGCCGCCCGCGCCGCGCAGCAGGCGCGCCTGTCGGGCACGGTCAGTGTCGGCCTGGCGCCCACCACCGCCTCGGTGCTGGGCGTGCCGCTGATGCGCGCCATGCGCGAGCGTTACCCCGATGTGCGGCTGCACATGGTGGAAAGCCTGTCCGGCCACATCACCAGCATGCTCAATGCGCGCCAGCTCGATCTGGCGGTGCTGTTCGACACCCATGTGGCGCGGCGCTGGAGCGTGATGCCGCTGCTGGAAGAAAAGCTGTTCTTCATCCGTTCTCGCCAGGGGCTCGATGCCAAGGCGCCGGCCAAGGTCCGCATGGCCCAGCTCAAGAGCGTGCCGCTGATCCTGCCCACCGGCACGCACGGCCTGCGCAGCACGCTCGACACGGTGTTTTCCCGGGCACGCTACCAGCCCCATGTGGTGGCGGAAATCGATTCGCTGCCGATGCTGATGGACGCGGTCGATGCCGGCCTCGGCTGCACCCTGCAGCCCTGGGCCGCCGTGGGCCGTTTCCCGGATGCGCAGCAACGCTTCCATCTGGCCGAAATTTCCGACCCGCAGGCGCGGCGCGTCAATGCGCTGTGCAGCCTGTCGGACGACGAGCTGTCGCCGGCGGCGCTGGCCACCCGGGTGGTGCTGGCCGACTGCGCGCGCGAGCTGGTGCGCACGGGGCGCTGGGTCGGGGCGGCGCTGGTGGACGGCTAGGGCCGCACGTCAGACTCCCAGCCATCACAAAAACTGATGGCCCCATGCGGTAATGCGTCTGTCGCGGACGGGAGGGTGCCATTACAGTCGCTCATCCCCGCATACGTGTTTCCGGCCCCAGCCTGCTGCTGGGCCGTTGATGGAGATTTCTTGCAATGATCGATGTCCTTGTCATCGGCGGCGGCAATGCAGCCCTCTGCGCCGCCTTGATGGCGCGCGAAGCCGGCGCTTCCGTGCTGCTGCTCGAAGCAGCACCGCGCGAATGGCGCGGCGGCAATTCCGGCCACACGCGCAACCTGCGCTGCATGCACGATGCACCGCAGGACGTGCTGGTCGAGGCCTACCCGGAAGAAGAATATTGGCAGGACCTGCTGAAGGTTACCGGCGGCCTCACCAACGAGCATCTGGCGCGCCTGACCATCCGCGCCTCCAGCACCTGCCGCGACTGGATGCGCCGGCACGGCGTGCATTTCCAGCCGCCACTGTCGGGCGCGCTGCATGTGGCGCGCACCAACGCCTTCTTCATGGGCGGCGGCAAGGCACTGGTGAATGCCTACTACCGCAGCGCCGAAAAACTCGGTGTGCAGATCCGCTATCAAGCACCGGTCGACCGCCTGGACATCCAGGACGGCCGTTTTGTCGCCGCCTGCGTCGGCGCTGAGCGCATCGAGGCCAAGGCCTGCGTGCTGGCGGCCGGCGGCTTCGAGTCCAACCGCGCATGGCTGCGCGAGGCCTGGGGCCAGAATGCCGACGGCGAGTGGCCGGCCGACAACTTCCTGATCCGCGGCACGCGTTTCAACCAGGGCGTGCTCATCAAGCACATGATGGAGCAGGGCGCCGACATGATCGGCGATCCGTCGCAGTCGCACTGCGTGGCGATCGATGCCCGCGCGCCCTTGTATGACGGCGGCATCTGCACCCGCATCGATTGCGTCTCGCTCGGTGTGGTGGTGAACCAAAACGCCCAGCGTTTCTACGACGAGGGCGAGGACTTCTGGCCCAAGCGTTACGCCATCTGGGGCCGGCTGGTGGCGCAGCAGCCCAGCCAGATCGGCTACTCCATCATCGACAGCAAGGCCATCGGCCGCTTCATGCCGCCGGTGTTCCCGGGCGTGAAGGCCGACAGCCTGTCCGAGCTGGCGCAAAAGCTCGGCCTCGACGTCGACACCTTCATGCGGACGCTGAACGGCTACAACGCCGCCTGCCGCGTCGGAATTTTCGACCACACGGCACTGGACGACTGCCACACCGAAGGCCTGGCGCCGGCCAAGACGCACTGGGCGCGTCCCATCGACACCGCGCCGTTCTACGGCTACGCGCTGCGTCCCGGCATCACCTTCACCTACCTCGGCCTGAAGGTCAACGACCAGGCGGCGGTGCATTTTGGTGGCGCGCCCAGCGACAACCTGTTCGTGGCCGGCGAAATGATGGCCGGCAACGTGCTCGGCAAGGGCTACACGGCCGGCGTCGGCATGTCGATTGGCACGGCATTTGGGCGTATCGCCGGTACCCAGGCTGCGCAAGCCGCTATGAAATCAGGAGCAATTTTGGAGAAGACGCGTGCAGCAGCTTGACACCTTGACCCGCCAGGCACGCGCCCTGGCCAATGGCGGTGTGCTCCCCGGCACGCCGGAAGCCGAAGTGGCGCGCCAGCTGCAGATCTGCAATGCCTGCCGCTATTGCGAAGGCTTTTGTGCCGTCTTTCCGGCCATGACGCGCCGGCTCGAATTCGGCAAGGCCGACGTGCATTACCTGGCCAACCTGTGCCACAACTGCGGCGCCTGCCTGCACGCCTGCCAGTACGCGCCGCCGCACGAGTTCGCCGTCAACGTGCCGCAGACCATGGCCAAGGTCCGGTTGCAGACCTACACCGATTTTGCCTGGCCGCCGTCGCTGGGCCGGCTGTACCAGCGCAATGGCCTGACGCTGGCGCTGGCCGTGGCCGGCGCGCTGGCTTTCTTCATGATGTTCACGCTTTGGCTCAAGGACACGCTGTGGCGCGTCCCGACCCCGGCGGATTTCTATGCGATCTTCCCGCACAACCTGCTGGTGGCCCTGTTCGCGCCAGTGTTCCTGTTCGCCGTGCTGGCGCTGGCCCTCGGTGTGCGCCGCTTCTGGCGCGAGGTCACGCCGGGCCAGGACGCGGCAGCGGCGGCGTTGGCGGCCGTGAAGACGGATGCGGCCATGGAGGCAACGCACGACGTGCTGCGCTTGAAGTACCTCGACGGTGGCCACGGTGAAGGCTGCAACAACGAGGGCGATGCCTGGACGCTGTGGCGTCGCCGTTTTCATCACGCCACTTTCTACGGCTTCCTGCTGTGCTTTGCCGCCACCAGCGTGGCCACGCTGTACCACTACCTGTTGGGCTGGGTGGCGCCCTATGACCTGCCGAGCCTGCCCAAGCTGCTCGGTGCGGTGGGCGGCCTCAGCCTGCTGGTCGGTACCGCCGGGCTCTTCGTCTTGAACCTGCGCCGCCATCCGCAGCACGGCGATGCGGCGCAAAAGCCGATGGACCGTGGCTTCATCGCCTTGCTGTTCTTCACCAGCCTGACCGGTCTGGCCCTGTGGCTGGCGCGCGGCACGGCAGCGATGCCGGTCCTGCTGGCGCTGCACTTGGCTTGCGTGATGGCGTTGTTCCTGACGTTGCCGTATGGCAAGTTCGCTCACGGCATCTTCCGCAGTGCGGCCCTGCTCAAGTGGGCGATCGAGAAACGGCTGCCGAGCCAGCTCCAGCTCGGCGACGATTGAGAGGTGAGGTCGATTTGGCGGGGCGCGCCGCGCCCCGCTTGCGCAGAATCGCATACAGTGCCGCGGCCGAGGGCGACAGCGGCTGCTCCCGGCGCGAAATCAGGCCCAGCACGCGATGAATGGCCGGCTTGACCAGTGGAATGCCCACGACGCCCAGGTGATCGGGATCGTTCAGGGACAGGCTTGGTACGGCCCCCACACCCAGCCCGGCCCGTACCAGGTGAATCAGGGTGGCGACATGGTTGACTTCATGGAAAGCTACCGGGCGATGGCTCAGGCGCGATAGCGCGTTGTCGATCAGCAAGCGGTTGCCGCTGGCGCGCGACACTGAAATCAGTTTCTCGTCCACCAGTTCGCTCCAGGCGATGGCGCTGCGGCGCGCGAGCGGATGGTCGGGGCGCACGGCGAGCAGGTAGGTTTCGCGGCACAGGGCAAGGAAGTCGAGGCCGGGCTCCTGCGCCCCCATGAAGTTCAGGCCGAAATCCGCCATGCCGCCCACGACCTGGGTCAGCACCTCTTGCGCCCCCTCGTCCGCGACCTTGACCCTGACATCCGGGTACTGCTTGGCGAACTCCACCAGGGCGCCGGGCAGCAATTGCTCTGCCACCGAGGGGATGCAGGCCACCGTGACGACGCCCTTGCGCAGTGCTGCGGTGTCGGTGATGTGCTGGACGGCCAGGTCCAGGTGGTCCAGGATTTGTCGGGCGTGTTCGAGAAACTGGCGTCCTACGGCGGTCAGCGTCACGCGGCGGGTGGTGCGCTCAAACAGGCGCGCGTCCAGTGCCGTCTCTAGCCGCTCGATGCGGCGGCTCAGCGCCGGCGCGGAAATGAACAGGGCGTCGGCCGCCGCCCGAAAGCTGGCTTTTTCTGCCACGGCGACGAAAGCCTGCAGTTCATCGATTTGAAGATTGTTTCTCTTCATGCATTAATTGCTGCAAAAGTTGCAATTTACTAATTATCGGACGGATCGCAGAATGCGGCCGTCGTTGCCCCGCCAACGTTGTTGCGCACAGGGCTTTTGTGTTGATCCATGGTGGATTTTCCGTCTGAGAAACTTTATGAATCTGAAGCTGTTTTCCTTGCAGCGGCGTACGGCCGTGCCAACGCTGCTGATCGCCTTGTTGGGAGCGGCCAGTGGCTGCGCGCACGCCGACAACTGGCCCTCGCGGCCGATCAAGTTCGTTGTGCCTTTTGGCCCAGGCGGCGCCAATGACCTGGTGGCCCGCGCCGTGGCCAATGCGGCCTCGAAACAACTGGGGCAGCCCATCGTGGTGGAGAACAAGCCCGGCGCGGGGTCCGTGCTGGGGGCCGACTTCGTGGCCAAGTCGGCGCCCGACGGCTATACCTTTCTGACGCCCGCGGCCGGCATTGTGACCAATGCCCTGATCAAGACCCGCATGCCGTTCAAGGAGGCGGATCTGGTGCCGGTGGCGATGATGGCCGTCAGCCCCTCGGTCATCGTGGTGCCGGCCGATTCGCCGATCAAGGACCTGAAGGGGCTGGTCGCGGCATCGAAAGCGGGGAAGGGCTTGAACTTCTCCACTGCCGGCACCGGCAGCACGCCCCACTTCGTGGCCGAAATGCTCAAGATCCAGGCCGGCGCCCGGCTGGAAGTGATTCCCTACAAGAGCGGGTCGGATGGCATGGTGGCCGTGATCGGCCGGCAGGTCGATGCGACGTCGGAAGCCAGCGTGGTGGTGCTGCCGCAAATCAAGGGCGGCAAGTTGCGCCCCATCGCCTCGACGTGGAACCGGCGGATCGCGGCCTTGCCGGACCTGCCCACCGCGCAAGAGCAGGGCTACCAGGGCGTTTTCATCGGCCATTGGTCGGGGGTGTTCGCGCCGCGCGGCACGCCGGAAGCGATCCTCGACAGGATGAACCAGGCGGTGGATGCGGCCTTGAAGTCCGCGGAGCTGCGGGCGCGGTTGATACCGCAGGGCATCGACCCGGTCGGCGGCTCGCGCGCCGAATTCGTGAAGTTTCTGGCCGGCGAGAAAGCCCGGCTGGGGCCGATCGTCAAGGCGGCGAGCATGAAGGAAGACTGAGGCGAGCGCCTTCGTCGCCGCCGGGCCGCCCCAAAGCGACAACGGCCCCCCAGGTGGCAGCGGTGACACGCAGTGAGCAAGCGTGGGGGAGCTCAGCCCAATGACTTACCAAGGAGACATCTATGAAATTCACATGGCAAGCGCTGCGCAAGACGTGGCTGGTCGGTATCGGGTTGGTGCTGGCGGCCGGCATGGCCTGGGCCGACGAGATCAAGGTCATCAGCTCGGGCGGCTTCAGCGCGGCCTACAAGCAACTGGTGCCCTTGTATGAGCAGGCCAGCGGTCACAAGGTCATCTCGGCCTCTGGTGCTTCCATCGGCAATGCGTCGGATTCGATCCCGAGCCGGCTGGCGCGCGGCGAGCGCTTCGACATCCTGATCCTGGCCGATGCGGGCCTGGAGGCGCTGGTCAAGCAGGGCTACGTGGTGCCCGGCAGCCGGGTCGATCTGGGGCGCTCCATCATCGGCGCGTCGGTACGCAAGGGCACGCCCAAGCCTGATATCAGTACGGTGGACGCCTTGCGCCAGACGCTGCTCAACGCCCAGTCGATCGCCTATTCGGCCAGCGCCAGCGGCACCTATCTGTCGACCGAGTTGTTTGCGCGCCTGGGCGTAGCCGAGCAGATCAAGGACAAGGCGAAGAAGATCTACAGCGAGCGCGTCGGTGCCGTGGTGGCGCGTGGTGACGCCGAGATCGGTTTCCAGCAGGTCAGCGAGCTGTTGCCGTTCACCGAACTCGACTACGTCGGCCCGCTACCCGATGAGGTGCAGCAGACCATCTTCTTCTCGGCCGGCATTGGCACACAGGCTGCTGCACCCGAAGCGGCCCGGCATCTGGTCCGCTTTCTGGCCTCGCCGGCGGCGGCTTCCATTGTGCGCAGCACGGGCCTGGATCCGGTTGGCGCCAAGAGGTAAATCCAGTTCTTTGCCTTGTCAATCAAGCGCAAGATGCTCTTATTTTTGTAGCAGCTGGACGGAGGGGTCGGTATAAACCAGGCCGATCGGAAAGCGCTGGCCGCGCAGATAGTCTTCCATGCAGCGCAGCACTAGCGGACTGCGGTGGCGCTCGCGGCTGGCGCGGACTTCCTCGGGCGTGAGCCAGACCGTGCGCACGATGCCCTCGTCCAGCGTCCGGCCGATCTGCAGTTCACCGAGTTCACCGCAGAAGGCAAAGCGCAGGTAGGTGATGTCCTCCACTTCGGTGCTGCCGGGGACAGGCCGCTGCAGGCGCGACAGGTAGACGCCGACGAGCTGGGTGGGTGTGAAGCGGTGAGCGGTTTCCTCCAGCGCCTCGCGGGCGCAGCCCTCCAGCGGCGATTCGCCCGGGTCCAGGTGGCCGGCCGGATTGTTGAGCATCAGGCCCTCGGGCGTCTCTTCCTCGACCAGCAGAAAACGGCCATCGCGCTCGATGATGGCGGCCACGGTGACGCTGGGTTTCCAACGCGTATTCATAGATGGAAATTATGGATTGCCGTCAAAATAGTGATGGAGCTTATGTGCGGGAGCCCCGTAATTCTCGGGTAAGCTAGTTACCGCGTGCGGGCAGCCCTGGCAGGTGAGACCCGCGTGACCATCATGAAAATCATATCCAGGAGATTATGAATGCAAGCTGGCACAGCTATACCGGCGCAGCGCATCGGCGTGCCGCGGGAGATCTTTCCGGGCGAAAAGCGCGTGGCCACGGTGCCCGAGGTGGTGGAAAAACTCATCAAGCTCGGTTTCAAGGTGGTCGTCGAATCCGGTGCGGGTGACGCCGCCAATTTCAGCGACGACGCCTATCGCGCGGCGGGTGCCGACATCATCAACGGCGCCGCGGCGCTGTGGGCGGCCTCGGACATCGTGTTCAAGGTGCGCGCCCCCAGCACGGACGAAGTGGCGCTGATGCGCGAGGGCAGTGCCCTGGTCAGCTTCATCTGGCCGGCGCAGAGTCCGGAGCTGATGCAGCAACTGGCTGCCAGACGAGTGACGGTGCTGGCCATCGACGCGCTGCCGCGTACGCTCTCCCGCGCCCAGAAGATGGACGCCCTGACCTCCATGGCCGGCGTCAGCGGCTACCGCGCCGTCGTCGAGGCGGCCAATGCCTTCGGCCGCTTCTTCAATGGCCAGATCACGGCGGCAGGCAAGGTGCCGCCGGCCAAGGTCTTCATCGCCGGCGCCGGGGTGGCCGGTCTGGCGGCGATCGGCACCGCGGCCAGTCTGGGTGCCATCGTACGCGCCAACGACACCCGCCCCGAGGTGGCCGACCAGGTCAAGTCGCTGGGCGGCGAGTTCGTCAAGGTTGATTTTGAGGAAGAGGGCTCGGGTGGCGGCGGTTACGCCAAGGTCATGAGCGAAGGTTTCCAGCAGGCGCAGCGCGAGATGTACGCCCAGCAGGCCCGTGAGGTGGACATCATCATCACCACCGCCCTGATCCCGGGCAAGCCGGCACCCAAGCTCATCACCGCGGAGATGGTGCGCTCCATGAAGCCGGGCAGCGTGATCGTCGACATGGCGGGCGAGCAGGGCGGCAACTGCGAGTTGACCGAACCGGGCCAGGCCGTGGTGAAGCACGGGGTGACCATCATCGGCTACACGGATCTGGCCTCGCGCCTGGCCAAGCAGTCGTCGACGCTGTACGCCACCAACCTGTTCCGCCTCGCCGAGGAATTGTGCAAGGCCAAGGACGGCGTCGCCAACGTCAACATGGAAGACGATGCCATCCGCGGTCTGACCGTCATCAAGGACGGCAACATCACCTGGCCGGCCCCGCCGCTCAAGCCCGCAGCGGCGCCCGCGCCGAAACCGGCCGCCGCACCGGTGGCCGAGAAGAAGGGTGGCCACGGCCACGGCAGCAGCGGTCCGCTGCCGGCCAAGACGCTGGCCATCATTTTTGCTGTTGCTGCACTGGCCTTCTGGTTCATCGGCGCCTTTGCGCCGGCGGCCTTCCTGGGCCACTTCACGGTGTTCGTGCTGGCCTGCTTCATCGGCTACATGGTGGTGTGGAACGTGACGCCGGCGCTGCACACGCCGCTGATGAGCGTGACCAACGCCATCTCCAGCATCATCGCCATCGGTGCGCTGGTGCAGATCCTGCCGCCGGAAGCCGGCACGGGCGGTCGCCCGGACGAGCTGATCCGCTGGCTGGCCTTTGCCGGCATCGTGCTGACGGCGGTCAACATGTTCGGCGGCTTCGCCGTCACCCGCCGCATGCTCGCCATGTTCCGTAAATAAAAAGAGAAGAAAGACGATCATGTCCCAAAGTCTCGCTACGGTGGCCTACCTGGGTGCCGCCATCCTCTTCATCCTGAGCCTGGGTGGCCTGTCCAACCCTGAAACCTCGCGCCGCGGCAACCTGTTCGGCATGGTCGGCATGGCCCTGGCCGTGCTGGCCACCGTGTTCGGCCCGCGCGTCAGCCCGGCCGGCATCGGTTGGATCATCGGTGCGCTGCTGGTCGGCGGCAGCATCGGTCTGTACGCTGCGAAAGTGGTGAAGATGACGCAAATGCCCGAGCTGGTCGCGCTGATGCACAGCCTGGTCGGCCTGGCGGCCTGCCTGGTCGGTTTCGCCAGCTACGTCGACACTTCGATCACCCTGACTGGCGCTGAAAAGGCTATCCATGAGGTCGAGATCTACATCGGCATCCTGATCGGCGCGGTCACCTTCTCCGGCTCGCTGATCGCCTTCGGCAAGCTCAACGGCAAGATCGGCGGCAAGCCGCTGCTGCTGCCGGCTCGCCACTGGCTGAACCTGGCCGGCCTGCTGGTGGTGATCTGGTTCGGACGCGAGTTCATCAACGCGCATACCGTGGCCGAGGGCATGACGCCGCTGATCGTGATGACGGTGATCGCCCTGCTGTTCGGCATCCACATGGTGATGGCCATCGGCGGCGCCGACATGCCGGTGGTGGTGTCCATGCTCAACAGCTATTCCGGCTGGGCCGCTGCGGCCACCGGCTTCATGCTGTCCAACGATCTGCTGATCGTGACCGGTGCGCTGGTGGGCTCCTCGGGCGCCATTCTGTCCTACATCATGTGCACGGCGATGAACCGCAACTTCATCAGCGTGATCGCCGGCGGCTTCGGCTCCGGTGGTGGTGCGGCCCCGGCAAAATCCGGTGCAGCGGGCGAAGCCGCCCAGCCGCAAGGCGAAGTGGTGCCGGTGAGCGCGGTCGAGACCGCCGAGCTGCTGCGCGATGCCAAGGACGTGATCATCGTGCCGGGCTACGGCATGGCGGTGGCGCAGGCCCAGCACACGGTGTACGAGATCACCAAGACCCTGCGCGACAAGGGTGTCAAGGTGCGTTTTGCCATCCACCCGGTGGCCGGCCGCATGCCGGGCCACATGAACGTGCTGCTGGCCGAGGCCAAGGTGCCTTACGACATCGTGATGGAGATGGACGAGATCAACGAGGACTTCCCGGACACCGATGTCGCCATCGTCATCGGTGCCAACGACATCGTCAACCCGGCCGCGCAGGACGACCCGACCAGCCCGATCGCCGGCATGCCGGTGCTGGAGGTGTGGAAGGCCAAGACCTCGATCGTCATGAAGCGTTCCATGGCTTCGGGCTACGCCGGTGTGGACAACCCGCTGTTCTACAAGGAGAACAACCGCATGCTCTTCGGCGATGCCAAGAAGATGCTCGATGAAGTGCTGAGCGCACTCCGGAGTTGAAGAGGCATAATCCGGCAACGGAAAAAAGCACGACCGTGCCGATTTACCCGGCACGGTTTTTTTTGGCCGCCATGAAACAAGATTGACAGGAGATATGACGATGACCGACCGCCCTTGGCTCCAGAGCTATCCCCCTGGTGTCCCGGCCGACCTGCCGCCCGCACCTTACACCTCTCTGGTTGCGCTGATGGAAGAAAGCTTCCGTCAGTATGCCGCCAGCCCGGCCTACAGTTTCATGGGCAAAGAGCAGACCTACGCGGAGACCGATGCACTCAGCCGAACTTTTGCCGCCTACCTTCAGGGGCTGGGTCTGGTGAAGGGGGATCGCGTTGCCATCATGATGCCCAATGTGCCGCAATACCCGATCGCGGTGGCCGCTATCCTGCGCGCCGGCTTTGTGGTGGTCAATGTCAACCCGCTGTACACCGCGCGTGAACTGGAACACCAGCTCAAGGACTCCGGGTCGAAGGCCATTGTCATCATCGAGAACTTCGCCCACACGCTGCAGAAATGCATCGCGGCCACCCCGGTGCAGCATGTCGTGCTGTGCGCCATGGGTGACCGGCTGGGGATGCTCAAGGGCGCCCTGGTCAACTACGTGGTGCGCAAGGTAAAGAAGCTGGTGCCCGACTACAGTCTGCCCGGCGCCGTGCGCTTCAACGACGCGGTGGCACTGGGCGAACGTGGCACCTTGCGACCGCCCGAGATCAGCCCCGATGACGTGGCGGTGCTGCAGTACACCGGTGGGACGACCGGCGTGTCGAAAGGGGCTGTGCTGCTGCACCGTAACGTGATCGCCAACGTCTTGCAGTCGCAAGCCTGGAATGATCCGGTGATGAAGAAGGTGCCTGCCAACGAGCAGAGCACGGCCATCTGTGCGCTGCCGCTGTACCACATCTTCGCTTTCACGGTCGGCATGATGCTGTCCATGCGGACCGGGGGCAAGCTCGTTCTGATTCCCAACCCACGCGACCTGCCGGCCGTGCTGAGGGAACTGTCGAAACACAAGTTCCACAGCTTCCCGGCGGTCAATACCCTGTTCAACGGCCTGGTCAATCACCCGGACTTCAACAAGGTGGACTGGAGCCACCTCAAGGTTTCGGTGGGCGGCGGCATGGCCGTGCAGGGCGCGGTGGCGCAGAAATGGTTCGAGAAAACCGGCTGCCCGATCTGCGAAGGCTACGGCCTGTCCGAGACCAGTCCCTCGGCCAGCTGCAACCCGGTGACCGGGACCGAGTTCACCGGCACCATCGGTGTGCCGCTGCCCGGTACCTGGATGAAGATCATCGATGATGAAGGGCGCGACGTGCCGCAGGGGCAGGCGGGGGAGATCGCCATCAAGGGCCCGCAGGTGATGGCCGGCTACTGGCAGCGCCCGGACGAAACGGCCAAGGTCATGACCGCCGACGGCTGGTTCAAGTCCGGTGACGTCGGCATCATGGACGAGCGCGGCTTCTTCCGCATCGTTGACCGCAAGAAGGACATGATTCTGGTCAGTGGCTTCAACGTCTATCCGAACGAGGTCGAAGACGTGGTGGCGCGCCTGGAGGGGGTGCTGGAGTGCGCTTGCGTCGGCGTGCCTGACCCGCAAAGCAGCGAAGCCGTGAAGCTGGTCATCGTGCGCAAGGACCCGGCGCTGGACGAGGCGACGGTGCGCGCCTGGTGCCGCGAGAATCTCACGGGGTACAAGCAGCCCAAGGTGATCGAGTTCCGTACCGAACTGCCGAAAACCCCGGTTGGCAAGATCCTGCGCCGCGAACTCAGGGACAAGCAGTGACCCCCGGAGGCACTGCTTGCGACGGAGACTAACTTTGCGCTGCAAGGTCAAATGCAGCGGCTGGAGTCACGTCGGGTGACCACGGCCATCCTCAGCGCCTTGGCCGAGGAGCAGCAGGGCTTGCTGGACCTGCTGCATCAGCCCCGGCGCGTCACACGCGCCGGGCGCGAGTTCTGGCAGGGCGAACTGCATGGCCAGCCGGTGGTGCTGGCACTCTCACGCATCGGCAAGGTGGCCGCCGCGACCACGGCCACGACGCTGATCGAAGCCTTTGGCGCCCAGCGTCTGGTGTTCACCGGCGTGGCCGGCGGCGTTGGCCACGGCGTCCGGGTGGGTGACGTGGTGGTGGCGGCTGACTTTGTGCAGCACGATATGGATGCCTCGCCCATCTTTCCGCGTTATCAGATCCCGCTTTACGGTCGCGAGCGCTTTGCTTGTGATGCAACGTTGTCCGCTCATCTTTTGGGAGCGGCTCACGCCGGTTTGGCGAGGCTCAAGGCTGAATCTGATCTTCAAGATCGGGCAGTGCATCACGGTCTGATCGCCAGCGGCGACCGCTTCGTCTCAGCGGCCGCGGAGGCCCGCCGGCTGCACGCCGACCTGTCGGATGCCGGCCATGCGCCGCTGGCGGTGGAGATGGAAGGCGCCGCCGTGGCCCAGGTGTGCCACGACTACGACGTGCCCTTTGCCGCCGTGCGCACCATCTCCGACCGTGCCGACGACACCGCGCACGTCGATTTCCCGAAATTCGTCACCGAAGTCGCCAGTCGCTACGCCCTGGTCATCATCGACGAGTTCGTGCGCAGCCTGAACACATCCAGGCGATAGGAAGTCCAGCCGGGAAACGCCGTGGAACCGGCTTAGCCGGGCCACTGGCGTTGCCCCCTTGAGGGGGGAGGACAGCTACACGCAGTGAGCTGTCAACGGGGGTGCTTCACTTCAACCAACCGCGCTTGCGGAAGTACCACATCGGTACCAGCGCACTGGCCACCATCAGCGCCAGTGCGTAGGGGTAGCCCCATTTCTGCGACAGCTCGGGCATGTACTGGAAGTTCATGCCGTAGAGGCTGGCGATCAGCGTCGGCGGCAGCAGCGCCACGCTGGCCACCGAGAAGATCTTGATGATCTTGTTCTGGTTGATGTTGATGAAACCGACGGTGGCGTCCATCAGGAAGTTGATCTTGTCGAACAGGAAGGCGGTGTGTGAATCGAGCGAGTCGATGTCGCGCAGGATCTGGCGCGCCTCCTCGAACTGCTCGCCGTTGAGCATCTTGCTGCGCATCATGAAGCTGACGGCGCGGCGGGTGTCCATCATGTTGCGGCGGATGCGGCCATTCAAGTCCTCATGCCGGGCAATCGCGCCCAGCACTTCGCTGGCCAGGGCGTCGGTCACATCGCCGGCCAGCACCTTGCTGCTGACTTTTTCCAGCTCGTCGTAAATGCCTTCCAGCGTGTCGGCCGAGTATTCGGCGTCGGCGTCGAACAGCTTGAGCAGCACTTCCTTGGCATCCTCGATCAGACCCGGGGCACGGCGCGCGCGCATACGCAGCAGGCGGAACACCGGCACATCCTCGTCGTGGATGGAGAACAGCACGCCGCGGCTTTTCAGCTCGACGTTGTGCTGGTTCAGGATGAAGGCCACGCGCACCGTGCGCGGCTCGTCCTCGTCGGCGATCAGGAAGTCGCTGCGGATGTGCAGTTCGCCATTGTCTTCTTCGTAGAAACGGGCGGACTCCTCGATGTCCTCGTCCATCGCGTCTTCCGGAATCGACAGGCCGTAGTACTGCTTGACCCAGCGTTTTTCTTCGACGGTGGGCGATTCCAGGTCGACCCAGATCGGCTGGAATTTGGAGAGCTCCTCCAGCGACTCGATCTCTTCCTGGAAGAGCCGGCCGTTGGCGAGCGTAAAGATGTTGAGCATGGCTCACTCCCTCTGTTGGGTTGCATCTGGCGGGTGTTCGGGGTTTCGCTTTCAACCCCTGATGCCGATGAGGGAGTTGAAAGCTACCGACTAGGGCAGGTTTCCAAGGAGCGATCTCCGAAGTTTTGATGGCCGAATTATCGCACTGGCAGCCGGCAGTTCGGCTGAAAATCCTGCGGCACGTCAGGCGCGCACAACAGTGCCGGATCAGACCGGTGAGAGGAGAAAAGCGGGGAGTAAAGGGCGCGCGGGAGGAGGGCACTGACGGTTCGGAGCGCTGACCGAATCTGCGCATTGTGCCGGCAAGTCCTGGCTTCTGGCAAGCCCTTGGGTGACAAAGGGACATGACTGTTGGCGGGGGCTGATAAATCTTGCTTTTCATCAACAAAAGGGGATTGCTTTTCCCGCAGCCCGGGCGCATAGTGAAATCGCCTGCAGCGTACAAGCCCGATGTCGTTGGCGGACTTGGCGTTGTTGGCGACTGTTCAATCCCGAGAGCAACAGGAGGCTACTCATGAACTTGACGATCAGCGGTCATCACCTCGAAGTCACCCCTGCCCTGCGCAGTTATGTCACGACCAAGCTTGATCGAATCACCCGGCACTTTGACCAGGTTGTCGATGTCAAGGTGCTACTGACGGTTGAAAAGCAGAAGGAGAAAGAACGACGGCAGCGCGCCGAATGCAATATCCATGTCAAGGGCAGCGACCTGTTCGCGGAAAGCTCCCATGAGGATCTGTACGCCGCGGTGGACGAGTTGGTCGACAAGCTCGACCGCCAGGTGGTCCGGCACAAGGACCGCCTGCAAGACCACCATCACGAGGCCGCCAAACGCCTGATGTAAGCGCGTTTGGATGCCAGTACCGGGCCGCGGCTTACCCCCGCGGCTTTTTTGTGTGCATAATTTGCGCTTTCGACCATCATGAACCGTCTCTCGTCCATTCTGCCCGTCTCGCAAGTGCTGGTGCGCGTTGATGCCACCAGCAAGAAGAGAGCCTTCGAAGAAGTAGGGCTGCTGTTCGAGAATCTGCACGGTCTCGGCCGCGCGCTGGTGACCGACAGCCTGTTTGCGCGCGAACGCCTGGGTTCGACCGGGCTCGGCCATGGGGTGGCGATTCCGCACGGACGCATCAAGGGCCTGAAGGCGCCGATGGCCGCCGTGCTGCAGCTGACCCAGCCCATCGGTTTCGATGCGCCGGACGAGGAGCCGGTCAGCTTGTTGATCTTTCTGCTGGTGCCGGAAGCGGCGACACAAAAGCATCTTGAGATTCTTTCCGAGATTGCAGAGTTGCTCAGCGATGCCTCCCTGCGTGCCCAGCTCAATGCCAGCGCCAGCGCCGAAGAGCTGCACGGCCTGATTGCCGCCTGGCAGCCGGCCCAACTGGCTTCCTGAGCCGGGAGATCTGACGTGAGGCCTACCGTTGTCAGCGCCGAAGTCCTGTTCGAGGAGTTCCGCAACCGCCTGAGGTGGGAATGGGTCGCAGGCCTCGGTGCGTCCGAGCGCCGTTTTGACGAGGTCGCTGTGCGCGCGGCCCGTTCCGGCGCCGACCTGGTCGGCTACCTCAATTACATCCATCCCTACCGTGTCCAGGTGCTGGGTGAACGCGAGGTGGCCTATCTCACCAATGCCACCGAGGGCGACTGTGAACGCCGGGTGTCGCGCATCACGACACTGGAGCCGCCCGTGCTGGTGCTGGCTGACGGTCAGGCCGCACCGCCGGGACTGGTCGCCATGTGCGAACAGGCGCAGATTCCGATGTTTGCCACGCCCGATTCGTCGGCCTTTGTGATCGATGTGTTGCGCAGCTATCTGTCCAAGCACTTTGCCGACCGCACCTCGATGCACGGCGTGCTGATGGATATCCTGGGTCTGGGGGTGCTGATCACGGGCGAGTCGGGGCTGGGCAAGAGCGAGCTGGGCCTGGAGCTGATTTCACGCGGCCATGGCCTGGTGGCCGACGATGCGGTCGACCTCTACCGCATCAACCAGGCCACGATCGAGGGGCGCTGCCCCGAACTGCTGCGCAACCTGCTGGAGGTGCGCGGCATCGGCCTGCTCGACATCAAGGCCATCTTCGGTGAGACGGCAGTGCGGCGCAAGATGCGCCTCAAGCTGATCGTGCACCTGGTGCGACGCGAGACGCTGGAGCGCGACTACGAGCGCATTCCCTACGAACCACTGACACAGGACGTGCTGGGCATTCCGGTGCGCAAGGTGGTGATCCAGGTGGTGGCCGGCCGCAACCTGGCCGTGCTGGTGGAAGCTGCGGTGCGCAACACCATTCTGCAGCTGCGCGGCATCGATACGTACCAGGAGTTTGTCGAGCGCCACCACAAGGCCATGGGCGAAGCCAACTAGGCGACAGCGGCTGCGCGCCGCAACTGGTGTGGGGGCGCTTTCGTCGTCGCCGGGCCGCCCCAGGGCGACGACGGTCCTTCAGGGCGCTGCGGCTACACGCCCTTCGCAAGCGTGGGGCGCTTTATTTCCCCCGATTGGGACAGGCTTCCTTGGTGCAGTGGGCGTACAGGCTCAGCGCGTGGTCGGCAATGGCGAAACCTTTGATCTTGGCCACGGCATTCTGGCGGCTCTCGATCTCGGCGTCGAAGAATTCCTCCACCTTGCCGCAGTCCAGGCAAACCAGATGGTCATGGTGCTGGCCTTCATTCAGTTCATAGACGGCCTTGCCGCCTTCGAAGTTGCTGCGGGTCAGGATGCCGGCCTGTTCGAACTGCGTCAGCACCCGGTACACCGTGGCCAGACCGACATCGGAACGGTCCTGCAGCAGGACGCGGAACACGTCTTCCGCCGTCATGTGGCGCTGGGCGCCCTTCTGGAAGATTTCCAGCACTTTCAGCCGGGGGACGGTGGCTTTGAGTCCGGTGCTTTTGAGTTCTTCAATGGTGTTCATCAGAGGTCTTTCTTGCGCGGGCGGACAGGCTGCGGCGACAGGCTCAACCGCTACAATGGGCCGATCATATCGCTACACCTCGATCCATGTCCGATTCTCACCGCGACGCTCCTCGTCTGGGGCTGGTTTTAGCCATTTGCGTTGCCTGTGCCGGGCTGGCCGCTTGCGGCAGCATGAACGGCGCCGGCGACCGCCTGACCGAGTCCCTCAAACCCTACCGTGTCAGCGTGGTACAGGGCAACGTCGTCACGCGCGAGCAGGTGGCGGCATTGCGTCCGGGCATGAGTCGCATCCAGGTGCGCGACATCCTGGGCACGCCCTTGCTGGCCAGTGTGTTCCACGCCGATCGCTGGGACTACGTGTTCACCTTCCGCCGCCAGGGCACGGAGCCGCTGTCGCGCCGCGTCACCGTGTTTTTCAAAGGCGATCTGCTCGAGCGCTTTGAGGCCGACGGCAACTTGCCGACCGAGGCCGAGTTTGCTGCTTCGCTGGAGGGCAACACCAAGCCGGCCAAGGCGCCGGTGTTGGAGGCTTCCCCCGAGAGCCTGCGGCAGTTCCCGGCGCCGAAAGCCGCCGAGTCCAAGCCCTTGCCTCCGCTGCCGGCCAGTTATCCGCCGCTTGAGCCGGCGTCCCGTTAAAGCCCATTGATTGCCATCATGACTGTTCAGACTCTTCACAAGATTGCCATCGCCGGCGCCTCCGGGCGCATGGGGCGCATGCTGATCGAGGCCGTGCAGGCGGCCGATGACTGCGCGCTCGCGGGTGCCCTGGATGTGGCTGCCAGCCCGGCCATCGGCAACGATGCCACCGCCTTTCTCGGCCATGCCAGCGATGTGGCCATCACGGCCGATCTCAAGAGCGGACTGCAGAATGCCCGGACCTTGATCGACTTCACCCGCCCGGAAGGGACGATGGCGCACCTCAAGGTCTGCCGCGAACTGGGCGTGAACATGGTGATCGGCACCACCGGCTTCAGCGAAGCCCAGAAGGCCGAGATCGCGGCGGCAGCCCAGGACATCGCCATCATGCTGTCGCCCAACATGAGCGTGGGCGTGAACGTCACGTTGAAACTGCTGGAGATGGCGGCCAAGGCCCTGTCCACCGGTTATGACATCGAGATCATCGAGGCGCATCACCGCCACAAGGTCGATGCGCCCTCGGGCACGGCGCTCAAGATGGGCGAAGTGGTCGCCGGTGCGCTGGGCCGCGACCTGAAGGACTGCGCGGTCTATGCGCGCGAGGGCGTGACCGGCGAGCGCGACCCGTCCTCCATCGGCTTTGCCACCATCCGTGGCGGCGACATCGTGGGCGACCACACCGTGCTGTTCGCTGGTATCGGCGAGCGTATCGAGATCACGCACAAGTCGTCCAGCCGCGTCACCTATGCCCAGGGCAGCCTGCGGGCCGTACGCTTCCTGGCCGGCCGCCAGGCCGGCCTGTACGACATGTTCGACGTGCTGGGTCTCAAATGAGTTTCCCGCAGCTCTTTCTGCAGGGCGACGCCATCAGCCGGTTGGTGGCCGTGCTGCTGTTGGCCATGTCAGTGGCCAGCTGGGCGGTGATCGTCTGGAAGAGCTGGTTGCTGCGGCGCGTCGGCCGCGACCTGGTGCGGGCTACGGCATCGTTCTGGCAGGCCGGCTCGCTGGAGGAGGCCCGGCTGAAGGTCGGCGCTTTCGACCGCGAAGCCCTGCTGCTGCCGCTGATCGAGGCAACGCAGGTGCAGGCCGCCGGCACGCTGGCCGCCGCCGGGGAGCGTTCGCAACAGCTCACGCGCGTGCTGCGTGATGCCCTGCACGGCGTGTTGCGCCGGCTGCAGTTCGGCCAGGTGCTGTTGGCCACGGTGGGTTCCACCGCACCTTTTGTCGGCTTGCTCGGGACGGTCTGGGGCATCTACCACGCCCTGACCGGTATGGCCGGTGCGGGTCAGATCACCGTCGAACGCATCTCCGGTCCGGTGGGCGAGGCGCTCATCATGACGGCCGCTGGCCTGGCCGTGGCCATTCCGGCGGTGCTGGCTTACAACGTGCTGGGCCGTCTGATTGGCCAGATCGAGGCCGATCTGGAGGGTTTTGCCCTCGACCTGCGCGAGTTGCTACTCAGTCAGTGGCAGAGTCCGGAGGCGACGTTGAGTGCCGCCGGGCCGTCCCAAGGCACGAAGGCCCCTAGCCCCAGCGGAGCGCAGGGCACGCCTGCGCCTGGGGGCAGCGCAGTACATGAAGTGACAAGCGTGGGGGCCTGATACACCCATGGCATTCGGTCGTCTTGAACGCACTACCGGGCCGCAGCCCATGAGTGACATCAACATGACGCCGCTGATCGACGTCATGCTGGTGCTGGTGGTGATCTTCATTCTCACGGCGCCGCTGCTGACCAGTTCGCTCCGCCTGGACCTGCCACAAGCCGAGACCGCTCGGCCGCAGGAGGCGCCACAGGTGGTGCAGGTGGCGCTCGACAAGGCCGGCCAAGTGTATTTTCAGGACCAGCCGCTGGCGCTGGAGGCGCTGCAGCCGCGTCTGGCCGACATTGCACGGCAGAATGCCCAGGCCGAAGTCCAGCTGCGTGCCGACGAAGCCGTGCCCTATGGCCGGGTGGTGGCGGTGCTGGACGCGGCGCACAAGGCCGGCCTGAGCCGTATCGGTTTCGTTGCCAAGCCCTGAGGCGGCACATCCTTAAAATGAGGCGGTTGCGGCATCCGTGCTGCCCCGAGTGAATTTCCAAATGCAAGACAAATACAACCATCTCGACGTTGAGAAAGCCGCCCACAGCCACTGGACGGCGCGCGATGCCTACCGGGTGACGGAAGAGGCCGGCCGCAAGAAGTTCTACGCCTGTTCCATGCTGCCTTACCCCAGCGGCAAGCTGCACATGGGCCATGTGCGCAACTACACCATCAACGACATGCTCACGCGCTACCTGCGCATGAACGGCTACAACGTGCTGATGCCCATGGGCTGGGACGCCTTCGGCCTGCCGGCCGAGAATGCCGCGCTGAAGAACGGCGTGCCGCCGGCCAAGTGGACCTACGAGAACATTGCCTACATGAAGGGCCAGATGCAGGCCATGGGGCTGGCCATCGACTGGAGCCGCGAGGTCGCCACCTGCGACCCCACGTACTACAAGTGGAACCAGTGGCTGTTCCTCAAGATGCTGGAGAAAGGCATTGCCTACCGCAAGACCCAGGTCGTCAACTGGGATCCGGTGGACCAGACCGTGCTGGCCAACGAGCAGGTGATCGACGGCCGCGGCTGGCGTACCGGTGCGCTGGTGGAAAAGCGCGAGATTCCGGGCTACTACCTCAAGATCACCGACTACGCGCAGGAACTGCTGGACCATGTGCAGATGGGCAACGACAAGGCCACCCTGTCGGGCTGGCCCGAGCGCGTACGCCTGATGCAGGAGAACTGGATCGGCCGCTCGGAGGGCGTGCGCTTTGCCTTCACGCACGACATTCGGGGCGAGGATGGCCAGCTCATCAATGATGGCCGCATGTACGTTTTCACCACCCGTGCCGACACCGTCATGGGCGTGACCTTCTGCGCCGTGGCGCCGGAGCACCCGCTGGCCCAGCACGCCGCAAGATCGAACCCCAAGCTGGCCGCCTTCATCGACGAGTGCCAAAAGGGTGGCACGACCGAGGCCGAGCTGGCGGTGAAAGAAAAAGAGGGCATGCCCACCGGCCTGTTCGTCAAGCACCCGCTGAACGACGAGCGGGTCGAGATCTGGGTCGGCAACTACGTTCTCATGAGTTACGGTGACGGCGCCGTCATGGGCGTGCCGGCACACGACGAGCGCGACTTCGCTTTTGCCTTGAAGTACGGTCTGCCGATTCGCCAGGTGATCGATGTCGATGGCCAGGACTATGACTACCATCAGTGGCAGGAGTGGTATGCCGACAAGCAGAACGGCGTCACCATCAACTCCGACAGCTTCAGCGGCCTGGGTTACCAGGAGGCGGTGAATGCCGTGGCCCACGCACTGCAGACACGCGGCCTGGGCGAGAAGAAGACCACCTGGCGCCTGCGCGACTGGGGCATCAGCCGCCAGCGCTATTGGGGCACGCCGATCCCGATCATCCACTGCGAGGCCTGTGGTTCGGTGCCGGTGCCGGAGAAGGACCTGCCGGTGGTGCTGCCGCAGGATCTGGTGCCCGACGGCAGCGGTAACCCGCTGAACAAGTGCGAGGCCTTCCTCAAGGTTGACTGCCCCTGCTGCGGCAAGCCGGCGCGGCGGGAGACCGACACCATGGACACCTTTGTGGATTCGTCCTGGTACTTCATGCGCTACTGCGATCCAACCCATCCCGACAAGATGGTGGCCGAAGGCGCGCAGTACTGGATGCCGATGGACCAATACATCGGCGGCATCGAGCACGCCATCCTGCACCTGCTGTACGCGCGCTTCTGGACCAAGGTCATGCGCGACCTGGGCCTGGTCAAGGTCGATGAACCGTTCACCAAACTGCTGACGCAGGGCATGGTGCTCAACCACATCTACTCGCGCCGCACCGAGAAGGGCGGCAAGGAGTACTTCTGGCCGCATGACGTCGAGCACGTGCTGGACGAAGGCGGCAAGATCGTCGGCGCCAAACTCAAGAATGCCGTAGGCGACCTGCCGGTGGGCACTGCGATCGACTACGAGGGCGTGGGCACCATGTCCAAGTCCAAGAACAACGGTGTCGATCCGCAGGAACTGATCGAGAAGTACGGCGCCGACACGGCGCGCCTCTACACCATGTTCACCGCACCACCCGAGGCCACACTGGAGTGGAACGATGCGGCGGTCGAGGGCAGCTACCGTTTCCTGCGCCGCGTCTGGAACTTCGGCGTCAAACTGTCTGCTATCGATCCGGCTGCAGCAGATGCCAGCGTGGCCGGTGCCAAGAGCCTGAAAGATGTGGAATTCGGCAAGGAAGCCAAAGCCCTGCGGCTGGAAATTCACACCGTGCTCAAGCAGGTCGACTACGACTATCAGCGCATGCAGTACAACACCGTGGTCTCCGGTGCCATGAAGTTGCTCAACGCACTGGAGGACTTCAAGGCCATGGATGGCGTCGGCGCTGCGGTGGCGCTGTACGAGGGTTTCGGCATCCTGTTGCGTTGTCTGTATCCGGCCACGCCGCACGTCACCCACCAGCTGTGGAACGAACTCGGCTACGCGGGTGTCTTGGGTGACCTGCTGGATGCACCCTGGCCGCAGGCGGATGAAGCTGCGCTGCAGCAGGACGAGATCGAACTGGTGCTGCAGATCAACGGCAAGCACCGCGGCGCGGTGCTGGTGCCGGCGGGCGCATCGAAAGAGGCGATCGAGGCCGCCGCCGTGGCCACCGAGGTCGTGCAAAAGCAGGCCAACGGTGCGCCGGTCAAACGCGTGATCGTGGTGCCGGGGCGTCTGGTCAACGTGGTGCTCTGATGAAGAAGTCTGCTGCAGTCCTGAGTCGACGTGCCTTCAGTGGCGAGGTGGGCCGGCTGGCGGTCTTGGGGCTGGCCGCCCCGCTGGTAGGCTGCGGTTTCCAGTTGCGACAGCCCCCCAATTTCGCTTTCAAGTCGATCTACACCGACGTGGCGCCGACCTCGGTACTGGGCAGCGAGCTCAAGCGCAACCTGGCGGCCATCGGCAATGTCGTGCTGATCACCGAGGGGTCGCAGCAGATGAAGGCCGATGTGATTCTCGATATCCTGCAGGAACTGCGCGAAAAGATCGTGGTCGGCACCAATGCGGCCGGCCAGGTTCGCGAGTTCCAGCTGCGCCTGCGCTTTCGCTTCCGCCTGCGCACGCCGCAGGGCAAGGAGCTGATTCCCGAAACCGAGATGCTGCAGCAGCGCGACATCAGCTTCAACGAGTCCGCCGTGCTGGCCAAGGAGTCCGAAGAGGCGCTGCTGTTTCGCAGCATGCAGACCGACATCGTGCAACAGTTGTTGCGGCGCTTGGCGGCCGTAAAAGAATTATGAAAGCCCCCCTGAGGCGCTGCCGCGCCTTCCCCCGGAGGGGGACAACGCCTGTGGCCCGGCGAAGCCGGTTCCACGGCGTTTCCCGATGGGGGCATTGCTTGCGTGGCGGGTCTGGTGCGTTGGGGTAGTTGATGCAAGTCGCTGCCAACCAACTGGGCGCCCAGCTGCAGCGCGGGTTGAAGAGCCTGTACACGCTGCACGGCGACGAGCCGCTGCTGGTGCAGGAGGCCGCCGATACCATTCGTGCCGTGGCGCGGGCGCAAGGCTATACCGAGCGCACCTCGCATACCGTGGCTGGTGCCCATTTCGACTGGAGCGAGGTGCTGGCCGCCGGCGGCTCGCTCAGTCTGTTTGCCGAGCGTCAGATCGTCGAGATCCGCATTCCTTCCGGCAAGCCCGGCAAGGACGGCAGCGTGGCATTGCAGCAGCTGGCGGAGGCCGCCCAGGGCAATGACTCGACCCTGACCCTGGTCATGCTGCCGCGCCTGGACAAGATGACCAAGACAGGCGCCTGGTTCGGCGCGCTGGAAAGCTTTGGCGTGACGGTGCAGATTGATCCGGTCGAGCGCAATGCCTTGCCACAGTGGATTGCGCAGCGCCTGGCGGCGCAGGGTCAGCGTGCGGTCGCCGGCGAAGAGGGCCAGCGCACGCTGCAGTTCTTTGCCGACCGGGTCGAAGGCAATCTGCTGGCGGCACACCAGGAGATCCAGAAGCTGGCCCTGCTGCATCCGGCGGGCGAGCTGACATTCGAGCAGGTCGAGGGTGCCGTGCTCAATGTGGCGCGCTACGACGTCTTCAAGCTGTCCGAGGCCGTGCTGGCCGGGCAGGCGGCACGCGTGCAACGCATGCTCGACGGGCTGCGTGCCGAGGGCGAAGCCGAGGTGCTGGTGCACTATGCCTTGAGCGAGGACATCCGTGCGCTCAAGCGCGTCAAGGACGCCGTGGCCCAGGGACGTCCCCTGCCCATGGCCCTGCGCGAGCAGCGCGTCTGGGGGCTCAAGGAGCGCCTGTACGAGCGCGTGCTGCCGCGACTGACCGAGACAGCACTGGCCAATCTGCTGCATGCGGCGCATCAGGTGGATGGCATCGTCAAGGGCCTGAAGCAGCCGGACTGGCCGGCTGACGGCTGGCAGGCATTGCACCGGCTGGCCATGCAGTTGTGCAGCCACTGCGACGTTCAGGCCGGAGCGCACGCCAAAAGCGCGGGCGTGAGAAAATGAACCTATGAACGCGCTCAATATTGCTGAATACACCCAGTCCTTGGGTATGCAGGCCAAAGCGGCATCCGCCCTCATGGCTAAAGCGTCGACCGCTACCAAAAACATAGCGCTGAAACGCTTGGCCACATTGCTGCGCGCCAATGCCGGCTCGCTCGAGCAGGACAATGCCAAGGACATCGCGCGCGCCGAGACGGCCGGCCTGGCGGCCCCCATGGTCGATCGCCTGCGCCTGACGCCCAAGGTGATCGAGACCGTGGCGCAAGGCTGCGAGCAGCTGGCGGCCATGCCCGACATCATTGGCGAGATCATCGGCATGAAGCAGCAGCCCAGCGGCATCCGCGTCGGCCAGATGCGCGTGCCGATCGGCGTCTTCGGCATGATCTTCGAGAGCCGTCCCAACGTCACCATCGAGGCGGCCAGCCTGTCGATCAAGAGCGGTAATGCCTGCATCCTGCGCGGCGGCTCGGAGGCCATCGAGTCGAACAAGGCATTGGCCCGGCTGGTGCAGCAGGCCTTGGTGGAGTCCGGCCTGCCGGCCGATGCCGTGCAACTGGTGCAGACCACCGAGCGTGAGGTGGTGGGCCAGCTGATCACCATGCCGCAGTACGTGGACGTGATCATCCCGCGCGGCGGCAAGTCGCTGATCGAGCGCATCAGCCGCGACGCCAAGGTGCCGGTGATCAAACACCTGGACGGTAACTGCCATACCTATGTCGATGATCCGTGCGACCTCGACATGGCCGTCAAGGTGGCCGACAACGCCAAGACCAACAAGTACAGCCCCTGCAATGCCAGCGAAAGTTTGCTGGTGGCGCGTGGTGTGGCCAAGGACTTCTTGCCGCGCATCGGTGCCGTCTTCGCCGCCAAGGGGGTGGAGATGCGCTGTGACCCCGAGGCCCGGGCGATGCTGGCCGCGGTGCCGGGGGCGAATCTGAAGGACGCCACCGAGCAGGACTGGTACGAGGAATTCCTGGCGCCCATCATCGCCGTCAAGGTGGTGGCGGGTCTGGACGAGGCGATTGCCCACATCAACCATTACGGCAGTCACCATACCGACGCCATCCTCACGCGCGATCACATGCACGCGCAGGCCTTCCTGCGCGAAGTCGATTCCGGCAGTGTCATGGTGAATGCGAGCACCCGCTTCGCCGATGGGTTCGAGTATGGGCTGGGGGCCGAGATCGGCATCAGCACCGACAAGTTCCATGCTCGCGGCCCGGTGGGGCTCGAGGGGCTGACGTCCCTCAAGTACGTGGTGCTGGGTGACGGCGAAATCAGGAATTGACCCCACAGCCAGAAGTTGGACATGAAGCATCGCACCGCAGGAGCACGCTGGGTGAGCGTTGGGTTGGCGGGGCTGTTGCTGGCGCTGGCGCCCTTGGTCAGTCAGGCCAGTTCATCGCTGGCCGTCGAAATGGGGTGCTACAACTGCCACGGCACCCCGGTGCGTGGCGATGCCCCGAGCTTCGAGCGGCTGTCGGTCAAGTATGCCAAGCGCCAGGGTGATGCTGCGGCCGAGCAGCATGCGGTCGACGAACTGCTGCGGGGCGAACCCTTGCAGCGCATTCCGGCCCATGAATACCTGAGCCCCGAAACGGCCCGGCAGTTGGTCCACTGGCTGTTCGAAGGCGCGAAATAGCGCAGATGCAGAGGCGGGACGGTGTGCTTGAGAGCCGCCGTCACCTTGAATATGGCGTGATGCCCCCCACGTCCTAGAATTGCGTCACCAAAAACAAGCGAGGGCAGCATGGTTCCCCATCTCATCACGGCGCTGACGGGCCCGATCAACGAACTCGAACAACGCATCCTCGATTCCATGCCGGCCATCGAGCGCTGGTTCCGGCTCGAGTGGATGGAACACACGCCGCCGTTCTACAGCTCGGTCGACGTGCGCAACGCCGGCTTCAAGCTGGCACCGGTGGACACCAACCTCTACCCCGGCGGCTGGAACAACCTCACACCCGAAATGCTGCCGCTGGCGGTGCAGGCGGCCATGGCCGCGATCGAGAAGATCTGCCCTGAGGCGCGCAACCTGCTGCTGGTGCCCGAGAACCATACGCGCAACACCTTCTACCTCAGCAATGTGGCGCAGCTGCGGCGCATCTTCCACATGGCGGGCCTGAACGTGCGCATCGGCTCGATCAGCCCCGAGATCAAGAAGACCACCACCATTGAACTCCCCAATGGTGAGTCGGTCACGCTGGAGCCGGTGATCCGCAACCGGCGGCGCCTGGGCCTGAAGGACTTCGATCCCTGCACCATCCTGCTCAACAACGACCTCAGTGCCGGCATTCCCGGCATCCTGGAAGAGATTCACGAGCAGTACCTGCTGCCGCCGCTGCACGCCGGCTGGTCGACGCGGCGCAAGAGCAACCACTTCCAGAGCTATGAGGAAGTGTCCAAGCGCTTCGGCAAGCTGCTGGGCATCGATCCCTGGCTGATCAACCCGATGTTCAGCAAGTGCGGCGAGGTGAATTTCGCCGAGGGTACCGGCATGGAGTGCCTGACCAGCAATGTCGATGCCCTGCTGGCCAAGATCCGGCGCAAGTACAAGGAGTACGGCATCAAGGAAAAGCCGTTTGTCGTGGTCAAGGCCGACAACGGCACCTATGGCATGGGCATCATGATGGTGCGTGACGCCAAGGAACTCGAAGACCTGAACCGCCGTACGCGCAACAAGATGAGCGTCATCAAGGATGGCCAGGAGGTCAACGACGTCATCATCCAGGAAGGCGTGCTGACCAACGAGCGCATCAATGACGCCGTGGCCGAGCCGGTGGTCTACATGATGGACCGCTACGTGGTGGGCGGTTTTTACCGTGTGCATGCCGAACGCGGTGTGGATGAGAACCTCAATGCGCCCGGCGCGGCCTTCGTGCCGCTGGCTTTTGCCGAAAGTACCCATTTGCCGCAGCCAGGCATGAAGCCCGGCGCCAGTGCCCCCAACCGCTTCTACATGTACGGCGTGATCGGCCGGCTGGCCATGCTGGCGGCCAGCTACGAGCTCGAAGCCACCGACCCGGAGGCTGAAATCTACGAGTGAGGCCGGCGGCACCTGGGGGGTGGTTGCTGCGACGCAACATTTTCCGCTTCTGACGGGTTCGACCGGGCCAAGCTGTTGGAAGGCCGGCGCGCCAAGCGCACAATAGCGCCTTCCGCATGTTATGGAGCCCCGCTCGCGAAGACGGGGCAGTTTTGTGTCAGCTTCCAAATCCTCGCTTGCTGCGCTCACGCTGGGCGCCATCGGCGTCGTCTACGGTGACATTGGCACCAGCGTCCTGTATGCCGTCAAGGAAGTGTTCGGCTCCGGCCATGTGCCGTTCACGCCGGACAACGTCTACGGCATCCTTTCGATCTTCTTCTGGACGCTGACCGTCATCGTCTCGCTCAAGTACGTGTCGCTGGTGCTGCGGGCCGACAACGCGGGTGAAGGCGGTCTGGTGGCCATGCTGGCGCTGGCCTCACAGTCGGTCAAGGACAAGCCGGCACTGCGGCGCTGGCTGCTGGTGGTCGGCATCTTCGGTACCTGTCTGTTCTATGGCGACGGCGTCATCACGCCCGCGATTTCGGTGCTGTCGGCGGTCGAGGGCCTGGAAATCGTCTCGCCCGCCTTCAAGAAGGCGGTGATTCCGCTGACGCTGGTCATCCTGTTCGGCCTGTTCGCGGTGCAAAAGCGCGGCACGGCGGGCATTGGCAAGTTCTTCGGTCCGATCACGTTGGTCTGGTTCGCGGTCATCGCCGTGCTGGGCATGGCGCACATCGCCAGCAACCCGGCCATTCTGTGGGCGCTGAGCCCGCATCACGCCGTCGTTTTCATCGTGCACAACCCCGGTACCACCTTCATCATCCTGGGGGCCGTGGTGCTGTGCGTCACCGGTGGCGAGGCGCTGTATGCCGACATGGGGCACTTCGGCAAGAAGCCGATCCGGCTGGCCTGGTTTTCCGTCGTCATGCCGGCGCTGACACTCAACTACTTCGGCCAGGGTGCGCTGCTGCTCAAGAACCCGGAAGCGGTGAAGAACCCGTTTTTCATGATGGCGCCCGACTGGGCCCTGTTGCCTCTGGTCGGCCTGGCCACCATGGCCACCGTGATCGCTTCCCAGGCCCTGATCTCAGGCGCCTTCAGCGTCACCAAGCAGGTCATCCAGCTCGGCTACCTGCCGCGTCTGCAGGTGTTGCACACCAGCGTCAAGGACACCGGTCAGATCTACATGCCCTTCGTCAACTGGGGGCTGTTCACGGCCATCGTGCTGGCCGTGGTGCTGTTCAAGTCTTCCAGCAACCTGGCGGCGGCCTACGGCATTGCCGTGACGCTCGACATGCTGATTACCACCGTGCTGACCTTCTTCGTCATTCGTTACAGCTGGAAGTACCCGCTGGCGCTGTGCCTTGGCGCCACCGGCTTCTTCTTTGTGGTGGATCTGGCGTTTTTCACGTCCAACCTGATGAAGCTGCTCGATGGTGGCTGGTTCCCGCTGCTCATCGGTGGCGCCGTCTTCATGCTCATGATGACCTGGAAGCAGGGACGGGTCCAACTCAATGCGGCGCTGCGGCAGGACGCGCTCGACCTGCACGGCTTCCTGGAGGCGGTATTTGTCAGTCCGCCGGCACGCGTGGACGGCACGGCCGTGTTCCTGACGGCCGAGCCCGGCAACGTGCCCAACGCGCTGCTGCACAACCTCAAGCACAACAAGGTGCTGCACCGGAACAACCTGTTCGTCACGGTGCGCAACCATGAGGTGCCGTGGGTCGGGCTGGAGAAGCGGCTGGAGATCGAACCACTCGGCCATGACTGCTGGCAGGTCATCGTGCACTACGGCTTCAAGAACGACCCGGACCTGCCTTCAGCGCTGGAGCAGATCCGCACCCGCGGCTGCGAACTCGAGCCGATGAGCACCAGCTACTTCCTGTCGCGCGACATCGTCATCCCGTCCATGGGACAGGGCATGGCAACCTGGCGCGAAAAGCTGTTCGCCCAGATGCACCACAACGCCAGTGGCGCCGCCGCGTTCCTCAATTTGCCGAACAACTCCGTGGTGGAGTTGGGGTCGAAGATCGAGATCTGAGACGAAACGCCCCCAGGCTGCGCGCATTGCATGTTGCTGCGCCGACCCTCCAGGGGCAACGCCAGTGGCTAAGGCATTGCCGGTTCCAGGGCGTTTCCCGGCTGGACCGTTTCATGC
This sequence comes from Curvibacter sp., assembly GCA_031426755.1. Taxonomy (GTDB): domain Bacteria; phylum Pseudomonadota; class Gammaproteobacteria; order Burkholderiales; family Burkholderiaceae_C; genus Hylemonella. Next base: position 117,486 of record JASJPI010000008.1, read on the forward strand.
GGCGCGGTGGAGTAACTGAGACCAAAGAAAAAGCCACCCGCAGGTGGCTTTTTTGCGGGCGGCTGACTGAGCCGTCAGTCCGCCGAAATGCCTGCCGTCTTCACCAGCTTGCTCCAGCGTGCCGCCTCCGCCCTGATATGGGCGGCAAACTGCTCGGGCGTACCGCCACCGAGTTCGTTGCCCTGGCTCAGCATCTGCGCCTTGATGGTGGGGTCGGCCAGTGCCTTGTTGGTGACTTCGTTGAGCAGTTTGATGATGGCGGGCGGTGTCGCAGCCGGGGCGACGAAGCCTTGCCAGTTGGAAATCTCGAAGCCGGGGAAGCCCAGCTCGGCCATGGTCGGCACCTCGGGGAACTGCGGCGAGCGCTTGAGGCTGGTGATGGCCAGCGGCCGCAGCTTGCCGGCGCGGATGTTGGCCGAAGCGGCGTACATCTGCTCGAACATCATGTCGACCTGGCCACCCATCAGGTCCATGGCGGCTGGGGCGCCGCCCTTGTACGGGATGTTGGTGATGAAGACGCCCGCCATGTTCTTGAACATTTCGGCCGCCAGGTGATGCGAGCCACCGGTGCCGCCGTTGGCATAGGTCAGATGGCCCGGCTTGGCCTTGGCCGCGGCGATGATGTCCTTGACACTCTTGAAGGGTGAATCCGGGCGCACCATCAGCACCAGCGGGCCGCGCTCGATCAGGCAGACCGGCGCCAGATCCTTCAGGGGATCGAAGTTGACTTTCTTGAACATGGTCGGGTTGACCGACAGCGGCGCGAAGTTGCCCATGCCGATGGTGTAGCCGTCGGGCTTGGCGCGCACGATGGCCTCGGTGCCGATGTTGCCGCCGGCGCCGGGCTTGTTGTCCACCACGAAGGGTACACCCAGTGCCGTGCTCATGAAACGGCCGAACTGGCGCGAGCGCTGATCGGTGTTGCCGCCGGCCGGGTAGGGGCAGATGATGGTGATGGGTTTGCCCGGGTACTTGTCCTGGGCGAAAGACAGGCTGGGCAGCGCCAGCAGGGAGGCGGCTTGCAGAAGATCACGGCGTTTCATGAGAGACTCCAAAATATGCCCGCTACGGTACCGCCATTTGGCGGCTGGCCCCATACGGACTTACCACAATCATTGTGAGGGCAGCGTCCCATGAACATTCTTTTCATTGCCGATCCCCTGGAGAGTTTCAAGACCTACAAGGACAGCACGTTTGCCATGATGCGTGAGCTGCAGCGACGCGGCCACGCCCTGGCCGCCTGCGAGCCCCGGCATCTGGCCTGGCAGGCCGCCACCGGCGTGCAGGCCCATGTGCGGCACATCACCCTGACCGGCCACGAGGAGCGCTGGTTCCATGAAACACCCGAGCCGCCCTTGCAGCGGCTGGCCGCCTTGCGCGACTTCGATGCCGTCCTCATGCGCAAGGACCCGCCCTTCGACAGTGAGTATTTCTACGCGACCCACCTGCTGGAGCAGGCCGAGCGTGAAGGCGCGCATGTCTTCAACAAGCCGCGTGCCCTGCGCGACCACCCGGAAAAGCTCGCCATCCTGGAGTTTCCGCAGTTCATCGGCCCGACGCTGGTCACGCGCGATGCCCAGGCCATCCGCGCCTTCCACGCCGAGCACCGCGACATCATCTTGAAGCCGCTCGACGGCATGGGCGGCATGGGCATCTTCCGCGTGCGCGACGACGGCCTCAATCTCGGCGCCATCACCGAGACGCTCAACCGCGATGGGGCACAGACCGTGATGGTGCAGAAATTCCTGCCGGCCATCGCCCAGGGCGACAAGCGCGTGCTGGTGATCGGCGGCAAGCCGGCGCCCTATTGCCTGGCGCGCATCCCGCAAGGGGGCGAAGTGCGCGGCAATCTGGCGGCCGGCGGCAAGGGGGTGGCCCAGCCTTTGAGCGTGCGCGACCGCGAGATTGCCGAAGCCATCGGCCCGGTGCTGGCGGCGCGCGGCCTGTTGCTGGTGGGGCTGGACGTGATCGGCGACTGCCTGACCGAGATCAACGTCACCAGCCCGACCTGTTTCCAGGAAATCACCGACCAGATGGGTTTCGACGTGGCGGCGATGTTCGCCGATGCACTGGAGCAGGCCTTAGGCGCTTGAGGCCAAGGGCGCACCATCAACGAACACCCGCAGCTCGCCGGGAGCAAAGGGTATCCACACCTCATCGGTGGTCAGCGGTGCGGTGACCACCACCGCCACCCGGTCGCCCGGCGCGGCGTGTTCGGCAAAGTCGACGCTCAGATCCTCGTCGCGCAGCGTGGCACTGCCGAAGGGGTGCTGTCGCACCACGTGGTACAGGGCGGTGGAGGCGTGGGCCCACAGCGCCTCACCATTGCTGAGCAGGAAGTTGAAGGTGCCGTGCTGCGCAATCTGCGGCACCAGCTCGCGCAGGGTCAGCGTCAGCTCCTCGACGCTGGGCACGTCGGCATGCGACTTGGCCAGCTCCTGCAGCAGCCAGCAGAAGGCCTGTTCGCTGTCGGTGTTGCCGACCGGGCGGAAGCTGCCGTGCAGGCGCGGCGCAAAGTTCTTCAGGTCGCCGTTGTGCGCGAACACCCAGTAGCGGCCCCACAGCTCGCGCACGAAGGGGTGGCAATTCTCCAGCGTCACCGCGCCCTGCGTCGCCTTGCGGATGTGGGCGATGACGTTGCGGCTCTTGATCGGGTAGTGCCGGATCAGCTCGGCCACCGGCGAGGCGCAGGCCGACTGGTGGTCGACGAAGTGGCGCAGCCCCTTGTCCTCGAAGAAGGCGATACCCCAGCCGTCGCCATGGTGGTCGGTGTTGCCGCCGCGCTCGGCGAAGCCGGCAAAGCTGAACATCACGTCGGTCGGCACATTGCAGTTCATGCCCAGCAGTTGGCACATGGTACTTACTCCTTGTCGTCCCTGGGGGGCTGCCGCAGGCGCCAGGCCGCCAGCACGGCCAGGGCGCACACCAGCGCCAGCAGGACGAAGGTTTCGTCGAAGGCGGCCAGCCGCGCCGCGCTGGGCTGGGCCGTGGCCGCTTCGGCGCCGTGGGCGGCCATGCGCCACTGCAGGATGATGCCGCACAGGCTCACGCCGGCGGCGCCGCCGAGCATGCGCAGGAAGTTGATGGTGCTGGAGGCCTGCGAGATCAGGCGGTGCTCCAGCCCCTGCATGGCGCCGTTGTTGAGCGAGGGCAGGATGAAACCCAGCCCGATGCGTCCCAGGATGGTCCAGGTCACCAGCACCCAGAGCGCCGCCTGCAGTTCGATGGTGGCCATCAGCGCAAAGGAGGCCGCCAGCAGCAGGATGCCGACGCTGATCATCAGGTGGATGGGGACGCGGTCGGACAGGCGGCCGGCCAGCGGAATCGTGACCGCCAGCACCAGGCCGGCCGGCAGCATGATGGTGCCGACCAGCGCCGCCGACAGGCCCTGCCCCATCTGGATGTACAGCGGCAGCAGGTAGGTGGAGCCGAACAGGGCCGTGCCGTAGATGAAGGCGACCAGGCTGCCCATGGCAAACGGCCGGTGCTTGAACAGGTCCATGTGCATCAGCGGCGTGCCGGCGTGGCGTGCCTGGCGCTTTTGCCACCAGACGAAGCCCAGCACGGACGCCAGCGCCGCGCCCAACAGCACGAAGGCGGCGGTATGCGCGCTGCTGTGCAACTGGACCAGGCCATTGAGCAGGCACAACGTGCCCACGGTGCACAGCAGCAGGCCCTGCCAGTCCAGCCGTGAATTACGGCGATCCGGGGCCACGCCACCGGGCGCATTCACCGGCACATAACGATAGGCCAGCCAGAGCGCGGCGAGGCAAAACGGCGCCACCATGAAAAAGATCGAGCGCCAGCCGAACCACTCCACCAGCAGGCCGCCGATGCTCGGCCCCAGCGCGGGGGCCAGCACCACGCCCATGCCGAAGATGCCGCCGGCGCGGCCGCGTTCGTGCGGTTCGAAGGCGCGGATGATGATGATGGCCGGAATCGGCTGCACGATGCCGGCGGCCAGGCCCTCGACCACGCGCGCGGCCAGCACCAGGCCGAAGTGGTTGGCCAGGCCGCCGCCCACGCCGCCGGCCAGCAGCAGCAGCGTCGAGATCACATAGGTCTGGCGGTAGCCGAAGCTGCTCAGCAGCCAGGGCGTGGTCAGCATCGACACGGTCGACGCCACCATGAAGCCGGAGCTGACCCAGTGGGCGCGTTCCTGCCCCAGGGCAAAGTGGTGGCTCATGTCGGGGATGGCCACGTTCACGATGGTGGACGACATGATGGCGGCCATGGTGCCGACCATCACCGCCAACAGCAGCAGCCAGCGGTAGCGCTCGCCGTAGTGCGCCTGCATTTCGGCCAGGGTGGCGGGGTACTTCATGGGGTGGCTTGAGGTAAGGTGCAGCGCAGGGTGATGCGGCCCACGCGCGTGATGCGGCACAAGGTGTCGTGCATGGCCTGTTCCAGCCGTGCCAGTTCATCCGGTGGAACGGCGCCTTGCAGCTCGGCCTCGATTTCCAGTCCGCCGTCCAGGTAGTGCAGGCGCAGCGTCGCCGGTACCGGCAGCACTTGCTGCACCAGCGCTTGCACCTGGGCGCGCGGCGGCAGGGCCAGCACCTGCGCCAGCCGGCGCACCTGGCCGGGGTCGATGTGGACCGTGCACTCGGCCACGCGGTGCGCGTCCTTCACCAGCGCACTGATCTTTTCGGCGATGTAGTGCCCCTCCGAGACCGAGAGGTGCGCGTCCACCTCCACGTGCACGTCGATCACCGCCCAGTCGCCCATGCGCCGGGTGCGCAGGCCATGCAGGTCCAGCACGCCATCGACCGACTGGATGGATTGGCGGATGCGCTCGATCTCCTCCGGGTCGAGTGCATGGTCGGTCAGGCCGTGGAAGGCCTCGACCGAGAAGTTCCAGCCGGCCTTGGCGATCATGAAGCCGACGATGATGGCCGCCACCGCATCCATGCCGTGGTAACCCAGCAGGTTGGCGCCGATGCCCACCGCCACCACCAGCGAGGAAGCGGCGTCGGCACGCGCATGCCAGGCGTTGGCGATCAGCAGCGAGGACTTGAGGCGCTCGCCGATGCGGCGCATGTAGCGGAACAGCCCTTCCTTGGCCAGCAGGGTCAGGGCCGCCGCGGCCAGTGCAATCGGGTGTACCGCATCCATGCCTTGGCCGGCATGCAGGCGCACGCCGGCGCTCCACACCATGCCCATGCCGGTCGCCAGCAGGATCAGGCCGATCGCCAGCGAAGCCGCGGTTTCGAAACGGGCGTGGCCGTACTGATGGGTGTCGTCAGCGGCAGCGTGCGAGTGGCGCGCGGCAAACAGCACCACGCCATCGGCCACCAGATCGGACAGGGAGTGGATGCCGTCGGCGATCAGCGCCTGCGAGCGGGCGAAGAAGCCGATCGCCACCTGCGCGCTGGCCAGAACAATATTGACCCAGACGCTGACCCAGGTGGAGCGTAGGGCCTGTCGCTGTTCTTCGTGCGTGCGGGTCATAGGGGTTTCGGTGTCGGCTGCCGGAACCCTGATGCTAGCAGGCCGCCCCTGCCGTCAGGTCCGTGGCGGTCGCCTTGTGCCGGCGGTCGCACGCATGGCAAGATGGGCTCGTCATGAGGCGCCGAATTGCCCCGCTCTGCCGTCTGCTGCTGGTCCCTGGTCTGGCCATCGCGTGCCAGTCGGCGTCCGCCAACGCACAACTGGCGCTGGAAAAAGGCTGCTACGGCTGCCATGGCGAACCGCCGCGCCGCAGTGCGCCCCCCTTTGCCGACTTGGCGGCCGACTATGCCCGATACCATGGCCAAGCCGATGCGCCGCGCAAGCTGGCCGACAAGCTGCGTGAAGGCAGCCTGTTCGGCCACATCGCGGCGCATGAACGCATCAGCCCGCATGAATGCGAGCTGCTGATGCGCTGGATCATCGACGGCGCCAGGTAGGCGGCGCTAATTCTTCGGTTGAGCCAGCGCGCAGGCGTGGCAGATGCAGGCACGCTGCTGCACATCCGCGGGCACGCGCGCCAGCAGTGCGGCATCAAAGCTGACGCCGGTACACCAGCAGGGCGGCTGCGCCACACCGGTCTCGCGCTGCACCTCCATGGCGCAGCGGTTGGGCTGACCGCACAGCGGGCAGCGGCTGGGATCGATGGCGGCAGCGTGGGGTGCGGACATGCGGCCAGTTTAGTCCTTGGGGACGGGGCTGGATCAGCGCCTCGTTTAGACTTGGCGCTCGTCGCTCTTTCCTGTCTGCGCCGCGAGCCCTTCCCTGTGCCTGTCCACTCCTCTTCCCGTCTGCCGCCTGTTCTGTTGGCCCTGCTGCTGGGCCACGCCCTGGTGCATGTCGGCCTGGGCTGGGTGCTGGGGCTGACTGCTGACGAAGCGCACTACGCGCTGTACGCCGCGCACCCGGCGCTGAGCTACTACGACCACCCGCCGCTGGTGGGCTGGGTGCAGTGGCCGCTGGTGGTGCTGGGCGCGCCCGACGGCGTGCTGCGCCTGTTGCCCGAGGCGCTGTGGCTGGCCACCGCACTGTTCGTTTTCAGCATGGCACGGCGCCTGCAGGGGCTGCTATCGGTGGGCACCACAGCGGCCAGCGCCGATGCCGGCCTGTGGGCGGTGCTGGCCTACAGCCTGGCGCCGGTGCTGCACGTGCTGGGCATCGGCCTGCTGCCCGACACGCTCTTGATGTTCTTCACCGCCGCCATCCTGTGGCAGACCTTGCGCCTGCTGGATGCGGCCGAGGCGCAGCGCCTGTCCGCCTGGCTGCTGCTCGGCGCTCTGCTGGGACTGGCCGGGCTGGCCAAGTACACCGCCATCTTTGCGGCCCTGCCGGTGGCCGCCTGTCTGCTCGCCGCCCACGGCGGGAAGCTCTTGCGCCGGCCGGCGCCCTGGCTGGCGCTGGGCCTGGCCGTGGTGCTGGTGCTGCCGGTCTTCATCTGGAACGCGCAGAACAGCTGGATTTCATTTGCCTATCAACTGCACCACGGCGCTGGCAGCCAGTGGCAGTGGCAGCCGCTGGCCGGCTTCCTGCTGGCACAAGTGCTGCTCTACCCGTTGCTGGTCTGGGGCACGTTCGGTCTGCGCCGCCGGGCGCTGGGTGGTGCCGGTCTGCAGCGGCCGCAGGCCTGGCTGCTGAGCTTCTTTGCCCTGCCCTTGGCGGTGCTGGCCTATCTCTCAGGCGGTGGCTCCAGCCTGCCGCACTGGACGGCACCGGCCTGGGTGGCACTGGCGCCCTTTGCCGGCGTCGGCCTGGCGGCGTTGTGGTCGGCGGGCCGCAAGCGTCTGATCTGGGTGCTGGGTGGTGTGCAAGCCTTCTTTACCCTGGTGCTCTATGTGCTGATGCTGACGGCCGGGCCGACCTGGCTGGAGGGCGGGGGACCGGGCGCTGTGGAAGCCGAGACCGTCAACCCCTTCACCGACTTTTATGGCTGGGATGCCGCCGGCGCGAAGGCGCTGCAGTTGGCGCGCGAGCAGCAAACGCCCCGTCTGGTGGTGCAGAACTGGACCCTGGCCAGCCGTCTGGCCTGGTACGCGCGGCCGCTGCCGGTGCACGTGATCGCCCCCGGCTTCGACCAGTTCAGCTTGTGGTCCGGCGAACTGCCGCTGGGGGCGGATGCCGTGCTGCTGGACTGGTCGCAGATGGCCTACCGCTTGCCGGTGGGCGAGGGCCGGTTCCAGCGCTGCGAGCCGCTGGACACTTTTGCCGTGGCGCGTGCCGGCCGGCCGGTGGCGCGCTTCAGCTTCTACCATTGCACCGGTTGGGGTGGTCGCCCGGTGCCGCGCCGGCTTGGCGAACCCTGAGGGGCCGTTGCGCCACCAACCCTTTTGATTCGATGACTTCAGACTCCCTCCCCGTCGCACCTCGTATCGCTCCCTGGCACTGGGGCTTGCCCCTGTTGGTGGCCGCCGTGACGGCGCCGCTGTGGCTCGGCCTCTATGAGCCCGACGTGTTTTACTTTCTGAACCGCCAGTTCGCCGTGCTGCCGGACATCGTCTGGTCGCTGCTCTCGCTGTTCGGCACCGGCTGGGCGGTGTATGCGGTGACCGCGCCCGCCCTGTGGCGTGCGCCGCGCGTCATCCTGTCGTGGCTGTGCGCCGCGCCGCTGGCCGGGGCCTTGACGCGCGTGGGCAAGATGATGGCCGACAACCCGCGCCCGCTCGAAGTGCTGGGGCCGCAGGGCATCAACGTCATCGGCGAGCCGCTCTTCATTGCGGCCATGCCGTCCGGCCACAGTCTCACCGCGTTCGCCGCGGCCAGCGCCATCTACTTCTCACTGGCGCCGCAGGGGCGCCGGCGCCTGCTCTGGCTGTTCGCGCTGGCCCTCGGCGTGGCCTGCTCGCGCGTGGCGGTGGGGGCGCACTGGCCGGCCGACGCCTCGGTGGGCGCAGTGGCCGGTATGTTCAGCGGCCTCACCGGCGCCTGGCTGGCCGCCCGCATTCCTGAGCGGCACCTGCGGCCGCAGAGCTGGCTGATGCGCGGTGTGGCGCTGTTTGGCGGCTACTGCCTGTATGTGCTGCTGACCGACAAGATGGGCTTTGCCATCAACCTGCCCTACCAGTACGTGCTGGGAGCTTTCCTGGCCATCTGCCTGGCATGGTTCGCCCGCCGCAGCCTGCTGGCCCACCAAGAATAACCACCGGAGACCCCGCGCATGATCCTCTACGACCTGGTGAATGGCCGCAAGACCCACTTCAGCCCCAACTCCTGGCGCGTGCGCATGGCACTCGCCCACAAGGGCCTGGCCTACGAGGTGCGCGATGTGCTGTTCGGCGATATTCCCAGCATCAATGCCGGTGGCGACAAGCTGACCATTCCCACCCTGTCGCACAAGGGCAAGCTCGTGACCGACAGCTGGGACATCGTGCGCTACCTGGACGAAACCTTCCCGCAGACACCGCGCCTGATCGCGCCCGGCACCGACGGCCAGGTGCTCAAGTTCTTCCAGTACTGGGTGCAGACCACCCTCCACGGCGGCATCGCACGCCTGATCCTGCGCGACCTGCACGACAGCCTGGACCCGGCCGACCAGCCCTACTTCCGCGCCTCGCGCGAGAAGATGTACAAGCAGACGCTGGAGGCCTTGCAGGCCGGGCGCGAGGAGCGCGTCGACGCCTTCCGCAAGTCGCTGCAGCCCATGCGCCTGTCGCTCGGCCACGGCCCGTTCGTCAGCGGCGAACAACCTGGCTACGCCGACTACCTGGCCTTCGGTGGTTTCCAGTGGGCGCGCGTCAGCAGCCCGTTCCCCTTGCTGGCGGAGGACGACGTGGTGCACGCCTGGTTCGAGCGTTGCCTCGACCTGTTCGACGGCGCCGGCCGCCGCGAAGCGCCCGCCACCTGACGGCACACCGCACCATGGACCGCCTGCAACGCTTCCTCGATGCGCAGGCCCCGGTCTACGAGCAGGCCTGCACTGAGCTGCAGGCCGGCTGCAAACAAAGCCACTGGATGTGGTTCATCTTTCCGCAGCTGCGCGGCCTGGGGCACAGCGCCACGGCGCAGCACTACGGCATTGCTTCACGGCAGGAAGCGCAGGACTATCTGCAGCACCCGGTGCTGGGTGCGCGCCTGAAGCACTGCATGGCGCTGCTGCTGGCGCAGCGCGGCTTGCGTGCGCAGGACATCCTGGGGCCGATCGATGCCATGAAGCTCAAGTCCTGCGCCACCCTGTTTGCGACCGTGGATGCGAAGGCACCGGTGTTCCAGCAGGTGCTCGACCAGTACTTTGACGGCGAGCATGACGAGCGGACGTTGGCCCTGTTGCGCTAGCCATTGCCCCACTTTCATTGGCTGAATTGGTCTCTGGCCCTTGTGAAATATGCGCAACAAGCTATTGAAAACGTAGCATCCGCGTGATTCAATGGGCCTGGCGCAGAGGGGCAGGTCTGTTTGTGACAGGCCAGCCGCTCGCGCTGCCAACGCTTCATTGACGGTTTTCGAGTCACCTTTCAAAGGCCCCCACCATGCCCATCGTCACCATCACTGTGCAAGGGAAGAAATCGCCAGAGTTCAAGCAGAAGGCGCTGGATGCGGTGCACGGTGCGCTGGTCGATATCGGCGTGAGCCCCCAGGATCGCTTCCTGCGTCTGCTGGAGCTGGATGCGTCGAGTTTTCAGTTCGACCCCACCTTCCCGGATGCGGCGACACCCAGAACCGCGGACTTCATGCTGATCGAGATCCTGCTCGGTGCGGGGCGCAGCGTGAAGATCAAGCGCCAGCTCGTGCAGGGCATTGCCGCGCGTCTGGGGGCGGCGGGGTTCGATCCGGAGCACGCCATGGTGTGCCTGCAGGATGTCGCGTGGGAAAACTGGGCCCCGGCCGGCGGGCGAATGCCGCATGCCTAGTCGCGTGGCGCAGGGTGCGGTGCGGCCGCACGCCATGGCGGCCCCACTTCGCGCCGGTTTTTGACTTAGGTCAGGTAGCCATGAGATAAGTAGGGGTATTCTCCAGGGCGTTTTGTTGTGACGACCTGTTCCAAAGGGGGATACCTTGCGTGCTGCCAGATTCAAAATTTGGGTTCAACTCCTGCTCACCATCGGGGTGTCCCTGCTCGTTGTCTGGGCGGGCGTGATCGTCTGGCAAGGCTATGTCTACCGTGAGGCGGCCCTGAAGCAGGCGCGCGATTTTTCGCTCAGCATGCATGACGCCACCATGGCGGGACTCACCGGCATGATGGTGACCGGCACCATCGCCCAGCGCGACGTGTTGCTTGACCAGGTCAAGCAACTGGGCTCCATCCGTGATGTTCGCGTGCTTCGGGGCGACAGTGTCATCAAGGCCTTTGGCCCCGGGACAGCCAAGGATGCGAGCGCGCCGGACGAACACGAGAAAAATGTGCTGCAGACCGGCAAGGAAGGCTTCTGGGTCGAGTCCGACAGCAAGGGCGAGTATTTGCGCGCCGTCCGCCCGGCCCTGGCGAGCAAGAATTACCTGGGCAAAGACTGCATGATGTGCCACCAGGTGCCTGAAAACACGGTGCTCGGCGTGGTCAGCATGAAAGTCTCGCTGGACCAGGTCAATGAGGGCCTGGCCGAGCAGCAGATGAAATCGGTCCTGGCGGCCCTCATCACCTGCATTCCGGTGCTGCTGATCATCTACCCCTTCATCCGCAAATTCGTCACCCGGCCGCTGGAGTCCGGCGTGGGCGTGGCGCGTGGCATCGCGGCCGGTGATCTGACCCAGAAGATCGAGGTCAACTCCCACAACGAGATGGGCCTGCTGCAGCAGGCGCTGAAAGAGATGAACGAAAGCCTGGTGCGGATCGTCAGCCAGGTGCGCAACGGCACGGACACCATCTTCAACGCCTCCCGCGGCATTGCCGAGGGGAATGCCGATCTGTCGGCGCGGACCGAATTGCAGGCCGGTGCGCTGGAGAAAACCGCCTCTTCGATGCAGGAGCTGACCGATGCGGTCAGCCAGAATGCCGACAATGCGCGCAAGGCCAACCAGCTCGCCCTGTCGGCGTCGGAGGTGGCCGTCAAAGGCGGGGCGGTCGTGTCCCAGGTGGTCAACACCATGGAGTCGATCAATGCCTCGTCCAAGAAGATCGCCGACATCATCAGCGTGATCGACGGCATTGCCTTCCAGACCAACATCCTGGCCCTGAACGCTGCGGTGGAGGCGGCCCGTGCCGGTGAGCAAGGCCGCGGTTTTGCCGTGGTGGCCGGTGAGGTGCGCAGCCTGGCCAAGCGTTCGGCCGATGCCGCCAAGGAAATCAAGGTCCTGATCGACGACTCGGTTGAAAAAGTCGGCGAGGGCAGTTCACAGGTGCACCGGGCAGGCGCCACCATGAACGACATCGTGGCCAGCATCAAGCACGTCACCGACATCATGGGCGAGATCGCCGCCGCCAGCGCCGAACAGACCAAGGGGATCGGCCGGGTGAACGATGCGATTGGTGAGATGGAAAGCGTCACCCACAAGAATGCCGCACTGGTCGAAGAGGCAACGTCGGCAGCACAGGCCTTGCAGGACCAGGCGGGCCACCTGGAGCAGGTCGTCAGCATCTTCCATCTGGGCGGCGCATCTGCGGCGGCACCTTCGGAAGCAGCCGCCGCGGCGGGGGCTGCTGCGCCGATGCCCATGCTGGGAATGGATCGCAGCACCCTCTGATCCCCGCTCGTGCGAGCGACCGGGGCGCCGCGGCCTTGCGGTGCTACGGCTGTTTCAACCCGCGGCGCTCAGCGCTGCGAAGCCCTGTCGATACTCGATGACCAGCTGCCGCGCCGTGCGCTGCAGCCGGGCCGGGTCCAGCGCCAGAGCTTGCTGGATTGCGCTTGCGAGATCGTTCACCGCCACCGTGCCGGGGACAGGGGCCTCTTCCCAGGTCGCGGCAAACGCCGCCTGCTTGCTGGGCTGCTCGGCGGCGGTGGCGGTGGCGCGCAGGTTGACGCGCGGCAGCGCGTAGGCCATCGCCACGATGCGGCCGTGCAGGCTGCTGCCGCAGTAGCCGCGGCTGTGGGCGATCAGGGCGCAGATGTCCCAGAGGTTGAGCGATTCGGCCACCCGCACCGTCGGCGCCTGCATGCGGGCGGCCACGCGCTGCAGGCTGGCCAGATCGTCATGCCAAGGGGCTGCGCCGGCACGAAACAGCGCCACGCCGAGTCCGGTACTGGCCGCGACGTGGTCGAGCTGGCGGGCGATCTGCACCAGCGTCGCATCGTCGCCGAAGTCGGCACTGAACTGCACCGCGAGGTAACCCTGCGGGAAGGCGCGCATGAGTTGCGCGACGTCGCCGTCCACCGCGCGTTGGCGTATCTGTGTGCCGAAGAGCTCGGCCACCATCACGGCGGGGTCGGGCAGCAGATGAGACGCGATGCCGGCCTCAAGCAGCTGCGCCTGCGTCTGCACATCGCGCACGCTTACCGCATCTGCCGCCTGCAAGTTGGCCAGCACCTCGGCACGCAGGGCGGTCTCACTCTCGTTCAGGTGGACGCCGCCCACAGCGCTGTAGACCACCCGCGTCAGAGCGGGAAACAGGGGGCGCGACAAGGTGTAGGGCGCCAATGCGGCGCTGCCCAGCATGCGGCGCACCCAGGCGGCTTTCTCCTGCGGCCGGGTCGCCAGATAGGCCAGGGTGGGCTGCACCTCCTCGGGCGGCAACAGCATGACGGCGGCCTGCCAGGCGCTGCAGGTGAGGATTTCGCCGCCGACGTGGATCAGCGTGGCCGGGCGTGGGCCCCAGTCGGCCGCCAGTTGCGCCAGCGCCTGCACCGCATGGCCGCCCTGGGCGCGCAGGTCGCGACGCGCCAGACCGGCGAACACCAGCTCCCGGCCCTGGAGCAGGGCGGAGGCAACGTGCGGAAACAGCAGATCGCCAAAGTTGTGGCGGTCGAAGGCGCCGAACAGGATGAGGGGTTGGGCCATGGCGGCATCGTAGGCCATGGCATGCAGGAACGCAGCAACGCCTGCGCAGGCGCGAAGCTAGGCGGTCTCTTCCGGGTCAGCCAGCAACACTTCGATGCCCTGGGATTCCAGTGCCTGACGTGTCGCGGGCGCGATGCCTGTATCGGTCACGACGCGCGTCACCCGGTCCATTTCACAGATGCGGAAGATCGCCTGCGAGTTGAATTTCGATGAATCGACCAGCACGTTCACGGTCTGTGCGGCGTCGATGAAGGCGCGGTTCATGGCGGCTTCTTCCGGCGACAGCATGCCGATGCCGCCGGTCGGAGAAATGCCGTGCACGCCCAGGAAAGCGGCCCGCACGGAAATATCGTCGAAAGTCCCGGGCGCCGGCCGGCTGACCGAAGCCATCTTCTTGAAATCCACCATGCCCGGCAGCAGATAGACCGCCGCATTCTGGCTGCGGGCGAACTCCATCGCCACCGTCAAGCCGTTGGTGACGACGTGCAGGTTCTGGTGGCCGCGCAAGGCTTCGGCCAGGTGGCGCGAGGTGGTGCCACCGTTGACCAGGATGCAGTCGCCATCCGACACCAGTTGTGCGGCCAGTTCCGCGATGGCACGTTTTTCGCGGGATTGCTCCCGTTCGCGCTCGGCATAACTGATGCTTTCGTAGCGCGCCCAGCCTTCCGCAATCACCTCGCCCGAGACGGCGCCGCCGCGCGTGCGCTCCAGCAGGCCACGCTCCTGCAGCTCGATCAGGTCGCGCCGGATCGTGATGGGGGAGGTCTGGAAGCGCTGGGCCAGGGCATTGACTTCAACAACACCGCCGCCCTGAACCAGGGCAACGATTTCCTTGTGGCGGGCGGCTTTGAGCATGTGTTGAGGGGGGGCGAGCGCAAGCATGCGCAGCATCAAAAGCAAACGGGAGGTGCTTGCACTATAAGCTCAGCTTGAGTCATAAAAATGACACTTCTTGTTCGTAGTATGGCAAATATGAACAAGAATGATCATATTCGAGCGGTGATTTTCGACATCGATGGCACGCTGGTCGACACCCTGCCCTCATTGGCCGCCGCTGCCAACGACGTGCTGACCCAAGCCGGTTTGCGCGAAGTGCCGATGGCACACCTGCGCTCCGCGCTCAGCGAGGGTCTGCGCCCCATGTTCCGCCAAGCGCTGGTTCTGCAGCCATCCCCGCCGGACGCCCAGCAGGCCGCGCAGCTTGAAGAGGACTACCTGGCCCATTACACGCAGCGCTGGCTGGCAACGGCGCCACTGTTTGCGCACGTGTCCGAGACGCTGGGCGCTTTGAAGACGCAAGGTCTCAAGCTGGGTATCTGCACCAACCGCGACCGCGGCTCCACCGAGACCCTGCTGGCATCCAACGCCCTCACCGTCAGCTTCGATGCCATCGTCGGACTCGGCGATGCACCGTTGCCAAAGCCTGCTGCCGACCCGCTGCTGCAAGTGCTCCGGCAGCTGGAACTGCCGCCTTCGCAGGTGCTGTTCGTGGGTGACTCCGTCATGGACGCACGCTGTGCCCAAGCCGCGCAGGTTCGTTTTGCTGCCCATCTGGCGGGCTATGCCGGCCAGCCGGCGGATCTGCTGCCCCAGGTCATGGGCTTCGATGCCTACGACCAGTTCACGCCATGGGTGCTTGCGCGCCTGTCCGCCCACAAGGAGGCCTGTCATGCCTGATATCCAGATCAAGGGATTGACCAAGCAGTTCGGCAGCACCCAGGTGCTCAAGGGGTTGGACCTGACTGTGCGCGACGGCGAATTCCTGACCTTGCTCGGTTCTTCCGGCTGCGGCAAGTCCACCCTGCTGCGCCTGATCGCCGGCCTGGAACAGCCCGATGCCGGCGCGATCCGCCTGGGCGAGCGCGACCTGCTGCAACTGTCGCCCAGTCAGCGCGACTGCGCCATGGTGTTCCAGTCCTACGCCCTGTACCCGCACATGACGGTGGGCGAGAACATCTGCACGCCCTTGCTGATGCGCGGCCTGAATTTCTGGCAGCGCCTGCCCGGCATGCGCTGGCTGTCGCCTGCCGTGCGACGAAAGCATGCCGAGGCCGAAACCAGTGCACGCAAGGTGGCGCAGAGCCTGGGCATGGATGGCCTGTGGGAGCGCAAGCCGGCGCAGCTGTCGGGCGGGCAACGCCAGCGCGTGGCCCTGGCGCGCGCCATGGTGCGTCATCCGTCGGTGTTCCTGTTCGACGAGCCCTTGTCCAACCTCGACGCCAATCTGCGCCAGGCCCTGCGGACCGAGATCCGCCAGTTGCACGACCAGCTTGGCGTGACCTTCATCTACGTGACGCATGACCAGCACGAGGCCATGTCCATGTCGGACCGCGTGGCCGTCATGCGCGAAGGCCGCGTCCTGCAACTCGGCACACCCGACGAAATCTACAACCAGCCGGCCCACGTCGAAGTGGCCCGTTTCGTGGGGGCGCCGCGCATCAACCTGCTGCCGGGCGAAATCAGGGGCCATAGCGTGTGGGCGCTGGGCCGGCAGATCGGCCATGTGCCGCAGGGGCAGGACGGCGGCGCGTGCCAGATCGGCTTTCGGCCGCAGACGGGGGCGCTGACCGCTGCCAACGGACTGGAAATCCACGGCCGCATCACCGGTGTGGAGTACACCGGCGCCGAGTTGATCGTCACCGTGCAATTGGCCCTGTCCGAGCAAAGCTGCGTCTTCTGCCTGCACAGCAGCCACCCGGATCTCCACGTAGGCGAGACCCTGCGGACCTGGGTGTCGCTCGATCAGATCCATGTCTTCGCGGCCGACGGCCAGCGGCTGGCTTTTCAGCCGCAGCCGGTGTTGCTGGACGCGGCGGCCTGAACGGTCCGGGTAACGAACCATGCGCGTCCATCCCCTCACGACCTGGCTGCTGCTTTCGCCGGCGACGATCTTGCTCATCGCCCTGTTGCTGATACCGGTTGCCACCGTCGCCGTGATGTCACTGACCGACTGGCAGTTCGGCGCCGCCACGCTGAACTGGATCGGGCTCGCCAATTACACCGAGTTGTGGAGCGACCCGGTGTTTCGCAAGTCGCTGGCCAATACCCTGCTCTACCTGGTGCTGGTGACCGGCGGCGCCGTCACCATCGGCCTGGGCGCGGCCTTGCTGATCGAGTCCGACACCCAGCTGCGCGGCTTCTACCGCACCGCGTTTTTCATGCCGGTGGCTTCGACGCTGATCGCGATGGCCGTGGTCTGGCAGTTTTTGCTGCACCCGAGCGCCGGCCTGGTCAATCACCTGCTGCAGTGGGTCGGCCTGATGCCGCAGGACTGGCTCAACAACCGCCAGCTGGCCTTGTACTCGCTGGCCGCCATCGGTGTCTGGCAGATGTCGGGGCTGGCGCTGGTGCTGTTCCTGGCCGGCCTCAAAAGCATTCCGCAGGACATCCGCGACGCCGGCGCACTGGACGGCATCGCGCACCCATGGGAGCGCTTTCGCCGCATCACCTGGCCGCTGCTGGGGCCCACCACCCTGTTCGTGGTCACGGTCTGCGCCATCCGCGCGCTGCAGGTGTTCGACACGGTGCATGTGCTGACCCGCGGCGGCCCGAACAAGTCGACCGAGGTGCTGTTGCACACCATCTACGCAGAGGGCTTCAGCTTCTTCCGCATGGGGTATGCCAGCGCCATGACGGTGGTGTTCATTGCCGGCATCTTTTTCCTGACCCAGGTGCAGCACGCCACCATGGAACGAAAGACCCACTACGGATGAACTCGCCCACCCTTTTCTTTCGTGCTGCGCGCCATCTGCTGCTGATGACGGGCGCCCTGGTGTTCCTCGCGCCCTTCATCTGGATGGTGCTGACCTCGCTCAAGCCGGTGGACGAAGTCTTCACGCGCGAGCTGACCCTGCTGCCGACGCGGCTGGCCCTGGTCGAGAACTACACCGAGGCCCTGACGCGGGTGCCGTTGCTGCGCTACCTGTGGAACGGCATCGTGGTCTGCGCCGCCATTCTGGTGCTGCAGATTCTGGTGCTGCTGCCGGCCGCCTACGCTTTTGCCAAGCTGGAATTTCGCGGCAAGACCTGGGCCTGGCGTCTGGTGCTGCTGGCGCTGATGATTCCGCACCAGGCCACCGCCATCCCGACCTACGTGATGCTGCACCACCTGGGCATGCTCAACACACTGTCGGCGCTGATCGTGCCCTTCTCGATCTCGGCCTTCGGTATCTTCCTGATGCGCCAGTTCTTCCGCACCGTGCCGGACGACCTGGTGCACGCTGCGCGCCTGGACGGCATGAGCGAGTTCGAGCTGGTCTGGCGCGTGATGTTGCCCGCCGCCGTGCCGGCCCTGTTTGCCTTTGCCATCTTCTCGGTGGTCTGGCACTGGAACGACTACTTCTGGCCGCTGCTGGTGATCTCCTCGCCCGAGCTGGCCACGCCGCCGCTGGGCACCATGTTCTTCCGCAACGAGGAGGCCGGCATCAACTACGGCCCGCTCATGGCCGGCACCGTGTTGATCACGGCGCCGTTGCTGCTGTTGTTCATCGCCGCCCAAAAGCGGTTCATCGAAGGCGTGACGCTGACCGGCGTCAAAGGCTGACCTCACCCTCTCTATCCACCAAGGAGTGAATCCCATGAAACGTGTTTTTCTGAAATCCATGGCGGCCAGCGCGCTGCTGGTCAGCGGCCTGGCCCAGGCCCAACAACCCGTGGAGATCGTGGTCGACTATCCCTATGCCGGCATCTTCAAAGAGGTGCACGAGAAAATCGCCCGTGACTTCACGGCCAAGTTTCCGCAATACAAGGTTACCTTCCGCGCGCCCACCCCGGGCTATGAAGAAGCGGCCCAGCAATCCCTGCGCCAGGCGGTCACCAACCAGCTGCCCGACGTGTCCTACCAGGGCCTGAACCGCCAGCGCGTCTTCGTTGATCGCGGCATCGCCGTCGACATGACGCCTTTCATCAAGGGCGAAAAAGACTGGGCCAAGATGGGCTACGACAAGGCACTGCTCTCGCTCGGCCAGGTGGGCGACAAGCAGGTTGGCATCGGCTTCTCGTTGTCGACGCCCATCGTGTATTTCAACGCCGACCTGGTGCGCAAGGCCGGCGTGTCGCCCGAGCAGTTCCCCACCACCTGGGACGGCATCGCCGACCTGGCGAAGAAGGCCAAGGCCGCCAATGCCGGCACCCAGAGCATGCACCTGGACTGGGAAATCACCGGCAACTGGATGTGGCAGGCGCTGGTGTTTGCCAACGGCGGCACCATGCTGACGCCCGACGAGAAAAAAGTGGCTTTCGACGGCCCGGCCGGCAAGACCGCCATGCAGACCTTTGCCAAGGTCGTGAAGGACGGTGAGATGCGCGACGGCTCGCTCAATACCGCCAGCCAGGACTTTGTCTCTGGCAATCTGGCCATCCTGGTGACCTCCACCTCGCGCCTGGGCCTGATCACCAAGCAGGTCGGCAACCGTTTCGACCTGCGCACCGCCCGCATGCCGATCGAGAAGAACGGCCGCCTGCCGGCGGGCGGCAACGTGGCCATGATGTTTGCCAAGGACCTGGTCAAGCAGAAGGCGGCCTGGGAATACATCAAGTTCGCCACCGGCCCGCTGGGCGCCACCGCCATGGTGCAGGGCACGGGCTACTTTCCTGCCAACACCATTCCCGCCAACGATGCCAACCTGCTCAAGTCCTTTTATGAGCAGCACCCGAACTACCTGACGGCCATCAAGCAGTTGCCGGTGCTCACCGGCTGGTACGCCTTCCCCGGCGAGAACGGCCTGAAGATCACCGACGTCATCAAGGACCACATCCAGAGCGTGATTTCCAAGGAAGCCACGCCAGAGAAGGCGCTCGCTGCCATGACGCACGACGTGCAAGCCCTGCTGCCGCGCTGATGGAAGGACGCTCTGTGTTCAAGTTCCTCCATCTCACGGACGTCCATCTCGTTGAGCAAGGTCACGCCCTTTACGGGCTGGACCCTGCCAAGCGATTGGCGCTCTGCATCGACAGCATGCTGCAGGAGCATGCGGACGCCGCGCTGTGCGTCGTGACCGGCGACCTGGCCCATGTCGGCCACAGGGACGCCTACCGGCAGCTGGCCGAGCAGCTCGCCCGCCTGCCCATGCCGGTGCTGCCCATCCTGGGCAACCACGACAACCGCGCCAACTTCCGCGAGCACTTCCCGCAGGTGCCGGTCGATGCCAACGGCTTCGTGCAATACGAGGTGGCTGTTGGTTCCTACCGCGGCCTGTTCCTTGACACCAACGAACCGGGTGTCAGCCATGGGGTGCTGTGCGAGCAGCGCGCCCAGTGGCTGGCCGAGCGGCTGGCGCAAGACGACCGGCCGGTGCTGCTGTTCATGCACCACCCGGCCTTTGCGCTCGGCATCCCGTCGATGGACCGCATCGCCCTGCTCGACACCGCGCCGTTCCGGCGTGCGCTGCAGGGCCATACGCAGCGCATCAAGCACCTGTTCTTCGGCCATGTCCACCGCCCCATCTTCGGCTCCTGGCTGGGCATTCCCTACTCGACCCTGCGTGGCACCAACCACCAGGTGGCGCTGCGGCTCGACGCCACGGACAAGATTGGCGGCAGCCACGAGCCGCCACAGTACAGCGTGGTGCTGCTGGGCGAGGAATCCATCACCGTCCACGTGCACGACTTCCTCGACCGCAGCGAGCGCTTCTGGCTGGGTGAGTAGCCAGGCGCTGGCCAAGCGCAGCGCTGTCGCCAAGGTGGCTTCCAGCTTGGCGCAGAGCGGGTAACTTGTCTCCTGGCTTTTCAAGCAATTTGAATGTCAGGAGGCAAGCATGGTCAAAGTGACGGCCCTGTACCGCTGGTTTGAGGGAGCGCAATTCAATCACGCCTACTACCAGCGCGAGCACATGCGCATCACGCGCGACGCGGTGCAGCCGCACGGCCTGCTGCGGCTGGAGTCGGAGCAGGTGGTGAACCCGGTGCCGACGCAGGCGGGGCAGGTGGTGGCGGCCACCAGTTCCTACTTTCCTTCTGCCGCCGCGGCGCAAGCGGCACTGGCCGAGGCCGGGGCCCTGCTGCGCGCCGACCTGCCCCACTACACCAACATCAAGCCCGAACTGCATGTCAGCGCCGTCATGACACATCATTCGCCCAGCCCGCAGGCGCTGCCATGACGGCATGCTAGCGCGCCGGTGCCAGACAGGCGCAGTGACCGTTCAGGCAGCCACGGGCTGACGCGCCGGCACCGTGCTGCGCACCCCACACAGCATCGCCACGAGTGCCTGCGTATCGCCCGGCACGGTCTGGCCGCGCCAGACGACGTGCTGATCGCTGCGGCACAGCACCAGCGCGTGGCGATAGGCCTCGGGCAGACCGGACTCATCCTGCAGGTCCAGCAACTCGACGGGCATGCCACATGCGTGCGCGGCGTCAAGCAACGGCGTGACGTCAACGCGTGCATCCAGTCGCAACAGCGTGTAGCCCGGGCCGAAGGCGTCATAGAGCGATCGTCCGTCGGCCAGCCAGAAGTGGGGTACGCGGCAGCCTGGCACCGTGGATGGCGTGAAGCTGCCCATTGTGTAGGCCGGCGGCGGCTCGTCGTCCGTCGCGATGATGGGGGAGCCCTGGTAGAAATAGCCGTAGTTCAGCCCGGCGCAGCAGAACTGCTGCACGTTGAGCTCGTAGGCCTCCTGCCCGATGAGTGCACGCGCCGCGGCGCCGGCATCGTCCGGTGTCTCCAGGTTGGGCGGCACGGCACGGCGCGCCTTGATCATCTTCTGCGCGTGGTTCATCACAAAATGCGAGACCTGCTCGGTGATGGGCTGACGCTCAGCCTCGTAGGCATCCAGGATGGAGGCGTCCGCCCAGCCCTGCAGGCGGGCCGCCAGCAGCCAGGACAGATTCAGCCCATCGGCGATGCCGGCGTTCATGCCGTAGCCTGCGTACGGCACCCAGAGGTGGGCGGCATCGCCGGCGATGAACACATTGCCGTTGCGGAAGCGGTTGGCCACCAGACGGCGGCCGACCCAGTCCTCCTTCGAGATCACGGTGTACTCGAAGTCGTCGCCCACCCCCAGGATGTGGCGGATCGAAGCGTCGCGGTCGACGGATTCGAAGTCCGGCTCCTCGGCGTTGAGGTGGTTGTGCACCAGCCAGGTCTCCTGGCCGTCGATGGCAAAGACCGTGCCGCAACGGCGCGGGTTGACCGAGTAGTAGCACCACGCCGGCTGGCCGGGCAGCAGGGCCTTGAGCCCGGGGGCGCGAATGTGGGTGGACTGCACGCGCTGGATGACGGGCGTTCCCTCCAGTTGCGCGCCCATCTGCTTGCGCACCGTGGAGCTGCCGCCGTCAGCGCCAATCAGGTAGCGCGTACGCAGCGTGAACTCGGTACCGCTGTCGAGGTCGCGCAGATAGACCTGCACGCCGTCCCCATCCTGCTCAAAGCGCAGCAGCTCGGTGCGGTTGCGCAGCGTCACGCCGGGCAGCGCCGCCGCATGGTGCAGCAGGGTCGGCTCCAGGTAGATCTGGTTGATGCGATGCGGAGGCTCGGCCGTGGGCCACCAGGTGTCCGGCCCTTCCGTGGCGGTGTAGCGGTCGCGGCGGCAGGGAATGGGGATGCGCGTGAGCTCGATGCCCGTCATGCTGGTGCGGAACACGACATCGTTCGGGTAGTCCTCGGGCAGCCCGACCGCACGCAGCTTGTGTGCCACGCCCAGGCGGCGAAACTGTTCCATGGTGCGCGAGGACACATGATTGCATTTCACCGGCGGTGGTTCGGCGTAGCGGCGTTGCTCGATCACCGTGACCGGGATGCCACGGCCCGACAGATCGATGGCCATGGTCAGACCGACCGGGCCGGCGCCGGCGATCAGCACCTGGGTGTCGTAGGGGGTTGTCATCTTGTTGGGCTCCCTCAGTCCAGCTTGATGTTGGCTTTGCGGATCACATCGGCCCACTTGCGGGTCTCGCTGCGGATATAGGCGTCAAAGCTTTGGACCGTGCCCGGCACCGGCTCCATGCCCATGCCGCGTATCGTGGCCTGGATGCTTGGGTCGCGCAGCGCGGCACCGAACTCGGCATTGAGTCGCGCCACGATGGCGGCGGGCGTTCCCGCCGGTGCCACCAGGCCGAACCAGCCGGTGGAGTCGTAGCCCGGCAGCGCCGCCTCGGCCACGGTCGGCACATCGGGTAGCATGGGCAGGCGCTGCAGGCTGGTGACCGCATAGGCCACGAGCTTGCCCGCCTTGATCTGCTGCAGTGCAGCCGGCAGATCCGACATGCCCAGCGGCACCTGGCCCGCCATCACATCCATCGTCGCCGGCCCGGTGCCCCGATAGGGAACCTGCACCAGATTGATGTCGGCCATCTGCTCAAACAGCGCCGCGGACAGGTGCATGGCCGTGCCGCTGCCGCCATGCGCCATGGACAGCTTGCCCGGCTGCGCCTTGGCCAAGGCGATCACCTGTTGCAGGTTCTTGGCCGGCAGACTTGGCGAACCGACGATCACGAACGGGATCGCGGCCACCATGGTGACGGGCTGGAAGTCCTTGAGTACATCAAAGGGCATCTGTGGATAAAGGCTGGCATTGGCCGCAAGCCCGCCGGCCGCGCCCAGACCCAGGGTGTAGCCGTCCGCCGGTGCCTTGGCCACCTGCGCCAGGCCGATGTTGCCGCCCGCACCCGGCTTGTTTTCCACCACGATCTGCTGTCCCAGCTTCTCGCCCACCTTCGGCGCCAGCAGGCGCAGCATCGCATCCGAACTGCCGCCGGGCGGGAAGGTCACCACCACGCGGATGGGTTTGTTGGGGTAGTCGGTTTTCTGTGCCCAGGCAGCTGCCGGCAGCAGGGCGGCCATCAGGGCGGTCAGCACAGCCGTTCGTCGGGTTGCAAATTTCATGAAGTCTCCTCGTTGGATGCGTGGGGCAGATGCCCGCGTCAATTTGATTTGAATCAATTTTGATTCTTTCGTAAATCGAAATTTTCAGAATCAATTATGATTTTTCTTGATGAATAGCGAACGCCACTTTTCTCCCACGCTCAAGCAACTGCGCGCCTTCGTCGCCGTGTACCAGCTGCGCAAGTTGAGCGCGGCGGCCACGCAGCTCTTCCTCACGCAGTCGGCCGTCAGCGTGCTGATCCGCCAGATGGAAGACGGCCTGGGCACGCGCCTGTTCGACCGCACCACGCGTTCGCTGCAGCCCACGCCCGCCGCGCACGAAGCCGTGCAGGTGGCCGAGCGCATCCTGCGCGACCTCGACTCTCTGGGCGCCGGCCTGCGCGACCTGACCGGCCTGCGGCGCGGGCGTGTCACGGTGGCGGTCACCCCCACCTTGGCCGAGATCCTGCTGCCCCCCGTGGTGCGCGTGTTCCGCGAGCAGCACCCCGACATCCACCTCGTGATTGACGACTGCGCGCCCGACCAGTTCTTCTCGCGGGTGATCAATGAGCAGACCGACTTCGGCATCGGTACGCCCGAGCGCGTGGGTCCTGGCGTCGAGCTGCAGACGCTGCTGCAGGACCACCTGAGCCTGGTTTGCCCGCGCGACCACCCGCTGGCGAAGCGCCGCAGCGTGCGCTGGCGCGACCTGGAGGGCTTGCCCGTCACCACGGTCCGGCCAGGCTACGGCATCCGGCCACTGATCGAGCTGTCGGCCGCGCGTGCCGGCGTGCGGCTCAACGTGATGCACGAAGTGACCTTCCTGGCCACCGCGCTGTGGATGAGCGGCAGCGGCCTGGCGCCATCCATCATGCCGGCGGCCTACCTGACCTATTCACGCAATCCGGATCTGGTGGCCAAGACGCTGACGGCACCCAAGGTCTCGCGCGACATCTGCCTGGTCTCCAAGCAGGGCCGCTCGCTCTCGCCGGCTGCGCAGCAGTTCATCGCCGTGTTGCGGCAGACGCTGGCAAGCAGCTGAGCCGGGCCCAAACGCGCTGAGAAGCGAGGTGCGGGCGCGGCCCGCCGAGCTTCGCTAGCATGGGTGCATCTTCTTGCACCCCGTGCCTGTATGGACAGCAAGACCTTCACCAGCGGCCGCATCCGCCGCGCCGACTACGACGCCAGCACCCAGCAGCTCGACCTGCATTGGGACGACAAGACGGTGCTGGCCTACAAGCACGTACCGCAGGAGGTCTTTCGCCGACTGTACAGCGCGCCCAACCCCACCACTTATTGGGAAGACCGCCTTGCGGAGGAGTACCCGCAGGGCACTCCGATGACGAAGGGCGTGGACGCCACCGCGGCCGAAGCCGCACAGCGCTTGCGCGACCTGTTTGGCCCAGGGGAATGATCCCGGTCGATGGGGGATGGGGCGCGCGTCAGCGGCCGCCCGCGCATTCGAGCTCGAACAGCGGCACCTCGGCCTGGCGGCTCAGCCATACGCCGCCGCCCAGTTCCAGGAAGCCTTCCGCCAGGCCGCGCCGGTAGAGCTGGGCGCGGTGCCGGAACAGGCGCGGGTCGGTCAGCGTCTCGTCGATGGTGTCACGTTCGTAGTCCTCGCGCGTCACGGCCTCCACATACAGCGCGCCCCGGGAAAGCAGGCCCAGGTTGTGCAGCGCCAGCTTCAGGTCGGCTGCGCTCAGGTAGGGCAGTACACCCTGGCAGATCACCAGGTCGAACGGCTCGGCATTCCGGTAGTCCACCACCGAACCGCGCTCCCAGCCGTAGCGTGCGCAGAGGTATTCGCTGACCTCCACGCCGTGGTAGGCCACGCCGGGAAAGTGCAGCGCCAGCGCGTCGCGCCACAGGCCGATGCCGCAGCCCAGATCCAGCACCCGCTTGACGGGCACGCGCAGGTACTTGAGGTAGCTGCACACGAAAGCGCCCAAGCGCTCCACATGCGCGGGGTCGACCACGCTGGTCTTCTTGTTGAAGTAGTAGCGCTGGTAGTACGCCTCGTCGAACCACTGGTCACTGGCAGATTGCACGTTCGTTCCTTGTTGCCGCTGCGCCCCAACGCGGGCGCCAGCAGGAAGTATGAACTAGAGAGTTTGCATGCTCGCCCGGCTCGATGAGCGTGCTCTGGTCGCGTGTGGTTCTAAGACGACAGCCGGATTCGGTCAGGAGCTGTCTTTCGAGGTTGAGTGCTGGGTGTCCGGTTCATATGTTGAACTCCGTCATTCCGAGGCCGGCGTTGGACAACAGCTTCGTACTACAGTGGACGATATGCTTACGGGAAACTCGGTCGCCATTTTTTCATCGCGCTTAGCGCTGACGGATAAACTTTTTTGCAGAAGTTAGTGATACCGCAGATGAAGCGTTTCTCGGTGAAACTTCATCTCAGAGTGGCCGGCAGGGTTCAGCAGGCGGCCAAACCGATCACGGTGCAATTTCACTTGCTCAGCGCGTTTCATCTGCGCGCTCGGTTGTCAAGTCTTTTGTCATCTACCAACTGAGTAATCTGCTGCCCCCGAATGGGTCAGGAGTGGGCTGTGGGTATTACGACGAGCGAGGGGCTGGCGATGGCAGTGGTATTGCCAAGCTGATGAACGAGTACGCGTTTGGCATCTGTTTCAATCCCGACATCCATGAGGACAACGTCTTGCATTTCCTAGACCACTGTCTGTCGCATTTGAGTAACCCTTTCTTTTCGGACAGGGATGAAGAGCGCCACTTTGCATCCAAAGCTGAGCTTCCAGGAGGCCTCGATCCGAAAGAGATGGGACGGTACTGGAGTCAACATCGGGAACTCATTCTCCAACGAGTCACGCACGTCGAGCAGCGGCACATAGTCACGCCCAACTACATCGCCTCGTATCGCGAAGATCTGGCTGGAGTCTTTGCTGTACTTGATGCCTTAGCCGACGAAGCAACAGCGGTTGAAGTGGAGTCCGAAAAACTTCCGCTGAACCCACCAACCATCACCAGCCCCAAATAAAAACGGCACCCGTGGGTGCCGTTTCTTATGTGCCAAATTGGCCTCTAGCCCTTGCCCATTATGCGCGATAAGCTATTAAAACAATAGCGAATCAGCTTCAGGTCGCAGCTTTCACCTTCAGGCGCCAGGCGTGCAGCAGCGGCTCGGTGTAGCCGCTGGGCTGCTCCAGGCCCTTGAGCACCAGGTCGAGTGCGGCGCGGTAGGCGAACGAGGTGGTGAAGTTGCCAGCCATCGGCTTGTACAGCGGGTCGCCGGCGTTCTGCTGGTCCACCACGGCGGCCATGCGTTCGAAGGTGGCTTTCACCTGCGCCTCGTTGGTGATGCCGTGCAGCAGCCAGTTGGCCATGTGCTGGCTGGAGATGCGTAGCGTGGCGCGGTCTTCCATCAGGCCGATGTTGTGGATGTCGGGCACCTTGGAGCAGCCCACGCCCTGGTCCACCCAGCGCACCACATAACCCAGGATGCCCTGCGCGTTGTTGTCCAGTTCCTGCTGGATTTCTTCTGCGCTCCAGTTCGGCTTGGCGGCCACGGGCACGGTCAGCAGGCCGGTGAGCATCTGCTCTTCCTGCGCCTTGAAGTTCTTGGCGGTGGCCTGCTTTTCCAGTTCGTCCTGGATGGCGGCCACGTTGATCTGGTGGTAGTGCAGCGCGTGCAGCGTGGCAGCGGTGGGCGAGGGCACCCAGGCGGTGTTGGCGCCGGCCTTCGGGTGGCCCACCTTCTGCTCCAGCATGGCGGCCATCAGGTCGGGCATGGCCCACATGCCCTTGCCGATCTGGGCGCGGCCCTTCAAGCCGCAGGCCAGGCCGACCAGCACATTGCTCTTCTCGTAGGCGGCGATCCAGTCGCTGCCCTTCATGGCGGCCTTGCGGATCATCGGGCCGGCGTGCATGGCGGTGTGCATCTCGTCGCCGGTGCGGTCCAGGAAGCCGGTGTTGATGAAGGCCACGCGGCTCTTGGCAGCGGCAATGCAGGCTTTCAGGTTGACGCTGGTGCGGCGCTCTTCGTCCATGATGCCGAGCTTGACGGTGTTCTCCGGCAGGCCCAGCAGTTGCTCGACGCGGCCGAACAGTTCAGCGGCAAAGCCCACTTCGGCCGGGCCGTGCATCTTGGGCTTGACGATGTAGATCGAGCCGGTGCGCGAGTTGCGCACGCCGCCCGTGGTCAGGCCTTTGAGGTCGTGCAGCGCGATGGTGGTGGTGATGACGGCGTCCAGGATGCCTTCATGGATCTCGCTGCCGTTGCCGTACAGGATGGCCGGGTTGGTCATCAGGTGGCCGACGTTGCGCACGAACAGCAGCGAGCGGCCGTGCAGCTTGATCTCTTCGCCATTGGCGCCCTTGTAGACGCGGTCGGCGTTCAGGCGGCGCGTGAAGGTCTTGCCGCCCTTGGCGACTTCTTCCGTCAGCGTGCCCTTGAGGATGCCGAGCCAGTTGTCATAGGCCAGCACCTTGTCGTCGGCGTCCACGGCGGCCACCGAGTCTTCCAGGTCGAGGATGGTGGAGAGCGCGGCTTCCATCAGCAGGTCGCTCACGCCAGCCGGGTCGCTCTTGCCGATGGGGGTGCTGCGGTCGATCTGGATCTCGATGTGGATGCCGTTGTTGCGCAGCAGGATGGCAGCGGGCGCAGCGGCGCTGCCCTGGTAGCCGACGAACTTGTTGCAGTCGGCCAGGTGGGACTTGCTGCCGTCCTTCAGCGCCACCACCAGCTTGCCGCCTTCCACCGTGTAGCCGGTGGAGTTGATGTGCGAACCCTTGGCCAAAGGCGCCACGCGGTCGAGCACGTAGCGGGCGTATTCGATCACCTTGGCGCCGCGCACCGGGTTGTAGCCCTTGCCGTCGGCGCTGACCTTGGTCGCACCCTTGTCTTCCGGCAGGGCGTCGGTGCCGTAGAGCGCGTCGTACAGCGAACCCCAGCGCGCGTTGGCGGCGTTGAGCGCATAGCGGGCGTTCAGCACCGGCACCACCAGCTGCGGGCCGGCCTGCACGGCGAGTTCGGCGTCGACGTTGGCGGTGTCGCTGGCCACGGTGGCGGGCACCGGCACCAGGTAGCCGATCTTTTCCAGGAAGGCGCGGTAGGCCTTCATGTTCTTGATCGGGCCGGGGTTGGCCTTGTGCCAGGCATCGAGTTCGAGTTGCAGGCGGTCGCGTTCGGCCAGCAGGGCGGCGTTCTTCGGGCCCAGGTCGTGAGCCAGCTTGTCGAAGCCCTTCCAGAAGTCGGCGCTATTGATGCCGGTGCCGGGCAGGACCTTGTCTTCAATGAAGCGGTACAGGCCAGTGGCGACTTGCAGTCGCTGGCAGGTGGTGCGTTGGGTCATGGTGTTCAACTCCTCTGAATCAAAAAATGCAAATGGGTTCGGTGTGTCATTCGGCCGGGAAAAACCCCAGCACATCGTTCAGGGTGCTGCCGGTGCGAACGGGCTGGGTGCCCAGTTCCTCGAACGGCAGGTCATAACGATTGACCCACAGGGTCTGATAGCCGTACCAGGTGGCGGCCAGGGCGTCCCAGCTGTTGCTGCTGACGAAGGCGATCTGTCCGGCGCGCAGGCTGGTGGCCTGTTCGCCCAGGGCATAGGCCTCGGGGTGGGTCTTGTACTTGCGCACGGCATCCACGCTGATCACGTGGTCCAGCAGGCCTTCCAGCCCGGCGCTGCGCACGGCGATGCCCAGCATCTCGGGGTCGCCGTTGGAGAGGATGCCGGTCTGGATGCCGCGTGCGCGCAGGGCCTGCAGCACGTCCCGGTTTTCCGGGAAGGCGCTCAGGTGGCGGTACTGGTTCATCAACTGCTGCTCCTGCGCCGGCGTGAGCGTGAGCTTCAGGCGCTTGCAGGCATAGCGCAGGCCGGCGCGCGTCAGCTCCCAGAAGGGCTGGTAGTGCGCGCCGTCGTTGCTGACGGTGACCAGGCGGGTGTATTCGATCTGCTTGTCGCGCCAGAGCACGCCCAGGGCCTGGCCCTGGCCCGGAAACAGCTGTTCCGCCGCCAGTCCGACGCTGTAGACGTCGAACAGCGTGCCGTAGGCGTCGAACAGGACGGCCTGCGGCTGGGCGTGGCTGTGGCGGGATTTTTCCATACCGTAACTGTATTTGATACTTGGGCAGGCATTAATACCCAAAACATTCGGTTATTCGGCACAAAAAGGATGGAATAGGCCGATCCAGGGTGCGCCGCGGTCGCGCCATGGCTGCCCGGCGGCTGGTCCAGCTGGTTCCTGGGCGATGCCGTGCTCCTTTCTTAGGCCATCTCGGCGCTGGCCTGCATGGTGAGCCAGCCTTCATGGTCGCGGCCCCAGAGGGTGACGGTCTGGCCGTCCCGCTTGCCGCAGACGGTGAAGGGGTGGATGTCGAAGGCCGGGCGCACCGCCTTGAAGCTGAAGCGCTTCACCTGCGCGTCCGGCAGATGGCGGCGCAGCAGGTCGAGCAGCAGGGTGGCGATCAGCGGCCCGTGCACGACCAGGCCCGGATAGCCCTCGACGCCCGTCACATAGCTGCGGTCGTAATGGATGCGGTGGCCGTTGAAGGTCAGCGCCGAGTAGCGGAACAGCAGCACCGGGTCGGGCACGATTTCGCGGCTGAACTGCTCGTCGCGCGGTGCCGGGGTGGGCTCGGGCTGCGGCGCACCCGCAGAAGCAGGCGCGCCCGCCGGCGCGGGCGGGGCTACATCGCGGTAGACGATGTCGTGCTCTTCGCGCAGGGCCAGGCCCTGCGCGTTGCTGAACTCATGGCGCACGCAGACGAACACCAGCGCACCGCTGCGGCCGTGCTTCACCGTCACGTCCTGGATGGTGGAGGTGCGCGTGACCGTTTCGCCCACGCGCAGCGGCTGCACAAATTCCAGCCGGCCGCCGGCCCACATGCGCCGCGGCAAGGGCACCGGGGGCACAAAGCCGCCGCGCCGGGCGTGGCCGTCAACGCCCAACTCGCTCTGGCGCGTCAGCGGGGTGAAGTAGAGCCAGTGCCACAGCGGCGGCAGCGCGGTGCCGGGCACGGGCGGCGGGTCGTCGCGGTCCAGTGTGGCCGAGAGCGCGGCCACCGGCGTGGCGGCCAGGGTGTCGGCGCGGGTTTCCTGACGGCCGATCCAGTCGCGCAGGGGCGCCAGATCGGGCGGGGTGGTGTCATGTTGTTCCATGACGCCATGATGCGACATCCGTGCGGATGCCGCCATCGGTTTTTGGGGACGGGGCGGTCAGCTGACCGTCAATGCCGGAGAGGTGACGACGCAGTCGCGCCCGGCGTGTTTGGCCGCGTACAGGGCCTCGTCGGCCCGTACCACCAGGGCATCGGCGCTTTCCAGCGGCTGCAGCTGCGCCGCACCGATGGAGATGGTGATCTGGAAGGTCGTGTCCCCCACGTCAAACACCATGGCATCGATGGCGCGGCGCACCCGCTGTGCCGCCTCCACCGCATCGGCCAGCTTGGTCTGCGGCATGAGCACGATGAACTCCTCACCGCCCCAGCGGCCGAACAGGTCGGTCTCGCGCAGCTGGGTCTGCGATGTGGCGGCCAGCCGGCGCAACACCTCGTCACCCTCCGCGTGGCCATAGTCGTCGTTGACGCGTTTGAAGAAGTCGATGTCCATCATCAGCACGCAGAAATCGTCGTGGCGGCGGTGCAGGCCCTTGATCAGGCGGCGCAGTTCCCCTTCGATGTGGCCGCGGCGGAAGGCGCGGGTCAGGCCGTCGCGCACCGCCAGTTCGCTCAATTCCCGGTTGCGGTTGGCCAGTTCTTCCGATTGCTGGCGCAGTTTTTCCTTGATGTCGCGCTCCTCCGCGAGGGCGGCATTGAGTTGGGCCAGCAGCAACTGCCGGTTGAGCCGGGCCGTGACCCACTCGCGCGTGCGCCGGTATTCGCCGCGGCTGCGCACCAGCAGCATGAAGGCGTAGACGACAAAGCCATAAGAAACAACCGGGTGTTGGCGCGGGAAGTCCGGGTACTGCAGATGCAACACCGCCAGAGTGCCGCTGACCATGAGGAGCAGGAACGCACCATACAGGCGAATATCGATACCGATGGTGCTCAGCATGAAGGAACACAGGCCGATCAGAAAAAGCAGGTGAATGTAGAACACCGCGCCCAGCTCGTTCATGGTCAGCAAGGCGAAACTGCTGACCCAACCCACCGCCAGTGCGACCACGCCCAGCCATTGATGCAGGTACCAGCGTTGGCGGGTTTGCGCTTCGGGCTGGCGCAGGTAGCTTTGCGCTATCAGCAGGCGGTAGGTCTGCACGACCATCAGGCTCACGGTCCAGAGCAGCAGAGGGCCCTGCGCATGCTCAACGCTATGCATCCAGACCAGCAGGAAGATCGGCAGAAAACCGACCATGGTTGATTCGCGGCCACGGACATACAGCTCGTGAAGCATGCCCGCCCGGACTTGCTCCGCTGAGGCCGATGCCGGTCCACTGGAAGGATTTTGAGATGAATTCATTTATTTATAAGCCCCAACTCAAGTTATTATTCTCTCAAAACTGGTTGAATTGTGAAAAGAACCTTCTGATTAGATCTAATTAGGGTAATAATCTCCGGCCATGGACAAGCTCAAGCAAATGGAATCCTTCGTCTCGGTGGCCACCCGTGGCAGCCTGACGGCGGCCGCCAACGCCGAAGGCGTGGCCCCGGCCATCATGGGGCGCCGGCTCGATGCGCTGGAAGGGCGCCTGGGGGTCAAACTGCTGGTGCGCACCACCCGCCGCATCACACTGACACATGAGGGTAGCGCCTTTCTGGAAGATTGTCAGCGCCTGCTGGCCGACGTGGCCAACGCCGAGGCCAGTGTTTCGGCTGGCGGCGTCAAGGCCAGCGGCCATCTGCGCATCACGGCACCGGCCGGCTTCGGCCGTCGCCATGTGGCGCCCTTGATTCCGAAATTCCGCGAACTGCACGCCGATGTGACGATCTCGCTCAACCTCAGCGACCGGGTGGTGGACATCGCCGGTGAAGGCTACGACTGCGCGGTGCGGGTGGGCGACATGCCCGACTCCTCGCTGGTGAGCGTGCGGCTGGCCGACAACCGTCGGCTGTGCGTGGCCACACCCAAGTTCCTCAAGCAGCACGGCACGCCGCAGGCGCCGCAGGATCTGGCGCGCCTGGACTGCCTGGTGCTGTCCAGCGATGCCTCGCAGACGCGCGGCTGGGCGTTCAAGGTGCCCAAGGGTGATGCCAGCGAGGTGATCCACTTCAAGCCCAACGGCCCGATGGACTGCTCCGACGGCCAGGTGCTGCACGACTGGTGCCTGGCCGGCTACGGCATTGCCTGGCGCAGCACCTGGGAGGTGGACGCCGAAATCCAGGCCGGCCGGCTGGTGGAGGTGCTGCAGGAATTTGCCGCACCGCCCAACGGCATCTACGCCGTGTTTCCCCAGCGCAAGCACCTGCCGCTAAGGGTGCGGCTGTGGGTGGACTTTCTCAAGCATCACTACAGCCAGAGCGGCTTCTGGCAAAACCCGCTTTAAGGTCGCACGTGGCGCCGGGGGCGTCGGTCGGGCCGGCTGAGAGCCTGTTCACAGGCTCTCAGACCTTGAGGATTTTTTCGACCGCCATGCGCCCTTGCGGACTGGCCAGGATGACGATGGCATCGCCGGCCTTCACCGGGTGGTCGTCAGAGGGGTTGAACCGCCAGTGGCCCTGCTCATGCGTGGCCATGAGCAGGTAATCGCGTGACTTCGGCAACAGTTGCCCCAAGGGGGTGCTTGGAAAGCCTGCCCGGACGACGACTTCCTCGACACGCAGGTTCTCGTCGCTTTTGAGCATCTTGTCCATGAAGTTCACGACATGCGGCCGCACCATGGCCGAGGCGATCCGCATGCCGCCGGTGAAGTCGGGCGAGACGATCTCATCGGCACCGGCGCGGCGGGCTTTCTGGGTGTTGCGGATGTCATGCAGGCGCACCACGACCCGAGTCTTGGGGTTGATCAGCTTGACCGACAGCGCCACCATCAGGTTGTGGCTGTCGTCTGCCGTCACGGCAAAGACGCCGGCGGCTCGCTCCACCCCGGCGCGGCGCAAGGCATCGTCGTCGGCCGCATCGGCATGCAGGTACAGCGCGTCGGTATGAAGTTCCCGCCAGTTGTTCAGGGCGGTGGGTCGACCTCGATCGCCACGAAGGGGCGCTGGGTCTTGCGCAGCTCGTCGGCCACGTTGGAGCCCACGCGGCCAATGCCGCACACGATGTAGTGCCCCGTCAATTGGGATATCTGTTTTTCCATGCGTTTTCCCCTCAAGGCGGTATTCAAGTTTGAATCGATCAACAGAGCCACCAGGGTGGAAAACAGGTAGCTCAGGGAACCAATGCCGACCACGGCGATGAAGACGGTGAAAAGCCGTCCGTAGGGGTGTTTGTTCAGATCAATCACTTCACCAAAGCCGATGGATGAGATCGTGATGAAGGTCATGTAGAAGCTATCGATCCAGGTCGCCGTCGGGCGTCCGATATAACGATAGCCGAGCGTGCCCACCAGCAGCACCAGCAGCAACAGCAGGGCTCCAGAGAAGAGCCCCGAAAAATGCCTGCTCTCGAGTATTTTTTTCAAACCCGTGGCCTTGACGCTGATGAAACGGGAAATTCTAGCCCCCGCGAAACGCAAAACCCCGCACAGCCAAGCTGGGCGGGGTTGGGACGCGTCGGCTGCCCGGCGCGCGCTTACTTGCTCTTGAGGCACTCGCTCATGAACTTCTTGCGCTCGTCGCCTTTCTTGTCCTTGGCATCCAGGTTGCACTGCTTCATGCGGTCCTGCTGCGCGGTTTTCTTGTCGCTGGCAGCCGCTTCGGCCGGCTTGCCGCTCAGGCAGTGGCTCATGAACTGCTTGCGTTCGTCGCCTTTCTTGTCCTTGGCGTCCAGATTGCATTGCTTCATGCGGTCCTGTTGGGCAGTGCGCTTGTCGGCTGCCTCGGCATGTTCGGCGCTCAGGCATTCGCTCATGAATTTCTTGCGCTCGTCGCCTTTGCGTGCGCCGGCTTCCTTGTTGCAGACGGTCATCTTGCCTTGTTGGGCCGTCGGGGCCTTTTTATCCTCGTCCGCGTGGGCGGCGCCCACCGCCAGGGCCAGGCCGATGGCCAGTGCTGTCATCAGTTTTTGCATGTGTGTTTCCTCGTGAAGTGGGTGAAATCCGGTGCTGTCCCGCCGGGGATTCCAGCATAGAACGGGGCGGCTGGCAAACCTGCTGACAAACCGTAACACGGGGCCGCCGGGGCCACGCCAGGCACAACAGCGGCCGCCTCGTAAAATCTACAGCATGTTGTCTGTCAAAAATGAACTGCTCCAGGCGCTCGCCGCCGTGCTCGAGCAACTCCAGCCCGGCGCCGGTGCGCGGGCTGCCTACGAATCTCCCAAGGTGGCCGCCCACGGCGATCTGGCGACCACGGCGGCCATGCAGCTGGCCAAACCCCTGAAACAGCCGCCGCGCCAGGTGGCCGAGAACCTGCGCAGCGCCCTGCTGGCGACGCCGTCGTTCCAGGCCTGGGTCGATGCCGTCGACATCGCCGGCCCCGGCTTCATCAACATCAAGCTCAAGCCCGCGGCCAAGCAGCAGGTGGTGCGCGAGGTGCTGGCCGATGGCGCGCGCTTCGGCGCCCGGCCCGCCAGCGGGCAACGCATGATGGTCGAGTTCGTCTCGGCCAACCCGACCGGCCCACTGCACGTGGGCCACGGCCGCCAGGCCGCGCTGGGTGACGCCATCTGCAACCTGTTCCAGACGCAGGGCTGGGATGTCTACCGCGAGTTCTACTACAACGACGCCGGCGTGCAGATCCAGACGCTGGCCAACAGCGTGCAACTGCGCGCCAAGGGCTTCAAGCCGGGCGATGCCGAGTGGCCGGAAGCGGCCTACAACGGCGACTACATCGCCGACATCGCGGCTGACTTCCTGGCGTGCAAGACCGTGCATTCGGACGACCGCGAGTTCACCGCCAGCGGCGACGTCAACGACCTGGACGGCATGCGCCTGTTCGCCGTGGCCTACCTGCGGCACGAGCAGGACCTGGACCTGAAAGCCTTTGCGGTCACGTTCGACCACTACTACCTGGAGTCCAGCCTGTACACCAGCGGCAAGGTGGACGATGCGGTGCGCCGCCTGCGCGAGGCCGGCAAGACCTACGAGCATGATGGCGCGCTGTGGCTCAAGTCGACCGATTACGGCGACGACAAGGACCGCGTCATGCGCAAGGGCGACGGCAGCTACACCTACTTCGTGCCGGACGTGGCCTACCACATCACCAAGTGGGAGCGCGGCTTCCAGAAGGTGGTGAACATCCAGGGTACCGACCACCACGGCACCATTGCGCGCGTGCGCGCCGGCCTGCAGGCCGCCGGTGTCGGTATCCCCGAGGGCTTCCCCGACTACGTGCTGCACACCATGGTGCGGGTGGTGCGCGGCGGCGAAGAGGTGAAGATTTCCAAGCGCGCCGGCAGCTACGTGACGCTGCGCGACCTGATCGACTGGACCTCCAAGGACGCGGTGCGCTTCTTCCTGCTCAGCCGCAAGCCCGACACCGAGTACACCTTCGATGTCGACCTGGCGATCACGCAGAACAACGACAACCCGGTCTATTACGTGCAGTACGCCCATGCGCGCATCTGCTCGGTGCTGGCGGCCTGGCGCGAGAAGGAAGGCGGCGATGTCACCACGCTCAAGGAGGCCGACCTGTCGGCACTCGACAGCCCGCAGGCGCAGGCCCTGATGCTGCAGCTGGCCAAGTACCCGGAGATGCTGACCGCCGCGGCGCAGGATTTCGCGCCGCACGACGTGACCTTCTACCTGCGCGACCTGGCCGCCAGCTACCACAGCTACTACGACGCCGAGCGCATCCTGGTGGACAACGAAGCCGTCAAGCGCGCGCGCCTGGCGCTGGTCGCGGCCACCGCGCAGGTGCTGCACAATGGCCTGGCCGTGCTGGGCGTGAGCGCCCCGCAGAAGATGTGAGCCATGGCTGACAAGACAACACGTTCCAAGGAACACCTGAGACAAGGGCTAGGCATGAAACAGCAACGCGGCGGAACCATTCTGGGCTTCATCATCGGCGTGGTCGTCGGTCTCGGTGCCGCGCTGGCGGTGGCGGTGTACGTGACCAAGGTGCCGGTGCCCTTCCTCAACAAGGGGCAGAGTCGCGGCGCTGACCAGGATGCCGCCGAAGCCAAGAAGAACAAGGACTGGGACCCCAACGCGCCGCTGTACGGCAAGAACCCGGCCAAGCCGGCGGCCACGGCACCGGCGGCGGCCGCTTCAGCCCCGGCCCAGCCGGCGGCCAAAGCCGAAACCAAGCCGGCCGTCACGGCCGACCCGCTGGGCGACCTGGCCAAGGCCAAGACCGCCGGAGCCGATCCGTTCAGCTATTTCGTGCAAGCCGGTGCCTTTCGCACGGCGGAAGATGCCGAGGGCCAGCGTGCCAAGCTGTCACTGGCCGGCGTCGAGGCCAAGGTGTCGGAGCGCGAGCAGTCCGGCCGCCTGGTGTACCGCGTGCGGGTCGGTCCGTTCGACAAGCGCGACGAGGCCGAGCGCACCAAGGACAAGCTCGACCGCGCCGGCTATGAAACGGCCCTGGTGCGCGTGCAGCGCTGACTTTCGTTTGAACTATTGCGGCTGGGCTCCGTCTCATCCGAATTCGCAAGGAGTTGTTGAAGATGAAACGTCGTGATTTTTCTCTGGCCTGTGGTTCGGCGCTGGCCGGCAGCGCCTGGCTGATGCCGGCGGCCCAGGCCCAGACCACCACCCCGGGCCAGGTGCAGGGCAAACGGCCCGAAGCCGGCAACGAGTACCTGAAGCTGGACAAGCCGGCGGGGGTGGACGCACCGGCCGGCAAGATCGAGGTGGTCGAGTTCTTCTGGTACAACTGCCCGCACTGCAATGCCTTCGAGCCGTCCTTCGCGGCCTGGAGCAAACGCGCGCCGAAGGACGTGGCGATCCGGCGCGTGCCGATCGCCTTCCGCAGCGACTTCGGCCCGCAGCAGCGCCTGTACTACACGCTCGAAGCCCTGGGTCTGGTGGAGGCGCTGCACGCCAAGGTGTTCTATGCCATCCATGTGGAGCGCAAACGCCTGGACCAGCCCGATGCCATCATTGACTGGGTGGTCAAGCAGGGCGTGGACAAGGCCAAGTTCGTCGATCAGTTCAACTCCTTCAGCACGGCCTCCAAGGCGACGCGTGCCACGCAGCTGATGAACGCCTACAAGGTCGAGGGCGTGCCGGCCATGGGTGTGGCCGGCCGTTTCTACACCGATGGCACCATGGCCAAGGGCATGGAACATGTGCTGCAGGTGGTGGACTACCTGGTGGGGGAAGTGCGCAAGGGGCGTTGATCACCGCTTCCGGCCAGGTGTGAAAAGCCCGCTGCTTGCGGGCTTTTTTGTGTCCTGGGCCTTCGGATGGCGGGTGTCGTTTGCTTGCACGCTCGTTCTGACCGGGCCTGCGGCAGGCGGTCGCATGGCCTGAGGGCGCAAGAACCGGCCCGGCCTCATCCCTGCCCGCTACAATCCCCAAGCAAGCCATTCGCAGCAAGATTCGTGCCTTTATGACCACCCCCCTATCCAAGCTCCTGCTCTGTGCCGTCTGTGTCCTGTTCGCCGCCGGCGCCAGCGCCGAGAAGGCCGACCGCAACAAGCCCATGAACATCGAATCCGATGCGCTGCGCTACGACGATCTTCAGCAGGCCAGCGTGTTCACCGGCAGCGTGGTGCTGACCAAGGGCACCATCGTGATCCGCGGTGCCCGCGTCGACGTGAAGCAGGACCCGGAGGGCTACCAGTTCGGCGTGGTGACGGCCGAGCCGGGCAAGCGGGCTTTCTTCCGGCAGAAGCGCGAAGGGGTGGACGAGTACATCGAGGGCGAGGGCGAGACCATCGAATACGACGGCCGCGCCGACATCGTCAAGTTCATCAAGAAGGCCGAGATGCGCCGCCTGCGTGGCGCCACGCTGGCCGACGAGACCACCGGCGACGTCATCGTCTACAACAACAACACCGATGTCTTCACGGTCGATGGCGGCGCCCCCAAGGGCACCACCGGCGGCCGTGGCCGCGTGCGGGCCATGCTCACCCCCAAGCAGGACAAGACCACGATGCCGGACACGCCCGAACGGGGGCCGGCGCTGCGCACCACCACCACGCTGGGCGGGGACAAGAAGTGAGCGATACGGAAACGATGCCGGCAGAGGCCGGCCTGACCGCGACGCCGGACACGATGCAGAGCAAGCTCGAAGCGCGCCACCTGAAAAAGTTCTATGGCAGCCGCGAGGTGGTCAAGGACGTGTCGCTCACGGTGCGCAAGGGAGAAGTGGTGGGGCTGCTCGGCCCCAATGGGGCGGGCAAGACGACGTCGTTCTACATGATCGTGGGGCTGGTGCGTGCCAGTGCCGGTGACATCACCATCGACGGTGAGTCGGTCGAGCACATGCCGATCCACCGCCGCGCTCGCCTGGGCCTGAGCTACCTGCCGCAGGAAGCATCGATCTTCCGCAAGCTCAATGTCGAGGACAACGTGCGTGCCGTGCTGGAACTG
Organism: Curvibacter sp.; assembly: GCA_031426755.1. Lineage (GTDB taxonomy): Bacteria > Pseudomonadota > Gammaproteobacteria > Burkholderiales > Burkholderiaceae_C > Hylemonella. Next base: position 156,079 of record JASJPI010000008.1, read on the forward strand.
CAGCAGGACGAGGCCGGCAAGCCGCTGACCAAGGACGAGATCGAGCGTCGCCTCACCGGCTTGCTACAGGACTTGCGGGTGGACCATCTGCGCGCTTCGCCGTCGCTGGCCCTGTCGGGCGGTGAGCGCCGCCGCGTCGAGATCGCCCGCGCTCTGGCCACGCAGCCGCGTTTCATTCTGCTGGACGAGCCGTTTGCCGGCATCGACCCGATTGCCGTGATCGAGATCCAGCGCATCATCAGCTTCCTCAAGTCGCGCGGCATCGGTGTGCTGATCACCGACCACAATGTGCGCGAGACGCTCGGTATCTGCGACCACGCCTACATCATCAGCGACGGTCATGTGCTGGCGCAGGGCACGCCGGCCGAGATCGTGGACAACGTCGAAGTGCGCCGGGTCTACCTCGGCGAACACTTCAAGATGTAGATGAAACAGGGGCTGTCCCTTCGCGTTTCGCAACACCTGGCGCTCACGCCGCAATTGCAGCAGTCGATCCGGCTGTTGCAGCTGTCGACGCTGGAGCTCAACCAGGAAGTCGAGCAGATGCTCGACGACAACCCCTTTCTGGAGTTGGCGCAGGAGGAGGCACCGCGCGAGGAGTTCGGCCTCGACCGGGCTGATGTGCCGGTCTCGCCGGACGATCGGGATGTCGAATTTGCTATCAATTCAGTAGCTGCAGATCCTTTTGATTCGAGGGGCGAGGCCGTAATTGATGCGGAATCCGCGCCGCTGTCAGGCGACGAGCCGCCCGACTGGGAAGGCGACGGCAGCGTGGACATGGCGCCCGACGACAGCGAGTGGGGCGGCGACGCGCCGGCGCGCAACGGTGCGCGCGACGAGGACGAGGCCGATGCCACCGAACTGGCGCGCAGCCAGGAGTCGCTACAGGACTTCCTGCATCGCCAGGCCCGAACCCTGCGCCTGAGCGCGGAAGACCGGGCGGCGCTGCGCTTCCTGATCGAGTCGCTCAACGACGACGGCTATCTGGAGGACACGCTCGAATCGCTGGCGCAGGGGCTGGCTGGCGAGGACGCCGAGCAGGTCGAGGCACTGGTGCACCACTTCACCGTGGCCCGGCACCTGCTGCAAAGCCTGGAGCCCACCGGCGTCGGCGCGCGCAACCTGGCGGAATGCCTGACCCTGCAACTGCAGGCCCTGCAGCAGGCGCGGGGCGAGACGACACCGCGGCCCGAACTGCTGGCGCTGGCCCTGCGGGTCTGCGCCCAGCCCATGGAGCTGCTGGCACGGCGCGACACGCGCCGCCTGGCGCAACTGTGTGGCGGCACCGAGGTGCAGGTGCGCGAGGCGCTGGCGCTGATTGCGCGGCTGGAGCCCAAGCCGGGCCGGCGCTTTGTCAATGTGGAGCGCAACGTCATCGTGCCCGATGTGCTGGTGACCAAGGTCGGCAGCGGCACGCAGACCCGCTTTCGCGTGCAACTCAACCCCGACGTGATGCCGCGCCTGCGTGTGCACGACATCTACGCCAATGCGCTCAAGGGCCACAAGGCCACCGGCCGCGACGCCGACAACTACGCCGCGCTGCAGCAGCGCCTGCAGGAGGCGCGCTGGTTCATCAAGAACATCCAGCAGCGCTTCGACACCATCCTGCGCGTCTCCAGCGCCATCGTCGAGCGGCAGAAGAACTTCTTCATGCACGGCGAGCTGGCCATGCGCCCGCTGGTGTTGCGCGAGATCGCCGACGAACTCGGCCTGCACGAGTCCACCATCAGCCGCGTCACCACCGCCAAGTACATGGCCACGCCCTTCGGCACCTTCGAACTGAAATACTTCTTTGGCTCGGGCCTGGGCACCGAGTCGGGCGGCAACGCATCGAGCACAGCGGTGCGCGCCTTGATCAAGCAGTTTGTGGCGGCCGAAAGTCCGAAAAAACCGCTGTCCGACAACCAGATTTCCGACATGCTGAAAGAGCAGGGGATTGAATGTGCCCGCCGGACTGTGGCCAAATACCGTGAGGCGCTGCGCATCGCCCCTGCAAATCTCCGTAAGGCACTGTGATGGTTTATGAGCCCGTTCTGGCTGGGATTCCCATCAGGGGCCGTTCGCCCTGAGCCTGTCGAAGGGCTGGTGAGGGCTTCGACAGGCTCAGCCCGAACGGACAAGGGTCATTTGTCGAATGGTCTGACTCAATGACGAAAAGATTTTTGTGAACCAACTACAACTCTTCCTCCCCTGCGCCGCTGGCGTCGAGGACTATCTGGCGCCCGAGATCCTGCGCATCACGGGCTTGCCGCCGGGCTGCATCACCAAGCAGCGCGGTGGGGTGGCGGTGCGCACATCGTTTGCGCACGCCATGCTGCTCAATCTCTACAGCCGCCTGGCGCAGCGCGTGCTGGTGCTGGTGTCCTACACCGAGTACCGCAACGAGCAGGACCTGTACCGTGCCGCCATGGCGGTGTCTTGGGAGCAGTGGTTCACGCCCAAGCAGAGCATCAAGGTCGAGATCACGGCGCAGCACAGCCCGCTGACCTCGCTCAACTTCGCTGCGCTGAAGGTGAAGGACGCGGTCTGCGACCGTTTCCGCGAAACGTCCGGCGGTGTGCGCCCCGATGTGGACACCCAGTGGCCCGATGTGCGCATCTACGCCCACCTCACCACCGACAGCTGCTCGCTCTACATCGACACCTCGGGCGAGCCGCTGTTCAAGCGCGGCTGGCGCGAGGACAAGGGCGATGCGCCCCTGAAGGAAACCCTGGCCGCCGCCATGATCGCCGCCAGCGGCTGGGCCGATGGCGATGGCGACCTGCTGCCGCTGTACGACCCCTGCTGCGGCAGCGGCACCGTGGTCATCGAGGCGGCGCAGATCGCCTGCAACATCGCGGCCGGTTCCCTGCGTCGTTTCGCCTTCGAAAAATACCGCCCCTTCCGCGCCGCCGAGTGGGCCGCCATGAAGGCCGAGGCCGCGCAGGCCGTGGTCAAACCCGAGCCGGGCCAGCCCACGCTCATTTACGGTAGCGATGTGTCGCACCGCATGGTCGACTTCGCGCAGCGCAACGCCGAGCGCGCCGGCGTGGCCGACGTGATCGAGTTCCGCGGCGGCGACGCGCTGCAGCGCATGCCACCCTGTGCTACGTCGGGTGTGATGCTGATCAACCCGCCCTATGGCGAGCGCATCGAGGCCGGCGGTTTTGCGGGCACGGCCCGCTTCGGCGCGCGTGAGCTGCCCGAGACCGCAGCCAGTGGCGAGGGGGGTGACGGCGGCGAATTCTTCAGCAAGCTCGCCACCCACTGGAAGAAAAACTATTCCGGCTGGACCGCCTGGGTGCTGACGCCCGACCTGAAGCTGCCGAGCAAGATGCGCCTGAAGGAGTCGCGCCGCGTGCCGATGTGGAACGGCCCGCTGGAGTGCCGCCTGTTCAAGTTCGAGATGATCAAGGGCTCGGCGCGAGAGAAAACAGGCGAGAGAGCGGGCGAGAAACCCGGCGCGCCATGATCGTCCTCGACACCAACATCGTGCTCGACCTGTTCGTCTTCGACGACCCGGCCGTGTTGCCATTGAAAGACGCGCTGCAGACGCAGCAGTTGCAATGGATCGCCACGCCCGCCATGCGCGAGGAGCTGGCGCGGGTGCTGGCCTACAAGCAGATCGTGCCGCGCCTGGCCTACTACCAGCGCAGCGCCGCCGAGGTGCTGGCGACTTTCGACCGCCTGGCCCGGCTGGTGGACGTGGCGCCCAAGGCCCACCCCACCTGCAAGGACCCGGACGACCAGAAGTTCATCGACCTCGCCGTGGCCCACAAGACCCCGCTGTTGAGCAAGGACCACGCCGTGCTTTGCATGAAAAAACGGCTGCTGGCCCTGGATGTATCTGCGCAAACAGCTACTGATTTTGTAGCAAATTTGATTCCTGAACCCACTGCCTGAGACCGACCATGAGCCAGACCCCTGCCGCCGCCAGCCCCGAGCCGCTGGACTCGCAAGCCTTCGACGAACTCGAAGCCATCCTCGACGAACTGCGCACGCGCGACGACGAGATCCCGCAATGGGAGTTCTGCGAAGGCTTCATGGCCGCGCTGATCTGCTGCCGCCGCGCCATCCCGCAGCAGGAGTATTTCCCCATGCTGCTCGGTGGTGACGAGGGCACCGAGGTGTTTGCCGATGCGGCGCAGCGCGAGCGCTTCATGGCGCTGTGGACGCAGCGCTGGCGCGAGGTGGCAGTTTCACTGGAAGCCGAGGTCGAAAACCTGGAAGACGACGCGGCCTACCAGCCCGAGATCATGGACGTGCGCGGGGCTGTGGCGGCACTGCCGACGGAGGAGCGCGCGGCCCTGGGCGACGAGCCGCTGCCGTCCTTCGCCCAGGTCTGGGCGCTGGGTTTCATGTTCGCGGTGGAGAACTGGCCCGAGGAATGGGCCGCGCCGCGCGACAAGGACGCCGCCAAGTGGCTCGACAGCGCGTTACAGGCCATCGTCGCCATGACGGAAGACGACACGGAGGCGCCGACGATTTCGCCCTTCAGCGACGACGCTCCGCCTTCGGTCAGCCTGGCACGCCTCAATGCCTTCGGCGAAGCGATCTGGGCAGTCTATGACCTGTACGAGCTGTGGCGCAGCATCGGCCCGCGCGTGGAGACCATTCGCAAGGAAGCTACACCCGGCCGCAACGACCTCTGCTACTGCGGCAGTGGCAAGAAGTACAAGAAGTGCCACGGCGCCACCTGACCTGAAGACCAGGACACCTAAGGAGCAAGACGATGGCGCACAACCTCTGGCCCTTCCTGCTGCACTGGGGCATCACTGCCGTCTCGCTCTGGGTTGCCAGCCACCTCTTCAGCGGCATCCGTTTCGCCAGCACCGGCGCGCTCATCGTTTCAGCCCTGCTGCTGGGCCTGGCCAATGCGCTGGTCAAGCCGCTGCTCATCGTGCTCACGCTGCCGCTGACCTTCCTCACCTTCGGCCTGTTCCTGCTGGTCATCAACGCGCTGATGCTGCTGCTGGTCTCGGCCCTGGTGCGCGGCTTCACCGTCTCCGGCTTCTGGACCGCCTTCTTCGCCAGCATCTTCATTGCCGTGCTCAGCTTCATCATCGGCGTCTTTGTCGCCGGCGGCACGGCGGACTACACGATCCAGATGCCGCGCGGCGGGATGTGGCTTTAAGGGACGGCAGGTTTCGGCGCTACCCGGAGCTCGACGCCTGATGCTCAGGGCGTCCGTTGCAGCGTGGAAAACTGCCGCCGGTACGCCGAAGGCGACACGCTGAACGCTGCCGCGAAATGCTGGCGTAGCGACACGGCCGATCCGAATCCCGCATCGGCCGCGACGACCTCGACCGGCTGCTCGGTCGTTTCCAGCAGACGCTGCGCCAGCGCGAGGCGCTGGTTCAGCAGCCACTGGCCCACGGTGGTGCCCGTGGCTTCGCGAAAACGGCGCGTGAAGGTGCGCCGGCTCATCAGCGCGCGCCGGGCCAGCGCGTCGAGCGAGTGCGAACGCTGCGGGTGCCGGCTCAGCCACTCCAGCAAGGGCCGCAGGCGGTCCTGCTCGGCCGCGGCCGGCACCGGTTGCTGGATGTATTGGGCCTGCCCGCCCTGGCGGTGCGGCGCCACTACCATGCGGCGCGCGGCGCGGTTTGCCACCTCGGCGCCGTAACGCACGCGCAGCAGGTGCAGGCAGCAGTCGATGCTGGCCGCCGTGCCGGCCGAGGTGAGCACGTCGCCGTTGTCGACATACAGCACTTCGGGCTGCAGCTTCACGGACGGGTAGCGCCGGGCAAAAGCGGTAGCCAGGTGCCAATGGGTCGTGGCCGGGCGGCCGTCGAGCAGCCCGGCTTCGGCCACCACAAAAGCACCTAGGCACAGCCCCACGATCGTGGCACCGCGGCGATGCGCATCCCGCAAGGCCTTCAGCAAGGCAGCGGGTGCGGGCGACCCGTCGTCGCGCCACGACGGCACCACCACGATCTGGGCCCGCCGCAGGGCTTCCAGCCCGTGCGCGGCCTCGACGGTAAAGCCGGCGTTGGTGCGCAGGGGGCCGGCTTCGAGCGAGCACACCCGCAGGCGAAAGCGCGGCTTGTCGGCGTCGGTCCGGTCCTCGCCGAACACCAGGCAGGGCACGGAGAGGTGGAAGGGACTGATGCCGTCGAAGGCGACGACGGCGACGGTTTCGGGCGGTGCGGCACGCATGGCCCGATTCTATCGATGAATGGCATTCGGGCTACTTTCATGAAGGCGGACCGAGGCGAAGAATCGACCTCCTACCCAACTGAAAAGGAGCCTGTCATGAATAGCGCCACCCTGCGCCGTGCCCTCGTGGTGATCGACGTGCAAAACGAATATTTCCAGGGCGGGGGCCTGCCGATCGAATACCCATCGGTCGAGCAAACCCTGCCCAACATCACCCGGGCCATGGACGCGGCACGCGCGGCCGGCATTCCCGTCGTGGTGGTCCGGCACCACGCACCCCAAGGTGCGCCCTTGTTCCAGGCCGATGCGCACAACGGGCAACTGCACCCCGAGATTGCCCGGCGTCCGCGTGACCACCTGGTCACCAAAACCTTTCCGAGTGTCTTCACCGGCACCGACTTCGCCGACTGGATCGAACGCCACAGGATCGGCACGCTCAGCATCGCGGGCTACATGACCCACAACTGCGACGCGGCCACCGCGTTCGAAGCCATGCACCGTGGCTTGCACGCGGAGTTTCTCGCCGACGCCAGTGGCGCCTTGCCCTATGCCAATGCGGCGGGCCGGGCCACGGCGGAGGAAATTCACCGGGTGTTCTGCGTGGTGTTTCACAGCAACTTCGCGGCGGTGACCACGACCAGTGCCTGGATCGCGGCGATCCAGGCGGAGCAGACGATCGAGAAAGACAACGTTCTGCTGTCGAATCGCCGTGGCCGTGCCGGCGAGCCGGCTCGCTAGGATTGGCCACGGAGGTGGGGCTGAGCGGCCGGTCGCTGTCACAAATCGATCACCTACCGCGTCTTGGCTTCATTGCCATACGATTTGCACGCCACCATGAGTTCCCACGCTTCATCCACCGATTCCGATGCGTTCGCCGCGCTGCGGCCGCGGCTTCTGTATCGACATGCACTGGAGCGACCTGATTGCGCAGGGCGCCGATCCGCGCCATCTCAATGCCGTGGCGGGCTGGCGCGAAGCGCCGTTCTTCAGCGAGCGCGAACGCGCCGCGCTGCGCTGGACCGAGATCGTCACGGCGATTCCGCATAGCGATGCGAGCGATGCAGAGTTCGCAAGCTTGCAGGCGCAGTTTTCAGACGCGGAAATCGCCGAACTCGGCTTCGCCATCGCGACCATCAACGCGTGGAACCTGCTCAACGTGAGCTTGCGCAGCCCGGTGCCGGAGCGCCCTTGAGTGCAAGTGCACTGGGGCAGCGGAGGGCAACCCAAAGCCGTTTCCCCCTTCGGTAGCGGCGGCAAGAAGTACAGGAAGCACCGCAGTGCCGTCTGAATCGGGGACTTAGCGCTTCCCGAGAGCCTTCGACAGCTCGGCTGCTTCCTGCATCAGCAGGACACCGAAGTGCTCGGCTTGTGCCGCATGCAGGCGCACGCTCGGGCCGAAAACGGCGATCGATCCGGCCACCTGCCCGGTTCCGCTGAAGAATGGGGCGGCCACGGCCACCGCGCCCTGGATCAGCTCGTCCTTGCTGGTGGCGTAGCCGCGCTTGCGGATCTGTGCCAGGTCGGCCGGGTAGCGCGTCAGATCGATGCGGGTGCCGTCGGCGTAGTGCTTGAGGGTGTCGAGGTCGGTGGCGGCGTGGGCCAGGATGACACGCCCGCTGGCGCCCAGCACGATGCGCTCCTGGTAGCCGACACCTCGCTTGAAACTCAGGGGCTGCGGGCTCGGCAGTTCAGCCACACACAGGCGCAACGCACCTTGCGGCACGAAGAGGGCGACGGTTTCCCCGGTCTTTTCCCACAGCCGGCGCATCATCGGTTGCGCGAGTACGCCGATGTCCAGACTCGACGTCCAGACATGCGCCAGATGGGCCACTGCCGGGCCAAGCCGGAATTTCTGCGGCTCGCCGACCGACATCACGAAGCCGCTCTGCTCCAGCGTGTGCAGCAGGCGGTACAGGGTGGGGCGGCTCAGATCAACGCGCTTGAGCAACTCCGCTGCTGACAGCTCGTAATCGGTGGCTGTGAACGCCATGAGGATGTCCAGCGCGCGGTCCACCGCGCGGACGCTGTCACTCATTTTTTCAGTCTGGGCCAATCCACTTTCCTTCGCATAACGGGCAGAGCCCGCATCGTATCCCGGGCAGAACCTGGCGGAGGCGATGAGGCAGGCTTTTCTTGAGAAAGCATTTGACATAGCTCAAATAGTCCGTAGAATGGACACTGTTCTTATCTGATGGACATCAAAGGATTGGCATTTTTTACGGAAATGCCGGTTTTCACAACCGAAGGAGACTGCACTCATGAACAAGGAAATGTCTGAAACGTTGACCCGTGTCGGTCCTGGCACCCCCATGGGCGATCTGATGCGGCGCTACTGGGTCCCGGCCCTGCAATCGAACGAGATTGCCGAACCCGACGGCCCGCAGGTGCGCGTCCAACTGCTGGGCGAAAAGTTGCTGGCCTTTCGCGACAGCGATGGCAAGGCCCGCCTGATCGACGAGTTCTGCTCGCACCGCGGCGTCTCGCTGTATTTCGGCCGCAACGAGGAAAACGGCATCCGTTGCGCCTACCACGGCGTCAAGTTCGACGGCGACGGCCAGTGCGTCGACGTGCCCTCTTCGCCCCAGGCCTGCGCCCGCATGCACATCAAGGCCTACCCCTGCATCGAGCGTGGCGGCATCGTCTGGACCTACATGGGCCCGGCCGACAAGCAGCCGGCGCCGCCCGAGCTGGAGTGGTGCACGCTGCCGGCCGACCACGTGTTCGTCTCCAAGCGTCTGCAGTACTCCAACTACCTGCAGGCCATGGAGGGGGGTATCGACACCGCGCACGTTTCCTACGTGCACAGCTTCGAAGTGGATTCGGACCCGATGCACCAGGGCGTCAAGGCGCTCGACTACATCAAGGCCGATGGCAACGTGGTGTTCGAGATCGAAAAGACGCCGTTCGGCCTGAGCCTGTTCGGCCGCCGCAACGGCGAACCCGATTCCTACTACTGGCGCGTCACCCAGTGGCTGTTTCCCTGGTTCACGCTGATCGCCCCGTTCGGCGAGCACGCGCTGGGCGGCCACGTGTGGGTGCCGATCGACGACCACAGTTGCTGGGCCTGGAGCATCAACTGGCAGCCCAGCCGGCCCCTGTCGGCCGAGGAGCGCACAGCGATGGAAGCCGGCAAAGGCATTCATGTGGACTACGAGGCGCCGGGCAGCTTCATCCCCAGAGCCAACCGTGACAACGATTACATGATGGACCGTGTGGCGCAGAAGGAAAAGCGCTCCTACAGCGGCATCTTCGGCTTTGCTGCGCAGGACTACTCGCTGCAGGAAAGCATGGGGACGATCCAGAACCACGAAGCCGAGCAGCTGCTGCCGACCGACAAGGCGATCGTCATGGCGCGGCGCATGCTGCACGAAGCGGCACTCGGCCTGGGAGAAGGCCAGGAGCCGCCGGCGCTGGATGCCAGCGAGCAGCGGGTGCGCCCGGCTGGCGTGCTGCTGCCCAAGGGCCAGGATCCGGTGGAATGGGCGCAGGAAAATCTGGCCGACAGCATCCACAAGCCGGTGTTCAGCCTCTGAGGGCAACCCGCATCCGACAACGACACAGGAGACATACATGACATATCTGAAGCGGATTGCGGCTGCGGCCGTGATCTCGGCCTGTACGTGCCCCGGCGCATGGGCCCAGGGTGGCGAATGGGCGCCGAGCAAGCCGGTGCGCATCGTCGTGCCCATCACCGGCAGCACCAACGACGTGCTGGCGCGCCTGGTGGCACCCAAGCTGCAGGAGGCCCTGGGCCAGCCGGTGATGGTGGAAAACAAGCCCGGCGCAGGCGGCAACATCGGTGCCACCGAGGTCGTCAGGTCCGCGCCGGATGGCCATACCTTGCTGGTGGGCTACAACGGACCGCTGGCGATCAACGTCACACTGTTCGACAGGATGCCCTACGACCCGCTGAAGGACCTCGCGCCCATCACGCTGGCCGTCAAGTCGCCGCAGTATCTGGTGGTCAACCCCGCCCCGGCATTACCAGCGTGAAGGACCTGGTGGCCAAGGCCAAGGCGGCGCCGAGCAAGTACTCGTACGGCTCGATTGCGCTGGGCAGCGCCTCGCACCTGACGATGGAGATGTTCAAGTCGGCCGCGGGTTTCCACATGACGCACATCCCCTACCGGGGAGCAGGTCCGGCCGTGACGGACCTGATCGCCGGCAACATCCAGGCCGGCTTCTTCGTGCCCGGCAATGTGCAGCAGTTCGTCAAGGAAGGACGCCTGCGTCTGCTGGCCTCCTCTGGTAGCAAGCGCTTTGCCAGTACGCCCGACATTCCAACGCTCATCGAGTCGGGCTACAAGGATTTCGAAGCCACTTCCTGGATCGGCTTCCTGGCGCCGGGCGGCACGCCAGCGCCCATCATCGAGCGCTACCACCGCGAGATCGTCAAGATCCTCAACCAGCCAGATATCAGGAAGCGACTGATTGAAATGGAATTCGACATCGTGGCCTCCAGCCCCAAGCAATTCAGCGACTGGATCCGCACCGAGATCGGACGTTGGGGCAAGGTCATCAAAGACACCGGTGCAAAGGCAGAGTGAGCATGAGTCAAGCACGCTTGGGAGGCAAGACCGCCCTGATCACGGGTGGCGGTGCCGGCATCGGCGCGGCCACGGCCCTGCTGTTCTGCCGCGAGGGCGCTGCCGTCACCCTGGTGGACGCGAATGCCGAGGCGCTGGCGCGCACGGCGCTGGCGATCGAGGCGGCCGTGCCGGGCGCCCGGGTTGCCCAGCTCGCTGCCGACGTGGCCGACGAAGCTGCTGCGGCGCAAGCCGTCCAGATGACGTTGGACCAATTCGGCGGCCTCGACGTCCTGGTCAACAACGCCGCCATGCGCAACTACGCGGCCCTGGCCGATGCGACGCCGGCGGAGTGGCAGGCCATGGTCGGCGTCAACCTGGTCGGATGCGCCAACTACTGCCGTGCCGCGCTGCCGGCCCTGCGCCGTAGCGGCCACGGCAGCATCGTCAACGTGTCCTCCTGTTATGCCGTCACCGGCCGCAAGGGCATGGGCCTGTACGACGCGACCAAGGCCGGGCAGCTGGCCATGACGCGCACGCTGGCGTTCGAGGAGGCCGCACATGGCGTGCGCGTCAACGCGGTCTGCCCCGGCTCGACCCTGACCGATTTCCACGTCGGCCGGGCCAAGGCGGCCGGCAAGGACGTGGAGACGCTCAAGACCGAGCGGCAAAGCACCTCCTTGCTGGGCCGCTGGGCAGCGCCGGAGGAAATCGCCGCCCCCATCCTGTGGCTGGCCTCGAGCGAGGCGTCGTTCATGACCGGGACGTCGATCATGGTCGATGGCGGCCTCTCGATCATGTGAGGCCCGTGGGGTGGAAGCAATTCAAAGCATGTCGCAAGCGAACCTGTTGAGCGCCCTCGTGCGCACCATGCGGCTGGAAGTCGACGGCGTCGTCAGCCTGGAACTGTGCCCGGTGCCGGGCAGCGCGCCCTTCCCGGCCTTTGAGCCCGGCGCGCACATCGACCTGCACCTGCCCAACGGACTGGTGCGCAGCTACTCGCTGCTCAATGATGCGAGGGAGCGGCAGCGCTATGTGGTGGCGGTGCTGAACGACCGCCACAGCCGCGGCGGCTCGCGTTGCGTGCACGAACAGCTGCGCGTTGGCGCGGTGCTGCCGATCTCGGTGCCGCGCAACAACTTCGCGCTGCAGCCGACCCGCGAGAAGCAGGTGCTGGTGGCCGGCGGCATCGGTGTCACGCCATTGCTCGCCATGCTGCGGCAGCTGGTGGCACAGGATGGGCAGGTCGACTTCATCTACTGCGCGCGCACGCGCCAGCAGGCGGCATTTTTGCCGGAGCTGGAGGCGTTGGCCGGTGAGCGCATTCGCCTGGTTTGCCACTTCGACGACGAGCAGGGTGCACCACCGGCGCTGCAGCGCTTGCTGGCCGGCTACGCACCACAGACGCATTTCTATTGCTGCGGTCCGACCCCCATGCTCGATGCTTTCGAGAAGGTTTGCGAAGATCTGGGCTATGCCAATGCCCACATCGAGCGTTTTGCCGCCGTGGCACCGGTACCGGCGACCACGGCAGGTTACAGCGTCGAGTTGCGACGCAGTGGTCGCACGGTGCCGGTGTTGCCCGGCCAGTCGGTTCTGGACGCGCTGCTGGCGGCAGGTTTGAATCCCGAGCACAGCTGCCGTGAAGGCGTGTGCGGCGCCTGCGAGACGCGCGTGCTGTGCGGCGAGGTGGCGCACCACGACGGCATTCTGACCAAGTCCGAATGCGCCGCCAACAAGTCGATGATGATCTGCGTCTCGCACGCCAAGGGGCCGACCCTCACCCTCGACCTGTAGGGCGCGGATGGCCGCTGGGTCAGCGGCTGTTGAAAAAAGCGCGCAGCGCCGCCGCCGTCTCGGCCGGCAACTCTTCCGGAATGAAATGCCCCGCCGGCAGGGCCTGGCCGGTGACGGTGGCGCTGCACTGCGCCCGCCAGAGTTCCAGTGGTTTGAACAGCTTGTTCACCACGCCGCGTTCGCCCCACAGCACCAGCGTGTCGCAGGCGATGCGCTGGCCGTGGGCGCGGCTTTCGCGGTCGTGTTCCAGGTCGATGCCGGCACTGGCGCGGTAGTCCTCGCAGGCGCTGTGGATGGCCTCCGGGGTGCAGAAGCAGCGCTCGTATTCCGCCAGTGCCTGCGGTTCGATGTAGCCCAGGCCGCTGGCGCCCCAGCCGCCCAGCTTGCTGCGCAGGTAGTCCTTCGGGTTGCCGCCGATCATGCGTTCCGGCAGCGGCCAGGGCTGGATGAGGTGGAACCAGTGGTAGTAGGCGCGCGCAAACGCCATGTCGGTGGCGTTGTACATGTCGAGCGTGGGCGCGATGTCGATCACGCACAGCTTCTCTACCTTCTCCGGGTGGTCCAGCGCCAGCCGGTGCGACACGCGGGCGCCGCGGTCGTGGCCGCAGAGGAAAAAGCGCTGCACGCCCAACTGGTCCATCACGTCCACCATGTCCTGCGCCAGGGCGCGCTTGCTGTAGGTGCTGTGGTCGGGCAGGCCCTCGGGCTTGGACGAGTCGCCGTAGCCGCGCAGATCGGGCATCACCAGCCAGTAGTCGTGCTGCAGCTGCTGCGCCACGCGGTGCCATATCACATGGCTTTGCGGAAAACCGTGCAGCAGCAACAGCGCCGGACGGTTGCCGCGCGCGGTGGTGGGCACGCGGGCCAAGATCTCGACGCCGTTGACGTCGAAGCGGCGGGTTTCAAAACCGTCGAACCAGCTCATGACAGCATCTCCGTTAACCGTTGCAGGGCGTGATGGACCGTGGCGGCGCGCACGGCGGCACGGTCGCCCGCGAAGTGCCTCTGTTCCGTCAGCACGCGGCCCGGCAGCGCAAAGCCGAACCACACCAGGCCCACGGGTTTCTCGGCCGTGCCGCCGGTGGGGCCGGCCACGCCGGTGACGGCCACCGCCACTTGGGCGTGCGAATGCGCCAGCGCGCCCGCCGCCATGGCACGTGCCACGTCTTCGCTGACGGCGCCATGGGTGTCGATCAGCGCCGGCGATACACCGAGCAGTTCGCTCTTGGCGGCGTTGGAGTAGGTGATGAAACCACGCTCGAACCAGTTGCTGGAGCCGCTCAGGTCGGTGCAGGCGCCGGCAATCAGCCCGCCGCTGCAGCTCTCGGCCGTGGCCAGCATCCACTGCCGCTGCATTAACTTGGCAGCGAGTTGCTCCACCAGCGCGGCGTTGTCTTGCAGCCGTGTCATAGGAAGGTGCGCCACAGAGCGATCACCAGCAGCGTGCAGAAGGCGGCGACCAGATCGTCGAACAGGATGCCCCAGCCGGCCTTGGCCCAGCCATGGCGCGTGTGGGCCGGGTTCATGCCGTGGTAGAGCTGGTCGGCCCAGCCCACCGGGCCGGGTTTGGCGGCGTCGAAATAGCGGAACAGCAGAAAAGCGAGCATCTGGTCGGAAAAACCGGTGGGCGTCAGCAGCCACAGCACCAGCCAGAAGGCCATGATTTCATCCCACACGATGCAGCCGGGGTCGGCGATGCGCAGGTGGCGTGCCGTCACGCTGCTGGCCCACCAGCCCAGCGGCAGCGCGGCAGCGATCAGCAGGCCCCAGCGCAGATCATTCATCCACGGCTGCAGCACCCAGAACGCCAGCCAGGCCCACAGCGTGCCGACGGTGCCGGGCGCTTTCGGGCTCAAGCCGGAGCCGAAGCCCAGCGCGATGGCGTGCGCCGGGTGCGCCAGCATGAAGCGGGCAGTGGGGTGGACCATGGGGGCAGAGGGGTCAGACGCGGGCATGGCGGGATTATGGTGGAGTGCTTGTGCCGGTGGGCGACGCCATGCCGGCCAGCCATTCGGCCCAGTAGTCGATGCAGGCGCGGATCTTGGGCAGGCGGTGCCGCTCCTGCAGCATCATGGCGTAGATCGGGACGCGCGTGCTGTCGAAATGTGCTGGCAGCAGCGGCACCAGTTCACCGCGTGCCACCAGCGGCTGCGCCAGCAGGTCCATCAGCCGTGCAATGCCCGCACCTTGCTGCGCCAGCGACATCACCACCGCCGTGTTGTCGGTGCGGGTGTGGCCCTGCACCTGCAGCACCTGCTCCTTGCCCTGCGCCAGCGGCCAGCGATTCAGCACCGGGCTGGCGCTGTTGCCGATCAGCCGATGCTGCGCCAGTTCGTCCGGGTGCCTGGGCGTGCCGAACGCCGCCAGGTAGCTCGGTGCCGCATAGAGCGAGCGCGTGAAGCTGCCGATCTGGCGCGCCACCAGGGTCTCGCTGTTGGGCGAGCCGGTGCGGATGGCGATGTCGATACCGTCGCGCGCCATGTCGGTCATGCGGTCGTCGGCATGGATGTCCAGGTGCAGCTGCGGGTAGCGCTGGTACAGGCCGCCCAGGCTGGGCGCAATCACCATCTGCGCCATCACCGGGCTGACGCTCAGGCGCACCCAGCCGCTCGGGCCGCTGAGCTTGCCGCTCAGTTCGCTGCCGAGTTCAGCCGTGGTGTCGAGCAGGCGCCGCGCATAGGCGAGAAAGGTGTCGCCTTCGTCGGTCAGGCTCAGGCCATGGGTACTGCGATGCAGGAGGCGCACCCCGCAGACGGCTTCCAGCCGCGCCAGGGCGCGCGTGACCTGGCTCACCGGCACATCGCGTTCGCGCGCGGCGGCCGACAGGGTGCCGAGCTCGGCAATGCGGGTGAACAGCGCGACGTCATCCATCTGGAGTTGCATGACGGCAGTGTGCATTTGTTTTGCAAAAAATGCAAAGCCAATTTGGTTTTTGTGCTGTTTCCATGCCTTGCTTGTATCAATAAAGTGCAGTCCATACCCACCCCGAAAGGAGCACAGCATGAGCACACCGCACGACCCCCGTTCCCTGAGTGCGCAGGAGGTGAACGCCCTGCACAGTCTGGCGCGGCGCCGGGCGCAGGAATTGCGGCGCGAGGCGATCGGCGACTTCTGGCGCGGCGCGGATGCGGCCTGGGCTGCCAGTCTGGCCACGGCGCGCCGCAGTGCCGAGCGCTTGGCGCACCGCTTGGCCCGGCATGCGCAACTGCGGCGCGACCAGACCGGCGTTGCGCCGTCGGCCTGCTCTCACAACGGAGGCTGAAGCATGCCCACCTTGCAACTGAAGCTGGCCCCGCCGGTGGCAGCCGAGGTCCATGCCACGCTGGCGCGCGAGTTGACCGTCCTCACCGCCGAACTGCTGGGCAAGCGGCCGGAGGTTACGGCGCTGATGATCGAGGAGTTGCCGGCGGCGCGCTGGTTCATTGGTGCGCAGGGCGTGCCGCGCGCCACGGCCTGGCTGGAGATCAGCATCACGGCCGGCACCAACACGCCGGCGCAGAAGGCGGCGTTCATCCAAGCGGCTTTTGCCGCGCTGCAGTCCCGGCTGGGCGCCGGGCAACCGTTGGAGCCTGCCAGCTACGTCATCGTGCGAGAGCTGCCGGCCGGCGACTGGGGTTATGGCGGCCAGACGCAGGAAGCGCGGCAACAAGTCCGGCAGGCGCTGGCGTCGGCTCAGGCGAAGTGATCGAAGGAGGCAAAGCGGCCGCTGACCGGCTGGCCCTGCGCATCGATCAGGCGCAGGCCCGGCGCGGCCTCGATGCAGCCGATGCGGTGGACCGGCGTAGCACTGGCCTGGGCCGCCACCTGCACCGCAGTGCGTGCACTGGGCGGGGCGGTGAACAGCAGCTCATAATCGTCGCCGCCGGCCAGCACCAGGGCCAGTCGCTGCTGGGCTGGCAGTTGCATGAGAAATTGGCCTTCTGGCCTTGATTTATATGCACCATTAGCTATCAAATCAATAGCATTTGAAGTGTCGACGGTGGCGCCGCAGGCCGAGGCCTGAAGGATGTGACCGAGGTCGCCGAGCAGGCCATCGCTGACGTCGATGGCGGCATTGGCTACGCCGCGCAGTGCCAGCCCGAGCGCCACGCGCGGGGTCGGCATTTCCAGGCGGGCACGCAGCGGGGGCAGCGCATCGGCCGGCACGTTTTGCCGGCCTTGCAGGGCGTCGAGCGCCAGCCGCGCCTGGCCCGGCATGCCGCTCACATACAGGTCGTCGCCCGGCCGGGCACCGGAGCGCAGCAGCGCCTGGCTTTTTCCATTCACCACCGGCACTTCGCCAAACACCGTGATGCAGATGTTGAGCGGTCCCTGCGTGGTGTCGCCGCCGATGAGTTCGCAGCCGTGGGCATCGGCCAGTGCGAACAGGCCGCGCGCGAAGCCGGCCAGCCAGGCTTCGTCGGCTGTGGGAAGGGCCAGCGCCAGCGTGAAGGCCAGCGGGCGGGCGCCGCAGGCGGCCAGGTCGCTCAGGTTGACGGCCAGCGCCTTGTGGCCGAGCGTGGCCGGATCGACGTCGGCCAGGAAATGCCGGCCCTCGACCAGCATGTCGCAGGAAATTGCCAGCTGCGTGCCGGGCGCCGGCTGCAGCAGGGCGCAGTCGTCGCCCACGCCCAGTGCCACCTGCCCGGCGGGCTGGCGTCCCGTGCGTTTGAAATAGCGCTCAATCAGGTCGAACTCACCCACCAGGCGTCTCCTCTTCGGTCAGCGTTTCGCGCGCCGGCCAGAAAAAACTCAACGGTGCGCTGCGGATCCGTTCCACGATGGCGGCCCGGATGCGCGCCCGGTCCACGCCGCTCACGTTGTGGGCGCGCAGGGCGAGCCGGAAGGCGAAATAAAAACTCACCGCCACATTGAGCAGGCCGGTCACCAGCACCGCGGCCAGGCACCACCAGAAGGCCGGCAGCGTCAGCACGGCGGTGCCGAGGGTGGCACTGGCGGCGGCCAGCTGGCCGGTGGAGAGCGTGACGTGCCGCACTTCCAGCCCGAGGCCGAAGAAGGCGGCAAAGGCGGGAATCAGCCCGAGCATCAGGCCGAGCGAGATGTTGGCGGCCAGCCCCGAGATGTTGACGCGCAGGAAGCCGGCCCAGCGCGCGGCGCGTGTGCTGCCCAGGGCTGCGGTGATGCGCGGGTTGTAGCGCAGCGCCGAGTCGAGCCGGTGCAGCACGAACCAGTTCTCGGCCCAGCCGGCGACGATGCTGGAAGCAAACAGCAGCACGCCGGTGAGGGCGGCAAACAGGGCGGTGGGGCCGAGCAGCGTGAGCGAGTGCAGCACGTAGTCGGCCTCCTTGGGGCTGAGTGGCGCCCGGCCGGTCACCAGGAACAGGGCGCCGCACAGCAGCAGCACGCAGGGCACCACCAGCGCCAGATTGCCGACGACGGCGGCAACCTGCGAGCGCATCAGGTGGGTGACTTCGTCGACGAACTGCGCCACCGCGTCCGGCGCGCCCAGGTCCTTGAGCTTGGCCGCCATGGCGGGGGCTGTCATGGCCGGCTGTTTGGTGGCCACGGTCCAGTGCAGCAACTGGATCAGCACAAAACTCAACGCGTAGTTCATGCCGGCCAGAAAGCCGCTCCAGAACGCGGACACGCCGAGTGTGAGCAGCGCAAATTTCATCAGCGTGGTGAGCGACATCACGGCGCCGCCGCCGGCCGCCTTGCGCAGCATGTCGCGGTATTCGGCGCGGGTACGGGTGATGTAGTGCTCGCCGGTTTCGGCGCTGCGGTCGGTGACCTTGGCCGCCAGCAGCGAGGAGTTGCTGGCGACCAGCGCGCGCAGGCTGCGGCTTTGCTGGCCGACCAGCACCAGATGCGCCAGCAGCTGGCTGGCGTTGAGTGCAGGGGCGGCTGAGAGCAGCGCGTCCAGCAGCATCCGGATGCGCAAGACGCGTTCGCGCAGCTGGCGCAGGCGAAACACCATGTCGACCGAAATGCCGTGCTCGTCCAGGTGGGCGTAAACGCTGGAGGCCGCATGACGGCAGGCGTCGAGCCGTTCCTTGAAGTGCTGCACCGCCGCCTCCAGCGCGGCCGCGTCACGCGGTGACGGCTGCAGGGCCAGGCGCACGGCTTCAAAATCAGCGGCCAGGGTGTGAAAGGCGCGCGCTTCGTGCGCGGCCGGGCTCATGCGCAGGCGCAACTCCGGGGCAAAGCCGATGGCGCGGATCTGGCTGACGCAGTAGGTGATGGCTTCTTCCAGGGCCTGCTGCCAGGGTGTCGGCCCAGCACCGGCCGGCGATTGCAGTAACCGGGCCAGCCGCTGGGCGGTGTCCGCGTCCAGCAGGGTCAGCCATTCGGCATCGAAGGCATGCGGGAACAGCAGGGAAAACAGCTCGGACGAGTCGCGCGTCTGCGGCGTGGCGGGCAGGATCTTGCGCAGCAGCCGGCTGAAGAACTCGCTCAGGAACACCGGGCGCTGGGCGAAACCGTGGTCGGCCAGCAGGGTGGTGCCATCGATCGTGCCGAGCAAGGCCTGCCACCAGGCCTGCACGCGTTCACGCAGTGCAGGGCGCGCTTCCACCACATCGAGCAACAGCTGAACCCGGCTGATGGCGGTCGCGGCGGACTGGCGGTCGCCACGCACCCAGTCCAGCATGGCCACCAGCCAGAGGTGTCGCTCGACCTGCGGGGCTTCGGGGTCGAGGGCGTCCAGCAGGCTGGGTAGATCGCGCGGCACGGACATGTTCAGGGCCTGTTCATGCTATTTTTGCAAGTGTGAACAGGCCCTAGTGCAGCGTGCGGGAACTGCCGCCACCGTTGCCGCTGCTCAGGGCGTCGAGCACGAACATCGGGATGTCGATGTCAAAGCGCTCGCCGTCCTCGGCGACGAAAAAGTAGCTGCCGTGCATGGTGCCGGTGGGCGTACGCAGGCGCGTGCCGCTGGTGTATTCAAAGGTTTCACCGGGCTGCAGCAGCGGTTGCTGGCCGATGACGCCCAGGCCGCTCACCTTCTCGGTGCGGCCGTTGGCATCGTTGATGTTCCAGCTGCGCGAGATCAGCTGCGCGGCCGCCTCGCCCGTGTTGCTGAGGGTGACGGTGTAGGCAAACGCGTAAAGACCCTGCTCCGGAGCGGATTGCTCGGGCAGGTAGCGCGGCTGGACTTCGACAAGAATCTGGTACTTGGCCATAACCCGATGCTACCTGCGAAAATACCCCCATGTCTAAAACCTACCGCATTGCCCCCTCCATCCTTTCGGCTGACTTTGCCCGTCTGGGCGAGGAGGTGCGCAACGTGATTGCCGCCGGGGCCGACTGGGTCCACTTCGACGTGATGGACAACCATTACGTGCCCAACCTGACTTTCGGCCCCATGGTGTGCCAGGCCTTGAAGCCGCACGCCAAGCGCCCGGACGGCACGTCGGTGCCGATCGACGTACACCTGATGATCGAGCCGGTCGATGCGCTGGCCGCCGCCTTTGCCGAGGCAGGGGCCGACCTGATCAGCTTCCACCCGGATGCCTCCGGTCATGTGCACCGCAGCATCCAGGCGATCAAGAGCAAGGGCTGCCAGGCCGGGCTGGTGTTCAACCCGGCGCAGCCGCTCGACGTGCTGGACTGGGTGATCGATGACATCGACCTGATCCTGATCATGAGCGTCAACCCCGGCTTCGGCGGTCAGAGTTTCATCGACTCGGCGCTGCGCAAGACCGAGGTGGTGCGCCGGCGCATCGAGGCATCGGGCAAGGACATCCGGCTCGAGGTGGACGGCGGCATCAAGGCGGACAACATCCGCCGCGTGGCCGATGCCGGTGCCGACACCTTTGTGGCCGGCAGCGCCATCTTCGGCAAGCCCGACTACAAGGCCGTCATCGACGCCATGCGCCAGGCGCTGGCCTGAGGGTGGTTGCCCTTTCTTCGAAAGGGTTTTATAGCACTGCATCCCCGGGCAAACGACAAGGGCCCGGAGGCCGTGTCTCAGTTAGCATTGCCCGCAATTCATGCCTGCACAACTCGAACAGCAAAACGCCTCACAACGGCGGGGGATCCGCCAGCCATGGCTGTGCCGGGCGCTGGCCTGGCTCGGCCTGAGCTGCAAGCGGACCGATGCCGATGCCCCGGTGCACCGGCGTGTACGGGTGGCCATGTATGCCGTGTTGCTGATCGTTGGCGCCGTCTCGGCCTGGCAGGCCTGGCAGGTCGAAAAGTCCGAGGCGGTGCGATCGGCCGATGCCGAGGTCATTCGCACCGCTGCGGCCCAGAGTACGCTGGCCCAGCGCATGGGCATGCTGGCCGCCTTGCTGCTGGCCTCCGACATATCGCATGAGGAGGTCAGCAATGCCCTGGCCGAGACCATCAACCAGGCGCAGGAGCAGGCGCTGCGGCTCGACGAACTGCTGGTGCGCCAAGGGGCGTGGCAAGCCGAAGCGCCAGCAGCACTGCGCCAGGCCATCTTCGAGTGGCAGGACCGTCGTGAGCGGATCTGGTACCGGTCCCAGATTCTGTTGTGGCTGGATGAGCGCAGTGAGGCCGACAAGCGGCGCATCGCCAACCGTTTTTTGCAGGCCGAGGTCGGGCCGTTCCTGCTGACCACGCAAACACTGGTGGCGGAAATGCAGGCCGCGGCGCAGCGGCGCGCGCGCAGCGCCATCGATCACATCGAGCTCTCGGCGCTGCTGATGGTGCTGTTGCTGCTGGCCCTGACGCTGGGCGTGGCAGAGCCGCTGGCGCGCTTCGTGCGGCGCCAGCATCTGTCGCTGGCGCGGCAGTCAGGCGAGCTCAAGCGTCTGGCCCTGGTGGCCGAACGTACGTCCAACTGGGTGGCGGTGCTCGATGCCGGCCGTCATATCCTGTGGTGCAACCCGGCGCTGCTCAAGGGCATCGGCTACACGATGGTGGAGCTGCAGGGTCAGTATCCGGGCATGGTTGTCTCCGATGAACACAACGATCCGGCGGAGTTGGAGCGGCTGAACACGGAACTGGATCAAGGCCACGGGGTGCGGTTCGAAGTCCGTGCCGTCGCCCGCTCGGGTGACGAAGTCTGGCTCGACGTCGATTACCAGCCGGTCCACGATGCTGCCGGGGTTCTGACCGGCTTCACCATTGTTGCCAGCGACATCACCGAGCCGGTCAATCAGCGCTTGCGCATGCGCACCCTGCTGGATGCCCTGCCGGCCGGGGTGGTGCTGCAATCGTCCAGTGGCGAGGTGATCGAGTCCAACCAGGCAGCCACTGAAATGCTGGGTCTGAACAAGGGCGATCTGATCGGGCGCCCCAGTCTGGCGCGCCAAGGCGTGGCGGTGCACGAGGACCTGACGCCGTACCCGGTGGATGAACGTCCGACCAGCCGTACTTTGCGCACCGGGCAGGGCTTGCGCGGCGAATCCATCGGCCTGCTCTCGCCGCGAGGCGAGTTGCGCTGGCTGATGGTCAATACGGAGCCGCTGAAAGATGCTGCCGGGCATCTGGCGGGTGTGATTTCCTGCACCGTCGATGTGACGGAACAGCGCGCCCAGCAGCAGTTGCTGACGCTGGCCCTTGAAAGTGCCTCGCTGGGGGTCTGGCAGTGGGACATCGGCAGCGGCGCCATGAGTTGCAACGACCGCATGTTCGCCCTGCTCGGCTATCAGCCGGGCGAACTGGCCATGAACGCCGATGCCTGGAACGGCTTGATCCATCCCGACGACCTGCCGGGCTGGCTGTGGGCCATCCGCACCAACCTGCGCGACTCCCAGCGGCCGCTGCACTGGGAGATCCGCATCCGCCATGGCGACGGCCGCTGGGTCTGGTTGATGTACAGCGGCACCGTGGTGGCGCGCAATGCCGAGGGCCGTGCGGTGCGCATGGCCGGCATTGCCTATGACATCAATGCGCAGAAGGAACTGGAAGAACAGTTGCGCCACGCAGCGCGCACCGACCATCTGACGCACCTGCCCAATCGCAGCGAGGTGTTGGGGCGTATCCAGTCCTGCATTCTGCGGGCGCGTCAGCAGCCGGGCTATCACTTCGCGGTGCTGTTCATGGATTTCGACCGTTTCAAACAGGTCAATGACACGCTCGGACATGGCGTTGGGGATGAGCTGTTGCGCCAGATCGCCATGCGCCTGGAGGACAGTCTGCGTCCGGGTGACGCCTTTGTGCAGACCAGCGATTTCAGCCAGATGGCTGCACGCATCGGCGGCGACGAGTTCGTGGTGCTGCTCGATGACATCCGCGGCAACCTCGATGCCCAGGTCGTGGCCTCGCGCCTGCTCGATGTGCTGGCGCAGCCCTACCAGCTCGGACCGCACCGTCTGAGTTCCTCGGTCAGCATCGGCATCGTGACCGCCGAGCACATGAGCGATGACGCCGACAGCGTTCTGCGCGACGCCGATATCGCCATGTACGAAGCCAAGCGCGATGGCCGCGGCCGCTATGTCATGTTCGAGCCGCCCATGCGCAAGCGTGTACGTGACGACGCGTCGCTGGAGAACGATCTGCGCCAGGCCCTGGACAAGGATGAGCTGTTTGTGGTGTACCAGCCCGTGCTTCGTCTCGCGGATGGCGGTCTCGCCGGTGTGGAGGCGCTGGTCCGTTGGCGGCACCCGCAGCGTGGCCTGGTGCCGCCGCTGGTTTTCATTCCGGTGGCGGAAGCCAGCGGCCTGATCGGCCCGATCGGCCATTTCGTGCTGCGCACGGCCTGCATGGCGTTCGTGCACCTGCAGACCGAGCTGGGGGAGCGGGCCCCTGCCACGCTGGCTGTCAACCTGTCGCGCGCCCAGTTGCGCCAGTCTGGACTGGCCGTCGAGGTGCAGGAGGTGTTGCGCGACAGCGGTTTGGACGCCAGCCAACTGGTCCTGGAAGTGACGGAGAGTCTGGCGGCGCAGGACGAGATGGTGCAGACCACGCTGCGCGAGTTGCGAGCGCTCGGGGTGGCGCTGTCACTCGATGATTTCGGCACTGGCTACTCGTCGCTGTCGTGCCTGCATGAACTGCCGGTCAACATCGTCAAGATCGACCGTTCTTTCGTGAGTCTGGCCATGAGCAGCGACTATCACCGCGTGATGATCGAGGCCACCATCCGCATGGCCCAGACGTTGGGCCTGGCCACGGTGGCTGAAGGCATCGAGACACCGGAGCAGGCCGCGCTCATGAAGGCGCTGGGCTGCGGCAAAGGGCAGGGTTATTTCTACAGTCAGCCGCTGGGTGCCGACGCGCTGGCGTGCTGGATCAACCAAGCCGGTTGATCCGGTGCAGGTGGCCGGCTTTGCTCCTTCAGTGCTCAGAATGACGTCCACTCATCGTCGTCACCTGCACCGGCCGGTTTGACCGGCGCGGCGCTGGCGGCGGCGGGCTTGGCCGAGGGCGGCTCTGCAGGAGCGGCAGCCCCCGTTCTGGGGGCGGTCCGGCGCTCGAGACCTTTGTAAGGCAGCTTGCCGGGCTGGCTGGAGCGGATGGGGGCCGGCTGCGGGCTGATGGCCGCGGCAGCGTGGATGTCCTGAGCGCCGAGCTTGAAGACGCTGACCGCATCCACCATCTGCTGGGCCTGTGTCTTCAGGCTGGATGCGGCCGCCGCCATCTCTTCGACCAGTGCGGCGTTTTGCTGTGTGGCCTGGTCCATCAAGGTGATGGCCTCGCCGACCTGGGCCACGCCCTGGCTCTGTTCGGAGCTGGCGGCGCTGATCTCGCCCATGATGTCGGTGACGCGGCGGATGCTGCTGACCACCTCGTTCATGGTGACGCCGGCCTGGTCGACCAGGGTGTTGCCCTGCTCGACCCGGTTCACGCTGTCATTGATCAGATTCTTGATTTCCTTGGCCGCTTCCGCGCTGCGACTGGCCAGCGAGCGCACTTCGGAGGCCACCACGGCGAAACCGCGGCCCTGCTCGCCGGCGCGGGCGGCTTCCACTGCGGCGTTCAGGGCCAGGATATTGGTCTGGAAAGCGATGCCGTCGATGACGCTGATGATGTCGCTGATCTTCTTGCTGGAGTCGTTGATGCCGCGCATCGTCTCCACCACTTCGGCCACCACTTCGCCGCCCTTGATGGCGACGGTGGAGGCGCTTTGCGCCAGCTGGTTGGCCTGACGGGCGTTGTCGGCGTTCTGCTTGACGGTGGAGCTGAGCTCCTCCATCGAGGCAGCGGTTTCCTGCAGGGCGCTGGCCTGTTGTTCGGTGCGCATGCTCAGGTCGCTGTTGCCATTGGCAATCTCGGTGCTGCCGGTGGCCACGCCGTCGGCACTTCGGCGCACGTTGCCGACAATGCGGGCCAGGTTTTCGCGCATCGTGGACAGGGCCTGCAGCAGGCGAGCCGCTTCATCCTTGCCTTCGACCTGAATGGCGCGCGCCAGATCGCCACCGGCAATGGCCTCGGCCGAGCCGGCGGCCTGCTGGATCGGGCGCGTGATCGAGCGTGTCGCCAGGCCGGCGAACACGATGCCCAGCACCACCGCAATGGCTGCGCCGGTGCCCAGCGCGATCTGGCTGGCGCTGGCGGTGGATTCGGCGTGTTCCTGCACTTCGGCCAGCGTGCTGCGGGCGTGCTGGGCCACCTGGTCCACGGCCTTCAGGTAGGTTTCGGCCAGTGGACGCAGTTCGCGGTCCACCGCATCCGAAATGTTCTCGCCGTCCTTTTGCCGCTTGATCAGCGCCGCGCGCGCATCGACGTAGACCTTGCGGTCTTTGGCGACGGTGGCCATCAACGCTTTGGAGGCATCGTCCAGCACCATCGACTCCAGCTGTTTCTGGTCCTCGCTGATGGCCTTGGACGTGGCGGCCATGTCCTTCTGCAAGGTGTCGATGTACCCGACATCGCTGGTCTTGAGCGCCGCCGAGGCGCGGACCCAGTTGATGGCGATTTGTGACGCCCAGCGTTGTGCCAGCAGGCTGCGCTGCAGTTCGACGGTGGCGATCTCATGGCTGGTGTCCCTCAGGGTGCCCAGGCGCCAGACGCCGATGATGGCAATGGCGGCCGTGATCGTGAGGACCGCGGCAAAGGCCAGCGTGAGGCGGGTGCCGATTTGCAGATTGCTTGTCTTCATAAGGGGGCTCTTTCTGCTGTAAATTGCCAGGACACATGGAAGCCGCGGATCGGTGAGGCGCTGCTCTTCTTGACCCACTCTACAGAGATGAGCCGTTTTTGCGACTAGGGAATGCACCGATACTTTTTTCAGTCGCACATCGCGGCCGAGGGGGCCGCGTTGGCTCCGATGGCATATCTCGCGACAGCACTCCAAATGGGGGCCGATGGGGTTTGCTACACTTTGCCCATGTTCATTCATCGTCTTTTCATCACAGGTTGTAGCGACCGGGGAGCCTGGCCCTGGCGCACGCCGCAGACTGCCCCTACGCTGGCTCGCGCCTGACAGGGCTTCACAGCCCATGGGCTGTTGAGTTGTTTGCCGCTCCCCTCGCTGGGGTCTGTTTGAATGAACCGGGCACACCGTGCCCTTGGCCGGAGTCCTGGACTTTGGTCAAGTTCTGGAGGTTTTCCTGTGATGACTGAATCCGAATTCGATGCATTGGCCCGGCAGGGTTACAACCGCATTCCCTTGATGGCCCAGGCCTTTGCCGACCTGGAGACGCCACTCTCGCTTTACCTCAAGCTGGCGCACGCCCAGTCTGGCGGCAAGAACACCTTTCTGCTGGAGTCGGTGGTCGGCGGCGAGCGCTTCGGGCGCTACAGCTTCATCGGCCTGCCGGCGCGCACGCTGGTGCGCTCGCGCGGTTTCGGCGACCAGGCCGTGACCGAGGTGGTGACGGATGACGTGGTGGTCGAGACTTCGCAACTCAACCCGCTGGACTTCATCGCCCAGTACCAGCAGCGCTTCAAGGTGGCCCTGCAGCCGGGGCTGCCACGCTTTTGCGGTGGCCTGGCCGGCTACTTTGGCTACGACACGGTGCGCCACATCGAAAAGAAGCTGGTGCACAGCTGCCCGCCGGATACGCTGGGCTGCCCGGACATCCTGCTGCTGCAATGCGAGGAGCTGGCCGTCATCGACAACCTGTCGGGCAAGCTTTACCTGATCGTCTATGCGGACCCGAGCCAGCCGCAGGCCTACGCCAGGGCAGCAGCGCGGCTGGCCGAGTTGCGGGCGCGGCTCGATGCGCCGGTGCAGGCGCCGCAGATCAAGCCCAGCACCACGCACGAGGTGGCGCGCGAGTTCGCGAAGGACGACTACATTGCCGCCGTCCTGCGCGCCAAGGAACTGATCGCCGCCGGCGACTTCATGCAGGTGCAGGTGGGGCAGCGCCTGAAGAAGCGCTACACCGAGTCACCGCTGTCGCTGTATCGCGCGCTGCGCTCGCTCAACCCTTCACCCTACATGTACTACTACCACTTCGGCGACTTCCACGTGGTGGGCGCTTCGCCGGAGATCCTGGTGCGGCAGGAGAAAACGCCCGAGGGGCAAAAAGTGACGATCCGTCCGCTGGCCGGCACGCGGCCGCGCGGCGCCACGCCCGAACTCGACAAGGCCGCCGAGGTGGAGCTGATCAACGACCCGAAGGAACGTGCCGAGCACGTGATGCTGATCGACTTGGCGCGCAACGACATCGGCCGCATTGCCCAGACCGGCAGCGTCAAGGTGACCGAGGCCTTCGTGGTCGAGCGCTACAGCCACGTGATGCACATCGTGAGCAATGTCGAAGGCCTGCTGAACGAGGGCATGACGGCCATGGATGTGCTCAAGGCGACCTTCCCGGCCGGCACGCTGACGGGCGCACCCAAGGTGCACGCCATGGAACTGATCGACCAGCTGGAGCCGAGCAAGCGCGGCCTGTATGGCGGTGCCTGCGGCTACCTGAGTTACGCCGGTGACATGGACGTGGCGATTGCCATCCGCACCGGCGTCATCAAGGACGACACCCTGTATGTGCAGGCGGCGGCCGGCGTGGTGGCGGATTCGGTGCCCGAGCTGGAGTGGAAGGAAACGGAAGCCAAGGCGCGCGCCCTGATCCGGGCCAGCGAGCTGGTGGAACAGGGACTGGAGTGAACACCATGAACAAGATCAAGCTTCTCATGGTGGACAACTACGACTCGTTCACCTACAACCTGGTGCAGTATTTCGGCGAGCTCGGCGCCGAGGTCGAGGTGCATCGCAACGATGAAATCACGGTTGACGAGATCGATGCCCGTCTCAAGGCTGGCCGGCTCGACCGCCTGGTGATCTCGCCCGGTCCGTGCTCACCGGCCGAGGCTGGCATCTCGGTGGCGGCGATCCGATATTTCGCCGGCAAGCTGCCGATCCTGGGTGTCTGCCTGGGGCACCAGAGCATTGGCGCCGCTTTCGGCGGCAAGATCATCCGGGCGCAGCAGCTGATGCACGGCAAGACCAGTGTCATCACTACCACGCAGGAGGGCGTGTTTGCCGGACTGCCCAGGCAGTTCACGGTCAACCGCTACCACTCGCTGGCGATCGAGCGCGCCAGCTGTCCCCCCGAACTGAAAGTGACGGCCTGGACCGAAGACGGCGAGATCATGGGCGTGAAGCACAAGACGCTGGCCATCGAAGGGGTGCAGTTCCATCCCGAGTCGATCCTGACCGAACATGGCCATGCCATGTTGAAGAATTTTCTGCAGCAATCCTGAACCGGCCCGGAGGAACACCACCATGCATCCCCCCCATCCCATCACGCCGCAGCAGGCGCTGCAGCGCGTGATCGAGCACCGCGAGATCTTCCACGACGAGATGCTGCACATCATGCGGCTCATCATGGGCGGCGAGATGTCGCCGGTGCTGATGGCCGCGCTCATCACCGGCTTGCGCGTCAAGAAGGAGACCATCGGCGAGATCACCGCCGCCGCCCAGGTGATGCGCGAGTTTTCCACCAAGGTGAACGTGGCGGATCGCAAGCATCTGGTCGACATCGTCGGCACCGGCGGCGACGGCGCGCATACCTTCAACATTTCCACCTGCGCCATGTTCGTGGCCGCCGCCGCTGGCGCCAAGGTCAGCAAACATGGCGGGCGCAGCGTCAGCAGCAAGAGCGGCAGCGCCGACGTGATGGAAGCGCTGGGTGTGAACATCAACCTCACGCCCGAGGCGATTGCCCGGTGCATCGCCGAGGTCGGTGTCGGTTTCATGTTCGCGCCCAACCACCATCCGGCCATGAAGAACGTGGCGCCGGTGCGGCGCGAACTGGGCATCAAGACCATCTTCAACATCCTGGGGCCGCTGACCAACCCGGCCGGTGCCCCCAACATCCTGATGGGCGTGTTCCACGAGGATCTGGTGGGCATCCAGGTGCGCGCCTTGCAACGGCTGGGCGCCGAGCATGCCATGGTGGTCTACGGCAAGGATGGCATGGACGAGGTCAGTCTGGGTGCGGCCACGCTGGTGGGCGAGTTGAAGAACGGCGAGGTCAGCGAGTACGAAATCCATCCGGAAGATTTCGGCCTGACCATGGCCAGCACGCGCGCCATCAAGGTGGATACGCCGGAAGCATCGCGCACCATGCTGTTGGGCGTGCTGGACAACCAGCCTGGTGCGGCGCGTGACATCGTCATGCTCAATGCCGGCGTGGCGCTGTACGCCGCCAATGTGGCCGACTCCATGGCCGATGGCATTGCGCGGGCGCGCGAGGTCATCGCCTCCGGTGCTGCCAAGGCCAAGCTGGAGCAACTGGTGACGACGGCCCATCGTCTGGCAGCCTGAGATGTGGCAGGACCCGGGCACCTGGGTTGCATTGGGTGTTTCGGCGCTGTTTGTGGTGGCCGCCCTTGTGCTCCACCGTGTGTTTGCCAAGATTTTGAAAAACGGCTCCGAGCCGCCCCCAGACCATGAGTGACATCCTGAACCAGATCGTTGACGTCAAACGCCAGGAGATCGCGGCGGCGACCAAGCGCAAATCGCTGGCGGCCATGCGCGCCGATGCCGAGTCACGCGTGCTGACGCGCGACTTCGTTGGTGCCATGCGTGCCAAGATCGCCGCCGGCCAAGCGG
The DNA here is from genome assembly GCA_031426755.1 of Curvibacter sp. Lineage (GTDB taxonomy): Bacteria > Pseudomonadota > Gammaproteobacteria > Burkholderiales > Burkholderiaceae_C > Hylemonella. The sequence continues at coordinate 185,389 of JASJPI010000008.1, forward strand.
CGGTGATCGCCGAGATCAAGAAGGCCAGCCCGAGCAAGGGCGTGCTGCGCGCCGATTTCGAGCCGGCCGACATTGCGCAAAGCTATGCCGAGCATGGGGCGGCCTGCCTGTCGGTGCTGACCGACCGCCAGTTCTTCCAGGGCCAACCCGACTACCTGAAGCAAGCGCGTGCTTCCTGCGAACTGCCGGTGCTGCGCAAGGACTTCATGGTCGACCCATACCAGATATATGAGTCGCGGGCCATGGGGGCGGACTGCATCCTGCTGATAGCGGCCTGCCTGGAGGATGGTCAGATGGTCGAGCTGGAGGCGATTGCCCGCAGCCTGGACATGGCGGTGCTGGTCGAGGTGCACGACGGCGCAGAACTGGAGCGTGCGCTGAAACTGAAGACGCCGCTGGTGGGCATCAACAACCGCAACCTGCGTACCTTCGAGGTCACGCTGGAGACGACCCTGTCCCTGCGCGAGCAGGTGCCGGCTGACCGCCTGCTGGTGACAGAGAGCGGCATCCTCGGCCGGGCCGATGTGCTGCGCATGCGTGAGGCAGGGGTCAACGCCTTTCTGGTCGGTGAGGCGTTCATGCGCGCTCCCGATCCCGGTGTGGCATTGGCCGAGTTGTTTGCTTGATGGCAAGCATTTGCTCTTGATTCAGTAGCTGAAGATGTCTATTTCACAAGGGGTTCAGCCGGATTTCTTTGCGAATTCCGCGACGCCGGCATCGGTGGCGGCGCATCTGGTGGATTGGCAGCCGGCGCACTGGTCGGTGGCGCCTGACTGGCAGCCGGTGGTGGCGCGTTTCTTTGAGAGTGCGAAGGCGCAGCAGCTCGCTCGCTTCATGGCGGGCCGCTTGGCGGCTGGTGCCACCATTTATCCACCGCAGCCCCTGCGCGCGCTGGACTTGACGCCGCTGGCCGATGTGCGCGTCGTGATTCTGGGGCAGGACCCTTACCATGGCCCGGGCCAGGCGGAAGGTCTGGCGTTTTCCGTGGCGCCAGGCATCAAGCTGCCGCCTTCCTTGCGCAACATCTTCAAGGAATTGGCGCGTGAACGGCTCAGCCGCGAGCCGACGGCGCCGTCCATCCCGTTACCAGCCAATGGTTCGCTGGCACGTTGGGCGCAGCAGGGGGTGCTGCTGCTCAACACCTGCCTGACCGTGGAAGAGGGTCAGCCGGCCAGTCATGCAAATCAAGGTTGGGAAGTGCTTACTGATCAAATTATCAAGTCTGTCATTGGTCGTGGCGGGCCGGTAGTGTTCATGTTGTGGGGTGCGCACGCCCAGCGCATGGCGGAGACGGTGCGGCGGCTGGGGGTGACGGCGGAGGGCGCGGCGGCGCCGGCGCGGCATCTGATTCTGTCGGCCAACCATCCCTCGCCGTTGTCGGCGCTGCGTCCGCCCCAGCCTTTTTTGGGCTGCGGTCACTTCGGCCAAGCCAATGCATTTTTACAACAACAGGGCTGCAAGCCGATTGCTTGGTAAGCTGGTTTGCTCGGGTCTTTCATAAAGCTGATTTTTCGTGGCATAATCAAAGGCTCACCTATTGGAGAGGTGGCCGAGTGGTTAATGGCAGCAGACTGTAAATCTGCCCTCTTACGAGTACGCTGGTTCGAATCCAGCCCTCTCCACCAGTGACAAGTCGATTGTGAGGAGTGAGCCGTTGGAGGTGGACCAGCTGCCGTGAATGCTTGTTAGGCAGGTTTGCGCGGGGTTCGTATAGTGGTAATACCTTAGCCTTCCAAGCTAAAGCGAGGAGTTCGATTCTCCTACCCCGCTCCATAGTCGATTTGTTGTGCTGGTGAAAGAATTTGCCCTTTTGGCTCAGTGGTAGAGCACTCCCTTGGTAAGGGAGAGGTCGCGGGTCCGATTCCCGCAAAGGGCACCATTTTCTGGTGCGCGGCTGATGCCGTCGTGTCGTGGTTGTTGAAGAAGTAGTTGCTTTTCGCATCCTTTTTGGAGATTTGAAAAATGGCAAAAGAGAAATTTGAACGTACCAAGCCGCACGTCAACGTCGGCACCATTGGTCACGTGGACCATGGCAAGACCACGCTGACGGCTGCCATCACCACCGTGCTGGCGGCCAAGTTTGGCGGTGCCGCCAAGGCCTACGACCAGATCGACGCAGCGCCCGAAGAAAAGGCCCGCGGCATCACCATCAACACCGCCCACGTGGAATACGAAACGGCCAACCGCCACTACGCCCACGTGGACTGCCCCGGCCACGCCGACTACGTCAAGAACATGATCACCGGTGCTGCCCAGATGGACGGCGCCATCCTGGTGTGCTCGGCTGCTGACGGCCCGATGCCCCAGACCCGCGAGCACATCCTGCTGGCGCGCCAGGTGGGTGTTCCCTACATCATCGTCTTCCTGAACAAGTGCGACATGGTCGACGACGCCGAACTGCTCGAACTCGTTGAAATGGAAGTGCGCGAACTGCTCTCCAAGTACGACTTCCCCGGCGACGACACCCCCATCATCCGCGGCTCCGCCAAGCTCGCCCTCGAAGGCGACAAGGGCGAACTCGGCGAGCAGGCCATCATGAAGCTGGCTGACGCCCTGGACAGCTACATCCCCACGCCTGAGCGTGCTGTGGACGGCGCTTTCCTGATGCCGGTCGAAGACGTGTTCTCCATCTCCGGCCGTGGCACCGTGGTGACCGGTCGCGTCGAGCGCGGCATTGTCAAGGTCGGCGAAGAAATCGAAATCGTCGGTATCAAGGACACCCTGAAGACCACCTGCACCGGCGTGGAAATGTTCCGCAAGCTGCTGGACCAGGGCCAGGCTGGCGACAACGTCGGCATCCTGCTGCGCGGCACCAAGCGTGAAGAAGTCGAGCGCGGCCAAGTGCTGTGCAAGCCCGGCTCCATCAAGCCGCACACCCACTTCACCGGTGAGGTGTACGTGCTGAGCAAGGACGAAGGCGGCCGCCACACCCCCTTCTTCAACAACTACCGCCCGCAGTTCTACTTCCGTACCACGGATGTGACCGGTGCCATCGAGCTGCCCGAAGGCAAGGAAATGGTGATGCCTGGCGACAACGTGTCGATCACCGTCAAGCTGATCGCCCCGATCGCCATGGAAGAAGGTCTGCGCTTCGCCATCCGCGAAGGCGGCAAGACCGTGGGTGCTGGTGTGGTTGCCAAGATCATCGCGTAAT
>JASJPI010000009.1:0-159667 GCA_031426755.1 Curvibacter sp.
TGCAAATTCGGTTGTTGTGATTGACGTGTACGTCAATCACCTGATTCTATTCGGCACGGCCATCGTCTCCGGGCACACGGGCGACAGGACAAAAAAAACGAACGATCGTGCTTTTTTGATTATAAGCGGATCGAGCACCTGCTCGCCGCCTTTATTTCAGAGATGTGGACAAGGCGCCGCCGCGAAGGCGGCCACCTCACTTCGCGCGGCTGAGGCCCAGGTAGGTCTCCACCACCTTCGGATCGCGCGCCAGCTGATCGGCCGGTCCTTCCAGCATGACGTCGCCGGTCTCCAGCACGTAGGCGCGGTCGGCCACCTGCAGCGCGGCACGCGCGTTCTGCTCGACCAGCAGAATGGTGACGCCGGTCTGCTTGAGCTCGCGGATGATGTGAAAGATTTCCTTCACGATCAGCGGCGCCAGCCCCAGGCTGGGCTCATCGAGCATCAGCAAGCGCGGCTTGGCCATCAGCGCCCGGCCAATGGCCAGCATCTGGCGCTCGCCGCCCGACAGGGTGGCGGCCAACTGCTCACGCCGCTCCTTCAGCCGGGGGAACAGCTCGAACACGGTTTCCAGCTGGTCGGCCGGGTTCGGCTCGCGCAGCCGGTAGCGGCGGTAGCTGCCCAGCAACAGGTTGTCCAGCACGCTCATGCTGCCGAACAGTTCGCGCTTCTCCGGCACCAGCGACATGCCCAAGGCCACCCGCTTCTCCACCGGCATGCGGCTGAGTTCATGCCCCAGAAACTGGATCTGGCCACGCGTGTTACCGGTCTGCGGCAGCGTGCCGCCCAGGGCATTGAGCAGCGTGGACTTGCCGGCGCCATTGGGGCCGATCACGGTGACGATCTCACCCATCTCGGCGCGCAGATGGACGCCATGCAGCGCCGCCACCTTGCCGTAGCCGGCGTGCAGCTCACTCACTTCCAGCACCGCCGAAGGTGCCGCCCCAGATAACGGTACGGTGCTCATAGGCCTCCCAGATACGCTTCCAGCACCGCCGGATCTTGCTGCACCACCGATGGCACGCCTTCGGCAATCAGGGTGCCGAATTCCATCACCACCAGGCGGTCGCACAGGTTCATGACGAAGTCCATGTCGTGCTCCACGATCAGGATGCTCATGCCCTCGCGACGCAGTCGGGCCAGCAGTTCCGCCAGCGCCTCTTTTTCCTTGTAGCGCAGGCCGGCGGCCGGCTCGTCCAGCAGCAGCAGCGCCGGATCGCAACACAGGGCGCGGGCGATTTCCAGAATGCGTTGCTGGCCCAGCGCCAGGCTGCCCGCCGGCTCGTGCATCAAATGGGTCAGTCCGACGCGCTCCAGCTGCCGTTGCGCCTCGGCCAACAGCCGGGCCTCCTCGCCGCGGTTCAGGCGCAGCATGCTGCGCAGCACGCCGGCCTGGCCACGCAAATGAGCTCCGAGCGCCACGTTCTCCAGCACCGACATATTGCCCAGCAGCTTGACGTGCTGGAAGGTGCGCGCAATGCCGCGGCGCACGATCTCGCGCGACGGCTGGCCCTGGATCTCTTCGCCCAGGTAGCGCACGCTACCGCGCGTGACGTCCAGCACGCCGGTGATCAGGTTGAACATGGTGGACTTGCCGGCGCCGTTGGGACCGATCAGGCCCACGACCTCGCCGGCCTTGACCTCGAAGCGCATGTCGTTGACCGCCACCAGGCCACCGAACTCCTTGCGTGCGCCCTCCACCACCAGCAGCCGCTCGCCCGCCGCCGGCCGCGCGCGCACCGGCAGGGCCTCGGCTTGCGCCGGCGGCTGCACCAGCGCCTGACGGCGCCAGCGGCGCGGCATCAGCTCGGCCAGATAAGGCCACAGGCCGTTGCGGGCATGCTGCAGCAGCACCACCAGCAGCACGCCCAGCACGATGGTCTCGAAGTTGCCGGCCTCACCGAACAGGTGCGGCAGCCAGGTCTGCAGCTGGTCCTTGAGCAGGGTCACCAGGCCGGCGCCAAAGATGGCGCCCCAGACGTGGCCGGCGCCGCCGATCACGGCCATGAACAGGTACTCGATGCCGGCGTTCAGACCGAAAGGCGTGGGGTTGACCGAACGCTGCATGTGGGCGTACAGCCAGCCCGACAGGCTGGCCAACACCGCCGCGAAAACGAAGCACACCAGCTTGAGCCAGACCGTGCGCGCCCCCATGGCCTCGGCCATCACCACCCCGCCCTTGAGTGCGCGGATGGCACGTCCGGGCCGCGAATTGAGCAGGTTCTGCGTGGCCAGCACGGCCAGCACCACCACCGCCCAGATCAGGTAGAAGATGTCCTCGCCCGCGCGCAGCGGGTGGCCGAACAGTTCGATCGGCGGAATGCTGCTGATGCCGTCGAACTTGCCCAGGAACTCCATGTTGCCGAACAGGAAGAAGAACGACAGCCCCCAGGCGATGGTGCCCAGCGGCAGGTAGTGGCCGGACAGCCGCATGGTCAGCGCACCAAGGATGAACGCCACCGCCATGCTGACCGCCACCCCCGCCAGCAGGCCGAGCCAGGGCGACACGCCCAGCGCCGTGCTGAGGTAGGAGGTGGCATAAGCGCCCAGGCCGACAAAGGCGGCTTGGCCGAACGAGGTCATGCCACCCACACCGGTCAGCAGCACCAGGCCGATCGCCACGATGGCGGACAGGCCGATGTAGTTGGCCTGGGTGATCCAGAACTCGGGCGTGGGCAATACCGGCAGCAGGGCCAGCAAGGCGATGAAGACGAGAAAGAGCCGGTTCATGCCTCTTCCTCCTCATCGTGATGCGGCGTGGCCAGCGAGCGCCAGAGCAGCACCGGCAGGATGAGCGTGAAGACGATCACCTCCTTGTAGGCGCTGGCCCAGAACGAGGCATAGGACTCCAGCAGGCCGACCAGCAAGGAGCCTGCTGCTGCCAGCGGGTAGCTGGCCAGGCCGCCGATGATGGCCGCCACGAAGCCCTTGAGACCGATCAGGAAACCGCTGTCGTAATAGATGGTGGTGAAGGGTGCGATCAGGATGCCGCACACTGCGCCCATGGCCGCCGCCAGCAGGAACGAAGCGCGTCCGGCCTGCGTGATGCCGATGCCCACGATCTGCGCGCCGACGCGATTGACCGCCGTGGCACGCAAGGCCTTGCCCGGCAACGTGCGCTCGAAATAGACATACAGCGACAGGATCAGCAGCACCGCGGCGACCATCACGGCCAGGCTCTGGCCGGAAATGGACAAGGCGCCGATCTCGAAGCGCAGGTCGGTGAACGGTTCGGTGCGCACACCCTCTGCACCGAAGGCCAGCAGGCCGATGCCTGTCAGCGCGTAATGCACCCCCACCGACACGATCAGCAGCACCAGCGTGGACGCGCTGGCCAGCGGCTGGTAGGCGATGCGGTAGACCAGCGGCCCCATGGGCACGACGATGAGCAGCGTGAAGGCCACCTGCAGCAGCATGGGCCAGTTCGTCAGCGGCAGCATCAGGGCGGCACCCCAGACCCCCACCGGCAGCAACAGGATCTGCCAGGCCGCCTGCGCCACCTCGCGCAGGCTGCGGCGCTCGGGCAGGCGCGCAATGGCCGCCAGCTCCATCAGGAACGCCGTGATGCCCAGCCCCAGCAACAGCCAGGATGCCGACGGGAACTTGCCGCTTTGCAGTGCGGCCATGGTGAACGCGCCAAATGCCACGAACTCGCCCTGCGGAATGAAAATCACGCGTGTCACTGAAAACACCAGCACCAGCGCGAGTGCCAGCAGTGCGTAGATCGCACCGGAGGTCAGGCCATCCTGTGCCAGGATGGCCGCTATCGATAAATCCATCTCGTTCCCATCTAGGGCCTGTTCACCCTATTTTTGCAAGCACGAACAGGCTTTCATCACTGTCAGTCAGGGATAACAAGAGGGGCGGCCATGCCGCCCCTCGGGTCATCCTGGCTTGGTTGCCAATTCAGAAACTTACTTGGCGTCGCCGACCAGTTTCCAGGTACCGCCCTTGACCTCCACCATCACGCGTGCGCGCTGGTCGAAACCGAGGTGATCATTGGGCGTCATGTTCATGACGCCATGCGACACGGTCAGATCGGTGGTTTTCTCGATGGCATCACGCAGGGCCGCACGGAACTGCTTGGTGCCCGGCTGGCCCGCCTTCAGTGCCACCGGAATGGCCTTTTCCAGCACCAGGCCGCTGTCCCAGGCGTGGCCGCCGAAGGTGGAGAAGCTGCCGGCACCAAACGCCTTTTCATACTTGCCGATGTAATCCAGCGCGACCTTGCGGATCGGGTTGGAGGTGGGCAGCTGGCTGGCCACCAGAATCGGGCCGGCCGGCAGGAAGGTGCCTTCGCAGTCCTTGCCGCAGACGCGCAGGAAGTCGGGGTTGGCCACGCCGTGGGTCTGGTAGATCTTGCCCTTGTAGCCACGCTCCTTCAGGGCTTTCTGCGGCAGTGCGGCCGGCGTGCCGGAACCGGCAATCAGCACCGCATCCGGGTTGCTGGCCATGATCTTCAGGATCTGGCCGGTGACCGAGGTGTCATTGCGCGCAAAGCGCTCGGTGGCCACGATCCTGAGGCCACGCAAGGCGGCGAACTTGGTCATCTCGTCGGACCAGCCGCTGCCGTAGGCATCGTTGAAACCGATGAAGGCCATCGTCTTGACGCCCGCGTCAGCCATGTGACCAGTCACGGCGCTGGCCATGTGACTGTCGTTCTGCGGCGTCTTGAACACCCAGCGGCGCTTGGCATCCATCGGCTCGATGATGCGGCTGGAAGCAGCCATCGAGATGATCGGCGTTTCGGTTTCCGCTGCCACGTCGAGCATGGCCAGCGCATTGGGCGTGATTGAGGAGCCGATGATGATGTCCACCTTGTCTTCGGCCGTCAGCTTGCGCGCATTCTTGACGGCTGTCGTGGTGTCGGAGGCATCGTCGAGCACGATGTACTGGACCGTCTTGCCCGCAATGGTCTTGGGCATGACGGAGAAGGTGTTCTTCTCCGGAATGCCCAGCGAGGCCGCCGGCCCGGTGGCCGAGACGGTCACCCCGACCTTGATTTGCGCCTGCGCCAGGCCAGCGCTGAGCAGCGCAGCCGCCAGCAGCGAGAACGTGAGGGTTTTCTTCATGACGATGTCTCCTGGGTAATTAATGGTTTTATGTCGCCAAGTCGATTATGAATTAACCGACCGATCGGTCGGTTTAGGGGTTTCCACGGGGCTGCCCGATCCGGATTTGAATTCGATCACGCGTTGCGGATACGGAATCTCGATGCCCGCCGCCCGCAAACCGCGCAGGATATTGAGGTTGATCTCGGAGCGCAGGTTGAGCTGCCCCTTGTCCGGATCGGTAATCCACAGCGACAACGTGAAGTCCAGCCCGTCGGTGCCGAAGTTGGCGAGGTACGCCGCCGGCGCCGGATCCTTCAGCACCCGCTCGCAGGCGGCAGCGGCCGCACACAGGATGGCCTGCACCTGGTCGACATCGCTGTCGTAGCCGACCGACACGTTAAGCGTCAGCGACACCTTGGGGTCGGCCAGCGACAGGTTCTCGACCCGCTGCGTGATGATCAGCTCGTTGGGCACGATGGACTCGCGGCCATTGAGCGCGCGGATCAGCGTGTAACGGGTCTTGATGTCGGTGACCACGCCCTCGAAGCCGTCGACCTTGACGGTATCGCCGATGCGCAGCGAGCGCTCGATCAGGATGACGAAGCCGCTCACATAGTTGGCGGCCAGTTTCTGCAAACCGAAACCGATGCCGACACCGAGTGCGCCACCCAGCACCGAGAGCGCCGTCAGATCGACCCCGACCGCCGACAGCGCAAACAGCAAGCCCACCAGCAGCAGCACGGCGCGGATGGCATTGGACGCCACCTTGCGCATCGACAGGTCGCCGACCGACTCGCGCAGGATGCGCCGCTCCAACGTGGCCGAAATCCACAGCACCACCACCAGCATCACGCCCGAAGACAGCGTCCCCTCGATCAGGGTGCGCAGGCTGACCCGGCTCTTGCCAAAGGCCAGCGTGATGGATTCCAGCTCGGCCTGCACGGCCGGCAGCAGACCGGTGATCCAGAGGACCGCCACGCCCCAGGCCAGCCAGGACACCAGGCGCTCGACCAGTTGCACCGCCGGCGACTTCGGGAAGGAAGCGCTGAGCACCTGCACAAACAGGCGAATCGCTGCCAGCGACATGAAGATGGGCAGTGCCACCTTGAGCACCACCACCGGCTGGGACTGCGCCACGGCGTAGCGGGCGGCATAGATCAGCACCAGGGTCAGCACCGGAAACAGCAGGCCGTCGAAGGTGCGCCGGCCGAACCAGACCGACTCCGCCGGATGGCCGCGCCCGGTCAGGCGCGCCACGACGTAGGCCAGCACGATGCAGGCCGCCAGCACCAGCCCTTCCACCCAGACCCGGGCGCCGCCCAGATCGTGCACGAGGTTTTGCAGTTCACCCATGGTTCACATATTTCTCTTGGGCAGCCATCGCTGCGATGGATTGATTCTCACCGAATTGCAGTCTCCCGCCGGAAGGCCCCTCGTCAGGAACTTCCCGCGTTTTGGGCTAATCTACGCCCAAGCGCAACCCCACCCACATCCCCATGCCCTCCTCCTCGTCCCTACCCCGCCGTCAGTTGCTGACCGTCATGGCCTCTGCCACAGCGGGTGCCGCCACCGCTGCCCAGGCCGCGCCGGCCAAACCGGCGCCCGCAGACGACGGCCCGCCGCACAAGATCGTCTACCAGCTCAATCACTTTGAGCCCGAATACCAGGAAGCGGTGCTCAATTCGATCGGGGCGGTGCTGAAGAAATATGTCGATGACGTCAGCATCGTGGTGGTGGCCTGGGGGCCGGGCGTCCACCTGCTGGCCAAGAAGCCGAAGCGCGCGGTGGCACCGTTGCACCAGCAGCGCATCCGCGGCATGAGCGAGTCCTACGGCGTGACCTTCATCGCCTGCGGCAACACCATGCACACGATCGGCTGGGACAAGGCCGACATGCTGGACTTCGTCAAGGTCGAGGAAGTCGGCGCCGCCGCCGTCATGGAGTTGCAGGAAAAAGGCTACGCCTACATCGCTTGGTGAATGTGGCCCCCACGGTTGCTCACTGCGTGTAGCGCCCTGCCCCCCGCGCAGACCTGCCCTGCGCTTCGCTTGGGGTGGGGCCGCGTTTCACCTTGGGGCGGCCCGGCGATGAAACCTGTGCCTGATTTCCCCTGCGCAGCGCTATGGCAATGCGCATCGTGACTTAGGCGGGAAACGCCGTGGAACCGGCTCCGCCGGGCCACTGGCGTTGCCCCCTGCAAGGGGGGTGGCGCAGCGACACGAAGTGCGCGCAGCCTGGGGGTGTGCTAAACCTCCGCGAGAACGCGGATGTGCGCTTCGACGCTGCGCGCCAGGGCACTGAGGTTGTAGCCGCCTTCCAGACAGGAGACGATGCGGCCCTTGCTGTGGCGGCGTGCCACGTCCTTCAGGCGCTCGGTGATCCAGGCATAGTCGGACTCGACCAAGCCCAACTGGCCCATGTCGTCCTCACGGTGCGCATCGAAGCCGGCGCTGATGAAAATCATCTCAGGCTTGAAGGCCTCCAGGCGCGGCAACCACAGCATGTCGACCAGTTCGCGCACCGCCATGCCCTTGGTGTAGGCCGGCACCGGCACGTTGACCATGTTGTCGGTATCCGGTCCCGCACCGCCATGCGGGTAGTACGGGTGCTGGTAGATGCTCACCATCAGAATGCGCCCATCGTCAGCCACGATGTCCTCGGTGCCGTTGCCGTGGTGCACGTCGAAATCGGCAATCGCCACACGCTTGAGGCCGTGGCGCTCGACGGCGTACTTGGCGGCCATCGCCACGTTGTTGACGAAGCAGAAACCCATGGCCTTGTCGCGGCAGGCATGGTGCCCCGGCGGGCGCACGGCACAGAAAGCATTGGTCAGTTCGCCGGCAATCACCGCGTCGGTGGCAGCCAGGGCGGCGCCGGCGCTGCGCAGGATGGCATCCCAGGAGTCCACATTCATGGCGGTGTCGGGGTCGACATGCACATAACGCGGCCCACCGGCCTGGACGGATTCGCGCAGGTTATCGCTCAGGCCGCGCAGCGCGGCCACGTGCATGCGGCCGTGCGCCAGTTCAATCTCGTCGATCGAGGCCTGCGGTGGATCGATGCGCGTCAGCGCATCACCGACACCGGAGATCAGCAAGCGGTCTTCGATGGCATCGAGCCGTTCCGGACACTCCGGATGACCCGGCCCCATTTCATGTTTGCGGCAATCAGGGTGGGTAAAGTATCCAGTCTTGCTCACGGTCGGTTCCTGCCTCTGCAATTTCGGTTAAGGTCATGCCATGGATGCACAGCACAAGCTCAAGTCTCTGGTAGATCAGCTTAACACGGTGATCGTCGGCAAGACCAGCCAGGTGCAGGACAGCGTGGCCTGTCTGCTGGCCGGTGGCCACCTGCTGATCGAGGATGCGCCCGGCGTCGGCAAGACCACGCTGGCCCATGCGCTGGCCCGCACCTTCGGCCTGCAGTTCTCGCGCGTGCAGTTCACCGCCGACCTCATGCCCAGCGACCTGTCGGGCGTGTCGGTCTACGACCGCAACCAGAGCACCTTTGTCTTCCACCCCGGCCCCATCTTTGCCCAGGTGCTGCTGGCCGACGAGATCAACCGCGCCAGCCCGAAAACGCAAAGCGCCCTGCTCGAAGCCATGGAGGAGCGCCAGGTCAGCATCGAGGGCGAAACCCGCCCGCTGCCGGCGCCCTTCTTCGTCATCGCCACACAGAACCCGCACGACCAGCTGGGCACCCACGCGCTGCCCGAGTCGCAGCTGGACCGCTTCCTCATGCGCATCTCGCTCGGCTACCCCGATCGCGCCGCCGAACGCGAACTGCTGAGCGGCCATGACCGGCGCGCCATGGTCGAAGCCTTGCCCAGCCGGCTGACCCTGGCCGAGTTGCAAACGCTGCAACAGCAGGTGCTGGCCGTGCATGCCGCCGCGCCACTGCTGGACTACCTGCAGGACCTGATTTCCGCCACCCGCTCGGGCCGCTGGTTCGTGCAGGGCCTGAGCCCGCGCGCTGGCCTGGCCGTGCTGCGCGCCGCCCGGGCGCAGGCGCTGCTCAGCGGCCGCGACTACGTGGCACCGGACGACATCCAGGCCATCCTGCCGCAGACCACGGCGCACCGCCTCACGCCGGTGGCGGATGCCGGCCGCGGCGCCTTCGAACAGGTGCGCGCCATGATCGAGGCCGTACCCCTGCCCTGAGCGCATGACTCCCCCCCGAAGCGCCTTCGGCGCCGCCCCCTCAAGGGAGCGCCACCCCTGGCCCGGCAAAGCCGGTTCCACGGAGGCCCGTGTATGGAACCCGGTGGCCACGGTGCGTGCCAAATTTCGCCAATGGTGGCACAACCGCCTGCCGCGCCAGGACGTGCTGCTGCTGACCCAGCGCAACGTCTACATCCTGCCCACCCGCGCCGGCTTCATGCTGGCGGCCACACTGCTGGTGCTGCTGGTGGCCTCGATCAACTACCAGCTCAATCTCGGCTACCTGCTCACCTTTCTGCTCGCCGGCAGCGCCATCGTCAGCATGCAGGTGTCGCACGGCACGCTGCGCGGCCTGAGTCTGAACCTGCAAGCGCCCGAGGCCCGCTTCGCCGGCGGCCGCACGCCGCTGCGCATCACCCTGAACAACCACCGCAAGACGCCCCGCTACGGCATCGGCCTGAGCCTGCCCGGCAGCGGCCACTGGGTCTGGAGCGACGTACCGGCGCAAGGCAGCAGCACGGTCGAGCTGCTCCTGCCCAGCGGCCAGCGCGGCCGCCACCCGATGCCCACGCTGATGGCCGAAACGCGTTTCCCCTTGGGCATCTTCCGCGTCTGGACCCTGTGGCGCCCGGCCGCCCAGCTGCTGACCTACCCCCAGCCCGAGCCACATCCCCCTGCGCTGCCCGCCGGTGAGCCGCGCAGCACCGGAGCCACCGCGGAACGGCACGCCCCCAGCGGCGAATTCGACGGCCTGCGCCCCTACCGCCGCGGCGATCCGCTGAAAGTGATCGTCTGGAAAAAAGCCGCCAAGACGGATGAGCTGGTGAGCCGCGACAGCCAGCAGAGCCAGGCGGTCGAACTCTGGCTTGATTTGGCCTTGGCCGGTGGCGGCGCTCTGGAGCAGCGCTTGTCGCGGTTGTGTGCGTGGGTGTTGGAGGCGGAAGAGGCTGAGGTGGACTATGGATTGAGGCTGGGACCTCTGGCGTTGTCGCCTTCGCATGGGGAGGGGCACAAGCGGCGGTGTTTGGAGGCGTTGGCTTTGTATTGATGGTTTGGTGCGCCAGCCATGTCGGGATGTGCGCCCGACAGCGCACTCACTTTCTCTTGCTTCGCCAAGAGAAAGTAAGCAAAGAGAAGGCGAGCCGGATTCGTCGGCCCTCCGGGCACGCTGCGTTGCTCGGGTCAAGCGGGAGGCGCAGAAACTCGCTGCGCTCAAACATCTGCGCCTCTTGTTCCGCTTGCCCCTGCGCTACTCGCCTCCTCATTACGGCAAAGAAAACCAAATACCGGAGACAACAAGGACGCGCCATGGCGCGTCCTTGCGATGATCTCCAGCATATTCCTTACTTGCTAGAGACAGACAATGGCGGATAACTCAGAACTCTTCGCACGACCTCTGCAACGGTCTCTTTGTTGATGCCTCGTCTTGCACAGTACCCAGAGGAAAGCCAGGCCGCTAACTCTTTCGCACCTTTGCTCGCGTTGCATGAGATGCAACACCGTGCAATGTTTTCACGATTAATGATGCGCTCGTCATTCACGATGTGTTCCCACGACGGCTGGCTACCCCTCTTCTTTCCAGCCATCTTGGAAAAATCAACTCCGCAATACACGCAGTTCAAGTCACGCGCCAGAACCTCGCGCTCAAGCCAGTCTGGGATATTCCATCGATTCACAGGACCCTCCAGATACTTCGTCTTCGAGAATCAATGTAACGCACGCAACAAGGACGCGCCCCGGCGCGTCCTTGTTATTTTCGGTATCCGGTCCCCCCCGCCGTTATGAGGAGGCGAGTAGCGCAGGGGCAAGCGGATCAAGAGCCGTGCATGTCTGAGCCCGTAGGGCGAGTTTGCGCGGCTCCCGCTTGACACGAGCAACGCAGCGTGCCCGTAGGGCCGACGAATCCGGCTCGCCTTTCTTTCGGTTACCTTTCTTTGGCGAAGCAAAGAAAGGTGACTCGCCCGCCGGGGCGAGACCCGGCTCGCTGGCCCGTCAAGCACACAAGCCGAAACACATCCAGCAGCCCACACCTGCAACGCCCAGTTAGCATCCGAACATGCCCACAACCCGCCAGCACAAAGCCACCCTCATGGCCCCCGCCCTGCTGGCCTGGGTCGCCGGTGTGGCCCTGCAGCTGCAGCAGCCCGAACTCTGGTCCGCCACGGTTTATGGCCTTTTTCTGGCCGTAGCCCTTGTCTTCGCTGCACCAACTGCTATCAAGACAATAGCATTTTGGGGGCGCGTGCTCAGCATCACAGCCGCCTTCGCCCTGCTCGGCTTCGCCAGCACCGGCCTGCGCGCCACCGCCTTCAGCCACCACGCCCTGGCGCCGGCGCTGGAAGGCAGAGACATCACCGTCACCGGCCAGGTGGCCGCCATGCCGCAGTACAGCGAGGCTGGCACCCGTTTCCGCTTCGAGGTGGAACAGGCCGAACTGAACGGCCAGCCGGTCGCGCTGCCGCCTCGCCTGTACCTCGGCTGGTACGGCGGCGTCTGGGGTGGCGGCGAGCTGCTGGCCGACCTGCAACGCGCGCCGCAGCCGCTTCAGGCCGGCGAGCGCTGGCGCATGACGGTGCGGCTGAAAGCACCGCACGGTGGCAGCAACCCGCATGGTTTCGACTTCGAGCTCTGGTTGTGGGAGCAAGGGCTGCAGGCCACCGGCTATGTGCGCGCCGGCCCGCGCGACCCCGCACCGCAGCGGCTGGCGCAAACGGGGCGGCATCCGGTGGAATGGGCACGCCAGCGGGTCCGCGACGCCATCTTCGAACGCCTGCTGGCCAGCGGCGGGGATGAACGTGACCGTGTGCGCCTGGCCGGCGTGGTGGCAGCGCTGGTGGTGGGCGACCAGCAGGCGATCGACCGCGCCGACTGGGACGTGTTCCGCGCCACCGGCGTGGCGCACCTGATGAGCATCTCGGGCCTGCACGTGACGCTGTTCGCCTGGCTGGCGGCCATCGTCATCGGCTGGCTGTGGCGGCGCTCACCGCGGCTGTGCCTGGCCCTGCCGGCACCGAGTGCCGGCCTGCTGGGCGGGCTGCTGCTGGCTGCGGCCTACGCGCTGTTCAGCGGCTGGGGCGTGCCGGCGCAGCGCACGGTCTGGATGCTGGCCGCCATCACCCTGCTGCGTCTGTCGGCGCGGCGCTGGCCCTGGCCACAGGTCTGGCTGCTGGCGTGCGCCGTGGTCGTGGCGGCCGACCCCTGGGCCTTGCTGCAGGCCGGCTTCTGGCTCAGCTTCGTGGCGGTGGGCGTGCTGTTCGCTACCGATTCGGGCGCGCGTCAGTTGATGGCCCGGGCCAGCCTGCGCCACCGCGCCCTGGCCTTGCTGCGCGAGCAGTGGATCATCACGCTGGCGCTGACGCCGCTCACCCTGCTGCTGTTCGGCCAGGTCTCGCTGGTGAGTCTGGCGGCCAACGCGCTGGCCATCCCCTGGGTGACGCTGGTGGTCACGCCGCTCGCGCTGCTCGGTGTGTTGCTGCCACCGCTGTGGGATGCGGCCGCCCAGGCGGTGCAGTGGCTGGTGGTGTACCTCGGGCTGCTGGCGAGCCTGCCGCTGGCCACGCTGTCGGTGGCGCAGGCGCCGTTGTGGGCCGGCGTGGCGGGCCTGCTCGGCGGCGTGTTGCTGGTCATGCGACTGCCGTGGAACCTGCGCTTGCTCGGGCTGCCGCTGCTGCTGCCGGTGTTGCTGTGGCAGGCGCCACGCCCGGCGCCGGGCCAGTTTGAACTGCTGGCCGCCGACATCGGCCAGGGTAATGCGGTGCTGGTACAGACGGCCACCCATGCGCTGCTGTACGACGCCGGGCCGCGCTACTCGCGCGAGAGCGACGCCGGCCACCGCGTGCTGGTGCCGCTGCTGCGCGCGCAGGGCGTCAGGCTCGATCGCCTGGTGCTGAGCCACCGCGACAGCGACCACAGCGGCGGTGCCGCCGCCGTGCTGACCATGCAACCGGCCGCCACGCTGCTGAGTTCGATCGAGGACGAGCATGAGTTGCAGGCCCTGCGCCGCGCCAGCCGCTGCGAAGCCGGCCAGGCCTGGGTCTGGGATGGCGTGCGCTTCGAGGTGCTGCACCCGACCGTGGAAGACTATGCGCTGGTGCGCCGCTCCAACGCCTTGTCCTGCGTGCTGCGCATCGCCAACGGCGCGCACAGTGTGCTGCTGACGGGCGACATCGAACAGGCCCAGGAGACGCAGTTGCTGGCGATGGATGCGCCGCTGCAGGCCGACGTGCTGCTGGTGCCGCACCATGGCAGCAAGACCTCCAGCAGCGCCGCCTTTCTCGATGCGGTGGCCCCCTCGCTGGCGCTGGTGCAGGCCGGCTACCGCAACCGCTTCGGCCACCCGGCGCCGGCCGTGCTGGCGCGCTATGCCGAACGCCAGGTGCGGGTGATCGATTCGGTGCATTGCGGCGCGGCACGCTGGCACTCAGCGCAGCCACAACAGGTGGCTTGCCAGCGCGAGGTGGCGCGGCGCTACTGGCAGCACCGCGCACCCTGAGAGGGCCCTGCTTTTTCCGCATAATGCCCTGACTGGAGACCATGACATGAAAGTTGCGGACATCAACCGGGAACTCGATCAGGCCAGGCACGAAGGGCCGGTGCGCGACATTGCCATCCCGCCCTGCCCTGAGCTGCTGACCGCCTTGCAGATCGAGATTCGCAAGGCCGACCCGGATCCGGCCGAGATCGCCCGCATTGCCGGCAGCGACGTCGCCATGGCGGCCGCGCTGCTGCGCACCGCCAACAGCCCGTTCTATGCCCGCTCGCGCCCGGCCAACACCGTCGGCGAAGCCGTCACCATGCTGGGCATGGGACAGGCCGTGGCCATCCTCACCGGCTTTCTCACGCGCCAGGCCATCCGCATCAACTCGCCGCTGGTCGAGCATTTCTGGGAAACCTCGACACGCCGCTCACTGGCCATGGCCTACATCGCACGCCAGCTCTACGGCATGAATGCCGAGGTGGCACAGACCTGCGGCCTGTTCATGCACGTGGGCATTCCCATCATGCTGCAGGGTGTGCGCGGCTACGCCGGTACGCTGGCCGAGGCGATGGCGCGGCAGGACCGCGGCTTTACCGAAACCGAGAACGCGGTGCACCGCACCGACCATGCCGTGGTCGGTGCCATCGTGGCCAAGACCTGGAACCTGCCACCGGTGGTGTCCATCGCCGTGCGCCTGCACCACGACTTCAGCATCCTGAAGGACCCGGCCGTGCCGGCGGAGATCCGCAGCCTGGTGGCGATCGCCGCGCTGGCCGAACACCTGGTGGCTGACTTCGAAGGGGCCCAGCCGCAACGCGAGTGGGAACAGTTCGGCGCGTCATGCCTGGCCTGCCTGCAGATCGGCGAGACGGAAGTCGATCACTGGGTCGATGCGCTGCACCCGGTGTTCGAAGGCGTGGTGCTGGCCTGACTGACGGCCTCGCTCGTGCGGCATGAGGCCCGCATGGCGCCGGCCACCGCTTGGCCGAGTTCGATCACGGCCAGCGCGTAGTAGCTGCTCCAGTTGTAGCGCGTGATGACATAGAAATTCTCGGTGCCCGCCACATAGCTCGGCGCCGCTTCGCCGTTTTGCAGCTCCACCAGCGCAAGCGGTCCCGGGTGCTGCAAGCCTGCGGCGTCGAGCACGGCACCCTTGGCTGTGAAACTGGCCACCGGGAAGGTGGGCAGGATATCGGGGGCCAGCAGCGTGTCCTTGTCGAGGCGCTCCAGGTCGAAGCTGACGCCGTAATGCGTCGGCATGCCGGGCTGCCAGTTGAAAATCCTGAAGTAGTTGGCCACCGAGCCGATCACGTCGGCCGGGCTGTCGAACAGGTCGATGCGGCCGTCGCCATCGAAGTCCACCGCGAAACGGGCCCAGCTCGACGGCATGAACTGCGGCATGCCCATGGCACCGGCGTAGCTGCCGCGCACGCTCAAGGGGTCCAGCCCCTTCTGCCCTTTGAGGCTGAGCAACTGCTCCAGTTCCGCCCTGAAAAAACGGCTGCGCTCGGCGGCGCGCGGGTGGGTGGACGGAAAATCGAAGGCCAATGTGGCCAGCGCATCGATCACACGGAAGCTGCCGGTTTGCTGACCATAGATGGTCTCCACACCGATGATGCCGACAATGATTTCGGCCGGCACGCCAAAGACGGCTTCGGCCCGCGCCAGCGTGTCGCCCTGCGCCTGCCAGAAGCGCAAGCCGGCCTCGATGCGCCTGGGTTCGATGAAGCGGCTGCGGTAGAGCTGCCAGTTCTTGGGGGTGCCCACCGGCGCCGGCGTCATGAGCTTGACCACCTGCGGCAGCTGGCGGGCCTGACCGATGGCCTGCCGTACCCAGTCGCGGTTCAGCCCTCGCCGTTCGGCGATCTCGTCGGCCAGCGCCATGGCTTCAGGCCGGCTGTCGTAGCGCAGGCCCGACGGCTGCCGGCTCGTTGGGGCCTTGTGTTTTTTAGTATGTTTTTCGGCCAGAGCCCCCGTGGAAACGGCGCAGGCAGCTATCAAAACAAGAGCAATACGGAGAAATGTCGTCATCACAGGGGCCAGTGTAATTGCTTGAACTCGCGCCGCAGCGCCGCCAGGCCACTCTTTTCGCGGCAGGAAGTGCCGGGCGCATAACGCAGCGCCTCGAGTCGCAACAGCCAGTGGCGAATGGCCTGCACCTGTGGGTCGGCCGCACCCTGCTGGCGGGCCAGCGTCTCGGCCAGTGCGCGCGGCGTCATGCCGGGCGGGACGCCGGTCTTGCGCAGGCGGCGTTGCGCCGCCTCGAACAGGCGCAGCCAGGGATCGTGGCGGCGCTGCTCCCACAGCGCCCAGGCGGCACCCGTCAGACTGAGCAGCGCGATGCTGCCGGCCATCAGGTAGCCCAGGTCCTCCCAGCTGGGCGATGCGAAGCCGAGCTCGCGCAGCAGGTTGAGCTGGCGGCTCTGGGTGTAGTTCAGCACCCACTGGTTCCAGCGGTTGTTGACCGCCTCCCACACGGCACGCAGGTTCAGCGCCACCGTCGGGCTCACGGTGTTGATGGCAGTGGCCACCACGCCGCGCGGTGCCTGCAGGCGCTGCAGCGTGCCGATGCGCCCGGGCGCCACGGCCGCCGTCGGGTCCACCCGCAGCCAGCCCTGGCCGGCCAGCCAGACCTCGGTCCAGGCATGGGCATCGCTCTGGCGCACGACCCAGAAGTTGTCGATGGCGTTACGCTCGCCGCCCTGGTAGCCGGTGACGATGCGCGCCGGAATCCCCGCGGCGCGCATCAGGATGACGAAGGCGGCGGCAATGTGCTCGCAGAAACCCTCCTTGCGGTCGAACCAGAACTCGTCGGCACTGTGCTGGCCGAACACGCCGGGCTCCAGCGTGTAGCGGTAGCCGCCGCGGCGCAGCCGCTCCAACGCGGCCGCCACCACGGAGGCAGCATCGGCATGCCGCGGGTCGCGGCGCAGTTCGGCGGCCAGCTGCAGCGTGCGCGGGTTGAAACCGATGGGCAGGACCAGGTAGTCCTGCAGACCGGCCATCGGCTGCAGCGGACCATGGCGGAACTGCGGATAGCTCTGCGCCTGGTAGCGCACGATGTCGTGCAGGGGAGCGCTGGCCAGCCATTGCAACTCGCGCGTCATGCGCGGCGAATGCGCCGGCAGCTGCGGCGGCGCCAGCGTGGCATCGAGCACCGGCAGCCAGGGGCGGCCGCTCGGCTCCAGCGTCACCTCATAACGCAGCGGTGCGCCGGCCACCTCCAGCTGGGCTGGCGCTTGCATCTGGGCCGGAAAGGTCGGGCGCAGCGGCTGCCATTCGCGCCCGTCGAAGGTGGAGAGCACCGGTCCGCGGAAATACAGCTCCGCGGTCTGCGGCTGGGCACCCTCAAAACGGATGCGCATGGCCACGCTGTCGTCCAGCGCCAGGCGGGCGACGCTGCCGACCTGCATGCGCTCGGACAGACCGCTGCGCCCGCTCATGGCGTCACCCGGCGTGCCCCACAGCGGCGCCAGGCGTGGAAACAACAGGAACAGCAGCACCATGATGGGCGCCCCCAGCAGCGTCATGCGCCCGGCCAGTCGCGCGGATTGCCACAGCGAAGGCCGACCCACCGGCAGGTGGCTGTTGACCAGCGCCGTCAGCAAGCCCAGCAGGCCGAGCAGCATGGCCAAGGCCGTGAGCAGCGATTGCGAAAAGAAAAACTGCGCCAGCAGCGTGAAGAAACCCAGAAAGAAGATGACAAAGGCGTCACGCCGCGCGCGCAACTCCAGCGTCTTGAGGGCCAGCAGCACCACGATCAGCGTCACGCCGGCATCGCGCCCGAGCAGCGTGCGGTAGGTGGCCAGCGTGGCCGCCACGGTGAGCAGCAGCAAGCCGAACAACCACCACTTGCCCGGCAGCGGGTGCAAGGTCAGCGCCAGCCAGCTGCGCCACAGCAACACGGCCGCGGCCAGCGCGCTGCACCACAGCGGCAGGTGCGCCATCTGCGGCAGCATGATCCAGGCGATCACGACCAGCAGGAACAGCGTGTCGCGGCTGTCGCGCGGCAAGGAGGCAAGCTTGTTCAGCATGGGGAATAGGGACGTCCAATGGCAACAATACCCGACAATCGACGGGTTTGAATTGCGAATTGAAAGGTCTTCCCATGAACGTCTACGACAAGCTGAAAGAACTCAACATCACCCTGCCCCCGGTCGCCGTCCCGGCTGCCGCCTACGTGCCCTTTGTGCAGACCGGCAATCTGGTCTTCCTCAGCGGCCACATCGCCAAGAAGGACGGCAAACCCTGGGTCGGCCAGTTCGGCAAGACCATGAGCACGGAAGAAGGCCAGGCGGCTGCGCGCGGCGTGGCCATCGACCTGATGGGTACGCTGCATGCCGCCGTGGGCGACCTCAACCGCGTCAAACGCATCGTCAAGGTGATGTCGCTGGTCAACTCCAGCGGCGACTTCACCGAACACCACCTGGTGACCAATGGCGCCAGCGAGCTGCTGGGCCAGGTGTTCGGCGAGAAAGGCGCGCACGCGCGCAGTGCCTTCGGCGTGGCCCAGATTCCGCTGGGGGCCTGTGTCGAGATCGAGCTGATCGCCGAACTGGCGTAAACAAAAAGAGCCTGCAATGCAGGCTCTTTTTTTATTTCACCGACTCAGAAGGTTTCCCACTCGTCCGCATCGGCCTTGGCGCTGGCCGTTGGCGCCTGGGCCGCCACCGGCTTGTCCGCCACCTTGGGCAAGGCGGCTTTCGGTGCTTCCGGCGGGCGATCCAGTTTCTGCGCCGGTTCGGGGCGCGGCGTGATGTCCCTGATCGGGCGCTGCGGCATGGCGGCCATGCCATTGACCTTGAACACCGCCACCGCCTGGGCCAGCTGATCGGCCTGTTCGCGCATGCTTTGTGCCGCCGCCGCACTTTGCTCCACCAGCGCGGCGTTCTGCTGCGTCATCTGGTCGAGATTGGCGATCGAATTGTTCACCTGGGAGATGCCGGCGCTCTGCTCGCTGGAGGCGGCGGTGATCTCACCGATCACGTCGGCCACGCGACGCACCGACTGGACGATGTCGTTCATGGTGGCACCGGCATCGGTGACCAACTGGGTACCCGACTCGACCTTCTCGACCGAGGTATTGATCAGCCCCTTGATTTCCTTGGCGGCTTCGGCGCTGCGCCCCGCCAGGGAACGCACCTCACCCGCCACCACGGCAAAGCCGCGGCCCTGTTCACCGGCGCGCGCCGCTTCCACGGCGGCGTTCAGCGCCAGGATGTTGGTCTGGAAGGCAATGCCGTCGATCACGCCGATGATGTCGGAAATCTTCTTGCTGCTGGTGTTGATCTCCTCCATGGTGGAGACCACCTGCTGCACCACCACGCCGCCCTTTTGCGCCACGGTCGAGGCACTGGCCGCCAGCTGGGATGCCTGGCGCGCGTTGTCGGCGCTGTGCTGCACGGTGCTGGTGAGCTCTTCCATGGCAGCCGCCGTGGTCTGCAGGTTGCTGGAGGTCTGCTCGGTCCGCACCGACAGGTCATGGTTGCCGGTGGCGATCTCGGCACTGGCGGTGGCAATGCTGTCGGTACTCTGGCGCACCTGTTGCACCATGTGGCCCAGCGATTCGTTCATGCGGGCCAGCGACTTCATGAGCGTACCGAACTCGTCCCCGCGCGAGGTGTCGATGCGGGCGCTCAGGTCGCCCTGTGCAATGCGGGAAGCCAGTTCGTTGGCCTGATCGAGCGGGCGGCGGATCGAGCGGATCAGCACGCCGGCACCGACCAGAATCCCGACCAGAATGATGAGAACAGCCATACCGGCAATGCGCACCGTCATGTTGCGGGCCTGCCCCATTTCCTCCGAGTATTTCAAGGTGGCGACCTCTTCCTGCTGCACCAGGTCGCGCAGATTGGCCAGGTAGGTGTTGACCGCCGGGTTGTACTGCTCCTTGATGACTTTTTGCGCCTCTTCGCTGTTGCCTGCGGATTTGAGCTCACCGGCCTTGCCCTGAATCTCGAGCATGAGTTTCTGGCTGGCATCGATCTTTTTCATCTGCGCCAGTTCTTCCGGGCTGAGGGACATCGTCTCGATGCTCTTCTGCACCTCGGCGATTTTCCTGGCCGTTGCCGCCATCGCGTCGGTAAACGCCTCTTCGATGCCTGGATCGAAGGTGGTGATCACGGCGCGGGTACGCACCGCGTTGGTTTCCGCCAGACCGGCCCAGACATTGGCTGCCTTCACGCGATCACTCAGCGCTTGCAGGGTCACGGAGGTCTCAGCCTGCAGCCGGGCGGATCGAACCGCGGCAAAACCTATCAGGAGAGCCAGCGAGAGAACGATCGCGCTCACCGCCAGCCACAATTTCGTGGCAACACTCATATTGTTGAAATTCATAATTCCCTACAGCTTGCTTACAACGATAATGCCAGCCCATTCTATCGACATCGGCGGGCGTTTCTGAACGCTGAACGCGCGCTGGAGGCCCTCACCTCATCCATCCGGTGGCAGACGCTCAATGGCTTGCCCACGCACAGCATCCAGCTGTTGCGCCCCCAGCCGATGCGGCGCAATTTCCGCCAGGGGCAGCAGCACAAAAGCCCGGTCGACCATGCGCGGGTGCGGAATCGTCAGCGTTGGCATATCCAACGCAATGTCGTCGTACAGCAGGATGTCCAGATCCAGCGTGCGCGGCGCATTGCGGTACGGCCGCTCCCGGCCGGCCGCCAGTTCCAGGCGCTGCAATTCGGTCAGCAAGGCTTGCGGGCTCAAGGTGGTGGCGACTTCAGCTACCGCGTTGATGTAGTCCGGCCCGCTGGAATCGATGGGCGCGGTGCGGTACAGCGATGAGGCACGCATGAGCCGGGTCTGCGGCAAGGTGCCCAGGTCTTGAACGGCCTGCCGCACCGTGCGACGGGCGTCGCCGAGATTGGCACCCAGTCCGATATAGGCCGTGACCGGCCGGTCATCCGCCGGAATCACTCGCCCGTATCCGGCGTCGAAGCGGACTCGCCCCCGCTTTTGGCACCCCCGGAGCGCCGACGCCGACGCCGCTTCTTCGGCGGCGCCTCACCACCGTCGGCTTCCGTCGGCGGCTCCGGCCTGTCGGCCGCCGGCTTGTCAGCGGCCGGACTGGTATGCACGCGCGGGGCACGCGTGCGCTGGCGTGACTGCTGCTCCTCGCGCACCTGGTCCACCAGGTCCTGGCGCAGGTTGTCATCGGCTGTGCTGAACTCCTGCCACCAGTCGGCCAGCAACTCATCAATTTCACCGACATCGGCGCGCAGGCGCATGAAATCGAAACCGGCACGGAAGCGCGGCTGTTCCACCAGACCGAAGGGGGCGCTGCCGACGCGCTTGTCGAAGCGCGGCTGCATCATCCAGATCTCGCGCATGTCGGCGGCCAGCTTGCCGCGGCCGGAGACATCGCCGATGCGGGCATCGAACACCTCGTCGATCGCATCCTGCAGCGCCGGGTGCGAGTGCTGGCGCTGCGCCATGCGCCGGGCCCAGCCGTCGCGCACGTCGGCCCACAGGGCACAGGCCAGCAGGAAGCTCGGCGCCACTGGCTTGCCTTCGCCGACGCGGCGGTCGGTGTCCTGCAGGGCGGCGTTGACGAAGGGCTGCTCGGCCCGCTCCACGACGACGTCGAGCAGCGGGTAGATGCCACGCGCCAGACCCAGGGCCTTGAGCTGGGCGATGGAGGCCAGCGCATGGCCGGTCTGCAGCAGCTTGAGCATCTCGTCGAACAGGCGGCTTTGCGGTACGTCGGCCAGCAGTTCGTGCGACTTGACCAGCGGCGCAGCAGTCTTGGCGTCGAGCTTGAAGCCCAGGGCACTGAGCTTGGCGGCAAAACGCACGGCGCGGATGATGCGCACCGGGTCCTCGCGGTAGCGCGTGGCCGGGTCGCCGATCATGCGCAGCACGCGGTGCTGAACGTCCTTGAAACCGCCGTGGTAGTCGACCACGATCTGCGTTTCCGGGTCGTAGTACATGGCGTTGATGGTGAAGTCGCGCCGCGTGGCGTCTTCGTTCTGCGGCCCCCAGACGTTGTCGCGCAGCACGCGGCCGCTGGCGTCCACGGCATGCTTCATGCCCGCGAGTTCGCTCTTGCTGGTGCGCTCGTTGCCGGCCACCTGCTCGGCCGCCGCGTTGTCCATGTAGGCGCGGAAGGTAGAAACTTCGATCACCTCGTGCTCGCGCCCGCGGCCATAGACCACGTGCACGATGCGAAAGCGCCGCCCGATGATGAAGGCACGACGAAACAGGCCCTTGACCTGCTCGGGCGTGGCGTCGGTGGCGACGTCGAAATCCTTGGGGCGCAAACCGACCAGCAGGTCGCGCACCGCGCCGCCGACGATATAGGCCTCGTAGCCGGCGTCCTGCAGGGTATGCACCACATTGAGGGCACGTTCGTCCACCAGTTGCGGGTCGATGCCGTGCACGGCAGCGTCGATTTCCTCGCGCTTGCCGAACGAGGGCTTCTGGCCGCGGCTGTTGGCCGCAGGCGATTTGCCCAGCAGCTTGTTGATAATTTTTTTGATCATGAGTAGAAGAGGTCCAGTATGCGCCAGCCACGCTGGGTGGCCAACAGGCGCAGGCGGTCGTCCGGATTGGTCGCCACCGGATGGTTCACATTTTCCATCAGCGGCAGGTCGTTGATGGAATCGGTATAGAAAGTGACATCGGCCTCGTCCCAGGCCAGTCGGTGCGCGACCAGCCAGTCCTCGAAACGCTTGACCTTGCCTTCGCGGAAAGAGGGAACGCCCTGGATGTCGCCAGTGATCCAGCCACTGGCATCGCGCACCAGCTCGACGGCAATCAGATGCTGCACGCCAAAGGCGTCGGCAATCGGCCGCGTCACGAACTCGTTGGTGGCGGTGATGATCACCACCTCGTCGCCGGCCTGCCGGTGCTGCTGTATCAGTTCCCGCGCCTGCGGCTTGATCGCCGGCTCGATGATCTCGCGCATGAAGCGCGCACGCGCCGCCAGCGCCTTGTCGGCCCCCTGCAGACGCACCGCTTCGGTGGCAAAGCGCACGTAATCGTGCACATCAAGCGTGCCGGCCTGGTAGTGGGCATAGAACTCGTCGTTGCGGCGGGCAAAGTCCACCGGATCGGTCCAGCCGATGGTGGTGGTGAAGGTACCCCAGGAGTAGTCCGAGTCGATCGGCAACAGGGTATGGTCCAGATCGAACAGGGCCAGTTTTTTCTTTTGGGTCATAGAAGTCGGCAATAGAGACGGCGCGAAGGGTTTGAACCGGGAAACGCCGTGGAACCGGCTTTGCCGGGCCACTGGCGTTGTCCCCCCTTGGGGGGAAGCGGCGTCAGCCGCTCAGGGGGGTCACCCATCATTCAGCATGGCCTTGATCAAAGGAATGGTGATGGCGCGCTGGGTCTGCAGGGCATAGCCGTCAAGGTGTTCGAGCAGTTGCATCAGGCTGCCCAGGTCGCGGCTGAAACGCGTCAGCATGAAATCCATCACCTCGTCGCCGAGAAAGACGCCGCGTTCATCTGCCGCCTGACGCAGCACGGCACGGCGCTCCGGCTCACTGAGCACCTGCAGGGCGAACACATGGCCCCAACCCAGGCGGGTGCGCAGGTCCTCGCGCAGCTTGAGATCGGCCGGCGGCAGTTCACCGGCGGCCAGCACCCCTTGATGCCCGGTCTGGGCATTGACGAACCAGTTGAAGGCCGCATGCTGCTGCACGGCGGTGTACAGGTGCACGTCGTCCATCAGAACGGCTGCCCAGCTGTCGTCAAAGGCCGGCGGCTCGTGCATCGTGGCATCCAGCCAGCCGACGCTGGCCCCCTGCTCGCGCAGGGTTTCGCGCACCGCTTTGAGCAGGTGCGTCTTGCCGCTGCCACTGCTGCCCCACAAGTAGGTCGGCACGGGTGAGCGGGTCGTCGCGTTGGACTTCTCCCCGGTCCACAGCTGCAGGTGGCGCAGGGCCGCCTCATTGGGGCCGGCAAAGAAGTTGGCCAGTGTCGGACCGGTGGCCAGCCCGATGTCGAGTGCAATCTGCTTCATTGACATCTCAGCCCCGATACAAACTGCTGTCCAGATAATGGCTGCGCATGCGCCGCACCGCGACCAGCAGCACGGCACTGGCCGGCAGGGCGATCAGCACGCCGACAAAACCGAACAGCTGACCAAAGGCCAGCAGCGCAAAGATGACCACCAGCGGGTGCAGGCCGATGCGCTCGCCCACCAGCCTGGGCGTCAGAAAGAAACTTTCGATCAGCTGGCCAAGTCCGTAGACGACCGCCAGCATCAACAGGACCTTCGAGGGCCCGTCGCTGACAGCAAACTCCAGCAGCCCCGCCAGCGCGGCCAAGGCCAGGCCGAGCCCGAAGCCCACATAGGGCACGAAGATCGCCAGGCCGGTGAAGATACCGACGGGCAGCGCCACATCCAGCCCGAACAGGCTCAGGCCCACGCTGTAATACACCGCCAGGATCAGCATCACCAGCAGCTGGCCGCGCAGGTACTGCCCCAGCACGCCGTCCGATTCCTCCATGAAGCTGTCGTAGCTGGCACGCAGCGGCGGCGGCACCAGTTCGACCACGCGCGCAACGAAATGCTGCCAGTCCAGCAGCAGGTAGAACAGGGCCACCGGAATCAGGATCAGATTGCCGAACACGGTCAGCGCCACACTGCCGCCGATCTTGAGCGAGGCCAGCAACGAGCCCATGGTCTCTTCCAGGTTGGCATTGAGGTACTTCATGACCGCCGGCTTGATCGTCGCCAGATCGAGGGAAAACTCGATCCCGAAGGGCGCCAGCAGCGGCTGGAGCCAGCCATCGAGCCGCTCCAGCAAGAGCGGCACCTGTTCGCGCAACTGCGGCAGTTCCTTGGCCAGGATCGGCACCAGCAGCAGGACCAGCCCCAGCACCACCAGAATGAACAGCAGCTCCACCAGCAGCACCGCCACGAAACGCGGAAGACGCCCACCCGCCAGGGTATCCAGCCGGTTTACCAGCGGCGTGAGTGCATAAGCCAGCACCGCCGCCACCACAAAAGGCGTCAGCACGGGCGCCAGCAACCACAGTGCCAACGCCAGCAAAACCGCCATGGCGGCCCAGGCAGCGGTACTTTTTTGGGTGGGGGTCAAAGGCATACGGGAGATGGAGGGGGACGAAACCCTTAAAATCAGGGCAAATTCTATCGGGGTCTGCGTTCGCCGCCGCCTCCGCCACCTTTCATGACCACACCCAACAGCTCCACTCCCCTTTCTTACAAAGACGCCGGCGTCGACATCGACGCTGGCGACGCTCTGGTCGAACGCATCAAACCGCTGGCCAAAAAGACCATGCGTGAAGGCGTGCTGGCCGGCATCGGCGGCTTTGGCGCCCTGTTCGAGGTGCCCAAGCGCTACCAGGAACCGGTGCTGGTGTCCGGCACCGACGGCGTGGGCACCAAGCTCAAGCTGGCCTTCGAGTGGAACATGCACGACACGGTAGGCATCGACCTGGTGGCCATGAGCGTCAACGACGTGCTGGTGCAGGGTGCCGAACCGCTGTTCTTCCTGGACTACTTCGCCTGCGGCAAGCTCGAGGTGGACACGGCCGCGGCGGTGGTCGGCGGCATTGCCAAGGGCTGCGAGCTCTCCGGCTGCGCCCTGATCGGCGGCGAAACCGCCGAGATGCCCGGCATGTACCCGGCGGGTGAATACGACCTGGCCGGCTTTGCCGTCGGCGCGGTGGAAAAGTCCAAGATCCTGACCGGCCAGAGCGTCAAGCCGGGCGACGTGGTGCTGGGTCTGGCCTCCAGCGGCGTGCACTCCAACGGTTTCTCGCTGGTGCGCAAGTGCATCGAGCGCGCGGCCGGCAAGCTGCCGGCCACGCTGGACGGCAAGCCGTTCAAGCAGGCCGTCATGGAGCCGACCCGCCTGTACGTGAAGAACGTGCTGGCCGCGCTGGCCAAGCACCCGATCAAGGCGCTGGCCCACATCACCGGTGGCGGCCTGCTGGAGAACATTCCGCGCGTGCTGCCCGAAGGCACGGCCGCCCACCTGAAAAAGGGCAGTTGGCCGCAGACCGAGCTGTTTGCCTGGCTGCAGAAGACTGCCGGCATCGACGACTTCGAGATGAACCGCACCTTCAACAACGGCATCGGCATGGTGGTCGTGATCGATGCCGCCAACGCCGCTGCCACTGCGCAGACGCTGCGCGACGCCGGCGAGCAGGTGTTCGAGATCGGTGTCATTGCCGCCCGCGGCAACAGTGCCCCGGTCGTGGTGGCCTGACGCCTCTGCCCCCGCAGGCTTCCACATGCCTGGACAGCCCCCACCCCGGAACCTGCCTGCAGGGATCTGGGCGCTGGGTTTCGTCAGCCTGCTGATGGATATCTCGTCCGAGCTGATCCACAGCCTGCTGCCGGTCTTCCTTGTCACGGCACTCGGTGTCAGCATGCTGACCGTGGGCCTGATCGAAGGCGCCGCCGAGGCCACGGCCCTCATCGTCAAAGTCTTCTCGGGCGCCTTGAGCGACTGGTGGGGCAAGCGCAAACCGCTGGCCGTGCTGGGCTATAGCCTGGGGGCGCTGACCAAGCCGCTGTTTGCCCTGGCCACCTCGGTCGAACCGGTGATTGCCGCACGACTGCTTGATCGTGTCGGCAAAGGCATCCGCGGTGCCCCGCGCGATGCGTTGGTGGCCGACATCGCCCCGCCCGCGCTGCGCGGCGCTGCCTTCGGCCTGCGCCAATCGCTCGACACCGTGGGCGCCTTTCTCGGTCCGCTGCTGGCCATGGGCCTGATGCTGTTGTGGGCCAACAACTTTCGTGCCGTCTTCTGGGTCGCGGTCATCCCAGCCTTCCTGTGCGTGGCCCTTCTGGTGTTCGGCGTGCATGAGCCGGAACGTCCTGCCGGAGCACCGCGCACCAACCCAATCCGACGTGACAACCTGTGCCGCCTGAGCCAACGCTACTGGTGGGTGGTAGGCATTGGCGCCGTCTTCACGCTGGCGCGCTTCAGCGAGGCTTTTCTGGTGCTGCGTGTTCAACAAGGTGGTCTGTCGCTGGCCTGGGTGCCACTGGTGCTGATCGTCATGAACGCCATCTATGCCCTGGGAGCCTATCCTTTGGGCAAGCTGGCCGATTCGGTCAAGCACCACACGCTGCTGGCCTGGGGGCTGGGGCTGCTGATCGCGGCCGACATGCTGCTGGCCTGGAGCGACCGCGGCCCCATCGTCTGGGCCGGTATCGTGCTGTGGGGCCTGCACATGGCCATGACACAAGGTCTGCTGGCCACCATGGTGGCCGATGTAGCGCCAGCCGATCTGCGCGGCACTGCCTTCGGCATGTTCAATCTCGTCAGCGGCCTGGCCATGCTGTTGGCCAGCGTGCTGGCCGGACTGTTATGGGATCAGCTTGGCGCCCGCTTCACTTTTGCTGTCGGCGCTGGTTTCAGCCTGCTGGCGCTCCTGCTCCTGGGCTGGCGGTGCCCCACTCCGGCTTAGCACCCGTCCGTTTCCATTGCCACCTGAATACCCGGCAAGGGTATGCAGGCCGCGTTGTTTTGCTACAAAAACAATAGTCCCGTTGATCCACCGGCTATGGACTGCCTTCACCTTTTGTATCAAACTGTATCTTTCGCTCGGTTTCTGGAGTTTTCATGCCGGTGATTGCAGTTGTCAATCGCAAGGGAGGGAGCGGCAAAAGCACCGTCGCGGCTCATCTTGCAGCCTGGTTGGCCCATCAGGAATGTGCTGTCATGCTCGGTGACGTGGACCGTCAGCAGTCGACGCGCGCCTGGTTGCGCCGGCGTAATGCGGCGCTGCCGGCCATCGCCCCCTGGACCATTGACCAAAAGAACGTACTGCGCGTGCCTTCCGGCATCACGCATGTGGTGCTGGACACACCCGGCGGTCTGCACGGTTTCGACCTGGCACGCATGGTGATGTTCGCCGATGCGATCCTGATGCCGGTCTGCAATTCCGCCTTCGACCGCGAAGCTGCCGCCGCTTGCCATGCTGAACTCATGGCACTGCCGCGTGTCGCCAGCGGACGCTGCAAGCTTGCCGCCCTCGGTATGCGCATTGATGCGCGTACCCATGCCGCCCAGGCGCTGGGGGATTGGGCAGCAGGTCTGGATCTGCCATTTCTCGGTGTGTTGCGCGAAACCCAGTTGTATGTGCAGTGCCTGGAGCGCGGCATGACGATCTTCGATCTGCCCGGACAGCGGACTGCCACCGATGTCACGCAATGGCAACCCATCCTGGACTGGCTCTCGCCCATCCTGCATCCGGCGCCGGCCGTCAGCCAAGCACCCGCAGTGCCACCCGCCCCGACCCCGAGCCGGGTCGGAAGCTCCCGCCCCGACAGCCTGATGCCAGCCCAAGAGTCGATGGTTCCCGGCGGTCGCATTGCCGGCGCGCAAATCGACCGCCGCTCAGAAACCGCCAAGCTGGCGGCCAATGCCTTCAGCGCAAGCCGGCCGGGTGTCCTGCAGCAGCGGCAGCAAATCCCGGCTTTTCTGCGGCAGACAGGCTGAACGCCTTTTATTTTTCTGGTCGCATGACGGCCTGCAGTTCCAGGTAACGTGGCAGACGCGGTCCGCCCAGGGCCACTGCCTTGGCAACGGCCTGGCTTGCCTCGCGCCGGCGTCCCAGCTCCAGCAGCACCTGCGCCAGATTGTTCCAGGCATCGGCAAAATCCGGGTCCGACCGGACAGCATGACGGTAGGCCGTCGCAGCGCGCTCACGCTGGCCCAGCGCATAAGCCGCATTGCCCACGCCCAGCAAGCTGGCACGGTGCGCCGGCCAAGCCTGCAGGCCACGCGTGTAAGCCGTCAGCGCTGCTTGCGGCTGGACACGCTCCAGGGCGGCCACGGCAGCGGCATGGACATCCGGCTCGGCCGTAGCCGGCAAGCGCTTCGGTGACAGTGCCACCATGGCCCAGTGCTCACCGCGCGCCCAGGTGCGCTCGAACGTGGCCAGCGACATCGCCGTGCGCTCACTGCGCCCCGAGTGCAGGCGCAGCAGGCCCTCGTCACGGTCATAGCCGACGACCACTGCGTAGTGCCATACCGGATAGAGCGGCAGCGACAGGTTCTGGAACACGATCACCGGGTGCCCGGCCGCCACCTCTCGCAGCACGGCCTCCAGCCGGGGCGCCAGCACATAGCTCAGCAGGCCCTGGCGGCGGCCGGCGGCCAGCATCTCCTGCTGCAGCGAGCCTTTGCGCCCCGGCAGGTAGGCCTGTTCCACCAGCTGTTCGGGCCGCACGCTGAGGCCGGCAGCCGTTGCCGCCATGGCCAGCGCGGCCGGGCCGCATTCATAGTCCTCCTGTGGATAGAACGGTACCTGCTTCAGTTCGACATGCGCCGGCACATCGGCTGGCCAGCGCTGTTCCAGCTGGCTCAGTTGCGGTGGCGTGGCACAGGCACTGAGCAGGAGTGCCACCCAAAGCAAAACCCCCGCCAGTGCGGGGGCTCGGACAGCCGCAGGAGAACAGCGACTCATCGAACCGAGCGGGTAAAGGGAAAGACCTTGGTCAGGCCCATGATGTCAGTCACCAGCAGCACGATGAACACCGTGAACAACACGCCCAGCACGTCGCCGCCAGCAGGTGCCTGGTCGATGCGACCCGCCAGCTGCTCGACTTCGGCATCCGACATCGCCTGCACGCGCTCGACTGCGGCCTGCGGGCTGACGCCCTGGGCCTGGAGCGCCTGGCGCACATCATCGCGCACGAGAAAACGACTGACCCGCTCGCGGTCGGGGTGGGCCGTGGGGGCACGACTGGAGGAAATAAATTCGCCTGTTGTCACGATGCCGGCTTGCGCCGTGAGAGGCAGGCCGGACAGGGAAGTGGCGATGATCAGAGCAGAAGCAATGCAGCGTTTGAAGTTTGTCATGCCGGCACTTTAGCGATGCCGCTGCGCCAGCGTCAACGCGCCTTACATGACTTCAACGCACCTTACACTTGTTCACATCAGTGAGCGACGCAACTCGGACAGCTGGGCGGCAATGACATCGGTGTCCAGCACATCCTCGGCTCGGGACAGGTAGGTCTCCAGATCCCGTACGGCCAATGGCACATGGCCCAATTCCGCGTGGGCCAGACCGCGATCACGGTACTCTTCCCAGGCCTGCGGCAGCAGCACCAGCAAGCGATTCTGCACCGCCACCACACGCTGCCAGTCCTCGCGTGTCACATGGATTTCCTTGAGATTTCGCAGCATGCGCGCAATGATTTCGCGCGACGGCGCCACCTGCAGGTACAGCCCCAGCGGCACGTCCATCTCATCCAGCAGTCCATGGCGACGACGGTAAGGTTCCAGCCGCTCGGCCAATGCTTCCCGGCTGAGCGACTGGCCGGTGAACGGATCGATCACCACCTGGCCGTGCGGCAGGTTGACCTTGACCATGAAATGCCCCGGGAATCCCACGCCGCGTGCGGCCAGCCCAAGCCCTTGCGCCAGTTCGAGCCAGAGCACGGCCAGCGAGATGGGGATGCCGCGCCGGCTGTGCAGCACCACGCTCACGTAGCTGTTGTCGGGATCGTAGTAATCGTTGACGTTGCCGCGGAAGTGGAGCTCGCGGAAGAAAAACTGGTTGAGCATGCGCAACTTGTACGCGGCCGGCGCATCGGCGGGAATACGCTGCCGGATGCGTTCCAGCAGTTGGTCGACCTCGCCGAGCACCTGTTGCACATCCAGATGCGGGTATTCGTCCTGCGCCAGGCTGATGGCCGCCTCCAGCAACGGGAACTGGGCATCGCTCTGAACCAGTGCGTCGAAATATTCAAGCGGTGTGGGCGCAACCAGAGAAAGATTCATCAGCGAGGTCTTGCAGTCACAGACGAGTGCATTGTGCCCCTGATTGCCGTCTCCAGCCAAGACACGGCCAGCAGGAGCAACCGGACGTCAACGCCGGATGAACTGCATCAGCCTCAGACCGGCAGCCCAGGCAGCCCCGAAGTAGATCAAGCCCGCCCCCGCCAGCACCAGTGCCAGCAGGCCGATGCGCATCCAGGCCTGTGCCTGCAACTGGGTCCAGTGGAAGGCGCCGGCGGCCCACATCAGGAACACCGTAAGCAAGGCACTGGCGGCCAGCACCTGCAACACAAACAGGCCCCAGCCGGGCGAGGGCTTGTAGCTGCCGCGCTTGAGCAGACCCAGCAGCAGCCACAGCGCATTGATCAGCGCCCCGAGGCCGATGGACAGCGACAGCGCCGCATGCTGGAACAGCGGCACCAGGCCGATGTTGAGCAATTGCGTGATCAGCAGCACCACGATCGCAATGCGCACCGGCGTGCGGATGTCCTGGCTGGCGTAGTAGCCGGGCGCCAGCACCTTGATGGCGATCACCCCCAGCAGCCCGACACCCCAGCCCATCAGCGCCACCGTCGTCTGCTGCACATCGCGTTCGCTGAAGGCGCCGTAGTGGTAGAGCACGGCCACCAGCGGTTTGGCAAAGGTGAGCAGCGCCAACGCGCAGGGCACGGCCAGCAGCACCACCAGGCGCAGGCCCCAGTCGAGCATGGCGGAATAGCGCGCCACGTCGTTGGAGGCCTTGGCCGCCGCCAGCTGCGGCATCAGCACCACGCCCAGGGCCACCCCCAGCAAGGCGGTAGGAAATTCCATCAGGCGGTCGGCGTAGCTGAGCCAGCTCACGCTGCCGGGCGCCAGGTGCGAGGCAATCTGCGTGTTGATCAGCAGCGAGATCTGCGCCACGCTCACCCCCAGCAGGGCCGGCACCATCAGCTTGGCAACACGCTGGGTGTGCGGGTCGCGCCAGGCCGCACGCAGCTTGGTCAGGCTCCATCCGAGGGCCGGCAGCAGACCCAGGCGGCGGAGCGCCAAGAGCTGCACGGCCAGCTGCAGCACGCCGCCCGCCATCACACCCATGGCCAGCGCATAGATCGGCTCGATGCCCAGCTGCTTGAGCCAGGGCGACCCAAACCAGGCGGCGGCAATCATGGCCAGGTTCAACAGCACCGGCGTGGCGGCCGGCACGGCAAAACGCTTCCAGGTATTGAGCACGCCCGCGGCCAGCGCGACCAGCGACATGAAGGCGATGTAGGGAAACATCCAGCGTGTCATGACGACGGCCGCCTCGAAAGCATTGCCCGCCTCCATTTGCCGCAATCCGCTGGCCATGGCCCAGACCAGCAGCGGCGCCGCCAGCACCCCCAGCACACTGACCAGCAACAGAACCCAGACCAGCACGGTGGCCACGCGATCGATCAGCAGGCGGGTCGCCGCCTCGCCTTCCTGCGCCTTGGTGGCGGCCAGCACCGGCACGAACGCCTGGCTGAAGGCCCCTTCGGCAAACAGGCGGCGGAACAGGTTGGGAATACGGAAGGCGACGTTGAACGCATCCGTCAGGGCGCTGGCGCCGAAGGTGGTGGCAATCAGCAGTTCGCGCGCCAGCCCGGTGATGCGCGAAACCAGGGTCAGGAGGGAAACCGTCGAGGCGGCTTTGAAGAGGCTCACGGCGACTGAATCCTGTTCTCACTCAAAAGTGGCCCTAGTGTAGCCCGGCCAGCCGGGCGCTGAGCGCCTACTCACCCCCATTGCTACAAACTGGTACAATCGCAGGCTTTGCTGACAACATCCACAGACACAAGGAACTACTGATATGGCATCTGGAAAGCCAAAGAAAAAGAACCCGCGCCTGGCGTCGGGCCGTAAACGCGCACGTCAGGACGTCAAGCTCAATGCAGCCAACACGTCCCTGCGCTCCAAATACCGCACCGCTGTGAAGAACGTCGAGAAGGCTGTTCTGAGCGGCGACAAGGCCAAGGCCACCGAGCTGTTTGCCAAGATGCAAGCCGTGGTGGACACCGTGGCCGACAAGGGCATCTTCCACAAGAACAAGGCTGCTCGCGACAAGAGCCGTCTGTCTTCCAAGGTCAAGGCCCTGGCCACCGCCTGAGATTCAGGCAAATCGCACGGACCCGCATTCTCATGAAGCGGGTCTGCCGTTTGTAACGGGTGCGCTGTCAGCAAAGCAAAAAGCCGTCGAAAGACGGCTTTTTTGTTGCCGGAATCTGGTGTTACGTTCAGGCCGGCGGCAGCCCCGACCCATCACCCTCACGGACCTGAAGTTCGTTGTCACGGGCAAAGTTCATGCAGAAGTCCCAGGCCATGGGCTCGGCATCGCGCAGATCGCGGTGCACCACCACGCATTTGACGCCATCCATGGTGGTCGACGGAACACACCAGGGGGAATAGCCCAGGTGGCTGCCAGGCTGCGGCCCGCCGGGACGAAACTGGCTCATCACGCCCGCCAGTCGCTCCGCCCAGTCGCTAGGGCGAAAAGTCTTCCCCGAACGGGTCAATCCCAGGATGAAGACTTCTTTAGCGGTGTTGGAGACCATCGGATAGACACTCGTTCACCGGGTACGGGCTGGATACAGCAACTGACCCGGCATCGACAGGGGTTGCAGTATTGTATCTTATATAAGACTTGCGGCCAGCCTCCAAGCGAAACGCGCTCGCATGCCGCGCCCTCTCACATCGTCCAGACGCCACAAGCCGGAACTCTGAGTCTAAAATCACGGCTCAACGGCCCAACCTGCGTTGGGCCGACTCATTTTGTGCCAACTCCGGAGTGTGAAGACATGAACGCCGCCGCCCCGCAACTCATCGAAGCCTCGTCGCCGCACGTGATGAACACCTACGGCCGGGTTCCGATTGCGCTGTCGCACGGTCAGGGCTGCCGCGTCTGGGACATCAACGGCAAAGAGTACCTCGATGCACTGGCCGGCATTGCCGTCAACACCCTGGGCCACAACCACCCGAAACTGGTGCCGGCACTGCAGGACCAGATCACCAAGATCATCCACAGCTGCAACTACTACCACGTCCCCGGCCAGGAGCGACTGGCCACCAAGCTGGTGGAGCGCTCAGGCATGACCAATGTGTTCTTCTGCTCCACCGGTCTGGAAGCCAACGAAGCCGCCCTGAAACTGGCACGCAAGTTCGGCCATGACAAGGGCATCGAGAGACCCGAGATCGTGGTCTACGAGAAGGCCTTCCATGGCCGCTCCATTGCCACATTGAGCGCCACCGGCAACGAGAAGGTACAAAAGGGCTTCGGTCCCCTGGTGGAGGGTTTCATCCGCGTGCCGCTCAACGACATTGAGGCCCTCAAGCAGGCGACCGAGGGCAACCCGAACGTGGTGGCCGTGTTCTTCGAGACCATCCAGGGCGAAGGCGGCATCAACGCCATGCGCGCCGAATACCTGCGCCAGGTGCGCCAGCTGTGCGACGAGCACGACTGGCTGATGATGATCGACGAGGTCCAGTGCGGCATGGGACGCACCGGCAAATGGTTCGCGCACCAGTGGGCCGACATCAAGCCCGATGTCATGCCGCTGGCCAAGGGCCTGGGCTCGGGCGTGCCGATCGGCGCGGTGGTGGCCGGCCCGAGAGCCGCCCACATTTTCCAGCCGGGCAACCACGGCACGACCTTCGGCGGCAACCCGCTGGCCATGCGGGCGGGCGTGGAAACCATCCGCATCATGGAAGAAGACGGCCTGCTGGCGAATGCGGCCAAGGTCGGCGCGCACCTCAAGGGCGCCCTGGAGCGCGAGCTGGCCGGCAACCCTGGCCTCAAGGAAATCCGCGGCCAGGGCCTGATGATCGGCGTGGAGCTGACCAAGCCCTGTGGCGTGCTGGTCAACCGCGCGGCCGAAGCCGGCCTGCTGATCAGTGTCACGGCCGACAGCGTGATCCGGCTGGTGCCGGCACTCATCATGACCGAAGCGGAGGCTGATGAAGTGGTCAGTCTGCTGGTGCCGCTGGTGCGGCAGTTCCTGGCTGAAGCCTGAAAGCCCCGTCC
The DNA here is from genome assembly GCA_031426755.1 of Curvibacter sp. Classification (GTDB taxonomy): domain Bacteria; phylum Pseudomonadota; class Gammaproteobacteria; order Burkholderiales; family Burkholderiaceae_C; genus Hylemonella. The sequence goes on from JASJPI010000009.1 coordinate 34,425, forward strand.
CTGTTGCGAGAACCTGTCATGAGCCTCAAGCATTACCTGCAGTTCACCGACCTGACGGCCGCCGAGTACGCCTACCTGTTCGAGCGTGCGGCCCTGATCAAGAAAAAATTCAAGGCCTACGAAAAGCACCAGCCACTGGTCGACCGCACCTTGGCCATGATCTTCGAAAAGGCCTCCACCCGCACGCGCGTGAGTTTCGAGGCCGGCATGTACCAGCTCGGCGGCAGTGTGGTGCACCTGACCACCGGCGACAGTCAGCTCGGCCGCGCCGAACCGATCGAGGACAGTGCGCGCGTGATCAGCCGCATGGTCGATCTGGTGATGATCCGCACCTACGAGCAGACCAAGATTGAGCGCTTTGCCGAGTACTCGCGCGTGCCGGTCATCAACGGCCTGACCAACGAGTACCACCCGTGCCAGATCCTGGCCGACATCTTCACCTTCATCGAGCACCGCGGCTCGATCAAGGGCAAGACGGTGGCTTGGGTCGGCGATGGCAACAACATGGCCAACACCTGGCTGCAGGCCGCCGAGCTACTGGGCTTCACCGTGCATGTCAGCACGCCCGGCGGCTACGAAGTCAACCAGGCCGTGGCCGGGGTCCAGAGCGACTGCTACAAGGTTTTCCAGGACCCGATGCAGGCCTGTACCGGCGCCGATCTGGTGACCACCGACGTCTGGACCAGCATGGGCTATGAGGCCGAGAACGAGGCCCGCAAAAAAGCCTTTGCCGACTGGTGTGTCGATGCCGACATGATGCGCGCCGCCAAGTCCGATGCCCTCTTCATGCACTGCCTGCCGGCGCACCGCGGCGAGGAAGTCGAAGCCGAGGTCATCGACGGGCCGCAGTCGGTCGTGTGGGACGAAGCCGAAAATCGCCTGCACGTGCAGAAGGCTCTGATGGAATATCTTTTGCTGGGCACTCCGCAATGATGTGTAAAAGATATCGGCACAGGCTAACTTCGCGCAGCGAAGTTAAGTGCAGCGGCCGCAGCCCATACCTGCTCCTCGGCCAGTTCTAAGCCCCACAGCCCCATGTCTGCCTGCACCAGCTGCGGCGCCTGCTGCGCCAGCTTCCGCGTCGATTTCGCCGTCTATGAGCTTCAAAGCATGGGCGGCACGGTGCCGGACGGACTGGCCGTGGACGTCAATGGCAGCACCTGCCGCATGCGGGGCACCGACCATGTGCCGATCCGTTGCGCCGCCTTGACCGGCACGGTGGGAGAACAGGTGGCGTGCGGCATCTATGAATGGCGCTCTTCCCCCTGCCGGGAGTTTCAGGAAGGCGACTACGCCTGCAACAAGGCCCGTGCGCGCCACAACTTGCCGGCACTGGACGGCAGCGTGTTCTAGGTCAAGCCCCGCGGTACAGCCAGGGCACGTCGAGCAGTCGCTCGCCCAGCAGTTTGAGCGACGCATCCCGACCCCAGCCGAGCAGGCCATCCAGGTGAAAAATCTCGCCGTTGCGGATTGAGCGTGCCTGCACGCGCGCGTTGCGCTGCCAGCGGTTGAGGGCGTAGCGGCGCAGCATGGTCGGCACGTCCAGGACGGCATCGACCTGTGCCAGATTGCGCCCCAGTTCCGCCGCGTCTTCGATCGCCATGCCCGCGCCCTGCGCGAGGTAGGGTCGCATCGGGTGGGCCGCATCACCCAGCAGGGCCACACGGCCGCGCGCCTGCTCATGGTCGCCACACATGGGCTCGCGGTCGCACAAGGCCCACAGTCGCCATTCGGGAACGGCATCGATCAGTGTCCGCAAGGGGCTGCAGGTGCCCGCCAGCGCCATGCGCAAATCGGCCGCATTGGTGCTGTGGTCCCAGTCCTGCAGATCGCCCGCGACACTGCCGTGCACGATGGCCACCACATTGAGCCATTCGCCGCGGCGCACCGGGTACTGCACCACATGCAGCTTCGGACCGAGCCAGGCGGTCACCTGCTGGCTGCGCAAGGCCTGTGGCAGGCTGGCCTGCGGCAACATGGCCCGGTAGGCCAGATGGCCGGTGACACGCGGCGGGCTGTCGCCCAGCAACTGGGCACGCACCCGGCTCCACAGGCCGTCGGCACCGATCAGGGCGTCGCCCTCGACCGCCAGGCCATCCTGGGTCTGCAGCATGACAGCTTCGGGCGTCTCCGCATAGCCCGCCAGCGTCTGGTTGAGGTTGAGCCTGACCGTCTCACGCGCCTGCACGGCACGCAGCAACAGCTGGAGCAGATCGGCACGGTGGATGGTGGCATAAGGGGCCCCGTAGCGTTGCACCGCGGTTGGCCCCAGGCGCAACACGCCAAGCTCGCTTCCTGAAAGCGCATGACGCACCTGCAGGCGTTCCGGGAAGGCTGCCACCTCGGCCAAGGCACTGGCCAGACCCCAGCCGTGCAGCACACGCACGACATTGGGCCCCATCTGGATGCCGGCACCGACCTCGCTGAAGGCTGGCGCCCGCTCATACAAGCGGACTTGCCAGCCGGCACGCGAACTCGCCAGTGCGGCGGCCAGACCGCCAATGCCGCCGCCCGCAATCAATACCTGTTTTGAAGCCTGTAGGGTCATGAGGCGTGATTCTGCCGCACCCCTGGCCTGTCGGATCCGGGCGCTACTCGATGCGCGTGATGGCGGTCGGTTTGAAGCCCAGGTCCGCGGCCTTGCCCTTGCGGCCGCGCGCCGCGCGGGCGTTGTTGAGGCTGCGGATTTCCAGCGTTTCTTCGCGCTCCTTCGCCCCACGGCCAATGCCTTCGATTTTCACGCTGCGCGTGTAGGCAGCAGCGCCGGCCAGCGCGTCCTTGGGCTCGAGGTCGATCAGCATCAGACCGCGGCCGCCATTGGCCATGGGTTTGAGTTCGCTGATCTCGAAAGTCAGGATGCGGCCCCCCGTCGAGGCGCAAGCCACATGGGTGGCCGGCGTGTACAGCGCGGACGTTGGTGCACCGCCGGCGGGTGGCGCCACATTCGCGGGGGAAGGACTGCACACCGTGTCGCCCTCGTTGCAGCTGATGAAGGTCTTGCCGCCCTTCTGGCGCGAGACCATGTTCTCCACCGTGGCCAGGAAACCGTAGCCGGCCGAGGTGGACAGCAGCAGCCAGGCATTGGCCGGACCGGCGAAATAGTGCATCAGCTGCGTGCCGGCTTCCAGTTCGATCAAGGTGGTCACCGGCTGGCCGTCGCCGCGCGCACCCGGCAGGCTGGCCACCGGCACCGAGTAGACGCGGCCGTTGGAGCCGAACGCCAGCAGGGTATCGACCGTACGGCACTCGAAGGTGCCGTACAGGCCGTCACCGGCCTTGAAAGCAAAACTCGCCGCCTCATGGCCATGGCCCTGGCGGGCGCGCACCCAGCCCTTTTGCGACACCACCACGGTCACCGGCTCGTCCACCACCTTGACCTCGGCCACGGCCTTTTTCTCGGTCTGGATCAGGGTGCGGCGCGCATCGGCGAACTGTTTGGCATCGGTCTCGATCTCCTTGATCATGAGGCGGCGCAGCGCTGCCGGGCTGCCGAGGATTTCTTCCAGCTTCTGCTGCTCCTCGCGCAAGGCCTTGAGTTCCTGCTCGATCTTGATCGCTTCCAGCCGCGCCAGTTGGCGCAGCCGGATTTCCAGGATGTCCTCGGCCTGCCGCTCGGACAGGCGGAAGCGTTCGATCAACGCCACCTTCGGCTCGTCCGACTGGCGGATGATGGCAATCACCTCGTCGATGTTGAGCAGCACCAGCTGCCGGCCTTCGAGGATGTGGATGCGATCCAGCACCTTGTCGAGGCGGTGGCGCGAGCGGCGCTCGATGGTGGTCTGGCGAAAGGCAATCCACTCCTCCAGCATCTGGCGCAGCGACTTCTGCGTCGGCCGGCCGTCCAGGCCCACCATGGTGAGGTTGATCGGCGCCGAATTCTCCAGGCTGGTGTGCGCCAGCAGCGTGGTGATGAGCTCCTGCTGCTCGATGCGGCTGGTTTTGGGCTCGCACACCAGACGCACCGGTGCGTCTTTCGACGACTCGTCGCGCACGACGTCGAGCACCGCCAGCACCGTGGCCTTGAGCTGGTTCTGCTCCTGCGTCAACGCCTTCTTGCCGGCCTTGACCTTGGGATTGGTCAGCTCCTCGATCTCTTCCAGCACCTTTTGCGTGCTGACGCCCGGCGGCAACTCGGTCACCACCAGCTGCCACTGGCCGCGTGCCAGTTCCTCGATCTTCCAGCGGGCCCGCACCTTGAGCGAACCGCGGCCGGTGCGGTAGGCCTCGGCGATGTCGGCCGGGCTGCTGATGATCTGGCCACCGCCCGGGTAGTCGGGTCCGGGCAGCAAGGCGAACAACTCCTCGTCGCTCAGCTTCGGACTCTTGATCAACGCCACGCAGGCCTGCGCCACCTCGCCCAGGTTGTGACTCGGGATCTCGGTGGCCAGGCCCACGGCAATGCCGCTGGCGCCATTGAGCAGATTGAACGGCAGGCGTGCCGGCAGCTGTTTCGGCTCCTCGGTGGAACCGTCGTAGTTGGGCTGGAAGTCGACCGTGCCTTCGTCGATCTCGTCGAGCAGCAAGCTGCTGATGCGCGCCAGTCGCGCCTCGGTGTAACGCATGGCGGCGGCACCGTCGCCATCGCGCGAGCCGAAATTGCCCTGGCCGTCAATCAGCGGGTAGCGCTGGGCAAAGTTTTGCGCCATGCGCACCAGCGCGTCGTAGGCGGCCTGGTCGCCGTGCGGATGGAAGCGGCCCAGCACATCGCCGACCACGCGTGCCGATTTGACCGGCTTGGCACCGGTGTTGCCGTTGGCGCCACCAAAGCCCAGCCCCATGCGTGACATGGCATACAAAATGCGGCGCTGCACCGGCTTCTGGCCGTCGCAGACGTCGGGCAGGGCCCGGCCCTTGACCACGCTCAGTGCATATTCGAGGTAGGCCTGCTGGGCGTAGGAGGCCAGTGTGAGGGCATCGCCACCGGAGGCATCCGGTGCGAAATCAAGGGTCGGCTGGTCGATCATGAAAACTAGTCAGTCTCGGTCAAAGAGGGAATCTGGACGGCAGAAGGATGCACGGAGGCCAGCATGTTGCTGCGGCCGGCAGCACCACCCGCCAGTTCCATGCGCACACGCAATGGTGTCTGGCGCAAGGTCGGCGGCTTGAGCACGGCGTAGAGCTGCAGCACCGTGCGCACGTAACTCTGGGTCTCGCGGTAATTCGGTACGCGGCTGCCGGCACGCAGCACTGCGCCTTCGCCCGCGTTGTAGGCGGCCAATGCCAGCTCAAGCTGCCCCGGGAACAGGGTCATGAGATAGCGCAGGTAACGCGCACCGACGCGGATGTTGATGCGCGGATCGGCCAGCTTTCTTTCCACCGACATCCGGGGGTCGCCCGCGACGCCGTAGCGTTGTGCGGTCGCCGGCATGATCTGCATCAGGCCCACCGCGCCCTTGGGCGACACCGCGGCAGCGTCGAAACCGGACTCGGTGGCAATCACGGCCTGCAACAGCTCGTAGTCGATCCGGTTTTCATACGCCGCCTGGCGCAGCAGGTGCTTGACCTGCTTGTAGCTGGGCGAAACTTCGAAGAAGGCAATCAGCTTCGGCGGCACGGTGGGCACCGCCACCGGACGCAGGGCATCTGCTTTGACCCCTTCGGTCTGGCCCGCCTGCAGGCTTTGGCCCGAACGCGAGAACAGCTCGTAGCGCGCATCGAGACGCTCGGCGGCGAAGTGCGCTACGCCCTTGTCGTCGATGTAGCCCCAGATATCGGCACGCGCCATCTGCTGCGAAAACAATAGCATGCCCCCCATCATCAGAGCGGCCAGAGGCCGTAAAACGGCCTCCAGAATTCGACGCTGGCGCGGACGTGCAGACATCAGATATCCACCTCGACCGAATCACCATGGATTTCCATGAGCTCGCGCCGCGCGGCGGCCTCGCCCTTGCCCATGAGCTGGGTGATCAGGCCTTCGGTCTGCAGGAAGTCGAGCTGCCCCAGCTGCACGCGCAGCAGGCGGCGCGTGTCCGGGTTGAGCGTGGTCTCCCACAACTGCTCGGCATTCATCTCGCCCAGACCCTTGAAGCGGCTGATCTGGCAGCGCTCCTTGGCCACGCCGTCCTTGGCGCATTTGTCGAGGATGGCGGTGAGCTCGCCCTCGTCCAGCGCATAGGCCTTGGACGCCGGTTTCTTGCCGCGCGCCGGCACATCGACGCGGAACAGCGGCGGCTTGGCCACGTAGACATGGCCGGCCTCGATCAGCTTGGGAAAGTGGCGGAAGAATAGGGTGAGCAGCAGCACCTGGATGTGCGAGCCGTCCACATCCGCATCCGACAAGATGCAGACCTTGCCGTAGCGCAGACCCGAGAGGTCCGGCGTGTCGTTGGGACCATGCGGGTCGACGCCGATGGCCACCGCAATATCGTGGATCTCGGTGTTGGCGAACAGGCGGTCGCGTTCGACCTCCCAGGTGTTGAGCACCTTGCCGCGCAAGGGCAGGACGGCCTGGCATTCCTTGTCGCGCCCCATCTTGGCACTGCCGCCGGCCGAGTCGCCCTCGACCAGGAACACCTCGTTGTGGCCGGTGTCGCGGCTTTCGCAGTCGGTCAGCTTGCCCGGCAGCACGGCCACGCCGGAACCCTTGCGTTTCTCGACCTTCTGGCCGGCGCGCTGGCGCGTCTGCGCCGCCTTGATGGCCAACTCGGCCAGCTTCTTGCCGTACTCGACGTGCTGGTTCAGCCACAACTCCAGCGTCGGGCGCACGAAGCTGGAGACCAGGCGCACGGCATCGCGCGAATTGAGGCGCTCCTTGATCTGGCCCTGGAACTGCGGGTCCAGCACCTTGGCGGAGAGCACATAGCTGGCACGGGCAAAGACGTCTTCCGGCAACAGCTTGACGCCTTTGGGCAGCAGACTGTGCAGTTCGATGAAGCTCTTGACGGCGTTGAACAGGCCGTCGCGCAAGCCGCTGTCGTGCGTGCCGCCGGCGCTGGTGGGAATCAGGTTGACATAGCTCTCGCGCACCGGCTGGCCTTCCTCGGTGAAGGCCACCGCCCAGGCCGCACCCTCGCCCTCGGCAAAACTGTCGTTGGCGCCGTCGGCAAAGCCCTCGCCTTCGAACAGCGGGATCACCGGGTCGGCGCTCAGGGTCTGGATCAGGTAGTCGCTCAGGCCACCCTTGTACTGCCAGGTCTGGGTGTCGCGCGTCTTCTCGTTGATGAGCGACACGCTCACGCCCGGCATCAGCACCGCCTTGCTGCGCAGCAGGTGGATCAGCTCGCCCATGGGCAGGGCGGCCGACTCGAAGTACTTGGCGTCGGGCCAGACCCGCACCGTGGTGCCCTGCTTGCGGTCGCCCTCACCGGCCGGGCGCGTCGTCAGCGGCTGGGTGACGTCACCGCCTTCGAACACCAGATGTGCCACCTGCCCTTCTCGGTAGCTGGTGGCTTCCAGCCGTTTGCCCAGTGCGTTGGTGACGGAAACGCCCACGCCGTGCAGGCCGCCTGAGAAGCTGTAGGCGCCGCCCTTGCCCTTGTCGAACTTGCCGCCGGCATGCAGGCGGGTGAACACCAGCTCGATCACCGGCGCCTTTTCTTCCGGGTGCAGGCCAAAGGGAATGCCGCGGCCGTCATCCTCGACGCTGACCGAACCGTCGCCATGCAGCGTGACCTTGATTTTCTTGCCATGGCCGGCCAATGCCTCGTCGGCGGCGTTGTCCAGCACCTCCTGAATGATGTGCAGCGGGTTGTCGGTGCGGGTGTACATGCCCGGACGCTGCTTGACCGGCTCCAGCCCCTTGAGGACACGGATGGAACCTTCGGAATAGTCGGTGGTTGGTTTGAGAGCCATGGCGAAGAATTGTAGTCGCTTACCGGAAAAACAACTGGATAAACATACAGACTCGGATTCAAGCCATGCGCACGGCCCGGCAACCCTCCCGCAGCAAGCCCCAGGCGGATTGGCTACATTTCAAGGATGACAAGCCATACCAAGAAACTCTCGCTCACCCAGGTCCTGGTCTGCGGTGCCGCCATCGTCACCCTCTCCATGGGCATCCGCCACGGCTTCGGTCTCTGGCTGCAACCCGTCACCCAGGCCCAGGGCTGGACGCGCGAAACCTTTTCCATGGCGATCGCCATCCAGAACCTGACCTGGGGCTTTGCCGGCATCTTCGCCGGCATGCTGGCCGACAGGTTCGGCGCTTTCCGCGTCATCATCGGCGGCGCCATGCTCTACGCGCTCGGTCTGTTCGGCATGGCCCAGGCCGGCACCACCTACGCCGTGATCTACGGCGTGATCGGCCGCAACGTCAGCCTGGAAAAGCGCTCCTGGGCCATGGGCGTGGCCGCCGCCGCCGGTTCCTTCGGCCAGTTCCTGATGGTGCCGACCGAGGGTTTTCTCATCAGCAGCCTGGGCTGGCAGCAGGCGCTGGTGGTGCTGGGTGCGGCCGCCCTGCTGATCGCCCCGCTGGCCTGGGGCCTGCACGAACCGCGTTTTGCCAGCGCCGCCGCCCCCAAGCGCGAGCAGTCCATCCTGCAGGCGCTGAAAGAGGCCTTCAGCTACCCGAGTTTCCAGCTGCTGATGGCCGGCTATTTCGTCTGTGGTTTCCAGGTGGTGTTCATCGGCGTGCACATGCCGAGCTACCTGAGGGACAAGAGCCTCTCGCCCGAGGTCGCCAGCTATGCGCTGGCGCTGATCGGCCTGTTCAACGTCTTCGGCACCTACATCGCCGGCGCCCTGGGCCAGCGGCTGCAGAAGAAGAACATCCTGGCTTTCATCTACTTTGCGCGCTCGATCGCCATCACCCTCTTCCTGCTGGTGCCGCTGTCGCCGATGAGCGTCTACATCTTCTCGGCCGTCATGGGCCTGCTGTGGCTCTCGACCGTGCCGCCGACCAATGCCACCGTGGCGCAGATCTTCGGCGTGGCGCACCTCTCGATGCTCAGCGGCTTCGTCTTCTTCAGCCATCAGATCGGCTCCTTCATGGGCGTCTGGCTGGGCGGCTACCTGTATGACAAGACCGGCAGCTACGACATCGTCTGGTACATCGCCATCGCGCTGGGCATTGCGGCCGCGCTGATCAACCTGCCGGTGCGCGAAGCGGCCATCCAGCGCCGCAAGGCCCATGCGGTAGCCCAGGCATGAAATCCCGACTGCGTCCCTGGCAAAAGTGGCTCGCCTACGGGAGCGCGGTCCTCGTGCTGCTGGCGGTGTTCTCGTTCTACACACGGCCGGATTTCCTGGTCACACTGGCCAATGAAATCTGGGCCTGCTTTTGAATCATTTTGACCTTCAGCCCTCATAAAACGGGCGCCAAATGCTATGAAAACAATAGTGATCACGGGAGCTTCGGACGGCATCGGCGCCGAATTGGCACGCCAGCTGGCACAGCAGCATCGCCAGGAGGCGGCGCTGGTGCTAGCAGCACGCAACCAGGACCTGCTGCTGCAGGTGGCCGAGCAGTGCCGCCCGCTGGGCAGCGAAGTGCTGGTGGTGCCGACCGATGTCAGCGACCCGGCGCAATGCCGCGACCTGATCGCGCGCAGCGTGGCGCAGTTCGGCCGCCTCGATGCGCTGGTCAACAACGCCGGCGTCTCGGCCCAGGCCTTGTTCGAGGACGTGCAGGCCGACGACCTGGGCTGGTACGAGAACCTGATGCGTGTCAACCTGTGGGGCAGCGTCTGGTGCACCCACGCTGCCCTGCCGCACCTGAAGGCCAGCCGCGGCCAAGTGGTAGCCGTGTCGTCCCTCGCCGGCCTGGTGGGCGTGCCGGGGCGCACCGCCTACAGCGCCAGCAAGTTCGCCATGACCGGCTTCTTTGAAGCGCTGCGTGCCGAGCTCAAGGGGGCCGGCGTCAGTGTCACCACCGCCTACCCCGGCGTGGTGGCCACGCAGATCCGCTACCGCGGCTACCAGGCCAATGGGCAGCCGGCAGGCAAAAGTGGCCTGAAGGAGGACGACGCCATGCCGGTGGAGGAATGCGCCCGCCTGATCCGGGACGGCATGAGCCGCCGCCAGCGCGAGGTGGTCATGACCAGCAAGGGCAAGCTCGGCCGCTACCTCAAGCTGCTGGCCCCCGGCGCGGTGGAAAACATGGCGCTGGCGGCCCTCAAGGACGAGGTCAAGCCGCGATGACATCGGCTCCCACACAAAGTCTGGTGGCCCATGGCCTGGAAGCGCCTTCGGCCTGGGTGCAGCGCTGGTCGCACCTGGTGCGCCCCGGCGGCACGGTGCTCGATGTCGCCTGCGGCCACGGCCGCCACATGAAGTGGTTCGCCGCCCACGGCCACGCCGTCACCGGCGTGGACCGTTCGGCCGAAGCGATGGCTGCCGTGGCGTCGCTGGGCGAAGCCGTGCAGGCCGACATCGAGAATGCCCCCTGGCCGCTGATGCAGGACGGCCAGCCGCGGCAATTCGACGCCGTGGTGGTAACCAACTACCTGTGGCGCGCCCTGCTGCCCGTGATCCGGCAAAGCTTGGCGCCCGGCGGCGTGCTGCTTTACGAAACTTTTACGCTCGGCAATGAAACCGTGGGAAAACCTTCGCGCCCCGATTTCCTGCTGCAGCCCGGCGAACTGCTGCGCGAATTTGCCGATCTGCGCGTGGTAGCGTATGAGGACGGTTTCATCGCCCAGCCCGCACGCTTTGTGCAGCGGATTGCGGCGGTGAGACAGGGCGCCCCGCTGTCCACGGATAAAGCGCTGGCACGTTACATGCTCTAGTTAAAATGCTCATTTACCCAAAATACTCTTCTTTGCGGACATGACCTCCTCCTTCAGCCCAATCACTGGCAGCATCGTGGCCCTCGTCACCCCCTTGCACGAGGACGGTAGCGTCGACTACCCCACCTTGCGAAAGCTGATTGACTGGCACATTGCCGAAGGCACCGACTGCATCGGCGTGGTCGGCACCACCGGCGAATCGCCCACGGTCAATGTGGACGAGCACTGCGAAATCATCCGCGTCTCGGTGGAGCAGGCCAAGGGCCGGGTGCCGATCATGGCCGGCTGCGGCGCCAATTCCACCGCCGAAGCCATCGAGCTGGCCCGCTTTGCGAAGAAGGTCGGTGCCGACTGCCAGCTGCAGGTCGTGCCCTACTACAACAAGCCGACGCAGGAAGGCCAGTACCTGCACTTCAAAGCCATCGCCGAAGCCGTCGGCGACCTGCCCATGGTGCTGTACAACGTGCCGGGCCGCAGCGTGGCCGATATGGTGCACGACACCGTGCTGCGCCTGGCGCAGGTGCCGGGCATCGTTGCCATCAAGGAAGCCACCGGCAACATCGAGCGCGCCCAGTGGCTGATCCGCGAAGCACCGAAAGGCTTCTCCATCTATTCCGGTGATGACCCGACCGCCGTGGCCCTCATGCTGTGCGGTGGCCATGGGAATATCAGCGTGACGGCCAACGTGGCGCCGCGCCTGATGCATGAGTTATGCGTTGCCGCCATGGCCGGTGATGTGAAGCGCGCCATGGACATCCAGTTCAAACTGATGCCGGTGCACAAGCAACTGTTTGTCGAACCGAACCCGATTCCCGTGAAATGGGCCATGCAGCGCATGGGCCTGTGTGGCGGCACCCTGCGCCTGCCGATGACACCGCTGACCGAAGCCAACACGGCCGTGGTCGAAGGCGCCCTGCGCGCCAGCGGCCTGCTTTGACCCCCCGACCCCTGAGGACTATCTGGTGAATCATTCTTCCAAACTGGCGCTGTTGGGTCTGTCCCTGGCGCTGACGGCCTGCTCGACCCTGGAAAGCAACAAAGTGGACTACAAAAGCGCCGGCAAGGCGCCCACGCTGGAAGTGCCGCCCGACCTGAGCCAGCTGTCGCGCGACAACCGCTATGTCATCCCTGGCGCAGCCGTCACGGCCTCGGGCTACCAGGCAGGGCAGGCCGGCCAGGCCAGCATCATCACCGCGCCTGTCACTATCGGCGATGTCCGGATCGAGCGTGCCGGCACCCAGCGCTGGCTGGTGGTCAACCGTCCGCCGGAAAAGCTCTGGGACGAGGTCAAGGATTTCTGGCAAAACAGCGGCTTCCTGCTGGCCATGGACCAGAAGGACCTGGGCATCATGGAAACCGACTGGGCGGAGAACCGGGCCAAAATCCCGGACGATTTCCTGCGCAACACGCTGGGCAAATTCCTGGACTCGCTGTACTCCACCGGCGAGCGCGACAAGTTCCGCACCCGCCTGGAGCGCAATGCCGCAGGCGGCACCGAGATCTACATCAGCCATCGCGGCATGGTGGAGACCTTCACCAAAGAGCGTAGCGATGACACCCGCTGGCAGCCGCGTCCGGCCGATCCGGAGCTTGAGACTGAATTCCTGCGTCGCCTGATGGTCAGGCTCGGCGTCAGCCAGGAGCAGTCCAAAGCCCTGGTGGCCGCCGACGCCCCCAAATTTACCGCCCGGGTCGCGACCGTCGACGGCAAGCCCGTGGTGCAGATTGACGAAGGTTTCGACCGGGCCTGGCGTCGTGTCGGCCTGACGCTGGACCGCACCGGCTTCACGGTGGAAGACCGCGACCGCAGCCAAGGTACCTACTTCGTCCGCTATGTCGAGCCGAATGCCGACAAGAGCGAACCCGGTTTCTTCAGTAAACTGTTCAGCAGCACGCCGAAGGACAAAGTCCCGCAGAAGTTCCGCATTCATCTGGTGAGCGAAGGCAACGTCACCACGGTGTCGGTGCTCAGCGCCAGTGGCACGCCGGAAAATTCGGACAATGCCCAGCGCATCGTCAAGGTGATCGCCGACGATCTCAAGTAAGTGCAGCCTGGGAACTGCTGCGACGGCAGATCACAGTCGCAGGTCGCAGCGGACATAAAAAAAGCCACCCTTGCGGGTGGCTTTTTTTTGCTTGCGCCGAAGAATTACTTCTTCTCGGGTTCAGCAGCGGGAGCAGCCGGAGCAGCAGCAGCGGGAGCAGCAGCCTCAGCAGCGGGAGCAGCAGCCGGAGCGGGAGCAGCGGCGGGAGCCGGAGCAGCAGCCGGAGCGGGAGCAGCCTCTTCTTTTTTGCCACAAGCAGCCAGAGCAGCAGCAGCGATCACAGCTGCCAAAACGAGGGATTTGTTCATTTGAATTTACCTAGTTGATTGAAAACAATTTCCGGAAATTGCCAACACAGCGGACTGCATTGACCAAGTGAAACGGCTCGAGCTCATTTCACTCAGTCGCGGATTATATGAGGGAAAACACCATGATGACAATCCCTTACGTGGAATCCCCTGTCAGGGCCTGTTCACGCTCTAAAGCCCCAGGGTCGTGGCCGGGAAGCCCGGTTGGTCACTGCGCTGCCACTCCTCGAGTGCCTGGCGCAGCGCCAGACGCCGGCTCGCGTCGGTATCGCAGACAAAAACACTGCGTGCCTGGTCATGCCGCTGCATCACCCAGGCCGGCCCCCAGAGCGCACTCGGAAAATCCTGTGGATCCGCATCCCGACACTGGCGACATTCGATGATGTGATCCCAGGCCTGCCGCCAGGCGACGAAACGGGGCTGGTGGCGCTGCACCTCGTCAAAACGGGTGGCCAGCATGAGCAGGTGGCGGCCGCTGCGGGCCCAGGTCTGCAGCGACTCGACCACGGCACGCTCGTACAGCGGCCAGTCGGCGAAGGTCGCATCGCTGAGAATGATTTCGCGCCAGCCCTCCCGGGCTGCGCAAGCCAGGGCATCCCGAACGCATTGCGCAAAGGCCTCGCGCCCGGCCAAGCGGCCCGTGGGCAAGGCCCCGGGCACGCTGGAACCGGCCTCAGAGCCCATGAACCCACCCCGTTTCCCACCAGGACTGCAGCAACTCGCGCGCCGCCTCGCTGGCCCGCGCCAGTTCCTTGGCATCCAGCCGGCGCTGGTCGGCCAGCCTGCGCATCAGCGTCGCATCTCGACCCGACGCCCGGTAGCCCTCGCCATTGATGAAGATATGGTGCGCGTCGTACATCATGCGCGTGCGCCGGTCCAGCACCACACCCGCCCCCATGGCGCCGGCCTCGCCCGGCTCGAACCAGACGCTCGACTTGGGTTCGGTCAGGTGCTCGCCCAGCACCCGCGCCAGCGCCTGCGGGTCGCGCAGCGCATCCTGCAGGGCCTGGCGCGCAAAGTCCTGCAAGGTCGCAGGTATCGCCGCCGGGTTACTGATCGCCGCCTGCTTGGGATCCCGGTAGCGCTCGTCGCCCCCTTCTTCGGCCGCGTCCTCGGCCAGGCGCTGCAGCAGCTCCTGCGCCAGTTCGCCACTCGCTGGCGAACGAAATCCGATGGAGTAGGTCATGCACTCCCCACCGACCGCCACCCCGTCGTGGGCGTAACGGTGCGGCAGATAAAGCATGTCGCCGGGCTCAAGAACAAATTCCTGCTCCGGCACGAAATTGGCCAGAATCTTGACCGGCACGTCGTCGCGCAATGTCGTGTCATAGCGCCGGCCGATGCGCCAGCGCCGACGCCCCTGCGCCTGCAGCAGGAACACGTCGTAACTGTCGTAGTGCGGCCCCACGCCGCCGCCTTCGCTAGCGTAGCTGATCATCAGGTCGTCCAGCCGTGCATCAGGCACGAAGCGGAACTGGTTCATCAGGGCATGCGCGGCATCGACGTGCAGGTCGACCCCCTGCACCAGCAGCGTCCATTCCGGCGTCTTGAGCGCTGGCATGTCACGGCGCGCAAAGGGCCCGTGGCGCAGGCGCCAGGCCCGCTTGCCGCGCTGGCGCTCCAGGGCGACCAGGCGGGACTCGACATCGTCCTTTGCCGCCAGTTCGAACAGCGCCGAACGCGCCAGCAAGGGCTTGAAGCCGGGAATGGCCTGGCGCACCAGCAGCGGTTTCTTGTGCCAGTGGCGTTTCATGAAAGTCTCGGGGCTGAGACCGCCGAGCAGGGGAAGAGCTTGATTCACGTTCATGGGAAGAAACTGTAACGGATGTGCGCCGGTATCCAAACCTGTGAACGCCGTGGAACCGGCTTTGCCCCTGGAGGGGCTGAGACCTGCGGCTCCAAGCCTGCCTGCGCAGGTTTGGACAGGTCAAAGAGCCTCGGACTCCGGCCGAGGCCCCGCGGCGTTGAGCGAACGAAGGGCGCGCAGCCTGGGGGGAGCTATAGTTCTGCTTATGGAAATCAATCAGCAATGTGTGGTCGCCCTGACCTGGAAGCTCCAGGACACCCTGGGCGAGGAACTTGACGTGCTCGACGAACCGGTCGAGTTCCTGATCGGCGGTCACGACCTGTTCAAGAAAATCGAAGAGGCCCTGCAAGGCCATGGCGTGGGTGCTACCGTGGCCCTGCAACTGGAGCCGGAAGAGGCTTTCGGCGACTACAAGGAACAGCTTGTGTTTCTTGAGTCGCGCCAGCTGTTCCCGCCCGAGCTGGAAGAAGGCATGACCATCGAAGGCTCGGCCCTGCCGGCCGGCTGCCACCCGGACGCGCCCAAGGACATGCTCTACACCGTGACCGAGCTCTATCCGGAGCACGTGGTGCTCGACGGCAACCACCCGCTGGCCGGCATTGCGCTGCGCCTGACGATGAAAGTCGAAGGGGTGCGCGAGGCCACCGAGGAGGAAGTGGGACGCGGCTCCGCCGGCACTGGCTTCTTCCGCATCCAGCCGCCGCACGAACACGGCCCCGGCAGCTCTTCGCTGCACTAGTCACTTCTCTACGCCGGCAGTGTCCCAAGTGGGGAACCCCGCGGAACTGGCTTTGCCAGGCCGCTGGGGTTGTCCCCCTGAGGGGGAGAAAGGGCTACACGCAGTGAGCCCTGACAGGGGGCTATTTTTTTCCCGTGGAGCCGTAGCCGCCGGCGCCGCGCTCGGTGGCCGCGGCGAACTCGTTCACCACGTTGAACTGCGCCTGCACCACCGGCACGATGACCAGTTGCGCGATGCGCTCCATCGGTTCGATGGTGAAGGCAACGTCGCTGCGGTTCCAGGCGCTCACCATGAGCTGCCCCTGGTAGTCGCTGTCGATCAGGCCGACCAGGTTGCCCAGCACGATGCCGTGCTTGTGGCCCAGGCCGGAACGCGGCAGGATCAGCGCCGCGTAAGCGGGGTCGTTCAGATGGATCGCCATGCCGGTCGGCACCAGTTGCCAGGCATTGGGCAAGAGCATCAGCGGTTCGTCCAGGCAGGCGCGCAGGTCCAGGCCAGCGCTGCCAGGGGTGGCGTAGGCGGGGAGTTGATCCGCCAGGCGCGGATCGAGAATCTTGACGTCGAGTTTCATGGTTGGGAAAAGAGAATGGCTAAAACTGTTACCGACTCAAGCCGGCTGGCCCAATCGACGCGCGATCTCGGCTACCAGCTGGCGTGCCAGCGACAGCTTGTCGGCGCGCGGCAGCTCCACCGCCCGGTGTTCGTCCACCAGCAGCAAGGCATTGTCGTCCTGGCCGAAGGTGGCCGGGCCGATGTTGCCCACCAGCAGCGGCACGCCTTTGCGCACGCGCTTGGCCTGGGCATGGGCCAGCAGGTCATGGCTCTCGGCGGCGAAACCGACGCAGTACAGCGCACCGCTCTTGGCACGTTCGCCCTGCGCTACCGCAGCCAGGATGTCGGGGTTCTCGACAAAGGTCAGTGCCGGCGGCTGGCCGGAGCCATCCTTCTTGATCTTCTGCTCGGCCGCGCTGGCCGGACGCCAGTCCGCCACCGCCGCTGTTGCTATGAAAACAGTAGCTGTAGGCGCATGATTCATCACGGCCTGATGCATATTTTGTGCTGATTTCACATTGATGCGCCGCACGCCGCGCGGCGTGGCCAGGTGCACCGGCCCGGCCACCAGCGTGACCTCGGCACCGGCTTCGTGCGCCGCCCGCGCAATGGCAAAGCCCATCTTGCCGCTGGACAGGTTGGTGATGCCGCGCACCGGATCGATGGCCTCATAGGTCGGGCCGGCCGTCACCAGCACGCGCTGGCCGAGCAGCGACTTCGGTGCAAAGAAGGTCACCACCTCCTCCAGCAATTCTTCCGGCTCCAGCATGCGGCCGTCGCCGGTTTCACCGCAGGCCTGCTCGCCGCTGCCGACATCGAACACATGGGCGCCGTCGGCCTTGAGCTGCGCCACATTGCGCTGGGTGGCCGAATGGGCCCACATCTCGCGGTTCATGGCCGGGGCGATCAGCAGCGGCACTTCGGCGATCGGCCGCGCCAGGCACATCAGGCTCAGCAGATCGTCGGCCCGGCCGTGCAGCAGCTTGGCCATGAAATCGGCGCTGCAGGGCGCGATCAGGATGGCGTCGGCCTCGCGGCTGAGGTTGATGTGCGCCATGTTGTTGGCTTCGCGTGCATCCCACTGCGAACCGTAGACCGGCCGGTTGGACAGGGCCTGCATCGTCACCGATGTAATGAAGTGCTCGGCTGCCTCGGTCATCACCACCTGCACCGTTGCGCCCGCCTTGATCAGGGCACGGCACAGCTCGGCCGCCTTGTAGCAGGCAATGCCACCCGTGAGCCCCAGGACGATGTGTTTTCCAGCAAGGTCGTTCATGGTCGGCAATGTATCAGACGTGGCAAGAGGTTCAGGGCTGGCGAGACCGGATGAGATGCAAGGCGCGACCCTTGCAAAGGCCGAAACGCCTTTGCAAGGGTCGCAACGCCGCAGATCGCCGGTATCGCCAGCCCGAAGCCTATAATCTCGCTTTACCACCTCCTTGAGCGTACAAAGCTCCCCTGACATGACCAAATTTGTCTTCGTCACCGGCGGTGTGGTGTCCTCCCTTGGCAAGGGAATCGCCTCAGCCTCCCTCGCTGCGATTCTGGAATCGCGGGGCCTCAAAGTCACTCTGATCAAGCTCGATCCCTATCTCAACGTCGATCCGGGCACCATGTCGCCCTTCCAGCACGGTGAGGTGTTCGTCACCGACGACGGCGCAGAAACCGACCTCGACCTCGGCCACTACGAGCGTTTCATCGAAACGCGCATGAAGAAGGCCAACAACTTCACCACCGGCCAGATCTACAAGAGCGTGCTCGAGAAAGAGCGCCGCGGCGACTACCTCGGCAAGACGGTGCAGGTCATTCCGCACGTCACTAACGAGATCCAGGAATTCGTCAAGCGCGGCGCCGGCTTCGACACGCCCGACGCGGTCGATGTGGCCATCGTTGAAATCGGCGGCACCGTGGGCGACATCGAGTCCCTGCCCTTCCTGGAAGCCGTGCGCCAGCTCAGCCTGCGCCTGGGCCCCAACAACGCGGCCTTCGTGCACCTGACCTACGTGCCGTGGATCGCCGCCGCCGGCGAACTCAAGACCAAACCGACCCAGCACACGGTGCAGAAGCTGCGCGAGATCGGTATCCAGCCCGATGCCCTGCTGTGCCGCGCCGACCGCCTGATCCCGGATGACGAGCGCGAGAAGATCAGCCTGTTCACCAACGTGGCGCAGTGGGGCGTGATCTCCATGCCTGACGTGGACACCATCTACAAGGTACCGCGCGTGCTGCACGAGCAGGGCCTGGACGGCCTGATCTGCGACAAGCTGCGCCTGAACACGCAGCCGGCCAACCTCAAGCGCTGGGACGATTTGGTCTATGAGACCGAAAATCCCCGCGGTGAAGTCACCATTGCCATGGTTGGCAAGTATGTGGAACTGACCGACAGCTACAAGTCGGTCAACGAGGCCCTGCGCCACGCCGGCATGAAGAACCATGTGCGCGTGAAGATCGAGCACGTCGATTCGGAAACCATCACCGACGACACCGTCTCGCGCCTGGCCAAGTTCGACGCCATCCTGGTGCCGGGCGGCTTCGGCAAGCGCGGCGTCGAAGGCAAGATCAACACCGCCCGCTTCGCCCGCGAGCACAAGCTGCCCTATCTGGGCATCTGCCTGGGCATGCAGGTCGCCACCATCGAATTCGCCCGCCACGTGGCCGGCCTGAAAGGCGCCAACAGCACCGAGTTCGAGCCCGCCACCCCCAACCCGGTGATCGCCCTGATCACCGAGTGGAAGGACGCCGACGGCACCATCAAGACGCGCGATGCCAACTCCGACCTCGGCGGCACCATGCGCCTGGGCGCGCAAAGCTCCGACGTGGCAAAAGGCTCGCTAGCCCACAAGATCTACGGCGACGTGGTCACCGAGCGTCACCGCCACCGCTACGAGGCCAACGTCAACTACCTCGACACCCTGCGCAAGGCTGGCCTGGTGATCTCGGCGCTGACGCAGCGCGAGCACCTGACCGAAATCGTCGAACTGCCGCAAAGCGCGCACCCCTGGTTCGTCGGCGTGCAGTTCCACCCGGAATTCAAGTCCACGCCCTGGGACGGCCACCCGCTGTTCAACGCCTTCATCAAGGCCGCGCTGGAGCACCAGGCCGCTGGCGCCGGGAAAAACCTGAAGGCCGTTGCATGAAACTCTGTGGCTTCGACGTTGGTCTCGACCAGCGTTTCTTCCTGATCGCCGGCCCCTGCGTGATCGAGTCCGAGCAGCTGCAGATGGACGTGGCCGGCCAGTTGAAGGAAATTACTGCTTCGCTGGGCATCCCCTTCATCTTCAAGAGCAGCTTCGACAAGGCCAACCGCTCGTCGGGCACCAGCTTTCGCGGCCCGGGCATCGACAAGGGCCTGGAGATCCTGGCCAAGGTCAACCGCGAACTGGGCGTACCGGTGCTGACCGATGTGCACGACGAGGCCCAGATTGCCCAAGTGGCGGCCGTGGTCGACGTGCTGCAGACGCCGGCCTTCCTGTGCCGCCAGACCGACTTCATCCACGCCGTGGCGCAAAGCGGCAAGCCGGTCAACATCAAGAAGGGCCAGTTCCTCGCGCCCGGCGACATGAAGAACGTCATCGACAAGGCCCGTGCCGCCGCGCGCGAAAAAGGCCTGAACGAGGACAACTTCATGGCCTGCGAACGCGGCGTCAGCTTTGGCTACAACAACCTGGTGAGCGACATGCGCTCGCTGGCCATCATGCGCGAGACGAATGCGCCAGTGGTGTTCGACGCCACGCACTCGGTGCAGTTGCCCGGCGGTCAGGGCAGCAGCAGTGGCGGCCAGCGTGAGTTCGTGCCGGTGCTGGCACGTGCCGCCGTGGCCGTGGGCGTCTCGGGCCTGTTCATGGAAACGCACCCCGATCCGGCCAAGGCCCTGAGCGACGGCCCCAACGCGGTACCGCTCAAGCACATGAAGGCGCTGCTGGAAACGCTGGTGGCGCTGGATCAGGTTACCAAGAAAAACGGCTTCCTCGAAAACAGCTTCAACTGAATCTCCCACCGCACGTACCATGACACCCGCCTACATCATCGTCGACATGCAGATCACCGACATGGAACAGTACAAGCAGTACATGGCGGCGGCGCCGGCAGCCGTGGCGGCGGCCGGCGGCGAATACCTGGTGCGCGGCGGCCGTTTCGAGGTCATGGAAGGCAACTGGCAGCCGGCGCGCGTGGCGATGCTGCGCTTCCCCAGCTTCGAGCAGGCCAAGGCCTTCTACGACGACGAGCTGTACCGCCAGACGCGCGCCAAACGCGCCGGTGCCACCCAATTCTTCAACATGATTCTGGTGGAGGGCGTTGCCGCCCCCATCGTTTGAATATCACTATCGAAATCGAAAGGTAAGCATGAGCGCTATTGTTGATATCGTCGGCCGCGAAGTTCTGGACTCGCGCGGCAACCCCACCGTTGAATGCGATGTGCTGCTGGAAAGCGGCACCATGGGCCGTGCGGCCGTGCCGTCCGGCGCCTCCACCGGCTCGCGCGAAGCGATCGAGCTGCGCGACGGCGACAAGAGCCGCTACCTGGGCAAGGGCGTACTCAAGGCCGTGGAACACATCAATACCGAAATCTCCGAGGCCGTGCTCGGTCTGGATGCTTCCGAGCAGGCCTTTCTGGACAAGACCCTGATCGACCTCGACGGCACCGACAACAAGTCGCGCCTGGGCGCCAATGCCATGTTGGCCGTTTCCATGGCCGTGGCCCGCGCCGCGGCCGAGGAAGCCGGCCTGCCGCTGTACCGCTACTTCGGCGGCATGGGCAGCGTGCAGATGCCGGTGCCGATGATGAACGTCATCAACGGTGGCGCGCACGCCAACAACAACCTCGACCTGCAGGAATTCATGATCCTGCCGGTGGGCGCTCCCAACTTCCGCGAGGCCCTGCGCTACGGCGCCGAAGTGTTCCACGCGCTCAAGAAAATCCTGCACGACAAGGGCATGAGCACCGCCGTGGGCGACGAAGGCGGTTTTGCCCCCAGCGTAGCCAACCACGAGGCCGCCATCCTGCTGATCCTGGAAGCCATCGACAAGGCCGGCTACACTGCCGGCGAACAGATCGCCCTGGGCCTGGACTGCGCTGCCAGCGAGTTCTACAAGGACGGCAAGTACCACCTCGAAGGCGAAGGCCTGGTGCTCTCCGCCACCGAGTGGACCGACATCCTGGCCACCTGGTGCGACAAGTACCCGATCATCAGCATCGAAGACGGCATGCACGAAGGCGACTGGGAAGGTTGGAAGATCCTGACCGAGCGCCTGGGCAAGAAGGTGCAGCTGGTGGGCGACGACCTGTTCGTCACCAACACCAAGATCCTGAAGGAAGGCATCGACAAGAACATTGCCAACTCGATCCTGATCAAGATCAACCAGATCGGCACCCTGACCGAGACCTTCGCCGCCATCGAGATGGCCAAGCGCGCCGGCTACACCGCCGTCATCAGCCACCGCTCGGGCGAGACCGAAGACAGCACCATCGCCGACATCGCCGTCGGCACCAACGCCGGCCAGATCAAGACCGGCTCCATGAGCCGCTCCGACCGCATGGCCAAGTACAACCAGCTGCTGCGCATCGAGGAAGATCTGGGCGAAATCGCCGTCTACCCCGGCCGTTCTGCCTTCTATAACCTCAAGTGAAGCACCCCCGAGTCGCTACGCGCCCTGTGCTCACTGCCAAAGGCCGTGGCTCTTCGGGCTGTCCAAGCCTGCGCAGGCAGGCTCGGAGCCGCAGCCCTCAGCCCCTCCAAGGGGCGACACCAGCAGCCCGGCAAAGCCGGTTCTGCGGTGTCCCGCGGTCATTCGGGTTCACCTCGATCTCGACCGTAAGGGCATAGCGACATGGGTTCACGCCTCATTCCGGCCATCCTCATCACCCTGCTCGTGGTCCTGCACGCGCAGTTGTGGTTTGGCCGGGGCAGCGTGCCCAGCGTTTCACGCATGGCGGTCGAGCTGGAATCGCAAAAACAGAAGAACGCGCAGGCCCAGCTGGCCAATGACCGGCTGGCCGCCGAGGTGCGCGACCTCAAGGAAGGCCTGGAGATGGTGGAAGAAAAAGCCAGGCTGGAGCTGGGCATGGTCAAGCCCAACGAGATCTACGTCCAGATTGCCAAGTGAACCCAGTCCCCGCGCGGACATGAGAATCGCCATCCTCGGCGCCGCTGGCAGCGGCAAGACCCATCTGGCGCAAGCACTGCGCCACCACCTCCCAGAATTGCAGGTCAGTGACAACCCGCCGCTGGCAGCGGTACAACCTCGCGACTTCGATCGGATCCTGCTCACCGGGCTCGACCTGCCCGGCAGCACGGCTTCGCAGCACGATGCCGATGCCGCACTGCGCGCCGGGCTACAGCAGGCCGGCCTGGCCTACGGCGTGGTCTATGGACAAGGTGCACTGCGCCTGCGTCAGGCGCTGCGGCTCATCGCCCCCGAGGACGGGCCACCGCCGCGCTGGACCGGCCCGTGCGAGAAGTGCGCCGACCCGGAGTGCGAATTCCGCTTGTTTACTGGATTGCAGGGCTTGAGGGCGGCTGCGCACCCGGCGTTGTGAACAGCTGCGCCGCATCGATGGTGTCGAAGCGGTAATTGGCGCCGCAGAACTCGCAGTCGACCATGATCACGCCGCGCTCGGCCAGGATTTCCTTGGCCTCGATCTCGCCCAGACCTTGAATCATGCGCGCCACGCGGTCGCGGCTGCAGGTGCAGGCGAAACGCGGCGCCGTCTCGCCGGCCATGGGTTCGAAGCGCTGCAGCTTCTCTTCCCAGAACAGGCGGCGCAGGATGATCTCGACATCCAGCGTCAGCAACTCCTCGCGCTTGAGGCTGGCCGCCAGCGTGGCGATGCGGTTGTAGTGCTCGTACATTTCCGCCTCGTACAACTCGGCCTCGCCCGGCTGCTGGCCGGCGAGGTTGGCCATGCCCTCCACCGGCAGGCGCTGGATCAGCAGGCCGGCCGCCACCTGGTCGTCCGCCGCCAGCACCAGTGTGGTCTCCAGTTGCTCGCTCTGGCGCATGTAATGCTGCAAGGCATTCGACAAGGTATTCAACTTGTTGCCCTGTGCATCGACCAGTGGCACCACGCCCTGGTAGGGCTGCTGTCCTGGCAGGCGGTCTTTCGGGTCGAGCGTGATGGCGCAGCGCCCCAGGCCATGCACATTGAGCATGGCGCTCAGCCCGGCATCGGCCCCCACCTCGCCCTTGAGGGTGGCGGTGGCGCGCAGGCTCAGGTCCGACTGGATCTCCGCCACCGCCAGCTTGACCGGCCCGTCGCCGAAGACCTGCAGGATCAGCGAGCCATGGAACTTGATGTTGGACTGCATCAGCACGCCGGCCGCCGCCATCTCGCCCAGCAGGGCCTGCACCGGCGGTGGGTAGGCGCCGGTGGTGCTGCCGGCACGCCGGCGCAGGATCTCTGTCCAGGCATCGGTCAGGCGCACGATCATGCCGCGCACCGGCAGGCCTTCGAAAAGAAATTTGTGGAGTTCAGACACGTTGCGTGGTTCTCAAGGGGCGGGTAGCCCGGTTCAGCCGATTTTCTTCAGCCCCTTGCGGTATTGCTGGGCGTTCTCGACATAGTGCGCGGCAATGTGCTGCAGGCCGGCAATCTGCTCGGGCGTCAGCTGGCGCACCACCTTGGCCGGGCTGCCCAGGATCATGGAGCCGTCAGGGAATTCCTTGCCCTCGGTCACCAGCGCACCGGCACCTACCAGGCAGTTCTTGCCGATCTTGGCGTGGTTCAGCACCACGGCACCAATGCCGATCAGCGAGCCGTCGCCCACCGTGCAGCCATGCAGCATGACCTGGTGGCCAACCGACACGTTCTCGCCCAGCGTCAGCGGCACGCCGGCATCGGCATGCAGCACGCTGGCGTCCTGAATGTTGGAGCCGCGCCCGATGTGGATTTTCTCGGAGTCACCGCGGATGACGGTGCCAAACCACACGCTGACGTTTTCTTCCAGCGTGACCTTACCGATCACCTGGGCGCTGTCGGCGACATAGGCGTTTTTGCCTAAGCTGGGTGCTTGACCGTCGAGTTCGTAGATTGCCATTGCTTGTTCCGTCTCTTGTATTCGGGGAATGGGGTTAATTGTAAAGAGTGGCTGTTTTTCGCTCCGGCGAAGGGGTTTGGCCGGGCTGTGCCCCCGGCAGGGCACTCACTTTTCTTGCGTCGCCAAGAAAAGTAAGCAAAAGAAGGCGAGCCGGATTCGTCGACCCTCCGCTGCGCTACGGGCACGCTGCGTTGCTCGGCCCGGGCGGGGTGCGCGCAAACTCGCTGCGCTCAAACATGCGCGCCCCTTGATCCGCCCAGCCCTGCGCTACTCGCCTCCTCATTACGGCATAGGGAACCGAATACCGAAGCCCACAAGGACGCGCCATGGCGCGTCCTTGTCCGTATATCGAAATTACTTGTATGCCCCAATAGAAGTATCCTTGCACTCAATCTCATTTCTAATAGACCTGAAATGCATACCGAACTATCCACAGGTTCTGTCGCAGCGATTGCAACCATAACCGCCGCTGTTATTACGGCTGCAATTTCCTTCGTCAATCTGACTCTGACAAAGGAGCAGAAAACATCTGAATTCAGGCAAGCTTGGATCGATGGTCTTCGAGAAGATCTTGCGAGTTTTTTTGCGACCATTCGCGCATTTGCAAGATCAGCTCAAGAGTTGCAGAACTTCGGCAAAGGTGCCCGGGACGGCGCACCATTGGCTTTCACAGAACAGAAGATCAGTGATTTGCGCTATCAAGTTGCGGAAACCCGATACAGAATTCAGTTACGGCTAAATCTCAAAGAGCCCGAACACGCAGAACTTCTTCGTCTCATGCAAGTTGCCATAGAACATCAGCAACGCGTTCTTGCCGGAGAAGGCACCACAGAACAAACGCTCAATGCCGTTGAAACGGCGGCGGCATATGCTCCTCAAATACTGAAGTCGGAGTGGGAGCGAGTCAAAAAAGGGGAGCGACCATTCCAATTGGCAAGAAATTGGATCGCACCGTCTATATTTCTTCTCGCTTTTGTCTTTGTCGGTCTTCTTTGGACCAGAACATTGACTATTTGAAAAACTGACCAGTACGTGCGAAGCGCGTACTGGTTCAGCTGTTGGCTGTTTGGTCTTCCCCGCCGTAATGAGGAGGCGAGTAGCGCAGGGAGCGGCGGATCAAGAAGCGCAGATGTTTGAGCGTAGCGAGTTTCTGCGCTTCCCGCCGAGCCCGAGCAACGCAGCGTGCCCGCAGCGTCAGCGGAGGGCCGACGAATCCGGCTCGCCTTTCTTTCGGTTACCTTTCTTTGGCGAAGCAAAGAAAGGTGACTGCGCCGCCGGGCGCACATCCCGGCAATGCTACGCAAGCAAGGAACTCTGCCAAAGAGAAACTCACTCCGCCTGAAGCGCAATCAACTCGTCATCAGAGAAACCAGCCGCCCGCCGCGCATCCAGGTTGAACGGCCGCTTCAACTTAGGTGCCTCGTACTTCACCGTCAACTCCGCATAGGTCGCCACCGGATTCAGCCCACGCTGTGCACACAACCAGCCGTACCAGCGGTTGCCAATGGCCACATGACCGATCTCGTCGCGCAGGATGATGTCGAGGATCTCCCCCGCCCGGTGGTCGCCGATCGACACCAGCTTGGTCTTGACCGCCGGCGAGGCATCCAGCCCGCGCGCCTCCAGCGTACGCGGCACCA
This sequence comes from Curvibacter sp., assembly GCA_031426755.1. GTDB lineage: Bacteria > Pseudomonadota > Gammaproteobacteria > Burkholderiales > Burkholderiaceae_C > Hylemonella. The sequence goes on from JASJPI010000009.1 coordinate 60,216, forward strand.
GCGCCACCCGCGCCAGGATGTCGCCGCGCGTACGCTCGGCCATGGACCACAGACCATCGTGCGCCGGAAAGTCACCATAGTCAAAGCCCAGCGTCAGTAGGTGCTCACGCAACAGCGTGAAGTGATAGGCCTCTTCAAACGCCACCTGCAACCAGTCGCGGTAGAAGGCCTCCGGCATCCCGGCGAAACGCCAGCAGATGTCGAGCGCCAGATCGATGGCATTCTTCTCGATGTGCACGATGGAATGCACCAACGCCGCATGGCCGCGCGGCGTGGCGAGCGAACCCGTCTTGATGCTGGTGTGCGGCACCAGCGGCGGTCGCTCACCACGGCCTGGGATGCCATCGATTGGCGCGATCTGTTCTTCTGTGTCGATCGGGGCGTTGCGGTCCAGCGCCGTGACTGCGCGCGCCTTGGCCACCGGGTCGGTGATGGCGAGGAGTTGTTGGCATTGGCAACGCAGGTTCATGAGGGTGAATTATCCCGGATGCTTATCTGCCGGGTATGACTTCGCAAGGACGCGCCACGGCGCGTCCTTGTGGCTTTCGGTATCCGGCTTCCCTCGCCGTTATGAGGAGGCGAGTAGCGCAGGGGCAAGCGGATCAAGAGCCGTGCATGTCTGAGCCCGTAGGGCGAGTTTGCGCGGCTCCCGCTTGACACGAGCAACGCAGCGTGCCCGTAGGGCCGACGAATCCGGCTCGCCTTTCTTTCGGTTACCTTTCTTTGGCGAAGCAAAGAAAGGTGACTCGCCCGCCGGGGCGAGACCCGGCACGCCGGTCCGGCGAGGCATCACGAAAAAAGCAAACTACCCGCGTGGATGGTGCTGCGCATGCAACGCCTTCAACCGCTCCCGCGCCACATGCGTATAGATGGTGGTCGTCGAAATATCCGCATGCCCCAACAACATCTGAACCGCCCGCAAATCCGCCCCATGGTTCAGCAGATGGGTGGCAAAAGCATGCCGCAGGGTGTGCGGTGACAGCGGCGCGGTGATGCCGGCCACCACAGCGTACTTCTTGACGATCATCCAGAACATCACGCGCGACATGGCCTCGCCGGCGCGCGAGCCGCGGAAGGTGACGAACAGATCGTCGGTCTGCTTCTCCCCCAGCAGCACCGGCCGGGCTTCCTGCAGGTAGCGTTGCAGCCAGTTGCTGGCCACCTCGCCAAAAGGCACCAGCCGCTCCTTGTTGCCTTTCCCGAAGACGCGCAGCACGTGTTCGCTCAGGCTGACATTGAAGGTCTTGAGGCCGACCAGCTCACTGACGCGCAGGCCGCTGGCGTACATCAGCTCGAGCATGGTGTGGTCGCGCACCGCCAGCGGCGTGGCATCCCCGGGCGCAGCCAGCAAGGCCTCCACCTGCGCCTCGCTCAGGGTCTTGGGCACGCGCAGCGGCTGTTTGGCGGCCTGCAAGCGCAAAGTGGGATCGGCCTGGATCAGGCGTTCGCGCAAGGCCCAGCGGAAGTAGCGCTTGAAAACCGTGAGACGACGGTTGGCTGTGGTCGCGCGGCTGCTGGCGTGCTGGGCCGCAAAGTAGGCATTGAGGTCGGTCTCCTCGGTCGCCAAAAGCGTACGCCCGCGGCCGTCAAGCCAGCGGGCGTAGAGTTCGAGGTCGCGCCGGTAGGCCGTCAGCGTGTTGCGCGACAGGCCTTCTTCCAGCCACAGGGCATCGATGAAGGCATCAATGCCCTGCATGGGCCATCAGTCGAGCTTGAGCTTGGCGGTGTCGACCACGCGCTTGTACACCGTGTACTCGGCCTTGATCTGGTCGGCGAACTGCTGCGGCGTGTTGGCCACGATGAGGGAACCGGTGTCCTCGATGCGCTTGCGCACGGCCGGATCTTCCAGCGCCTTGCGGGTGGCGGCATTGATCTTGTCGGTGATGTCCTTGGGCAGGCCCTTGGGTGCCAGGATGCCGTAGTAAGCCATGCGGTTTACCGGCTCCAGGCCGACTTCCTTGAAGGTCGGCACATTGGGCAGCACAGCCAGACGTTGCGGGGCGGCGATCACGATCGGCACCAGGCGGCCGCTTTGAATGAAGGGCAGAGCCGAGGGCAGGTTGTCGAAAATGATCGGCACCTGGCCGGCCACCGTGTCGTTGAGGGCCGGACCGGCACCGCGGTAGGGGATGTGCGTGATGAAGGTGCTGGTCTGGCTCTTGTAGAGCTCCATCTGCAGGTGGCCGATGCCGCCGGTCCCGGAGGTGGCATAGGAGTACTTGCCCGGCGACTTCTTCAACTCGGCGATGAAGCCCTTGTAGTCCTTGGCCGGGAAGCTGGGGTGCACGGCAATCACGTTCGGCGTGGCCGCGATGTTGATGATGGGCGTGAAATCCGTCAGCGGGTTGTACGGAATTTTCGTGTTGATGGCGGGGTTGGCGGCCGTGGTCGACACCGTGGCCATGCCCAGCGAATAACCATCCGGCGCTGCCTTGGCGGTTTCGGTCGCACCGATCACGCCACCGCCACCGGCCTTGTTCTCCACCACCACAGGCTGGCCCAGTGCCTTGCCCAGCGGGTCGGCAATGGTGCGGGCAATGATGTCAGTCGTGCCGCCCGGAGCAAAGGGGACTTGCAGCTTGATCACCTTGTTGGGGTAACCCTGGGCCAGGGCCGAACCGGCAGCAACCAACATGCTGATGGCAAAGAGGGCGCGACGTTGCATGGTGCATTTCTCCTGATGTGATGAGATAGAGCGATTCTATTGCCCCAGCATGCCCTTCTTGAGCCGGGTATCCACGGGGTTATCCCCGACGAAGATCTCCAGCAGGGCGTTATAGAAGTCGGTGCCACTGATGGCGCCCCCCTTGGCAACATCGTTGACGGCCAGCATCAGGCCGCGCTCGGGCACATAGTCCAGGGTGATGGTGTCGCCAGGCTTGGCCACGCCGATCGACTCGATGGTGCGCGTGAACTGCGCCACCCGGTCCTGCATGGCGGCCCACTGGGCCTCGCTCACATTCTTCTGCATGCCATCGACCAGCGCCTTCTTGATGTCAGGCGCGCCGATTTCCATCAGCATGCGCATCTGGATCCGCTTCGGCCCCGGCTGACGCAGGGCTTCCTGCGCGACCGAGGTCTTGTCGCTCAGGTACAGCCCGGCCACATAAGCCCGGAAGATGAACACGGCGCGCACCCCCAGGCCGTTGAGCTGGAGCTCACGGTTGGCGACCTTGGCAACGTCGTCGAAGCGCAGGCCTTCGAGCGAGGCGGCATTGGCTTGCGGCAAGGCCGCGGCGGCCCAGAGGGCAAGAGAAATCAGCAGGTGTCTTTTCATGGCGTTTCCGCGTGCATGGCACGGTCAGATCAATGTCATCCGACCGGAATTTACCTCGTTTGGTTCCCCTGCCGACTGCGCCAGGGCTGTTATTCTCGCCAGGTGAATTACGCTCAGCTGCTCTTCCCCGATTTCTCTCTCATCCTGTGCGGTTACCTGGTCTGCCGCCACACCGCGCTCAATCGCACGGTGTGGGAGCAGGTTGAAACCCTGGTCTATTACTTTCTGTTTCCGGTGTTGCTGTTCCACAGCATCGTGCGCAGCCCGCTCGACCTCTCGACCGCCTCCAGCCTGATCGGCGCCGGCCTCGCCATGGGCGTGAGCGGCATCGCCCTGGCCTATGCCCTGCCCTGGCTGCCCGTCATCGGCCGCCATATCGATGCCCGCCAGCATGCCGGCAGCGCCCAGGTAGCCTTCCGCTTCAACTCCTTCATCGGCCTGGCGCTGGCCGAGCGGCTGGCCGGCCCCGAAGGTCTGCTGCTGATTGCCGTGCTGATCGGTTTTTGTGTGCCCTTGTTCAACGTCGGCGCGGTCTGGCCGATGGCACGCCACTCGCAACGCCACTTCGGGCGCGAGTTGCTGCGCAACCCGCTCATCATCGGTACGGTGTCCGGCCTGCTGGCCAATGTCGTGGGCTTCCAGATCCCGGTCTGGATGGAGCCCACCATCTCGCGCATCGGCGCCGCTTCGCTGGCGCTGGGGTTGATGGCCGCCGGCGCCGGCCTGCAGTTTTCCAGCCTGGCACGGGCCAAGACGCTGGCAGTGGCCACGCTGGCCATCCGCCACTTTTTTCTGCCGCTGATCGCGTTCGGGCTGTCACGCGCCTTCGGCCTGTCCTCGGCGCAAACCACCATCCTGCTGGCCTTCTCGGCCCTGCCCACGGCATCGAGCTGCTATGTGCTGGCCGCGCGCATGGGTTATGACGGCGCCTACGTGGCCGGCCTGGTCACGGTGTCCACGCTGCTGGGCATGGCCAGCCTGCCCTTTGCGCTGGGCGTGCTCAGGTAGCGGGTCGGCCCCGCAACCGCTCAGTCCTTGAGCAGCGTGGCGGCAAAGTCGTGAATGGCCTGAATGTCAGGCTTGAGCGGCGTGAAGGCCATGCCTTCGTGGCGCAAAGTGGCGCGCAGGCCGAAGTCGACCGCCCGCGCCTGCTCCTCGTCCTGGAAGCGGCCGGTGTGCACATAGGGCTTCTCGCTGTCGCGCTCCACCACCACGTTCACGTTGTTGAACTGCCGGTACCACTCGACGACCTGTTGCCGCGTCTTGGCCACGTCGCAGATGTTGTCGGCGTAGTTTTCGTTGTAGTAGAGAACTTGCGGCAACGAGCACTCGGTCACCAGGTACTGCACCTGGCCGTCGAGCAGCTCCAGCATGCGGTACTGCTGCTGGGCGATGTGGTACTGGTTCTTCAACGCCTCGTAGTCCTTCTGCCATACCAGCGACTTGGCGTAATCGGGAATCAGCTCCACCGTCTTGTGGTGCAGGTTGAGGTACAGGATGATGGCCGCCGTGAACAGCGACTTGTCGCAGCCCGGGCCGCCGATGATGTTGATCACCTTGGTCGGATACAGCCGCATCTTGTTTTCCGGCAGCTGGTTCGGCACATAGGTGTAGCGCATGGTCATGATGGACCTTCCGGTTGTTATGGTTGTCGCGATTCCGTCTGCTGCGCCAGCGCCCATGCCACATGCTCGCGCACCAGTTCATCGGGATGCTGCGCACGCTGCCGCAGCGCCTCCACTATCGCAGGGTCGGCTGCAGAGCGCAAGGCATTGCCCAGCGCCACCGCGATATTGCGCAACCAGCGTGTGTGGCCGATGCGACGGATCGGGCCGCCCTCGGTGCGTTGCAGGAACTCCGGCTCGCTCCAGGCGAACAACGTCACCAGGCTGCTGCTGCTCAAACCCTCGCGCGGGTCGAAGTCCGGCAAGGGGCTACGCTGCGCGAACTTGTTCCACGGACAGATCAGCTGGCAGTCGTCGCAGCCGTAGATGCGGTTGCCCATCAGCGGCCGCAGTTCCAGCGGTATCGGCCCGGCGTGCTCGATGGTGAGGTAGGAAATGCAGCGCCGTGCATCGAGCCGGTATGGCGCCACGATGGCCTGCGTCGGGCAGACGTCGATGCAGGCGCTGCAGCTGCCGCAGTGGCCGCTGACCGGCGCGCTCGCCGGCAGGGCGACATCGACATAGATCTCGCCGAGGAAGAACATCGAGCCGGCCTCGCGGCTGAGCACCAGCGTGTGCTTGCCGCGCCAGCCCTGGCCGCTACGCGCGGCCAGCTCGGCCTCCAGCACCGGCGCCGAATCGGTGAAGACGCGGTGGCCAAACGGGCCGATGTGCCCGGCCATGCGCTCGGACAGCTTTTGCAGCCGCGCGCGCAAGACCTTGTGGTAGTCGCGGCCACGGGCGTAAATCGAGACCACGCCCTCCTGCGGCCGTTGCAGCCGTTCGAATTCGACCGCCTGCCAGTCCTCGGCCGTGCCGGACGGCAGATAATCCATGCGTGCGGTGATGACGCTGACCGTGCCGGGCACCAGCTCGGCCGGACGGGCGCGCCGCAGGCCGTGGGCGGCCATGTAGGCCATGTCGCCATGGAAGCCGCGCGCCAGCCAGGCCTGCAAACCTTCTTCGGCGGCGGACAGGTCGACACCGCTGACGCCGATTTGGGAGAATCCGAGTTCACGGGCCCAGTCCCGGATCAGGGAAACGAATTGAGTGCTGTTGAACGTCACGCGTTGATTGTAGAAAGTCTGGTCTGGCACAGTGAGGCCGAGACGCAGCAGTTTGCCACCGCGCTGGCCGCCCAGCCGGCGCTGCGCCACGCCTTCATCGAACTGCAGGGCGACCTCGGCGCCGGCAAGACCACGCTGGTGCGCCACCTGCTGCGCGCCCTGGGCGTGGCCGGCCGCATCAAGAGCCCCACCTATGCCGTGGTCGAGCCGCATGAGGTGCCGGGCCTCGCCATTTGGCATTTCGACTTCTACCGCTTCAGCGACCCGCGCGAATGGGAAGACGCCGGCTTTCGCGACCTCTTTGCCAGCCCCGGCCTCAAGCTGGCCGAGTGGCCGGAGAAGGCCGCCGCCCTGCTGCCGCCAGCCGACTTGGTCATCCAGCTTCAGGTGCAGCCCGATGAATCACGCCGCGTCACCCTCACGGCGCAGACCGCCACCGGCGCGGCGCTGCTGCAGGGGCTGAGGATGGAGATGAAAACTTGAATCGACGCGAGCTGCTGCAATCGGGCACGCTGGTGCTGTTGCTGGGCACGGCGCAGATCGCGCGCGGCGCCACCATTCTGGCGGTGCGCATCTGGCCGGCACCCGACTACTCGCGCGTCACCATCGAGTCCGACGGCCACCTCGCCACCAGGCAGACCTTCGTGCCCAGCCCGCCGCGGTTGGCGGTGGACATCGAAGGCATCGAGCTCAACCCGGCGCTGCGCGAACTGGTGGCCAAGGTCAAGCCCGACGATCCCAACATCGCCGGCATCCGCGTCGGCCAGTTCGCGCCCAACGTGGTGCGCCTGGTGATCGACCTCAAGCTGCCCATCACGCCGCAGGTCTTCACGCTCGATCCGGTGGCGGCCTACCAGCACCGCCTGGTGCTCGACCTCTACCCCACCCAGGCCGCCGACCCGCTGGCCGCGCTGATCGCCGAACGGCTCAAGGACAAGGAAGACAAGGCAGCCGCTCCCGCCGCGGCGCCGGCCCCGGCGGCAAGCGCCTCCAGCGCGCGCTCGCACGATCCGCTGGGCGACCTGATTGCGCAGCAGACGCGCAAAGCCGCCGCCCCCACCGGCGCCGCATCCGCTCCTGTTTCAGGAGCGCGCGATAACCAGATGGCAAGGTCTGGAGGCCCAAACAAGCCTGCAACCGCGGGCAACGGCAAGACCGAACGTCTGATCATCGTGGCGCTCGACCCCGGCCATGGCGGCGAGGATCCGGGGGCCGTCGGCCCCGGTGGCACGCGCGAGAAGGACGTGGTGCTGCGCCTGGCGCACCGCTTGCGCGAGCGCATCAACGCCACCACCATCAACGGCAACCCGATGCGCGCCTACCTCACGCGCGACGCCGATTTCTTCGTGCCGCTGCACGTGCGCGTCAACAAGGCACGCCAGGTGCAGGCCGACCTCTTCATCAGCATCCATGCCGACGCGTTCTACACGCCGCGGCCGCAGGGCGCCAGCATCTTCGCGCTGAGCCAGAGCGGCGCCTCCAGCAGTGCGGCACGCTGGATGGCGGCCAAGGAGAACAAGGCCGACCTGATCGGCGGCCTCAACGTCAAGGCCAAGGACGCGCACGTCCAGCGCATGCTGTTCGACATGAGCACCACGGCCCAGATCAACGACAGCCTCAAGCTCGGCAACACCATGCTCAAGGAAATCGGCCGCGTCGGCAAGCTGCACAAGGGCCAGGTGGAACAGGCCGGCTTTGCCGTGCTCAAGGCGCCCGACATCCCCAGCGTGCTGGTGGAAGCCGCCTTCATCAGCAACCCCGAAGAAGAGACCAAGCTCAACAGCGAGACCTACCAGGAACAGCTGGCCGACGCGCTGATGCGCGGCATCGAGGCTTACTTCGCCCGCAATCCGCCGCTGGCCCGCAGCCGCAGCGTCTGAACGCCACGCCGCGGCGGCAGCGTCATGACGGGCGGTCTTCGTGCTGCGGCCAGCCCACGGTTTGCGTCAGCAGCAGCTGATGGTCCGGCGTCAGGCCCATGGCCTGGGTCAGGGCATGGCGGTCGAACCAGGCACGCACCACGGTGGCCAGACCGACCGAGGCGCAGTAGAGGTAGATGTTCTGCGCCATCGCCCCGGCCGCCACCGAGGCGTAGGACTCGCGCATGGAAGCCGGCACGATCTTCATGCGGCTGTGGTCGGCCACGAAGATCAGATCCAGCGGGGCGGTGTCGACAAAGTCCTGGTAGCCGGTGACGCGCCGCACGTCCTCCGACAGCACCAGTTGCAGTGCGTGCGCCTTCGGCTCATAGCGGTACAGGCCCTGTGGCAGCGCCACGTACAGGTCGATCTCCTGCGTATTCATGGCCGAGGGCGCAGTGCGCCCGCCCTCCGCCGGGCGGTTGAGGCCGCAGGCGGCCCACAGCAGGTCGGACAGTTGCTGGGGCGTCAGCGGGTCGGTCCGGAACTCGCGCGACGAATGGCGCTGGTGCAGGGTCTGCATCAGCGGCATGCCGCCGGCGGTCTGCGCGACCGGCAAGGCCATCACCGCCAGCGTCTCACCGCTGGCCGGCTGAGCCTGCAACTTGCCCAGCAGGCCCAGCGCCATCTTGGTCAGGGTATTCATGGTTAGGGCCTGTTAACACTAATTTCGCAAGCGCGAACACGATGAAAATCACGCCAATCTAGGCGCGCGACGACGCCCAGGCTGGCCGCCTGGGCTAGGAGTGCAACAACGAGTGGCGAGGTTTTCATCGTGTTCCCTTCGGGTTGCGGCCAAAAATGCCATGCGCGGCGTTGCGAAGCCTTGCCGGGGGAAGACCCCGGCTGCGTTTCGCGCCTTGCGCATGACATTTTTGATCCGCAACGCGTCTTGTGAAATTAGTGTTAACAGGCCCCACCTCCCGTCAGGCGCCGGGCTGCAGGCTCGGGGCCGCAGGCTGCACCAGCGCCATGATGTCGTCTTCCGTCAGCGTCTCGCGCGCCAGCAGCAGCCGGCTGCCTTCCTCCAGCACGCTGCGGCGCTGCGTCAGCAGTTCGGTGGCGCGCTGGAAGGCGGCCTCCGTCAGGGCGCGCACCGCGCAGTCGATTTCGCGCGCCGTGTCAGGCGAGAACTGCCGCCCTCCCATGTCCATGCCCTCGGACAGCGGGCCGAGAAAGGGCGACGGCGGGCTCTCGTAGGCCACCTGGCCCAGCGTGGCGTCCATGCCGAAGCGCATCACCATGCTGCGCGCGATGTCGGTGGCCTTGGCCAGGTCGTCCGATGCGCCGGTGGACGGGTGGCCGATGAGCAGCATCTCGGCCGCACGTCCGGCCAGCAGCATGGCCATCTTGTTCTCCAGCTCCTGCCGCGTCATCAGGTAGCGGTCCTCGGTCGGGCGCTGGATGGTGTACCCCAGGGCGCCGATGCCGCGCGGAATGATCGACACCTTGTGCACCGTGTCCAGCCCCGGCAGCGACATGGCCACCAGCGCGTGGCCCATCTCGTGCACGGAAATGATGTGACGCTCCTGCGGATTGAGAATGCGGTTGCGCTTCTCCAGCCCGGCCACGATGCGCTCGATGGCCGTGGTGAAGTCCGCCAGCGTGACCTCGTCCGCATTGCGGCGGGTCGCCACCAGCGCTGCCTCGTTGACCAGGTTGGCCAGGTCGGCACCGGTGAAGCCGGGCGTGAGCGCGGCGATCTGCGCCAGATCCAGCCCGGCGGCGAGTTTGATGCGCTTGATGTGCACCTGCAGGATCTGCACCCGGCCGTGTTTGTCCGGCCGGTCCACCAGCACCTGGCGGTCGAAGCGGCCGGCGCGCAGCAGCGCCGGGTCCAGGATCTCGGGCCGGTTGGTCGCGGCCAGCAGCACCAGCCCCTGGCGCGGATCGAAACCGTCGAGCTCGGCCAGCAGCTGGTTGAGTGTCTGCTCCTTCTCGTCGTGGCCGCCCAGCCCGCCCCACGCACCGCGTGCGCGGCCCAAGGCGTCGATCTCGTCGATGAAGATGATGGCCGGCGCCCGCTGGCGCGCCTGCTCGAACAGGTCGCGCACGCGCGCCGCGCCGACGCCGACGAACATCTCGACGAACTCCGAGCCGTTGATGGAAAAGAACGGCACGCCGGCCTGCCCCGCCACCGCGCGCGCCAGCAGCGTCTTGCCGGTGCCCGGCGGGCCCACCAGCAGAATGCCCTTCGGGATGTGCGCACCCAGCCGGTTATGCGCCGCCGGGTCCCGGAGGAAATCGACGATCTCCTCCAACTCGGCCTTGGCCTCGTCAACGCCGGCCACGTCCTCGAACGTCACCTGGGTATCGCTCTCCACGTAGACCTTGGCCTTGCTCTTGCCGATCGACAGCAGGCCGTCGCCGAGACCGCCTCCGAGGCCGCCGCGGGCCACCATCTTGCGAATGACGAACATCCAGATGGCGAAGAAGACCAGCGTCGGCGCCACCCAGGAAAACATGTCGCGCAGGAAGGTGCTCTGGATCACACCGGTAAAGCGCACGCCGTACTGTGCCAGGTCGCGCGCCAGATCGAGCTCCACCCGCGTGGTGGCAAAGCGCGTGCGGCCGTCGGGCAGCGGCTGGTTCAGCGTGCCTTCCAGGTGGTCGGCATAGACCGCAATCTCCTTGATGTTCTTCTTCTCCAGCTCCTGCAGGAACTCGCTATAGGGCAGCGGCTGCACCTGCTGCCACTGCTGCACGAAGCTCTGCAGCACCAGGATGCCCAGGATGGCCAGAACGACGTACCAGAGGTTCCACTGTGTGCGTTTCTCCACCCACTCACTCCTCGTCGATGCGCGGCGGTGACAAGCCTTCGGCCGGCTCCCCCGTGTCGGGGTCGATCCAGTCGGCAATGCCGAGTTCGCTCTCGGCTTCCTGCAGCGTTTCGCCCGGCTCGGGCGACCCCTCGTCGAAGGACTGCATGTCAGCCAAGGCGTCTTCCAGGCTGGCGAACGGGCCGAACTCCTGCTTGCTGCCCGGCGCGCGCCAGTAGTAGCCGTCGGGCCGCGCCATGACCTGCTCCACGTTCCCGGCCTCCGCCTCCGACACGGCCTTCATGCTGGCGGTCTTCTTGCCCGCCGCCACGGGTTTCCTGCTTGTCATGTCATCCACCTCTCACTTGCTGTCGCTACAGTGGCTAGGATCAATCCAGCCGGTCGCGCGTTTCTTGAGCCAAGTCAAACTTTATCCAGCTTAACGTCTTCATTCAGCTTACGCTTCTTGGCATGCACCAGCCAACTGTTCGTTCATCCACCCCGCAACCCGTGCACCGTCTCCTCATGCGCCACGCTACCCACCCGTTCGCCCGACTGATGCTGCGCCTGCTGGCAGCCGCCTTGCTGTGCGGACAATGCGCGCTGGCAGCGGCGGACGCCCCCGCCACCCTGGCCGCCCGCTATGCGCGCGAGGTCGACAAACGGCTGCGGCTGCCGGACGCCGAAGTCCAACGCTACGGTGACTTGGCGTTGCAGATGCTGCAAACCGCCGGCATCGCGCTCGACCGCCCGCAGTACCTGGTGCTGGTGGACCGCAGCCCGCAGGTGCAGGCGCTGCTGCTGCTCTGGATGGAGCCGCCCGCCCGTGCGGTGCTGGTTGGCGCCTCGCCGGTGTCCACCGGGCGCGGCGGCGAGTACGACTACTTCGAGACACCCACCGGCGTGTTCGACCACACCACCCTCAACCCCGACTTTCGGGCCGAAGGCACTTACAACGAGCATGGCATCCGCGGTTTCGGGGTGCAGGGCATGCGCGTGTTCGACTTCGGCTGGCAACAGGGGCGGCGCAGCTGGGGCGGTGGCGGCTACAGCGCCATGCGCCTGCTGCTGCATGCCACCGACCCCGACCTGCTGGAGCCGAAACTCGGCAGCGTGCAGTCCAAGGGCTGCGTGCGCATTCCGGCCACGCTCAACCGCCTGCTCGACCAGCACGGCCTGCTGGATGCCGATTACGAGGATGCCTTGGCCGAGGGGCGTCATCTCTGGGTGCTGTCGCCCCAGCGCACGCCGGTGGCCCATGCCGGTCGCTACCTGGTCGTGGTGGACACCCAGCGTGCCCAACGCCCGGCCTGGTCGCCCAGCCCCTTCCTCAAGGCCAGCCCGAAACGCAAACCGGCGCCCCCTTCGGGCGGCGCACGGTCATCCCGGCCCGTCGCATCTCAGGGCAGCAATACCGCCGCGCCATCGACGGCACCGGCGCGCAGCGCCGCCACCGCCTCGTTGGCCTGCGCCAACGGATAGGCCTGCACATGGGTGGTGACCGGATGGCGCGCAATGCAGTCGAAGAAGGCCTCACCATCCTCGCGCGTCAGGTTGGCCACCGAGCGCACGCTGCGCTCGCCCCACAGCAGTGAATACGGAAAGGCCGGGATGTCGCTCATGTGGATGCCGGCGCACACCACCACCCCGCCCTTGCGCGTGGCGCGCAAGGCCGCCGGCACCAGCGCGCCGACAGGCGCAAAGATCAGCGCGGCATCGAGTTCCTGCGGCGGCAGTGCATCGGACGGCCCGGCCCAACTGGCACCCAGTTGCCGGGCAAAGCGTGCACTTGGTTCGTCCCCCGCGCGCACGAAGGCATGGACCTCGTGCCCCTGCGCCACCGCAATCTGGCAGAGGATGTGCGCCGCCGCGCCAAAACCGTACAGGCCGAGCCGGGCCCGCCCTGTCAAACCGGCCAGGCGGTAGGCGCGAAAGCCGATCAGCCCGGCGCACAGCAGCGGTGCGGCATGCACGTCGTCGTAGCGGTCCGGCAGCTCGAAACAATAACGTTCATCGGCCACGGTGTACTCGGCAAAGCCGCCGGGCCGGTTGTAGCCGGTGAAGACCGGTGTGTCGCACAGGTTCTCATGTTGGCTCGCACAGTAGGGGCAATGGCCGCAGGTACCGCCCAGCCAGGGAATACCGATGCGGGTGCCGATGGCAAAGCGCGTGGCACCCGGCCCGGCCACCACCACGCGGCCCACCACCTCGTGCCCCGGCACCATGCCCGGGTGGTGCGGCGGCAGCTCGGCGTCGATGATGTGCAGGTCGGTGCGGCAGACACCGCAGGCCAGCACCTGCACCAGCACCTCGTGCTCTGCAGGCTGGGGCACCGGCAGGTCCACGGCCTGCAACGGCCGGCCAGGCTGTGTCACGCGCATTGCCAACATGGCATGTCCTCCTGCAAGCCGGCCTTGACTTGTGCTACTTGGAGCCGGAGATGAATTCCACCTTCGGCCGGCGCTGCGCCTTCCAGGCGCCATAGATCACCACCAGGCCGGGGATCAGGATCATGGCCCAGATGATCTTTTCCAGGTTCATCTTGACCCAGGGAATGCTGCCCAGGAAATAGCCCGCGGTGCAGATGCCCAGCACCCAGATCAGCGCGCCCACCACGTTGTAGAGCGTGAACTTCATGCGGCTCATGGCCGCCACGCCGCCCACGAAGGGCGCAAAGGTGCGGATGAAGGGCATGAAGCGCGCCAGGATGATGGTGATGCCGCCGTAGGTCTCGTAGAAGGCGTGAGCCTGGTCGAAGGCGCGCTTGTTGAACAGGCGCGAGCTCTCCCACTTGAACACCTTCGGCCCGAAGTAGCGCCCGATCGAATAGTTGCACTGGTCACCCAGAACGGCCGCCACCAGCAGCACGGCCACCGCGACGGGATAACTCAGCAGCCCGGCGCCGGCCAGCGCACCGACCACGAACAGGAGCGAGTCGCCCGGCAGGAAAGGCATGACCACCAGCCCGGTCTCGACGAAGACGATGAGAAACAGCAGCGCATAAACCCACACGCCATAGTTCTGCACGAACACCTCCAGGTGCTTGTCGACGTGCAGGATGAAGTCAATGAAAAAGGTGATCAGTTCCATGGACGGGGATTATCCCCGGCCCGGACCCACCCCACCCCGATGCGGTGACTTCAGACCGCGCTCGAACCCCCTCTACACCGCGCAATAGCGCTCCTGGATCTCGGCGTTACGCAGCAACTCGTCGGCCGCTCCCTGGTGCACGATCTGGCCCTGGTCCAGGATATAGGCGCGGTCGGAGATGGACAGCGCCCGCTCCACGTTCTGCTCCACCAGCAGAATGGTGGTGCCAGCCTGCTTCATGCGCACGAAGAGTTGGAACATCTCATGGACCAGCAGCGGCATGATGCCCTCTGACGGCTCGTCCAGCAGGATCATGCGCGGCCGGGCCATCATGGCGCGGGCAATGGCCAGCATCTGCTGCTCGCCGCCCGAGAGCGAGGTGCCCTCCTGGTGCAGGCGCTCCTTCAAACGCGGGAAGGTCTCGGCGATCTCGTCGATCATGGCATCCATCTCGCCGCGGCGCGAACTGGCCAGCAGGCCCAGCTGCAGGTTCTCCAGCACGGTCAGGCCGGGCACGATGCGCCGCTCCTCGGGCACGTAGGCCAGGCCGTGATGGAAACGCACGTGGGGCGGTTGTCCCAGCAGGTCCTGACCGTCGAAGATGACCTGGCCACGGCACTTGCTCACCAGGCCCATGATGGTACGTAGCGTGCTGGTCTTGCCGGCGCCATTGCGCCCCATGAGCGTGACGATCTCGCCCGTGCGCACCTCGAAATCCAGGCCCTGTATCACGTGACTGTGGTCGTACCAGGCATTGAGTTGTTGCACTTTCAACATGGTTTGTTCTCTTTTCAACCTTGGCCGAGATAGACGCGCTTGACCTCGGCGTTGTTGCGGATCTCCTCGGGCGTGCCATCCACCAGCAGTTCGCCGTGGTGCAGCACGATGAGCCGGCTGCACAGGCCCATCACCATCTTCATCTTGTGCTCCACCAGAATGACGGTGCGTTCCTGCGCCAGCCGGCGGATCAGCTCCATCATCACCAGCGTTTCCTCGGGTGACATGCCGGCGGTGGGCTCGTCCATCAGCAACAGCTTGGGCTCACAGGCCAGGGCCATGGCCACTTCCAGCGAGCGCTGCTGGCCATGGGCCAGGTCACCAGCGAGCTTGTCGCGGCAAGCCTGCAGGCCCACGCGCGCCAGCAGGGTGTCGGCCCGCTCGATGAGTTCGCGGTAATGGCTGCGCGGGCGCAGCAGCTGGAAGCGCGTGGTCTGCATCTGCAGCGCCACCCGCACGTTCTCGTGCGCGCTCAGGTGCTTGAAGACGTTGGTGATCTGGAAGCTCTTGGCAATGCCGAGGCGGGCAAACTCGTGCGGGGCGATACCCGTGATGTCCTGCCCCTGAAACAGCACCTGCCCGGCGCTGGGCGGCACGCCGCCGCTGATCACGTTGAAGAAAGTGCTTTTGCCTGCGCCGTTGGGCCCGATGATGGCCGTGAGTTCACCGGCGCGGAAAGACACACTGACATCGCTGAGCGCTTTGAACTTGCCATAAAAACGCGAAGCGTGACGCACTTCCAAGATAGGTGTGCTGCTCATGCGGCACCTCCCTGGCGGCCCTGCCAGCGCTCCAGCTGATGCAACAGCGTGCCCCACAGCCCCTTGGGAAAGAACAGCACGAAGACCATGAAGACAATGCCCACCACCCCCATCCAGTAGCGTGTGAGGTTGGTAACCACATCTTCCAGGTAGAGAAAGACCGCCGCTCCGACGAAGGGGCCGAAGAAGGTGCCCATGCCGCCCAGCAGACACATCATCACGGCCTGGCCGGACTGCAGGTAATGCAGCGAGTCGATCGGCACGACGGACAGGTGCAGCGCACGCAGCGTGCCGGCCAGCCCGCAGATGCCCGCCGAAAGCACGAAGACCAGCAGCTTGGCACGTGCCACGTCATAACCGCAGGCAGCGGCACGTTTCTCGTTTTCGCGGATGGCCTCGATCACGGCGCCAAAGGGCGAACTCAGCACGCGCGAGAGGAACCACAGCGCCAGCGCCACGAAGACATAGATCACGTAGTACTTGTTGAGCGGGTCGAGAAAGTTGATCGAAATACCCGGCAGGTCGATGAACTCCACCTTCACGCCGCGCAGGCCGTTCTCACCACCGGTCCAGTGATCGGCCTTGTAGAAGACGTAATAGACGATCTGGCCCAGCGCCAGTGTCACCATGGAAAAGTAGATGCCGCGGGTGCGGATGGCCAGGAAGCCGATGACCAGCCCCACCAGGCTGGACGCGGCCACGCCCGCCAGGATGGCCGCCCACCAGGGCCAGCCGGCGTGCACCACCGTGATGCCGGCAAGGTAGGAGCCCACCCCCAGGAAAGCGGCATGACCGAAGGACAGCATGCCGGTGTAGCCGAACAGCAGGTTGAAGCCCACCGCGTAGAGACCGAAGATCAGGATGTTGACCGACAGCGCGTCGTAGGGCATCAGGAAAGGAAACACCAGCAGGAACAACAGGGCGGCTGCCACACGGTGCTGTCGTGCCAGTGCGATGAATTGGAAGAGGTGCTTGTTCATTGGGATCGATCAGCTCATCAGTCCGGCCTTGCCGAAGAAGCCCTGCGGGCGGATCAGCAGGACCACGGCCATCAGGACAAAGATCGAAAGTTCGGCATATTCGGGCGCAACCAGCGAGGTCATCGCGAAGACGATGCCCACCAGCAGCCCCGCCACCACCGCGCCGGGCAGCGAGCCCATGCCGCCCACCACGGTGACGACAAAGGACTCGGCCAGGATGGGAATGCCCATCTCGGGGTTGACGGCGCGCGTGGGCGCCGCCAGCAGGCCAGACAGGCCAGCAATCGCCGTGCCGATGCCGAACACCAGCAACCAGACGCGCGAGATATCAATGCCCAGCACCCGGACAATCTCCGGGTCGCGCGAGCCGGCGCGGATGATCAGTCCGTAGCGCGTTTTCTCGATGAACAGCCACAGGGCCAGCACGATGGCCGCGGTTGCGCCAATCAGGAACAGTCGGTACAGAGGGAAATGCCCGAAACCCAGCGAGACCGAGCCGCGCAACGCCGCCGGGGTGGAACTGGGCAGGCCCTCAATGCCGAAGGCAAAACGCATCACGTCGATCAGCACATAGGACAGGCCGAAGGTCAGCAGCAGCGGGTAGTCGATGCCCCGGCCATACAACGGCCGCACCAGGAAGCGCTCGCACACCAGGCCAATGGCACCGGTGGCCAGCGGCACCAGCAACAGGCTGAACCAGAAATTGCCGGTGATGCCGAGGAAGTGCACACCGAGGAAGGCGCCCACCATGAAGAAAGCACCGTGAGCAAAGTTCACCACGGTCAGCATGCCGAAGATCAGCGACAGGCCGATCGCCAGCAGGGCGTAGATGGCGCCTAGCGCGATGCCGGTCATCAACTGCAGGGCAAACAGTTGCGGCGAGATATCTAGCATTCGTATTTTTCGTTGAGATCAGGGACATCCCCGCGACGCACAACGGCGCCGCGGGCATCGGGCGTCAGACGGCGATCAGGTCGAGACCTTGTGACCCAGTTCATCGCAGCTGCGCAGATTTCTCTCGTCGGGGTTCTCGATCGAAAGCACATTGAAGACGTCGTACTTGTCTTTCATGGCCTTCGACTTCGATTCGACGATCACCACCGACTGCACCGACTGGTGGTCACACTTGCGGTAGAACTGCTCGCCCTTGTACCAGTTGTAGCGCAGCTGGCGCAGCGCGATGCTGACCTTCATGGACTCGGTGGAGTTGGCGTTGAGAACCGCCTGCAGCACGCTGCGCACGCCGGCATAACCCAACGCGCCATAGTCCGACGGCACCGCGCCACCATAAGCCTTGCGGAACTTGTCGTTGAAGGCCTTGGCCGCCGGAATCTTGTCTTCCATGCCCCAGTAGTAGGAAGTCCCGCCCAGGATACCGTCGAAGGCATCGGGGCCGCCGGCCTGGCGGGCCGTGTACAGCAGCACTGGCGCAATGATCTTGGTATTGGCCTTGATGCCGAAGTCGGTGGCCTGCTTGGCGGAGTTCACCAGGTCACGGCCGAAGTTGCACAGCACCAGGATGTCGGGCTTGAGCGCCTGGATGCGCGGCAGGAAGGCCGAGTAGTCAGCCGCGCCGATCGGGTGGCGGATGTCCGCCAGCGTCTGCACACCCAAGGCCTGGCCAGCGCGCTGGAAGCCACGCACCATCTCGTGGCCGTAGGCGTAGTCAGCCGTCAGGTAGACCACCTTCTTGCCGAACTTCGGAAAGGCGTAGCGCGCCACGGCACCGGCGGTGATGTGCGGGTTGAGCGCTTCGTGGAAGGTGTACAGGCTCCAGTCCTTGGCCTCGTTGATGGCGTCGGACTGGCTGATGGAGTTGAACAGCACCTTGCGATCGCGGCAGACCGCGTTGATGGATAACTGCGTGGCCGCAGACAACGAGCCCACCACGAAGTCCACCTTGTCCTTCTCGATCAGCTCGAGCGTGCGCGTGGCGGCCTCGCCCGGGTTGAGCTTGTCGTCGCGCACCAGCAACTCGGCCTTGCGACCCTTGTAACCACCGGCGTCGTTGAAATCCTTGATGGCGATCTCGGCAGCACGGACCTGGTCCTGCGCCTCGGCCGAGAAGGCGCCGGTCAGCGGCACCGGGAAGCCGATCTTGATCGGCGTATTGCCCTGGGCCGCAGCCTTGAACGCGAAGGGCGCTCCGGCCACGGCCGCCGTGGCGGCGCCGAATTGCAGCACCTGGCGGCGTTTGAATTGCGTATTCCGTTCTGTCATGCTTGTCTCCTCAGCTTGGGTTGGAATAATCGGCGCGCTCAGGCAGGCAACGCACCACGTACGGAAAGCAGATCCTGGACCGTGCAGCCGTCCAGCTCGATGGCGGTGTCATGCACGACGTCAACGTCCTCGCTGACGCTGCGCGGGCGCCGCGCGCCGCCGCTGTAGGCCTGCAGGTAGGCGCCCAGGCGGCGCCCCCGCTCCACGATGGCCTGAGCCACGGCCAGCCGCTCAGCTTCGTAGGCGACCAGCGCAGCCGGCGTAGCACCGTGCACACGGATGGCATCGGACAACGCCATCGCGTCTTCCGCCGCCTTGGTTACGCCAGCCCCTACATGGGGACGCGCCACGAAGGAGGCATCCCCCATCAGGGCCACGCGGCCAAACGCGATGCGCTCGGAACTCACGTCGTAGATGGCCTGCAGGAAAGGCTGTGCGGTCTTCTCCATCACCTCGGCAAACTGCGGTGCCAGCAGTTCACGTGCGGCCGCGCGCATGGTGGCCACCGCGCGCCACGACACCTTGTTGGGGGGGATACCTGCAGCGTAATAGTCGCCATCGGCGTCGGTCATCAACGCACGCAGCTGCGCCTCGTCGGCGGGCCGGTACCAGACAAAGTTGTAGCGGCGATGACCGACCTCCAACGCATGGCCGGGGCCTGCCACAGGGTAGGCAATCAACTGCTCGCCGGCCGGCAGGCCAAAGGCGAAACGCCCGAACACCATCTCGCGCGTGCGACGCGACAACACCGCCTCGTCGCACACACCGCGCCAGGCCACGTAACCCGCGTAATGTGGCTCGATGGCGGGTGCGAACTGCTGACGCACCGCCGAGCGGATGCCGTCGGAGGCGACCAGCAGATCCGCCTGCAACTCCTGGTCGCCGTAACGCACCGTCACGCCATCATGGTCGGCGCGCACCTCGCTCACCGTGGCCGGCTGCACATAACGCTCGCGCGGGAAGATGTCGAACAGCAACGAATACAGGCGGCTCCAGGATGTCAGCACCTGCGGCAGATCGAACGCGGTCTGCACCTCACCCCGTGCATCCAGCAGCACGCGCCCGGGTACGGCCACCCCCAGCGAGGCGTCGGCATCCAGCCCGGCGCGCTCCAGGCCCTCCACCAGTCGCTTGTGTGTGACGATGCCCGCCCCGCGGCCATCCAGCGAACCGGGCACCTTCTCCAGCACCCGCACGTCATGCCCGTCACGCAGCAGCATGTTGGCGGCCATGAGACCACCCAGCGAGCCGCCGGCAACAAGAATGCGAGCCATCAGGCGCCGTCCTTTGCGCGCCTGGCGTCCAGATCCGTCTTTTCCTGGGCGGGGTAGTTGAGCTCGATCACCACGCCGCTGGGGTCGTCCAGGAACAGCTGGTGCAGGCCGATCTGCGGCACGGTGCGCTCGCGGCACTCGACCCCCAGCTTCTTCAGATGCGTGAGCATGTCCGCCAGCCCATTGGCAAACAGCGCAATGTGGTCCACCGCCCCGCTGCCGCGCAGGGAAGACACATCGCGGTCACCCAGGTAACGCTTGAGCCCCTCGGGGTCGTTTTTGTCGATCCCGATCACGTGCACCATGGCATTGGCCCAGCTGCCGGTGTCGCCGGCGTAGAGCCACAAGCCGGGAAAGGGAAAGGGCGGGCGCGGGCCCACCGTCATGCCCAGCACCGTTTCGTAGAACACCCGCGTGGCGTCCATGTCGGTCGTGCGGATCGAGAAATGATTGAGTGCAAGGGTCATGTTGTCTACTCCTGTGTGAGAGGCCTAGGCATGTGCGCGCACCTGCGCGCGCCGCCTGGCCCGAGGCGCATCGGGCGCGCCGGTTCCAAAGACTTTGGGCAGGGTTTGCAGGTAGCCCAGCACGCGGTCGTGCACAAACACTTCGTCAAATGGATCGGTCTTGTTGCCTGGTTGCTCCAGCCCATAGACCCAGCGGCGCATCCCCATGTAGAAGATGCTGCCGTGCAGCCCCATGAGCAGCTCCATCTCGCGCGGTGCAGGCTTGCTGCGATTCGGCAGGCCCAGGTAACGACGGCTTTCGCGGATCAGGCGCGGAAACAGCTTTTCGCCCAGCAAGGCGAAATAGCGGTCGGTGATATAGCGGTCGCTCAGCCCCGAGAACACGAACACGCGCACCCAGTCGCGCTCCAGGATGCGTTGGGCGTACTTGGTATAGAAACGGGTGAGCTTGGTCTCTACATCCAGCTTCCTGTCGTCCAGCAGTTTTTCCCAGTCGGTCTCCCAGCGAGCCGCAAACAGGTCGGCATAGACACGCTCGATCAGCGCCTGCTTGGTGGGAAAGTAGTGGTACAGCAGCGTGTGCGTGATGTCCAGCTCACGAGCCAGGTCGCGTAGCTGGCCATCCAGCCCGTGCTGCGAGAAAAATCGCACCGCCCCCTCCACGATCTGGCGCTCGCGATCGGCAGGCGACAGGCGTCGGCGCGGCGCTGCGGTTGCGTCCGCCGGTCGGACAGGGTTTTTACGGATGGATGTCGACACAGGCTTGCTTGATAGTTGCGGCTAATTTAACGCTTGGTCAATAAGCCTGAATCAGGACAAACCCCAAGCTCTTCTGATGACACAGGACAGCCCCATGGAACTAAAAGGCAGCGTGACCATTCCCTCCACGCCGGACAAGGTCTGGCAGGCCTTGAACGACCCCGACGTGCTGCGGCTGTGCATCCCCGGCTGCGAGGAAGTTCGCCAGATCTCCCCTGAGGAAATGCATGCGCGTGTGCTGCTGAAGCTCGGCCCCGTGCGCGCCAACTTCGTCGGCAAGGTGCGCATCTCCGACGTGCACCCCCTGCAGGGCTACACCCTGCACTTCGAAGGCTCGGGCGGCAGCGCCGGTTTTGCCAAGGGCAGCTCGGTTATCACGCTGGCGGCCGTGGCCGAAGGCACCCGGCTGGACTACACCTCGCAGGCCTCGGTCGCCGGCAAGCTGGGCCAGATCGGCGGCCGGCTGATCGATGCTTCCGCGCGCCAAATGGCCGACCGCTTTTTCGACGCTTTCAAGACGCAGCTCAGCGCTGCCCCGGTGCCGACCCTGCCCGCGCTGACTGCCGCGGGCCTGCCGGTGGTGGCGCCAGCCGCTGCCCCGCTGACTGCCGTACCGGCCGGCTGGTTCTCCCAGGAGAAGCCGCGCCTGCTGTGGTTCTTCGCCGGCGTGGCCGCCACCGCCCTGGGCGTCTGGATGGGTGCGCACTGGCTGCGCTGATCCCGCGCCCCCTCAACCGCTGCAAGGTAACGCCCATGAAAGCTCCCGCCTTCTCCTACGCCCGTCCCCGGCAGCTTGCCGAGGTGCTGGCCCTGCTCGACCGGCATCGCGACGAAGCCCGCCTGCTGGCCGGCGGCCAGACCCTGCTGGCCACACTGAACATGCGCTTGTCGGAACCCGCGTTGCTGATCGATCTACAGGGGGTTGGTGAGCTGCGTGGCCTGCAGCTCGGCGCCCAGGTGCTGCACATCGGCGCCATGGTCACGCACAGCGAGATCGAAGCCTCAGCCGAGGTGGCACGCCACGCGCCGCTGCTGG
This sequence comes from Curvibacter sp., assembly GCA_031426755.1. Taxonomy (GTDB): domain Bacteria; phylum Pseudomonadota; class Gammaproteobacteria; order Burkholderiales; family Burkholderiaceae_C; genus Hylemonella. The sequence goes on from JASJPI010000009.1 coordinate 82,266, forward strand.
CCCTGGCTGCGCCGCACATTGCGCACCGCGCCATCCGCAATCTGGGCACTTTCTGCGGCTCCATCGCCTACGGTGACCCGGCCGCCGAATGGCCGGCCTGCCTGCTCGCCCTGGACGGCGTGGTGGTGGCCCGCAGCGTGGACGGCGAGCGCCGCATCGCCGCCAGGGATTTCTACACCGGCCTGTACACGACCACACTGGCTCCCAACGAGATGATCGTGGCCTGCGAGATTCCTCTGGCCACTGCGGATCAGCGCTTCGTGTTTGACGAGCTTTCGCGCCGCCATGGCGACTACGCCGTGGCCGGCCTGGCCGCCCGCGCACAGTTGCGCGACGGCGTGCTGGGTGAGGTGCGACTGGCCTGGCTGGGCACTGGCAGCATGCCGCAACGCTCCCTGGCGGCTGAACAGGCGCTCGAAGGCAAGTTTTTCAGCGAAGCCGTCGCCACCCAGGCTTTGCAGGCCCTGCGCGGTGAACTGCAGATTGAAGGAGACCTGACGCACAGCCCTGCCGCCAAGCAGCACCTGGCCGGTGTGATGCTCAAGCGCGCCCTGCACAACCTGACCCAGCAGCCCGCGCTGCAGGCCTGAACGCCGACGAGGACTAGGGCCTGTTCACTCTAATTTCACAAGATGCGTTGCGGATCAAAAATGTCATGCGCAAGGCGCGAAACGCAGCCGGGGTTGTCCCCCGGCAAGGCTTCGCAACGCGGCGCATGGCATTTTTGGCCGCAACCCGAAGGGAACATGATTAAAACCGCGCCACTCGTTGTTGCACTCCTAGCCCAGGCGGCCAGCCTGGGCGTCGTCGCGCGCCTAGATTGGCGCGGTTTTAATCATGTTCGCACTTGCGAAATTAAAGTGAAAAGGCCCTAACCATGAGCCCCCTGAACGAAACGCCGGACGAACTCGACACCGGCGCCCGGCCAGTCACCATCACGGTCAACGGCCACTGCGGCCAGCACGCAGTGCAGCCCCGCACTCACCTGGTCGATTTCCTGCGCGAGAGCCTGGGCCTCAAGGGCCCCCACCTGGGCTGCGAGCACGGTGTCTGCGGTGCCTGCACTGTGCGGCTGGACGACCAGGTCGTGCGCGGCTGCCTGGTCCTGGCCGTGCAGGCCGACGGACGCCACGTGGAGACCATCGAGGGTCTGACCGAACGCGGCAGTCTGCGCGACCTGCAGCAGGCCTTCATCCGCCACAACGCCCTGCAATGCGGCTTCTGCACCTCGGGCATGCTGCTGGCCGCCGGCGAACTACTGGAGCACAAGCCGAACGCCAGCCGCGAAGAAGTACGCGAATGGATGAGCGGCAACTATTGCCGCTGCACCGGCTACCAGGCCATCGTCGACGCTGTCTGTGAAGTGCTGGCCACCCGCCGCCAAGGAGCCAGGGCCTGTTCAGACTAATTTCACAAGATGCGTTGCGGAGCAAAAGATCATGCGCAAGACGCGAAACGCAGCCGGGGGCGGCCCCCGGCAAGGCTTCGCAACGCCGAGCATGGCCTTTTTGGCCGCAACCCGGAGGGAACATGGTTAAAACCACGCCACTCGTTGTTGCACTCCTAGCCCAGGCGGCCAGCCTGGGCGTCGTCGCGCGCCTGGATTGGCGCGCTTTTAACCCATGTTCGCACTTGCGAAATTAGTCTGAACAGGCCCCGACATGAACGCCCCCGAATCACGTGAACTGAAGAAATCGCTGGAAGACGCGCTGGCCGTCCGTGCCGAAGGCCCGCAGTCCGACCCGCAAAGCCCGGTGGCCGAACCGCTGGGTGGCGCACTCAAGGATGCCCGCCACATTGGCCAGGCCATCCCGCGCCCCAACATCGAACGCCTGACCGAGGGCCGCGGCCAGTACGTGGACGACCTGGAACTGCCGCGCATGGGCCACGTCGTGTTCTGGCGCTCACCGGTGGCGCACATGAAGATCCTGCGCATTGACCGCGACTACGCCCGCATGATGCCTGGCGTGCTGGGTGTCTATGACGGCAAGGATCTGGCCACCATCTGCAAACCCTGGGTAGCCACCCTCACCCACCTGGCCGGCATCAAGTCCGCACCACAATACCCCATGGCCATCGAGCGCGCCTGCTGGCAGGGCGAGCCTGTGGTGGCCGTGGTGGCCAAGACGCGCGCCGAGGCCGAAGACGCACTGCAGTACGTGCAGGTGGAGTGGGCAGCACTACCCGCCGCGCTGGACATGAACACCGCGCTCGATCCGGCCACGCCAGTCATTCACCCCGAACTGGGTGACAACCTGTGCTTCACGCGCAGCCTGGACACCGGCGGTGTGGACAAGGTCTTTGCCGAGGCCGACGTGGTCGCTGAAGCCACCTTCGATTTTGGCCGTCACACCGGTGTGACGCTGGAGCCCCGCTGCCAGATCGCCGACTACAACCCGGCCTCGGGCCAGCTCACCGTCTACCACTCGCAGCAGGCCCCGCACATGATGCAGGACCTGTACTCGCGTCAGTTCGACCTGCCGGAATCCGCTGTGCGCGTGATCTGCAAGGACGTGGGCGGCTCGTTTGGCATCAAGGTGCATGCCTACCCGGACGACTTCGCCACCGTGGCCACCGCCATCCTGCTCAAACGGCCGGTGAAGTTCGTGGCAGACCGGCTGGAGTCGTTCACCAGCGACATCCACGCGCGCGAGCACCGTATCAAGGGCCGCATCGCCGCCAGCAAGCAGGGCGACATCCTGGCCTTCGAGATCGACGACGTGACCGGCATCGGTCCCTTCTCCATGTTCCCGCGCACCAGCGGCATCGAGGGCAACCAGGTCGTCAACCTCACCGGCGGCCCCTACAAGCACAAGGAATACCGTGCCAATCTCAGCGTGGTGTTCCTGAACAAGACCCCCACCTGCCAGTACCGCGGCGTGGGCCACCCCATCGCGTGCGCCGTCACCGAAGGCCTGGTAGACCTGGCGGCCGCCAAGCTGGGCATGGACCCGTTGGAGTTCCGTCGCCGCAACGTCATCCCCGACAACGCCTACCCGGCTACCGGTGCCTCGGGCATCAAGCTGGAAGTGCTCTCGCATGAAGCGTGTCTGCGCAAGATCGAGGCGCTGATGGATTACCCCACGCTGCGTGCCGAGCAAGCCGCGCTGCGCGCCAAGGGCATCTACCGCGGCATCGGTTTTGCCACCCTGATCGAACTCACCAACCCCAGCGCTGCCTTCTACGGCGTGGGCGGCGCGCGCATCTCCTCGCAAGATGGCGCCACCATCCGCCTGGAGCCCAGTGGCGGCGTGGCCGTGATGGTCAGCGTGGGCGAACAAGGCCAGGGCACCGAGGCGATCTACGCGCAGATCGCCGCCGATGCCGTGGGCGTGCCCATGAATGCCGTGCGCCTGGTCACCGGCGACACCGAGACCGTGCCCTACGGCGGTGGCACTTGGGCCTCGCGCGGGGCCGGCATCGGCGGTGAAGCGGTGCTGCAGGCCGGCCTGGCCTTGCGGACCAACATCCTCAAGGTGGCCGAGGCCATGCTCAAGCGCGACGCTGCCGGCATGACGGTGAGCGAGGGTGTGGTGAAAGACCTCGTGAGCGGCGAGACCCTTCTGGACCTGAAGGAACTGGGGCGTGTGGCCTACTACCGGCCCGACACGCTGCCGCCGGGCTTCACCTCGGAACTCATGGTGACGCGCCACTACGCGCAACGCGACTACCCTTTCATCTTCACCAACGGCGTGCAGGCCTCCTACGTGGAGGTGGACACCGAAACCGGTTTCGTCAAGCTGCTCAAGCACTGGGCCGTGGAAGACTGCGGTCGGGTCATCAACCCCAAGCTGGTGGATGAGCAGATCCGCGGCGCCATCGTGCAAGGCATCGGCGGCGCACTGTTCGAGGAATGCCTGTACGACGACCAGGGCCTGATGAAAAACGGCAGCATGGCCGACTACCTGGTACCCATGGCCGGCGAGATGCCCGACATCGAGGTAGCCCACGTCGAGACGCCCACGCGCAGTTCGGTACTGGGTGCCAAGGGCGCGGGCGAGGCCGGCACCGCCGGTGCGCCGGGCGCGGTGGTAAACGCCATCAACGACGCCCTGCGGCCCTTGAAGGCGGCGTGCTGGTCGCAGCCGGTCACGCCGGAAAAGATCCTGCGCGCCCTCGGCCACATCTGAGCCCACTGGCCGTCGGGCACAAAAATAGCCCTCTCGGGGGACTATTTTTTCGGCACCCGGTTTCTTCTACTTGGTCAAACGGATCTGCGCGTTGATGCGCACGAGGATGGGTTTCTTCTGGTTGAGAACTGCCGTGTTCTCGACGAAGTCGATGAGAACGGAGATCAGTTCCATGGGCAGGGATGATCGCGACCCGACAGGCCCCTGGGGACCGGAGCCATCTCCAACCTTGGTCGGAGATGGCACAGTTGCCATTCAGGCACTCAACCTGTCGCGCAGCAATCGCTTCATCACCTTGCCGTTGGCATTGCGCGGCAAGGGGGCCTCGCACCAGGTGAAGCTTTCGGGTACCTTGTAGTCGGCCAGCCGGGCGGCGCAATGGCGCTGCAAAGCCGCGTCATCCGGCGCCAGGCCAGGCGCGAAAACGAAAGCGTGCACGCGTTCCCCCAGCACCGGGCAGGGGCGGGCCACGATGGCCGCTTCCACCATGCCGGGCCAGGCCATCAGGACGTTCTCCACCTCGGTCGAGTAGATCTTGAAACCGCCGCGGTTGAGCATGTCCTTCTTGCGGTCAAACACCCGGACATAACCTTGCGCATCCACGGAGCCCAGATCGCCCGAATGCCAGTAGCCGGCGGTGAACGCAGCCGCCGTGGCTTCCGGATTGGCCCAGTAACCGGGCACCACCATCGGGCCGCTGATCCACAACTCGCCCACCTCGCCGGACGGCAGCTCATGGCCAAGATCGTCCATCACGCGAATGTCCGCCGCGGGCAGCGCCACGCCCACGCTGTCGGCATGGTCGCGGGTCTGCCCCATGGGCATCATGGTGGTGGGTGATGTGGTTTCAGTGGCGCCGTAGGCATTGAGCAAAATGAGTCGCGGCAAACGTTCCGCCAGCGCATCGATGGTGGCCAGTGGCATGGGCGCACCACCATAACCGCCGATGCGCCAGGCACCGAGGTCGGCCGCGGCAAAGCTGGGGTGCAGCAGGCAGAGGTTGTACATGGCCGGCACCATCAGGGTGTGCGTGACCCGCTCGTCCTGCATCAGCGCAATGAAGGACTCGGCCTTGAACGCCGGCACGATCACTGTCGCACCCCCCACCCGGAGCATGGCCGCGATGATGGCGATCAGGCCGGTGACATGGCTGGCCGGCACCGCCAGCGCAGACCGGTCAGCGGCCCCGAGTTTCATGCAGGCCTGGTAGTGCATGACCGAGTGCGCGATGTTCAGGTGCGTGAGCGTGGCCCCTTTGGGGTGGCCGGTGGTGCCCGAGGTATAGAGAATCACCGCCACATCGGTCTCGGCCACGTCCGCCACCACCGGCGGCGGCGCGTCGCAGGCCATCAGCGCCGCCCATGGCGTGAAGCCTGCCGCCTGCCCGGCGACGATCCGGATCTGCAGTTCCGGCGCTTCGGCGGCATCAGGGATGCGCTCGGCCAGCGCGGCTTCGGCAATGAGGCCCCTGGCGCCGCATTGCCGCGCGATGTAGGCCAGGCCCGGGCGCTGCTCGCGCACCCCCACCGGCACGGTGATCGCGCCCAGGCGTGCCAGTGCCAGCAGGGCAAAAACGAACTCGGGCCGGTTGTCGAGAAACAGCACCACCCGGTCGCCCTGCACCACCCCCTGCGCGGCCAGGCCGGCCGCCAGACGGGCTGAGATCGCATCGCACTGGCGGTAGGTCCAGCGCTGGCCTTCGAACACCAGCGCCTCGGCCTCGGCCTCGGGTCGGCTCGCGAGCGAATCCGCGAACATGGCAAACAGGCTCGCGGGGCGCTGCGCAAAGCAGCGCACGATGCGGTCGCCGTGGAGCGCCTCCCAGCGCATGGCGGGAACCGGATAGCCCTGCCAGTGATTCATGCGGTAGCGGGCGCCACGTTGGCACCGCGTTCGATCACGAACTCGGCATCCACCAGCTTGCGCGAATGGTTGAGGTCGCTCTGCGCAATCAGGACCGAAACCTCGCTGCCCTTGAGCCCGGCAATCACTTCGGCCAGCCGCTTGGACAGCGCAGGCGCCACCCCCTCGAACGGCTCATCCAGCAGCAGCAGGCGGGTGCCCACGGCCAATGCGCGCGCCAGTGCCACCAGCTTTTGCTGGCCGCCCGAGAGCAGCAAGGCGCGGCGATCGCGCATCTCCTGCAGTTCGGGCAGGACACGGTAGACCAGCGCCAGGCGCTCATCCGTCTGGAGTGACTGGCTCACCCACACCGGCACGAGGATGTTCTCTTCCACCGTCAGCTCGGGCACCAGGCCGCGGTCTTCCGGCATGTAGCCGATGCCCAGGCCGGCGCGGGCGTGACGCGGCAGGGTGCCGAGGTCCTGCCCGTCGAAATGGATGCTGCCCTGCCCGGGCGTGAGGTGGCCCATGATCGAGCGCAGCAGGGTGGTCTTGCCGGCGCCGTTGCGCCCGACCAGCCCGACCATGGTGCCGTCGGCCACCGTGAGCGACAGCCCCCGCAGCGCCACCACCGACTGGATGGAAACGTGTAAACCTTCAATCTTGAGCATCGCCCCTTACCCCCTGTGCTATTCGGGCAGCAGTTCGCCCGTGACATAGCGGCGAACATCATCGGTGGCCAGCGCGGCCGCGGGTGTGTCGTCGGCAATCACGCGGCCGCTGTAAAACGCCACCACGCGGCTGGCATGGCGCTCGACGATGTCCATGTCGTGCTCGACGAACAGCACCGTCGTGGCACGCTCGGCACCCAGCGCGGTCATGATGGTGTCCATCATCAGGAACTTCTCTTCCGCCGCCACCCCGCTGGTGGGCTCATCGAGCAGGAGCAGCTTGGGCGAGCCGGTGAGTGCCATGGCGATGTCCAGCAGCTTGCGCACGCCGCCGGGCAGTTCGCTCACGTACCGGTTGCGATGCTCGCTCAGGTGGAAACGTTCGAGCAGGGTTTCGGCCCGCTCCAGCGCCGCCGGCCGCTGGGCGGCCTGCCAGAAGCTCAGGCGCCGGTCATGACAGGCATTGGCCACCAGCATGTTGTCCAGCACGCTCAGGTCGCCGAAGAGCTGGGGAATCTGGAACGAACGGGCCACCCCCAGCCGGGTGACGGCCCGCGGATGCAGCGGCGTGATGTCGCGGCCGTCCAGCAGGATCTGGCCTTCGTCCGGCTTGAGGTAGCCGGTGATCATGTTGACGAAGGTGGTCTTGCCGGCGCCGTTGCTGCCGATCAGGCTCACCCGCTCGCCGGCCGCGATGCGGATGTTGATATCCGACGCGGCCACCACGGCGCCGAAACGGCGTCCCACGCCGCGGGCTTCCAGCAGGGTGTTCATCGCGCCCCCCTTTTGATCCACAGCGAGCCGATGCCCCGCGGCAGGAAGCGGATCACGAACAGCAGGAACAGGCCCAGCGCCAGCTGCCAGGTGTTGGGGAAGTAGGAACTGGAGAAGGACCGCACCACCTCCAGCGCGGTACTCGCGACGAACACCGCAATCACGCTCTGCCAGCCGGCCAGGATGGCGACGAAGACGAATTCGCCCGAGGTGGTCCAGAAACTGAAGCCGGGATCGATGTGGCCCAGGGCCATGACCGCCAGCGCACCGCCCAGGCCGCCGCAGAAGGCGGCCAGGATGAAGTTGATCACCATGGCCTGGCGGACCGAGCCGCCCAGGTACTCGACCCGCAATTCGTTTTCACGCACGGCCAGCGTGATCAGGCCGCGCGTGCTGTCGAAATAGACCCGCGCCAGCAATGCCATGACCGTGGCCATCGCGATGGTCAGCAGGTACAGGATGTAGCCGACCTGCGCATCCGGCAAGGCGTACCCCAGCAAGGTGGGCCGTCCCAGGTTGAAGCCGTCGGAACCGCCCAGCATGTCGAGCTTCATCAGCAGGCCGTAGGTCACCATGGACAAGGCCAGCGTCAGCATGGCAAAGAAGATGCCGCGGTAGCGTGACAGCAGCGGCGCAAACGGTGCGGCCACCAGCGCGGCGAGGGTGCCACCGGCCAGCGTGAGGCCGAGGGCATCGGTGAAGCCCAGCTTGTTGAAGACCAGCGCAGCGGTGTAGCCGCCAAGGGCAAACACCATGCCCTGCCCGAATGACACGACACCCCCGCGCATCAGCACCACGATGCCCAGCGACACCAGGCCATTGGCCGCGGCCATGGTGATCAGAAAGGTGAGCCACTTGGGCATCACCAGCCCGCCCACCGCCAAGGTGGCGCAACAACCCAGGCCCAGCGCCAGGGTGCGCCAGGGCGATGCGGACGGCCGCGACAGGCTGGAAGACGGCCCGGAAGAAAACGGAATGACAGCCATGGGTTCAGATCTTTCGGGACTGGATGCGCTGGAACAAGCCCTCGGGCCTGAACATCAGCACGATGGCCATCACGCAATAAATCGAAAACAGTTCGGCCACCGGCGCCAGGTGCACGGCCAGCGAGCGCGCCAGGCCAACGATCAGCGCCCCCAGGGCGGCCCCCTCGATGCTGCCCAGCCCGCCGATGATCACGACGGCAAACGAAACAATGATCACGCCCACCGACACGCCGGGCTGCACGGAAATCATCGGCGCGGTAAAGGCCCCGCCCAGGGCAGCGAGAAAGATGCCGATGGAGAACGCCAGCATGTAGACACGGGACACATTGACGCCCATGCTGGCGGCAATCTCCGAACTGTGGATGACCGCCAGCACGATCTTGCCCTGGCGCGTCCGGTTCAGGCCCCACCAGACGACCAAACCCACGACCGCCGCCAGCAGCACCAGGACAAAGTCATACCCCACATAGGTCTGATGGCCGATGTCGATATTGCCGAACAGGCCATAGGGCTCGGACACGTAATACGGATTGGCACCCCAGATCAGTTTGGTCACGTCTTCCATGATCAGGAACATGGCGTACGTCACCAGCACCAGCAGCACTTCGTCCCGGCCATAAAAGAAGCGCAGCAGCCCGCGTTCGGTCAGGGGCGCCACCACGGCCGCCACGGCCACGGCCGCCAGCAGCATGGCCACCAGCGTGAAGCCCGGGGCCCATTTCATGGTGGCGGCCCAGCCCACGAAGCTGGCCGCGGCATAGGCGCCCAAGGCATAGAAGCTGCCATGGGCGATATTGAGTATCTTCAGCACGCCGAATACCAGCGTCAGTCCGAGAGCCACGATGAACAGCCACGACGCATAGGTCAGGCCATCGATCAGGATGGTCAGCAGGGAGCTCATGTGCGCACTCCGATGGAGAGAAACGCGCCTTCAGCCTGCAGGCCGAAGGCGCAAGACTGCCGTCGTGCGGCAGGAAGATGAAGCACCTTTACGGGCAACCCTTGGCGCCCGGGAAGCCGGCCTTGATCCAGTCCTCGGATTTCATGTTGGCGGGCGGGTTGACGCATTCCGCCGGGAAACGCACGATGTCATCGAGCATCACCATTTTCCTGGCCGCGTCATAACGGGTCTTGCCGATGGCGGTTTCCTGGATCGCCTGGTGGCCATTGCCCAGCGCCATGCGGATCTTGCCGGCCGGGGAATCCCACTCCAGCCCCCTCAGCGCAGCCGCCAACTGCTCAGGTGTCGGCTTCTTGCCGCCGTTGGCCGCCATGGCCTTCTCGACGGCCAGCTTCAGACCCAGCAGCGACTGCACCATGCGGTACGGGGCCTGCACCGGATAGACGTTGTAGGCCTTGCTGTAGATGTCCCACCACCAGTCGTTGAGGGCCGATTTCGGCGACATCAGGCCATAGGCGCCGCGAGCGCCCAGGATGGTGCCATCGGGCATCTTCTCGCCCAGGCTCGGCAGCACATGGTCGCCCGCCGACAGAACGACCTGGGATTTCTTGAACAAGCCCCGCGGCCCCGCCTGCAGGATGAACGCCTGCAGGTCCCCGCCCCACAGACTGCTGTGGGTGATGTCGGCGGGCTTGGACATCAGCGCCGAAATCTCGGTCCCGTACTGACCCGAGCCGAACTTGGGCAGCTGATCTTCACCCGCCTTGGCCTCAGGATAGAGCTTCTCCATTGACCAGGTGAAGTCCTTCTTCGAGTCCTGGCCCCAAGCGTAGTCTTGGTTGATCCGGTTGAAACTACCCACCTTGATGTTGCGTGCCTTCAGGTAGCGCGCCAGCGCCACGTTGTCCATGGTCGCGTGGGCAGCCGTGCGAAAGACATAGTTGAGCTTGTTGTCCTCGAAGATACGCGGCGTGCCGCAGTCATAGAGAACCAGGAACTTCTTCATCTCCTCGGCCACTGGCGCCACGGCGAGGCAGTCGCCCGAACCGACATAGCCGACCACGGCATCGACCTTATCGCGGTCGTACAGATTGCGCAATTCCTGCACCTGCTTGGTGGCACCGCCGTTCTCGTCCACATAGATCGGTTCGATCTTCATGCCGCCAAAGCCGGTCTTGTTGTAGGGAGCCGGGGCAGCGCCCTTGTTGAAGGCGTCAATCACCACCTTGGCGCCGTTGACGGCCGGGATGCCGAAGCTCTCTGCCGCCTGACCCGAGAGGAAACTGACGATACCGATCTTGAAGGTCTCCTGTGCCTGGGAGGCTCCCGACAGGCAAACCGCTGCCACCGCGCCTATCACCGAACGTGCTGCAGCACGCTGCCATGTCACTGCCAAACCCTGGTGTCTTACCATGCTTGTCTCCTGATGATCGCCCGTTTCGGGCATGTGGCCGGCTACCTGCCGGAGGGGTTCGAAACTATCTTGGCATGACTGGCGCCCTGTTGGCATCAGCACAAACCCGATGCCCCCTGTCACCTGCGCGATAGGGAGCGCCGGCACAGCAACCACAGTGGGCTGCCCCCGACATCCTGGCCTCCACGCCTAAAATGCCCGTGTGAATGCCCTCCCTTCCCCCGCCCCCCGCCGCCCCATCCGTGAACTGCCCGACGAGCTGATCAGCCAGATCGCCGCCGGCGAAGTGGTGGAGCGGCCGGCCTCGGTGGTGCGCGAACTGGTGGACAACGCGCTCGATGCCGGTGCCACCCAGATCACGGTGCGCCTGCTGGCTGGCGGCGTGCGCCTGATTGCGGTGGAAGACAACGGCTTCGGCATCCTGCGTGACGAACTGCCGATTGCCTTCAAGCGCCACGCCACCAGCAAGATCAGCAACCTGCACGACCTGGAGTCGGTCGGCACCATGGGTTTCCGCGGCGAGGCGCTGGCCGCTATCAATTCCATAGCTGACTGCGCAATATTGTCGAGGGCGGAAGGCCAAAACAGTGCTTATCTTCTGGACGGCCGCACCGGCGAGCTGAAACCGGTGGCACGCAGCACCGGCACCACGGTGGAGGTGAAGGAGCTGTTCTTCAGCACCCCGGCGCGGCGCAAATTCCTCAAGACCGACGCTACCGAGCTGGCGCACTGCATCGAGTCGGTGCGCCGCCACGCGCTGGCGCGGCCGGACGTCGGCTTTGCCATCTGGCACGAGGGCAAGCTGGTGGAACAGTGGCGCGTCTGCAGCGGCTCGGACACGATGACTGCGCTGGACCAGCGCCTGGCCGATGTGCTGGGCGAGGACTTCATCAGCCAGTCGGTGGCGGTGAACTTCACCACCAGCGTGGCTCACCTGGGCCCCTCGCACGGCGTGCGCGTGTGGGGCCGCGCTGGCGTGCCGGATGCGGCGCGCTCGCGCGCCGACCACCAGTTTTCTTACGTGAACGGCCGCTTCGTGCGCGACAAGGTGCTGACCCACGCCGCGCGCAGTGCCTACGAGGACGTGCTGCACGGCCACAGGCAGCCGGTCTATGCGCTGTATGTGGAGATCGACCCGACGCGGGTGGACGTGAACGTGCACCCGACCAAGATCGAGGTGCGCTTTCGCGACAGCCGCGAAGTGCATCAGGCGGTGCGCCACGCGGTCGAAAACGCACTGGCAGCGCCGCGAGCATTGGCGGCAGCGCACGCAGCAGCCCAGGTGATGACGCCTGCTGCAGGGGATTTTTCGGAGCAAAAACAAGCCCCAACCTTCGCCAATTGGGCGCAACCAGCTATCAATTTCGGAGCGCCCAGCCAGCCGCAGGGCGGCCACCGCGTCAGCGACCTGGCGGCACTGTGGCAGCCAACGCTTGCTGCGACCGCCAACACCGCATCGACGACTGACCGGTCTGACAAGCCAAGCCCGAATATGGCCCCTGCGCCAGGACTGCCGCAGGCCACCACCACCTTCAACCGCGAAGAAGCCGCCAGCACCTGGCCGCTGGGCCGCGCACTGGCGCAGCTGCAGGGCATCTACATCCTGGCCGAGAATGCGCAGGGCCTGGTGGTGGTGGACATGCACGCCGCACACGAACGCATCGTCTACGAACGGCTGAAGAACCAGCTCGATGTGAAAGACATCGCCAGCCAGCCGCTGCTGATTCCCGCCACCTTTGCCGCCACGCCGCAGGAAGTGGCCACCGCCGAAGCGCACGCCACCTCACTGCACACGCTGGGCCTGGAGATCACGCCCTTCTCACCCAAGACCCTGGCGGTGCGCGCCGTGCCGGCCACGCTGGTGCAGGGTGATGCGGTGGAACTGGCGCGCAGTGTGCTGGCCGAGCTGGCACAGCACGATGCCAGCAGCGTGATCGAGCGCGCCCGCAACGAACTGCTCGCCACCATGGCCTGCCACGGCGCCGTGCGCGCCAACCGGCGCCTGACGCTGGATGAGATGAATGCGCTGCTGCGCCAGATGGAGCAGACCGAACGCTCCGACCAGTGCAACCACGGCCGTCCGACCTGGCGGCAGGTGACGATCAAGGATCTGGATGTGTTGTTCTTGCGCGGGCGTTAACGCTGTAGCTCAAAGCGCCACCGAATGACGTGAGCACGCAATAGACCGCAGCTCTTTATCGGTCGCTTGCAGCAGGCTTATCATGCGCGCCTTGCTTTCCACGTCTTTGCGAGTTCCTTGAGATCAACACCCACGCCCCAAAGTGCGGGTTTAAGAACGATTGCATCCGAATACGCCCCTCCATTGCCGGCTGTTATCTGTTTTGCGATGGCGAAATCAGTGAGCGGCTTCTTTGCTGCTATGTCCCGAAATATTCGTTCAACTAGGGCAACAACCTCTGTTGAGTTTTTGCACACGCCGCGGAGTGGAATAAGAATAAGCTTCTCATCTGCGACCCCCTTACCAACAGATGGCAAGCGATACCCTGGGACTTCAGATCTGAACTTCTGGGGATGAATGGTGGAGATCATGAGTGCAGGCAAAACCTCCTCTCCGTTCTCCCCGTTTACATTGCTCCACGAAAATTGTGGATCGTCGACATGAACAGAGAGAATCTCATCAGCAAAAGCGCGTGAGTCTGTTCCGGCAATAACTACCGCTTTGTTCTTTGCAGCGAGATCAGCCATCCGCCTAAAGTTGGCATGCAACGCCTCGCCAAGTGGTTCATCCCAGCCGTAATCCAATACATACAGATAGTAATCCCGCTCCATACCGAGCGGGAGACGACTCAAGCTATGAACATAAAGACCCATCGCATTTCTCCTTCTTTCGCATAACGTGTTGTAGACCGTGCGCCATCCCAGACCTAACAACAGCTACGGTCTATACCCGCCTCTAGCCTAGTCACTTGGCCGCACGCGGCGGTTTGTCGCCGAGGTCAGCCACCATGGCGGCCACCCGGTCGTAGATCTTCGAGGGAATGGTTGGGGCCTGGCGGTCGGCTGCATCCCATTTTTTTCGCAATCGTTCGATGACCGCTTCATCGCGATGCTCAAAGACCAGCTGCTGCTCCAGCTCTCGCCGGACCTCGCCGAGCTGAACCGCGGCGGTCTTGTGCCGCTCGGAGCGCTCGGCAAAACGAAGCGCCGCCTGCAGACTGCTGAGCACGACCGTCAACACGCTCAGGACCGCCATGGCAACGCGTATCCAGGTGACGGTCGAATCCTGCAGTTGCGCGAATACCGTCGTACTGAGAAGCGCCGCAATCAGCACCGCCGGCAGGCTCAGCACGAGGTGCATGCGGTAATAGTATTTGGCCGCTTCGTAATGGGCACGATGGGCGATACGAAGCCCGCGCCGCCATTGATCAACAAGCATGTCCGGTGTCATGGTCTCTCCTATCGAAAAAAGGGGCCCACGCAATACGCTCCCCGTACCATGCTAGCCCTCGCGACCTCTTCTGACTATCCCTCAAGCGGGTGAATCAGGACACGTTGCCCACCTCATACGTCTGCTTGTGCCCGCGCGCCGCATAGTCCCGCGCCACCGCCTCGGCGGTCTCACGCTCGCGGAAGTACCACATGGGCAGACGGTTGCCGTTGTCGTCCTCCCGGTACAGCAGCCAAGGCTTGGCGGACAGGTCATCCGACACCCAGGGCAGTTGCGCCGCCTCGATGCCGAGCGCCGCACACACGACCGGCAGACAGCGGCCGGGCGCCTGCACGTCGCCGCGCACCGACACCAGCACGCTCCCGTCGGCCTGCGCCTGCCAATGCAGCACGTTGCCATCGACGCGCAGCACCCTGTGCTCGGCGCTGCCCGCCGGCGGCAAGCCCAGCCGGGCCAGCGTTTCGGCCAGGGGCCAGGGCACGCGGCACAGCCGCGCCTCGGAGCCGTTGGCATACCACTCACTGTCAGGCAGGGGCGTGATCACGTTCATCCGTCCTCTCTCGCCCTGACTGTACGGACAAACCTCCCCGCAACCCTGCACAGCTCCTGCAACGGTATTAGGGTATTCACCAATCTGGTAGTCTTGGGCGGATGTCCGTTCCCGCTTCCGTTACGACCGTTTCTCCTGCCAGCGCCATGTCTCCCGCGCTGGTCGTGCTCATCCTGTCCCTGCTGCTGGGCCTGCAGCCGATCACCACCGATCTCTACCTGCCCGCCCTGCCGGCGCTGACCGAAGGCTTCGGCGCCACGCTGGCGCAGGCACAGCTCACGCTCACCGCGCTGCTGCTGTCCTTCGGCCTCTCGCAACTGGTGTGGGGCCCGTTGTCGGACCGCTTCGGCCGCCGGCCCATTCTGCTGTGGGGCATGGGTGCCTATGTGCTGGCCTCGGTGGCCAGCACGCTGGCGCCCAGCATGGAGCTGCTGATCATGGCGCGCATCGTGCAGGGCGCGGCCATGGGGGCCGGCGTGATGTGCGCGCGCGCCGTCGTGCGCGACCTGTACCGCCCGGTGGAAGGCGCGCGCATGATGTCCAAGGGGCTGACCGGCCTGGGGCTCACCGCCTGCATGAGCGCGCCGCTGGGCGGCCTGCTGTCGGACTGGATGAACTGGCGCGTGGCGTTGCTGGCGCTGACCGTCTTCAGCGTCGTCACGCTGGCCGTGGTGGCGCTGCGCTTCGAAGAAACGCTGACGCAGAAGAACCCGCAGGCCCTGCAGCCCGCCACGCTGCTGGCCACCTGGGCCGGCATCCTGCGCCACCCGACCTTCTGGGCTTTCTCGGCCCTGTCCACCGCCTCCTACGGCGGGCTGTTCACCTTCCTGGCCGCGTCGTCCTTCATCTTCATCCAGGTGCTGCAGATCCCGAAGCCGCAGTACGGCCTGCTCATGTTCACGGTGTCGTTCGCCTACATCCTCGGCACGCTGATCTGCCGCCGTCTGCTGCCGCGTTGGGGCGTGCGCCGCACGGTGGCCGTCGCTGGCGGCTTCTCGCTGGCGGGCGGCACGCTCATGGGCATGCTGGCACTGGCCGGGTTGCACAACGGCTGGGCCCTCATGCTGCCCTTCTACCTCTTCATGCTGGCGCACGGCGTGCACCAGCCCTGCAGCCAGAGCGGTGCCGTCGGTCCCTTCCCCTATTCGGCGGGCGCGGCCTCGGCGCTCAACGGTTTCCTGATGATGGTGGCGGCCTTCGTGGTCGGCGGCTGGCTCGGCACGCACATGGACGGCACCGTGATGCCGCTGGTCTACGGCGTGTGGTTCTGGAGCGTGCTGATTGCCGTCTCCGCCTGGACCCTGGTGCAACAACATGGCAAAACCGGCGATCACTGACTTCCCCCGCTGTCTGGCGATCGCCGGCCCCACCGCCAGCGGCAAGACGGCGGCGGCACTGGCCATCGCGCAGGAAATGCCGGTCGAGATCATCAGCGTCGACTCGGCCCTAGTCTACCGCGGCATGGACATCGGCACCGCCAAACCCAGCGCGCAAGAGCTGGCCGCCGTGCCACACCACCTGATCGACATCCGCGACCCGCTGCAGGCCTACAGCGCGGCCGAGTTCGTGCGCGATGCGACCGAGCTCATCCATGCCATCCACGCCCGCGGCAAACTGCCACTGCTGGTGGGCGGCACCATGCTGTACTTCAAGGCGCTGTTCGACGGGCTGGACGACATGCCGAAGGCCGACGCCCAGGTGCGCGCTGCCCTCGAAGCCGAGGCGCAGGCCAGGGGCTGGCCGGCGCTGCATGCCGAGCTGGCGCAGGTGGACCCGGCCACCGCGGCGCGCCTGCAACCGGGCGATTCGCAACGCATCCAGCGCGCGCTCGAAGTGTTCCGCGTTTCGGGCCGCCCGCTCTCCAGCTTCCACACTACAAAAAACATAGCGACTGGCTCAGATGTGACGCGGGCTAGCACCCTGATTTCCTTGGAACCGTTAGACCGCGCCTGGCTGCATGAGCGCATTGCCCAGCGTTTCGACGCCATGCTGGCAGCCGGCTTCCTGGAGGAAGTGCAGGCCTTGCGCGCCCGCGGCGACCTGCACCCCGACCTGCCGTCAATGCGCTGCGTCGGCTACCGCCAGGCCTGGGAAGCCCTCGATGGCGTGTTTCCCATGAGCGAACTGCGCGACCGCGGCATCTACGCCACGCGCCAGCTCGCCAAGCGCCAGATCACCTGGCTGCGTTCCATGCCGCAGCGCCGCGTGGTGCACAGCGATGCGCCGGATGCGCTGCAGCAGGTGCTGCACCTTGCACGCGAATGGGCGCACGACTTCGCCAAGGGCGCGGCATGAGCCTGGCCGTCAACAACCTGTGCAAACGCTATGGCGAGGTGCCGGTGTTCCAGCACGTCTCGCTCACCGTGCAGCCGGGTGAGTTCGTGGCCATCATCGGCGAGTCGGGCGTGGGCAAGTCCACCCTGCTCAATTGCCTGGCCGGGCTGGATCACTGGGACAGCGGCACGGTGGCCATCGATGGCGTGGACCTCGCCACGCTGGACGACGACGCCCGCGCCCGGCTACGGCGCGAGAAAGTCGGCTTCGTGTTCCAGGCTTTCCACGTGCTGCCGCACCTCGACGTGGCGCAGAACGTGGCACTGCCGCTGATGCTGCTCAATCGCCCCGATCCGGCGCGCGTGCAGGCCATGCTGGCGGCCGTCGGCCTGGGCGAGCTGGGGCATCGCCTGCCGCAACAACTCAGCGGCGGCCAGCTGCAGCGCGTGGCGATGGCACGCGCGCTGGTGCACCGCCCGGCCCTGCTGCTGGCCGACGAGCCCACCGGCAACCTCGACCCGACCACCGCCGCCAGCGTGATGGCCGCCCTGATTGCGCAGACACGCGAACATGGCGCCTCGCTGGTGCTGGTCACGCACGCCATGCCGGCGGCGCTGCAGGCCGACCGCATCCTCAAGCTGCAGGCCGATGGCCTGCGCGATTTCTCCACCCAGGATTCCTGATGCAGGCCCTGATCGATTTCTGCCCGGTGCAGACCGGCCAGGCGGGTGCGCTGCGCGGCGCCTTCGACGCGCCGCTGCAGACGCTGGTGGCACACACGCCGCACGAGGTGCGCCCGCTGCTGGCAACGGTAGACCGGCTGGCACGCGAGGGCCGCTGGTGCGTCGGCTACGTGCGCTATGAAGCGGCACCAGCCTTCGATACTGCGCTGGCGGTGCATGCCGCCGACGGCCCGCTGGCCTGGTTCGGTGTCTATGACAAGGCACGCGACTGGCCGACGGAAGAAACGCCTGCCCCCGCCGCGGTGGCCTGGCACAACAGCCTGACGCGCGAGGCGTTCAATCGAAACATGGACGCCATCCACCAGGCCATTGGCGCCGGCGAGCTCTACCAGATCAACTACACCGCACCGCTGCTGGGTGAGTTACAAGGCGAGCCGCGTGCGCTGTTCCATGCTCTGCAACGCGCCCAGCCCGGCGGCTATGCCGCCTTCATCGACAGCGGCGTCGAGCAGGTGCTGTCGGTCTCGCCCGAGCTGTTCTTCGACTGGCACGGCCAGCACATCCTGACCCGCCCCATGAAAGGCACGGCACCACGCGGCGCCAATGCCGAACAGGACGCGCAGCAGGTGGCGCAGCTGCGCGCCTCGCCCAAGGAGCAGGCCGAGAACGTGATGATCGTCGACCTGCTGCGCAACGACCTGTCGCGCATCGCCGAGCCGCACTCGGTGCGGGTGCCCGAGCTGTTTCGCATCGAGGCGCTGCCCACCGTGTTCCAGATGAGCTCGGACGTGACGGCCACGACCCGCCCCGGCACCACCCTGGCCGATGTCTTTGCCGCCCTCTTTCCCTGCGGTTCGGTGACCGGCGCGCCCAAGGTGCAGACCATGCAGCTGATCCGTACGCTCGAACGCGAGCCGCGCGGCATCTACTGCGGCGCCATCGGCGTGGTGCGCCCGGGCGGGCATGCCACCTTCAACGTCGCGATCCGCACCGTCACCGTGCAGGACGGCGCCGCGCGCTGCGGCATCGGCAGCGGCATCACCTTCGATGCCACGGCCGCCGGCGAATGGCAGGAGTGGCACCACAAACGCGCTTTCCTGAAACGCGCCAGCCAGCCCTTCAGCCTGCTGGAGACGCTGCGGCTGGAAGACGGCCGGCCGCGCGACATGCAGCGGCACCTGGCACGCATGGCGCGCGCCGCCCAACACTTCGGCTACCCCTTTGCCGTGCAGTCGCTGGAACATGCGCTGGCGCAACTGGCACAGACCCACCCGCAAGGCGTGTGGCGCGTGCGTCTGCTGCTCGATGCCGCCGGCGGGGTGGACGCACAGGCCTACGCCATGGAAGCCACGCCCTCTCGCGTGCGCCTGCGCCTGGGGAAGGCCCCCTTCGAGGCCGCGCACAGCGAGTTCGTGCGCTACAAGACCACCCAGCGCGCGCACTACGACGCTGTCGCCCCCACCGAGGCCGGCGTGTTCGACACCCTGCTGTGGAACACGCAGGGCGAACTGACCGAATGCACGCGCAGCAACATCGCCGTGCGGCTGGACGGGCGCTGGCTCACGCCGCCGCTGCGCTGCGGCCTGCTGGGCGGCGTGGCCCGCACGCGCTACCTGGAAGAAGGCCGCATCGAGGAAGACGTGATCCGCATCGAAGACCTCCAGCGCGCGCAGGGACTGGCGGTGTTCAACAGCCTGCGAGGCTGGATCGAAGCCGAGCGGGTCTGAAGCCGCGGACCGGGGCGACCAGAGCCCCCCGATCCTTGCTGTAAAGTCACCGTATTGAACAGAAAGGCAAGTGATGGGCGAAACGAAGCAGGAATCCGTCGTGGTGTTGGGGACCGAAGATATCCTGACCAGCTTGTGCAATTCAGTGACCCGGGTGCTGTCGCTGGCAACCCAGAGCCGGCTGCACTACTCCGGCATGGTCCAGCGCATCACCAAGACCAGCCTCAAGCCGGACATCGGCTGCTTCGTGCTGTTCGACGGCGGTTTTTCCGGTCTGGTCGTGCTCAATTTCTCGGCGGCGGCGGCCATGGAAATCTATGAGAGCTACATGCTCACCATGGGCATGCCCAAGAGCGCGCTGTCGCATTCGCACACCTCGGACGAGGTGAGCAACATCATGGGCGAGCTGATGAACCAGATCGTCGGCGACTTCACCGGCAAGGTGCGGCGCGAACTGCAGACCAACATCACCCAGAACCAGCCCAAGATGCTGGTGCTCAACAAGCAGGTGGTCTTGAGCGTGGACACCCAGCTGGACCAGCCGGAAGTGCGGCGCGTGACCTTCTACACTGATAAAAGCAATATCTTCTACCTGGAACTGGCGATCGACCGCACCGAGTTCATCCGCCTGCGCGACTTCGCCGCCGAGGAAGAAGTCAACCCCGACGAGGTGATCGCCCAAGCCCAGACCCGGGCCTTGGCCAGTGCCACCCCGTCCAAGCCGGAGCAGGCGCAGGCGCAAGACGACCACGATGCGCTGCTGAAGTCCCTGGGCATGTAGGCCCCGGGCGGCGGGTCAGCGCGCTGGCCCGCTGATGTGCTGCACCAGCAGCCGCGCCACCGGCGACAGCGCCGCCAGATCGCGCACCGCTACCACCAGCTTGCGTGCGGCCCAGGGTTCGGCCAGCGTGATGCACTGGATCCTGAGCGCCGGCATGAACAGCTGCGCGCTCTGGCGCGGCATGACGCCGATGCCCAGCCCCGAAGCCACCATCAGGCACAGCGCGTCGTAGCTGCTGACCTGGATGCGCAGGCGCAGCGGGCGGCCCAGTTCGGCGGCGGCCTTGGTCAGCAGGTGGTTCATCACGCTGCCCGGGTGGGCACCGACCACATCGAAGTCCAGCACCTGCTGCATGCGCACCGACTTCTTGCGCGTGAGCGGGTGGCCCTGCGGCGCGATCACCACCAGTTCGTCGTCGTGGTAGGGCAGCAGCGTGAGCTGCTCGCCGTAGTTGCCGGCGTTCAGGATGCCGATGTCGGCCGCGTTGTCGACCACCGCCTTGGCAATGACCGAGCTGATGCGCTCCTGCAGGTGGATCTGCACCTGCGGGTACTGCGCCATGAAGGACTTGAGCTCCCCCGGCAGAAACTGCGTGATGGCTGAGATGTTGGCAAACACCCGCACATGGCCGCGCACGCCGCTGGCGTACTCGCGCATCTGGGCAAAGATGCCATCCAGGTCGTTGAGCACGCCGCGCGCCAGGTTCAGCAGCGCAAAGGCGGCGGCGGTCGGCTCGGTGCCCTTGTTGCTGCGCACGAAGAGTTCGGTGGCCAGCTGCTGCTCCAGCTCGCTCAGGCGCTTGCTCACCGCCGAGGCGGCAATGTGCTCGCGCGCGGCGGCCTCGGCAATGGTGCCCTCTTCCATGACGGCGACGAACAGGCGCAGGGAGACGGGATCGAGCTTCATGGCGGCCATTCTGCCATCTCGTTTCACGATGGCAAGCTGCCGAATGGTTGATTTACCAAAGGAGACGGCTTTGCCATCATCGCCAATCGAGAAGGAGACACCATGAGCAGCACCCCACCCCAACGCACGCCCGCCGCCTTGCAAGGCGTGCGCGTCATCGAGATGGGCCAGCTGATCGCCGGCCCCTTTGCCGGCAAGACGCTGGGCGAGTTCGGCGCCGACGTGATCAAGATCGAAGCACCCGGCGCCGGCGACCCGCTGCGCAACTGGCGCCTGATCCAGCACGGCACCTCGGTCTGGTGGCAGGTGCAGTCGCGCAACAAGCGCTCCATCGCGCTGGATCTGCGCAGCCCCGAGGGCCAGGACATCGCCCGCCGGCTGATTGCCGAGGCCGATGTGCTGATCGAGAACTTCCGCCCCGGCACGCTGGAAGCCTGGGGCATGGGCTGGGACGAGCTGCAGAAGATCAACCCCGGCCTGGTGATGCTGCGCATCTCGGGCTACGGCCAGACCGGCCCCTACCGTGACATGCCGGGCTTCGGCGTCATCGGCGAAGCCATGGGCGGCCTGCGCCACCTCACCGCCGAGCCGGGCCGCGTGCCGGTGCGCGTGGGCGTATCGATCGGCGACACGCTGGCCGCGCTGCACGGCGTCATCGGCGTGATGATGGCGCTCTACCACCGCAAGGTGAATGGCGGTGCCGGCCAGGTGATCGACGTGGCGCTGCATGAGGCGGTGTTCAACGTGATGGAAAGCCTGATCCCCGAATACAGCGCCTTCGGTGCCGTGCGCGAAGCCGCCGGCAGCGCGCTGCCTGGCATCGCCCCCAGCAATGCCTACCCCTGCCGCGACGGCTACGTGCTGGTGGCCGGCAACGGCGACAGCATCTTCAAGCGCCTGATGGAGGCCATTGGCCGCAACGACCTGGGACAAGCGCCAGATCTGACCGACAACGCCGGGCGCGTGAAGCGCGTGGCCGAGATCGACGCGGCCATCGGTGCCTGGACGCAGACGCGCAGCATCCAGGAGGTGCTCGACGCGCTGAACGCCGCGCGCGTGCCGGTGGGCCGCGTCTACACCGCCCGCGACATTTTTGACGACCCGCACTACCGCGCACGCGACATGATCCTGACCCAGCACACGCGCGACGGTGACGACATTGCCGTGCCCGGCATCGTGCCCAAGCTCTCGGCCACGCCGGGCCAGATCCGCAGCAGCGCGCCGCACCTGGGCGACGACACCGACAACGTGCTGCAGCAGATGGGACTTTCGGCGGACAACATCGCAACCCTGCGTCAGAAAGGCATCGTGGCATGACCCACAGCAACATCCCCGTCTGGTTCGGCAACAGCCGGCGCATCCACCTGCAGGAGGTCGGCACACGCGATGGCCTGCAGGCCGAATGCGCCTTTGTGCCCACTGAAGACAAGATCGCCCTCGTCAACGAACTGTCGGCCACCGGCTTGTCCAAGATCGAGGTCACGTCGTTCACCTCGCCCACCGCCATCCCGGCGCTGCGCGACGCGGAGATCGTCATGCGCGAGATCGAGCGCCGCCCCGGCGTGGTCTACAGCGCGCTGGTGCCGAACAGGCGCGGCGCCGAACGCGCCATCGACGCGCGCGCCGACGAGCTCAACCTGGTGATGTCGGCCAGCGAGACGCACAACCTGGCCAACCTGCGCATGACGCGCGCCCAGTCGTTCGAAGCCCTGTCGCAGGTGGTGCAGCTGGCGCACGAGCAGGGCGTGGCGGTGAATGTGTCGCTCTCCTGCGCCTTCGGCTGCCCGATGGAGGGCGATGTTCCGGAGTCCACGGTGCTCGACTGGGCGCAACGCTTCGTGGACCTGGGCGCACGCGGCATCACCCTGTGCGACACCACCGGCATGGCCTACCCCGGCCAGGTGGCGGCACTGACGCGCGCCTTCCGCCTGCGCTGGCCGCGCACCGAGCTGACCCTGCACTTCCACAACACGCGCGGCATGGGCCTGGCCAATGTGCTGGCCGGCATCGATGCCGGCGCCGACCGCTTCGACGCCTCGCTCGGCGGCATGGGCGGCTGCCCCTATGCGCCGGGCGCCACCGGCAATGTCTGCACCGAAGAGATCGTGCACGCGCTGGCGCTGATGAACTACGACACCGGCATCGACCTGGTTCGCCTGGTGGCAGCCTCGCAACGCCTGCCTGCGCTGATCGGCCACGACACGCCGAGCCAGATCACCAAGGCCGGCTGCCGGCTCGACCTGCACCCGGTGCCGGCCGACTTCAACGCCATCCGCGCCCGCGCCCTGGCGCGCGAATCGGTTGCCCACTGATTTTTACAAGGAGACTTTGATGACAAGCCAACGACATAGCCTGCGCCGCCTCGCGCTCGCCGCACTCACCGCCGCAGCCGCCTTCAGCGGCCTGGTCCAGGCGCAGGGCGCCGGCAACTACCCCAGCCGCCCGGTCACGCTGGTGGTGCCCACCGCCACCGGCGGCACCACCGACTTCTCCGCCCGCATGCTGGCCCAGCCGCTGGGCGCCGCGCTCGGCCAGTCGATCGTGGTGGACAACAAGGGCGGCGCCAACGGCTCGATCGGCGCCATGATCGTCAAGCGAGCCGAGGCCGACGGCCACACCCTGCTGATGCAGTACTCGGGCTACCACGTGATCACGCCCGCCGTCAGCAAGACGCCGCTGCAATGGGATGTGAAAGACTTCCAGCCTGTGGCCAACGTGATCTCGGCGCCGCAGGTGATCGTGGTGCGCGCCAGCCTGCCGGTGAAGACGCTGGCCGAACTGGTGGCCTACGCCCGCGCCAACCCGGGCAAGCTGAACTACGCCTCCAGCGGCAACGGCTCGCTGCAGCACGTCACCGGTGCCATGCTGGAACAGCAGGCCGGCATCCAGATGACGCACATCCCCTACAAGGGCACCGGCCCGGCACTGCAGGACCTGCTGGGCAACCAGGTGGACCTGACCTTCGGCACGCCGCCGCCCTTCGTGCCGCACATCCTGGCCGGCAAGCTGCGCGCCCTGGCCGTCACCGGCAAGACCCGCCTGCCCAGCCTGCCGGACGTGCCGACCACGGCCGAGGCCGGCCTGCCCAGGCTGGACGCCACCTCGTGGTTTGCCGTGTTCGCCCCGGCCAAGACGCCCAAGCCCGTCATCGACAAGCTGACCGCCGAGATCGCCAGGATCACGGCCACGCCGGCCTTCAAGCAAAAGGCCGTGGAGCTCGGCGCCGAAGCCGACTACATGAACCCGCAACAGCTGGGCGACTTCACCAAGGCCGAACTGGCACGCTGGGCCCAGGTGGTCAAGACCTCGAAGATCGAAGCCGACTGAGCGCGGTCTTCTGCATAAAAAAGCCCGGCGATCACGAAGATCACCGGGCTTTTTTGTGGGCGCGTGGCACTTACTCGATGCGCAGCTTCTGCGAACCGCTGCCCTGCTTCTTGGGCAGCGTGAGCGTGAGCACGCCGTTGTCGTACTTGGCTTTGGCCTGCGCCTGGTCCACGTCCTGAGGCAACTGGATGCCGCGTAACACCGAGCCGAAATAGCGCTCGTTGCGCAAGGACTTGTCGTCCTTGTGCGCGTCTTCCTGCTTGATCTCGGCGCGCACCATCACCATGCCGCCTTCGATGGTGACGTGGATGTCTTCCTTGCGTACCCCCGGAATCTCGGCCGACACGGTGTAGTTGTTGCCGTTTTCCTTCACGTCGATCTTGATCTGCCCCGGGCTGGGCAACGGGTCGCCATGCAGCGGCTTGACATAAAAACCCGGCGCCATGTCCCGGAAAAAATCATCGAACAGACTGCCACGCGTGATCAGTGAACTCATGTCATTCCTCCTAAGATTGGGTGTGGCCTCATGGCCTCGGCGGCCAAAACCACCGTAGCCAAGTATGTGGTTCGTGCCGGCGCAATTCAAGAGGGGGGTGCCTCAAATTTGAGGCACGTCAAAAATCAGACCCGCCGACGCCGCCCAATCTTCAGCGGCGCAACTGACGCTCGCGCTGGCCTTCATGCTCGATCGCCGCCACCAGCAGGGACAGCTCCTCCGACAGGATGGCCAGCACATCGTCCAACGCCGCAATGCCGACCAGTTCGCCCCGCGCGCCCAGCACCGGTACCCGCCGCACGCCCTTGGCGCGCATGGCCCGCATCAGGTCGATCAGGGAGTCGTCCTCGCCCACGGTCACCACATCGGTGCTCATCACATCGCCCACGCACAAGGTGGCGAGGTCGAGCCCGGGCGCGACGACAGCCGTCACGATGTCGCGATCGGTCAGCAGACCGCACACCGTGCGCTGGCCAGGCGCCTCGTCCTCCACCACGACCAGGCAGCCGACATGCTGCGCCCGCATCAGCCGCGCTGCATCGATCAGGGGGGTTTCCTTGAAGGCGATGGTTACACTGCGCGTACACACTTCACCGCTTGTCAGACGTTCTCCCATGGCGCGCTCCTTGCATTGGTGGTCAGGGCCAACGGCTTCATACTGACCGCTAATGGCCGCTCTGTAAATACTTGACGGTGCGCGACCCGGCGTTTTTTCAATCACAGCAAGCCCGACCTGTCCTTCGCCATGCGCCAGTTGCTGCTCACCTTCTCCTGGCAGGAATTGCGCCACCACCCGTGGCGTCATGCCGCCGCCGTGCTGGCGGTGATGCTGGGCGTGGCACTGGCCTTCTCGGTGCACCTGATCAACGCCTCGGCGCTGGACGAGTTCTCGCACGCGGTGCGCGCCGTGGGCGGCCAGCCCGACCTGGAGCTGCGCGCCGCGCAAGGCAGTTTCGATGAGGCGCTGTACGGCCGCCTGGCACGCCACCCGCAGGTGGCGCTGGCCAGCCCGGTGCTGGAGTTCAACAGCCAGGCGGTCAGCGCCGACGGCCGGCGCGTGCCGCTGCGCGTGCTGGGCATCGACGCGCTGCAGGTGGCCACCATCGCACCGGCGCTGCTGCCGCAACCGGCCGCCGGCGCAGACCGGCTGGCCCTGTTCGCGCCGGCCACCGTCTTTCTCAACCCGGCAGCACAACAGCTGCTCACCGGCTCGTCGTTCCAGCTGCAAAGCGGCCTGCACCTGCAAGCCGTGAAGGTCGCCGGCACGGTGAGCGCCAGCAGCCCGGCCCTGGCGGTGATGGACATCGCCGCCGCGCAGGAATTGTTCGGCAAGCTGGGCCAGCTCAGCCGCCTCGACCTGCGCCTGCAGCCCGGCGTGGACCGCGCCGCCTTCGTGCGCGCGCTGCAGGCCGCGCCCGACTGGCCCAGCGGCCTCAGCCTGACCGAGCCCGGCGATGCCGCGCAGCGCATCAGCAATCTGTCGCGCGCCTACCGCGTCAACCTCACGGTGCTGGCGCTGGTGGCGCTGTTCACCGGCGCCTTCCTGGTGTTCTCGGTGCTGGCGCTGAGCGTGGCCAAGCGCGCGCAGCAGTTCGCCCTGCTGGGCGTGCTGGGCCTCACCGGCCGCGAACGGCTGGCGCTGGTGCTGTGGGAGTCGCTGGCACTGGGCGTTCTCGGCAGCGCGGCCGGCATCGCCCTCGGTACCGCGCTGGCGGCACTGGCCCTGCGCCTGCTCGGCGGCGACCTGGGTGGCGGTTTTTTTGCCGGCGTGGCGCCCAGCCTGCAGTGGGATAGCGCGGCCGCACTGGGCTACGGCCTGCTCGGTGTGCTGGCAGCGCTGGCCGGTGGCTGGTGGCCGGCCCGGCAGGCGCAGCGGCTGCCGCCGGCGCAGACGCTCAAGGGCCTCGGCGCCACCCCCCTGCACGCGGCGCACCGCTGGATTCCTCCTGTTTTGATAGCGCTTGGCGCAGCATTGGCGAGGGCTCCAACCGTTTTTGACATCCCATTGGCGGCCTATGTGTCGATCGCCCTGCTGCTGGTGGGCGGCATCACCGCCCTGCCCTGGCTCATCGCCTTGCTGCTGGACCGTATCGCCCCGCTGGTGGCCCGCCACACGCTGCCGCTGCTGGCGGTGGAGCGCGCGCGGCGCCAGCGCGAGAGCGCCGCCGTGGCGGTGAGCGGCGTGGTGGCGTCGCTCAGCCTGGCGGTGGCGCTGACCGTGATGGTGGCCAGCTTTCGCGACTCGGTCACGCAATGGCTGGTGCAGGTGCTGCCGGCCGACCTTTACGTGCGCAGCGCCAGCACCGTGAGCGCCGCCGACACGCAGTACTTCACACCGGCGTTCGAGCAGGCGGTGGCGCAACTGCCGGGCGTGCAACGCGTGCAGGCGCAGCGCCAGCAGTCACTGCTGCTGGCACCCGACCGCCCGGCGGTGGCGCTGCTGGCGCGCGTGCTGGACGACCCGGCGCGCGCCCTGCCGCTGCTGGGCGAGCCGCTGCCGGTGCCGGCGGGACAGATCGGCATCTACGTCAGCGAAGCCATGCTGGACCTGCATGGCGCGCGCCCGGGCACCGTGTTTGCCCCACTTTCACAGTCTTTCAAGGCCCTGGTCCTCGACAACACTGCACCACACGCTACGTTTTTTGTAGCAGGCGTGTGGCGTGACTATGCGCGCCAGAGCGGCACCATTGCCATGGCGCGACGCCATTACGTGCAACTGACCGGCGACACGCGCGCCAACGATCTGGCCCTGTGGCTGGCGGCGACAGCCCGGCAGGACGAAATGCAGCAGGCCATCCGCACCCTGGCCGACCAGTCCAGCCCGGGCAGCGGCGCGCTGCTGGACTTCGGCAGCGCCAGCCAGATCCGCGCCACCTCGCTGCGCATCTTCGACCGCAGTTTCGCCGTCACCTACTGGCTGCAGGCGGTGGCCATCGCCATCGGCCTGTTCGGCGTGGCCGCCAGTTTCAGCGCGCAGGTGCTGGCGCGGCGCAAGGAGTTCGGCCTGCTGGTGCACCTGGGGCTGACGCGCCGGCAGATCCTGGCCGTGGTGGCCGGTGAAGGCGCCGCCTGGACCGGTGTCGGCGCCCTCGCCGGCCTCGGGCTCGGCCTGGCCGTGGCGGTGGTGCTGGTGCATGTGGTCAACCCGCAGAGCTTTCACTGGAGCATGGACCTGCTGCTGCCCTGGGGCCGCCTGCTGCTGCTGTGCGCCGCCGTGGTGCTGGCCGGTACCGTGACGGCCTGGCTCGCCGGCCGCGCCGCGGCCGGGCGCGATGCCGTGCTCGCCGTCAAGGAAGACTGGTGAGCCACCGGCAAGGCGACTGAAACCAATGGTAGAATTCAGCCCATTGCTTCAATGCAGCGGGTTCTTAGCTCAGTTGGTAGAGCAGCGGACTCTTAATCCGTAGGTCGAGTGTTCGAGTCACTCAGGACCCACCAGAAATTAAGAATGGAAATCAAGGCTCCAGCGTCATGCGCTGGGGCCTTTTTCTTTTCCGAACGTGACAAAAACGTGACGATATGGCCCACATTTTCAGCACGTTGTCGCTCTATTCTCATGGCGGCATCAGCTAAATGACTGGTAGCGTACTTGGCATAGCGGTCCACCATCTCCCTGGATTTCCAGCCGCCCAATTCCTTGAGCTCATCACAAGACGTTCCCGCCTGGCGATGCCACGAAGCCCACGTATGGCGCAGGTCGTGAAACCGAAAGTCCTGGATACCGGCAGCCTCTAACGCGGTATGCCGTAAGCCCAGGCATCGGCTCTTTGTCCCCGTCGTCTGAACGACCTGGTCGCAAAACCAGGTCGTTTTTTTATACCCATCCCGGCATTGCGGACATCACGTTGCCGCAGCAGGCGCACACCCGCCTCATCGTGCGCAAGGTCTGATGCAAATCAAGAGACCGTTTCACCGGGCGGCGTATCGTGCGGCCTAGTGCGACAACGCCATACCGGCCTCCGCACCGAAAACCGAGTCGCATGGAACCCTTGTCCTCTCTTGCCAATGCCGCCGTGCCTGCAGGCTTGGTCGCCGCCGCCCCGGCCCCGTTTGAACTGGTGTGTCCGGCGGGCAGCCTGCCGGCCTTGAAGGCCGCCGTGGATAACGGCGCCAGTTGTGTCTACCTGGGTCTGCGCGACGCCACGAATGCGCGCAATTTTGCCGGGCTCAATTTCGACGAAGCCGCCATCGCCAACGGCATCGGCTACGCCCATGCGCGCGGCTGCAAGGTGTTCATGGCACTCAACACCTACCCGCAGGCCGCCAACCCCGGCCTCTGGCGCGAGGCGCTGGACAAGGCGGTGGACCTGGGCGTGGATGCCGTGATCCTGGCCGACCCGGGGCTGATGCAATATGCCGTCACGCGCCATCCACAGCTGCGGCTGCACCTGTCGGTGCAGGGTTCGGCCACCAACTACGACGCCATCAATTTCTACCGCGAACAGTTCGGCGTGGTGCGTGCCGTGCTGCCGCGCGTGCTGTCGCTGACGCAGGTGCAGCAGGTGATCGACAAGACCCCGGTGGAGATCGAGGTGTTCGGCTTCGGCAGCCTGTGCGTGATGGTCGAGGGACGCTGCGCGCTCTCCAGCTACGTCACGGGCGAATCGCCCAACACGCACGGCGTGTGTTCGCCGGCCAAGGCGGTGCGCTGGCAGGAGACTCCCAAGGGTCTGGAGTCGCGCCTGGGTGGCGTGCTGATCGACCGTTACGCCGCCGGAGAAAACGCCGGCTACCCGACGCTGTGCAAAGGCCGCTTCGATGTCGATGACGAGGAAAACTACTACGCCATCGAAGAGCCCACCAGCCTGAACACGCTGGAACTGTTGCCGCAGCTCATGAAGATGGGCGTGCGCGCCATCAAGATCGAAGGCCGCCAGCGCAGCCCGGCCTATGTGGCGCAGGTGACCAAGGTCTGGCGCGAGGCCATCGACCAATGCATGGCCGCACCGCACCGCTACGCGCCCAAGACCAGCTGGATGGCCAGCCTCGACCAGGTGGCCGAAGGCCAGCAGCACACCCTGGGTGCCTACCACCGCCCCTGGAAATGATGAAGCCCCAGACCATGAAACTCGCCCTCGGCCCGCTGCTGTACTACTGGCCACGCGATACCATCTTCAGCTTCTACGACAGCATGGCCGCCACACCGGTCGATGTGGTGTACCTGGGCGAGACCGTGTGCTCGCGCCGCCATGAACTGCGGCTGGCCGACTGGCTGGACATTGCGGCCCGCCTGCGCGATGCGGGCAAGGAAGTGGTGCTCTCCACCCAGGTGCTGCTGGAATCGGGCTCCGACGTGAGCGTGATGCACAAGATCGCCGGCAACGGCGAGTTTGCGGTGGAAGCCAACGACATGGGGGCCGTGCACCGCCTGGCCGGCAAGGTGCCGTTCGTGGCCGGACCGCACCTCAACATCTACAACCTGCCCACCTTGCAATGGATGGCCGCGCTGGGTGCGAACCGTTGGGTCATGCCGCTGGAGATGAAGCAGGACGATCTGGCGGTGTTGCAGCAGGGACGCCCGCCGGGGCTGCAGACCGAGGTGTTTGCCTATGGCCGTCTGCCGCTGGCCTACTCGGCGCGCTGTTTCACCGCGCGGCACTGCAATCTGCCCAAGGACGACTGCCGCTTCAGCTGCCTGCAGCACCCGGGCGGCCTGCTTCTCAAGACGCGCGAGAGCGAGGAATTCCTGGTGCTCAATGGCACGCAGACGCAGTCCGCGCGGGTCTACAACCTGGTGGATGCGCTGGCTGACATGCGCACGCTGGGCGTCGATGTGGTCCGGCTCAGTCCGCAGGCGCAGCACATGGCGGACGTGGTGGCGCTGTTCGACGCCGCGCGCACGCAGACGCTGGCACCGCAGGAGGCACTGGAGCGCCTGCAGCCGCTCATGCCGGACCAGGGCTGCAACGGCTACTGGCACGGCCGCCCCGGACTGGAGCAGGTCGCACCCGCCACCGTTTGACCCCTTGTTGACCCCTTGTACTTGAACAGCCTATGCGCCCGCCTTCTTCACCACCTTCCTCATTCCTGCTGCCCGCCTCCGCCGGCTCGCTGCTGGCGCGCCTGCCGGCCTACCCGGGTTCGCTGCTGCTGGTCACGGCGCTCAACCTGGGGCTGACGCCGCAGCTGCCGGCCGATGTGCGGCAGCAACTGGCGCAGAAGAAGCTGCGCATCCACGTGCGCGATGCACGTCTGACGTTTGACTTCACCTGGACGGGCCAGCGCTTTGCGGCCTGCGCCGCGCAGCAGAGCACGGACCTGACCATCAGCGCCAGCGTCCAGGATTTCCTGCGGCTGGCACAACGCCAGGAAGACCCGGACACGCTGTTCTTCAGCCGCCGCCTCTCCATGGAGGGCGACACCGAGCTGGGCCTGATGGTCAAGAACACGCTCGACGCGCTGGAGCTTCCCGTGCTTGACCTGCAGCAGCTGACGCCGCCGCGCATGCTGGCGCGCATCGCGGCCTGGCGGTCTGCCAGGGCGGCACCCCGTCAGCCCGGAGAGCGCAGATGAGTGACAGCGAAGCCAGCCTCCCGCTGGTGTACTCGTGCTCCGGTTGTTCCAGCGCAGCCCAGCTGGCCAACCAGGTGGCGCTGCAACTGGACCGGCAAGGCGTGGCCGAGATGTCCTGCATTGCCGGCGTCGGCGGCAATGTGCCCAAGCTGATGAAAATCGCGCATTCGGGCCGCCCGATCATTGCGCTCGATGGTTGCCCGCTGGTGTGCGTGAAAAGCAGCCTGGCCCGCCACGACATCGCCCCCGCCCGGCATTACCAGTTGCAGCAGTACGGCATCAAGAAGCGGCCGCACCAGGATTTCGACCCCGAGCAGGCCGCCGTGGTGCTGGAACGTGTGGTGGCCGATCTGCAGGCGACGCCGCTCTAGGCTTCATGCGCGAGACCATGCCCGCGCCCCTGCCCACCCCTCGGCGCATCATCGTGGCCATCTCGGGCGCCAGCGGCGCTGCGTACGGCGTGCGTCTGCTGCAGGTGCTGCAGGACACCGCCGGCATCGAGACTCACCTTGTCGTGTCGGATGCGGGCTGGCACAACCTGCGCCACGAACTGGATGTGGACCGCGCCGCCATCGAGGCGATGGCCGATCAGGTGCACGACGTGCGCAACGTAGGTGCCACCCTGGCCAGTGGCTCCTTCCAGTGCAGCGGCATGGTGGTGGCGCCCTGCTCCATGCGCACGCTGGCCGCCGTGGCACACGGCCTGTCGGACAACCTCATCACGCGTGCGGCCGACGTCATGCTCAAGGAACGCCGGCGCCTGGTGCTCATGGTGCGCGAATCCCCCCTGCACCTGATCCACCTGCGCAACATGGTCAGCGTCACCGAGGCCGGCGGCATCATCTGCCCGCCGCTGCCGGCGTTTTACCTCCGCCCGCAATCCATGAGCGACATCGTGGACCAGGGCGTGGCACGCGTGCTGGATCTGCTGGACGTCCCCCACGACCTGGCAGCGCGCTGGGATGGCCTCGCCCCGGCTGACGCCGGCGCGTAAACCAGCCGGACTGCCCCATGCCCTACCACGACCTGCGCGACTTCATCACCCAGCTGGAGCAGGCGGGCGAGTTGCGGCGGGTGGCAACGCCCGTGTCGCCCTATCTGGAAATGACCGCACTGTGCGACCGGGTCCTGCGCGCCGGCGGTCCGGCCCTTTTATTCGAGCACCCTACAGGGCACAGCATGCCGGTGCTGGGCAACCTGTTCGGAACGCCCGGGCGGGTGGCACGCGCGATGGGCGTGGCCGACCTGCGTGCACTGCGCGCCTTTGGCGAGGTACTCGCCTCGCTCAAGGAACCCGAGGCCCCCAAAGGCTTCAAGGAAATGATGGGCATGGGTGGCCTGCTCAAGACGCTGTGGCACATGGCGCCCAAGGAGCGCAGTTCGCCCCCCTGCCAGGAGGTGGTATGGGAAGGCGCCGACGTAGACCTCTCGCGCCTGCCGGTACAGCACTGCTGGCCC
Organism: Curvibacter sp.; assembly: GCA_031426755.1. Taxonomy (GTDB): domain Bacteria; phylum Pseudomonadota; class Gammaproteobacteria; order Burkholderiales; family Burkholderiaceae_C; genus Hylemonella. Next base: position 115,108 of record JASJPI010000009.1, read on the forward strand.
GGCGACGTGGCGCCGCTCGTCACCTGGGGGCTGGTCATCACCCAAGGGCCGCACAGGACGCGGCAAAACCTGGGCATCTACCGCCAGCAGGTGTTGAGCCGCAACCAGCTCATCATGCGCTGGCTGGCGCACCGGGGCGGCGCGCTCGATTTCCGTGAGCACTGCGCCGCACACCCCGGTCAACCGTACCCGGTGGCGGTGGCATTGGGGGCTGATCCGGCCACCATCCTGGGGGCCGTCACGCCGGTGCCCGACAGCCTGTCCGAGTACCAGTTCGCCGGCCTGCTGCGCGGCGCGCGCACCGAGGTGGCGCCCGCGCTGGGCGTGCCGCTGCGTGTGCCGGCCAGCGCCGAGATCGTGCTCGAAGGCCATATCTACCCGGATGCAGCACACCCCAGCGGCTGGCAGCATGCGCTCGAGGGGCCGTATGGCGACCACACCGGCTACTACAACGAACAGGCCGAGTTCCCGGTGTTCACGGTGGACCGCATCACCATGCGCCGCAACCCGGTCTACCACTCCACCTACACCGGCAAGCCGCCCGACGAGCCGGCCGTGCTGGGCATGGCATTGAACGAGCTGTTCATTCCCTTGCTGCAGCGCCAGTTCCCCGAGATCACCGATTTCTATCTGCCGCCCGAGGGTTGCAGCTACCGCATGGCGCTGGTGCGCATCAGGAAAGCCTACCCCGGCCATGCGCGGCGCGTGATGATGGGCGTGTGGAGCCACTTGCGCCAGTTCATGTACACCAAGTTCATCGTGGTGGTGGACGACGACGTGGATGTGCGCGACTGGCGCGAGGTGGTGTGGGCCCTGACCACACGCATGGACCCGGCGCGCGACACCATGCTGGTGGAGAACACCCCGATCGACTACCTGGACTTCGCTTCGCCCGTGAGCGGACTGGGCAGCAAGATGGGCATGGACGCCACCAACAAGTGGCCCGGCGAGACGCAGCGCGAGTGGGGCCACACCATCACCATGGATGCCGACGTGACGGCACGCATGGATGCGCTGTACCAGTCGCTCGGTTTCTGAGGCCCTCGCCTCAGTCGTTCCGTTCGGTGGGCGTCGGTGCCGAGAGCACAAAGGCATCCGAAAAGCAGGCCTCCTCGCCCAGCCCCTGCGCGATGAACGCGGGCACGGCCGTCTCCACCATCTTCACGGAACCGCAGATGTAGACCTCGTGACCGCTGAGGTTCGAAAAATCGGCCAGCATGGCCTCGTGCACCAGGCCCGTTCGACCCGTCCAGTCATCTTCCGGCGCAGGCGCCGATAGCACCGGCACCACGCTGAACTGCGGGTGCTCGCGCTGCCAGCGCTCGGCCAGTTCCAGCATGTAGAGATCCTTGCGCTGGCGTACGCCCCAGTACAGCCGCATGGGCCGCTGCACGCCCCGGTGGAAGGCGTCCTCGACGATGCTCTTGATGGGGGCGAATCCGGTGGCACCGGCGACAAACAGAATCGGGTGCGTGCTGTCGCGCAGCGTGAAACTGCCGCGCGGCCCCTCGAAGCGCAGGGTGTCGCCCACCTGCATGCCATCGAACACATGGGTGGTGAAGCGCCCACCCGGAACCAGACGCACATGCAGCTCGATCAGGTCCTTGGCGTGCGGCGGGTTGGCAAACGAAAAGGCGCGGCGCTGGCCATCCTCGAGCAGGATGTCGATGTACTGGCCTGCGGTGAAATCCAGGGTTTCGCCATCCGGCAGCGCGATGAGAACGCGCATCACGTCCTCAGACAGCCGCTCCATGCCCACCACGTTGCCGCGGTGCTCGGTGGCGGCGCTGGCACTGGCGCCCTCGAAGCCTTCCACCACGATCACTACATCGCTGCGCGGCACCGCGCAGCACATCAACGCCTTGCCCTGGGTCTTCTGGGCATCGGACAGCGCGCTGCGCTGGTACGGGCGGTGCTCGATGCTGCCGTGCTCCACACTGCACAGGCACAGTCCGCAGCCGCCATTGCGGCATTCATAGGGCAGCGCCAGTCCTTCGCGCAAACCGGCGTCCAGGATGGTTTCGCCCTCGCGCAGCCTGAACTGCGAGGCCCCACCCGTGGCGCCGTGCACCACGACCTGGTGCATCCGTTTCTCTCCGCGGCGCAGCTTGGGCGGCCACCACGGCAGGACCGCAACCACCAGCGTGCCGGCCATGACCAGCAGCCACACCCGACCCAGTGGCCACTCCGTCAGCAAGGGGAAGATCGTCAGGTAGAACCAGTCCAGCTCGATGCGGGTGATGGCGGCGGCCATGTTCGCTGCCCCGCCCTGGCTGTGCACCGGCTGCACCAGCGAGAGCACCAGAAGGGACAGCAGCAGTCCGACAACGATCGACCGCGGTGGCGTGGTACGCGCCTTGGGCACGCGCTGCACATGGATCCACATCACCATCAGCACCACCAGAGGCAGCCCCAGGTGCATGAACGACAGCAGGGTGAAGAACCGGTCGCCCACGTTGCTCGTGTAGATGAAGTTGCGCATCAGGGTGCCGCCGAAGCTTGGCAGCCAGTCGAGCCATTCGAAGCTGGCGAGGGTGACGTACTGTGCCAACTGGTCCCACGGCAGCATGTAGCCGTTGATGCCCGAGGCGTAGACGAGCCAGATCAGCACCACCCCCGTCATCCACGAGAACCAGCGGAAGCCGTGGTAAAGATCGAACGCGAAGTAGCGCAGCATGTGCAGCAGCATGGTCAACACCATGGCGTCGGATGCATAGCGATGCACGCTGCGCATGATGCCGCCGGCGAACCACTGGTCGTGCGTCAGGGAGAGCACCGAGGAATACGCCTCGGAGAGACCGGTCTCGAAAAAGGCATAGAGATACAGGCCGCTCACGCCGACCACCCAGAACAGGAAGAAGGTGATCGCGCCCAGGTGGTAGAGGGGGTTGATGCGGTCGCCGAACGCAGCGTTGAACAGCCCCTCGACACGCAGGAACAGCCACTGCAGCAGCATCTGGAATTTTTTCATCATCGTGTCGCCTGCATCCGGACGTCTGCTGCCGGCGTGTTGCGCATGGCCCGCACCACCACCACCACGAACAGCAGTCCGCCCATGATGGCAATGAGGCCCCCCAGGCCCATGAGGCCCATGCCGGCCACTTCGGCTGTGCTGCGCAGGACCTGCTCGGCACCCGCCACCTTGCGCTGCACGCCATAACCGCCCGACCACACCAGCCCGATGATGTGCATCAGCTGGCCGACGCCATAGAGCCAGGGCTGCCAGGTCGCCAGTCGGCCTTGCGGCGCGGCGTAGCCCAGCGCAGGCAGCACCTTGTAGACGACCCCCATGAGCGCCAACGTCACGCCCACGATGCAGCCATGGTAGTGGGCCGGTATCCGCACGTTGCTGCCGCTGATGAAGACGCCGATGACGCCACCCGCGGCAAACAGCAGCACCGACGACAGCAGTGCCGCCCGCAGGGGACGCATGGACGCATGCGCCAGACGCGAAGAGCGCACCGCATACACCACCGCCAGGCTGACCGGCACGATGGCCGGCCCGCCGCCCACGCGCATGGCCCAGGTCAGCAGGCTGCGGTGCTCCACGGACGTCACGTCATGGGCCAGGTAGGCATAGGGGGTGACGAAAACGCCCCCCAACGCCAGTGCAAACATCAACAGGGCGACGCGCGGGCTCAGCAGCACGCGCGCGCCGCAGGCGCTCGCCAGCCAGAGCCAGCCCACCAGCATCAGGAGCGTCCAGGTGAACTGCAGCGCATGACCGCCGCCCCAGAAAAGAATCTCGTAGTAGGCCTTGCCGTGCAGTGACAGGGGCAGAACCAGATACGACCAGCCGAATGCCAGCAGGGCCACGGCCGTGGCCACGGCAGCAGAACTCAGGCCAAAACTCAGCGCCCCCCGACCATCGAACTCGAAGCCAAGGCGGGGAGCGGACAGAAGACTGCGCAACACCAGCAAACCCACGCCGGCCGCGAACACGAGCAACCCGCCCAGGAAAAGGGGCGAGGACAACACCGGAATGTAGTTGGCCATGATGGGTTCGCCCGGATCGAGAAACGGTGCCAGCGCCATGGCGGCGGTCCCGACGGACGTGGTCCACAGCGCCAGCCAGCCCCAGACCACACCGCATGGCGTGCCGTTCAGACTCCACAGCAAGCCGGCCAGTGCGATAAACCACACCAGCACGGACAGGTCCACGTGCAGGATGAGTGAGATGTGGAAGAAATTTGCCGCAGGCAACAGCTGGTTGATGAACGGCGTGCGCGAGAGCACCAGCAGGATGGAGAAAAGCCCCGAGCCGATCAGCGCCAGCAGGCCCAACCAGAGCCAGCCGCGCGCCAGGGCGCGGCGTGCATCCTGGGGTACGACCATGTCGTAGTCGGCACTGGAATACGCGGCCGGCAAGGGCCGGCTTGCAGCGCCGTGCCCGAAAGAAGTGCTGTGGATGGCGCTCATGACAGGATGATCCCCCCCTGTTCCGCATTGAAGTCGATCACCAGCACCTGCGCGGGCTTGAGCGTCACGGTGGCATCGCGCTGGTGCGTGAAACCACCCGCTGTCTTGTTGTCCTTCATGCGCACGGTGATGCGGTGCTGTCCGGCCGGCACGTCAAACCGGTGGTAGACCGTGGACGCGCCGTCGCGCGACAGGCCCGAGGGCGCGGCGGCGTGCTGGTACACCGTCTTGCCATCGACATCGACCTCGATCAGGACGGGCAACCTCTCGCGCTCGCACTTCATGGGCGCACGCATGTTGGGCGCGAGCTTGGCCAGTTCTTCCGGCGTGTAGGGCCTGCAGTCCGCAACGCGCTGGCCGTGGTGGATGAAGCTGACCTTGATGAGCGCGCGCTCAGGTGCCAGCGGGTGGTACAGCGGCCAGCGCGAAAAGACACCGATCACCAGCGCAAAAAAACCATACAGCAGGGCTTGACCTGTCCAGGCAAAGGTTCGATTCATGGGCAGCTCTCCAGAGGCAAGGGTGGCACGGGCGCACGGGTGCATGCCCGCAATTGGTCCAGCGCGGCACCGAGCGCGATTTCGTCGCCCCGATCGGCCCACACGACGCGCAAGCGATCCTGGGGCACGGTGGCACGCAGGTGAGGTTCGCGCTCGCCGCTCAGCCGCTGCAGCGTCCAGCGCTGTCCCAGGCGGAATTCGCAACCGCCTTCGCGGCAGCCACTGACCAGCACACCATCGGCGCCGCCGCGCAGGGCGTATTCAATGAACGAAGGGGGAAGCATGCCGGCGCACACCAGGCCAAAATGCAGCACGTCCGGCGCGGCCAAAGACCCGGTGCGCACGCCATGGTCGCAGCCGAAGACCACAAGGCGCCGCGGACCGGGCATGGCGGCCAGGCCCTGGAGCAAACGCTCGCGCAGTGCATGGATCGGCCACTGCGGCATGTCGATGCCGGTCAGCAGCCGCTCGGCACTGCGAAAGGGCGTGGATGACGGACAGGACCCCACGCAAATGCCGCAACTGGCACACAGGTCTGCATTCACCTCGGCCATTTGCATGCCGCGTCGCCCGTTCGGGTGCGGCACCATGGTGATGGCGGAGTAAGGGCAATCGTCAAAGCAGCGGCGGCAACCGCTGCAGTTGTTTCGATCGACCTGTGCCACCGGCGGGGCCTTCATGGGCAGGAAAGGCAGCGCCAGCAGGACCAGAAAGGCCGTTGCCAGCAACGCCCACACGGAACCGGCGGACGTGGCCGCAGTCAGCGGGTGGATGAAGAGCAGGAACCAGTCGAATGCGAGGGGGCCCGGCACCGAGGCCAGATCGGCCGGCCCCTGGCTGCGCACCGGCAAGACGAGCGCGAGCAGCAACAAGGTGGCGGTCGTGGCCAGTGCCATGGCACGGGGCGGGAAGACGCGGGCATGGCTGATGCGCTGGATGTGGAACCAGAGCCCGAACACCATCAGCAGCGGCACGCCCAGGTGGACGAAGACAAACAGCGAAAAGAGGCGGTCGCTCAGGCTGACGCCCCCCAGAAAATTGCGTGCCAGGGGGGATGCCAGGAAAGGCAGCGCGTCCAGCCATTCCGCCATTGCAATGGCGGAGAACTGTCCGAGGCGATCCCAGTTGAGCCAGAAGCCGCCGATGCCGCTCACGAAGGCCAGCAACACCAGAGGCACACCGGTCAGCCAGGGTACACGGCGAAAGCCTTTGTAACGCCCCAGCAGCCATTCGCGCGCCAGATGGGCCAGCATGACGACGACAAACGCATCCGCCGCATAGCGGTGCAGTCCGCGCAGTGCACGACCCAGCATCCAGGGCACACGCGACAGGTCGTCGATGGAGCGATAGGCCCCGGTTGCCGAGGTGTCGAGCACGGCATACAGCACGATGCCGCTGACGACCAGCAGCCAGAACAACAGGAAACCGAGCGCTCCCAGATGCTTGAGCGGGTTCAGTGCGGCACCGAAGGGCACGTCAAAGGCGTGCTCCATGGCACGGTAGGCATCGGCGATGCGAGCGACCGGTGGTGCGGCTTGCGGGACAGGAAGACCTTCGCGAACGAAGGCGGAACCGGAGAGGGGCATTGACGGGCGGACGTTAGGCGCGGCGCGCCCCCTTGGAGCGCGCACCGGGCCGGGAACGCCATTCGTTGAATAGAAAAACCAGCATGATGACGAAGAAGGTCAAGCCTCCGGCCACCTGAATGGGCAAGGTGTAGTCCACGCGGTACTCACCCGTTTTCGGGTCGTAAACAGTGCACAGGATGCGGACGCGGTCCATCAGGTCGTCCAGCCGCAGGGTGGGCTCGGCCGGAGCGCCGCTGAGCAGCAGCTTCAACGGCTCGCCCAGCTCGGCCGGTGCGAGGCTCTCGCCGTAGATCTGCCGGACGATGCGACCATCCGCATCCACCAGCGAGACCTGCAGCACATGGTCGAAGCCGGCCGGCGTTGCCTCGAAGACGAAACCGAAATCACGCGAAAGCGGTCCGACCGTGCTCATGGACGGACTCAGGAACTCCCAGTTGGGCTGGTTGACCTGGTACTGCGTGGCGAACGTCTTGAGTGCCTGGGGTGAGTCGGCCGGCTGGTTGAAACCGATGCTCACCACATTGAACTGGTTGGCGCCTACGGTCTTCTGCAACCCCTGCACGGTCTCCAGCAACGAGCGCGTGGTGGTGGGGCATACCTGAAAGCAGCCTGTGTAGATGAAGCTCACGAGCAGCGGCTTGCCACGGTAGGAGGACAGCCGCACGGGCCGCCCCTCGCGGTCGAGCAGCGTGTGGTCGCCGATTCGCTGGCCAATCACGGCCTGGCTGGCGCGCAGGGCCTTTCCGCGGTCCAGGCCCATGTCGGGCGCCGACTCCCGTGCCTGAGCTGTGGCAGGGAGCAGCAGGCCCAGTACGAGGCACAGCGCCGCCGCAAGGCTTCCAGGAAGGAATGCTGTCGCGCGCACAGTGAACCCTGCCAATGACGTCCTAGCGCATGAAACCGTCGATGCACGCGGCCACCAGCAGTACGCTGAGTTGCACCAGCGATGCAAAGAAGGAACTCATGGCCGTTGCGCGGCTGGGCTTGCGCGCCAGCAGCCACGCCTTGTGGACGAAATGCAGACCGCCGGCCAGCGCTCCCACCGCATAGACCGGGCCGGCACCGAACCCCAATGGCAGCAGCGAAGCCACGAGCAGTGCCACGGTACTGACCAGCACGATCCGGGCGGCGCGTTCCGGCCCGACGACGACGGGCAGCATCGGAACGCCCGCTTCCTCGTAGTCGGTGCGATTGGCAATGGCCAAGCTCCAGAAATGGGGCGGTGTCCACAGGAACAGCACCAGCGCCAGCAGCAGCGGCAGCGGACCCAGCTGGGGATCGATGACCGCAGCCCCCGCAAGCACCGCGAAACTGCCTGCGAGACCGCCCACGACGATATTGAGCGCGCTGCGCCGCTTGAGCCACAGGGTGTAGACCACACCATAGAAGAAGGCGCCGAGGAAAACGTACAGCGCCGCCATCGCATTCAGCACCAGCCACGCCGCCCCCACCGAACCCGCCAACAGCACGGCCATGAGGGCCAGCCAGGCAGGATGGTGCGGCAACGCGCCGGTCACGAAGGCGCGGCCGCGCGTGCGCGCCATCAGGCGGTCGCTCTCATGCTCGACGTACTGGTTGAACGCACCCGCGCTCGCCGATGCAATGAGCACCGACAGCGCCAGCACGAGCACCTGCGCCAAGCCCGGAGCCGGGCCGGGCGAGACCGCCATGCCCACCAGCGCGGTGACCATGATCAGCACGCCGATCCGCAGCTTGAACAGCGATATCACGTCACGCGCTACCTGTGCGGCGTGGCGTCCGGAAGGTTTGAGCGTGGTCGTGTTCATGGTTGTGGCTCCGTTCTATGCCAGGCCCCAGAGCTGGCCGAGGTACTTCCAGTTGATGAAGTAGTAAAGCACGAAAGACACGAGGAAGAACATGGCCAGCACGAAGGTGCCAGGAGCCACGAACCCGGCCGAACCGTAGGTCTGGGCGGCGGCCGTGGGTGCGGCACGCGAAACCGGCGTGAACCTCGGGCTCACGACGCCTTGATCGAGCTTCTTGCCGAACAGGATCGAGCCGACGGTGATCACGATGTAGAGTGCCCCGCCGACAATGGCCACCACGCCGCCGATGCCCACCAGACCCATCATCAGATAGGCTGCACCGGGCCACTCATAGGCCAGCGCCGCGCCACTGAAGGCCATGTCCCAGTGGCGACGGGAAATGCCCAGCGTGCCGGCCCCCATCATCACGAGGCAGAAGAAGTACATCGAGAAACCGAACAGGTACGGCTGGAGCTTTGCCAGACCCGGCAGGATCATTTCGCGACGGAAAAGTACCGGTATCAGGAAGTAGGTCAGCGCCATGAACGACAGCGTGGTACCCACGACCACCGTGGCATGGAAGTGGCCCGGCACGTAGATGGTGTTGTGGATCAGCAGGTTGAGCTGCTCGGTGCCCATCATCACGCCGGAAATGCCGCCGAGGAAGCCGAAACCGATGAGCGAGATGAACATGCCGGAGAACACCGGATTGCCCCAAGGTGCCTTGCGCAGCCACTCGAACAGGCCCTTGTTGTAGCCCTTGGCGCGTTGTGCCACTTCGATGGCGCCGGGGATGGTCAGGCCGTGGATCATCGAGGCAAGCACGGCGAAGTACATGAAGTAGCTGGTGTTGACCACTTTCCACTCGGTGCTGATGCCGGGGTCGGCCAGCAGGTGGTGGGCACTGGCAAGCTGCAGGAACAGGATGTAGAGCAGGAAGGCACCGCGGCTCACGCGCTCGGACATCGGCTTGGCGCCGAAGGCAATGGCCGCCACGGCGTACCAGATCGAGATATGCGCCGCGACATTGATCTGCTGCGACGAGTGGCCGAACGCCCACCAGATGGTGCGGTAGATCAGCGGATCCACTTCTTTCACAAGGCCGACGGACATCAGGAAGGTGGGAATCAGGATGATGGCGCCCGACGTGATGGTGAACACCGCGATGATGGCGGCCGTGATGGCGCCAAAGGTCACCAACGGTACCGAACCTTCATAGGTCTTTTCGCGCTTGGCGATTACCAACGTCCCGAAGAAGACGAAGCAGGCGATCAGGGCGCCGACGGCAAACAGGATCAGCCCGAGGTAGAAAGAGGGCGCAGCCATCATGGGCACGTACGACGTCATCATGACGCTGGAGCCGCCCTGGAACACCGCGACGTTGTTGACCACCGCACCGATCAGCATCAGGCCAAAGGCCAGCCAGGCTATCCTGGGCGTGGCAATGCGGCATCGCAATAGCGTGGATGAACAGAAATACAGCACGGCCACTTCGAAGAAGATGATCCAGAAGATCAGCATGTCGATGCCGTGCGCGGTCAGCACCATGTAGAAGGTGTCGGCCGCGAGCCAGTGCACGGCAGGCCAGCGTGTGAGGACCACGCCAATGGCCAGAATGCCGCCGACCAGCAGCGCCACCACGGCCGTGACGGCGTTGACGATCATCAGCTTCTCGGCCTGGGATTCGAATTGAAGCCCCGAGCGTGGGCAGGTGCGGTAAGTGGTGTTGACCGCCGTATTCATTGCATTCATGTCGGTCCTCCTACTTCACATAAAGGCGGCCCACCATGGAGTGGTGGTTGATACCGCAAAATTCATTGCAAACGATGGAGAAGGTGCCTGACTCGTTGGGCGTGACCTTGATCACGTGCTCATAGCCCGGCACCACCTGAATATTGATATTGCTCGGCTGCAGTGAAAAGCCATGGTTGTAGTCCATGGAGGTGAGATGCAGCTTGTACGTCTTGTTTTTTTCCAGCTCCAGAATCGGCCACCAGTCCCACAGCCGGGCAACAAGGTAGACGTCGCTCCCCACAGGCGGGTGCACCACAGGGATGTTCTTGTCGGTTTCCGTCCGGACGGTGTACTTGTCGACCATGGCCTGCGCCTTGGTCGTGAACATGTCCGGGGTGGTCTTGTAGGTTTCGGTCGACAGGTTCTGCTTGCCGTAGACGTGCCAGAAAACCATCATGAAGAACATCACCATGCACCAGATGAAGGCGATGACGATCCAGGTACCTTCGACGCGATCCAGCGGGTGTTTCCACCACAACCGCTCTGCTGGGGGAAGAATGGCGCTCATGTTGACGCTCCTTTATTTGGCTAGCGGGATGGTCAGGATGTCGATGACACCCCACAGCGTGTAGACGATCATGGGAACCATGACGCCCAGGAACAGCAGCAGAAACGGATTGTCCAGCAACTGCTGCATCAACGGAACCTTCTCATTGTCCTCATCAGGGTGGCTCATGGCTTCTCCTTGTTAAATAGGAATGTTGCATGCATTTTTGAGCAAACGATGCTGACCACGAATGATTTAAATCAAGAAGTAACTTCAACGGTTTAGTGGTAAACACCAATATTCGACACTTCCCTCATGGGATTAATTGTGGTATATGAAATTCCACTTCACTCCTCATGTGAAGCCATGTCCTGCATCGACATCTGCCGGTGCCGCTTGCGAATGCCTCTGTGTTCAGGACAGAATCCCTCCTTTTCAGGGCCCAACGCCGCATGCAACAACCTACTGCCAATTCCGCATCGCCCGCGCCCGACAGGCGTCTGACCCTGCTGCGCCGCATGGCGTGGCTGTGTGCAGCACTGGTGTTGGTCATCACCAGCCTGAGCGCCTTCATCCGGCTCACGAAGGCCGGGCTGGGCTGCGAGCCGTGGCCACAGTGTTATGCGCAGAGCCAGTTGGTACCCCAGCAGGAGCCGCCACCCGTCGGCGCCGCCGAAGCCGCGGCGCGCCTTGCGCACCGCACCATCGCGACAGCGGCACTGCTGCTCATCCTCCTGATGGTGATGACCACACTCACCACCCGCCCCTTGCTCTGGCCCGAAGGCCGCATGGCCCTGGGGCTGCTGGGGCTGGCCCTGTTCCTGGCGGTGCTTGGGCGTTGGACGGCGAACGCCCGCGTGCCGGCGGTCACCTTGGGGAACCTGCTTGCCGGTTTCGCCATGTTCGCGCTCAGCGTGCGCCTGGCGCAGGCCTGCGGACGGATGCCGGACGCGGGGGTGCAGCCGCGACTGGCGCGCTGGGCCTGGCTGGCTGGCACGGTGCTGCTCGCGCACATTGCGCTGGGAGGGCTCGTCAGCGCAGGCCAGGCTGGACTGAGCTGCCCGCAACTCACAGGCTGTGATGTCAGCGGCGCCTCCTGGCAGGCCTTCAACCCCTGGCACACGCCTCAGCCCGATGCCGCTCAGCCCATCCACCCGGCAGGCGCCGGCGTACATGCGCTGCACCGTGCGGGCGCGCTGATCGTTGCGGCTGTGCTGCTGCCGCTGGGCCTGCTGGCATGGCGTCATGGGCGGCGCGGCACCGCGGCCATGGTGCTGGGACTGTTGGCGGCACAAGGGGTGCTGGGCGCGACGCTGGTCCTGGGCGGCCTGCCCCTGGCAGCGGCACTGGCACACAACGTGGTCGCCGCCCTGCTGCTGGCCGTGGTGCTGGCCCTGGCAGGCCGGGGGCTCGCGGCGCCACTGTCACCTAGGTTATGACAGCGCGACACAGTCCTCCCACAATGCCGCATGGACTTTGCCCACTCCCCCCGGGCGCAGGAGCTGCGCCAGCGCCTTGACACTTTCATGCAGCGGTACCTGCTGCCCTACAACGCCGCCTGGCACCGCGCGGTGCAGGACGGCACCTACCCGCCCCCGTTCCTAGACGACCTCAAATCCCTGGCGCGCGATGAGGGGCTGTGGAACCTGTTTCTGCCGAGCCTGCGCGCCGATGAGCCCGGTACCCGCCTGTCCAACATGGACTACGCACCGCTGGCCGAACTCATGGGCCGCCTGCCCTGGGCGGCCGAGGTCTTCAACTGCAGCGCGCCCGATACCGGCAACATCGAACTGCTGCACCGCTTTGCCAGCGACGCTCAGCGCAAGCAATGGCTCCGTCCGCTGCTGGAGGGGCAGATCCGCTCGGCTTTCGCCATGTCCGAGCCCGACGTCGCCTCATCCGACCCGACCAACCTGCAGACCACGGTGCGCCGGGACGGCGACGATCTGGCGCTCAACGGCCGCAAGTGGTTCATCACCGGCGCAGCACACCCGCACTGCAAGCTGCTGATCGTGATGTGCCGCAATGCCGACCCGCACGGGATGGTGGACCACCCCGATGGCAACGGTAGCCCGCGGCACCACCAGCACAGCATGGTGCTGGTCCCCTTGGACACGCCGGGTGTGCAGGTGCTGCGCAACATCGCCGTCCTGCACCACCAGGCACCCGAAGGGCACTGCGAAATCCTCTTGCGCGATGTGCGTGTTCCGGGCACCAGCCTGCTGGGCACCTGGGGCGAAGGTTTTGCCATGGCCCAGGCCCGCCTGGGCCCGGGGCGGGTGCATCACTGCATGCGCACCATCGGCCAGTGCGAGCTGGCGCTGGAACTGGCCAGCGAACGCACGCTGGAACGGCAGGCCTTTGGCAGATACCTGTCGGACTTTTCCAATGTGCAGGACTGGATCGCCGAGTCGAGGATCGAGATCGACCAGGCACGCCTGCTGGTCTTGCATGCCGCCTGGCTGCTGGACCAGGACGCAGCGGACCCGGCCGCCTTGCGCGCGCAGATAGCGGCCATCAAGGTGGTGGCCGCCCGGCTGCAGACGCGCGTGATCGACCGTGCCATGCAGGCTTTCGGCGCCATGGGGCTGTCGCCCGACACCCCGTTGGCCTATTTCTGGAGCTGGGGTCGCGCCCTGCACCTGATGGATGGCCCCGACGAGGTTCACCTGCGCACCGTGGCCAGGCAGGAACTGGCGCAGGCACAGGCGCGCATGGGCGCCAGTGCGGCCTACTTCACCACGCCCGAGCAGCTGCAGGCGCAACCGCGCATCCGCTGAAAAGCCGCTTCAGCCGCAGCCACAACCGGAAGATCCGCAGCCGCCTGGCGAAGCCTGCTTCGCCTCGAACGGCGGAAACAGGATGTTGTTTTCCAGGTGGATGTGGTTGATCAGGTCATCGTGGAGCTGTGCAATCCCTGCGTAGAGTGCGCGCCAGGTGTTGCAGGCCCCTGCCGGCGGCTGGGCCTCGTTGGTCAGCGCCGCCAGTTTCTCCAGTGCAACACCATGGTCGACGTGCTCGATGCGCATGACGTTGATGGGCTGGACCACAAACGGGTTGCCGCCTGCCTTCAGGATGGGAAACAGGATGTTTTCCTCTTTCTGCATGTGCGACAGCAACTCTTCCTGCATCCCTTCCAGAAAATCGCCCAGTCCAGCCGGCACTTGTGGATGGTCCCGGTGCACGGCTTCGACGCGATGCGCCATGCGGATCAACTCGGGGAGTTGCGCCCGATGCACGTCGTGGTAGCGCGAGAGAATGTGGTCGATGAGTTCGCCCGGTTCGGTCACGCCCGGCACATCGCTGGGACGCTGCAGTGCAGCCAGCTCGGCCAGGACGGCATTCGCGTCCAGCCCCTTGTCGGCCGCAGCCTGCTTCAGGCTTACCTGGCCCCCGCAGCAGAAGTCGAGTTTCAGTCGGCGAAAGACGGCGGTCGCACCCGGCAATTGGACCGCGATCTGGCCCAAGGCCTGCTCTGCGCTCAAGGCCGGAGCGCCGGGTTCGGTGGTTTCAAGGCGTGCATTCATGACAATCCTCCTTTAAAGGTTCATTTTGTATGAATATTAATTTTATTCGCTAAAATCCATGACTGGTGAACCTTTTTTTGATCTGCAGCAAATCCCATGCGCTTGACCCAATGGACCGACTACACACTACGCGTGCTGATGTACTGCGCGGCCAGTCAAACGCGCCCGAACCCCGTCACCATCAGTGAGATCGCTGAGAATTACAGCATCTCGCGCAGCCACCTCACCAAGATTGTTCAGGAACTCGCGGCGCAGGGACTGCTGGATACCACGCGCGGACGCGGCGGCGGCATGCGCCTGTCGAAACCGGCAGCCGATATCAATCTGGGGGCCGTGGTGCGCGCCACCGAGACTGACTTCGCGCTGGTCGAGTGTTTCGACCCGGCGTCGAACCAGTGCCGCCTGACCCGGCATTGCCACCTGAAAGGCGTTCTGAGACAGGCGCTGGAGAACTACTTCGAGGTGCTGGATCAAGTGACGCTGGCCGACCTGGTCGCGGAGCACCCGGTCACGGCGGCTTTGCCAGCGTCCCGCAAAGCGCGCCTCACCCCAGGCTTGCCCACACCCCGCAAGTCGTAAGGCCACCACCGGTTTTCCGTCGCCGGCATGGATGTCGATGCTGCAGAATAGGCAGATCCGCTTTTCTGCAGCACCATGGTCCCCCACCATTTCCAACGCCTGCGCCGCAGCCTGCTGCTGGCCGGGCTGTGGCACGCAGCTGGCGCGCAGGCGCTGCCGCCGCGTCCCTTGCGCTTCCCGCGCGACTTCGGCGCGCATCCCGACTTGCGCACCGAGTGGTGGTACATCACCGGCCACGCCAGCGCGGGCGGCCGCTTGTTCGGCTTTCAGCTCACCTTCTTCCGTTCGCGGGTGGACGCCACACAGAACATGGCCTCGCGGCTGGCAGCAAAGCAATTGATCTTCGCCCACGCGGCCGTCACCGACGTGCAGAACAAGAAGCTGTGGCACGACCAGCGCATTGCACGCGCCTCGGGTAAGCCCCCCCTGGACCTGGCCCATGCCAGCGAGCACGACACCGACATCGCCCTGCGCGACTGGACGCTCAAGCGCCAGGACACCCCTGCAGGGGAGGTGTACACAGCGAAGATCCGGGCGACCGACTTCCAGCTGACGTTGCAGTTCCAGGCCCGCCAACCCCTGCTGCTGCAGGGCACACAGGGCCTGTCGCGCAAGGGGCCGGAGCCGGCGCAGGCGAGCTACTACTACAGCCAGCCGCAACTCGCGGCGAGCGGCAGCATCGCGCTGCAAGGTCGGCCACACACTGTTGATGCCAATGCTTCGGCCTGGCTCGACCACGAGTGGAGCGAAGCGCTGCTGCACCCGGAAGCGGCCGGCTGGGACTGGATCGGCATCAACCTGTTTGATGGCAGCGCGCTCACCGCCTTTCGCCTGCGCGACCGCAACGACCAGGCCCTGTGGGACGGCGGCTCGTTTCGCACCGGCACCCATGCAAGCCAGGAGCGCGCGCGCATCTTCGAGCGCGGCGAGGTGCACTTCACGCCGCAGCGCCGCTGGCGCAGTCCGGCGAGTCGGGCCAGCTACCCGGTGGAATGGACGGTGCAGACACCCGCCGGGCGCTTCACCGTAAAAGCGCTCGTCGACAACCAGGAACTCGACAGCCGTGCCTCCACCGGTGCCATCTACTGGGAAGGCCTGAGCGATCTCTTTGACAGCCAAGGCCGGCTCGTCGGGCGCGGCTACCTGGAGATGACGGGCTACGCCGGGACGCTGCGCATGTGAAGGGGCCTGGTCTCAGCCGACCAGCGCAATCACCACCGTCGACTCGTCAATGCACGCCACAGCCGCGCTGCCCACCTTCAGGCCGCTGGCCGGCCCGGCAAAGCCGACCAGGTGCAAGCCAGCCGGCAAGGCCAGCGCCACCTCGCCACCCGCTGCCGCGCGCGACACGCGCGTGGCACGCCCGTGCAGCAGGTTCTGTCCCGCCGTGGCTTTTACGGCCAAGACCACCGTGACGGCCGTGGCCTTGCACAGGGCCAGCACCGGTTGCCCCGCTTGCAGACCCAGCAGTTGGGCACTCTCGCGCGTGATGCGCGAGAACAGCGAAGGCCCGTCCGGCAAAACCAGTTCGACCCGGATCGCCGGCCCCTGGGTCTTGAGCGCCTTGATGCGGCAAGGCAGCTGATTGCGCATGCTGGTGCGCAGGCCGAGAGCGGCCAGGCCTGGGGTATCCAGCTGCGTCATGCTGCTCCGGGCCATTGTTGCCATCACCTGCTCGCGCGCCTGCTGCATCAGCGCGGCCGCCTGCAGCAGCTGCCGCCCAGCCGGCGTGAGTTGCGCGCCGCCGCCGCCAGACCCACCGACGGCGCGCTCCACCAGCGCTGCGCCGGCCAGGTTGCTCAGGGTGTCGATGGCCTGCCAGGCTGCCTTGTAACTGACCCCGGCCGCGCGCGCAGCCTCGGAGATCGAACCCGCTTCGCCGATGCGGCGCAGGATATCGATGCGCTTGTCCGCCAGTTCATGGCCCAGGGCCCCGGCCAGCTTGAGTTTGGAAGATGTCATGCGCGCATTGTGCCGCCGCGGTGGCGGGGTTGTGGCTATACTTCGCTATTCATTTTAGGAATAACGAAGGACGATGACCATGCCCGTCAGCTTTCGCCGCCTCGTGCAACTGGCCACCGTGGCCACGGCCGGCCTGTCCGGTCTGTGCCAGGCCGCCGAAGTGAGCGTGGCGGTGGCCGCCAACTTCACCGCACCGATGCAGAAGATCGCCGTCGCCTTCGAGCAGGACACCGGCCACAAGGCCGTGCTGGCCTTCGGCTCCACCGGCAAGTTCTATGCACAGATCAGGAACGGTGCACCGTTCCACCTATTGCTGGCCGCCGACGACGAAACCCCGGCCAAGCTGGACAAGGAAGGCCTGACTGTCCCAGGCTCGCGCTTCGCCTATGCCATCGGCACACTGGTGCTGTGGAGCGCACAAGCCGGTCTGGTGGACAAGCAGGGCCAGGTGCTACGCACAGGCCATTTCGAACGCATCGCCCTGGCCGACCCCAAGCTGGCCCCTTATGGCGCGGCCGCGGTGGAAACCTTGACCCGCCTCGGCCTGCTGCCAACCCTGCAGTCGCGGTTTGTGCAAGGCGAGAACATTGGGCAGACCTACCAGTTCGTTGCCACCGGCAATGCGGCGCTCGGCTTCGTGGCGCTGTCGCAGGTGATGGTGGACGGCCGTATCACCAGGGGGTCGGCTTGGCAGATCCCTGCTGATCTGCACACGCCGATCCGGCAGGACGCCGTGATCCTGAGCAACGCCAAAGACAATGCAGCCGCGGCCGCACTGGCGGCTTACCTGCGCAGCGACAAGGCCCGTGCGATCATTCGCGCCTATGGCTATGCCTTGTAATCACATCCATGCCCTTCAGTCCTGACGATCTGAGCGCCATCTGGCTCACGCTGAAGCTGGCCACCCTGACAACCGCGCTGCTGTTGGTGCTGGCCACGCCGCTGGCCTGGTGGCTGGCGCGCACCACGTCGCGCTGGCGTGCCCCGCTGGGGGCGGTGGTGACGCTGCCGCTGGTGCTGCCGCCCACGGTGCTGGGCTTTTACCTGCTGGTGACACTCGGGCCGCACGGCTGGATCGGCCAGTTGACGCAGTTCCTGGGGTTGGGCACGCTGCCCTTCACCTTCGGCGGCCTGCTGCTGGCCTCGCTGATCTATTCGCTGCCGTTTGCGGTGCAACCCCTGCAGAACGCCTTCGAGGCCATTGGCCCGCGGCCGCTGGAAGTGGCCGCCACCCTGCGCGCCACGCCACTGGACGCCTTCTTCACCGTGGTGCTGCCGCTGTCGCGGCGCGGCTTCGTCACCGCCGGCATTCTGACCTTCGCCCATACCGTGGGCGAATTCGGCGTGGTGCTGATGATCGGCGGCAACATCCCGGACAAGACACGCGTGGTGTCGACACAGATCTACGGCCACGTCGAGGCACTGGCGTACACGCAGGCACACTGGCTGGCCGGCAGCATGGTGCTGTTCTCGTTCGTGGTGTTGCTGGGCCTGTCGCTGCTCAACCGCCGCCATACCCGGGTCATGCCATGAACCCAGCCGACAACCGGATCCGCCTGTCGCTGACGCGGCCCGACTTCCAGCTGGACGTCGATCTGGCATTGCCGGCGCACGGCATCACCGTGCTGTACGGCGCATCCGGCTCCGGCAAGACCAGCGTGTTGCGCTGCGTGGCCGGCCTGGAACGGGCGCACAACGCCCTGGTGCGCATTGATGGCGTGGTCTGGCAGGACGACGCAAGCGGCATCTTTCTGCCGCCATGGCAGCGGCCGCTGGGCTACGTATTTCAGGAAGCGAGTCTGTTCGAGCACCTGGATGTGCGCGGCAACCTCGCCTACGGGCAAAAACGCACGGCAAGCGGTGCGCCGGCCATCGCACTGGATGCCGTGATCGACCTGCTGGGTATCGGCCACCTGATGCAGCGCCGGGTGCAGCAGCTCTCCGGCGGTGAGCGGCAACGCGTGGCGATTGCGCGTGCGCTGGCCACGCAACCGCGACTGCTGCTGCTCGACGAGCCGCTGGCCGCACTCGACCAGGCGCGCCGCCAGGACATCCTGCCCTGGCTGGAGCGCCTGCGCGATGAGCTGAAGATTCCGATGCTCTACGTGACCCATGCCGCCGATGAAGTGGCGCGCCTGGCGGACTCGCTGGTCGCGCTCGATCAAGGCCGCATCCAGGCGGCCGGCCCGACGGCCGACGTGCTGGCCCGTATCGATACCCCGGTGGTGCTGGGCGACGATGCCGGTGCCCTGCTGCACGGCACGGTGGCAGAACGCGACGCGCGCTGGCACCTGGCACGGGTCGATTTTGGTGGCGGCAGCCTGTGGCTGCGCGACAGCGGGCTGGCCGTCGGGCAGCGTGTGCGCCTGCGCGTGCTGGCACGCGACGTCAGTCTGGCGACCGAAGTGCCGCACCACACCAGCATCCAGAACCTGCTGCTTGCCACAGTCGACTCCATTGCGACGGACGCCCATCCGTCCCAGGCTCTGGTGCGCGTGGCCTGCGGCGGTGCCATGCTGCTCTCACGCATCACGGCGCGCGCCGTGAGCACGCTGGGCCTGGTGCCTGGCCGGGCAGTCTGGGCCCAGGTGAAGTCGGTCGCGCTGGTCGAGTAAGGCTCTTTTCCGACAGCGCTGCTATCGGGAAATCACCTTCACGGTCCTGTCATGTTGGCTGCCTAGCATCCGTGGTGCTTGTTCAACCAACCCAAGAGCACCATGCGCAAATCACCTCTGCTATCGCTCCTCACCCTGCTGGCCATTGCCCCCGTGCAGGCCCAGCAGACCTTCCCCGCTACGCTGGTCGGCCATGCCGCGCTGCCGGCACGCACCTTCATCGCCGCGCCGAAGGATGCACCGGCCAGCCTGCAGACCTCGGGCAAATACACCACGGCCGACGGCCACCGCGAAGACAAGCTGGAGTCGATTGCCGGCAGCTCCTACCTCTCGGCCAAGGGGGCGCCGAAGCCCACCGGCATCAGCCTGCCGTTTAAGGGTCAGCCGGTGCAGGGCTTCTCGGGCATCAAGGCGATGAAGGACGGCAGCTACTGGGTGCTGACCGACAACGGTTTCGGCAGCAAGGCCAACTCGGCCGACGCCATGCTGATGTTCCACCACGTCAAGCCGGACTGGAAGAACGGCGGCGTGAAACAGCTGCAGACCGTGTTCCTGCACGATCCGGACAAGAAAGTGCCTTTCCTGATCGTCAACGAAGGCACCAAGCAACGCTACCTGACCGGTGCCGATCTCGACATCGAATCCATGCAATTCATCGGCGACCATGTCTGGTTCGGCGACGAACTCGGCCCCTACCTGGTAAAAACCGACCGCCGGGGCAAGGTGCTCGCCGTCTTCAGCACCGAAGTGGATGGCAAGCTGGCCCGCTCGCCCGACCATTTCTCGGTCACCACACCCGCTACGGCCGGTGCCTTCGCCACGCCGGTGCGCCGTTCGCGCGGCTACGAAGGCATGGCGGCGTCGAAAGACGGCCAGTTCCTGTACCCGCTGCTGGAAGGCCCGCTGTGGAATGAGGTCGACAAGAAGTGGGAGAGCAAGGACGGCCGTGAGTACCTGCGCGTGCTGGAATTCAATGTGGCCAAAGGCGAATGGACCGGCCGCTCCTGGAAATACGCCCTGGAACTCAACGGCAACAACATCGGCGACTTCAACATGATCGATGCCGACACCGGCCTGATCATCGAGCGCGACAACGGCGAGGGCCTGGAGCACACCGCCTGCAACGGCCCGGCCCGCCCGGACTGCCAGAACGTGCCGGCCAGGTTCAAGCGCATCTACAAGATCAGCCTGAAGGACGCGGATGCCGACGGCTTCGTGCGCAAGATCGGCTACATCGACCTGCTCGACATCCAGGACCCGAAGGGCGTGGCCAAGGTCGGCGGCAAGGACGGCAAGTTCACCTTCCCCTTCGTCACCATCGAAGACGTGGACGTGGTCGATGCCGAGCACATCGTGGTCGCCAACGACAACAACCTGCCCTACTCCTCAGGCCGCCAGCTCGGCAAGAACGATGACAACGAGTTCATCCTGCTGCACGTGCCCGGCCTGCTGTCGGCGCGCTGAAACGGCTTGAGCGAAATGACGATGCAACGCCGCGCCTTGCTCACCTCGGCCTTGCTGGCCGCCGGCTGCGCCTTTGCGCTGCCGGCGGCAGCAGAGACCCAGGTGCTCGACATCTACCTGGTGCGCCACGGCCAGACCCAGTGGAACCTGGAGAAGCGCCTGCAGGGCGCCACCGACAATGTGCTCAACGACACCGGCCGCCGCCAGGCGGCGGAGCTGGTCCCGCGGCTGGCGGGGGTGCCGTTCAACCACATCTACAGCAGCGGCCTGCGCCGCGCGCAGGAAACCGCCGCGGCCTTCGCCGGCCACACACCGGTGACCGCACTGCCGGCCCTCAACGAACGTTCCTTCGGCAAGTTCGAAGGCATCTTCGAGGACCAGCGCGATGCGGCGCTCTTTGCCGAGTTCGGCAAGCGTGGCAACGTGCTCGACGACGCACTCGATGGTGGCGAATCGCTGCAGAGCCAGGCGGATCGCGTGAAGGCCGCCGTGCGCCAGATCACCACCCGCCACACCGCCGGCAGCATTGCCATCGTGGCCCATGGCGGCGTCAACCCGCTGGTGCTGGCCGCGCTGCTCGACATTCCGGTGGCCGAGGCCGTGACACGCATCAAGCAGGCCAACGACGAGGTCTATCTGGTGCGCCTGCGTAGCGGCCAGCCGCCTTCGGTCTGGAAACAGGTCAGCCGTAGCACGCTGGAGCAGCTCTGACCCGACCCATGAGGGGTCAAGGCCGGGCGCTCTGCCCGGCCTCCCACGCCAGCATGGCCGTCTTGCGTTCGCTGCCCCAGCGGTACTGGCCGAACTCGCCGGACTCCCGGATGACCCGGTGGCAAGGAATCAGGTAGCCGATGGTATTGGCGGCCAGCGCGCTGCCGACGGCGCGCTGGGCTTTCGGCGCCCCCGCCAGCTGGGCGAGTTGGGTGTAGGACACCACACGCGAGGGTTCGACCTTCAGCAATGCCTCCCACACCTTGAGCTGGAAGTTGGTACCGCGCAGCACCAAATGCAGGGTGCCGCGCTGCGGCGTGGTCGCGAACACCTGGTCCAGCCATCGCTGCGCCTGCGCATCATCGCGTTCACGCTGTGCCGCCGGCCATTGACTCGCCAGCTCGGTCAGACGGATCGCTTCATCATCATCCAGAAAGGCCAAATAGCACAAACCGCGTGCCGTCCAGCCCACCAGTGCCTCGCCAAACGGCGTCGCCGCCCGGCCGAAGCCCAGCACCACGCCAACACCGCCACGCTTGATCTCGCCCGGCGTCATGGCTTCGCATGTCACCATCAAGTCATGCAAGCGGCCGGCGCTGGACAGGCCACTGGCTTCAGTCACGCTGAGCAGATCGGCCGACGTGCGCAGCGCCTGCCACGCGTACTCCTTGGTCAGGTACTGCAAAAAGCGCTTGGGCGAGATACCGGCCCAGGCCGCGAATACGCGCTGCAAGTGGAATTCGCTCAGGTGCACCGCAGCCGCCACCTCGGCCAGTGTGGGCTGGCGCAGCGCATTGGCGCGCAGGTAGTCGATGGCGCGTGCCACCACCGCGTACTGTCGCGCCGGGCTGTCGGGCAGCCTTTCATTCATGGGACACCGCCTTGGCCGGCCACAGCATTCGGGGGGTGAATCCGGTCACCAGCGCGGTGCCCAACACGACCACGGTGGCTCCGGCCAGGGTGTGCCAGCCCACGGTCTCGCCCAGGAACAAGCAGCCCCACAGCACCCCGAACAGCGGGATCAGGAAACCCACAGTCAGCGCCGGCGCGGCGCCGATGTCGGCCACCAACCGGAAGTACAGCAGATAGGCCACACCCGTGCACAGCAGGCCGAGCGCGGCCACCGTGGCCAGCACACCGGGCGATGGGAGCGCCGGCACGGGCGGTGGCATGAGCAGCAGCAGCGGCACCACCCACAACAAGGCGGCCCACATGCTGCCGTGCGCGTTGGCCAGTGGCCCTGGCGTGGACGCCACGCGCGCGTAGTTGCTGGCAATACCGTAGCAGCAGGTGGCCGCCAGCGTGGCCGCGATGGCGGGTGCCGCGCCGGCCTGCATGGCGGCCGGCTCCACCCCCAGCAGCAGCACCACGCCCGCCACCCCCAGCAACAGCCCCACAGCTACGCGCGGCGGCAACGGGGTGCGTTGCCACAGGGCAGCAATCAGCGCACCCCAGATCGGCCCGGTGGCGTTGAGGATGGACATCAGCGACGCCGGCAGCGTGCGCGCGGCATAGGCGAAGAAGAGAAAAGGCAGCGCGGTATTGAACAGCCCCAGCACCAGGTAATGGCGGCCATGGCCGCGCAGCCCCAGCGGCGGCTGGCGCAGCCACCGCGCCACGACCCACAGCAGCAGCGCCGCCAGCGCCACCCGCGCCTCGATCAGCCAGGCCGGCCCCAGCACCGGCACGGCGATGCGCAGGAACAGGAAGGAAGCGCCCCAGATGGCGGCAAGCAGCAGGAGCTGAAACAGGCTGGCGGTAGACATGGGCCTATTCTGAGCCCTGTTGACCCGGTCGCACCACCCGCTTCTTGCGCACTTGCGGGTATGCTGCACTTTCTTGCCCCGCCTACCCATGCCCCATGCCCGACGACCGCACCCGTGCCCGCAGCCCCCAGTCCCTCACCGGCCTGATGCCCTTCCTGCGGCCCTACCGCTCGCGCATCGCGCTGGCACTGCTGTTCCTGTTCCTGGCGGCGGCAGCCATGCTGGTCTTTCCGCTGGCGCTGCGCGAACTGATCGATGGTGGTCTGCAGCCCCAGGACCGCGGGGAGAAACTGTTGGCCCTGCGCGAGCACTTTGCCCTTCTGTTTGCGGTGTCCGCCGCCATGGGCGTGTTCTCGGCCACCCGCTTCTACCTGATGAGCTGGCTGGGCGAGCGCGTGACCGCCGATGTGCGCAACGCCGTCTACGCCCACGTGCTGCGGCAAAGCCCCGAGTTCTTCGAGACCACGCAGACCGGCGAGGTGCTCTCGCGCCTGACCACCGACACCACGCTGGTGCAGACGGTGGTGGGTTCGTCCTTCTCCATGGGGCTGCGCAGCAGCGTGACCGGCCTGGGCGCGCTGGCCATGCTGGTGTGGACCAACCCGTACATCATGGCGCAGGTGCTGGGCGTGCTGCTGCTCGTGGTACTGCCCAGCGTGTGGTTCGGGCGGCGCGTGCGGCGCCTGTCTCGCGCCAGCCAGGACCGCGTGGCCGACTCCAGCGCCATTGCGGCCGAAGTGCTCAATGCCATTCCGGTGGTGCAGGGCTACACCGCAGAAAACCGTGAAGCGACCCGTTTCGATGCCGCCACCGAGAACGCCTTCAACACCGCCAAGCGGCGCGTGCGGGCGCGCTCGCTGCTGATGGGCTTCATCATCATCGCCACCTCGGGCGCGCTGCTCTGGGGTCTGTACCAGGGCACGCAGGCGGTCCTGCGCGGCGACATCACGGCCGGCCACCTGGGCCAGACCGTGATGTTCGTGATCATGCTGGCCAGCGCCTTTGCCGTGCTGGGCGAGGTCTATGGCGAACTGCTGCGCGCCGCCGGCGCCACCGAACGGCTGATGGAACTGCTGGCCAGCCGCTCGCCCATCGAAGGCCCGGCGCAAACGCAGCCCCTGCCGGCCACCGCCGGTGGCAGCGCCGTGCGCTTCGACGGCATCACCTTCCACTACCCTTCCCGCCCGGCCCAGGCCGCACTGACTGACATCACGCTGGACGTGCGCGCCGGTGAAACGGTGGCGCTGGTCGGCCCCAGCGGCGCCGGCAAGAGCACACTGTTTCACTTGCTGCTGCGCTTCTACGACCCGTCCGCAGGACGTATCACGCTCAACGGTGTGCCGCTGCCACAACTCGCGCTGCACGAACTGCGTGAGCGCATCGGCCTGGTGCCGCAGGAGCCAGTGATCTTTTCCAGCAGCGCGCTGGAAAACATCCGCTACGGCCGCCCGGATGCCAGCGATGCCGAAGTGCAGGCCGCCGCCTGTGCCGCCTTTGCCGACGATTTCATCCGCGCCCTACCCGAGGGCTACGCCACCTTTCTCGGTGAGCGCGGCGTGCGCCTCTCGGGCGGGCAACGCCAGCGCATCGCCATTGCGCGCGCCATGCTGAAGAACGCCCCGCTGCTGCTGCTGGATGAAGCCACAAGCGCACTGGACGCCGAGAGTGAGCGCATGGTGCAAGCCGCGCTGGAGTCCGCCATGCGCGACCGCACCACCCTGGTCATCGCCCACCGCCTGGCCACCGTGCAGCAGGCCGATCGCATCGTGGTGATCGATCAGGGGCGGCTGGTGGAACAGGGGACGCACGAGCAGCTGGTAGCGGCGAACGGGCTGTATGCACGGCTGGCGGCGTTGCAGTTCAAGTCCTAGAGTGATTGCGGCCAATGTATCGGGATAAAAACCTCTGCGCGTGAAAACCACCATGCCACCAGTTGCAGCGACCCCACCAGCAAGGGCTGAACCGCGCTGCCAACAACGAGGTTCAGGCCCAGAGTGCCAGCGTCAATGCGGCATGCCCTGCATGCCCGCACCGGCATCTCCGCTCAGCAACGTGGGATCGAGCATGCCGAAGATCATGGCCACGTGTGCCACCACCAGGAAGACGGCGACCAGGGCCGCGTGCAGCCTGAGCCGGCCCTCCTCGCTGCGTGAACGGCCCAGCAGGCCCAGGTCCAGCAGCGCCAGTCCGAGCAGGGGCACGATACCCGAGAGGTAGAAACCGACGGCAATGACGTCGGCGGGCCCGCGCCAGAGGCCGCCGCGCGTCAGCGGAATCACGGCCGTCAGCATCAGGTAGGCGAATACCCCCAGGAAGTACAGACCGCCCGCAATGCTGGCGCCGCGGTTGAGCGTGCGCACGGCGCCGTCGAAGCGGCGCGTGAACAGGATGTACAGCTCGGTGATGGCCACTGTTTCGGCCAGCACCACCGGGATGGCCATGAACAGGATCAGGTTCCAGGGCTGGTTCTGAGCCAGCAGCTCCATATAGTGCGTCATCGACATTTGAATACTCCAGTCTTCAACAAACAATCCAGCCGCCCAGCCTGCGGGCCGGACGGTGCGAACAGAAGAGGAAGATCAGAAACGTGGCGGCTTGAGTTCCGGCGCGGCGGTGATGCCGACAAGGAGCTGGGGCAACGCCCCGGCCTGCACGCTGCCGCCGGTCGGGGGCAGGCGGCCGGGCGCAGAGACCATCACCGGCGTGCAATGACTCGTGCAGGCACTGCAGTCATCGCAACTGCCCTGGGCTTGCGCCGCCATGCCAGCCGCATGGCTGCCGTGATCGGCCGGCCCTTCGTGCTGGCAATGCAGCGCGGGCTCGTCCACGTCGACCATGGCCCGCAGGTCCGCCGCCGTGGCGGGAACGGCCACCGCAACAATGCAGAACAAGGACAGCAGGAGTCGCGCGAGGAAGGGCATGACAAGATCCGATCAAACCATTCTAGGTTTCAGTGCGGCGTTTGTCCGGTGTTCCGCACGCGCTGCACTTGATGTCCGTCAACCGACCGGCAATCTCCGGCCGGCCCTGGTGCTACTGCAGCGGCCCCTTGAGCGCATCCGGCAAGGGCAGCGGCATCACCGCAATGCCTTCGTCGAGCAGCGCCTCGGTTTCCTCGCGCGAGGCCTGGCCGCGAATGCTGCGCTCCTGCGCCTCACCGTAGTGCATCTTGCGCGCTTCTTCGGCAAAGCGTCCGCCCACGTCTTCCGTCTGCGCCACGATGCGGCGCGCCACCTGCAGCCAGGCGGCCTGCAGAACCTGCTCGGTATCGCCCACGACCACGTCCCGCTTCTCGACGGGGGGCTGGCTGGGGGCATTCGCTTCAGGGCGCGCTGCACCCAGGTTCAGGCGCGGCGCACTGGGCAGCTTGACCACCGCCTTGCTGCCACACATCGGGCACGCCAGCAGGCCACGCGCCAACTGGCTGGCATGGTCTTCGTCGGATGCGAACCAGCCTTCGAACACGTGCCAGGCGTCGCACTGCAGATTTAAAACCTTCATGAGACCATTATCAGCAGCTGCCGCTTGGGTCTGCAGCCTGCCAGTTCAATTCCCAGGTGCCGGCAAGGACGTTCTGCAGCCAGAGCGCGCCCGTCAGGGTCTTGGCATCCGTCACACGCCCCTCGAAACACCACTGCAGCAGTTCGGCCGGCGTGGCCGTAAAGACATCCAGGAACTCACCTCCATCCAGCTGGCGCTCACCCGGGCTCAAACTGCGCGCAAACCAGATGTCGATGAACTCGGTGGAATACGAGATGACCGGATGCAGCACGCCGGCGCGTGCCCACTCGGCCGCACGGTAGCCGGTTTCTTCCAGCAGTTCGCGCTGCGCGCAGGCCAGGATGTCTTCACCGGCATCGAGTTTGCCGGCGGGAAACTCGACCATGACCTGCTTGACCGGATAGCGGTACTGACGCTCCAGCACCACGCGCACCTCGCCAGACGCGTCCACCAGCAGCGGAATGATCATCACCGCGCCGGGATGCACCACATACTCGCGCACGGTACGGGCGCCATCGGGCAGGCGCACCGTGTCGCGAAAGGCGTGGAGAAAGCGGCCCTTGAACAGCTCCTGGCTGTCTTCCCGGATTTCGATCAGATGGCGATCATCCATGGTCGCGGCAGCGCGTCAACCGTGGCGCTTGAACAGGTAACGGTAAACAAAGCCCGGGAAGGCGAGGGTCAAGAACAGCGCCGCCGTGATGGCGTAGAACTCCCAGCTCTGGGACGTGATCTGGCCCGCGCGCTGCTCCAGCAGCAGCGCCATGCCGCCGACCAGAAAGTAGCACAGCACCAGTTCCAGCAGGCGAACGGGAAGACCCTTGGGGGTTTTCAGCGGCATCACGGCCAGCAGACGCTGGTTGATGAACGGCAGGTTGGCACCGGCCAGCGCGGCCAGCACAACGAACCAGACAGCGGCGCTTTGCGACATGGGTCTCAGGTACCCAGCATCTGCTGGATGGCCTGGGCACACAGGGCCATCAGACCACCGGGTACCAGACCCAGCACCAGCACCAGCAGGCCGTTGACCGACAGCACGGCGCGCACGTCGAACGGCGCCGCCACGGTGGTGGCGGTGATGGGTTCGTCGAAGTACATGACCTTGACCACGCGCAGGTAGTAGAAGGCGCCGATCAACGACATGATCACGGCAAACACGGCCAGACCAATGTGCAGCGTCTGGCCCGAAGCCACCAGGGCCTGCAGCACGGAGAGCTTGGCGTAGAAGCCAACCAGGGGCGGAATGCCCGCCAGCGAGAACAGGCAGATCGCCATGATGGCGGCATACAGCGGGCTGCGCTGGTTGAGGCCGGCAAAGTCGGTAATCTCTTCGCTCTCGAAGCCGTCACGCGCCAGCAGCAGGATGACGCCGAAGCTCGCCAGCGTGGTGAGCACGTAGGTGACGATGTAGAACATCGCCGAGCTGTAGGCGTTGGCCGCCGAGTAGATGTTGCCGTTGATGACACCCGACATCAGACCCAGCAGCACAAAGCCCATTTGTGAAATGGTGGAGAACGCCAGCATGCGCTTGAGGTTGGTCTGCATGATGGCGGCCAGATTGCCGACCAGCAGCGAGGCGATGGCCAGCAGCATCAGCATCTGCTGCCAGTCGAGCGCCAGCGGCAGCATGCCTTCGACCAGCAGGCGGATGACGATGGCAAACGCGGCCAGCTTCGGCGCGCCGCCGATCATCAGCGTCACGGCGGTCGGTGCGCCCTGGTAGACATCGGGAATCCACATGTGGAACGGCACCACGCCGAGCTTGAAGGCCAGGCCGGCCACCACGAACACCGTGCCGAACACCAGCACCTGCGGGTTGACGCGGCCGGAATTGATGGCGCGGAACACGGCATTGATGTCGAGCGAGCCGGTGGCGCCGTAGATCATCGACAGGCCGTAGAGCAGGAAGCCGGAAGCCAGCGCGCCGAGCACGAAGTACTTCATGGCCGCTTCGGTGGCAGTGGCGTTGTCGCGGCGCAGCGCCACCAGGGCGTAGCTGGAGAGGGTGAGCAGTTCCAGGCCGAGGTAGATCAGCAGGAAGTTGTTGCCCGAGATCATGATGAACATGCCCAGCAAGGAGAACATACTGAGGCTGAAGAGCTCGCCGCCACGCAGCATGTCACGGTCAGCCGAGTAGGGACGTGCATAGACCAGGGTGACCATCACCGCCACGGTGGCGAAAAACTTGAGCCAGTTGCCCATCGGATCGCTCACCACCATGTTGTGCAGGCTGTAGAGCGTGGCGCCGCTGCTGGCATACAGGAACTGCAGCAGGGCCACCGCGCCCAAGGTCAGCAGCGTCCAGAGGTAGGTGCGGGTGCGCTGGCGGCTCTTGACGCCGAGGTCCATCAGCGTGATCAGGCAGGCCATGGCCAGCAGAATGATTTCCGGATAAACCGCAATCCAGCTGAGTTTGTCAGTCATCTTCAGTCTTTCAATTCGGTTCGATCAGTTCAACTTGGACAGGGCCACGTGCTTGAGCAGTTCCACCACCGAAGTGTCCATGACATCGGTGAAGGGCTTGGGATAGACACCCATGACCAGCACGGCGATTGCCAGCAGCGCCAGCACCAGGAATTCACGGCTGTTGATGTCAACCAGCGCCTTGACGTCATCGTTGGCCACCGGCCCCAGGTAGACGCGCTTGAACATCCACAGCGTGTAGGCAGCACCGAAGATCAGTGCGGTGGCCGCGGCCAGGCCGATCCAGAAGTCGTACTTCACGGCACCGAGGATCACCATCCACTCGCCGACGAAACCGGCGGTACCCGGCAGGCCGCAATTGGCCATGGCAAAGAACAGGGCAAAGGCCGCGAACTTGGGCATGGTGTTGACCACACCGCCATAGGATGCGATCTCACGCGAGTGCACCCGGTCGTACAGCACGCCGATGGAGAGGAACATGGCGGCCGAGACAAAGCCGTGGGCGATCATCTGCACCAGACCGCCGGAGACGCCGAGGTCGTTGAAGATGAAGAAGCCCAGGGTGACGAAGCCCATGTGCGCCACCGACGAGTAGGCCACCAGCTTCTTCATGTCCTGTTGCACCATGGCCACCAGACCGACGTAGATGACGGCGATCAGCGACAGGGCGATCAGGAGCCACGCCCATTCGCGCGCGGCATCCGGCGCGATCGGCAGCGAGAAACGCAGGAAGCCATAGGCACCGAGCTTGAGCATGATGGCGGCCAGCACGGCGGAACCACCGGTGGGCGCCTCGACGTGCACATCCGGCAGCCAGGTGTGCACCGGCCACATCGGCA
Organism: Curvibacter sp.; assembly: GCA_031426755.1. Classification (GTDB taxonomy): domain Bacteria; phylum Pseudomonadota; class Gammaproteobacteria; order Burkholderiales; family Burkholderiaceae_C; genus Hylemonella. The sequence goes on from JASJPI010000009.1 coordinate 145,051, forward strand.
CCTTGACGGCAAACGCAGCAAAGAAGGCAAAGAACAGCAGCGTCTGCGTCGTGCCGTCCAGCGGCAGTCGGTGCCAGGTGGCGATGTCGAAGCTGCCACCCGACTTGGTGTACAGGAAGATCAGCGCAATCAGCGTCAGCAGCGAGCCGAGCAGCGTGTAGAGGAAGAACTTGAAGGCGGCGTAGATCTTGTTCGGGCCGCCCCAGATGCCGATGATCAGGTACATCGGGATCAGCGTGGCTTCGAAGAAGACGTAGAACAGGATGCCGTCCAGCGCGGAGAACACTCCGATCATGAGGCCGCTGAGGATCAGGAAAGCACCCATGTACTGGTTGACACGGCGCGTGATGACTTCCCAGCCGGCAATCACCACCACCACGTTGATGAAAGCGGTCAGCAGCACGAACCAGAGCGAGATGCCGTCAAGACCCACGTGGTAGTGCACATTGAAGCGCTCCATCCACGGCATCATCTCGACAAACTGCATCGCTGCCGTCCCGAGCTTGAAGCCCGTGTACAGCGGCAAGGTGACCAGAAAGCTCGCCAGTGCGCCGATGAGCGCGACCCAGCGCACCATGCGCGCCTGCTCGTCGCGGCCCAAGGCCAGCAGCAACACGCCGAACGCGATCGGCATCCAGATAGCCAGGCTCAACAAACCCATTTCTTCTTCTCCTTATCGGCTGAGCCACTCGACCAGCATGGGCCAGGTCACGAAGTACGACATGAGCACCAGGACCCCGACAATCATCGCCAGTGCGTAGTGGTACAGGAAGCCGGACTGCAGGCGACGCACCACGCCGGCCACCCAGCCCACCAGTTTCCAGGACCCATTGACCACGACGCCGTCGATCACGGCCTGATCGCCGCCCTTCCACAGGCCGGTGCCGAGCAGCCGCGCACCGCGGGCCAGGATGTTCTCGTTGATCCAGTCCATGTAGTACTTGTTTTCCAGCAGCGTGTAGATCGGCTGCACGCCCCGCTTGATGGCCGCCGGCAGGGCCGGGTTGACCATGTACATGTAGTAGGCGCAGACCACGCCGGCCAGGGCCAGCCAGAACGGCGCCGTGCTGAAGGCATGCAGCGCCATGGCCACCGGGCCATGGAAGGCTGCGGCCAACTCCTGCATCGCCGGGTGGCGTGCCGCGTCGACAAAGATCGAATCCTTGAAGAAGTCGCCGAACAGCATGGGCTGGATCGTCATGTAGCCGATCACCACCGAGGGAATGGCCAGCAGCACCAGCGGCACCGTCACCACCCAGGGCGACTCGTGCGGCTCGTGATGGTCATCATGGTGGCCGTGGTCGTCGTGGTGGGCGTCCGGGTTCTGGTCGAAGCGCTCCTTGCCGTGGAACACCAGGAAATACATGCGAAAGGAATAGAAGGCGGTCACGAAGACACCGGCCAGCACGGCAAAATTGGCAAAGCCGGCGCCCCACAGGTGGCTCTCGTGCACGGCCTCGATGATGCTGTCCTTGGAATAGAAGCCGGAGAACAGCGGCGTGCCGATCAGTGCCAGCGAACCCAGCAGCGAGGTGATCCAGGTGATGGGCATGTACTTGCGCACGCCGCCCATCCAGCGGATGTCCTGGTTGTGGTGCATGCCCATGATGACCGAGCCGGCGCCGAGGAACAGCAGCGCCTTGAAGAAGGCGTGCGTCATCAGGTGGAATACCGCCACCGAGTAGGCCGAGGCACCGAGCGCCACCGTCATGTAGCCGAGCTGCGACAGCGTGGAATAGGCCACCACGCGTTTGATGTCGTTCTGGATGATGCCCAGGAAACCCATGAACAGGGCCGTGATGGAGCCGATCACCATGATGAAGCTCAGGGCCGTGTCGCTCAGCTCGAACAGCGGCGACATGCGCGCCACCATGAAGATGCCGGCCGTCACCATGGTGGCGGCGTGGATCAGGGCGGAGATCGGGGTCGGGCCTTCCATGGAGTCGGGCAGCCAGACGTGCAGCGGGAACTGGGCCGACTTGCCCATGGCACCGATGAACAGGCAGATGCAGATCACGGTGATCAGCATGGCATCCTGCCCCAGGACATACCAGGGGAATTCGATGGCGCCGAGTTCGGACGCCTTGGCAAACACTTCGGTGTAGTTCAGCGTGCCGGCGTAGGTCGCGATCAGGCCGATGCCGAGAATGAAGCCGAAGTCACCGACCCGGTTGACCAGGAAGGCCTTCATGTTGGCGAAGATGGCGGTCGGCTTGTTGAACCAGAAACCGATCAGCAGGTAGGACACCAGACCCACCGCTTCCCAGCCGAAGAACAGCTGCAGCAGGTTGTTGCTCATCACCAGCATCAGCATGGAGAAGGTGAACAGCGAGATGTAGGCGAAGAAGCGGTTGTAGCCCTCGTCCTCTTCCATGTAGCCGATGGTGTAGATGTGCACCATCAGCGAGACGAAGGTCACCACGCACATCATCATGGCGGTCAGGCCGTCGATCAGGAAGCCGACCTCCATCTTGAGACCACCGACCACCATCCAGGTGTAGAGCGTCTCGTTGAAGCGCGCGCCATCCATGGCCACGCTCTTGAGCGTCATGGCCGAGAGAATGAAGGCCAGCAGCACACCGAGGATGGTGAGCGAATGCGACAGGCGCCGGCCGATCCAGTTGCCGCCGAACTTGGTGCCCAGAATGCCGGCCAGCAAAGCGCCGGCCAGCGGCGCCAGCGGCACGGCCAGCAGGGTGGAAGCAGAGAGGGTTTGACTCATGTTGTCGTTCTGTTGATGAACCTGGGGGTTCAGCCCTTGAGCGTATTGAGTTCGTCCACGTTGATGCTGGACTTGTTGCGGAACAGCAGCACCAGGATGGCCAGGCCGATGGCCGACTCGGCCGCGGCCACCGTCAGGATGAAGAACACGAACACCTGGCCGTGCATGTCGCCCAGGTAATGGGAGAAGGCCACGAAGTTCAGGTTGACCGCCAGCAGCATGAGCTCGATGGCCATCAGCAGCACGATCAGGTTCTTGCGGTTCAGGAAGATACCCACCACCGCCAGCGCAAACAGCATGGCGCCCAGCGTGAGGTAATGTCCGAGTGTCAGGGTCAGGGTCATGCCTTGTTCTCCTCAGGCGCAGCCTCGACGGCCGGCGCCGGGCGTGTGGGGTCGAGCTTGACGATATGAAGTCGATCGCTGGCGCGCACATGCACCTGCTCGGACGGATTGATCGCCTTGCTGTCCTTGCGCGCACGCAGGGTCAGGGCGATGGCAGCAATCATGGCCACCAGCAGGATGACGGCCGCGACCTGCACCGGGTAGACATACTGGGTGTAGAGCAGCTTGCCCAGCTCCTTGGAGTTGGAGACCTCCAGCAGCGGTTGCCCGATGACCCGGGCCACGCGCGGCTCCTCCGAAACGCGGAAGCCGGCCATGAGCACCATGGCCATTTCGAGCACGACCACGGCACCGAGGGTGACGGCCAGTGGGAAATGCTTCCAGAAGCCCTGGCGCAGCGCGTCGATCTTGATGTCGAGCATCATGACCACAAACAGGAACAGCACCATCACCGCCCCGAGATAGACCAGCACCAGCGTGATGGCGAGGAACTCGGCCTTCAGCAGCAGCCAGATGGCCGATGCCTGCGAGAAGGACAGCATCAGGAAGAGGACAGCGTGCACCGGGTTGCGCGCCGTGATGACCCGGAAGGCTGCAAACAGCAGCACCACCGAGAACAGATAGAAGAAACCAGTCTTGACGTCCATGGGTCGATCTTTGTGAGGTTCTGTGGGACAGTCTTCAGCGGTACTTGGCATCGGCCGCCTTGGCGGCAGCGATCTCGTTCTCGTAGCGGTCGCCAACGGCCAGCAGCATGTCCTTGGTGAAGTACAGGTCACCCCGTTTTTCGCCGTGGTATTCGAAAATGCTGGTCTCGACGATGGAGTCGACCGGGCAGCTTTCTTCGCAGAAACCGCAGAAGATGCACTTGGTCAGGTCGATGTCGTAGCGCGTGGTGCGGCGGCTGCCGTCGGCCCGAACATCGGACTCGATGGTGATGGCCATCGCCGGGCAGACCGCCTCGCACAGCTTGCAGGCGATGCAGCGCTCTTCGCCGTTGTCATAACGACGCAGCGCGTGCAGTCCGCGAAAACGCGGCGACAGCGGGGTTTTTTCTTCCGGGAATTGCACCGTCACCTTGCGGCGGAAGGCGTAGCGACCGGTCAGGGCCATGCCCTTGAGGAGCTCCACCAGCATGAAGCTCTTGATGAAGTCTTTAACGGAGAAAGTTGAAGCAGCGATGGCAGACATGTCTTGACTCGCTTAGTTCCAGATATTCCACGGTGTCTGCATCCAGGCACCGACAATGAGCAGCCACACCAGGGTGACCGGGATGAAAATCTTCCAGCCCAGACGCATGATCTGGTCGTAGCGGAAACGCGGGAAGGTGGCGCGAATCCAGATGAACATCGAGACCACGACGAAGGTCTTGGCACCCAGCCAGATCCAGCCCGGAATCCAGTTGAGCAGCGCGCTGTCGACCGGCGACATCCAGCCGCCGAGGAACATGATCACCGCCAGGATGGACACCAGCCACATGCTGGCGTATTCGGCCAGGAAGAAGATGGCGAAGCCCATGCCCGAGTACTCGACCATGTGGCCGGCCACGATTTCGGCTTCGCCTTCGACCACGTCAAAGGGATGGCGATTGGTTTCAGCGACGCCGGAGATCAGGTAGACCATGAAGATCGGCAGCAGTGGCAGCCAGTTCCAGGACAGGAAGCTCAGGCCCATGTCGGCAAAATAGCCCTTGCCCTGCCCTTGCACGATGTCGGTCAGGTTCATGCTGCCCGAGACCATGAGCACCACCAGGAAGCAGAAGCCCATGGCAATTTCATAGCTCACCATCTGGGCCGAGGCGCGCAGCGCGCCGAGGAAGGCGTACTTGGAGTTGGACGCCCAGCCGGCGATGATGACGCCATAGACCTCGATCGAGGTGATGGCCATGATCAGCAGCAGGCCGGCATTGATGTTGGTCAGCGCCACGTCGGGACCGAAGGGGATGGCCACCCAGGCGGCCAGCGCCGGCATGATGGCCATGATGGGACCGAGCCGGAACAGGCCTCCGCTCACCGCGCTGGGGGTGATGATTTCCTTGGTCAGCAGCTTGAGCGCGTCGGCAATCGGCTGCAGCAGCCCCATGGGGCCGACGCGGTTGGGTCCGTAACGCACCTGCATGAAGCCCAGCAGCTTGCGCTCCCACAGCGTCAGGTAGGCCACCGCGCCCATCAGCGGCGCGAGTACCACCACGATCTTGAGCAGGATCCAGATGACCGGCCAGGCCATCGCAGTCCACCAGTTGGCGGCCAGCAGGTTCAGGCCCCAGTTGTACAGCGCATCGATCATGCTGTCACCCCTTCTTCACGCACAGCACGCGCATCGGCCGTCAACTGCAGCGACGGCGCACGACGGACCAGACCGTCCAATTGGTAGATGGATGCCACCACCGGTTCGCCAGCCGAAGCAGCCAATGTGATGGCGGCCTGCGTGGCATTGTTAAGCACCGGCGGCGTGGCGGTCGCGGTAGCCAGCACCTCCTGCGAGGTTTCGAATTCAAAGTCCGGCAGACCGAGCAGATTGCCCAGAACGCGCAGCACCTTCCAGGCCGGACGCGTCTCGCCCAGCGGCTTGACGACAGCGTGGAAACTCTGCAAGCGGCCTTCGGCATTGGTGAAACTGCCCGAGGTTTCGGTGAACGGCGCGATGGGCAACAGCACGTCACTGAAGGCCAGATTGGTCTTGAACGGGCTCAAGGTCACCACTGTATCCACCTTGCTCAGACCCTCGGTCGCCTGCTTGCCGGCAGCGGCGTCGAACTCGGGCTCGGTGTTGAGCAGAATGGCGGCCTTGAGATGACCGGCGAGCATCTGGCCGGCATTCAGACCACCGGCTTGCGGCTGGGCCTTCACCCACTGGGCGCCCACGGTATTGGCGGCTTCGGTGAGGTAGCCCACGGTGGCGCCGGTCTGTGCAGCAATCCAGTTGGCCAGCGCCAGCAGGCTGGAAGCGTTCGCGTGGTGCGCCGCCGCGTTGCCCAGCAACACGGCTTTGCGTTCACCGCCGAGCAACGACTTGGCAATGGCTTGCGCTTGTGCCGTCGCCTGGCCGGCGGCCGGTGCGCTCACGCCTTTTTCAGCGGCAATCGCGGTCGCCACGTCAGCCAGCACCTGACCCCAGGCCGACGCTTCGGCCACCACAGCGTTGGCGACGCGCATGGCCCAGGCATCGGCATCCTTGAACAGGGCCTTGGAGGCGATGGTGCTGACGGCGGCGCCATGGCGCACGGCCTGGCGGATGCGCTGCGCGAACAGCGGATGGTCCTTGCGCAGGTTGGAGCCGACCACCAGCACGCGCTGCAGCTGAGAAAGGGATTCAATCGAGGTCCCGAGCCACTGAACGCCTTCGCTCTTGGCGAATTCGGCATTGCGCAGACGATAGTCAATGTTGTCGCTGCCCAGGCCACGCACCAGTGCGCCGGCCAGGTACAGTTCCTCCACCGTGCTGTGCGGGCTGACCAGGGCGCCAATGCTGTTGACACCATGCTCGGCCTGGATGTGCTTGAGGCTCTTGGCCACGTATTCGAGCGCCGTCTGCCAGTCGACGGTTTTCCACTCGCCGCCGTGCTTGATCATGGGCTGGGTCAGGCGCTCCTGGCTGTCCAGCGCTTCGTAGGAGAAGCGGTCGCGGTCGGCGATCCAGCATTCGTTGACGGCTTCGTTTTCCAGCGGCACGACGCGCATGACCTTGTTGTTCTTGACCTGCACGATCAGGTTGGCACCGGTGGAGTCGTGCGGGCTGACCGATTTGCGGCGGCTCAGCTCCCAGGTACGGGCCTGGTAGCGGAACGGCTTGCTGGTCAGCGCACCGACCGGGCAGATGTCGATCATGTTGCCGGACAGTTCGGAATCGACCGAGTGGCCGACGAAGGTCTCGATCTCGGAATGCTCGCCGCGGTGCGACATGCCCAGCTCCATGACGCCGGCCACTTCCTGGCCGAAGCGCACGCAGCGGGTGCAGTGGATGCAGCGGCTCATCTCTTCCATCGAGATCAGCGGACCGACATCCTTGTGGAACACGACGCGCTTTTCCTCTTCATAACGCGAGGAGGAGGCACCGTAGCCGACGGCCAGATCCTGCAGCTGGCATTCGCCGCCCTGGTCGCAGATCGGGCAGTCCAGCGGGTGGTTGATGAGCAGGAACTCCATCACCGACTTCTGCGCCTTGACCGCCTTGTCGCTCTTGGTGCGCACAATCATGCCCTGCGTCACCGGCGTGGCACACGCTGGCATGGCCTTGGGCGCCTTTTCCACATCGACCAGGCACATGCGGCAGTTGGCCGCGATGCTGAGCTTCTTGTGGTAGCAGAAATGCGGAATGTAGGTACCGGCTTTTTCGGCCGCATGCATGACCATGCTGCCTTCCACAACCTCTACCTTCTTGCCGTCGAGTTCGATTTCAACCATGTTCGTGTACTCGGGTATGGGGCTCAGACGTAGGCCGGGACCATGCAGGTCTTGTGCGCTACGTGATGTTCGAATTCATGTCGGAAATGCTTGATCATGGCGCGCACCGGCATGGCCGCTGCATCGCCCAGCGCGCAGATCGTGCGCCCCTGGATGTTTTCTGCCACGTTGTCGAGCAGGTCCATGTCTTCAGGTCGCCCCTGACCGTTCTCGATACGATCCACGATGCGCGACAGCCAGCCCGTGCCTTCGCGGCAGGGCGTGCACTGGCCGCAGGACTCGTGCATGTAGAAGTAGGACAGGCGCTGCAGTGACTTGACCATGCAACGGCTGTCGTCCAGCACGATGACCGCGCCCGAACCCAGCATGGAGCCGGCCTTGGCGATCGAGTCGTAGTCCATGGTGCATTCCATGATGATGTTCGCCGGCAGGATCGGCGCCGACGAGCCGCCGGGAATCACCGCCTTGAGCTGGCGACCCTTGCGCACGCCACCGGCCAGCTCCAGCAGCTTGGCAAAGGGCGTGCCCATCGGAATCTCGTAGTTGCCCGGACGCTCGACGTCGCCGCTGACCGAGAAAATCTTGGTGCCGCCGTTGTTGGGCTTGCCGCACTCGAGGTAGGCCTGGCCGCCGTTGCGGATGATCCAGGGCACGGCTGCGAAGGTCTCGGTGTTGTTGATGGTGGTGGGCTTGCCGTACAGGCCGAAGCTGGCCGGGAACGGCGGCTTGAAGCGCGGTTGGCCCTTCTTGCCTTCGAGCGATTCCAGCAACGCGGTTTCTTCGCCGCAGATGTAGGCGCCGAAGCCGTGGTGCGCATGCAGCTGGAAGCTGAAACTGCTGCCCAGGATGTTGTTGCCCAGCAGGCCGGCAGCGCGGGCTTCTTCCAGCGCGGCCTCGAAGCGTTCGTAGACCTGGAAGATCTCGCCGTGGATGTAGTTGTAGCCGACCGTGATGCCCATGGCGTAGGCCGCGATGGCCATGCCTTCGATCACGATGTGCGGGTTGTACATCAGGATGTCGCGGTCCTTGCAGGTCCCCGGCTCGCCCTCGTCGGAGTTGCACACCAGGTACTTCTGGCCCGGGAACTGGCGCGGCATGAAGCTCCACTTCAGGCCGGTGGGGAAGCCGGCACCGCCGCGGCCGCGCAAGGAGGATTCCTTGACGGTGGCAATCACCTGGTCCTGCGTCAGACCCGCGACACCGGTTTCGGGGTTCGGGACCGAGCCGTCCTTGCCGAGGATCTTGCGCAAGGCCTGGTAGCCACCACGCGCTTCGTAATCTTTCAGGCTCCAATTGGAACCGTTCAGGCCAGCGTAGATCTGCGGATTGATGTGACGGTCGTGGAAACAGGTCTGGACGCCGGTGGCGGCGAACTGGGTGAGAATTTTTTCAGCCGACATCATTTGGTCTCCGCTGACTTCAGGCCGTCAACCAGCTGATCGAGCTTGTCGTTGGACATGAAGCTGCACATGGTGCGGTCATTGACCAGCATCACCGGCGAATCGGCGCAGGCGCCCAGACATTCGCACTGCTGCAGCGTGAACAGACCGTCGGCCGTGGTCTCGCCCATGGCAATGCCCAGCTTCTGTTCCAGATGCTTGAGCGCCTTGCCGCCGTCGCGCAGCTGGCACGGCAGGTTGGTACAGACGTTGAGCTTGTACTTGCCCACCGGCTGCTGGTTGTACATGTTGTAGAAGGTCGTCACCTCGTGCACGGCCATCGCCGGCATGCCCAGGTAGGTGGCGATTTCCGCCTCGCTGTCGGCACTCACATGGCCGAGCTCCTGCTGCACGATGGACAGACAGGCCATGACGGCCGACTGCTTCTGCTCGGCCGGGTATTTCGCGACCTCTTTGGCGAAGCGCGCCTTGATAGATTCAGAGATCATCGATCAATCTCTCCAAACACGATGTCCAGGGTGCCGATGATGGCCACGGCATCGGCCAGCATGTGGCCGCGGGCCAGCTCGTCCAGGGTCGCCAGATGGGCGAATCCCGGGGCGCGGATCTTGAGGCGGTAGGGCTTGTTGGCACCATCGCTCACGAGGTAGATGCCGAATTCGCCCTTCGGATGCTCGACGGCGGCATAGGCCTCGCCTTCGGGCACACGCATGCCTTCGGTGAAGAGCTTGAAGTGGTGGATCAGCTCTTCCATGTTCGACTTCATCGCTTCGCGCGCCGGCGGGGCCACCTTGTGGTTGTCGGTGATCACCGGACCGGGGTTGGCACGCAGCCAGTCCACGCACTGCTTGATGATGCGATTGGACTCGCGCATCTCCTGCACGCGCACCAGGTAGCGGTCGTAGCTGTCGCCGGTCTTGCCGAGCGGGACATCGAAGTCCACGTATTCATAGGCGTCGTAGGGCTGCTGCTTGCGCAGGTCCCAGGCGATGCCGGAGCCACGCAGCATCGGGCCGGTCATGCCCAGATTCAGCGCACGCTCGGCCGTCACCACACCGATGCCCACGGTACGCTGCTTCCAGATGCGGTTGTCGGTCAGCAGGGTTTCGTACTCGTCCACGCACTTGGGAAAGCGGGCGCAGAAGTCGTCGATGAAGTCGAGCAGCGAACCCTGGCGGTTGGCATTGAGTTGTGCAATCGACTTGGCATTGCGGATCTTGCTGGTCTGGTACTGCGGCATGGTGTCCGGCAGGTCACGGTAGACGCCACCCGGACGGAAGTAGGCTGCGTGCATGCGCGCACCGCTCACCGCCTCGTACATGTCGAACAGGTCTTCGCGTTCGCGGAAGGTGTAGATCAGGATGGTCGAGCTGCCGCAGTCGTTGCCGTGCGAGCCCAGCCACATCAGGTGGTTGAGCAGGCGCGTGATCTCGCCGAACAGGGTGCGGATGTACTTGGCGCGCAGCGGCACCTCGATGCCCAGCAGCTTCTCGATGGCCAGGCAGTAGGCCTGCTCGTTGCACATCATGGACACGTAGTCCAGGCGGTCCATGTAGGGCAGCGACTGGATGTAGGTCTTGCTCTCGGCCAGCTTCTCGGTGGCACGGTGCAACAGGCCGATGTGCGGGTCGGCGCGCTGCACCACCTCGCCGTCGAGCTCCAGCACCAGGCGCAGCACGCCGTGCGCAGCCGGGTGCTGGGGACCAAAATTCAGCGTGTAATTCTTGATCTCGGCCATATCAGTTGTCCGATTCCAGCTCGCGCAGCACGCAAGCAAGGGTTTCAAATTCGCGAAACACCGCGGAACCGGCTTCGCCGGACCGCTGGTGTTGCCCCCGGCGAGGGGAGTGGCGTAGTGACACGCAGTGCGCGAAGCCTGGGGGAGTACTCATTTCAATCCGCCGTAGTTGTCTTCACGGATGATGCGCGGCGTGATCTCGCGCGGCTCGATGCTCACCGGCTGGTAGACCACACGCTGCTGCTCGGCGTCGTAACGCATCTCGACATGGCCGCTGAGCGGGAAGTCCTTGCGGAAGGGGTGACCGATGAAACCGTAGTCGGTCAGGATGCGGCGCAGGTCGTCATGCCCTTCGAACACGATGCCGTAGAGGTCGAAGGCTTCGCGCTCGTACCAGTTGGCGGCACGCCAGATACCGGTGACCGAGTCCACCACCGGAAAATCATCATCAGCGGCAAACACCTTGAGGCGCAAACGCTGATTCAGACTGACCGACAGCAGGTGTGACACCACGCAAAAGCGCAAGCCTTCCCAGCAACCGTCGCCGTAGGCGGAATAGTCGACACCACACAGGTCGATCAGTTGCTCGAAGCGGCAGCCCGGTGCATCGCGCAGGATCTGCGCGGCCGCCAGGTAGTCGGCAGCCGCCACCTCGACCGTCACTTCACCCAGGCGAACCTCGGCATGTCGCACCTTGTCACCCAAAGCGGCGACCACAGTGTCCTTGAGAGCTTCGGGATTTACAGCAAAAGCAGTCATCGTGATTCCTCAGACTCGCGCAATGGTTTGCGTGCGACGGATTTTCTGCTGCAGCTGGATGATGCCGTAGATCAGCGCCTCGGCCGTGGGCGGGCAGCCCGGCACATAGACGTCGACCGGCACGATGCGGTCGCAGCCGCGCACCACCGAGTAGCTGTAGTGGTAGTAGCCGCCGCCGTTGGCACAGGAGCCCATGGAGATCACCCAGCGCGGCTCGCTCATCTGGTCGTAGACCTTGCGCAGCGCCGGCGCCATCTTGTTGCACAGCGTGCCGGCCACGATCATCAGATCGGACTGGCGCGGGCTGGCACGGAACACCTCGGCGCCGAAACGGCCGATGTCGTAGCGCGCCGCCGCCGCATGCATCATCTCGACCGCGCAGCAGGCCAGACCGAAGGTCATGGGCCAGAGCGAGCCGGTCTTGGCCCAGTTCACCACCGTGTCGTAACTGGTGGTGATAAAGCCTTCTTTCATCACGCCTTCAATCATGACGAATATCCTTAATGACCTTGTTGAAACTGTCAGTCACCGCCGGGCCGCCCCAAGGTGACTGGGCCCCCTCGGGGGGCAGCGCAGCACACGAAGTGGCAAGCGTGGGGGCCATATTCATTCCCAGTCCAGGGCGCCTTTTTTCCACTCGTAGATGAAGCCCACAACCAGAATGCCCAGGAACACCACTGCCGCCCAGAAACCAATCGCCCCCACTTCCTTGAGCGCCACCGCCCACGGGAAGAGAAAGGCAATTTCCAGATCGAACAGAATGAAAAGGATGGCCACGAGGTAGTAACGCACGTCGAACTTCATGCGCGCGTCTTCAAACGCTTCGAAACCACACTCGTAAGGGGAATTTTTTGCCGCGTCGGGCCGGTTCGGCCCGAGGATGTAGCCGAGCACCTGGGGCAGGATGCCAACCGCGATGCCGACCAAGATGAACAAGAGAACGGGAAGGTACTGATCGAGGTTCATCTTGAGATTCTGATCACCGTTTGCCCCACCGGACTGAATCCAGCAAGTCTGTTTTATGGTGCCGTCGGCGAGACTCGAACTCGCACAGCTTTCGCCACTACCCCCTCAAGATAGCGTGTCTACCAATTTCACCACGACGGCTTGTTTTAAGTGTCAGGATTGCATGAGGATTTCGCTTTCCCGACAGCCCTAGAGTTTACCCTGAATTTGACCCTCAACCCTGTTGATGAGGGTCAACCTCAGCACAATTACTTGGACGGAATCTGCCCCGCACCCGAGGTGGCCGGTGCAGACGGCACCGGTGCTGCGGGGGCCTGGCTGCCGGGGATCTGCGTTGCAGTCACAGGGGCTGCTCCCTCCACCGCCGGCGCCGTCACGGCAGCGCGCTCCAGCACGCTGCCCGTGCTGGCCGGACGCAGGTTACCGAAGTAGGCCAGCGCCAAGGTGCAAACGAAGAACACGGAGGCCAGAACGGCCGTGGTGCGCGACAGGAAATTGGCGCTGCCGCTGGCACCGAACAGGCTGCCCGAACTGCCGCTGCCGAAAGCCGCCCCCATGTCGGCGCCCTTGCCGTGCTGGATCAGGATCAGGCCGATCATGGCCAGTGCCGACAGCAGTTGGGCTGCCAAGAGGATGGTCAATACAAGACTCATGTTTACTCCTAAATTCGTAGCTGAGTGCAGCCGCTGTCAGCGGGCTGCAGCGATGATGGTCAAAAAGTCCGGGGCCTTGAGCGAGGCGCCGCCGATCAGGCCGCCGTCAATATCAGGCTGGGCCAGCAGTTGCGCTGCATTGGCGGCATTCATGCTGCCGCCGTAGAGGATGGCGATGCGCTCAGCCTGCGGCGTGGCGGCTTTGAGCTGCGCGCGCAGCACGGCATGCACGGCTTGCGCCTGCTCCGGCGTGGCGGTCTTGCCGGTGCCAATGGCCCACACCGGCTCGTAGGCCAGCACGATCTCGCTGATGCAATGGCCATTCAGGTGAATCACCGCCGCCAACTGACGCTTGACCACCTCTTCCGTCTTGCCGGCCTCGCGCTCGGCCAGCGTCTCGCCGACGCAGACGATCGGCGTCACGCCGTTGGCCAGGGCGCGCTGCGCCTTGGCCGCCACCACCGCATCGGTCTCACCAAAGTACTGGCGGCGCTCGGAGTGGCCGACGATGGCATAGCGCACGCCGAACTCCTTCAGCATCGCCACCGACATCTCGCCGGTGTAGGCACCGGCCTCGTGCTGCGACATGTCCTGCGCGCCGAGCTCGACGGAACTGGTGGCCAGCAAGGCCTGGCACTGCGCGAAGTAAGGCGCGGGCACGCAGACCGCAATGTCACAGGCCGGGTCTTTCAGGCCGGAGAGGATGCCCTTGAGCAAGGCCTGGTTGGCCGCCAGGCTGCCGTTCATCTTCCAGTTGCCGGCGATCAGTTTCTTCTTGCTCATCATTTTCCCCAGGTCAGCACGATCTTGCCGATGTGCTGGTTCGATTCCATCAGCGCATGGGCCTTGGCCGCACCGCTGCCGGTCGGCTCGGACGCATCCACCGCCTTCCAGGTGCTGTGGATCACGGGTTTGATGCTGCCGTTTTCAATCAGCGGCCAGGCGTGCTTCAGACAAGCCTGGGCGATGGCGGCCTTGAAGGCCACCGGACGCGGCCGCAGCGTGGAGCCCGTGATGGTCAGGCGCTTGCGCAACACCAGGCCGGCGTTGAACTCGCTCTTGGTGCCGCCCTGCACCGCGATGATCACGATGCGACCGTCCTCGGCCAGGCACTCGACCTCGCGCGCGACGTAGCTGCCGCCCACCATGTCGAGAATGACATCCACACCCTTGCCGTCCGTCAGGCGCTTGACCTCGTCCTTGAAGTCCTGCGTCTTGTAGTTGATGGCATGGTCCGCACCGAGCTTCAGGCAGGCGGCGCACTTGTCGTCGCTGCCGGCCGTCACGATCACCTTGGCACCCATGGCCTTGGCCAACTGGATGGCAGTGACGCCGATGCCGCTGGAGCCGCCCTGGATCAGCAGAGTTTCGCCCTTCTGCAGACGGCCGCGGTCGAACACATTGCTCCAGACCGTGAAGAAGGTCTCGGGCAGCGAAGCTGCCTCGACATCGCTCAGGCCTTTCGGATACGGCAGGCACTGTGCGATGGGCGCCGTGCACAGTTCGGCATAGCCGCCGCCGGCCACCAGCGCGCACACGCGGTCACCGAGCTTGAGGCCGGCTTTCGCCAATTCTGTGGCATCGCCGCCCACGACCTCACCCGCCACTTCGAGGCCGGGAATGTCGGAGGCA
>JASJPI010000010.1:0-144118 GCA_031426755.1 Curvibacter sp.
GCACAGAACCTGCACCTGTGCTGCCATGGACGCCCAGGCCACGCCGTTGACTGCCCCGCCCGCCGTGCCGGCCGGCCCCGGCACGCCTGCGGCCAGTGAGCCGACCGGGCGCGGCGCGGTGCAGTCCATCATCAAGGTGCGGCGTGACTACAACAGCTGGGTCGCCAGCGAGACCATGGAAGACTACGCGCTGCGTTTCGCGCCGCAGCGCTTTCGCAAGTGGTCGGAGTGGCGGGTGGCCAATACCGCTTTCGGTGCTGCCTCCTTCCTGATCCTGGAGGCAGTGGGCGCCACCTTGCTGGTGCAGTACGGCTGGACCAACGCCTTCTGGGCCATCGTGGCCACCGGGCTCATCATCTTCCTGGCCGGCCTGCCCATCAGCGTCTATGCGGCGCGCTACGGGGTCGACATGGACCTGCTGACGCGCGGCGCCGGCTTCGGCTACATCGGCTCCACCATCACCTCGCTGATCTACGCCTCCTTCACCTTCATCTTCTTTGCGCTGGAGGCGGCCGTGATGGCCTATGCGCTGGAGCTGGCGCTGGGCATCCCGCCCAGCTGGGGCTACCTCATCTGCGCGCTGGCGGTGATCCCGCTGGTCACGCATGGTGTCTCGGTCATCAGCCGGCTGCAGGTCTGGACGCAGCCGCTGTGGCTGCTGATGTTGTTTGTGCCGTTCGGCTATGTGCTGGCGCTCGATCCTGGTGCCTTTTCGGCCATCGTGCACTACAAGGGTGAGAAAGGCGTCAGCGCCGGCTTCGATCTGCCTCTGTTTGGTGCGGCCTTGACGGTGGGCATCGCCCTGATGACGCAAATGGGTGAGCAGGCCGACTACCTGCGCTTCATGCCGGCACAGACGCCGGCTACCCGGCGCCGCTGGTGGTTCGGCGTGCTGGCGGGCGGGCCGGGCTGGGTGCTGCTGGGCGTGGTCAAGATGCTGGGCGGCGCGCTGCTGGCCTACCTGGCCATCACCCACGCGGTGCCGGTCGAGCGCGCGGTCGATCCCAACCAGATGTACCTCGCGGCCTACGAGTACGTGTTCCCGCACTACGGCTGGGCGGTGGCGGCCACCGCGCTGTTCGTGGTGATCTCGCAGCTCAAGATCAACGTCACCAACGCCTACGCCGGCTCGCTGGCCTGGTCCAACTTCTTCTCGCGCCTGACGCACAGCCACCCGGGCCGGGTGGTGTGGGTGGTGTTCAACACCCTGATCGCCTTCATGCTGATGGAGATGAACGTGTTCCAGGCGCTGGGCGACGTGCTGGGCCTGTACTCCAACGTCGCCATCGCCTGGATGATGGCGGTGGTGGCCGATCTCGTCATCAACAAGCCGCTGGGCCTGTCACCCCAGGGCATCGAGTTCAAGCGCGCCCATCTGTACGACATCAACCCGGTGGGGGTGGGCGCCATGGCGCTGGCTTCGCTGCTGTCGGTCACGGCCCACCTCGGCCTGTTCGGTCCCATGGCGCAGGCCTTCTCGGCACTGATTGCACTCGGCACCGCCTTCGTTGCGTCCCCGCTGATCGCCTGGGTCACGCAGGGCAAGTACTACATTGCACGTCAGAGTGACCCCGCCACTGGCGCAACGGCGCGTGCCGGGACGGACGGCCATGCACGCTACCAGCTGCAGCGCTGCGTGATCTGCGAGCGCGACTACGAAGGCCCCGACATGGCGCACTGCCCGGCCTACCAGGGGCCGATCTGCTCGCTGTGCTGCACGCTCGACGCGCGCTGCGGCGACATGTGCAAGCCCCACGCCAGCGTGTCGGCCCAATGGTCGGCCATGCTGCGCCGGCTGCTGCCGCGGCGCATCTGGCCGTATCTGGATACCGGCCTGGGCCACTTCCTGCTGCTGATGCTGCTGATCGTGCCGCTGCTGGCCAGCGTGTTCGGCCTGCTGTACCACCAGGAGCTGCGCGCGCTGGCGCTGGCCGTGACCGACACGGAGGTGATGGAAGCGCCCGAGGCTGCCCTGCGCTCGGGCTTTTTCAAGGCCTACATGGCACTGCTGCTCATCACCGGGCTGGTGGCCTGGTGGGTGGTGCTGGCGTACAAGAGCCGTCAGGTGGCGCAGGAGGAGTCGAACCGCCAGACGCACCTGCTGATGCGCGAGATCGAGTTGCACCAGCAGACCGACGCCGCGCTGCAGCAGGCCAAGCGCACGGCCGAGCAGGCGCAGCACCAGGCCGAGCAGGCCAACCAGGCCAAGAGCCGCTATATCAGCGCCATCAGCCACGAACTGCGCACGCCGCTCAACAGCATCCTGGGTTATGCGCAGCTCATGGGCGAAGACCCGCAGGTGCCGCCGCACCGCAAGCACGCGGTGCAGGTCATCCGCCGCGGTGGCGAACACCTGCTGTCGCTGATCGAAGGCACGCTGGACATCGCGCGCATCGAGGCCGGCAAGCTCACACTGGACGTCAAGCCCATGGCCTTCGCCGACTGCGTGCACGAACTGGCTGCCATGTTTGAGCCGCAGGCCGCGGCCAAGGGGCTGCGCTTTCACTTTGCGTTGCTGAGCGCGTTGCCCGAGGTGGTGCGGGCCGACGAAAAGCGCGTGCGCCAGATCCTCATCAACCTGCTGGGCAATGCCATCAAGTTCACCGCCCAGGGCGAGGTGGCCTTGCAGGTGCGCTATGCGCGCGAAATGGCGCACATCGACATCCGCGACACCGGGCCCGGCATGGCGCTGCAGGAGCTCGACCGCGTGTTCGAGCCTTTCACCCGCGCTTCCAGTGCCGCCCCGGCGGCACCCGGTGCCGGGCTGGGCCTGACCATTGCCAAGATGCTGACCGACCTGATGGGCGGCGAGCTCACGGTGCAGAGCACGCCCGGGCTGGGCTCGGTGTTCCATGTCAAGCTGTTCCTGCCTGAAGTGCATGCCAGCGTGCGCCAGCCGCCGGTGCGGCAGATCGTGCGGCCGGCGCGGCGCAGTTATGCCGGGCTGCGCCGTCACCTGCTGGTGGTGGACAACGAGGAGCCCGACCGCGAGCTGCTGACCCAGGTGCTGGCGCCGCTGGGTTTTGTGCTGCGCACCGCCGTCAGCGGCCACGATGCGCTGGACCTGCTGGCCGCCGGTTACCGCCCCGATGCCATCCTGATGGATCTGGCCATGCCCGGCATCGACGGCTGGGAAACCATCCGCCGCCTGCGCCGCATGCCGGGCCTGCAGGCGGTGCCGGTGGCCGTGGTGTCGGCCAATGCTTTCGACAAGGGGCTGGACAACGATGTCGGTATCCGGCCGGAGGATTTCATCACCAAGCCGGTGCGCCACAGTGAGCTGCTCGACTGGCTGGAAAAACGCCTGCAGATCACCTGGGCCGAAGCGCCGCCGGCTGCGGTACCGGCCAGTGTGCTGCAGCCGCCAGCAGCAGTAGCGCCCAGCGTGCGGCCATCACCCGAACAGCAGGCCCGGCTGCGCGAAATGGCCAGCGTGGGCTACTACCGCGGCCTCCTCAAGCTGCTCGACGAGGTGCAGACCCAGGAGCCGGCCTGCCAGCCCTGGTGCGAGCAATTGCGCACGCTGGCAAATCAATACCGTTTCGATGCCGTACTGGCCCAACTGGCGCCGACGCCACAAACCCCATGAACCATCCTCTGGAGCAGACCCTCAACCGCACCCACAGCGATGTGGTGCTGATCGTGGACGACGTGCCCGACAACCTGTCGCTGCTGCACGACGCGCTGGACGAGTCCGGCTACACCGTGCTGGTGGCGCTCGACGGTGCCTCGGCGCTGCAGCGCGCCGCGCAAGCCCGGCCCGACATCGTGCTGCTCGACGCCATGATGCCCGGCATGGACGGTTTCGAAGTGGCGCGCCGTCTCAAGGCCGACGCCGCCACCGCGCACATCCCCATCATCTTCATGACCGGCCTGACCGAGACCGAGCACCTGGTGGCGGCACTCGACGCCGGCGGTGTGGATTACGTCACCAAGCCGATCAAGCCGAAGGAAGTGCTGGCGCGCATGAACGTGCACCTGCAGGGCGCGCGCGAGCGGCGCCAGGCGCGCAACGCGCTCGATGCCTTCGGCTACGCCAGCATCACGGTGCGCGTGAGCGACGGCCGGCTGATGTGGCAGACCCCGCTGGCGCGCGAGTTGCTGCAGCGCTATTGCGGCCGCAGCGGCCCGTATGCGCCCAGCCCGGTGCTGAGCTGGCTGCGCCACAGCGTGGCCCATGTGGTCGAAGCCCTGGCGTGCGGCGAACCGCTGGCCGAAGCCCCGCGGCTGAGCGTGGAGCAGGGCACCCGGCGCCTCACCTTCCGCCTGCAGCAGTACAACGGCGACGGCAGCGGCGGCGACTGGCTCATCATCATGCAGGAAGTATCGGACGAGAGCGTGATCGAGGCGATCTCGCTGAGCTTCAAGCTCACCGCACGCGAAGCCGAAGTGTTGTACTGGGTGATCAAGGGCAAGATCAACCGCGACATCGGCGACATCCTGGGCACCAGCCCGATGACGGTAAAGAAGCACCTGGAACGCGTGTTCGCCAAACTCGGCGTGGAGACGCGCACTTCGGCAGCGGCCATGGCGCTGAGCCGCATCCGGCAGCTGCATCCTCAGTTCGAAGGATGACGCCATGCCGGGTCCGGCCATGGCGCCGCGCCAGCGGTAAGGGCTGATATCTTCTGAACGGGCTGCGTGATTCGGCTTCTAGGCGTACACTGGTGCGCAAGTCGTTGTATCTCTAATAACTATGGGTCGCCACCGTATTTTTGACAGTGTCGTCACGCGCCTGACGTTGCTGGGGCTGTGCATCGTGATTGTTGGCGCGGTGGTGTTTTATTACACGCTCCCGAGATTTCTGCGCGAAGACTTGAGCGCCGTCGTGGCGCACCAGCAGCTGGCCTTGGCGACGTATGTGGCACATGATGTCGATTACAAGATCGTTCAGCGCCAGACGTTGCTGGAACATCTTGCGACCGCTCTTCCAGAGGAGTTGCTGGCGCAGCCGCAAGCCTTGCGCGCCTGGCTGCAAGAGCGTTACGAATACCAGCCCTTGTTCTCGGCCGGCCTGTTCATCACAGACGCTCGCGGCGTTGCGATTGCAGACTACCCGGTCATGCCGGATCGAGTGGGAACCAGCTATTCCGATCGTGATTTCATCCGCGCGGCAGTGGCGGGGCAATCGTATGTCGGCAGGCCAGTAGTCGGCCGTATCGTCAAAGAACCGGTTCTTCCCATCGCAGTGCCGAAGAAAAATGCCAAGGGTGACGTACAGGCCATTCTGGTGGGTGTGACGGCCTTGGATGACAAGGGCTTTCTCGATTTGTTGCTGCAAGGCCGCATCGGTGCGGCATCGGGCGGCTTCCTGCTGATCTCACCGCGGGACCATTTGTTTGTGGCATCGTCTCAACCCGACATGGTGCTCAGACCCACGCCGACCCCTGGTATCAACCTGCTGCATGATCGAGCCATGGCAGGGTTTCGTGGCACAGGCGTCACGATCAACGCCAAGGGGATCGAAGAGATCTCTGCCATGGTTTCCGTGCCGAGCACGGGCTGGTTTGTCGTTGCCCGTTTGCCGACCAGCGAGGCCTTCGCAACCGTCGGGCGCACACAGCATTTCTTGCTGAATGTCTCGGCCCTGATCATTCTGGCCTTCATCGTTCTCTCCTTGGGCGGGATGTACATCCTGTTCCGTCCTCTGTTCCGTGCGGCCGAGCATGCCCATCGCATGACCCAGGGCGAAGTGCCGTTCGAGCCATTGCCTGTCGTGCGCAATGACGAAGTCGGCTACCTGATCTCGGCGTTCAATCGTCTTTTGGTCAAGCTGAACGGCAAACAGACCGAACTGGCCCGCATGGCCCACCATGATGTGCTGACCGGTTTGCCCAATCGGGCGCTGCTTTACGACCGCACCCAGCAGGTTCTGGCGCAGGCAAGGCGTCGCGACATGCAGATCGCCCTGCTGTTCATGGACCTGGACGGTTTCAAGCGAATCAACGACACCCTGGGACACGAGGCCGGTGACGAGGCCCTGCGCCAGACGGCAAAGCGACTCAATGAAATCGTGCGCCAGGACGATACGCTGGCACGGGTCGGCGGCGATGAATTCGTGCTGTTGCTGGGGGGCTTGGGCGAGGACGCCGAGGAGGTTGCCTGTACGGTTGCAGCCAAGTGCATCCAGGCCATGCAAGCGCCATTTCTGATTTCCGGTACCCCGTGCTCGCTGGGGGTGTCGGTCGGCATTGCCCTCGGCAACGGGGACAGCACGCTGGATGCGCTCCTGCTGGCGGCAGACCAGGCCATGTACCAGGCCAAAGCGGGCGGACGCGACAGGTTTGTGACTTTCAAGACATCGGCGACCCAGCCCGCGATGGGCGCCTAGCGCATGGTGTTTCCGCCTGGTTGGCGGTTCCGTCAGGAAGCCTGGCCGTCGGAGCTGCCCAGGGCCGAGCGCTTGCGGTCCACGTGGTAGACCGTCAGCACCTGGCTGGCCACCATGTCCAGCGCGGGCCGGGTATTGCCCTGCTTGTCAGTCCAGACCTTGGGCGTCAGCGCCCCGGACAGCGCCAGGGTGTCGCCCTCGTCCAGCGCCAGCAGGGCCGCGCAGGCCTCGGCCGCAAAGGCAATCACGTTGACGATCAAACTCTCGCCTTCGCCTGGTGTTGCCTTCACTTTGGCGACCACGAATGAGGTGTCGTTCTTGCCTTGGCGCTGTTCCGCCATGCCTACCAGGGTGCCGGTTACCAGGCCTTCGATCATGGCTGTCCTAGGAGTTGTTGGGGAGCATTGTCACTGAATGAAAGGTGGCCCGCCTTGACGGCCAGCTGGAAGAGCGCCTGTGCGAAGTGCGTTTTCACATGATCGGTGGCAATCGCAGAGAGTGCTGGTGACGCTGGCGCAACAGTTCTTGGCCAGAGTTCGGTGGCGTAGACCGCGTATCCCATTCCTGGGATTGGTGAAGTGCTGTGCGCCGGGAATTCACTTTTAGATTTTGCCCAGTCCTGTGGCCGGAGGTTGGCAGCCTTATTTGCATCGTTCATAATTGGCCAAAGGGACAAAAGGAGAGCGGCATACAAGCAGCGCAGACTGATGTGGCAGTACTCGCGGGTGGAGGAATTGACTCCAGCCTGTGCATTCACCTGCTTAGCCAGCGTGGCAACAAGGTGCGTCCGCTCCATATTGACTATGGGCAGCCCGCTGCGTTACATGAATGGCAAGCTGTTCAGCGCATTGCGGAACATTTTTTGGTGGTGCCTGAGCAGATATCGATCAAGGCTCCACTACCGATTTGCCTAGGGGAAGTGCCCGGGCGAAATGCCGCTTTGATCTTCCTTGCGCTAATGCATCTCCGTTCAAGCGAGCGCCTGATCTGTATAGGCATTCATGCTGGAACGCCGTTTTACGATTGCTCCCAGCAGTTCTTTGCAGTCGTTGAACGTCTAGTAGCGGAGCAGACAGACTCACGCGTTCGGCTGGTTGCTCCCCTGTTGGATCTGCATAAGCCGGAAATTGTGACCTTGGCGAGGGCGAACGCAATCCCCCTCGATGCAACTTATAGCTGCCAAATAGGATCTCTGGATCCCTGCGGAGAGTGCTGGTCCTGCAAGGATAGAAAGGCCCTCGGATGTTGAGCAAGCATAGAGAAATACGGATTCAGGGTGTCAAGGTTGCTGATACGCCCACGTTAATTCCTTCGTTCTCAAGCAAGGGGTTCCCTGATGTCGACAAGATCGTAAAAGTGCTTGCACCGACCATTACCGACTCTGCGCTATTGAGCGCGTTTGACATCTTCCATAAGCACGTTAAACAGGTGCCAGAGGGGCCAGCAGTGCTTATTCTGGATAGTGGAGGTTACGAATCTAGCGCCGATACGGAGCTCTCCGACACCAAGATGAACAACTACGTTCCGGTCGATTGGACTCCCGAACAACTCCGATCTGTCCTGGATAAATGGTCCGCGCCGCAACCAACCATCGCCGTTAGTTATGACCATTCGTCGCATCGAAGACCTCTGCTGGAACAAATTGAGGATGCGAGAGGTCTTTTTAAGGGCAGGGGATTCGGTCGCGAGATTCTCATCAAGCCCGAATCGGACAACCGGTCCAGAGTTGAGATTGAAGCCGTCATCAAGAACATTCACGAGCTACGGGATTTTGATGTCATCGGCTTCACGGAGAAGGAGCTTGGGTACAGCATCTTCAACAGGATGTACAACATAAAGAGGGTGCGCGAGGCACTGAGCCGGATTGGACTTGATACTCCTATCCATATTTTTGGAAGTCTGGACACTATTTCGACGCCACTCTACTTCCTCGCGGGCGCTGACATATTCGATGGCCTTACCTGGTTGCGCTACAGCTATTCTTTTGGTCATGCCGTTTACACCCGGAATGCGGCGGCAATCAAGTACACCCTCAGAATGAACGACGACGATATCGATGCCCGAATTTGGTATGAAAACTACCAGGAGATGCTCAATCTGGAGTATTCAATGCGCCGCCATATTCGCGAGGGAACATTTGAGTGTTTCGGCGACCATGGGCCAATGTTCGAAAGAGCGTACAAAGAACTCTTCGCCACGAAGAGTTAGGAGGCAAGCACTATGGGCGGCAGCAGCGGCGGGTTTGGTGGTAACAGGACGCTTGCCGAGATAAAGGCAAAGATCGATGACCACGTCAAGTCAAGTGCAGAAGCATTCGAGACCGAACTTCATAAAGAGTTTGCGGGCCTGCTTGCGCGATACAACGCACGCAATTCAGAGGAGGTCGCCGAGCGCCTTGAGAAGATCAAGGAGATTTTGCAGGACACAATTGCATCCTCCTTCGATATGCTGTTTGGCGGGTCGGTAGCAAAGCACACATACGTCGACGGAATTAGCGACATCGACTCGATGCTAGTGATATCAGGCGCCCTCGCTGATGCCGATCCCAAAGCCATTTTGGAGAAGGTTACATCGACGCTCCGCGCAAAGCTGGACGGTACGGCAGAGGTTTCGAGTGGTCGTGTTGCGGTTACTGTGAGCTACCCCGACGGTACAGAGCTACAGCTAGTTCCCACTGTCGAGAAGGGTGGGCGGCTGAACGTTCCAGCTTGGGAATCCAACAGCTGGTCGGCAATCGATCCGCAGAAGTTTCGGGACGGTCTGACCAAGCGAAATGCAGAATGTAGTGGCAGATTAGTCCCTACGTTAAAGCTAGCAAAGGCAGTTAACGCAACGTTGCCAGAGGCCGCGCGACTGACCGGATATCATATTGAGTCACTGGGAGTGGCGGCATTTCGGGGGTACGACGGTGAGAAAACGACTGTTCGAATGTTGCCCCATTTTTTCAAACGAGCAAGTGAGTTGGTGTTGTCGCCAATGGCCGATCGTACCGGGCAGTCGGTTCATGTTGATGAACATCTTGGCCCAGCAAATAGTGACGCACGACGAGCTCTGAGTCATACGCTTGCTCGTATTCATCAACGTATGGCGAACGCGAGTGCGTCACAGTCTAGGGATCGCTGGCGGGAGATCATGGGTGAGTAATCAAACGAAGGCACCAGAAATCGAGGCTCTGGAACGCGCCGTTCGCGTGAGTGATCAATCATGTACCGCGTATGCGATCCTGAGGGATCGATATCGTAGGTTCTCTACTGCGCTTGATTTAATGATCTTGGTTCTATCGGCGTGGCTCACGGCGATGGTGTTTGTTCAACCCGAGATCGGTATTCAACTTTCGCCAAGGGGCGTTTCGAAGGACCTGTGGATTGGACTACTTTCCATAGCAGCGTTCTGCCTTTCTCTGGTGCAGCTTCAAGTCAACTGGAAAGGCCGCGCAATCTCCTACCAGTTGGCGGCGACTGCTCTAAGTGGTTTCGTAAAGGAGTTCCGTCCAATCTTGGGGGCTGCTACCGTCACGCAAGCACAGGTCGGGCTCGCTCGTTATCAGGTCCTGAGCGACTCGCTTGAACCCATCCCTGATTCGAAATTCTTGGCGCTGAAGCAGGCGCATGCTGTCAAAGTTGAGATGAGCAAGCACCTTGATCAATATCCCGGGGCAAGCCTCTCACTGCTCCGTTTTAGACTCTGGTGGCGAGATACATGGCAATCGAAAAAGCCCTCTGCCAAGTAGTCGTGAACCGAGATCTTTGCGGCGCGCAGTTTTATTCTGACGCCAAGACTTGGGTTTTGGACAAAGGCTTTGCGCCTGAGATTGCGTGGCAGAGAGAGCAGCATCCGAGTAACGTTTCCGAGTCCGCATTTCTTCGTGAAGCTGCATGGGTTGTTTACTGCTCTGGCTTCCGCGAAGCAACTGTACGTAAACACTTCGACTATTTGTCCCTCTGTTTCTTTGACTGGTCTTCCGCCGCGGAGATCGCAGAAAATGCTTCGGCATGCACGACTAGTGCCATGCTAGTTCTCGCGAATCGGCCCAAGCATCAAGCGGTTGCACGAATTGCCCAGCATATTGCCGAGATTGGCTATGAAGAATTCAAGGGCCGATTTCTTCAATCACCGCTTGAGGTATTCACGACACTGCCATTCCTCGGGCCCATTACCTCGGTGCACTTGGCGAAGAACCTAGGATTCGATATCGCAAAGCCAGATCGACATCTGGTTCGACTCAAGGATTTCCTCGGCTACAAAGACGTTGGTGCGATGTGCACGGCTATATCTTCATCCTGCGGGGACCCGGTCCGGGTCATTGATCTGGTGCTCTGGCGATACATTGAGCAGACCGGCATCTGGCAAAGCACTAAGACCCCAGCGCTGTACGCACTCTGAGCCCTTTCAAAATGCTTACTCCCTTAGGCGCAGAGTCCGACTTCATTTTCTGGTTCTAAGCGGGTCTGGCCGTATTTTCACCCGCACGTACGCCGTCCGGCGTATTTCCGCTTCCTTCTCCCCTCCCTAAAGTGACTCCATCGCCGCCCCAGGCCGTTTGCCTGGCCGGGCGGCGAGACGGATCTTGTTCACCAACCTGGAGAAGCACACATGCAACGTCGATTCACCCTCAAGGCGCTTACCGCCGCAGTGGCCCTGGCGGGCACTTCCCTCATGCCAGCACACGCCCAGTCGGGCGGCACCATCAAGGTGGGCGTGCTGCACAGCCTGTCGGGCACCATGGCCATTTCCGAGACCGTGCTGAAAGACACCGTGCTGATGGCCATTGACGAGATCAATGCCAAGGGCGGCGTGCTGGGCAAGAAGCTCGAACCGGTGGTGGTGGACCCGGCCTCCAACTGGCCGCTGTTTGCCGAGAAGACCAAGCAGCTGCTGGGCCAGGACAAGGTAGCCGTGATCTTCGGCTGCTGGACCAGCGTCTCGCGCAAGTCGGTGCTGCCGGTGGTCGAAGAAATGAACGGCCTGCTGTTCTACCCCGTGCAGTACGAAGGTGAAGAGCTGTCGAAGAACGTGTTCTACACCGGTGCCGCACCCAACCAGCAGGCCATCCCTGCCGTGGACTACCTGATGAGCAAGGACGGCGGTGGTGCCAAGCGCTGGGTGCTTCTGGGTACCGACTACGTCTACCCGCGCACCACCAACAAGATCCTGCGCGCCTACCTCAAGAGCAAAGGCGTGAAGGACAGCGACATCGACGAGAAGTACACCCCCTTCGGCCACAGCGACTACCAGACCATCGTGGCCGACGTCAAGAAGTTTGCCGCCGGCGGCAAGACGGCGGTGGTGTCCACCATCAACGGCGACTCCAACGTGCCGTTCTACAAGGAACTCGGCAACGCCGGCCTGAAGGCGAAGGACGTGCCGGTGGTGGCCTTCTCCGTGGGTGAGGAAGAGCTGCGCGGTGTGGACACCAAGCCGCTGGTGGGCCACCTGGCGGCGTGGAACTACTTCATGTCCATCAAGAACCCGACCAACGAGGCCTTCATCAAGAAGTGGTCCGCCTACGCCAAGGCCAAGAACATCGCCGGCCACAAGGACAAGCCGCTGACCAACGACCCGATGGAAGCCACCTACATCGGCATCAACATGTGGAAGCAGGCGGTGGAAAAGGCCAAGTCCACCGACGTGGACAAGGTGATCGCCGCCATGGCCGGCCAGACCTTCAAGGCGCCTAGCGGCATCGTCAGCAAGATGGACGAGAAGAACCACCACCTGCACAAGTCGGTGTTCATCGGCGAGGTCAAGGCCGACGGCCAGTTCAACGTGGTCTGGAAGACCCCGGGCCCGGTCAAGGCCAAACCCTGGAGCCCGTACATCGAAGGCAATGACAAGAAGAAGGACGAGCCCGAGAAGAAGTAAGACAGGTTCCATAGCCCGCTCAGTGACCGTTCGCGTTGAGCCTGTCGAAACGCTGCCCATGTTGTGGGGCTTCGACAGGCTCAGCCTGAACGGCGGGCGGGCGGTCCAGCGCGCCCTCGGTTCGGGGGCTTGACTGGCGAAGGTCTTGCAGCGTGGGCATGGCCTGCTGTGCCCACCCTACAGGTTCTTTTTATGCCGATTCGATACCTACTGTTATTCGCTACGTTTTTGATAGCTACCCACGCCCATGCGCTGACGGCGCAAGAGGTAAAGGCCATGGCCATCGGCGAGACCGATGCACGCATTGCGGCCGTTGGCCAGGCGGTGCTGGCGGCGGATGAACGCACGGCGGCCTTTTTGCAGGCGCTGGCGGACGACGCCGTCCAGGTGGCGGGCGACAAGGTTTTCATCGTGCGCGACGGCAAGGGGCAGGATCCGCTGACCGGCGCCGCGGTGGCCGTGCCTGACGGTGCGGAAGACGTGATCAGCAACAACCGCATGCGCGGCGAGCTCGACGCCGCGCTGGCCGGGCTCAAGCTGTTCAGCAGCGACGACAAGCTGCGCCTGGCCGCGGCCAAGGCCTTGCTGAAGGAGCCGGACGAATCGCGCCTGGCCCTGCTGGACAAGGCGCTGGCGGTGGAAAAGGTGGAGGCCATCAAGGCCCAGCTGGAGCTGGCGCGTTTTGCCGTGCTGCTGGGCAGCAGCGACAAAGCCACGCGCCTGCAGGCGGCCAAGGCACTGGGCGAGAACAAGACGCCGCAGACCAAGCTGCTGCTCAGCGAGCGCCTGGGCGCCGAGACCGAGGCCGACGTGAAGGTGCAACTGGCCGCCTCGCTGCGCGCCATCGAGGAGTCGCTGCACTGGGGCGAGCGCCTGGGCGCCATGTTCACCGGCATCAGCCTGGGCAGCATCCTGCTGCTGGCCGCCTTGGGCCTGGCCATTACCTACGGCCTGATGGGGGTGATCAACATGGCGCACGGTGAGCTGATGATGATCGGCGCCTACGCCACCTATGTGGTGCAGGGCCTGTTCCGCAGCTACCTGCCCGGCGCCTTCGACTGGTATCTGGTGGCCGCGCTGCCGGTGGCCTTCATCGCTTCGGCCGGGGTGGGCGCGGTGCTGGAACGCAGCGTGCTGCGCTTCCTCTACGGCCGCCCGCTGGAGACGCTCTTGGCCACCTGGGGCATCAGCCTGGTGCTGATGCAGGGCGTGCGTTCGCTCTTCGGCGCGCAGAACGTCGGGGTGGAGAACCCGGCCTGGATGAGCGGCGGCGTGCAGCTGTTGTCCAACCTGACGCTGCCCTACAACCGGCTGGTCATCATCGGTTTTGCCATTGCCGTGCTGGCCGGTATGGCGCTGCTGATCGGCAAGACGCGGCTCGGACTGTTTGTGCGCGGCGTCACGCAAAACCGGCCGATTGCCGCCTGCATGGGCGTGAACACGGCGCGCGTCGACACCTATGCCTTTGCGCTCGGCTCGGGCATTGCCGGCCTGGCCGGCGTGGCCCTGAGCCAGGTGGGCAATGTGGGGCCGGACCTGGGGCAGAACTACATCGTCGACTCCTTCATGGTGGTGGTGCTGGGCGGCGTCGGCCAGCTGGCCGGCACGGTGTATGCCGCACTGGGCCTGGGCGTGCTGAACAAGTTCCTGGAGGGTTGGACCGGCGCCGTGCTGGCCAAGATCGCCGTGCTGGTGTTCATCATCATCTTCATCCAGAAACGGCCGCAAGGCATCTTTGCGATGAAAGGCCGGAGCGCGGAAGCCTGACCATGCACAAGATCCAACTTCCTTCCACGCCACCCCTGCTCAGCGGCAAAGGCTGGAGCGCCTTCATCGTGGCGCTGATCGCGGTGTGCGCCGTGGCGCCCGTGCTCAACCTGCTGGTGCCTGCCGGCAGTGTGTTCCACATGAGCGACTACGCCGTGGCACTCTTGGGCCGCATCATGTGCTACGCCATCTGCGCGCTGGCGATGGACCTGATCTGGGGTTACACCGGCATCCTGTCGCTCGGTCATGGCGTGTTCTTCGCCCTCGGCGGCTACGCCATGGGCATGTACCTGATGCGCCAGATCGGGCGCGACGGCAACTACAAGAGCGACCTGCCCGACTTCATGGTGTTCCTGGACTGGAAGACGCTGCCCTGGCACTGGAGCTTCAGCGACAGCTTCATTGCCACGCTGGTCCTGATCGTGGCCGTGCCGGGGCTGGTGGCCTTCGTGTTCGGCTACTTCGCCTTCCGCTCGCGCATCAAGGGGGTGTACTTTTCCATCATCACCCAGGCCATGACTTTCGCCGCCATGCTGCTGTTCTTTCGCAACGAGACCGGCTTCGGCGGCAACAACGGCTTCACCGACTTCAAGCGCATCCTGGGCCTGCCCATTGCCACGCAGGAGATGCGCATGACGCTGTTCGTGCTCACCGGCCTGACCTTGCTGGGTTTCTTCCTGCTGGCCAGGGGGCTGGTGCGCAGCAAGTTCGGCCGCGTGCTGCAGGCCATCCGCGATGCCGAGTCGCGCGTGATGTTCTCGGGCTACTCGCCGCTGGGCTACAAGCTCACCATCTGGATCATTTCGGCCGTGATGTGCGGCATTGCCGGGGCGCTCTATGTGCCGCAGGTGGGCATCATCAACCCGGGTGAGATGAGCCCGGCCAATTCGATCGAGATGGCAATCTGGGCCGCGGTCGGCGGCCGTGCCACGCTGGTCGGCCCCATCGTCGGCGCCTTCGTCGTCAATGGTGCCAAGAGCTGGCTGACGGTGGCCTACCCGGAGTTCTGGCTCTATTTCCTCGGCGGGCTGTTCATCGTCGTCACGCTGTTTCTGCCGGACGGCCTGGTGGGGCTGGTGAAGAAGTTGAAGGTGAAAGGGGCGAAATCATGACGCCCGACCTGCTGGAACAAGGCGCCCGGCGCTACGAGGCGCGCCTGGCCGAACTTGATGCCGCACGCCTGAACACCGAGGCCGGTGGCCAGACGGCGAGCTACGGTCGGCTCAAGGTGTCGGACGAGGTGGACGTGACGCACGGCCGCATCCTCTACCTGGAGGATGTGAGCGTGAGCTTCGACGGCTTCAAGGCCATCAACAAGCTGTCACTCGACATCGCACCGGGCGAGCTGCGCTGCATCATCGGCCCCAACGGCGCCGGCAAGACCACCCTGATGGACATCATCACCGGCAAGACGCGTCCGGATGAAGGCACGGTGTTCTTCGGCAGCACCATCGACCTGCTGCGCCACAGCGAACCCGAGATCGCGCAGCTGGGCATCGGCCGCAAATTCCAGAAACCCACGGTGTTCGAGCAGCTTTCGGTGTTCGAGAACCTGGAGTTGGCGCTCAAGACCAACAAGGGCGTCAAGCCATCGCTGTTCTTCCGCCTCGACTCGGCACAAAGCGACCGACTGGCCGAGGTGCTGCACACCATCCACCTGGCCGACAGCGTGGGCGCCCAGGCCGGCACACTGAGCCATGGCCAGAAGCAGTGGCTGGAGATCGGCATGCTGCTGATGCAGGACCCCAAGCTGCTGCTGCTCGACGAGCCGGTGGCCGGCATGACCGATGAGGAAACCGCGCGCACGGCAGAGCTGTTCCTCAGCCTCAAGGGCAAGCACTCGTTGATGGTGGTGGAGCACGACATGAGCTTCATCAAGACCATCTCGGAGATCGTCACCGTGCTGTGCGATGGTTCGGTGCTGGCGCAGGGCACGCTCGATCAGGTTCAGGGGGATGAGCGGGTGATTGAGGTTTATCTGGGGAGATGAGCTTGTTCACCTCTCTTCGCTTTTCTGATGTGCTTGGCGCGGCTGCCGTGCCGGGTCTCGCCCCGGCGGGCGACTCACTTTCTCTTGCTTCGCCAAGAGAAAGTAAGCAAAGAGAAGGCGAGCCGGGTGCGTCGTCCCTGCGCGTTGCGCAGGGCACGCTGCGTTGCTCGGCAACGGCGGGAAGCGCAGAAACTCGCCCTGCGGGCTCAGACATCTGCGCTTCTTGTTCCGCCATTGCCTGCGCTACTCGCCTCCGCACACGGCGGTGGGAAACTGAATACCAAAAACCAAGACAACAAGGACGCGCCATGGCGCGTCCTTGTGGAGTCTGGCTATCCGGTTTCTGGGGCCCCTTGTGGCTGTGCCGAGGAGCGCAGGAGCGGGCGGAACAAGAGGGACGCATGTCTGAGCCCGCAGGGCGAGTTTGCGGCCCTCCCGCCCGATCCGAGCACCGCAGGTTGCCCCGGCGTAGCCGGGGTCACAGACACCAGGGTCGCCTTTTCTTTGGTGACTTTCTTTTGGCGAAGCAAAAGAAAGTTACTGCCCTGTCGGGGGCACATCCCGAGATGGTCTCGCCCGCCGGGGCGAGACCCGGCACGGTAGCCCGGCCAGGGCATAGCCAGAAAGAAGAGAGCCAGACATGCTGAATGTCAAAAACATCAACCAGTACTACGGCGGCTCCCACATCCTGCGCGACGTCAGCCTGCAAGCCCACCTCGGCAAGGTCACCGTCGTGCTGGGCCGCAACGGCGTGGGCAAGACCACGCTGCTCAAGTCGCTCATGGGCCTGGTGCCCATCAAGTCCGGCAGCATCGAGTTCGACGGCCGGGCGATCCACCACGCCACGCCCTACGATCGCGCCCGTGCCGGCATCGGTTTCGTGCCGCAGGGGCGCGAGATCTTCGCCCGCCTCACGGTGGAGGAGAACCTGCGCATGGGGCTGGCCTACAAGAGCGCCGGCACACCGATCCCGGCCGAGCTGTACGAACTGTTTCCGGTGCTCAAGCAGATGCTGAACCGGCGCGGCGGCGACCTGTCGGGCGGGCAACAGCAGCAGCTGGCGATTGCGCGCGCGCTGGCGGCCCAGCCGAAGCTGTTGGTGCTGGACGAACCGACCGAAGGCATCCAGCCCAGCATCATCAAGGACATCGGGCGCGTCATCCGCATGCTGGCCGATCGCGGCGACATGGCCATCCTGCTGGTGGAGCAGTACTACGACTTCGCCCGCGAACTGGCCGACGACTACGTGGTGATGGAGCGCGGCGCCGTGCTCGCCCACGGTCTGGGCAAGGACATGGAAACCAACGGCGTGCGCCAGCTGGTGGCCATCTGAGTCGCTCTCTTGCCCCGGGCGGCGGCGCGCAACGGCGCCGCCGCCGCGGGCTTCAGGTTCCGGCCGGGTTGGGGATGCCCGGGATCGGGCATTCTTCGGTGCCGACCATCGGGCGTGTGATGGCCTCCACCTGCTTCTGCGTGCCTTCCGGGTCCTTCACCCACTGGGCATAGAAGTCGTAGGGGCAGGTCGCCACGCCCTTGTCGCCTTCGCCGGAGTTGATCTTGCCGGTGTAGCCGCGGTGCAGCAGCTTGAACAGGTGGTTCTCCGACTGCGCGTTCTTGCGGAAGTCGCGGATCAGGTGCTTGCTCAGCGCCGCATACTGCACACCGTTGTCTTCTTCACCGCATTCACCCAGCGTGCGGCCGTCGAAGCCGATGATGGCCGAGTGGCCGAAGTAGGAATACACGCCGTCGAAGCCCGCGGCATTGGCCACCGCCACGTACGTGTTGTTGGCCCAGGCCATCGCCTTGGCCATCAGCACCTGCTGGTCCTTGGCCGGGTACATGTAACCCTGGCAGCGCACGATCAGCTCGGCGCCTTTCATGGCGCAGTCGCGCCAGATCTCGGGGTAGTTGCCGTCGTCGCAGATGATCAGGCTGACCTTCAGGCCCTTGGGGCCGTCCGACACATAGGTGGTGTCGCCCGGGTACCAGCCCTCGATCGGCGTCCACGGCATGATCTTGCGGTACTTCTGCACGATCTCGCCCTGGTCGTTCATCAGGATCAGCGTGTTGTAGGGCACTTTCTTCGGGTGCTCCTCATGGCGCTCGCCGGTGAGCGAGAACACGCCCCAGACCTTGGCCTTGCGGCAGGCCTCGGCAAAGATGGCGGTCTCCTCGCCGGGGATGGTGGCCGCAGTCTCCATCATTTCCTTGGCGTCGTACATGATGCCGTGGGTGCTGTACTCGGGGAAGATCACCAGGTCCATGCCGGGCAGGCCGGTCTTCATGCCCACCACCATGTCGGCGATCTTGCGCGCGTTGGACAGCACCTCGGCCTTGGTGTGCAGGCGCGGCATCTTGTAGTTGACGACGGCAACGCCGACGGTGTCGTTGCTGCTGGAAATATCTCCGTGATTCATAAAAACTCCTAACTCTCTAAATCAGTGGCTAATCATCCAGGGGCGCTTGGACGGGAAGGTTTTGGCGCCATTGGAGGCTGTGACGGTGGCGCCGCGCTTGCCGCTGGTGGAACAGCAACCGCAACCGGCCGGGTGCTTCAGGCGCCCGTAGCTGTTGTCGCGCGAGGACCGCGGCGCATGAGACGCACGCTCGTTGGTCTCGTAGGCGTGGCGCGTCTCGCTGCTCAGGCAGGCCAGGCGCGGGGCCGCCACGAAGACGCGCGGCGCGACGGTGCCGCAGTCCGGACAGGCGCAGGGTTCGTTGCGTTGTGCCAGGCTGCGCAGGGATTCAAACCCGCCGCAGCTGGGACACGCATAGTCATAGGTCGGCATACGCGTGCTCCCGGGCTTATTTGACGTCGGGTGAGATCGGCATCTGCACGCTGCCGTCGTGCATCTTCACCGGGCCGGCGGCGGTCGGGTTGATGTCGAAGTCGAAGATCTCGGTCGGCAGCCAGAGCGTGGCGCAGGCGTTGGGCACGTCGACCACGCCGCTGATGTGGCCCTGCACCGGCGCCGTGCCCAGGATGGAATAGGCCTGCGCGCCGCTGTAGCCGAACTTCTTCAGGTACTCGATGGCGTTCAGGCAGGCCTGGCGGTAGGCGACGTTGACGTCCAGGTAGTGCTGCTTGCCGGCCTCGTCCACCGAGATGCCTTCGAAGATCAGGTAGTCCTTGTAGTTGGGCGTGATCGGGCTCGGCTTGAACACCGGGTTCTTGATGCCGTACTTGGCCATGCCGCCCTTGATCAGGTTGACGCGCATGTGCACCCAGCCGGCCATCTCGATGGCGCCGCAGAAGGTGATCTCGCCGTCGCCCTGGCTGAAGTGCAGGTCGCCCACGGAGAGGCCGGCGCCTTCCACGTAGACCGGGAAGAACACCTTGGAGCCGCGCGACAGGTCCTTGATGTCGCAGTTGCCGCCGTGCTCGCGCGGCGGCACGGTGCGGGCGCCTTCGGCGGCGGCCTTGGCCTTGGCTTCGCCAGTGAGCTTGCCCATGTGGGCGGTGGCGGCAAAAGGCGGGTTGGCCAGGCCGGGCACACGGGTGGGGTCGGTGTCGAGCAGCTCCTGTTCGCGTGCGTTCCAGGCGTCGAGCATCTTCTTGTCGGGCAGGCAGCCGATCAGGCCGGGGTGGATCAGGCCGGCGTATTCGACGCCGGGCACGTGGCGGCTCTTGGTGAACATGCCGTTGAAGTCCCAGATCGACTTCTGCGCCAGCGGGAAGTGGTCGGTCAGGAAGCCGCCGCCGTTCTTCTTGCTGAAGAAACCGTTGAAGCCCCAGGGGCTCTCGTCCTTGGCGCCGATGTCCAGCAGGTCCACCACCAGCAGGTCACCGGGCTCGGCGCCCTTGACGCCCACCGGGCCGGACAGGAAGTGCACGATCGACAGGTCGATGTCGCGCACGTCGTCGGCGCTGTCGTTGTTCTTGATGAAACCGCCGGTCCAGTCGTAGGTTTCGAGGATGAAGTCGTCGCCGGGCTTGACCCAGCAGGCCATCGGTACATCCGGGTGCCAGCGGTTGTGGACCTGTTCGTTCTGGTAAGCGGATTGCTTGAGGTCGACTTTGATGAGGGTTTCAGCCATGGTGGGACTCCTTGAAGGCGAGGGACAAAAAATGGGTGATGAATCGGTGGATGCGATCAGACCGAGAGATAGGACTTGATGCGGTTGACATCGGTCTGCGCGCGCAGCGTTTCGTGCACCAGGCGGCCGCCTTCGATCACGAACAGCCGGTCGGCCACGTCCATGGCGAACGACAGCACCTGCTCGGAGACGACGATGGTGATCTCGCGCAGCTTGCGGATCTCGTTGAGCGCTTTCGCGATGTCCTTGATGATGGACGGCTGGATGCCTTCGGTCGGCTCGTCCAGCAGCAGCACCTTGGGGTCGGTCACCAGCGCGCGGGCAATCGCCAGCTGCTGCTGTTGCCCGCCCGACAGGTTGCCGCCCTTGCGCCGGCGCATGTCCCACAGCACCGGGAACAGCGCGTAGATTTCGTCCGGGATCTGCTTGGTTTTCGAGTTCTCCAGGCCGGTCTGGATGTTCTCCTCCACCGTCAGGGTGGGGAAGATCATGCGGCCCTGCGGTACGTAGGCAATGCCTTTGGCGACGCGCCGGTAGCTTTCGTCTTTCGAGACATCCTGGCCGGCAACCTCGATCTGGCCGGACTTCAGCGGCAGCACGCCCATCAGGCCCTTGAACAGCGTGGTCTTGCCCATGCCGTTGCGGCCCATGATGGCGATGGTCTCGTTCTTGCGGCCCTCGAAAGAGATGCCGTGCAAGGCCTCACTCTGGCCGTAGGCCACGAACATGTCATTGACTTTCAGCATGTCTTACTCCTTTGCAATCAGTTGTCCATGGCGTCGGCTGCCACCAGCGCTGCATGAAACGGGGAGGCGAAAAACCCAGTCGCACCACGGAACCGGCTTGGCCGGGCCGTCGGTGCGGTCCCCCTCCCGCCGAAGGCGAGAGAGGGGGAAGTCGCGTAGCGGCTCAGGGGGTGTTTCATGTCAATGACCCAGATAGACGTCGATCACCTTGGGATCGGCCTGCACGGCTTCCATCGAGCCTTCGGCCAGGATCTTTCCCTGGTGCATGACGGTGACCTTGTGCGCGATCTGCTTGACGAACTCCATGTCGTGCTCGATCACGATCACCGAACGGTTCTTGCAGATGCGCTTGAGCAGGTCGGCGGTGAGCTCGCGCTCACGTGCGCTCATGCCGGCAATCGGTTCGTCCAGCATCAGCAGTTCAGGCTCCTGCATCAGCAGCATGCCGATCTCCAGCCATTGCTTCTGCCCGTGCGAGAGCAGGCCGGCTTCCATGGCCAGTGCGTCGGCCAGGCCGATCTCCTCGGCCACCACCTGCACCCGGGCCTGGACCTCGTCGCTGCACTTGAAGCCCAGGGCGCCGAACACCGAGCGGCCGCTGGGATAGGACACCTCCAGGTTCTGGAACACCGAGAGGTTCTCGTAGATGGAGGGTGTCTGGAACTTGCGGCCGATGCCGCGGCGCACGCGGATGTGTTCGTCCAGCGTGGTCAGCTCTTCGTTCTTGAACTTGATGCTGCCGGCGCTGGCCTTGGTCTTGCCGCAGATCAGGTCCAGCAGGGTGGTCTTGCCGGCACCGTTGGGGCCGATGATCACGCGCAGCTCGTTCTTGTCGATGTAGAGGGTCAGGGTGTCGATGGCCTTGAAGCCGTCGAAGGAGACCGTGAGGTCTTCCACGGCCAGGGCGAAGTCGGTGTTGCTCATGGTGTGCTCCTGGTGAACTCGGTTCAGGCGGCCTGTCCGCTCACATGGCCGGACCGCGGGGCGCTGGGGGCGTGGGGCGTCGCACTTGGCATGCCCGAGGCGTCAAGGGCGGCGTCAGCCTTCACGGCGCGCTGGATGGCCAGGCGCTGGGCCTGCTTGCGTTGCCACCAGGGAACGACTTTCTGGCTCCACACGCCGGCCAGCCCGTCGGGGAAGGCCATGGTCACGCCGATGAAGAGCGCGGCCATCAGGAACAGCCAGAGGTCGGGGAAGCTCTCGGAGAAGTAGGTCTTGCCGAAGTTCACCAGCAGCGTGCCGTACACCGCACCCACCAGGCTCATGCGCCCGCCCACGGCGGCGTAGATCACCATCTCGATCGAGGGCACGATGCCGACGAAGGACGGCGACATGAAGCCGACCTGCAGGGCGAACAGGGCACCGCCGATGCCGGAGAGGCCGGCCGCCAGGCAGAACACGAAGACCTTGAACATGGCGACGTCGTAGCCGGAGAAGCGCACGCGGTCTTCCTTGTCGCGCATGGCCAGCAGCAGCGTGCCGAGCTTGCTTTTCTGGATCCACAGGCACAGCAGCACGCTGCCCAGCAGCAGGAAACTGCAGACGTAGTACAGGATGTACTTGGCGCTGTCGGTGCGGATGTCCCAGCCCAGCAGGGTTTTGAGGTCGGTCATGCCGTTGACGCCGCCGGTGTAGCCCTGCTGGCCGATGATCAGCACGGTCAGGATCAGCGCCACCGCCTGCGTGATGATGGCGAAGTAGACGCCACCGACGCGCCGCTTGAACATGGCGTAGCTGATGATGAAGGCCAGCAGCGTGGGGATGGCGATGACGGCAATCAGGGCGAACGGCAGGTGCTCGAACGGCTTCCACCACAGCGGCAGGGCGGTGAGCTGGTTCCAGTCCATGAAGTCCGGGATGCCGGGGGTGGACTGGATCTTGGTGGTGATGGGGTCGGACGCCTCCAGCTTGAGGAACATGGCCATGGCGTAGCCGCCCAGGCCGAAGAAGACGCCCTGGCCCAGGCTCAGGATGCCGCCGTAGCCCCAGACCATCACCAGCCCGAGGGCGACGAAGCCGTAGGTCAGGTACTTGCCGACCAGGTTGAGGCGGAAGATGTCGAAGGCCAGCGGGAAGGCCACCAGCAGCAGCGCGGCCAGGATGGCGACGCTGCCCAGGCCCCGCTTGTTGATCCATGTCATGAGGTTGTTCATCGTGTACTCCGTTGTTTTGCGGGCCGGTCAGCGGCGCACCTTGATGGCAAACAGGCCTTGCGGGCGGATCATCAGGATCACCACGATCAGGGACAAGGTCAGCACCTTGGCCATGGAGCCGGTGATGAAGAATTCGGCGATCGACTGCGTCTGTGCGATGCCGAAGGCCGAGGCCACCGTGCCCAGCAGGCTGGCGGCGCCGCCGAAGGTCACCACCAGGAAGGAATCGACGATGTAGAGCGAGCCGGAGGTCGGGCCGGTGGAGCCGATGGTGGTGAAGGCCGCGCCGGCCACGCCGGCGATGCCGCAGCCGATGGCAAAGGTCAGGCGGTCGGTCTTTTGCGTGTTGATGCCGATGGCGTTGGCCATCACGCGGTTGCTCACCGTGGCGCGCACCCGCAGGCCCCAGCGGCTCTTGTAGAGCGCCAGCAGCACGGCGCCGGTGACCAGCGCGGTCAGGCCCAGCACGAACAGGCCGTTGATCGGAATATCCAGGCCCTCGTGCGGTGCCCAGGAACCCATCAGCCACTCGGGCAGCGTCGGGCTGACTTCCTTGGGGCCGATGGCGGTGCGAAAGACCTGCTGGATCGCCAGGCTCAGCCCCCAGGTGGCCAGCAGCGTGTCGAGCGGACGCTTGTAGAGGAAACGGATCAGTCCCCACTCCACCAGCCAGCCGGCGATGAAGGCGAGCACGAAGGCCACGCCGATGGCGAGCGGGAAGTAGTAGGGCATGAAACCCGGCGCATGGTGCTCCACCAGCGTCGAGAACATGAAGATGGTGTAGGCGCCGATGGTCATGAACTCGCCATGCGCCATGTTGATCACGCCCATCTGGCCGAAGATGATGGCCAGGCCCAGGCCCATGAGGAGCAGGACCGAGAACAGGCTGAGTCCCGCGAAACCCTGCATCAGGGTAATGTTGAGAATTTCCGAAAATTCCATGGCGTCACCTGCCTGTCTTTCTGTGTACCAATCTGGGGTGGCGACCCCCGAACCGCCAGGCGGCCGCCACCTTGTTTCCCTTCAGCGGAGCTGATTACTGGTAGCCCTTCGGGAAGGGATCGGGCTGGATCAGGTTGGGCGACTCGGCCACCACCTTGAAGGTGCCGTCCTTGTTGCCGATGGCGATGCGCGACTTGCTCCACAGGTGGTGGTTCTCGTGCAGCTTGACGTAGCCTTCCGGGGCGGTCTTGAGTTCGATGCCGGGCGAAGCGGCCACGACCTTGTCCACGTCGAAGCTGCCGGCCTTCTCCACCGCGGCCTTCCACAGCCAGGGGCCCAGGTAGCCGGCCTGCGTCACGTCACCGATCACGGCGTCCTTGCCGTACTTGGCCTTGAAGGCAGCGACGAACTTCTTGTTGTTCTCGTTGTCCAGCGACTGGAAGTACTTCATTGAGCTGTAGAAGCCGGCGAAGTTCTCGCCGCCCACGCCCGTCATCTCGTCCTCGGTCACCGACAGCGTCAGCAGGAACTGCTTGTCACCGGTGATGCCGGCCGCCTTGAGCTGCTTGTAGAAGGCCACGTTGGAGCCGCCCACCACGGCCGCGAAGATGCAGTCCGGCTTGGCCACCTTGATCTTGTTGATCAGCGAGTTGAAGTTGGTGTTGCCCAGCGGGTAGTACTCCTCGCCGACCACCTTGCCCAGCTTGCCCACGCTCTCGATGTGCTTGCGCGCGATCTTCATCGAGGTGCGCGGCCAGATGTAGTCGGAGCCGACCAGGAAGAAGGTCTTGGCTTTCTTCTCCTTCGAACCCCAGTCCAGGCCGTAGATGATCTGCTGCGTGGCTTCCTGGCCGGTGTAGATCACGTTCTTGCTCTGCTCCAGGCCTTCATAGAAGGTCGGGTAGTAGAGCAGGCCGTTTTCCTTCTCGAACACCGGCAGCACGGCCTTGCGCGAGGCGCTGGTCCAGCAGCCGAACACGGCGGCCACGTGGTCGTTGACCAGCAGCTTCTTCGACTTCTCGGCGAAAGTCGGCCAGTCGGAGGCGCCGTCCTCCTTGATCACCTTGATCTTGCGGCCCAGGATGCCGCCCATGGCGTTGATCTGGTCGATGGCCAGCTGCTCGGCCTGGATGGAGCCGGTCTCCGAGATCGCCATGGTGCCGGAGGAGGAGTGCAACTGACCCACGATCACCTCGGTGTCGGTCACGGCCAGTTTGGTCGTGTTGACCTTGGCGGTGGGGAACTGCTGGGCCATGGCCAGGCCGGGCAGACCGACCATGGACATGGCGCCCAGGCCTTGCAGCAGGCGGCGACGCGCAAGCGCATCGGCATCCAGATGGGCGGGGGACGAGGCGGGCTGTTTTTTCATGAAGCACTCCTGAAATGAAAGGTGGGAACCAAGAACACCTGCAACAGGTGCTGGGCGACAGGGCGTCACCACGGCCTTGAGATTAGGGAGAACCCGCGCCACAGCCCATACGTCATTCAACGTAGGCAGGGGTGCGCGGCCAAGTGAGAACGGTTCTTGCATGTGCACCAGGGATGACCACCAACGCACCAAAACCGCGCGCATGAAAAACGCACCCCAACGCATCTTTCGCATCCGGCGCGACTACAACTCCTGGGTGGCCAACGAAACCCTGGAGGACTACGCGCTGCGCTACACGCCGCACAGTGCACGCAAATGGAGCGAGTTCCGGGTCGCCAACACCGCGCTGGGCGGCATGTCGTTCCTGGCGCTGGAGGCCATCGGCGGCGCCATCGCGCTCAATTACGGTTTCAGCAATGCGCTGTGGGCCATCCTGGTGATGGGCCTCATCACCTTCCTCACCGGCTTGCCGATCGCCCTCTACGCGGCGCGCTACGGGCTGGACATGGACCTGCTCACCCGCGGCGCCGGCTTCGGCTACCTGGGCTCCACCGTCACCTCGCTGGTCTATGCCTCGTTCACCTTCATCTTCTTCGCGCTGGAGGCCGCCATCATGGCGCTGGCCTTGCAACTGGCGTTCGACTGGCCGCTGGTGTGGTGTTATGTGCTGTCGTCACTGATCATCATTCCGCTGGTGCTGTACGGCATCACGTTCATCTCGCGCCTGCAGACCTGGACCCAGCCGCTGTGGGTCGTGCTGCTGTTCTGGCCCTTCGTCTGGTTTGCCGTGGCGCAGCCCGAGCTGTACCGCGGCTTCACCGGCTTGTCGGGCCTGACCTCGGGCAGCAACGGGTTCGAGCCGCTCATGTTCGGTGCCGCCGCCGCGGTGGCGTTCTCGCTGGTGCTGCAGATCGGCGAGCAGGTCGACTACCTGCGTTTCATGCCCGAGCGCACTGCCGCCAACCGCTGGCGCTGGTGGGGCGGCGTGCTGGCGGCCGGGCCGGGCTGGATCGTGCTGGGCATGCTCAAGATGCTGGGCGGCGCCTTTCTGGCCTTCGTGGCGCTGCAGTACGGCGCGGCGCCGGCGCAGGCGGCGGAACCCACGCAGATGTACCTGATCGGCTATATGCGCTCGCTCGGCGATCCCACCGTGGCGCTGCTGCTCACCGTGCTGTTTGTGGTGATCTCGCAGGTCAAGATCAACGTCACCAACGCCTACGCCGGCTCGCTGGCCTGGTCCAACTTCTTTTCCCGGCTCACACGCAGCCACCCGGGGCGCGTGGTGTGGCTGGTGTTCAACGTCATCATCGCCATGCTGCTGATGACGCTGGGCGTCTTCGGTGCGCTGGAGAAGGTGCTGGGCCTGTACAGCAATGTGGCGATTGCCTGGGTTGGTGCGCTGGTGGCGGACCTGGTCATCAACAAGCCGCTGGGTCTGAGCCCCAAGCACGTGGAGTTCCGCCGTGCCTACCTGTACGACATCAACCCCGTCGGCCTGGGTGCCATGGGGCTGGCGGTGCTGCTGTCCGTCACCGCCCATACCGGGCTGCTGGGCGAGTACGCGGCGGCCTTTTCGCCCTTCATCGCACTGGGAACGGCTCTGGTCGCCGCACCGCTGATCGCCTGGGCCACCGGCGGCCGCTACTACCTGGCACGCAAGGACGCCTCGCCCTGGGCGCCGGGCGAGGTGGTGCGCTGCTCGGTGTGCGAGAACCAGTTCGAGAGCACCGACATGGCCAGTTG
Source organism: Curvibacter sp. (assembly GCA_031426755.1). Lineage (GTDB taxonomy): Bacteria > Pseudomonadota > Gammaproteobacteria > Burkholderiales > Burkholderiaceae_C > Hylemonella. The sequence goes on from JASJPI010000010.1 coordinate 26,942, forward strand.
CCCGGCCTATGGCGCGCCGATCTGCTCGCTCTGCTGTTCGCTCGAATCGCGCTGCCACGACCGCTGCAAGAGCCATGCGCGGGTCGCCGACCAGGTGCGCCAGGCGATGGCGGCCATCCTGCCGGCCAGCCTGAACAACCGCTTCAACTTTCGCGTCGGCCAGTACTTCACGGTCTTCCTCTCGCTGTGCGCGGTGCTGGTGTTTGTGCTGGGCGTGGTCTACATGCAGGAAAGCCTGCAGGCCCCGCTGGGTGCCCTGCGCATGCCTTTCATCAAGGTCTTCTCGCTGCTGGCGGTATTGGCGGCCGTCTGGGCCTGGTGGATCGTGCTGGCCAACGAAAGCCGGCGCATGGCGCATGACGAATCGGAACGCCAGACCCAGTTGCTGCAAAAGGAAATCGATGCCCACCAGCGTACCGACGAGGCATTGCAAAGCGCCAAGGAAGTGGCCGAGGCCGCCAGCCAGGCCAAGACGCGCTACGTGGCCGGCATGACGCACGAGCTGCGCACGCCGCTCAACAGCATCCTGGGTTATGCGCAGATCCTGCTGCGCAATGCCGAACTGAAGAGCGGCTTGCGCGAGGCGGTCACCACCATCCAGCAAAGCGGCCAGCACATGCATGCGCTGATCGACGGCCTGCTCGATCTGGCGCGCATCGAGGCCGGCCGCCTGCGCCTGGACATGGCACCGCTGCCGTTCCCGGAATTCATATCGGAGCTGGTGCGCATGGTGCAGCCGCAGGCCGAAGGCAAGGGGCTGTCCTTCCGGCTGGAGACACAGGGCCGCGTGCCGGCCTGGGTGCAGGCCGACGCCAAGCGGCTGCGGCAGATCCTCATCAACCTGCTGGCCAATGCGGTGCGCTTCACCGATGCCGGCGGCATCGTCTTCCGGGTCGATTGCCGGCACGACGTGGTGCGCTTCGAGGTGGAAGACAGCGGCATCGGCATCGCGCCGCAAGACCAGGAGCGCATCTTCATGCCGTTCGAGCGCGGCAGCGCGGGCCGGCGCACCAGCGAATCGGGCACCGGCCTGGGCCTGACCATCACCCACCTGCTGACCGAACTCATGGGCGGCGAACTCACGCTGCGCAGCGAGGTGGGCCAGGGCAGCACCTTCGCCATCCGGCTCTACCTGCGCGAGATCGAGCCGCCGGCTGTGCAATCAGTGCGCCACCTGCGGCCCATCGTCGGTTTTCTGGCGCCGCGCCGCACCCTGCTGGTGGTGGACGACCAGCCGATCCAGCGCCAGTTGCTGGCCAGCCTGTTGATCCCGTTGGGTTTTATCGTGCGCGAGGCTGCCAGTGGCCGCGAGTGTCTGGAGATCGTGCAGCAGCACCGGCCCGACGCGGTACTGCTGGACATCAACATGGACGACCTCAACGGTTGGCAGACCGCGCAGTTGATCCGTGACAGCGTGGGGCGCGAGTTGCCGATCGTTTTCGTCTCGGCCGACCCGTTCGAGAACCGGCCCGAGCTGCTCGAAGCCGTCGGCTGCCAGGGCTTCGTCAGCAAGCCGGTGATCGAATCCGAGCTGCTGGACCTGCTGGCGCGCGTGCTGCAGCTGGAGTGGGTGCATGAAAGCAACCTGCTGCCGGCGCACACCGGTCCGCAGCCCGGGGCGCGCGGTGAAGCCGGCCGCTTGCCGCTGCCGGAGGAGCTTCGGCACAGCCTGATCAGCCTGGCGCGCCTGGGCAACGCCAGTGGCCTGCGCAGCCTGCTGCGCAACAGTGCCGAGCAGGAGCCGGCGATTGCCGATGTGCTGCAAAGCCTGGTGGTCCATGTGGACCGCTTCGACTTCTCTGCCCTGATTGAACGCCTGAAAGAAACCGAAGATGAAAGCTGAATCCGTGATGCCGTCGGCCGTCTCCAGCGTTGTGCTGGTGGTAGACGATGCACCCGACACCCTGCGCATGCTGTGTGATGCGCTGGCCATGGAGGGCTACACCGTTCTGGTGGCGCGCGACGCCATCGAGGCGCTGCAGCGCTTCGAGATGGCGGTGCCCGACGCCGTGCTGCTCGACGCCATCATGCCGGGCGAGAACGGCTTTGCCTTGTGCCGCCGCCTCAAGGCCGAACCGTCCTGGTCCCACGTGCCGGTGATCTTCATGACCGGCCTGGCCGAGACCGAACAGATCGTCGAGGGTTTTTCCAGCGGCGGCGTCGACTACGTGGTCAAGCCGCTGAAGATTCCCGAGGTGCTGGCGCGTCTGGCCACCCACCTGCGCAACGCGCATGTCAGCCGGCTGGCGCGCGAGGCGGTGGACGTGGCCGGCCTGGGTGTGGTGCTGCTCGACTCGCAGGGCCGCATCGCCTGGCGCTCGCCGCAGGCCATGCGCTGGTTGGAACAGGCGCTCGGGCCGCAGGACGACGCGGCCCCGCTGAAGCACTGGTTGCAGGCCGCCGTCACGCAGGGCGAGACGCTGACCGCGTTGCCCGACGGCAGCCAGCTGCAGGCCCAGTACCTGGGGCAGACCGGCCCGGGCGAAACCATGATCCTGCTGCGCCAGACCGGGCCGGCGGTGGATGCCGCGCACAAGCGCCTGAGTGGTGCAGCCCTCACGCCGCGCGAGACCGAGGTGCTGTCCTGGCTGGCCAAGGGCAAGACCAACCGCGACATCGCCGACATCCTGGGCATGAGCCCGCGCACAGTGAACAAGCACCTGGAACACATCTTCGAGAAGCTGGGTGTCGAAACGCGCACGGCGGCAGCGGCAATTGCCAGCAGCCTGCTGCAGGACGGCTGAGCCCGCACGCCGGGTCTTGGCGGCGTCACCCGGCTCTGTTATAAGCATTTTTTGTCTCTAGCCCTCATGAAACAAGCGGGAGCAGCTATATGTTTGATAGCAAATCGGGCTACATCAACCTGGCATTGCAAGGTGGCGGCGCGCACGGCGCCTTCACCTGGGGCGTGCTCGATGCGCTGTTGCAGGACCCGTGCCTGCAGTTCGACGGCCTGAGCGGCAGCAGCGCCGGCGCCATGAACGCGGTGGTGCTGGCCGACGGCTGGCTCAAGGGCGGGCGCGAGGGCGCGCGCCAGGGGCTGGCGGATTTCTGGAACGAACTGGGCCGCCAGATGCCCTGGGGCCTGTTGACGCGGCGCGAGGGCGACACCATCACCCTGGCACCGGCCAGCCGGCTGCTGGCCAGCTGGGCTGGTTACTTCTCGCCGTCGCAGCTGAACCCTTTCGACCTCAACCCCTTGCGCGATCTGCTCAACCGGCAGATCGACTTCGAGCAACTGCGCACGCACAGCCCGTTCAAGCTCTTCGTCGGTACGACGCAGGTGAGTACCGGCAAGCTGCGTCTGTTTCGCGAGCACGAGCTGACGGTTGATGTGCTGCTGGCCTCGGCCTGCCTGCCCAAGATCCACCGCACGGTGGAGATCGACGGTGAGCCCTATTGGGATGGCGGCTACAGCGCCAACCCGGCGGTGTTTCCGCTGGCCTACGACTGCGAATCGCGCGACATCCTGCTGGTGCTGCTCAACCCGCTCCGGCGCGAAGGCACGCCGCACACCGTGGAAGAGATCGAGTCGCGCATTGTCGAACTGGCCTTCAGCGCCAACTTCATGCGCGAGATGCGCATGTTTGCGCACGCGGCCGAGTTCTCCGGCTCGGCCTTGTGGCCCAAGGGCCGGCTGGAGCGCCGCCTGCAGGCCTTGCGCTTTCACATGATCGACGCCAGCCAGCTCGACAGCCTGCTGCGCACCGACACCAAGCTGCTGGCGCATGGCCCGTTCTTCGACCTGCTGCAGCAACAAGGCCGCACCTGTGCCGAGCAGTGGCTGGCAAAGGAGTACCATGCCGTCGGGCGTCGCTCAAGCATCGATGTAAAACAGTTGTTCGGCTAGGCGCCACCAAGCTCTGGGAGGAGCCCATGCGTGACGACTCAGCTCACTCTGCCGGCCACGATGCTTCGCGGGCCATGTACCGCTGGCGTGCCTTCTCCTACGATCTGCAACTCGCCCCCTACGAATTCATCCGCCGCCATGCGGTCGAGCGGCTGCAACTGCAACCCGGCCAGAGCGTGCTCGACCTCGGCTGCGGTACCGGCATGAGCCTGGAGCTGCTGCAGCAAGCGGTCGGCCCCGAAGGCCGGGTGATCGGCGTCGACGAAAGCCCCGAAATGATCGCGCTGGCGCGCAGCCGCGTCAGCCGGGCGGGCTGGACCAATGTGGAACTCATCTGTGCCGCCGTGGAAGACGCGCCCTTGCCCGATGCGGCCGATGCCGCCTTCTTCCACCTCGTGCACGACATCCTGCAAAGCCCGCAGGCGGTGGCGCATGTGCTGCGCCACCTCAAGCCAGGCGCACGCCTGGTCGCCACCGGCCTGAAGTGGACCGCGCCCTGGCTGGCGCCGTGGAATGCCCTGGTGGGCCTGTTCGCCGCGCAGTCGATCACCAATTTCGACCGCTTGGCCGTGCCCTGGCAGCCCTTGCTCGACCACGGCGCCGAACTGCAGGTGGAGACCGTGCTCATGGGCACGCTGTATGTGGCCAGTGGCATGGTGCCGCCAGCCCGCCCGAGCCGGGGGCATCAAACGCATTGATATGCTTGCCGTCTAAAAATCAACCTGGCCGGGTCCGCCCGCCAACCCAGGAGTTCCCATGCCCTACTTGCTGTTGATGATGGAGCCGCCCGGCCAGCGGCGCACGCGTACCGAGGCCGAAGGCCGTGAGGTGTACGCGCGCATGCAGCGTTTTGCCGATGAGTTGAAAGCACGCGGCCAGTTGCTGGCCGTCGAGTCGCTCGGCTCACAGGCCAACGCCGTGCGTGTGCAGGTGCGCGGCGGCCAGGCCCAACTGCTCGACGGCCCTTTCGCCGAAGCCAAGGAAATGGTGGGCGGCTTCTTCCTGGTCGACTGCCAGACCCGGGCCGAGGCGGTGGCCATTGCCCAGCAATGCCCGGCGGCCGAGTGGTGCACCGTGGAAGTGCGCAGCCTGGCGCCGTGTTACGAAGAAGCGGTTTGAGACAAAGGCCCAGGTTTTTTTGACCGGGGGCTGTCGATTTCGCGCCATCTCGTTCGTCGTGGGAATGCAAGCCAGCGTTTGGCTGTTCAACCCATGAAGGAGTGCAGATATGCGATACATGATCATTGTCAAAGCCACACCCGAGTCCGAAACGGGTGTCTTCCCGCCCCATATGACCGAACTCATGGCCGTGATGGGCACCTTCCACGAAGAGCTGGCCCGCGCCGGCGTGCTGCTTGATGCATCGGGACTCAAGCCCAGTTCGCAGGGCTGGCGCATCCGCTACGACGGCAAGGAGCGCAAGGTCATCGACGGCCCCTTCACCGAAAGCAAGGAGCTGATCGCCGGCTACACCCTGATCCAGGTGCGCTCGCGCGACGAGGCGCTGGAGTGGACGCGCCGCTTCCCCAATCCGGTGGGCGAGGGCATGGCCGCCGAGATCGAGGTACGTCGCCTCTACGAAGAGGAAGACTTCGCCGGCATCGGCCAGTGAAGGAGCTGTACCATGGTCAAAAGCATCCTGATCATCGCCGTGCTGGCCCTGGCCGGCCTGCTGCTGTTTGCCGCCACGCGGCCCGACCGCTTCAGCCTGCAGCGCAGCATCGTCATCCAGGCGCCGCCGGACAAGATCCACGCGCTCATCAACGAGTTGCGCCAATTCAACACCTGGAACCCCTACGACAAGAAAGACCCGGCCATGCAGGGCAGCTACCGCGGCCCGGCCGCCGGCCCGGGTGCGCGTTACGAGTTCAAGGGCAACAAGGAGGTGGGCGAGGGCAGCCTGGAGATCACCGCCAGCACCCCCGCCCAGGTGACGATGCGGCTCGACATGCGCGCGCCCATGCAGGCCAGCAACACCATTGACTTCACCCTGGTGCCGCGCGGCGACACCACCGAAGTCACCTGGGCCATGCAGGGTGCCTGCCCCTTTGTGGCCAAGCTGATGGGCGTTTTCATCAACATGGACGCCATGATCGGCCGCGACTTCGAAGCCGGCCTGGCCGGCCTCAAGGCCCGCGCCGAGCGGACCTGATCCTTATTGCAACCACAAGGAGATTGCCATGAACCCGCAAATCTACGTCAACCTGCCCGTGCGCGACCTGGCGCGTTCCAGGGCCTTCTTCGGCGCCCTGGGCTACAGCTTCAACCCGCAGTTCAGCAACGAGCAGGGCGCCTGCATGGTGATCAGCGACGACATCTACGTCATGCTGCTGACCGAGCCCTTCTGCCAGACCTTCACCGGCAAGCCCCTGGCTGACGCCCGCAAGACCACCGAGGTGCTGATCTGCCTGTCGTGTGCCAGCCGCGCCGAGGTCGACCAGCAGGTGGCCAAGGCCCGTGCGGCCGGCGGCACGGTGCCGCGCGCCTCGCAGGACCATGGCTTCATGTACCAGCACGGCTTTGAAGACCTGGACGGCCACATCTGGGAGCTGGCCTACATGGACATGGCGGCCTGCCCGGCCACGCCCGCGCAAGCCTGAGCCCTGATGCACTCCGCCACCCACCAGGCCATTGCCGCCGTCTGGCGCATCGAGTCCGCGCGCATCGTGGCGGCCGTGGCGCGCCTGCTGCGCGACATCGGCCAGGCCGAGGAGGTGGCGCAGGACGCCCTGGTGGCGGCGCTGGAGCATTGGCCGACCGAAGGCGTGCCCGACAAGCCCGGGGCCTGGCTCATGACCACCGCCAAGAACCGCGCGCTGGACCGCCTGCGCCGCGACAAGGTGCAGAGCAGCAAGTTCGAGCAGATCGGCCACGAGCTGGAGGCGCAGCAGGCGCTGGTGGTGCCCGACTTCGTGGACGCGCTCGACGCGGCGCGCGCCGACGAGATCGGCGACGACCTGCTGCGCCTGATCTTCACCGCCTGCCACCCGGTGCTCAGCGCCGAGATGCGCGCGGCGCTCACGCTCAAGCTGCTGGCGGGCCTGAGCACACACGAGATTGCGCGCGCCTTCCTGGTGACCGAGCCCACGCTGGCGCAACGCATCGTGCGCGCCAAGCGCACCCTGCGTGAAGCGCGTGTGCCCTTCGAGCTGCCGCGCGGTGCCGTGCTGGGTGAGCGGCTGGCCTCGGTGCTGGAGGTGGTGTACCTGGTCTTCAACGAAGGCTACACCGCCACCGCCGGCGAAGACTGGATGCGCCCGGCCCTGGTGGACGAAGCCTTGCGCCTGGGCCGCATGCTGGCCGAACTGGCCGCCGACGAACCCGAGGTGCACGGCCTGCTGGCGCTGATGGAGCTGCAGGCCTCGCGTACCGCTGCCCGCACCGACGCCAGCGGCCGTCCCGTGCTGCTGCTGGCGCAGGACCGTGCGCAGTGGGACCCCCTGCTCATCCGCCGCGGGCTGGCGGCGCTGGAACGGGCCGAGGCCTTGTGCGTGGCCCAGAGCCAGCCGCTCGGGGCCTATGCGCTGCAAGGCGCCATTGCCGCCTGCCATGCGCGCGCCGTCCAGGCCGTCGACACCGACTGGGTGCGCATTGCCTCGCTCTACGAGGCGCTGGCGCAGACCACGCCGTCGCCGGTGGTGGAGCTCAACCGCGCTGTGGCCGTGGCCATGGCCTACGGGCCGGCTGCCGGCCTGGCCCTCATCGACGCGCTGCGCGAAGAGCCTGCCCTGAAAAACTACCAGTGGCTGCCCAGCGCGCGCGGTGACCTGCTGGCCAAGCTGGGCCGGCTCGACGAGGCGCGCGCCGAGTTCGAACGCGCCGCCACGCTCACGCACAACCTGCGCGAGCGCGACCTGCTGCTGGCGCGGGTGCAGACCCTGGGTGAAGCCGGGGCGTAAGCGCCTGCATTGTCAATTTGTCTTCATCCCGAAGGAGCCTCCTCATGCTGAACCCGTTCAAGATCACTCCCTGCCTGTGGTTCGATCAACAGGCCGAAGAAGCCGCCGCGTTCTACACCGGCATCTTTCCCAACTCGCGCATCATCAGCGTGAGCCGTTTCCCCGATGCCGGGCAGGAGATCCACGGCCAGCCGGCCGGCTCGGTGATGACGGTGGGCTTCGAACTCGATGGCCAGCCTTTTGTGGCCCTCAACGGCGGCCCGGTATTCCGGTTCAACGAAGCGGTCTCGCTGCAGATCCACTGCCACGACCAGGCCGATGTGGATTACTACTGGAACCAGCTGGGTGCCGGTGGCGACGAGACAGCCCAGCAGTGCGGCTGGCTGAAAGACCGCTACGGCCTGTCATGGCAGGTGGTGCCCAAGGTGTTGCTGGAGCTGATGCAACACCCGGAGCCCGCCAAGACGCGCTGCGTGATGCAGGCCTTGCTGCAGATGAAGAAGCTGGACATCGAGGGCCTGAAGCGGGCGGCGGCTTGAAGTGGCATATGCAGGGAGCGGTCAGGTGCGGCTGCTTGAAGTTGATGGTGTTTTAGGCTCTTAGCCCTTGATTCTTCTGCGCAACAAGCTATAAAATTTGTAGCAATAACCTGCTGCCAACGGGCCCGCTCAAGGAGTCAACGATGAACCACCCGCTGTCCTGTGTGCTTTCGATACTGCTCCTGGGGCTGGGCTTGCCGCTGGCGGCCGAGGCCCGCTGCATCACCACCCGTTATGGGGAAACGCTGTGCGCGCCGGCCGAGAGCCGCTGTGTGAACGACCGTTATGGCGACCCCTATTGCTCCGGCAGCGGCGGTGATGCCGTGCTGGACCGCTATGGCAAGGCGGTTTGCGGCGTCGGGCGTTGTGTGGTGCAGAACGATGGCGAAGTGATGTGCTCGACCGAGCCGCGTGGCAGCGCAGCACTCGATCGCTATTCCAAAGCGGTCTGCACCTCGGGCTGCGAACCCGCGCAGGCCGGCCGCTGCAAGCAACTCACGAAGTGAGGGCCTGGGGCGGGGCCGACCTCAGCGGCCCGGTGCGGCCCGTTTCATGTCGCGCAGCATGAAGAGATAAAGCCCCTCCACCTTGTCGCGCGCCCACGGCGTCTTGCGCAGGAATTTCAGGCTGGAGTTGATGCTGGGCTCATGGCTGAAACAGCGCACCGGAATGCGCTCGGCCAGGCCGGCCCAACCGTACTGCGCCACCAGCGCCGTCAGGATGGCCTCCAGCGTCAGGCCGTGCAAGGGGTTGCGCGGCTGGGTGAGTGGTGGGCTGGGGGGTGAGGGTGGGGTTTGCATCGGGTTGGTTTCGAACAGGCTGAAGGGGGGGCGGTAATCGATCCAATGCGAAAGGTCGCTGCTTGCAAAAGAAAACGCTCAACGTGTGAGTCTCAAAGATATCCGCCAATGCCGGAACGATTCAACAATTCACGACTTGTTCAGATTTTCCTTAGTGGTCTTGTCTTTGTCCAAAGGCTCAGGAAAAAATTTTCTGGTAAGCGGTCGATAGACAAGCAAATGCACCAACTTTGCAAAAAATAGGTATACGGCGTACCAAAGCCAGGCAGATCCAAACCACTGAGCTTCGTGTCCAAAGCTGACTAATGGCCAAGACGCAAGAATCAGCACGACGATACAGATGACATCGAATGTCTGTTTACTCATATCGCATCCATATCGAACAAGTTGGAATTTTCAGAATTGACGGGCGGACGCGCAAGTAAATCCATGGTCCAAAGTTCTCCGGCGGCCCACATTCTTATATCCGCTTAGCAACACTGTGTTTGCAAGGTGCTTCTGATCGTCCTCAGCCATAGGGTCGTTTTACTTATGCTGCGCCGCAAAGGTGGCCTGCTTAAGGGGATTACGACTACGACCCAATGCAGCCCCTTCCTTTTCAGCCCCTCAAGGCTGTCGCTCATTGGGCCGGAATTAACTGACCGTTGCCGCAATCGCAACCTGCTCGCAGCGTAGAGGATGGGTTACGGACAACTCCTCCACCAATCCGATATACGGCTCGCTCCCGAGCGACATCACCACATAGAAGCTGGCAGTCTTTTGTTTTCATCCAAACAAAGACCCAGGACAGCAGAAGAGTCATAAAAACGCCAATTGCCAGTGCCCAAAAGAGTCTTGATCGAAGAATCTGAGAAAAACGCATCGAGTCAGTCCGCGAAAAGTAGCGTTTGATGTGGCGGACGCCGAGGCGATCCGGGGGCGACTGCCAAGCTCGGTAGGTGATTCTGGGGCGCCAACCTACTGAGAACCATCCCCTAATGGGGCTAGACGTCCGACGTACCGGCACCCTCCGAAGAATCGCACTTGGCCGCTAAACGCCACTACGTCAATTTACAAATTCCTAGGCCAAGCTGTACACAAAAGCGACAAGTCCAAAGACTGCAATATGCCGCAAAACCTCAGACGAGCGGTCGTCACGACTCCGGTAGGTCAAAATGCGACATGCAGGAAACGTTTGCATCGCCTTTCGACACGCACCTCATAGCAGCCCTTGAAGCGGCCCCTAAAACGCACGCTCGGGAGTCGATGCGTTCAGCAGTTCACCATCTCCGAATGGCGGAACCACTGTTCAAAATCGATGTCGCGATGGCCGTCTTTCGCTGCATAACCGCAGTCGAGGAAGCTGCCAGCGGCCTGATGCTATTACTTCAACAACAGGGGTATCCCCGCGCAAGCGAACTGAAGCGACGGGAGCATCTGCACAAGAACGCAATGTTGCCATTCCTACGAATCTTGCATAGGCGGGCTATTCGTGCAGCGTCCGAGGGGAACTATCAAATCAACCTGCATACATTCCCAAGTCTTAAGCAACCACTCGGAATATCGATCACGGTCCAGCATGACAACGGATCATCATCGACAGTACCAATAAATCCCCCACTGGCTTTCCTGCTATCGGACGACGGTGTAGGCATCGACAAAACAATCGACATAGATTCGTTTATCAAGAGTCAGGGAGCTGCCTCCGTCAAAGCCTATCTGAAGGAGGAAACAAACCTGCGGAACAAAATCCTTTACGCATCTCCCGAGGGAATACCCAAGGTCACCATAGACCATCACAAATTTTTCCCCGCGAAGCAACAGGCAGTAAGAACGATGATCTGTGCATACCTGTTGATGGTGCCCTACGGAAGGCAACCAACAGTCACTCACGGACTGAATGCCTTTTTAGAGCTGCTCAGCTTGGTCAAAGACGCCTAGCGCCCCCAAACCTCGCCACGCTTCAATTTAATAATGTATCGCTGCCCCAGCGCACTGGCTAAGTGCTAGCCTACACGCCGCCGCGCCAACGCCGCATTGACATCCCGCTCTTTCAAGCCATACATGTCAGCAAACTCCTGCACCGTCTTGCCGCTGCTCTCGAAAGCGCGCAGCAGCGCTTCCTGCCGCGCCAGTTTGGCGTCGTACTCGGCCATGGCTTCGTCCAGCAGTGCGATGGCCTGGGCGTCGTTGGACTGGACCCGGCTCAGGTAGTCCTGGCGGCTCAGGCCGGAGGCTTCGAACGCGGCGATGAGCTGGGTGCGCAATTTGGGTTTCAGGTCGTCCTTCGTGCGCGCCTGGCGGCGGCGGAACAACTCGATCAGGGTCAGGAAGACATGCTCCGGGGCCACGGGCTCCACGGCGGCGCCGTCCAGGTCGTGCCGCGGCTTGCCGGCGGCCACGCATTGCAGGTAACGCGTGGAGCGTGTGTGCACGCCAAGTGCGGCCTTGAGGCTGTCGCGCTGGAAGTGTTCCGGGTGCTTGGCCAGCAGCTCCTGGAAGATGCCGAGCTTGAGCGGCAGGAATTCGGCGCCGAACAGGTGCGGGTACAGCGCGAACAGTTTTTCCAGCACGGGTTGGACCGCGCGGGTGCGGTCCGGCTTGGTGGCTGACTTCGGCGCGGGCTGGGTGGACTGGGGTTCGCCGGTCTGGGCCGGGGTGTCTGGAGAGAGGCTGGTCGTCATCGGGTTCATGCGGGGGTCAACCCGCTATTGTCAACCAGCCGGGCCCGGACGCTTTTGCCTTTGACGCGGCCCGTGTTCAGCCGCTGCGCGGCCTGGGCGGCAATGGCACGATCCACTGCCACATAGGTGGAGAACTCGTTCACGTTGATCTTGCCGATCTGCTCGCGCGTGTAGCCGAGCTCACCGGTCAGGGCGCCCAGCACGTCGCCGGCGCGGATTTTCTCCTTGCGCCCGCCGACGATCTGGATCGTGGCCATGGGCGGCACCAGCGGACCCTGGCCGGTGGGCGTGAGTTCGGTCAGCGGGTACCAGCGCGATTCGCGCCCCTGCAACTGGTCGATCTTGCCCACGCTGCCCATCTCGTCCAGGCTGGCCAGGCACAGGGCCAGGCCTTCGGCATCGCCGCGGCCGGTGCGGCCGATGCGGTGGATGTGCACCTCGGGGTCGGGCGTCACGTCCACGTTGATGACCGCTTCGAGCTGGGCAATGTCCAGCCCGCGCGCGGCGACGTCGGTGGCCACCAGCACGGAGCAGCTGCGGTTGGCAAACTGCACCAGCACCTGGTCGCGCTCGCGCTGTTCCAGCTCGCCATACAGGGCCAGCGCACTGAAGCCCTGCGCCTGCAGCACGGCCACCAGGTCGCGGCACTGCTGTTTGGTGTTGCAGAAGGCCAGCGTGGAGGCGGGGCGGAAGTGGTTGAGCAACAGCGACACCGCGTGCAGACGCTCGCTGTTCTTCACCTCGTACCAGCGCTGTTCGATCTTGGCTTCGGCATGCTGTGCCTGCACCGCAATCTGCTGCGGGTTCTTCATGAACTGCTGGCTGAGTTTGGTGATGCCCTCGGGGTAGGTGGCCGAGAACAGCAGGGTCTGCCGCTCGGCCGGGCACTGGCGCGCCACGGTGGCGATGTCGTCGAAGAAACCCATGTCGAGCATGCGGTCGGCTTCGTCCAGCACCAGGGTGTTGAGCTGGTCCAGCTTCAGATGGCCGCGTGCCAAGTGGTCCATCACGCGCCCGGGCGTGCCGACCACGATGTGCGCGCCGTGCGACAGGCTGAGCGTCTGGCCGCGCAGCGGAACGCCGCCGCACAGGGTGACGACCTTGATGTTTTCTTCCGAGCGCGCCAGGCGCCGGATTTCGGCGCTGACCTGGTCCGCCAGTTCGCGCACCGGGCACAGCACCAGCGCCTGCACGCCGAAGCAACGCGGGTTCAGCCGTGCCAGCAACGCCAGCGCAAAGGCGGCGGTCTTGCCGCTGCCGGTGCTGGCCTGGGCGATCAGGTCCTTGCCCAGCAGGGCGGCGGGCAGGGCGGCGGCCTGGATCGGGGTCATCTGCAGGTAGCCGAGCTGCTGCAGGTTGGCCAGGGTGGCCGGGCTGAGCGCCAGGGTGCTGAAATCCTGGGCGTTTTTCGAGGGGGAAGTGGTCATGCCCGATTATCGGTGCTGACCATGGATCACGCTGCTGATCGGCCTGCCGTGCCGGTCGCCGAAGGGGCTGGCGTACTAGGTGGCCCAGACCCGCGGCGGCACCGCCTCCAGCGCCCACAACTGCTGGCGCCACGCGGTGCGTGCCTGCTTGAGCAAGTCCAGCGCCGGCTCCACCAGCGGCGCCAGCACGCGCAGCACCAGCACCTGGGGGTGCGGGCTGGTGGCGCCGGCGCTGGCGCGCAGCGCGTGGCCGTCGATCAGACTGCGCACGGTCTCCAGCGCCTGCTCGCGCCGCTGGCGCTCGATCGGCTGCCCGGCGACGAAAAACAGCGTGGCCATGCAGCGCTGGCCGGCCAGGCCGAGCGGGCCGTCCATCAGCCGCAGGTCGGCAGCATCGATGCGCCCCTGCTCGCGCCAGACGCCGGGCACTTCGATGTGCTGCGAGAACGTGCCCTCGACGAACGGCTGTCCGGCCTCCGGCAGGCCCAGCGCGGTGATGTCCCAGCCCATCAGTTCGGCGCCGGGCGCGAGTTCGAACACGGCCTTGTTCTCGGCGCGGCACTGGTTGTAGGCCAGTGCCTCCAGCGGCAGCCATTCCAGCCGCGCATCGGGCGCCAGCCGGGCATGCACGCTTTGCACGGCCGGTTCGATGGCCGATTTGTAGAAGCGGGTGGCGCCCGGCGTGGTGACGAGGCCGTGGGCATCCGCCTGCACCTCAATCCTGATCGCCAGCGTGTCGCCACCCACCAGGCCGCCGGGCGGGTGCACCAGCACGTTGTGGCACACCGCATCGCCTTCCGGATACAGGCTTTGCAGCACGCGCAACGGCCCTTCGTGGTGGTAATGCGCGACGGTGCGCTGGTCCTGCCGGGTGTACTGCAGGTGGAGGGTGGCGTGCCAGGTCATGAGGGGAGTCTAGGGCTGAAAAGAGGGAAGGACTAGAAGCGCAGGCGCAGACCCAGCCGCAGGGTGCGCAGTTCGCCGGGGTGCACATGCAGATCATTGACGCCGGCGGCTTCGGTAGACAGCCGCGAGCGATAGTGGTACTGGATGTCGTTCACCTTTGCATCGAACAGGTTGAATACGTCGCAGTAGAGCTCGGCACGGGTGTGCAGCCGGTAGCCCAGGCGCAGGTTCCAGGTCTGGCTGGGGCTGCTGCGCACGCTGTCGTCCTCGTTCAACGGTGCGGCGCCGATGTAGCGCCAGTGCAGGCTGGCTGACCAGGGGCCGCGTTCGCGCAGGCTCGCGGCGAGTTGCGCCACCTGGCCGACGGCATTCGGGATGGCGTCGCCGGCCGCAGTGGCATCGGCATAACGCGCCTGGGTCCAGGCCAGGTCGGCGTCCAGCATCCAACCGTGGCCTGCTTGCCAGCGGGTACTCCACTCCACGCCATGGCGTCGGCTGGGGCGGCCGGCTTCGGTGCTGCCGGCGTCACCCAGGTAGACCAGTTCGGAGTCGAAGTCCAGTTGCCAGAGCGAGAGTGAGCTTTGCAGGCCGGGCCAGGCTTCGGTGCGCAGGCCCACTTCTTGCCCGCGGGAGCCCACCAGGCCGGCCACCGGGGCCTGTGCGGTGGTGCCGTCGCGCGGGTCGAGGCGGGCCGTGGTGCCGCGCGCGTCGTTGCTGTGAAAGCCGCGCCCGGCGTTGAAGAAAAACTCCGTTTTGCGCCAGGGGCCCAGCACCACGCTGAATTTGGGCGAGAGCCGGCCGGTGCGGGTGCTGCCGCTGTTCGCGGCCAGCGTGAGGCTGTCCACCGTGGCGTCCAACTGGTCGAAGCGCAGGCCGGCCACGGTACGCAGCCAGGGTGTCCAGTCGATGCGGTTGTCGCCATAGAGGCCGGTCAGGGTCTGGTTGACTTCGTCCTCGCGCACGGTGGTGCTGATGACGCGGGCCACGCTGTCGTACAGGCCGACGCGGATGCGATCACGCCGCAGTTGCACGCCCAGGCTGTTGACCATGGTGCTGCCGCTCGCTAGCGAATGCTCCCACTGGCGCGAGGCGCTGAGGCCGAGCACGCTGCGCTGATCTTTCTGGGCGAACTGATCGCCTTGCGCCGGCCGTTCCAGTGCGTAGGTGAAGTTGGAGTAGAGGTCGAGGTCGTAGTGCAGGGCATAGGCCGCCAGCCGGTCGCGCACGGCGCCGCGTGTGCTGTGCCACTCGGCCGACAGGCTGTGCCGGCGGGTCTGGCCGCCGTCGCTGCTGTCCAGCGAATCAAAGCGGCCGAAGGGGGCACCCTGGTAACTGCCGGCATCCAGCAGCCGCTGCGGCACCTGGTCGGTGGCGGTCCAGCGCGCGTTGTAGCCCATGGCGCTGGCGGACCAGCCTTGTGCCGCGGAGCCGTCGCTCAGCGTGAGCACCGCATTGGTTTTGCGCAGCCCCTCCGGCACGCGCCACGGGCCGTCGTGGTTCATGCGCTCGAAGGCCATCAGCAGCGTTTGCCCGGCGGTGAGTTCGTGCGAGCCGGCGGCCAGCAGCCGCGCATAACCGCGTTCGCCCAGGGAGATGTCCAGCAGCGGCTGGCTGAGCCGGGTGCGGTAGACGAAGTCTGCCGCACCGGCGGAAGAAAAGTCGCCATCGGCAGCAAAGTACGGGCCCTTGCGGTAGTCGATGCGCTGCAGCAGTTCGGGAATCAGGAGGTTGAGGTCGCTGTAGCCCTGGCCATGGGCGTGGGTGGGCATGTTCACCGGCACGCCGTTGACACGGGTGGCGAAGTCGGTGCCGTGGTCGAGGTTGAAGCCGCGCAGGAAGTACTGGTTGGCCTTGCCGTCGCCCGAATGCTGCGTGACCACCAGGCCAGGCACGAATTCCAGCGCCTCGGCGGGCCGCTGCAGGGCCCGGTCGCGGATCAGGGCCGGGCCGATGCTGCCTTGCGAGGCCGCATCGCTGCTGCCGACGGCATTGTCGTAATGGCCGGCGATTTCCACGACGGCCAGGCTGGCCACCTGCTGCGCCTGTGCCGGCCAGCACAGCAGCCCACCCAGGCAGGCCAGGGCGGCTGTGGGTGTGCGGCGGTGGGGAGACGGCATGGATGCACCAATGCAAGTTCCATACCCAAAATGGTGCAGCCGTGCGCAGCGGGCACTGCATAATGCACAGCAGGAGAAGCCCACCATGTCCCGCAACGTGATCGCCGTCTACCCCGGCACCTTCGATCCCATGACCCTCGGCCACATCGATGTAGTGCGACGGGCCACGCAGCTGTTCGACCAGATCATCGTGGTGGTGGCGGCTGGCCACCACAAGAAGACGTTGTTCACGCTGCAGGAGCGCATGGACATGGTGCGTGAGCTGGCCAAGCCCTATCCGCAGGTCTCGGTAGAAAGCTTCTCCGGCCTGATGCGCGACTTTGTCGTGGCGCGTGGCGCCAAGGCCATGATCCGCGGCCTGCGCGCCGTGACCGACTTCGACTATGAATTCCAGCTCGCCGGCATGAACCGCAGCCTGATGCCGGAGGTGGAAACGGTATTCCTCACGCCGAGCGACAAATACCAGTTCATCTCCAGCACCTTTGTGCGCGAGATCGCCACGCTCGGCGGCGAGGTGGACAAGTTTGTCGACCCGCTGGTGGCGCAGCGTCTGCACGAAAAGGTGCGCAGCCTGGGCCGCGAGTAAGCGCCGCGGCCTGGTCTGCCCGCGGCATCCATAGACAGGCCGGTGCCGCACCGGACGAGGGAGTGCCATGAACGAACGTATCCGTGACTTGCTCGGCCAGATCTCCTCGCTGGAGGACGACCTGCGCACCGCGCTGCATGAACAGGAGCAGCGCGTGACCTTCAAGATCAGGGGCAAGCGCGTCGAGTTCGAACAGTCGGTGAAGCAGGCGCACCAGCGCCTGAGGACGGGCTTTTTCCATTGGCTGCTGACGATCCGGCCGTTGAACCTGCTTACCTTGCCGATCATCTACGCCATGATCGTGCCGCTGCTCATGCTGGATCTGTGCGTGAGTTTCTACCAGGCCACCTGCTTTCCGATCTACCGTGTGGCCAAGGTGCGGCGCGCCGACTACTTCGTCTTCGACCGGCAGTATCTGGGCTATCTGAATGTCATCGAGCGCTTCCAGTGTGCCTACTGCGCCTATGCCAACGGTCTGATGGCCTATGTCACCGAGATCGTGGCGCGCACCGAGCAGTACTTCTGTCCGATCAAGCATGCGCGCAAGATTCTCGGTACCCATGAACGCTACGCCCGGTTCCTGGAATATGGCGATGCCACGGACTACCCGGCGCGGCTGGAAGAGTTTCGTCGTGCTCTGGAGGAGAAAACACCATGAAGATTCTGTTGCCTGTGGATGGTTCCGACATTTCCCTGGAGGCGGTGCGTTTCGCGGTGCGTCTGGTCCGCGATGGACTGAAGGCCAGCATGGTGCTGGCCAATGTGCAGGAGCCGGCCTCGCTCTACGAAATGCTGGTGGCGCATGACGCCGATGTGCTGGACCGCATCAGCGCCGAAGCCGGCGTGCACGCGATGATGCAGGCCGAAGCACTGCTGCAGCAGGCGGGCATCCCCTACGAGCGCGAAGTGGCCAAGGGTGATCCGGCGCATACCCTGGTCGACATTCTGGAAAACTACGGCTGTAATCTGGTGGTGATGGGCGCGCGCGGCCAGGGCACGCTGCGCAGCGCGCTGCTGGGCTCGGTGTCGCACGAGATGCTGCACGCGGCCGGTGTGCCGGTGATGATCGTCAAACCGCCGCAAGAGGACTGAATTTGGCGGAGCGTCCGTCCCCGCGCCGCGACTGGCACCTGCGCGACGCCCATGAGTTGGCGCGTGAACATGGCGTGGACCCGGCGCACGGCCTGCACGAGGCCGAGGTCGGCCGGCGTCGCGCCGACCACGGCCCCAATGTGCTGGCGCAGTCGAAGGCGCGCGGGCCACTGGCCTTGCTCGCTGACCAGTTCCGCGATTTCATGATCCTGGTGCTGGTGGCGGCGGCCCTCATTTCCGGCTTCCTCGGCGACTGGATCGATACGCTGGCCATCCTGGTCATCGTGCTGCTCAATGCGGTGATCGGCTTCGTGCAGGCCTGGCGCGCCGACCGCGCCATGGCGGCCCTGCGCCAACTCGCCGCCATGCAGGCCACGGTGCTGCGCGGCGGCCAGGTGCAGGTGCTGGCCGCCAGCGAACTGGTGCCGGGCGACATCGTGCTGCTGGAGGCCGGCAACCAGGTGCCGGCCGATCTGCGCCTGCTCGACATCGCGCAGCTCAAGGTGGACGAGTCGGCGCTGACCGGCGAGTCCGTCACGGTGGAGAAACACACGGCGCGGCTGCAGGGCACGCACCACGTGCTCGGTGACCGTCTCAACATGGCGTTCAAGGGGACGACGGCGACGCACGGCCGTGGGCGTGGCCTGGTGGTGGCCACCGGCATGGCCACCGAACTGGGCCAGGTGGCCCGCTTGTTGCAGACGGGTCGCGGCACGGGCGAGGCGGGCAACGCGGCTGGTGGCGAGCGCATGACGCCGCTGCAGCTGCGCCTGGCCGACTTCGGCCGCCGGCTGGCGCTGGCGGTGCTGGGCATCTGCGCGGTGATCTTCGTGGTGGGGGTGCTGCGCGGTGAAGACCCGGTGTTGATGATGCTCACCGCGGTCAGCCTGGCGGTGGCGGCCATTCCCGAGGCGCTGCCGGCGGTGGTGACGGTGCTGCTGGCGCTGGGCGCGCGGCGCATGGCACGGCAGAACGCATTGATCCGCCGCTTGCCTTCGGTCGAGACGCTGGGCTCGGTGACCTTCATCTGTTCCGACAAGACCGGCACCCTGACGCAAAACCGCATGCATGTGGAAGAGGTGTGGATGGAAGGCCGGGTGTGGCACGTCGGACAGCCGCATGACCCGGCGATGGCGGAAATCCTGCGCGCGGCGGCGCTGTGCAACGATGCCCGCCACGGCCGCGGCAACGCCTGGCATGGCGACCCGACCGAAACCGCACTGGCGCAGACCGCGCTGGAGGGCGGGCTGGACAAGGCCGAGCTGGAGCAGGCGTGGCCGCGGGTGCAGGAACGGCCGTTTGATTCCGAGCGCAAGCGCATGAGCACGGTGCACCGCAACGTGCAGGGCGCCCTGGTGGCCTACGTCAAGGGGGCGCCGGAGTCGGTGCTGCCGCAGTGCACGCTGCAGTGGCGTGCCGATGGCGCGCTGCCCTTGCCGCAGCAGGGGGTGCTGGACCAGGCCATGGCGCTGGCCGCGCAGGGCCTGCGCGTGCTGGCGCTGGCACGGCGCGAACTGGACGTGCTGCCCGAGGACAGCCAGTTGGCAGAGGTCGAGCAGGGCTTGAGCCTGATCGGCCTGGTGGCCATGATCGATCCGCCACGGCCGCAGGCGCAGGCGGCGGTGCGCGACTGTCTGTCGGCCGGCATCACGCCGGTGATGATCACCGGCGACCACCCGGCCACGGCGCTGGCGATTGCACGCCGGCTGGGCATCGTGCACGACGGCCACGACGTCGAGGTGCTGACCGGCGCCGAGCTGGCCCAGCTGAATGAGCCTGCCTTGCACGAGCGTGTGGCCAGCGTGCGCGTCTATGCGCGCGTCGATCCGGTGCAGAAGATCCGCATCGTCGAGGCGCTGCAGCAGCATGGCGAGTTCGTCGCCATGACGGGCGATGGCGTCAACGATGCGCCGGCGCTCAAGCGCGCCGACATCGGCGTGGCCATGGGGCGCGGCGGCACCGACGTGGCGCGCGAGGCGGCCAGCCTGGTGCTGCTGGACGACAACTTCGCCACCATCGTGCGCGCGGTGCGCGAGGGGCGGCGCATCTACGACAACATCCGCAAGTTCGTGCGCTATGCGCTCACCGGCAACTCGGGCGAGATCTGGGTCATTTTCCTGGCGCCGCTGCTGGGCCTGCCGATTGCGCTGCTGCCGATCCACATCCTGTGGATCAACCTGGTGACCGACGGCCTGCCGGGCCTGGCGCTGGCGCGCGAGCCGGCCGAGCGCGGCATCATGCAGCGGCCACCGCGGCCGCCGCAGGAAAGCCTGTTTGCCCACGGCCTGTGGCAGCACGTGCTGTGGGTCGGCCTCTTGATGGCCGGGCTGTGCCTGGGGCTGCAGGCCTGGGCCCTGGCCCATGGCAACCCGCACGGCCCGAGCATGGTATTCACCACCCTCACGCTGGCACAGATGGCGCATGTGCTGGCCATCCGCTCCGAACGCGACTCGCTGCTCGCGCTCGGTTTGCGTTCCAACCTGGCGCTGCTGGGGGCCGTGCTGCTGACGCTGGCGCTGCAGCTGGCCACGCTCTATGTGCCGGCGCTCAACCCGATCTTCCGGACCGAACCGCTGAGCGCGCTGGAGCTGGGTCTGTGCTTTGGTGCTGCCGCGCTGGTGCTGCTGGCGGTCGAGCTTGAAAAACTGCTGCGGCGTCACCACATAATGAGCACATGACCGAACTCATCCTCATTCGCCACGGCGAGACCGACTGGAACCGCGAGCTGCGCTTCCAGGGGCAGCTGGATGTGCCGCTCAACGCCATCGGCCACACCCAGGCACAGCGGCTGGCCGCGCGGCTGGCGACCGAGGCGGTGCAGCATCTGGTCAGCAGCGACCTGCTGCGTGCACGCCAGACGGCGGAGCCGGTCGGTGCGCAGCGCCTGCCGCCGCTGCCCTTGGCGCCCGAACTGGATGCCGCCCTGCGCGAGCAGCACTTCGGCGTGGCTGAAGGCCTGCGGGTGCCCGACATCAAGGCACGGTACGCCGCAGCCTGGACGCAGTGGATCCGTTTCGAGGAAGACTATGCCTTCGAGGGCGGCGAGAGCACGCGCCAGTTCCACACGCGCGTCATCGCGGCCCTGCGGGCGCTGGGGCGTCGTCATCCGCAGCAGACCCTGGTGGTGGTGACGCACGGCGGCGTGCTCGACATGGTGTACCGCACCGCGCTCGGCCTGCCGCTGTCCGGCCCGCGCCAGAGCGAGATCCCGAATGCCGGCCTCAACCGTGTGCGCCTGCAGGGCGATGCGATCGAGATCATCCACTGGGCCGACACCGCGCACCTGACCGACCTGCCGCCCCAGCCAGTCTATGACCAGACCAAGCTGGCGCAGCCCCGGCCGGCAGCGGATCTGGCCGGCTCGCAGTAGGGTCTTGGCCGCAACCCCGATAATTGGGGCTATGCAAATCCGAGTGCAAATTCCTGATGGCCGGAAGGCGGAGGCCCTATGGCGCTGATGATCACCGACGAGTGCATCAATTGCGATGTTTGCGAGCCCGAGTGCCCGAACGAGGCGATCTACCTCGGCAAGGAAATCTACGAGATCGATCCGAACCGCTGCACCGAATGTGTTGGCCATTTCGATGAGCCGCAGTGTGTGCAGGTCTGCCCGGTGGCCTGCATTCCGGTCAACCCCAACTGTGTGGAAGACCGCGAAACGCTGTGGCAGAAATTCCGTCGCCTGCAGGCCGAAGCGCAACAGGCGCAGGCGGCAGCCAAGGCGGCCGCAGCCAGCAAGTCGGCGGGTTAAGGCGCAGCGGCGCTTTTCTTCTTTTCCGCCTTCTTGTCGGCGGCTGTCCTGGCCGTGAAGTAGGCAGGCTCCTTGTGTTTCCTCTTGCGGCTCGGGTGGGGCGCGGCAGCGGCTGCCGACGTCTTGGCTGCGTTGGCCTTTGGCGGGGTGGGGGTGGCCGCCGCTTCCTGCTTCAGCCGTTCCTTTTCCAGGGCATTGGCGGCCTGTCGGTCGCGTTGGGTATCTGCGTCTGCCTGTGCTTTCTGGCCTTTCGTGCGGCTGTCGTTGGCATCGATGGCCACGCCGCCGGGGCAGGGCGACTGGCTGTAGCTGTCGCCGCATCGATAGATATTCTGGGCTTCCGCCCTTGTCAATAGTGCGCAAGCAGCTATGAAAAACATAGCAAATGGACGTGCGTGCATCATGCGCTGTCTCCTTCGGCTGGGGCTGAAGCGGGGGCGGGCCGCGGCGGTTTCGGCCGTGGTGGCTTGCTGGTGTGGATCAGCATGGTGGCTTTTTCCATGTCGCCGGCCAGCAGCTCGGGCAGGGCCTTGAGCGAGCGGGCGATGCAGTCCTCGATCGCGGTGCGGTGCTCGGGCGAGGGTTTCTTCAGTACCCAGCTGACCACTTCGGACTTCACGCCCGGATGACCGACGCCGATGCGCAGGCGCCAGTAGTCGTCGGTGCCGAGCTGGGCATGGATGTCGCGCAGGCCGTTGTGGCCGGCATGGCTGCCGCCGAGCTTGAGCTTGACCTGGCCGGGCACGATGTCGAGTTCGTCGTGCGCCACCAGGATCTCGCTCGGCTGGATCTTGAAGAAGCGCGCCAGGGCTGCCACCGATTTGCCCGAGACGTTCATGAAGGTCTGCGGCTCCAGCAGCCAGACCGTCTGGCCCTTGACCGTGGTGCGCGCCGCCAGGCCGTGGTAGCTCTTGTCCATCGTCAGGTCGGCCTTGAGTTCGCGCGCCACGGCGTTGATCCACCAGAAGCCGGCGTTGTGTCGGGTGCCTTCGTATTCAGGGCCCGGATTGCCCAGGCCGACAAACAGTTTGATCATGCGCGGATTATCAATGCATCGCCCGGGGGCCTGAGTTACCAAAAGAAACGGCCCACCGAAGTGGGCCGTTGCAGTTCAGACAGCGGGGCCTGGACTTATTTCTTTTTGGCCGGAGCCTTTTCAGCAGCCGGAGCGGCTTCAGCAGCGGCGGCCGGAGCGGCTTCAGCTTCTTCGGCCGGGGATGCCACCGACACCAGGACCGGGTTGCTCTTGCCCTTGCCGTGGCTGACAGCGGTCACGCCCTTGGGCAGGGTGATGTCGGCCAGGTGCAGGGACTCGCCCTTCTTCAGGCCGCTCAGGTCCACGCTGATGAACTCGGGCAGGTCGGCCGGCAGGCAGGACACTTCGAGTTCGGTGATGACGTGGTTGACCAGGCACAGGTCCAGCTTGACGGCCGGCGAGTTCTCTTCACCGGTGTAGTGGAACGGCACCTTCATGTGCAGCTTGGTGTTGGCGTCCACGCGCTGGAAGTCGATGTGCAGCACGAGTTGCTTGAACGGGTGCATCTGCACGTTGCGCAGCAGGACCTTGCTTTCCTTGCCATTCAGTTCCATGTCGAGGATGGACGAGTGGAAGGCTTCCTTTTTCAGGGCGTGCCACAGTGCGTTGTGATCGAGTTCGACCAGCAGCGGCTCAGCGGTGCCACCGTAGACGATGGCGGGCGTACGACCCGTGTTGCGGAGACGGCGGCTCGCACCCGTGCCCTGCTTGGCGCGCTCAAAAGCGACGAATTTCATAGTTCACTCCATAAGGAGTCCACCGCGACCAGTGTGACTCCGGTTTAACAAGGACCCGGCACGTCTCAGAGGTGCGCGGGTCCACTTTTTGTCTGGATCAGAAAAGGTCTTCCTGGTCCGAGAACAAACTCATGACCGACTCGCCCTTGGCGATGCGGTGGATGGTCTCCGCGATCAGCGGGGCCACGTTCATCTGGCGAATCTTCGAGCAGCCGGCAGCAGCCGGGCTCAGCGGGATGGTGTTGGTCACCACCACTTCGTCGAGCGCATTACCCTTGGAAATACGCTCGATGGCAGGGCCGGAGAAGATCGGGTGCGTGCAATACGCATAGACCTTCTTGGCGCCACGTTCCTTCAGCACCTCGGCGGCCTTGACCAGCGTGCCGGCGGTGTCGATCATGTCGTCCATGATCACGCAGTTGCGGCCTTCGATTTCGCCGATCACGTGCATCACTTCGCTCACGTTGGCCTTGGGGCGGCGCTTGTCGATGATGGCCAGGTCGCAGCCGAGCTGCTTGGCCAGGGCGCGGGCGCGCACCACACCGCCGACGTCGGGCGAGACCACGATCAGGTCTTCGTATTTCTTCTGGCGCAGGTCCGACAGAAGAATGGGCGACGCGTAGATGTTGTCGACCGGGATGTCGAAGAAGCCCTGGATCTGGTCGGCGTGCAGGTCCATGGTCAGCACGCGGGCCACGCCCACGGCTTGCAGCATGTTAGCCACGACCTTGGCCGTGATCGGCACGCGGGTGGAGCGCGGACGACGGTCCTGGCGTGCATAGCCGAAATACGGGATGACGGCGCTGATGCGCTCAGCCGAGGCGCGCTTGAGCGCATCGACCATGATCAGCAACTCCATCAGGGAGTCGTTGGTCGGCGCGCAGGTGGACTGCACGACGAAGACGTCGCGGGCGCGAACGTTCTGGTTGATCTCGACCGTCACCTCGCCGTCGGAGAAACGGCCCACGGTGGCAGCCCCCAGCGAAATGCCGAGGTACTTGGCAATGTCAGCGGCCAGGCCAGGATTGGCATTGCCGGTGAAAATCATGAAATCAGGGGAAGGAGCGACCTGCATGAACGACGTCCCAGCGATTAAATACCCAGAAAAATTTGGCAGGGGAGAAAGGATTCGAACCTTTGCGTGCTGGAATCAAAATCCAGTGCCTTAACCAACTTGGCGACTCCCCTACACGGGTTGACAGCTGAAACAGCTATCGACCGACAACTTTATCGCTGGTCGCCCAACCTGCAAGAGGATGAGCATCCAGGTTGCTGCACAACCGGGCCTCCATCGCGTCCGGCGCCTTCGGAACACGCAAAGAGGGCGGTGCCCATGCAAAGACTGCACTTCCAGAACCTGTCATCCTCCCTCGCAATCCGAGCGTGGCCAGCCAGTCGAGGGCTTGGGTCACGCCAGGGCAGAGTTTCTGGGCAACAGGCTGCAAGTCGTTGTGGCCAAAGCCATATGGGTCTGCAGCAAAGCCTGAGAGTATAGCAGGAATACTGTCCCGCTTCAACGCAGGATCGGAAAAAATTGCACCCGTTTCCAGTCCGGCATCGGGTTTGACCACCAGCACCTGGCCGCGCGGCAAGGTCAGCGGCGTGATCTGCTCGCCGATGCCTTCGACCCAGGCATGGCGGCCGTGCAGGAAGAAGGGCACATCTGCGCCCAGCGTCAGGCCCAGGGTGGCAAGCTGCTCCAGGCTGAAGTTCAGTTGCCACAGCCGGTTGAGCGCCAGCAGGGTGGAGGCGGCATCGGACGAGCCGCCGCCCATGCCGGCCTGGGCCGGCAGGCGTTTTTCCACGCCGATGTGCGCGCCCAGGTGGGTGCCGCTGGCGGCTTGGAGGGCGCGCGCGGCGCGCACGATCAGGTCGTCGGCCGGCAGCGGCTGGAGCAGGTCTTCGCGGCTGATGCGGCCGTCGGTGCGCAATTCGACATGCAGGGTGTCGGCCCAGTCGATCAGCATGAAGGCCGACTGCAGCAGGTGGTAGCCGTCGGCGCGCTGTCCCGTGATGTGCAGGAACAGGTTGAGCTTGGCCGGTGCCGGAATGTCGTAGAGCGCCTTCATGGCTCGATTATCGGTGGCCCTATCGACCGCATCTCAACGCTCCAGGATGAGGCGCAACTCGGCGGTCGGCAAGGGCTGCGTGCGCCGTGCCGACAGTCGTCCGGCGTCGAGTTGCGTCAGGTCGGCCAGCCAGTCCGCCGCGCTGGCCTGGGTGCCGGCCAGCCACTGGAACAGGGCTGCAATCGGAATGGCGGTGCCGGTGGCCTGGGTGGCCAGGGCATCGAGCGACTCGAACTGTCGCGTCTCGCCGTTGTTCGTCAGGGTGGCGGATTGCGGCGACCAGCGCAGGTCGGCCAGCGTGGTGCCCAGCGGGCTGAACAGGCGAAGCTCGCCCTGGTCGGCATTGCCGCTGAGCTCGAAGCCGGCAAAGAACGATTGCGGTGGCTCGCTTTCGACACGCAGGGCCAGGCGCCCGCGCCAGAAAGCGGTTTCAGTGGCTTTTTGGTCTTCTGCCCTTGGTATCTGTGCGCAGCCTGCTATTAAAAATATAGCAATCAGAAGCAGGCTGCCTGCGGTTCGGCGCCACGGTTTCACGGGTTCACACGCAGGCGTTTGAGGGTTTCCTGCAGCGTCTCGTTCTCGGCGTTGAGCGCAAGGCCTTCCCGCCAGATGCCGAGTGCCTGTTCGCGCTGCCCCAGGCTCCACAGCACTTCACCGAGGTGGGCTGCAATTTCGGCATCCGGCCGCGTCTTGTAGGCGTTTTGCAGGATGCGCAGCGCTTCGTCCCTGTTGCCGCTGCGGAATTCGACCCAGCCCAGGCTGTCGGCGATGAAAGGGTCGCCGGGTGCGAACTCCAGCGCCTTGCGCACCAGTTGGCGCGCCTCGTCCAGACGGATGTTGCGATCGGCGAAGAAGTAACCCAGCGCGTTGTAGGCATGGTGGTAGTCGGGCTTGATGACCATGATCTGGCGCAGCAGGCGCTCCATCTCGGCGGCGTTGTCGAGCTTTTCCGCCAGCGTGGCCTGGTCATAGAGCAGGTGCACGTCGCTCGGCTCGTGGCGGATGGCCTCGGTCATCAGGTCGAAGGCCGCCTGGTATTGCTTGTTGTCGCGCAGCAGCTGGACTTCGGCGCTGAGCTTCAGGCGCGCATCGGCCGGGCTGCGCTCGGGCAGGTTGCGGATCAGCTGGCGCCCTTCCTCCAGCTTGCCCTGCCGTGCCAGGATGGCGGCGCGGCGGCTCTGCGCGCTCACCATGTCTTCTGCGTTGCTGATCCTGGCGAGCCAGCCCTCGGCTTTGGCGTATTCCTTGCGCTGTTCGGCAATTTGCGCCAGCAGGAGGTAGGCCTGGGCCAGGCTGCGGTTGCGCTCCTCGCCACGGGCGGGCGGCATGGCCGTGATCAGGTCCACATGGCGCCGGATCGATGTTTCGGCAGCGCTCAGGCGGTTGTCCTGCAACTCCAGCGAGCCGCGCAGCAGCCAAGCCTGCGCCTCGTCTGGCTTGTTCGTCGTCACGATGCGCAGCTGCTCGAAGGCTTCGCTGTTGCGCTGGATATTGAGCAGCACCCGGGCGTACTCCATGCGCAGATCGCTTTGCGGCTTGATTGCCAGGTAGTTGTGGACCAGGGCCTCGGCTTTCGGCTGGGCCAGGCTCACCAGGGCCAGGGCCAGCAGGGCAGGGCCTTCGGCCTGCGCATCCAGGGCCTGGCCGCGACGAGCGGCTTCCAGCGTGCCTGGTGCATCTGCGGCTGCCAGGCGCAGGCGGCCAATGGACGTCCAGGCGGCAGCGCCGGTGGTGGGGCTGCCCAGATGATCCGCCAGGGCCTGCTCCAGCACCTGGGCGGCGAGTTTCTTGTCGCTGACGCGTGCAAAGTAGTTCGGCAGCAGTGAAATGGCGACGCTGCGCTCGCTGGCATCGGCCAGTGCGATCTCGCGTTTGAGCGGCTCCGCGGTCTCGCTCAGGCGATTCAGGGCGATCAGGATCTGCAGCACATAGCGGTGGGCTTCCCTCGAAGCGGGCAGGGCCAGGCGCCAGGCGCGTGCTGCCTGCAGGGCCGAATCGCCCGAGCGTGCCTGCAGTGCGATTTCGACGGCGCGCTTGTACAGTTGCTCGTCGCCTGTCTTGCGCGCAGCGTCGAGCAGCAGGGCATAGCCGGTGCCGGGGTCGCCGCCCTGGGCTGTCAGTTCGCCGAGTAACAGTTGGTAAAAGAGTGCGCCGTCGAGCGTCGAGTTGGACGGCGCAGTGGCGGGAGTTCCCGTGTCCTGTGCCTGCGCGCCGAGCGCGCCTGCCAGCATCAGGACGGCAATGCTTTTGAGTGGCGACATCGGACCATAATAATCCATGCCAGAACTGCCTGAAGTCGAAGTTACCCGTCTGAGTTTTGCCGACCGGATTGCCGGTGCGCGCATCGTCTCGGCCGCGTTGGGCAAGCCGTTGCGCTGGCCCCTGGGTGTGCCGGTGCAGCAGCTGAGCGGGCGCACGGTGCGCGGCGTGCGCCGGCGCGGCAAGTACCTGCTGCTCGACCTGGATGAGGGCCTGTTGCTGCTGCATCTGGGCATGTCGGGCAGCCTGAGCTTTGGCCAGCATCTGCCGCCGCGCGGCGTGCACGACCATTTCGAGCTGGTGACCACGCGCGGCACCCTGCGCTTGAATGACCCGCGCCGTTTCGGCGCCGTGGTGTTCGTGCCCGACGAGGCTGCGCCGCAGGCGCGCAAGCTGCTCGGCGGGCTCGGCATGGAGCCGCTGTCGGAGGACTTCGACGAGGCGGCCTTCCATGCCGGCCTCAAGGCGCGCCGTGCCGCCATCAAGCAGGTGCTGCTGGCCGGCGATGTGGTGGTGGGCGTGGGCAATATCTACGCTTCCGAAGCCCTGTTTCTGGCCGGCATCCGGCCGACGCTGAGCGCCGCCCGCCTGAGCCGGCCACGCGCGGCCAGACTGCACGCGGCCATCCGCGATGTGCTGGCGCGTGCGGTGGAAAAGGGCGGCAGCACGCTGCGCGATTTTTCCAATGCACGCGGCGAGAGCGGTTACTTCCAGCTCGACGCCATGGTGTATGGTCGGGAAGGCCAGTCTTGCAGGGTGTGCGGCACGACGATCAAGGCGATCCGGCAAGGCCAGCGCAGCACGTTTTTCTGCCCGACCTGTCAGAAAAATTAGCGGACGCGATGCTATATTGAAAAGCTCATCGGGAGAGATTGTGGCGACCTCATTCAACGACAAGTTTGACCAGCACGGCACATGGCGACGCGAGTTCGCCCTGCGCCTGAAGCTGCTGGCCGAATGGATGAAGGACCATGAACTGCTCGACGCCGCGGTCGAGGAACGGCTGCGCCGGCTGGAGACCCAGGTGCGTTCCGACAAGGTCATGGTGGCCTTTGTCGCCGAGTTCTCGCGCGGCAAGTCCGAACTGATCAACGCCATTTTCTTTGCCGGCTACGGCCGACGCATCATGCCGGCCAGTGCCGGGCGCACCACCATGTGCCCGACCGAGATGGGCTATGACGCGGATGTGCCGCCTTGTCTGCGCCTGTTGCCGATCGAAACCCGGCTGAAGACGCAGTCGCTGATGGAATGGCGCATGGTGCCCGAGAAGTGGACGCGCATCGACCTCGACGTCAACGACCCGTTGCAACTGGCGGTGGCGCTCGAAAAAGTGGCCGAAACCCGGCGCGTGACCCAGGACGAAGCGCGTGCGCTGGGCTTCTGGGACAGCCAGATGCCTGAAGACAACCCGCTGACCGATGCCGAAGGCATGGTCGAGGTGCCGCGCTGGCGCCACGCGCTGATCAACATCGCCCATCCCCTGCTGAAGCAGGGCCTGGTCATTCTCGACACGCCGGGACTCAATGCCATCGGCGCCGAACCGGAGCTGACCGTCAGCCTGGTGCCGCAGGCCCATGCCGTGGTCTTCATCCTCGGCGCCGACACCGGGGTCACCAAGTCGGATCTGGCGATCTGGCGCGAGCATCTGATCACCGAATCGACCGATGCCGACACCCGGCTGGTGGTGCTCAACAAGATCGATTCGCTGTGGGACGCCCTGAGTTCGCCGGCGCAGATCCAGATGCAGATCGAGCGCCAGTGCGAAACCACGGCGGAGATCCTCGGCATCGCGCGCGAGCAGGTTTTCCCGGTCTCGGCGCAAAAGGGGCTGGTGGCCAAGGTCACCGACGACGAGGCCCTGCTGCAGTCGAGTTGCCTGCCGGCGCTGGAAGACGCGCTGGGCCGACGCATCATGGGGCGGCGCCAGCAGATCCTGGGTGCGGCCGTGGCGGCGGGCATCGCCGATCTGCAGCTCGAGACCGGCCGCGTGCTCAACATCCGTCGGCGCGACCTGGCCGAGCAACTGCTCGAACTCAAGGGCCTGCGCGGCAAGAACACCACCGTCATCAAGCACATGCGCGCGCGCATCTCGCAGGAGCAGGCCGATTTCGACCGCAGCGGCGCCAAGATCCATGCGGTGCGTTCGGTGCATCTCAAGTTGCTGCGCGACGTGTTCAGCCTGCTCGGCTCCACCACCTTGCGCCAGGAGATGAGTCAGCTGACGCAGGCACTGCAGCACAAGGGGCTCAAGCTTGGCATCAAGAAGGCCTATGGCGATACCTTCGACCGCCTGCGCGAAAACCTGCGGCGCGTGCAGGCGCTGGTTGGCGAAATCCAGTCCATGCTGGCGGCGACATTCCGCCAGCTCAACGCCGAGCATGGTTTTTCCCTTCAGGTGCCGACCGAGCCGCAGATGCTGGACTATCTCAACGACCTCGATCTGGTCGAGCGCAGCCATCTGCAGTACCTCGGCTTCGGCAATGCCTTCCGGCTGGCGCAGCCCGAGTTCGCCGACCGGCTGGTGCGTGCCCTTTCCACCCGTTTGCGCAGCGTGAACCAGATGGCGCTGGGCGACGTGGAGTTGTGGAGCAAATCGGCCGCAGCCCAGCTTGACGCCCAGCTGCGTGAGCGACGCCGCAACTTCAGCCGCCGCATCGAGGCGATCGACCGCATCCAGCAGGCGGCCGGCGGCCTGGATGAACGCATCGCGGAAATCCTGGCGCAGACCCATGCCGTGGACCAGCTCGACGGCAAGCTGCAGGAGTTGACCAACTACCTCGTGCGCATGCCGGAACCGGCTCCTGCTGTGGCCAAGGCAGTGCCGGAACTGGCGCAGGCCTGAACCCGATGGTCATCGATCTGGCCACGCCGGTGGTGCGCTGGCAGCAAAACCACGGTCGCAATGACCTGCCGTGGCAGGCCACGCGCGACCCCTACCGCGTCTGGCTGTCCGAGATCATGCTGCAGCAGACGCAGGTGGCCACGGTGCGGGACTACTTTGCCCGCTTTCTGCAGCGCTTCCCCGATGTGCAGTCGCTGGCGGCGGCGCATCTGGACGAGGTGCTGGCCCTGTGGAGCGGCCTGGGCTACTACAGCCGCGCGCGCAACCTGCATGCCTGTGCGGTGCAGGTGGTGACGCTGCACGGCGGCGCATTCCCGCGCAGCGCCGAGGTGCTGCAGACCCTGCCCGGCATCGGCCGCTCCACCGCTGCGGCGGTGGCTTCGATCTGCTTCGGCGAACGCGTGGCCATCCTCGACGGCAACGTCAAGCGGGTGCTGACGCGCGTGCTGGGCTTCGATGCCGATCTGGCCGTTGCGGCCAACGAGCGTGCACTGTGGGCGCAAGCCACCGGGCTGCTGCCCCAACGCGACTTGCAGCGCACCATGCCGCGCTACACCCAGGGCGTGATGGACTTGGGCGCCACCGTGTGCACGGCGCGCAAACCGGTTTGTGAGGCCTGCCCGGTGGCCGGCTTGTGCGTGGCCCGGCGCGAAGGCAAGCCGGAAAGCTACCCGGTGAAAACGCGCAAGCTCAAACGCAGTGCGCAGTCGC
This sequence comes from Curvibacter sp., assembly GCA_031426755.1. GTDB lineage: Bacteria > Pseudomonadota > Gammaproteobacteria > Burkholderiales > Burkholderiaceae_C > Hylemonella. The sequence continues at coordinate 58,226 of JASJPI010000010.1, forward strand.
TCTGGCTGTTGTGGGCGCAAACGCGCGATGGTGCCGTCTGGCTGCGCCAACGCCCCACGCCTGGCGTCTGGGCCGGTCTCTATTGCTTCGAGCTGTTCGACAGCCGCGAGGCACTGGAGGCGGCCGTGCCGGCGATATACCGGACTGAGCTGCTGGACGAGGCGGTGTTCACCCATGTGCTGACGCACAAGGATCTGCACCTGCACCCGGTGCGCGTGCGCCTGCCGGCACGCGCACTCAACGCGGCTGGTGCCTGGCATGGTGCCGAGGCCTGGCCGCAGTTGGGGCTGCCGGCGCCGGTGCGCAAACTGCTCGGAAAAGGCTGAACGAAAAAGCGTGCGGTCAGCGGACCGCTTGCGTCAGCCGGCGTCGAGTTCGCGGTGTCGCTTGAGCGTGCTCCAGCGGGTGCTGAAGCGCCGCGCCAGTTCCTCTACCAGATAGACCGAGCGGTGCTGTCCGCCGGTGCAGCCGATGGCCACCGTCACATAGCTGCGGTGGTTGCGCGACATGGCGTCGAGCCAGTGGTCAAGAAACTGCGCGATGTGTTCGAACATCAATGCGGCATCGGGCTGTGCCTGCAGGAATTCGACCACGGCCGCATCCTTGCCGGTCAGCGGGCGCAGTTCCGGCTCGTAGTGCGGGTTGGGCAGCATGCGGATGTCGAACACGTAGTCGGCATCGACCGGGATGCCACGCTTGAAGGCAAACGACTCGAACACCAGTGTGAGCTGGCTGCCCGGCACCGAGATCGCATCCTTGATGTAGCCTTGCAGCTGCGAGGGGCGGATCAGGCTGGTGTCGATCACATGGGCCTGTTCGCGCAATGCGGCCAGCAATTCGCGCTCCAGTTCGATGGCATCGACCAGCGCGCGGTTGAGGTCTGGGGATGCTCCGGTGGGCATGGCCTGTGACAGTGGGTGCTTGCGCCGCGTTTCCGAGTAGCGCCGCACCAGCGTATCGGTGGCGGCGTCGAGGAACAGCGGCTTGATGGTGACCCCTTGCTTGCGCAGCGTGGCCAGCAGGGTCGGCACCTGGGGCAACGAGCTGGCGCTGCGCACGTCCATGGCGATCGCCACCCGGTTGGCCTGGTATTCCTGCTCCAGCGTGACAAAAGGCAGCAGCAACTCGGGCGGCAGGTTGTCGACGCAGTAGTAGCCAGCATCTTCCAGCGCATGAAGGGCGACCGACTTGCCGGAACCGGACATGCCGGTGATGAGGACGATTTCCATGGTCATCGTGAAATGCCCTTGTTGTTCAGCCCTGCGACTGCAGCATTTCCTTGGCATGTGCCAGTGTCGTGCCCGACAGGCGCTCGCCGCCAAGCATGCGCGCGATCTCGGCCACCCGCTGTTCGCCCAACGCGGCTGCCACGCTGCTCAGCGTGGCCTGGCCCTGCCGTTGCTTGGCCACCACCAGATGGTGATCGGCGCAGGCGGCGACCTGCGGCAGGTGGGTCACGGCCAGCACCTGGCGGTCGCGGCCGAGTTGTTTCATGAGCTTGCCGACCGTCTCGGCCACGGCGCCGCCGACGCCGGAGTCGACCTCGTCGAAGATCAGCGTCTGTGCCGTGCCGAGCTGGCTGGTGGTTACCGCAATGGCCAGCGCAATGCGCGAGAGTTCGCCACCCGATGCTACCTTGCCCACCGGGCGCGGTGTGCTGCCGGCATGGCCGGCCACCAGAAAAGCCACCTCTTCCAGCCCGCTTTGCATCGGCTGGGCCGCTTTGGTGAGCGCCACTTCGAACTGCCCGCCCTGCATGCCCAGGCCTTGCATGGCCAGGGTGATGGCCTTGGCCAGTTGCGGGGCGGTCTTGCTGCGTGCCTTGGAAGTCGCTTTTGCCTCTTCCATGTAAGCGCCTTGGGCGTTCTGTTCGGCCGTCTCCAGGCCGGCCAGATCGGCGGCGGCATCGAGCCGACCCAACTCTTCCTTCCAGCCAGCCAAGGTGGCGGCCATCTCCTCAGGGGGGCGCTTGTAACGGCGCGCCAGCGACACCCACAGCGTCAGGCGCGCATCGAGCTCGGCCAGGCGCTCGGGGTCCAGATCGGTGCGGCGCAGGTAGGTGTGCAGCGTGTGCACGCTGTCCTCCACCTGCGCTAGGCTGGAAGCCAGAATTTCCGTCAATCCTTTGAAGTCGGGCTCTAGGTGCTCCTGGTTTTGCAGTGTCTGATGGGCGGCGCTGAGTGCGGACGCTGCACTGCCTTCTTCGCCTTCCAGGGCATCCAGTGCCCCTTGCGCGGCGTCGAGCAGGGCCTGGGCGTGGGCCAGGCGGCTGTGGTCGGTGTTGAGCTCTTCCCATTCGCCGGTCTGGGGCGCCAGCTTGTCCACTTCGCCGATCTGCCAGCTCAGGCGTTCGCGTTCGCGCTGCAGCGAGTCCTGCGCATTGCGTGCCTCGGCCAGGCCGGTCTGGGTCTGGCGCCATTGCTGCCACAGCGTCGCGAGCCGGCTGGTGTCGATGCGGGCATAGGCGTCGAGCAGGCCGCGCACGGCGTCCGGCCGGGTCAGGCTCTGCCAGGCGTGCTGGCCGTGGATGTCGAGCAACTGCTCGCCGATCTCGCGCAGCTGGGTGGCGGTGGCCGGGCTGCCGTTGACCCAGGCGCGGCTCTTGCCCTGCGTGTCGACCGTGCGGCGCAGCAGCAGGCTGTCGCCGGGCTCGAAACCGGCCTCTTCCAGCCAGCCCTGCAAGGTGGCGGCACCGTCGAATTCGGCGCTGACTTCGGTGCGGCTGGCGCCTTCGCGGATGACACCCGTGTCGGCGCGCGCACCGGTCACCAACTGCAAGGCATCGATCAGGATCGACTTGCCGGCGCCGGTTTCACCGGTGAGCACGGTGAAACCGCTGGCGAGGTCGAGCTCAAGTTCGCTGACGATGACGAAATCCCGCAGAACGATGCGCTTCAAACTCATGTCAGTGCTCCATCGCATGCGACCCGACTCGTGCCGCATGAAACGATTTAACCGAGGAACGCCGTGGAACCGGCTTTGCCGGGCCACTGGCGTTGCCCCCTGCAAGGGGGGGGGCGAAGCGACACGCAGTGCGCGAAGCCTGGGGGTGTTCCATTTCAGGCCACTCCCAGGTTCCAGTGCAGCTTTTGCCGCAGCGTGTCGAAATAGGTCCAGCCCTTGGGATGCAGAAAGCGTACCTGGTGCTGCGAGCGCGTCACGATGATGCGGTCGCCATGCTGCAGCGAGGCGAGCGACTGCATGTCGAAATTGGCGCTGGCATCGCGGCCGGACACGATTTCAATGGCGATTTCGGACGTGTTGGAAAAGACGATGGGCCGGTTGGACAGGGTGTGCGGTGCGATCGGTGCCAGCACCCAGCCGGCAATCGACGGGTGCAGGATGGGGCCGCCAGCCGACAGCGAATAGGCGGTGGAGCCCGTCGGGGTGGCAATGATCAGGCCGTCGGCACGCTGGTTGGCGACGAAGTTGCCATCGACCTCGACACGCAACTCGACCATGCCGGAGGTGCCGCCGCGGTGCACCACCACGTCATTCATGGCCTGGGTATCGAAAATGCACTCGCTGCCACGCATCACGCGCGCCTGCATCAGGCAGCGCAGGTCTTCCTCGTATTCGCCGCGCAGCATGGGGGTGAGCGTGGCCTCAATGCTGCCGAAAGGAATGTCGGTGATGAAGCCGAGGCGCCCGTGGTTGATGCCGATCAACGGCACGTCATAGCGCGCCAGCTGGCGGCCGATGCCCAGCATCGTGCCGTCGCCGCCCACCACCAGACCGAGGTCGCAATGCTGGCCAATGGCTTCCACCTCCATCACCGGATAGCCGTTCATGCCGGTGTTGTCGGCGGTCTGGGCTTCCACAACCACCTTGCAACCCTGTGCCTGCAGGAAGCGGGCGATGTCCTCCAGTGCAGGGCGAGACGAGGCGCCGCTGCCACCCGTCGGCGCAGCCTGGTATTTCCCGATCAGAGCAATCTGCTGGAATTTGGATCTCATGCGCAAATTACATCATTAAAATGAATCCATGCTCGATGATCGTGCCAAGTTGTTGTTGAAAGCGCTGGTCGAGCGCTACATCGCCGAAGGGCAGCCGGTCGGCTCCCGGACGCTGTCGCGCGCGTCGGGGCTGGAGCTGTCGCCGGCCACCATCCGCAACGTCATGGCCGATCTGGAGGACCTGGGGCTGATCGCCAGCCCCCACACCTCGGCCGGACGCATCCCGACCGCGCGTGGCTACCGCCTGTTTGTCGACACCATGCTGACCGTGCAGCAGGGGCAGTTCTCGTCGCACAGCCTGGCGCCTGACCAGCCGCAGAAGGTGATCTCCAATGCGGCCAACCTGTTGTCCAACCTGTCGCAGTTCGTCGGCGTGGTGATGGCGCCGCGGCGTGCCTCGGTGTTCCGGCACATCGAATTCCTGCGCCTGTCGGAGCGGCGCATCCTGGTCATCCTGGTCTCGCCCGACGGCGATGTGCAGAACCGTGTGATCTTCACCGAGACGGACTATTCCCAGTCTCAGCTTGTCGAAGCAGCCAACTACCTCAATGCCCACTACCTGGGCCTGACCCTGGAGCAGGTGCGCGAGAAACTGCAGGGCGAGGTCGAGACGTTGCGCTCGGAGATTGCCGCGCTGATGCAGGCAGCCGTGACGGTCGGTACCGAGGCGATGTCCGAAGCGCAGGACGATGTGGTGATTTCCGGCGAGCGCAATCTGCTGTCCATCAGCGATTTTTCCAGCGACATGAGCCAGCTGCGCCGCGCCTTCGACCTGTTCGAGCAGAAGGCACAGTTGATGCGCCTGCTCGATATCGCCGGCCAGGCCGAAGGCGTGCGTATCTTCATCGGCGGCGAGAGCCAGGTGGTGCCGTTCGAGGAGCTGTCGGTGGTGAGTGCGCCTTACGAGGTGGACGGCCAGGTGGTTGGCACGCTGGGCGTGATCGGCCCCACGCGCATGCCCTACGACCGCATGATCCAGATCGTGGACATCACCTCCAAACTGCTCGGCAACGCCCTGAGCCACAGCAAGTAGGCCCTTACAATCACCGCTTCGGTCGGGGCGTTAGCTCAGTTGGTTAGAGCAGGGGACTCATAATCCCTTGGTCGCTGGTTCGAGTCCAGCACGCCCTACCATTTGAATCGGGGACTTAGCTGCAAGGCTAGGTCTTTTTCTTTTGGGGCGCTTTATCGGTCAGGTGCGTCCAGCGCCGCTTCTGTTTTGTTGCTGGCGCATGGTGGCCCCAGACGCCACCACTGCAAGCATGGATCGGTTGGAGCGACACTGAAAAGCTGATACAACCACTCGACATGGATCTACAGCAACTACTGGGCTCGTCCCAGGCACTTCCCAGCATTCCCAAAGTGATTGCCTTGATCTTGGCCGAGCTCAATGAGGAAGACCCGGATCTGATCAAGGTGAGTTCCTTGTTGGCACAAGAGCCCGTGTTGGCGGCCCGGCTGCTGAAAATGGCCAACTCGGCCAAGTTTGAACTGGCGCATCAAATCAGCAACATTCCTGAGGCTTTGGCCGTGGTGGGTTTTCGGGATATCCGTGCGCTGGTTTGTGCGGAAGCCGTCAGAAGTGCCTTCCGACAGGTCGGCGGGATCGATCTGAGGGAGTTCTGGCAGTACAGCCGGGAAACGGCGCGCTTGTCGCGCAAGCTCATCAGCAACAACCGGCTCAGCGTCACGGCCTTCACGGCGGGCTTGATTCATGCCACAGGGGAGTTGGTGATGCACCTCGGCATGCCAGAGGAAATGCAGCAGCTCAATAACCGGATGTCGGTGTTCTCTCTGCAGCGCGCAGAGACAGAGCGCGAGCTTTTCGGCTTCTCCTATGCGCAAGTGGGTGCCGGACTGGCGCGCGCCTGGAGTTTTCCCGGCGTCCTGGTGGAGATGTTCGATCACCACGATGCGCCCTTTACGCGCGGCAATTACGAACCGCTTTCGGGCGTCGTGCATCTGGCGGCGTGGAGCGCGCGGGCCAAGGAGCTGGGTTACTGCGATGCCGATCTTGTCGAAACCTTTCCTGATGAAGTGGCCATGGCCTTGAATCTGGATATGGACAAGGTTCTTGAACGAGATGGTGCAGGCCCCTGACGGGGCGTCACGCTGCGCTGCCGACGCATTGCCTGTTTCTTGGGCAATGGCTGGCAGGCCAATGCCGGTGCGGTCTGTTCGAGTTGTCCGGCAGGTTGTCCACAACGTAGACCACAGGTCCTGGGGGTAAGGCGTGCGGATTGCAGGCCGAGTTTGGAAGGCTTCCAGGATCGTGCTATAATTTCATTTTTAGCGGCTGTAGCTCAGCTGGATAGAGTACTTGGCTACGAACCAAGGGGTCGTGGGTTCGATTCCTGCCAGCCGCACCAAATAAAAAGCCTGCAACTGAAAAGTTGCAGGCTTTTTTCTTGTGCCCAATTCTGGTTCGAGGGGGAGCGCCATGAGCAAGGCATTTACCAGGGAATCCGATGCTGCGGACGAAGACGACGATCCGCAGCTGCCGCCATTGCCGGCCGGTGGCAAGAACTACATCACGCCGCAAGGCTATGCCCGCCTGCGCGCTGAGTTGATGAACCTGATCGACGACGAGCGACCGAAAGTGGTCGACATCGTGCACTGGGCCGCCAGCAACGGCGACCGCTCCGAAAACGGCGACTACCTCTACGGCAAGAAGCGTCTGCGCGAGATCGACCGGCGCATCCGCTTCCTGACCAAGCGGCTGGAGATCGCCGAGGTGGCGGACCCGAGCGTCCATCACGGCAGCGACCAGGTCTTCTTTGGCGCCACCGTCACTTACGCTGACCAGGCCGGCACGGAGCGCACCATCACCATCCTGGGTATCGATGAGGCGGACAGCTTGCAGGCGCAGGTGAGCTGGATCTCGCCGATTGCGCGTGCGCTGCTCAAGGCCCACGAGGGCGATGTGGTCAAGGTGGTTACGCCGCTGGGCGTGGATGAGGTCGAGGTGCTGGCCGTACGTTACCCGGCTCCGGCCGCTGGCTGAGGCCGGAGGCGAGGTTCAGGGGGTGTTCTTGCTGCGTTCGGCGCTCAGCACCGAAGGGGTGCGCCGCAGATTGCGCAGCGCGGCGTCCAGATGCGTGCGGTCACGCACCCCGATGACGAAATGCAGATCGGTGGTTTCCTGTGCCGCTTCCTGTCCCATGTCGATGTGGGTGATGTCCGCCTCCGAGGCTGCCAAGGCAGAGGCGACGCGCGCCAGCACACCCTGGCCATTGGTGACGGTGACCACGATGCCGGTTTCGAAGGTGCGCACCGGTTCATCCGACCAGTCGACGCTGATGAAGCGCTCGCTGTCCTTGTTGCGCAACTTGCGGGCCACGGCGCAGTCTTCGGCGTGGACCACCAGGCCTTCGCCGCGTCCCAGGTAGCCGAGGATGCTGTCGCCCGGTATGGGGCGGCAGCAGGGGGCGAACTGGACCGATGCGTTCTCGCTGCCGTCAATGGTCACCTCGCCCTGCATGGTGGATTCGTGGGCGGTGAAGCGCTCACGCGTGAGCAGCAGGGCATCGGGTTTCTCACCGGTTTCAGCCAGCAGGGCCACCATGCGCTTGGCCACGATGGAGGCGATGCGCTTGCCCAGGCCGACGTCGGTGAGCAGCTCCGCGCGGCTGCGGTTGCCGGTGAAGCGCAGCAGCTTGTCCCACAGGCCGGATCGGGCGGCCGCATCGTCATCGGTGGGGAATTTCTCGATGCCCTCGGCACGCAGGGCCTGCAATAGCAGTTTTTCGCCCAGCGCCTCGGACTCGGCCTGGGCCATGGTCTTGAGGTGGTGCCGGATCTTGGAGCGGGCACGCCCGGTGCGCACGAAGCTCAGCCAGGCCGGGTTGGGCGTGGAAACCGGTGCCGTGACGACTTCGACCACATCGCCGCTTTTCAACTCGGTGCGCAGCGGCACCTGTTCGCCATTGATGCGTGCCGCCATGGTGCGGTCGCCGATGTCGCTGTGGATGGCATAGGCGAAGTCCACCACGGTGGCGCCGCGCGGCAGGGCCATGATCTTGCTCTTGGGCGTGAAAACGTAGACCGCTTCCGGGAACAGGTCGACCTTGACATGGTCCCAGAACTCGGCGGCGTCGCGCGTTTCGTTCTGGATGTCGAGCAGGGACTGCAGCCACTGGGCGCCCAGCCGGGCCGTGGTCGGGCTGTCGGGCTCCTTGGCCTTGTAGAGCCAGTGGGCGGCCACGCCGGATTCGGCCACGATGTGCATGGCCTCGGTGCGCAACTGGAATTCCACGTTCACGCCTGACGGCCCCACCAGGGTGGTGTGTAGCGACTGGTAGCCGTTGAGTTTGGGGATGGCGATGTGGTCCTTGAACTTGCCCGGCACCGGCTTGTAGAGCTGGTGCAGCGTACCGAGGGCGGTGTAGCAGTCGCCCAGCGTGGGCACGATGACGCGAAAACCGTACATGTCGCTGATCTGGGCAAAGCTCAGGTGCTTCTGGTCCATCTTGCGGTAGATGGAAAACAGCGTTTTCTCCCGTCCGGCAATGCGCACCTGCATGCCGGTCGCGGCAAAGGCGGTCTCCACCTCCTTCTGCACTTTCTGGATCAGGTCGCGCCGGCGGCCGCGCGACTTGGCAATCGCCTTGGCCAGGGTGGCGTAACGCCAGGGGCGCAGGTGGCGGAAGGCCAGGTCCTGCAGCTCGCGGTAGGTCTGGTTCAGGCCCAGCCGGTAGGCGATGGGGGCGTAGATTTCCAGCGTTTCGGACGAAATGCGAGCCCATTTCTCACGCGGCACATCGGACAGCGTGCGCATGTTGTGCGTGCGGTCGGCCAGCTTGATCAGGATGACGCGCACATCGCGCGCCATGGCCAGCAGCATCTTGCGGAAGGACTCGGCCTGGCTTTCCTCGCGGGTGTTGAACTGCAGCTTGTCGAGCTTGGTCAGGCCATCCACCAGTTCCGCCACCGGCGAGCCGAAGCGCTCGATCAGTTCGATCTTGGTGACACCGCAGTCTTCCAGCGCATCGTGCAGCAGGGCGGCCATCAGGGCCTGGGCATCGAGCTTCCATTCGGCGCATTGCGCCGCCACGGCGATCGGGTGCGTGATGTAGGGTTCGCCACTGTTGCGCAACTGGCCCAGATGGGCCTCGTCGGCGAAGCGGTAGGCCAAGCGCACCTGTTCCAGGTCGGTGGGCGACAGGTAGTCGAGCTTGGCGGTGAGTCCGGCAAAACTGGCCGCCGCGGCATTGGCAGCGGCCGGATTGGACGCGGCAAGTTGCGCGCCTGCGGGCAGACGCGCAGGCGTGGCGGTGGTGGATTTGAGCAGGCTACTCACCCCTCAAATATAGCCGGTGGCCGTGGTCTTCGCCGGGGCATAAAAAAAGCACCGCAGCGCGGTGCTTTTTCAAAGGGGCGAACCGTGGGTTCAGACCGGCACTTTCTTCAGCATCTCAATGCCGACCTTGCCGGCGGCGATTTCGCGCAGGGCAGTGACGCCGGGCTTGTTCTTGCTCTCGATCTTGGGCGTGTGGCCCTGGCTCAGCATGCGTGCGCGGTAGGTCGCGGCCAGCACCAGCTGGAAGCGGTTGGGGATCTGCTGCAGGCAGTCTTCGACGGTAATACGGGCCATGAAATTTCTCCGGAAAGCCTGGGGAGTCGGCAATTAAGGCAGTTTCAGCGCCTGGAACGTTTCTGCACGGACGCGGCGCTGGGTCGGGTACCTGAGCCGCTGGGCGTGCACCACCGACTGGATGTCGGCAAGCGCGCGATCGAACAAGTCGTTGATTATAACGAAATCGAATTTTTCGGCCTGCGCCATCTCGGTGGCGGCGTTCTGGAGCCGCAGCGCGATCACTTCCGGCGAATCCTCGCCCCGCTTCTCCAGCCGGGCGCGCAACTCGTCCCAGCTCGGCGGCAGGATGAAGAGGGTAATGGCATTGGCGAACTGCTTCTTGATCTGCATCGCGCCCTGGAAGTCGATTTCCAGCACGATGTCATCGCCCGCCAGGATCTTGTCCTCGACCGCCTGGCGCGAGGTGCCGTAGCGGTGGTTGTGCACATGCGCCCATTCGACGAAGGCATTGGCCAGCACCATGGCGTCGAAGGCGGCGGGCGAGACGAAGAAGTACTCGCGGCCGTTCTGCTCCTGGCCGCGCGGCGCCCGCGTGGTGTGCGAGACCGAGAGCTGGAGCTTGGGGTCGCGTTCCAGCAGCGCCTTGACCAGGCTGGACTTGCCGGCCCCACTGGGGGCGGCGATGACAAACAGGTTTCCGGGATGATGATCCATGTGGGGTGGGCGGCTGCAGGAGGATCGGCTTATTCTATGTTCTGCACCTGCTCGCGCATCTGCTCGATCAGCACCTTCATGTCGACCGAAATGCGCGTGAGTTCCAGCGCGGCGGATTTGGAGCCCAGGGTGTTGGCCTCGCGGTGCAGTTCCTGGATCAGGAAATCCAGCCGTTTGCCGATTTCACCGCCTTTTTTGATCAGGCGCTCCAGTTCGTCCAGGTGCGAGTCCAGGCGCGTGATTTCCTCGGCCACGTCGATGCGGATGGCGAACGCGGTGGCCTCGGTCAGCGCGCGGTCCTGCGCCGCTTCGGGCAGCGTGCTGCCATCGGTCAGGGCCATGGCTTCCTTCCAGCGTTCCAGGAAGCGCTGGCGTTGCTGTTCCACCAGCTGCGGCACCAGCGGGCCGGCTTGCTGCGCGAGGGCGCGCAACTGGCCGATGCGCTCCAGCAGCATGGTCGCCAGCCGCTCGCCTTCGCGCTGGCGTGCCGCCAGCAGCGCCTTGAGCGCCTTCTCGGCCAGGGGTACGACGTCCTGGCTCCAGTCGCGCGTGCCGGTCTGCTCGCTGGCTGCCAGCTTCAGGATGTCGGCCACGCTCAAGGGCTGGGCTTGCGGCAGCCAGGCCCTGATGCTGTCCTGCACGGTATTGAGCCGCTGCATCAGCCGGGGCGTGGGCTCGCTGACGGCGGTTGAACTGCTGCTTTCGATGAAGGCGCGCACTTCGACCTTGCCGCGCTTGAGCTTGGCGGTCAGCAGCTCGCGCAGCGCCGGCTCGAACGGTCGCAACTCCTCCGACAGGCGAAAAGTCAGGTCGAGGAAGCGGCTGTTGACCGAGCGGATTTCAAGCCCGAGCTGGCTGGCCGCCGTGCTGCGGGACTCGGGCTCGGAGGGGGTACTGGCTGCGCCGTGCTGGGCACTGGCATAGCCAGTCATGCTGTAAACTGGCATTGCGATGTCTTAATCTGTGGAATGTGCCCAAGAATAACCGGGTTGCGCCCGATCATCGAGTGCTCGCCGCTCTGAATTATGTCAAAGCTCAAACCCGCACCCTTGCCTCCGGATACCGCCATCGGCGGTTACCGCGTCCTTCGCAAGCTGGCAGCCGGCGGGTTTGGCGTGGTTTACCTGGCACATGACCCGGAAGGCCAGCAAGTCGCCATCAAGGAATACCTGCCGGCTTCCCTGGTTTCGCGTTCACCAGGCAAGCTGTTGCCGGAGGTCCCGCCGGAGAAGCTGTCGCTGTACCGGCTGGGCCTCAAGAGTTTTTTCGAAGAAGGCCGCGCCCTGGCGCAGATCTCCCACCCCTCGGTGGTGAGCGTGCTCAACTTTTTCCGTGAGAACGAAACCGTCTACATGGTGATGAACTTCCTGGAAGGCGCCTCGCTGCAGGAGTTCATCATCACCGCGCGCGACCTCAAGCAGCAGAAGGTGTTTCGCGAGTCGACCATCCGTTCGCTGTTCGACGAGATCCTGCGCGGCCTGCGCATCGTGCACCAGCACAAGATGCTGCACCTGGACATCAAGCCGGCCAATATCTTCATCACCGATGACAACCGTTCGGTGCTGATCGACTTCGGCGCTGCGCGCGAGGTGCTGAGCAAGGAAGGCAACTTCATCCGTCCCATGTACACCCCCGGTTTCGCGGCGCCCGAAATGTACCGGCGCGATGCGGCCATGGGGCCGTGGACCGACATCTACGCCATCGGCGCCTGCATCTATGCCTGCATGCAGGGCTATCCGCCCAACGAGGCGCCGCAGCGCCTGGAGAAGGACCGCATCGCGATTGCGCTCTCGCGGCTGCGCGGCATCTATTCCGACAACCTGATCGAGGTGGTGGAGTGGTGCATGGCGCTCGACCCGCTGTCACGGCCGCAGTCGGTGTTTGCCCTGCAAAAGGAGCTCAGCCGCGAAAGCGAGCGCCGCTACACCAAGCTCACGATGGGCGAGAAGGTGCGTTTGCAGTTCGACACCATGGTGGCTGATACCAAGAAGAGCGTCAAAGGCATGCCTGGACTGGGTACAAGACAACGATGAGATTTTCGGTTTACCAGATCAGTCGCAAGGGCGGTCGCGAGACGAACGAAGACCGCATGGGCTATTGCTACACGCGCAATACGGGACTCTTCCTGCTGGCCGACGGCATGGGCGGGCATCCTGAGGGCGAGGTGGCGGCCCAGATGACGCTGCAGATCATCGCTGCCATGTTCCAGAAGGAAGCCCGGCCCGAAATCGCCGACCCGCGCGCCTTCCTGGCGTCGGCGGTCATGGCGGCGCACCGCCAGATCCTGCGTTACGCCGTCGAGAAGGGCATGCTCGACTCCCCCCGCACCACGGTGGTGGCGGCCCTGATCCAGGGCGGCAGCGTGACCTGGGTCCATTGCGGCGATTCGCGCCTGTACATGGTGCGCGATGGCGAGATGCTGGCGCGCACGCGCGACCACTCCTACATGGAGCAGCGGCAGGACGAGGTCCCGCTCACCAAGACCGGCGACAAGATCAACCGCAACATCCTGTTCACCTGTCTGGGTTCGCCGGTCAATCCGGTGTTCGACATCACCGGGCCGGTCAGCCTGCAGCAGGGCGACAAGGTGCTGCTGTGTTCCGACGGTCTGTGGGGCAGCCTGAGCGACATCGAAATCGTCTACGAGCTGGGCCACAAGCCGGTGTCTGATGCCGTGCCCGATCTGGTCGAAAAAGCCCTGGCCAAGGCCGGCAGCAGCAGCGACAACGTCACCGTGATCGCCCTGGAGTGGGAAACGCCGGACGCCTTCGAGGCCACCCGCGGTGGCGTGACCACCGACACCATCAACGAAGGCGTGTTTGCCTCCACGGTGCAGGCCGGCCTGCTGGACAACCTGGTTGAAGACCTGGACGACGAGGCGATCGAGCGCTCGATCGCCGAAATCAACGAAGCCATCCGCCGCACCGCCGCCCGCCGCGGTTGAAGCGGTCGGCCCCGTATTTTCTGAACTGAAAGAACCATGAGCGAATTCATTCGAAGCGGTGCGCGTGCCGCCAACCAGTTGCGCCCGGTGCGCATCACGCGCGGCTACACCATGCATGCCGAAGGCTCGGTGCTGATCGAGTTCGGCAACACGCGCGTGCTGTGCACCGCCTCGGTGGAAGACCGGGTGCCGCCGCACAAGCGCGGCAGTGGCGAGGGCTGGGTCACGGCCGAGTACGGCATGCTGCCGCGCGCCACCCACACCCGCAGCGACCGCGAGGCCGCGCGCGGCAAGCAGAGCGGCCGCACGCAGGAAATCCAGCGCCTGATCGGCCGCTCCATGCGTGCCGTGTTCGACCTGACCAAGCTCGGCGAGCGCACCATCACGCTGGACTGCGACGTGCTGCAGGCCGACGGCGGCACGCGCACGGCGGCCATCACCGGCGCTTTCGTGGCGGCGCAGGACGCCGTCAACACGCTGCTGGCCGCCGGCAAGCTGACCGAGTCGCCCATCACCGGCCACGTGGCCGCGGTGTCGGTGGGCGTCGTGCAGGGCACGCCGCTGCTCGACCTCGAGTACACCGAGGACTCGGCCTGCGACACCGACATGAACGTCGTCATGACCGGCGCCGGCCATTTCATCGAAGTGCAAGGCACGGCCGAGGGCGCCGCCTTCAGCCGCGAGGAGATGGATCAACTGCTCGAACTGGCTGACCAGGGCATCCGCGAACTGGTACGCCTGCAAACCGAATCGCTATCAAAATAATAGCTAATAACGACCTGTTGACAAGGGCTACACCCTGTTTTTATCATGAAAATCGTATTGGCCTCCAACAACCCCGGCAAGCTGCGCGAGTTGCAGGACATGCTCGCGCCCCTCGGGCTGGAACTGGTGCGCCAGGGGGATCTGGGCATTCCCGAGGCCGAGGAGCCGCACCGCACCTTCGTCGAGAACGCGCTGGCCAAGGCGCGCCATGCGGCCCGCCTGAGCGGCCTGCCGGCGCTGGCCGACGACGCCGGCCTGTGCGTCGATGCCTTCGGCGGCCTGCCGGGGGTGGACACGGCGTTTTATGCCACCCAGTTCGGCTACGCCAAGAGTGACGACAACAATGTGCGCGCCCTGCTGGAGCAGATGAAAGACATCGACAACCGCCGCGCCGCCATGGTCAGCACGCTGGTGGCGCTGCGCTCGGCCGACGACCCGGAGCCGCTGATCGCGGTGGGCCGCGTCAGCGGCGAGATTGCGCGCGCACCGGTGGGGAGCAACGGCTTCGGCTTCGACCCGGTGATGTTCATCCCCGAATTCGGCCAGACCTTCGCGCAGCTGCCGATCGAGGTGAAGAACGCCAACAGCCACCGCGGCCGCGCTGCGCGGCAGATGGTGGAGTTGATTCGCCAGAATTGGTTGGTATGAGGCTCCCCCCCGTGGCGGCTGTCGCCGCCTCCCCCCTCAAGGGGGCAACGCCAGTGGCCCGGCGAAGCCGGTTCCACGGCGTTTCCCGCATTGGCCCTTGCGCGTGTCGCGTTTGTTCATTCCGCGCTGCTCCACTACGCTGACACTTCATGCCCGATATCCAGCACTACCTGCGTCCCGGCACGCTGCAACTCAGCAGCCTGCCGCCGCTCTCGCTCTATGTGCATCTGCCCTGGTGCATCCGCAAGTGCCCGTATTGCGACTTCAACTCGCACGAGATTTCCTTGGCCCCCAAGACGCCTGGGGCGTCGGCCCCCCAAGGGGGCGCATCCGGCTTGGGGCGGCCCGGCGCCGGATCGGCCGGCGACCTGCCGGAGCGGCGCTACATCGACGCGCTGGTGGCCGATCTCGAATCGGCCTTGCCGCTGGTGTGGGGCCGCACGGTGCACAGCATCTTTCTCGGCGGCGGCACGCCCAGCCTGTTCTCGCCGCAGGCGATCGACCGGCTGCTGGCCGCCATCCGTGCACGGCTGAAACTGTCGGCCAATTGCGAGATCACGCTGGAAGCCAACCCCGGCACCTTCGAGAAAGACCGCTTCCGCGCCTTCCGCAGCGCCGGCGTGACGCGCCTGTCGGTCGGCGTGCAGAGCTTCAACGACGCGCACCTCAAGGCCATCGGCCGCGTGCACGACCGCGCCCAGGCCATCGCTGCGCTGGAAGAGGCGGCGCGCTCCTTCGACACCTTCAACCTCGACCTGATGTATGCGTTGCCGGGCCAGACCCAGGCGCAGTTGCGGCAGGACGTGGACCAGGCGCTGGCCTTCGCGCCGCCGCACCTGTCGATCTACCACCTCACCATCGAGCCCAACACCTGGTTCGCCAAGTACCCGCCCAAAGTGCCGGAAGACGACGAGGCCTACGCCATGCTCGACATCCTCACCGAGCGCACCGGCCTGGCCGGCCTGCAGCGCTACGAGGTGTCGGCCTACGCGCGCAGCGGCCACCACTGCCGGCACAACCTCAACTACTGGCAGTTCGGCGACTACCTGGGCATCGGCGCCGGCGCCCACAGCAAGCTCAGCTTCGCGCACCGCATCGTGCGCCAGGTGCGCCTGCGCGAGCCGCGGCTCTACATGGACCAGGCGCTGCAGGGCTTGCCGCTCGCGCAGGAAGAAGAGATCCGCCGTGCCGACCTGCCTTTCGAGTACATGCTCAATGCGCTGCGCCTGCGCCAGGGCTTTGCGTTGGCCGAATTCAGCGAGCGCACCGGCCTGGCCATCACGGCCATCCAGCACGGGCTGGAAGAGGCGGAACGCAAGGGCTTGGTCACGCGCGACCTGGCGCGCGTGATGCCCACCGAGCGTGGCTTCGATTTCCTGAGCGATCTGCAGTCCCTGTTTCTGGCCGAGGCCTGAAGTCCGCACCGGACGCGAGGCGGGGCCAGGCCGGTATATTGCAGACTGTGGGCAGCGTATCGGCCGCGCTTGGGGCGGCGCAACAAAGGGGGCACTATGTTCTCGGTCTACGGGGAAACCGGTCGGATCTTCAGGGGGGCGATGGAGGAGCTGCGGCAAGTCACGGCCGTGCGCGCCGTGACGCGCACGCGCACGGTCGAACCGTTGAACCAGCAGGTGACACCTTCTTCGACCTCCCTCGGTGCAGCCTCGCATGGTACGGCCGCGGCCGGCCACCGCAGTCCGCTGGCGGCCTACGCGCAGGCCGGTGCGACCCAGGAGGCGCGCCATCCGCTGAGCCGGGTGCTGGATGTCATGAGCCGTGGCGTTATCACCGTGCCGGCCGACATGCCGGTGCTGGATGCCTGGCAACTGCTGGCCGAACGCGGCGTGGGCCAGGCACCGGTGGTCGATGCCAGCAACTGGCTGGTCGGCCTGCTCACCCGCGCTGACCTGCTCAAGCCCGACCAGTTGCCATTGGCGGGTGCCAACGCGTTGGTCTGGCGTGCGCTGCTGTCGCAATCGGTGGCCCAGATCATGTGGACGCCGGTGCCGGCGGTGGCCGAAGAAACCGACATCCGCAGTGTCGCCCGCGTGCTGCTCGACACCCATCTGCCCGGCCTGCCGGTGGTCAGCGATGACGGCACCGTCACCGGCTTCGTCTCGCGCACCGACATCCTGCGTGCCGTGGTGCACGACCCGCCACTCGATCTCTGGAGCTGACGCCGGTGCGTTGGGGGAGAAAGAACAACGGGCCTGACAGGCCCGTTTTGATTTGGCGGAAGCGACGGCTTTCGAACAACTCTCCAAGAGCCCGGTTCGCTGTGCGTTTCTCACTCAACTTAAAGAAAGGGCGACCTAGATTAATACTTTGGGGTTCCGTCGAGCGCCGAACGCCTCACCTTTAGATCTTTCCAAAAACGGCGCGCGGTCTCATTCACGACATTCATGAACCAAGGTTCAGAGGTCGGTGCGACGTAGATGTTTTCAATCAATAGATCAAGATCTACAGGTACCAAATAACCATGCTCGATCAGCGGAGTGTCACGCCAATTTTCAGGATAGCGATGAATAATGCATCGCACCTCACGCTCATGCTGAAAGCTATTTAGCTTGTGCATATACAGGGCGTCAATGCTATTGGTGTTGATCGAATCGTTCCGATAGTCGATGTAGCTAATGCAGCCAACATTTATCGGCTCCGTTGTTTGAGAGAAGCTTTCCAAAAGACGACGATACGTTGTCTGTATTGCTACTCCATCTCGCGAGCTCAAGTAGAGCTTCCACATCGCCATAGACTCATCAGGATTAAGATGCCAGCAATTCGCGGCAACAGTCCTTCGCAACGCTGCAAGTGTCTCTGGGACATCAGCATACGAGGCCAGAATCTCTGCTCGTTTTTCATCTGTGTACTGGGGATCTTCTCGTATTTGAGCAAGCATCCTCTCTCTTTGATTGACCCAGAAATCCGGCGATGATCCCTCAAATGGATCCGCAAATCGATCTAATCTCGTAAAGAATAAGCCTCGCGTATGGAGAAGAGAAACGAACTTAGAGAAGTCCATGTAACGCCAAACTTTTTCGTCGGCATTTGTAGGCTGAAGAAAAATCGATTTGTACTCGTACATTTGCTCTCCAATTCAAACAATAGGTACAAGGCCGCCGATCACTTTAAGCTTGAGTGTCATGGCTTGTAAACCCTGTAAATCGCCCGCTTAACGCTCGACGGGTGGATATTGAAAATATTGGCCAGGGTGTCCAAGGTGTAATAGCCCTGCTGCCAAAGTCGCACCAGGGCAGCTTCATCTTCTACTGGCAGCAATTGAGAACGGCCATAGTGCACGTCTCTTAGCAGTGCGGCCTGCTGACCAGCCATCGAACGCTCGCGATCAGGCCTCGACGAGTGATGTCGGCATTACTCAGTACGACGGAAATTCAAGATGTCTTGATGCTCTAGACCGCATGAATACTGCGGAAACAGCTATTAAATCAGGAGTATTCGAGTGAGGTAGATGGCCATGACGGCCACCGAACTGAGCCAGTCAGCCGTTGCGGCGACTGTCAGGGTATTTGGCGGAAGCGGTGAGATTCGAACTCACGAACGGTTGCCCGTTGCCGGTTTTCAAGACCGGTGCAATCGACCACTCTGCCACGCTTCCGGAAGTCGCTGGATCGAAGGCGTCATTCTACCGTTGAACCCGTCCCGGCCTCGATCCCCGACCCGGCAGCGCGTGCGCCGCTTCAGGCGTCGGGGGCGACCTTGTGGTTGGCCAGGGCCTCGATGGCCTTCACCAATGCCGAATGGTCGGCCTGGTCGTGGCCGAGGGCGGCGCAGGCTTGCATCAGTTGCGCGGCATTCGCCGTCTGTGGCAGTGCCATCTTGAGTGATTTGGCGCCTTGCAGCGCCAGGTTCAAATCCTTCTGGTGCAGCGCGATGCGGAAGCCCGGGTTGAAGGTGCGCTTGACCATGCGCTCGCCATGCACTTCCAGGATGCGCGAGGAGGCGAAGCCGCCCATCAGGGCCGCGCGCACCTTGGCTGGATCGGCGCCGGCCTTGGAGGCGAACACCAGCGCCTCGCTGACAGCGGCGATGTTCAGCGCCACGATGATCTGGTTGGCCACCTTGCAGGTCTGGCCGTCGCCGTTGCCGCCGATCAGGTTGATGTTCTTGCCCATCAGGTCGAACAGCGGCTTGACGCGGTCGAACACGGCGGGCTCGCCGCCGACCATGATGGTGAGCGAGGCCGCCTTGGCGCCCACTTCACCACCGGAGACCGGGGCGTCGAGGTAGTCGCAACCGAGTTCGTTGATCTTCTTGGCGAAGGCCTTGGTGGCGATCGGGTCGATGGAGCTCATGTCCACCACCACCTTGCCCTTGGCGCCCTTGAGGCCCTGGGCCACGCCGTTGTCACCGAACAGCACCTTCTCCACGTCCGGGGTGTCGGGCACCATGGTGAAGATGATGTCGGCACGCTCGGCCACACCGGCCGGGGAGGTGCACACCGTGGCGCCGGCTTCTGCCAGTTCCGGCGCCACCTTGCTGCGCGTGTTGACGAACAGCACGTGGCCGCCGTTGATGAGGTTCATGGCCATGGGCGTGCCCATGATGCCCAGGCCGATGAAGCCTACTTTGAGTCCGGATTTGGTCATGTCTCTATCTCAGTCTTTTATTTAGTCAGGGTCTTGATCCAGCCCAGGCCTTCGACCGTGCTGGTCTTGGGCTTGTACTCGCAGCCGATCCAGCCGGTGTAGCCGATGGCGTCGAGGTGGCGGAACAGGAAAGCATAGTTGATTTCACCCGTGCCCGGTTCGTTGCGGCCGGGGTTGTCGGCCAGCTGGATGTGGGCGATGCGGGCCAGGTATTTCTGCACCGTGGCGGCCAGTTCGCCTTCCATGCGCTGCGCGTGGTAGAGGTCGTACTGGATGTACAGGTTGTCGCTGCCCACCGCGTCCAGGATGGCGGCGGCCTGCGCCGTGGTGTTGAGAAAGAAGCCCGGGATGTCGTAGCTGTTGATCGGCTCGATCAGCAGCTTGAGGCCGGCGGCCTTGAGCTTGTCGGCGGCGAACTTCAGGTTGGCGACGAAGGTCGCCTGCGCCTGCTCGCGGGCAACGCCTTCGGGCAGCTTGCCGGCCAGGCAGTTCAGCTGCGGGCAGCCCAGGGCGGTGGCGTAGTCGATGGCGCGGTCCACGCCGGCGCGGAATTCGTCCACGCGGTCGGGGTGGCAGGCGATGCCGCGCTCGCCCGCGTCCCAGTCGCCGGCCGGCAGGTTGTGCAGCACCTGCTTCAGGCCGTGGGCCTTGAGGGCCTGCGCCAGTTCGTTCTTGTCAAAAGCGTAGGGGAACAGGTATTCCACCGCCTCGAACCCGGCCGCCTTGGCTGCAGCGAAGCGCTCCATGAAGGGCACTTCGTTGAACAGCATGGTCAGGTTGGCTGCAAATTTGGGCATCTCAGTCAGTCTCCGTTGTCTTCGTATCAGTCCAGCATCGAGGCGATGGCGGTCGGTGCGTCGGCACGCGTTTGCGCCAGGTCCTCGAACTCCATGATATTGTCGATTTCCGTGCCCATGGCGATGTTGGTCACGCGCTCCAGGATGACCTCGATCACCACCGGCACCTGGTGCTGCGCCATCCAGGCCTCGGCCTGCTCAATGGCCGACGCCAGCTGCTCCGGCTTGTGCACGCGGATCGCCTTGCAGCCCAGGCCCTCCACCACCTTGATGTGGTCGATGCCGTAGCCCTTGGCCACCGGGTCGGTTTCGGTGTTGATGTTGTCGAAGCCGAGCTGCACGCAGTAGTCCATCTCGAAGCCGCGCTGCGCTTGGCGGATCAGGCCGAGGTAGGAGTTGTTCACCACCATGTGGATGTAGGGCAGTTTGAACTGCGCGCCCACGGCCAATTCTTCGATCATGAACTGGAAGTCGTAGTCGCCCGACAGCGCCACGATCTTGCGCGTCGGGTCGGCGGCGCGCACGCCCAGGGCGGCCGGCACCGTCCAGCCCAGCGGGCCGGCCTGGCCGCAGTTGATCCAGTGGCGCGGCTTGTAGACGTGCAGCATCTGCGCGCCGGCAATCTGCGACAGGCCGATGGTGCTGACGTAGCAGACGTTCTCGCCGAAGGCCTCGTTCATGGCCTGGTAGACGCGCTGCGGTTTCATCGGCACGACATCAAAATTGGTCTTGCGGTGCAGCGTGCCCTTGCGCTGCAGGCACTCGGCGGCCCAGGTGCTGCGGTCGGCCAGTTTGCCGGCGGCCTTCCATTCCTTCGCCACCTGCACGAACAGTTCCAGCGCCGCCTTGGCATCCGAGACGATGCCGTAGTCGGGCGCGAAGACGCGGCCGATCTGCGTCGGTTCGATGTCCACGTGCACGAAGGTGCGGCCCTTGGTGTAGACCTCGATCGAGCCGGTGTGGCGGTTGGCCCAGCGGTTGCCGATGCCCAGCACGAAGTCGGACGCCAGCATGGTGGCATTGCCGTAGCGGTGGCTGGTCTGCAGGCCGCACATGCCGGCCATCAGCGGGTGGTTGTCGGGAATCGTGCCCCAGCCCATCAGGGTGGGGATCACCGGCACGCCGGTGAGTTCAGCGAACTGCACCAGCAGCTCGGAGGCGTCGGCGTTGATGATGCCGCCGCCGGCCACCAGCAGCGGCTGTGCCGAGGCGTTGAGCATGGCCAGCGCCTTCTCCACCTGGGCGCGCGTGGCGGCGGGCTTGTAGACCGGCAGGGGCGAGTAGGTGTCGGGGTCGAACTCGATCTCGGCCATCTGCACGTCGAACGGCAGGTCGATCAGCACCGGGCCGGGGCGGCCCGAGCGCATCAGGTGGAAGGCCTGCTGGAAGGCGCGCGGCACCTGCGCCGGCTCGCGCACGGTGACCGACCACTTGGTCACCGGCTTGGCAATGGACTCGATGTCCACCGCCTGGAAGTCTTCCTTGTGCAGGCGGGCGCGCGGCGCCTGGCCGGTGATGCACAGGATCGGAATGGAGTCGGCCTGCGCCGAGTACAGGCCGGTGATCATGTCGGTGCCGGCCGGGCCGGAGGTGCCGATGCAGACGCCGATGTTGCCGGCGTTGGCGCGCGTGTAGCCCTCGGCCATGTGCGAGGCACCTTCCACGTGGCGCGCCAGGATGTGGCTGATGCCGCCCTGCTTGCGCAGCGCGGCATAGAGCGGGTTGATGGCGGCGCCGGGCACGCCGAAGGCCTGCGTGATGCCTTCCTTCTCCATCACCCAGACGGCTGCCTCGATTGCTTTCATTTTGGCCATGTTTGTATCTCCTCGGATTCCATCGAACGATGGGCGGACTGTATGAACTCCTGCCCACTTGCGGAAGACGGCTGCAGTCCATAACATCTATTCCAGATTGGAATGAATCAGGAGAAGGTGATGGATCGACTGCAAGCCATGAATGTGTTTGTGCGGGTGGTGGAGACCGGCAGTTTTTCGCGCGCGGCGCGCGAGTTCTCCATCACGCAGCCCACTGTGACCAAAATGGTGGCCAGCATCGAGGCGCGCCTGAAGGTGCGCCTGCTCAACCGCAACACGCGCGGCGTCAGCGTCACGGAATCGGGCGCGCTGTATTACGAGAAGTGCAAGATCATCGTGCGCGAGTCGGACGAGGCCGAGAACATCGTGCGCCTGCGCCAGACCCAGGCGCAGGGCCTGCTGCGCATCGGCACCTCGGTGGCGTTCGGGCGGCGCGTCATCACGCCACTGGCGCTGGAGTTCATGGCCAAGCACCCGCAGGTGCAGCTCGACTTGAGCTTCGAGGACCGTTACACCGACCTGGTGGCCAACGGCATCGACCTGGCCATCCGCATGGGCAAGCTGGCCGATTCCACGCTGGGATCGCGTTTTCTCGGTGTCAATCCCTGGCTGATGGTGGCGGCGCCAAAGTACCTGCGCAAGCACGGCACACCGAAGCAGGCCATGGACCTGAGCCAGCACCCGGCGCTGATCTACAGCAGCGTGCTGGGAGACGACGTCTGGCGCCTGACCACGCCCAAGGGTGACACGGTGACGGTGCCGGTGGCCGGTCGGCTGCGTTCCAACAACCTGTCGGCCGTGCTGGCGGCGGCGCGCAACGGCTTCGGCATTGCGGCCATGCCGCGCTACGTGGCCAGCGACTCGCTCAAGTCAGGCCATCTGGTGGAAGTGCTCAAGGGCCATACGCTGCCCGAGCAGGAGATCCACGCGGTATTTCCTTCGCCCAAGCTGGTGCCGGGCAAGGTGCTGGCCTTCATTGCCTTCATGCAGGGACGGTTGGGCGAATGCTGGTGGGACAGTTTGCCGAGAGCTTGAACACCCCCGTGGCGGCTTAGGCCGCGGGGCCTCGGCCAGAGGCCGAGGCTCTTCGACCTGTCCAAGCCTGCGCAGGCAGGCTTGGAGCCGCAGGTCTCAGCCCCCTTGCAGTGGGCAACGCCAGTGGACCGGCAAAGCCGGCTCCACGGCGTTTTCCGGTTTGGCCGATCTGTACGACGCCAATTGTTTCAATCGCGATGGTGTTTGTTTCTGCGGCCTTCTCATGGCCAAAGAAAAACGGCCCGCATCAGGCGGGCCGTTGTCGTGGGAGTAGGTCAGCCGATCAGGCTTGGCCTTCGGTCAGGGTGTCGAGCTGGAAGCGGCCGCTCTTGTGCCACAGCCAGGTGTCGGTGTAGGTGACGCGGCCCATGCGCACCGGGGCCGGGAAGGGCGCGGCCTGGCGAACGGTGCGCTCGATGTCGGCCATCACTTCGGGTGCATGGCGCGGGGCACGCATCCAGCTGGTGCTGATCACGTGGCCGCGGCTGTCCACTTCCACCTGCAGCACGCCGACCGCGTAGAGCAGGGGCGGCATTCTGCCCTTGAAGATGCGCTCGCCGTTCTTGCCGTACAGGTGGCTGGCGGCGTCGCGGCGGTAGGCGCGCGGCGTGGTGGCGGCCGATACCTTCTCGGGCGGCGGCAGGGTGGCGACCGGCTCAGGCGTGGGCGCCTCGGCCTTCTCGACCGGGGGCGTGGAACAGGCTGCCAGCAGCGTGGCGATGCCCGTGGCCGAGGCAGCCAGCAGCAGCTGACGGCGTTCAGGGGACTGTTGCATGGGGACTCTCCTCATCCAGTGATGGCCGCCCGATGGGGAAGGGCGGCAGTTCATAAGGAAGAATTTGCCACAAATCGCGGCACTTGTGGGGCGAAATTACGTGTCCAGAGGTGACAGTTTGTGCCTTTAAGTGTCACCGCCCCGGCCTGACAGCCGGGGCGGCAGGCTCAGTCGGCCGTGATGCCGGCACTTTTGATGGTTTTGGCCCAGAATTCGGTCTCGCGCTTGACCAGCGCCTCCAGCGCGGCCGGCGGCAGGTAGCGGATCTCGATGCCCGCCGCATCGGCGCGTTTCCGGGTGTCAGGCTGTTCCATGGCCTGTTTGATGCTGCTGCTCAGCCTGGTGACCACGTCGGGCGGTGTGCCGGCCGGCGCAAAGATGCCGACCCAGGCCTCCAGTTCGAAGCCCTTGAGGCCGGCCTCGGTGGTGGTCGGCACATTGGGAATGCCGGCGTGGCGCGCCTTGCCTGCCACCGCCAGCCCCTTCAGCTTGCCGGCCTGGATGTGGCCCATGATCGAGGGCGGCGTGGTGATGAACACCTGCACCTGGCCCGAGAGCACGTCCTGCACCGCCGGGCCGGAGCCGCGGTAGGGAATGTGCACCATGCTGGTATGGGTCTGCATCTTGAACATTTCGGTGCCGATGTGCGAGAGCGAGCCGTTGCCCTGCGAGGCATAGCTCAGTTTGCCCGGGTTGGCCTTGAGGTAGCTGATGAACTCGCCCAGGGTATTGGCCGGTACCGAGGGATGGACGGCAATCACGTTGGTGGCCACCGTGATCAGCGCCACAGGGGCCAGGTCTTTCTGCGCCCACGGCAGTTTGGGCGACAGGTTGGGGTTGCCCACATGGTAGGCCGAGTAGGAGGTCAGCAGGGTGTAGCCGTCCGGGTTGGCGCGCGCTACCAGGCCATAGGCCACGTTGCCGCTGCCGCCGCCCTTGTTGTCCACCACCACCGTCTGGCCCAGCACGCGCGCCAGCGGCTCGCTCAGCAAGCGGGCCGACGCATCCACGAAACCACCCGGCGGATTGGGCACCACCAGGGTGACGGGCTTGCTGGGAAAGCCCTGGGCGGCGGCAAGGCTGCTCAACAGGACGGTGGTGGCGGCAACGGCCAGGGTGCGCAGGGAAAAACGGCGTGGGGTCATGGACAGGTGTCTCCGGAAGTTGTGTGCGTGGCTGAACGCACGGCTGTTTTTGGGGCCAGTTTAATGGGTTTGCCCAGGATGCTGCAGTTCAAACTGTTTTGCCGGATCGCCAGCCAGTTCATGATTGCCGACAGCCGGCACAATGGCAGCAGGAGATACAACGAATGACATGCCCCGATCCCCGCACCCAAGCCCGTGAGTTCCTGACGCATCTCTATGAGGCTGCTGTGCGGCGTGCCCTGCCGTTGCACAACACGGCGGCCTTCCTGCCGCCGCCGCCCAAGGGACGCACCATCGTCATCGGTGCCGGCAAGGCGGCCGGTTCGATGGCGCAGGCGGTCGAGGCCCTGTGGCCGGCCGATGCGCCGCTGTCCGGTGTGGTGGTGACGCGCTACCACCACACGCCGCCGCGGCCGGCCGGGCTGCCCAAGCGCATCGAAGTGCTGGAAGCCTCGCACCCGGTGCCCGATGCCGCCGGGCTGGCCGCCTCGCAACGCATTCTGTCGCTGGTGCAGGGGCTGACCCCGGACGACCTGGTGCTGTGCCTGATCTCCGGTGGTGGTTCGGCCCTGCTCACTTTGCCGGCCGAGGGCCTGACGCTGGCGGAGAAGCAGGGCATCAACAAGGCCCTGCTCAACAGCGGCGCGAACATTGGCGAGATGAACTGCGTGCGCAAGCACTTGTCGCGCATCAAGGGCGGACGCCTCGCCGCGGCCTGCGCGCCGGCGCGCGTGGTGACGCTGACCATCAGCGATGTGCCGGGCGACGACCCGTCGGTCATTGCCAGCGGGCCGACCGTGCCCGATGCCACGAGCTGTGCCGATGCGCTGGCAATCCTGAAACGCTACCGGATTGATGTTCCTGCGCCGGTGCGGGCCATGTTGGAGCAGGGTGCACTGGAAACGCCCAAGCCCGGCGATGCGGTGTTTGCAGGTCATGCGGTGCACATGATTGCCACACCGCAGCAGTCGCTGGAGGCCGCCGCTGCGGTGGTGCGTGCGGCTGGTCTGCACGCCTACATCCTGAGCGACGAGATGGAAGGCGAATCGCGCGAGGTGGGCAAGGTGCAGGCGGCCCTGGCACGCGCGGTCGCGCAACGCAACCAGCCGTTTGCCAAACCCTGCGTGATCCTGAGCGGCGGCGAAACCACCGTCACGGTGCGGGCCGTCCCTGCGGGCGAGGGGCGTGGCCGCGGCGGGCGCGCCGGCGAGTTCTGCATGGGGCTGGCGGCGGCATTGCAGGGGCAGCCGGGGGTGTGGGCGCTGGCGGCGGATACTGACGGTATCGACGGCATGGAAGAGAATGCCGGCGCCTGGGTCGAGCCCGGCACGCTGACGCGGGCCCAGGCGCTGGGCATGAAAGTGGACAGTTATCTGGATCGCAACGATGCCTATGGCTTCTTCCAGCCGCTGGATGACCTGGTGGTGACCGGCCCGACCCATACCAACGTCAACGATTTCCGCGCGTTGCTGATCCTCTAGGGTCCGTTCGCACTTGTGAACAGGCCCTAGGCCCAGTTCGGGGCTTTCCCGACTGATTTCGTGCGTTTTGTTTGATTTTGCTCAAGGTAGGCGAAAAGCAAGGGGCGCAAAGTCGCACCCATGCTACCCACCGAACTCATGGACCAATCTGCCGAACGGCGCGTTCTCGCGCCCGGTTCGGTGCTGCTCAAGCGCGGTTCTTCGCCGGCTTGGGCCATGTACATCGAAAGTGGCCGAGTGGCCTTGGGTGTGCTCGACGGGGAAGTCCTGGAGCATCAACTGGGTGGGATCGAGGGACCGTTCTGGCTGGAAGCCACGGCCACCGTGCTGAATCTGCCGAGTGCCGTGGATGCCGTGGCCGAAAGCGAAGTCGTGCTGCGGCGCATTGCCTTGCCGAAGTTCCGTCAGTCGCTGGCGGCCATGCCGGTGGCGGCGCGTACCGTGTTGAACGACATCGCGACCGCGCATCGGCGCCAGACCGAGCTGGCGGTCAGCCGGCTGGCCAAGGATGCCGAGGCACGCTGTGCCGAATGGCTGCTGCGCCATGCCAAGCCGGGTGAAAAGGGGTGCCAGTCGGTGCTGTTGCAGCAACGCAAGCGTCTGATTGCCGCCCAGTTGGGCATCGCACCGGAAACCTTGTCGCGCGTGTTGCGTCATCTGCGCGAGCGCAGCCTGATCAGCGGCACCGGGCGGGTGCTCAACCTGATCGACCCAGGTGGCCTGCGCATGCTGGCCGGGGTCTAGCTGTTGAAGCCGCTGTACTTCAGTTCACCGCACGAACGCAACGTCTGAAGCGATTCCGGCGGGAAACGCCGTGGAACCGGCTTCGCCGGGCCACTGGCGTTGCCCCTTGCAAGGGGGGTGGCGAAGCGACACGCAGTGCGTGCAGCCTGGGGGTGTTCAACTACACAGGGTTTTGATGTCGGCCGGGATCGGGATGGCGCGGATGCCTTTGCCGTCTTCCCGGTTTGCGGCAAAGATGCGGACCTCGTCGCATTCCATGATCAGATCTTCCCCGCGCATGATGCGGTAGCGTTGCACGTAGCTCTTGTCACGCCATTCGGCCACGCTGGTGTAGATGTCCAGCGTGTCGCCGTAGCTGGCGGTCTTGACGAACTTCGCATGGGTGTCGACCAGCGGCGTGCCGATCAGACCCATGGTTTTCTCGGTCTCGTGCCAGGGCGGCACGCCACACTGGAGGAAGAAGTGGCGCGAGGCCGCATCGATCCAGCGGAAGAAGTTGGGAAACCACACGATGCGCGCCGGATCGCAGTCGCCGAACTCGACACGCACGGTGTAGACGATGACCCGCGAGGTGGCGGGTGTTGCAGAAGTGTCAGTCATGGAATCTGGGCCCCTCTCCCGTTCAGGTCAGAGGGGCGTGGTGCAGGTCAATGTTCAGTCGCCAACGATCTTGCGCTCTTTGATGATGGCGCCGAAACGCTTGGAATCTTCCGCGGCCTTGGCGTTGAACTGGGCTGGCGTCAGCGGCAGGGCGGCGCCGCCGAGGTTGTTGATGCGCTCCTTCACCGCGGCGGTGCCGAGGATCTTGTTGATTTCGGTGTTCAGGCGCGTGATCACGGCCGCCGGTGTGCCGGCCGGTGCGTAGAAACCGAACACGGTGTCGGCATCGAAGCCCTTGAGGCCGGCTTCGTCCAGCGTGGGCACGTCCGGGAACAGCGGCGAGCGGTGCATGCTGCCCACGGCCAGCAGCTTGAGCTTGCCGGCGCGCACCTGGTTCAGGCCGATGCCCGGGTCGAAGGCGTAGTCGATCTGGCCGGCCAGCAGGTCCTGCAGGGCGGGGGCTGCGCCGCGGTAGGGCACGTGCACGGTGTAGAGGCCGGCCTGGCTCTTCATCATTTCGCCGGCCAGGTGCGGCGAGCTGCCGTTGCCCGGCGAACCGTAGGACAGCTTGCCCGGGTTGGCCTTGGCGTAGGCGATGAACTCCTTGATGTTGTTGACCGGCAGCGTCGGGCGCACCGTCAGGTACACCAGCACGCGCGCGGCCGAGGCCACCGGCACCAGGTCCTTGGCCGGGTCGAAGGGCATCTTGGGGTAGATGTGCGGGTTGACCGACACCATGCCGCCCGAGCTCATCAGCAGGGTGTAGCCGTCGGCCGGCGACTTGGCCACCACGTCGCCACCGATGTTGCCGCCGGAACCGCCGCGGTTTTCCACCACCACCGGCTGGCCCAGCGCTTCCTGCAGCGGCTGCGAGACGGCGCGGGCCAACTGGTCGGCGGCACCGCCGGCCGGGAAGTTGACGACGACCTTGACCGGCTTGTTCGGCCAGCTTTGCGCATGGGCCGCGGGCAGCACGCCGGCGGCCGCGACCAGGGCGGCCAGCAGCGCGCGGCGGATCAGGCGGGCGGGAGGATTGGTGCGATGAGTCATGTTGGCTCCTTTACTTCTATGACCTGTTGTGATTTCTGAAGAGGGGATGAGGGGACCGGGCGGCGGCGCCTCAGCCCATGCTGCCGGGCAGCCACAGGGCGATGGCCGGGAAGGCGATCAGGATGACCAGGCGGATCAGGTCGGTACCGATGAAGGGCAGCACGCCGCGGAAGATGGCCGTGAAGCTCACGTCCTGCACCACGCTCTTGATGACAAACACGTTCATGCCGACCGGCGGGTGGATCAGGCCGAGCTCCACCGTCATCACGATGATGACGCCGAACCAGATCGGGTCGAAGCCGAGCTGCAGGATCAGCGGATAGATGATGGGCACGGTCAGGATGATCATGGCCATGGCGTCCATCAGGCAGCCCAGCACCAGGTACATGCCCATGATGATGGCCAGCAGCGCATAACGGCCCAGGCCCATGCCGGTCAGGAATTCGGTGATCTTCTGCGGCGTCTGCGTGATGGTCAGGAAGTAGCCGAACAGCAGCGCGCCGATCAGCACCGTGAACACGGCGGCCGAGGTGCGCGTGGCTTCCAGCAGGGCTTCGCGGATCTGCGCCAGGTTCAGGCGCCGGCGTACCACGCCCAGGATGAAGGCGCCGGCTGCGCCCATGCCGCCGGCTTCCGAGGGCGTGAACAGGCCGCCATAGAGGCCGCCGATCACGAACACGAACAGGGCCAGCGGCGCCCACACGTCCTTCAGGCTGGCCAGGCGCTCGCGCCAGGACCTGCGTTCGCCGGCCGGCAGGAAGCCGGGTTTGGCCATGACGATCAGCGAGATGGTCAGGATGTACATCAGGATGGCCAGCAGGCCCGGCATGACCCCGGCCATGAACAGCTTGCCGATGTCCTGCTGCGTCAGGATGGCGTAGACCGCCAGCACGGTCGAGGGCGGGATCATGATGCCCAGCGTGCCGCCGGCGGCGATCACGCCGGTGGCGAAGGACTTCGGGTAGTTGTAGCGGCGCATCTCGGGATAGGCCACCTTGGAGAAGGTGGCCGCCGTGGCGACCGAGGAACCGCAGATGGCGGCGAAACCGCCGCAGGCCAGCACCGTGGCCACGCCCAGGCCGCCGCGCAGATGGCCCATGAAGGCGTTGGCGGCGCGAAACAGCTCGCGGCTGACGCCCGAGATGGAGACGAAGGCGCCCATCAGCATGAACATGGGGATGACGGCAAAGCTCTGGTCGGTCACCGTGCGCATGGTGGTCTGGCCCACCATCTTGAGCGCAGGCTCCATGCCGACGATGTAGCCATAACCGGTGACGCCCACCAGGCCCATGGCCATGCCCACGGGCACGCGCAGCAGCATGAGGATGAACAGAACAACAAAGCCGATCACGGCCACGATATCGGTATTCAAGGCAGGACTCTCATTCGCTGGTGTGTTGTTCGGGATGCTCTTCGATCAGTCCGGGCTGGAAGATCAGCCGCCAGGTGCGGATGGCGATCAGGAGGACGGCCGCCACATCGCCCAGCCAGGCCACGGCAAAAAAGGGCCAGGTGGGCAGGTGCAGGTCGTAGGTGAGCACGTGGTCGCGGTAGGTCACGAGCACCTTGTCCAGCAGGGTGTAGGTCTGCACCACCACCACGAACAGCAGCACCAGCGTGGCGAAGATGTCGATCCAGCGTTTCGTGCGGGCGCTGCCTGCGCTCCACAGCAGGTCCACGGTGATGTGGGTGCCGCGGTAGCTGGTGGCGGCAATACCCCAGAAGATCAGGATGCCCAGCAGCAGCGAGCCGAAGTCATAGGCATCCGGAATCGAGGTGTCGAAGAACTTGCGCAGGATCACTGCGAAAAAGATATTGAGGGCGACCACGCCGACGAAGATCGCGGCCACCCACTCGATCGTGTCGATCACACGATCCATCGAATTGCGCTTCAAACAGGGCTCCTGTCAGAGAAAGAAAAGACCGCAGGGCGATGCCGGCCGGCACCGCCCGTGCGCCGCTTACATGGCGGCCTTGTACTTGACGAGCTGCTGCTTGAGTGCGTCCAGGACCGGCTTGGCCTCCTGGCCGGTCTTGTCCTTCAGGTCCTTGGCCCATTCGGTTTCCACCGGCGCCACGGCCTTGCGCCAGGCGTCGAGCTGGGCCGGGGTGAGCTTGTAGACCTCGTGGTCGGGCATGGCGCCGAGCTTGGCGTGGCCGCCGTATTCGAAGTCGGCCCATTCGCCGGCCACCTTCTCGGCCCACTCGGTGGTGCAGTGGTCGTCCACCACTTTTTTCTGTGCCGGCGCGAGGGCGTTGTATTTGGCCTGGTTCATGACCCAGACGAAGGGCGTCACGTACAGCGGCACGTCCATGTGGTACTTGACCACCTTGTCGATGCCGAACAGCGGGATCGAACCCCAGGGGAAGGTGACGGCGTCGGCCACGCCGCGCTCGATGATCTCGCGCACTTCCGGCGCCGAGGACTGCACGTTGGTGCCGCCCAGCAGGGTGACCATGCGGCCGATGCCCTCGTGCGCGGGACGGATCTTCATGCCCTTGATGTCGGTCGGCAGCACGATCTTCTTGCGCGAGTGGAAGGTGCCCGGGTCGTGCACGAAGGCAAAGCAGAACTTGACGTCCTTCATTTCCTTGGCCGCGTAGTTGCGGTACCAGGCGTCCACCGCTGCCGAGCCGCCCTTGCCGTTGGCGATCAGGAAGGGCAGGGCCGAGGCGGCGAAGACGGGGAAGCGGCCCGGCTGGTAGCCTGGGTTCACATAAGCGAAGTCGGCAATGCCGTCGCGCGCCATGTCGTAATGGTCGAAGGCCTTGCCCAGCTGCTGGGCCGGGAACATGGTGGCCGAGAGCGTGCCGCCCGAGGCCTTCTTCATGCTTTCGCCCCAGGCGATCAGCGAGGGGTTGAGCGGGTGCTGGGCCGGGACCCAGCTGGAGAAGCGGAACATGACCGGCTTGTCCTGGGCCTGGACCGGGCTGCTGGCCAGAGCCAGGGCGGTGGCGGCAATGGCGCCGGCCGTCACGGCCTGCTGGTGCAGGGACTGGATGATTTTGTTGTATCGCATGGTGTCTCCTCGTTGTGGTTTTCAGGGTTGGCGGGAAGGGGTGCGGCAATCATCTCGGCCGATGGTCCGCGCTGGCGACAGCCTGGGCGCAGCGTCACCGGCGACCGTTTCAATGTAGGGGACGGACCTTTGCCTGTACATCATCGTTTCCCCTGCGTCAGTTGGCAGCGCCGGCCTGGCCCGGGCGGCGCTTGACCCAGCGGATCGGTTGCTCTTTGACGGGCCGGGCCGGCGCACCGTGCTGCAGCAGTGTCTGGTCCAGCGCGCGGCCGGCATCGTCGGCCAGCGCGGCGCACCGTGCTGCGGCAATGGCCTTGGCGCGTGCTTCTTCGTCCGCGTCAAAACTGTCGGTGGTCGCCAGGTGCCCGACGATGTGCAGCAGGTTGTCCTTGCCGCGCTCGTTGGTCGAGCCATAACCCTTGATGAGGTGACCGCACAACGCGATCTCATGGCCGGTGGCCCAGTGGCGGCGCGTGGAAGCGACCACCGCAGCAAGCCACTGCTCGATCAGCGCCTGCTCGGTGACGAAGCGGCTGCCCAGCGGCCGCAGCCATTTGAGCGAGGCCAGCAGACGCAGCGCAATCATGCCGCCCACCGAGTGGGTGCCGATCTTCAGCGGCAGCGCCCACGGCTCCTGGCCGCGGTTGACGCGACGGCGGTCCCATGCCAGCACGCGCTGCGCCAGGCCTTGCGGCAGCAGGGCAGCGAACTCGGGCGCGCCGGGCTTGAAGTGGTCGTAGACCTTGAGCAGGTCGTCGCTGCCGGCCTTCACTTCGCCCTGCACGCGCTGCCAGCGGCGGGCGCGGCTCTTGAGGTCGGCCACGCGCACGATGTCGTCGAAGGCCATCCACAGCGCCAGCCAGCGCGCCATCTCGCGCGTGACGGCATGGCCATGGGCGCTGGCCGGGTCGCTGGCGCGCTCGGCCAGCAGCACTTGCTGCAGGCGTTCGATGTAGCGTTGGGCATAAGCGGCGCCTTGGTACTCGACCAGGCGCGCATGGCCCAGCGTCACGATGTCCTGCACCGCCGGCGGGAAAATTTGAATCGAATCGGGCCTTGGCGCTTGTTGTACCTGTGCGGGGTGCTCTGAATCTGATAGCAAGTCATGGACCAGACGGGCCTGCGACTGCTGGCCCTGAACCAGCTCGAAGCCCTTGGCGAAGCCGCGCAGACTGGCCGCCGTGCCCTTGCCGCCGGCTTCGATCACGCCCTCATAGGCGGCGCGCGTGAAGGGGAACAGGCCGCTGCCGGCAATCGCGCCCAGCATCACGGCACTGACGATGGTGCCGCTTTGCCGCGCGATCTCGCCCATGTCGAACACGTGGTGCTCGCGGCTGTGGCTGCGCACCAGCGCCAGCAGCGGCGCGTTGTCGGTGCGGCCGTCGCCGAGCTGCATGCGCTCCTGCGTGGTCAGGGTGCGGTTGCTGGAGGTGATGACCAGCGTGCGCTCGACCGCGCTCATGCTGTTGCCGATCTGGCGCGCGGTCTCCAGCAGTTCGGACGAAACGATGGCATCGAGGCTGCCGGGCGCCGGGTAGAGGCTGAACACCGGGCGGCGGCCGCCCAGTTCGGCCATCGGTACCGGAAACACTTCGACGTAATAGGTGGTGGCGCCGGTGCGCTGGGCCACGCCGGGAATGGAGGTGCTCTGCGCCGCGTAGCCGCTGGCACGCGCAACGTCGATCAGCCATTCGGAGAGCACGCCGCCGCCTTCGCCGCCGAGGGCGCAGATCAGCAGGGTGATGGGTTTTTGCTGGTGAGTGTTCATTGTGAGGTGATGTTTTGCCGCCGGGCCGTCCCAAGGCAAAACGCGGCCCCCTCGGGGGGCAGCGCAGCACACGGAGTGGCAAGCGTGGGGGCCATATCTATGCGGGTTGCAGCACACGGACGAAGGCGGCGCGCAGAGTGCCGAGCAGGCGTTCGTGCCACTTGGGGTTCTGGATCACTTCGGCGCGGTAGAACGACGGGCACAGCGTGGCAGCGTGGGCGTTGGCGCCGCACAGGCCGCAGCCGACGCAGCCGTCGATGACGGTGGCCACCGGGTCGACCTTGAGCGGGTCCGGGTTGTCTTTCAGCGTCAGGGTGGGGCAGCCGGAGAGGCGGATGCAGGCGTGGTCGCCGGTGCAGACGTCTTCGTCCACGCCGTACTTGACGCGCACCACGCGCTCGCCCTTTTTGAGCAGGCTGGCGATCCAGGGTTTGATGCGGCGCTGGCGCTCCAGCTGGCATTCGCCTTCGGCCACGATCACCTTCAGGCCGCCGACCTCGGTGGTGAAGGCCTCGTTGAGCGTCTTGCGCATCTCGGCCACTTCGTAGGTGTGCACGGTGCGCAGCCACTGCACGCCCATGCCCTTGAGGGTGTTCTCGATCGCCTGGTTGGTGTGCACGATGCTGGTGCTCTTGTCGTCGGCACCTTCCTTGGCGGCCTGGCTGGGGGTGGAGAGGATGTCCTGCGTGCCGGTGGCCGAGGTGTAGCCGTTCTTGAAGATCATCAGCACCGCGTCGTCGCCGTTGAACAGCGCGCTCTGCACGCCGGTCAGCAGGCCGTTGTGCCAGAAGCCGCCGTCGCCCATGATGGACAGGGTGCGCCGCTGCATCATCGGTGAGACGCCGGCACGGCTGGCGAGCGACATGCCATAGCCCAGGATGGAGTGACCGAAGGAGAAGGGCTCGAAGGTGCCGAAGGCATGGCAGCCGATGTCGGCGGCGATGTGCACCGGCCCGACGTCCTGCTGCGCCAGCTTCAGGGCCGAGAACACCGGCCGCTCCGGGCAGCCGATGCAAAAGCCCGGCGGGCGGGTCGGCAAGGTGGTTTCGGCCTGGGCCAGCTGCTGCGCCGCCGCGGTGCGGCGTTCGCCGTTGCCCTGCAGCCAGGCGCGGGCGGAAGTGCTGTCCACATCGCTGGCATGCTGGGCCAAAAAGGCGACCAGGCCGGCGGTCAGCGTCTCCACGTTGTACTCGCCGCCCGAGGGCAGCATGTCCTTGCCGTGCAGCGCGGTGTTGATGTCGCGCCGGCGCAGGAAGGTGGCGATCTCCTGCTCGATGTACTCGGGCTGACCTTCTTCCACCACCAGAACGGCGCGTTTGTTCAGTGCGAACTCGGCCACCTGTTCCGGCACCAGCGGGTAGGTGACGTTGAGCACCAGGAGCGGAATCTCGCTGTTGCCGAAGGCATCGGCCAGGCCGAACTGCTGCAGTGCGCGAATGAGGGCGTTGTAGATGCCACCCTGCACGATGATGCCGAGTTCCTGGCGCGGGCCGTCCATCAGCTCGTTGAGCTTGTGCTCGACGATGTACTGGCGCGCCGCCGGAATGCGCTGCTCCACCTTCAGCTTTTCCTGGCGGAAGGTCACCGGCGGGTGCGCCAGCTTCATGTAGTCGAACTTGGCCGGCTCGGCCATCAGGTGCCGGGTCGAGACGGCCGGCGAGATGTTGTCCTTGCACTCGAAGCTGCCGCGCACGTGGCAGGTGCGGATGCGCAGCTCCATCATGGCCGGCATGTTGGAGGCTTCCGACAGGCGGAAACCCTCCTCCACCATCTGCACCATCTTGCCCAGATCGGGGCGCGGGTCGAGCAGCACCATGCAGGACTTGAGCGCATAGGCATGGCTGCGCTCCTGGATCACGCTGGCGCCTTCGCCGTAGTCCTCGCCCACCACGATCAGCACGCCACCGGTGACGCCGGGCGAGGCCAGGTTGCTCAAGGCGTCGGCCGCCACATTGGTGCCGACGATGGACTTCCAGGTGACGGCGCCGCGCAGCGGGTAATGGATGGAGGCGCCCAGCATGGCGGCGGCCGAGGCTTCGTTGGAGCAGGCCTCCACGTGTACGCCGAGCTGGTCCATGTAGGGCTTGGCCTGCACCATCACGTCCAGCAGGTGCGACACCGGCGCGCCCTGGTAGCCGCCGACGTAGGCCACGCCGGATTGCAGCAGCCCCTTGGTGATGGCCAGGATGCCTTCACCGTGAAAGGTGTCGCCCTGGCCCAGGGCCAGTGATTTGATTTCCTGGCTGAATGAAACTTCCACGCTTGTCTCTCAATGTTCTGGTCAGCCGCGCAGTGTCGTGCGCAATTTGATATCAATCAATAAAATACAGTGACTAATCAATATTAGAAATATGCATATCAAGGACATCGACCTCAACCTGCTGCGTGTCTTCGATGCGGTCTACCGCACGCGCAACGTCAGCCGCGCCGCCGAGGCGCTGGACCTGACGCAGCCGGCGGTCAGCCAGGGCCTGACGCGCCTGCGCCTGCTGATCAAGGACCCGCTGTTCATGCGCGCGGCCGGCGGCGTGCAGCCCAGCCCGAAGGCCGAGCGCCTGGCGCCGGCGGTGCGCGCCGCGCTGGGCCTGCTGGAGCAGGCGCTCAACGAGTCGGTGCAGTTCGACCCGCTGCAGTCGCAAAAGACCTTTCGCATCCACATGAGCGACATCGGCGAAGGCCGGTTCCTGCCCGACCTGATGGCGCACCTGCGCCAACAGGCGCCGGGTGTGCGCATCGAGACCCAAGCCCTGCCGCCGACAGCCATTGCCGACGCGCTCGACAGCGGCCAGATCGACTTCGCCTTCGGCTTCCTGCCCAGCGTCAAGGACACGCAGCGCCAGCAGTTGCTGAAGGACCGTTACATCGTGCTGCTGCGCGAAGGGCATCCGTTCGCAGCCGAATACCAGCGACGCCGGCGCAGCGACAAGGCCCTGCTGGAGGCGCTGCACCAGCTGGAGTTCGTCGCCGGGCGCACCCACTCGGACACGCTGCGCATCCTGCAGCTGCTCAAGCTGGAAGACCGCGTGCGACTGACCACCGAGCACTTCATGGTGCTGCCGGCCATCGTGGGCGCCACCGACCTGGCCGTGGTGATGCCGCGCAACATCGCCCGCGGCTTTGCCGACCAGGGCGGCTATACGCTGATCGAGCCGCCGTTCCCGCTGCGCGACTTCACGGTGTCGTTGCACTGGAGCCGCCGCTTCGAGACCGACCCGGGCAACCGCTGGCTGCGCCAGACGCTGGTGGCGCTGTTCGGCGCCGCCTGAGCCAGATCAAGGAACGCGGCGGAACCCCTGTCGCGCAGGACGGGCGGCCGCCAAGGGGCGCCGAAAGCCTGCCTACAATCGGCGGATTCCCAGGAAACCCCATCATGAGCATCAAAAGCGACAAATGGATCCGCCGCATGGCCGAGCAGCACGGCATGATCGAGCCCTTCGAACCGGGCCAGATCCGGCAGGACGCCGCCGGCCACAAGATCGTGAGCTACGGCACCAGCAGCTACGGCTACGACATCCGCTGCGCGCCCGAGTTCAAGGTCTTCACCAACATCTACAGCACGGTGGTCGACCCGAAGAACTTCGACGAACGCAGCTTTGTCGACATCGAAAGCGACGTCTGCGTCATCCCGCCCAACAGCTTCGCGCTGGCACGCACGGTGGAGTACTTCCGCATTCCGCGCAACGTGCTGACCATCTGCCTGGGCAAGAGTACCTATGCCCGCTGCGGCATCATCGTCAACGTCACGCCCTTCGAGCCCGAGTGGGAAGGTTATGTGACGCTGGAGTTCTCCAACACCACGCCGCTGCCGGCCAAGATCTACGCCGGCGAGGGCTGCGCCCAGGTGCTGTTCTTCGAGAGCGACAAGGACGATGTCTGCGAGACCAGCTACAAAGACCGTGGAGGCAAGTACCAGGGCCAGCGTGGGGTGACGCTGCCGAAGACATAGTGCTATGAAAATTTGAGTCGATACATGCCGAACGACAAGAGGAGGCAACTATGGCGACAAGAAAAAGTACTGCAGCAACGCGGAAAAAAGCAGTTCCAAAATTA
This sequence comes from Curvibacter sp., assembly GCA_031426755.1. Classification (GTDB taxonomy): domain Bacteria; phylum Pseudomonadota; class Gammaproteobacteria; order Burkholderiales; family Burkholderiaceae_C; genus Hylemonella. The sequence goes on from JASJPI010000010.1 coordinate 95,672, forward strand.
GATCGACCAGAAGAAGAAATAGCGGATCGCGCTGTAGTTGGGATCGCTTCGCCACTTGTTTTTATTAGCCACGATACTCGTGATGCGGATATTGCCGAGGCATTTTCAAAGCGAATCTGATCAAGCTAGAGCACTTATGTTGATATTGCCAGCCGCGCCGCTGCCAGATCCCAGCCAGCCCAGCCGCAACTCTTGAACAACACCGGCCCGACCTTTGTGTCCGGCCGGTTTTTCTTTGCCCGCAGCACATCCTGCAAAGTAGCGAACTGCGCCACATCGAGCCCGGCCTGCAGCAGGTCGCCCGCCTCGTGGTCGGCATCGCGCGTGTCCAGCACCACCATGCCTTGCGTCGCCACATGGCGGCACAGCTTGGGGCTGAGTTCCACCATCTGCGGCGTGAAGGCGCCCACCGCAGCGATGAAAGCGTCCGACCGCGGTAGCGCCTGCAGCACGACGCCGTGTGCCGGGGTGCAGGTGACCACCAGCGGGCAGTTAGCCAATGCGGCATTCGGGTCGCTCACCACCTGGGCGTTCAAACCCAGCGCGCGGGCGTGTTCTGCGAGTGAGCGTGCACTCGCCTCGCTACGCGAGGCAATCCGTACTTCGGTGACGCTCAGGCCGGCGGCAAAGGCTTCCAGGTGGGCGCGGCCTTGCACGCCGGCACCGATGATCAGCAGCGGGCCCTGCGTGTTGGGTGCCAGGGTTTGCGCTGCCAGCAGCGACACGGCCGCGGTGCGGCGCGCGGTGACGGTGGGGCCGTCGAGCACCAGGCAACGTTCACCCGTGCCAATGTCGAACACCACCACATCGCCCTGGATGGCGGGCCGGCCGGTGCCGGCATTGGCCGGGGTGTAGCTGATGAGTTTGGTGATGGCAATGCGGCGGTCGAGTGCCGGCATCACGAACAGGCTGCCGCCGCCGGGCAGGGCCTGCACCAGGCGCGGCGGTACCTGGACGCTGCTGTCGTGCAGCAGGGCGCTGACTTCGCGCGCCAGTTCAGGGTAGGGCAGGCGGGCGGCGGTATCAGTGGCGTTGAGCAGGGACATGCCGGCACTGTAGCCGAGCCCCTGGCCGATGGGGCTTCAGCCCGGCCCAAGTGCCTGAGCCCGATGGACGTGCTGCCCGCCCGGGAATAGCCCGCTGGGCCGGGCCAAGCCGCTTTGTGGTAGATAGGGGATAATACGGGTTGCCCAAATTTCAGGCACATACTGCCGGCCCCCGGATGCACCGGACCACTGGCGACATATTCCCAGGTATCGATGACCCAAACCACCCCCGAATCCAGCGCCCCCGAGCTTCAGCGCTACGCCGATCTGACCCTGGCCGAACCCCTCCGGCGCGCCGTGGCCGAGATGGGCTACGAGACCATGACGCCGATTCAGGCACAGGCCATTCCCGTGGTGTTGCAGGGCCGTGACGTGATGGGCGCCGCCCAGACTGGTACCGGCAAGACCGCCGCCTTTTCGCTGCCGTTGCTGCAGCGCATGCTCAAGCACGAGAACAGCTCCACTTCGCCGGCGCGCCACCCGGTGCGCGCCCTGGTGCTGCTGCCCACGCGCGAGCTGGCCGACCAGGTGGCCCAGCAGGTCAAGCTGTACGCCAAGTACACCAACCTGCGCAGCGCCGTGGTGTTCGGCGGCATGGACATGAAGCCGCAGACGCTGGAGCTGAAAAAGGGCGTCGAGGTGCTGGTGGCCACGCCCGGCCGCCTGCTCGACCACATCGAGGCCAAGAACGCGGTGCTGAATCAGGTGGAGTACGTGGTGCTGGACGAGGCCGACCGCATGCTCGACATCGGTTTCCTGCCGGATCTGCAACGCATCCTCTCCTACCTGCCCAAGCAGCGCACCACGCTGCTGTTCAGCGCCACCTTCTCGCCCGAGATCAAGCGTCTGGCCAGCAGCTACCTGCAGGACCCGGTGACGATCGAGGTGGCGCGCTCCAACGCCACCGCCTCCACCGTGGAGCAGCATTTCTACAGCGTGGGCGAGGACGACAAGCGCCACGCCCTGCACCAGATCCTGCGCCGGCGCGGCATGAAGCAGGCGTTCGTGTTCGTCAACAGCAAGCTCGGCTGCGCCCGGCTGGCCCGTTCGCTGGAACGCGAAGGCCTCAAGACCACCGCGCTGCACGGCGACAAGAGCCAGGACGAGCGCCTCAAGGCGCTGGACGCCTTCAAGAAGGGCGAAGTCGATCTGCTGGTGTGTACCGACGTGGCCGCCCGCGGCCTGGACATCAAGGACGTGCCGGCGGTGTTCAATTTCGACATCCCGTTCAATGCCGAAGACTATGTGCACCGCATCGGCCGCACCGGCCGCGCCGGTGCCTCCGGCCTGGCGGTGAGCTTTGTCTCAGGCAAGGATGCTCGTCTGGTGGCTGACATCGAAAAGCTCATCAAGACCAAGATCGAACTCGAAGCCGTGGAGTTCGATGAGGACACCCCGGACATCCGCAAGCAGGGCCGCATCAACGACGGCCGGCGCCTGTACGAGCAGAACGAGGCGCGCGGCGAGCGCGGTGGTGAGCGGCGTGAGCGCCGTTCGGCCCCGCGTGACTACGCCCGCCCGGCGCCAACGCCGAAAGATCCGTTCTTCGACAAGCCTTACGAAGCCCCGGCCGCTGAAGCGGCACCGACCTGGGAGCCGACGGCCAAGCCGGCCAGCCGCCTGTCGGCCAACATCAAGCCCAAGCGCAAGGTGGCGGCCCTGTTCAAGGCCGCCGAGACGAACTGAACTAGTCGCCTTTGACGCCGGGCGTCTGCATCGCCTGGCATTTCACCTGGATCAGTTCATGTGCCCGTGCCGTGCCCAGGCGCACGGCGCTTAAGGCACCGCCCCAGACACAGCCGGTGTCCAGCGCCAGCACATCGGGCCGGTTCAGCCAGCCCAGCGTGGACCAGTGGCCGAAGGCCACTGTCACATCGGCGGTCTGCCGTCCCGGCACCTCGAACCACGGCCGATAGCCGGCCGGTGCCGCCCCGGCGCCTTCCTTGGTTTCGAATTCCATCTCACCTTCGGTCGTGCAAAAGCGCAGCCGTGTCAGCGCGTTGACGATCACGCGCAGCCGGGCGTTGCCGGTGAGCGCATCGTCCCAGCCGGTCGGCTCGTTGCCGTACATCTGATGCAGAAAGTCCGGCAGATCGGGGCTTTGCAGCACGGTTTCCACTTCGCTGGCGAGTGCTATTGTTTTTGTAGCTGACCACGCAGGAAGGACGCCGGCGTGGACCATTAAAACCTCTTCATCATGGCAGTGCTCCAGCAGCGCCAGGCGCTGCCGGCACAGCCAGGCCAGCAGGGCGGGGCGGTCCGCTGCCTGCAGGACGTCGTCCAGCGTGTCGCTGCGGCTGGGCCGGCGCACGCCGTGCACGATGGCCAGCAGGTGCAGATCGTGGTTGCCCAGCAGGCAGCGCGCCGAATCGCCATAACCCATGAGCCGGCGCAGCACGGCGGCCGAGTCCGGCCCGCGGTTGACCAGGTCGCCCAGCAGGTGGAGCGTGTCGCGGCTGGGCGAGAAGGAAATCGTGTCGAGCAGACGTTGCAGGGCGCCATCGCAGCCCTGCACGTCACCAATCAGGTAAAGTGCCATGGTGTTTATTCTCCCCCGAGATTCATGGAAGTCTTCCTGATCGCGCTGTTGACCCTGCTCAACGGCGTGTTCGCCATGTCGGAACTGGCGCTGGCGGCCAGCCGCAAGGCGCGGCTCCTCGCCATGGCCGAGGCCGGCGATGGCGGGGCGCAGGCGGCGCTGGTGCTGCTCGACAACCCCAACCAGTTCCTCTCCACGGTGCAGGTCGGCATCACCTCGATCGGCGTGCTCAACGGTATCGTCGGCGAGGCCGCCTTCAGCGACAACCTGGCTGGCTGGCTGCTGAGCCTGGGGGTGACGGAGCGGGCGGCCTCCATTTCTGCCACGGCCCTGGTGGTGACGGTGATCACCTTCGTCACCATCATCTTCGGTGAGCTGGTGCCCAAGCGCATCGGCCAGCTCTATCCCGAGACCGTGGCGCGCTGGACGGCGCGCCCGATGCACTGGCTGGCGGTGGTGGCCAAACCGTTCGTGAAGCTGTTGGCTGCCACCACCCAAGGCGTTCTCAAGCTGCTGCGCGTCCCGACTGATGTGATGCGCAGCATGACGGAAGAAGAGATCCGCCACAGCCTGGAAGAGGGGGTGGATGCCGGCGTGATCGAGGCGCAGGAGCACCAGATGGTGCAGAACGTGTTCCGTCTGGATGACCGGCCGTTGACGTCGCTCATGGTGCCGCGCGGCGACGTGGCCTGGCTGGAGGCGAGCCACAGCGTGGCGCAATGCCTGCAGATGGTCGGCCAGGCTGGCGAGCGCGGCGCGCACTCCTGGTACCCGGTGTGCCGCGGCTCGCTCGATGACGTGGTGGGCCTGATCAGCGTGGGCAAGCTGCTGGAGTTGGGCGTCGGACAGGAAGGCCTGATCGAGGCGCATGTGCAGCCGGCGGTCTTCGTGCCCGAGACGCTGTCGGGCATGGAACTGCTGGAGCAGTTCCGCTCGCGCTCGGGCCGCATGGTGTTCGTGGTCGATGAGTACGGCGTGGTGCAGGGGCTGGTGACGCCGGGCGACCTGCTGGAGGCGATCACCGGCGAGTTGCAGCCGGTGGCACAGATCGATGCCTGGGCCACGCCGCGCGAGGATGGGTCCTGGTTACTTGACGGCCTGATGCCGGTCGATGAACTCAAGAGCCGGTTCGGCATCCGTGAACTGCCCGACGAGGGGCGCGGCCGCTACAACACGGTGGCCGGCCTGCTGCTGGCGGTCAGTGGCCACCTGCCGCACACGGGCGAGCAGATCGACTGTGCCGGCTGGCGGTTCGAGGTGATGGACCTGGACGGCCGGCGCATCGACAAGGTGCTGGCAACACCGCTGGCCGCGGATACGCCGCAGCTCATTCCCACCTGACGACGCGGTTGCGGCCGGCGCGCTTGGCCGCGTAGAGTGCCTCATCGGCCTGCTTGATCAGCGCTCCGGTGCCGGGCTGGGTCGCCAGCTGGGTGACGCCGCCGGAGAAGGTGGCGCTGAACCAGGTTTCGTTGAACGGATGCTTGATCAGGCTGAAGTCGCGCCGGATCCGGTCGAGCACCTCCATCGCCAGATCGACATCGGCCTCGGGCAGGACCAGCAGAAATTCTTCGCCGCCGTAGCGCCCGATCAGGTCGGTCTTGCGCAGGCGTTGCTTGAGGAACCAGGCCACGCTGCGGATCACCTGGTCGCCCATCGGGTGGCCGTAGCTGTCGTTGATCTTCTTGAAATGATCGATGTCGATCATCGCGACCGAGAGCGGCCGCTGCTCGGCCGCAGCCTGCCTGATGGCGGCGCCCAGCCTGTCCTTGGACGCCGTGTGGTTGAGCAGACCGGTCAGGCTGTCATGCAGCATGGCGCGCCGCAGGGTGCGGTAGCGCGCGATCTTGGTCTGGATGATGGCGTTGAGCACCACCGGATTGAACGGCTTGGTGAGGAAGTGGTCACCGCCGAGGCGCAGCGCTTCGATCTGCATCGGGACGTTGGTGTCGCCGGACAGATAAACGATCGGGGTGGACAGGAATTCGGGGTGCTGGCGAATCACCCGGGCCGCCTCGACGCCGGTGCAACCCGGCATGAACATGTCCATCAGGATCAGGTCGGGCTGGAAGCGCGTCAGGCACTCCAGCACATCATGCGGCCTGGCGATGGCATGGGTTTCGATGCCGCCGCACAGCGCCAGGGTACGCTGGATGGACTTGCTGGTCGTGGGCGAGTCTTCCACCACCAGCACGCGATAGGGCACTTCTTCCTGGCTGCCGCACAGCTCGATGAGCTTGGCCAGAATGACCGACTGGGCGGTCGTATTGTCAAAACAGAAATCGCAGCCCGCCGTCAGCGCGGACTTGATGCTGTCGAAGTCGGGCGGGAGCCGGTGAACGAGCAGCGTGCTGGCTGAAAAGCGCGCCCGCAGCATCTGGATCTGTGTACTCGCCTGCTGGACGGTCAGGTCTTCGACGTCCAGCAGCACGATCGCGGGCTCGTCCGCCTGGCCGGGTAACTCCTGCACTTTGTGGAACTCGGCGTCGATATTGAAGTAGCCCAGCTGCAGTATCAGCTCCTGCCAGGGCGCGGCATGGCTGCCGAGCAGCCAGATGCGATGGCGTGACGGGATGTCAAAGGCGACGGTGGTGCCGGGGTTGGCCCGGCGCTCCACGACGGGACGGCTGTTGCTGTCGATGAAGTCCGCCACCCGCGCCCCCAATTCCTGTACGCGCTGGGTCAGTTCGTCCAGGGTGGTCTGGGGGAGCGGCGCGCTGTTGTCAGCGTCAATCAGGGCCAGGGCCTGCTGTTCCAGGCTGCGCGAAATCTGATGCAGGCCGGACAGCCCCTTGCCATGCAGGAACTCGGTGAAGCTCGACACCGAGACGGCAAATTCAAGCAGCAGGTCTGTCGCGTGCGAACCCAGAAAGGCTTGCCACTTGGCACCCAGGGCATCGCTGCGCTTCTTCAACTCGTCTGGCGAACAGGACATGGGGTGAACTCAAACCAGACGTTGAAGAGACGGGTACATGCGCCAAAGTATAGGGCGACGCCGTGTATCAATTCGTATCAAAAGTGTGAGCATCCACAACGCGCTGCAGGCGTGTGGGGGTGGCCGCCGCGCACGGACGGCTTACAGCTTGCCGCTCAGGCGATAGGCCAGCAGCCCCAGGTATTCATGCAGCGCCAGATTCCATTTGCCGCTGCCCGCCCCCAGCGAATAGCGGGTCCACGGTGTCTCGTTGCCGGTGCGGAAATCCACCGGATAGGCCGTCACGTTCCAGCCGGCTTTTTCGAAGGTGGCCATGGCGCGCGGCATGTGCCAGGCCGATGTCACCAGCAGCCAGGGGCGGGTCTTGTCGACGCCGGGGAGAGCCGCGCTCAGCACGGCGTTTTCATACGTGGTGCGCGAGGCCGATTCGAACGTCAGACGCGGCTGCGCGACCCCCATGTCGGCGTAGAAGATGCGTGCGCGGTCGGCTTCGGTCAAACCCTGGGCCAGCAGTTCGCCCTCGCCGCCGGTGAACAACAGTTGCAGATGCGCGTGGCGTTGCAGCAGGGGCAGGGCACCGGTCATGCGCTCGGCCGCATCATTGAGCGCCGGTTGACCATGGCCTTGCCAGATGTAGGCAGGTTCGAGCGCGCCGCCCAGTACCACGATGCCGGCGTAGCGCGGCGCATCCGGCAGGCGGGTCACCGCGGGATAGCGCGCTTCGAGCCGGCGTATCAGCATGTCGGGCAGCGGCTCCCAGCCTTGCAGCAGCAGCACGCCCAGGGCCAGCCAGATCAGGGCCATGCCGGCGCGGCGCCAGCGGCGCTGGGCCAGCAGGCCCAGGGTCAGCAGCAGGGCAACCCAGGCCAGCGGCTGGGTGGCGAAGGAAAGGAGTTTGGCAGCGAGGAACATGGCTCAGGATTGTCACCCGATTTGTCGAAACCGCAGAACCTGACCGCTATGATCGGCGAACGACACACGGCCAGAGGGCCCTGACCTGCTTTCATCCGGCATGACTTCTTCCAAGACACCGACGACCGAGACTTCCCCGCCCGCCCCGGTGAGCTTTCGCGCGGCATTCTATTTCTGGCTCAAGCTCGGCTTCATCAGTTTCGGCGGGCCGGCGGGGCAGATTGCCGTCATGCACCAGGAACTGGTCGAACGCCGGCACTGGATTTCCGAGCGGCGCTTCCTGCATGCGCTCAACTACTGCATGCTGCTGCCCGGGCCGGAAGCACAGCAACTCGCCACCTACATCGGCTGGCTGCTGCACCGCACCTGGGGTGGCATCGTGGCCGGTGTGCTGTTTGTGCTGCCCTCGCTCTTCATCCTGATCGCACTGTCCTGGCTTTACATCGCCTTTGGTGAAACGCCACTGGTGGCCGGCCTGTTCTACGGCATCAAACCGGCGGTGACCGCCATCGTGCTGCAGGCGGCCTGGCGCATCGGTTCGCGCGTCCTGAAGAACAACGCCTTGTGGGCTATTGCGGCGGCCTCCTTCGTGGCGATCTTTGCCCTGAACGTGCCGTTTCCGGCCATCGTGGTGGCGGCGGCGCTGGTCGGCTATGTGGGTGGCCGCATCGCACCCGGCCGCTTTCACATGGGGGGGCATGGCGGCAGGAAGAAGTCTTACGGGCCGGCCTTGATTGACGACGAGACACCGGCGCCGGCCCATGCGCGCTTTCGCTGGCCGCACCTGCTGCGGGTGCTGCTCGCCGGTGCCTTGCTGTGGGCCATACCGATGGCCGTGCTGACCCTGCTCTGGGGCTGGGGCCACGCCTATACCCAGATGGGCTGGTTCTTTACCAAGGCGGCACTGCTGACATTTGGCGGCGCCTACGCGGTGCTGCCTTATGTCTACCAGGGGGCGGTGGGCCACTACGGCTGGCTCACGGCCGAGCAGATGATCGATGGCCTGGCGCTGGGGGAGACCACGCCCGGGCCGCTGATCATGGTGGTGGCCTTTGTCGGCTTCGTGGGCGGCTATGGCCAGGCCCTGCTGGGGCCGCAGCAGCTGTTTCTGGCGGGGGCGCTGGCAGCGGTGCTGGTGACCTGGTTCACCTTCCTGCCGTCCTTTTTGTTCATCCTGGTCGGCGGGCCGCTGGTCGAATCGACCCATAACGACCTCACATTCACTGCGCCGTTGACGGCCATCACGGCGGCCGTGGTCGGCGTGGTACTCAATCTCGCGCTCTTCTTCGGCTACCACGTGCTGTGGCCGCAAGGCTATGGCGGCGCGTTCGACGGGGTGTCGGCCCTGATCGCGCTGGGGGCGGCCGTGGCGCTGCTGCGCTGGCAGCGCAATGTGATGCACGTCATCGCCGTGTGCGCCCTGTTGGGCCTGCTGCTCAAAAGCACGGGTTTCTGACCCGCTGTTCCCCTCTCTTTGCGCCACACCGGGTCCGGCCGGGTGCCGTACTTTGTGCGGCGCAATATAGATCGTCTATTGATAGTATAGATAAAACATAAAAAGAAATTCAATAGTCGTGGGCTATAATTTTTCATCGGTTCAACAACCGGTGATCAATAACCAAGCTTTATCAACTAAACGGAGTTAATTCATGTCTCTGATCAACACCCAGGTCCAGCCTTTCAAGACCACCGCTTTCCACAATGGCAAGTTCATCGAAGTGACCGAAGCCAGCCTGAAGGGCAAGTGGTCCGTGCTGATCTTCATGCCGGCGGCTTTCACCTTCAACTGCCCGACCGAGATTGAAGACGCGGCCGACAACTACGCCGAGTTCCAGAAGGCCGGTGCCGAGGTCTACATCGTGACGACCGACACCCACTTCTCGCACAAGGTGTGGCACGAGACCTCGCCGGCTGTCGGCAAGGCCAAGTTCCCGCTGGTTGGTGACCCCACCCACACTCTGACCAACGCTTTCGGCGTGCACATTCCGGAAGAAGGCCTGGCACTGCGCGGCACCTTCATCATCAACCCCGAAGGCACCATCAAGACCCTGGAAATCCACGACAACGCCATTGCCCGTGACGTCAAGGAAACCGTGCGCAAGCTGAAGGCGGCCCAGTACGTGGCCAACAACCCGGGCCAGGTCTGCCCCGCCAAGTGGAACGAAGGCGCCAAGACCCTGACCCCCTCGCTGGATCTGGTCGGCAAGATCTGAATCTGCTGTTTGAAAAGCCCGCAGGCGCACAACGCCTGTCGGCTGTTGCCCAGGCTGCCTCCGGGCGGCCGGCTCTCAGTGTTGCTTAAGTATCAAGGACAGACATCATGTTGGACGACAACCTCAAGGCACAACTCAAGGCTTACCTCGAGCGGGTGACGCAGCCGTTCGAGATCGTGGCGTCGCTAGGCGACAGCGAGAGCTCGCGTGAAATGGACGGCCTGCTGCGGGACATCGGGGCGCTTTCCGACCAGATCACCCTGCGCACCGACGGCACCGATGTGCGCAAACCGTCTTTCGCGCTCAACCGCCTGGGCTACAACATGGGCCTGCGCTTTGCCGCCATTCCGCTGGGGCATGAGTTCACCTCGCTGGTGCTGGCCCTGCTGTGGGTCGGCGGCCATCCGCCCAAGGTCGAGCCCGAAGTGATCGAGCAGATCCGCAACCTCGACGGCGAGTACAACTTCGAGGTCTACATGTCCCTGAGCTGCCACAACTGCCCGGACGTGGTGCAGGCGCTCAACCTGATGGCGGTGCTCAATCCCAAGGTGCGTGTGGTCACGATCGACGGCGCCCTGTTCCAGGACGAGGTGAACCAGCGCGAGATCATGGCCGTGCCCAGCATCTACCTCAATGGTGAGCTGTTCGGCTCCGGCCGCATGGGGGTGGAAGAGATCGTCGCCAAGCTCGACACCGGCGCGGCGGCGCGCGATGCCGCCAAGCTCTCGGCCCGCGCACCGTATGAGGTGCTGATCGTCGGCGGCGGCCCGGCCGGTGCCGCCGCGGCCGTGTACGCGGCACGCAAGGGCATCCGTACCGGCGTGGCGGCCGAACGCTTCGGCGGCCAGGTGAACGACACTCTGGCGATCGAGAACTTCATCTCGGTGCCTGAGACCGACGGTCCGAAGTTCGCGGCTGCCTTGGAGCAGCACGTCAAGGCCTATGACGTCGACATCATGAACCTGCAGCGCGCCGACAAGATCATTCCGGCCAGAGAACCGGGCGGCCTGATCGAGGTGCAACTGGCCAACGGCGGTTCGCTCAAGAGCCGCAGCGTCATCCTGTCCACCGGCGCGCGCTGGCGCAATGTCAATGTGCCCGGCGAGGCCGAGTACAAGAACAAGGGCGTGGCCTACTGCCCGCACTGCGATGGCCCGCTGTTCAAGGGCAAGCGTGTGGCGGTGATCGGTGGCGGCAACTCGGGTGTCGAGGCGGCGATCGACCTGGCCGGCATCGTGGCCCATGTGACCCTGCTCGAATTTGGTGACGCCCTGCGTGCCGATGCGGTGCTGGTGGCCAAGCTCAAGAGCCTGCCCAATGTCACCATCCACACCCAGGCCCAGACCACCGAGTTCACCGGCGACGGCAGCAAACTCAATGGCCTGCGCTACACCGACCGCGCCACCGGCGAGGCCCGGCACATCGAGCTGGAAGGCGTGTTCGTGCAGATCGGCCTGGTGCCCAACACCGAGTGGCTCAAGGGCACGGTGGCGTTGAGCCAGCACGGCGAGATCGTGATCGATGCCAAGGGTTCGACCAACGTGCCGGGCGTATTTGCTGCCGGCGACGTGACCACGGTGCCCTACAAGCAGATCATCATCGCCACCGGCGAAGGCGCCAAGGCGGCGCTCAGCGCTTTCGACTACCTGATCCGAACCCCGCTGCCGCAGGCGGTGGCCGCCTGACGGGGCTGGCCGGATGAGAAAAGGGGCTGACCGTGAAGGTCAGCCCCTTTTTCATGGGAGTGTTCAGACCCGTTCGAAGATGGCGGCAATGCCTTGGCCGCCGCCGATGCACAGCGTGACCAGGGCGTAGCGGCCGCCGGTGCGGTGCAACTCGGCAATGGCCTTGGTGGTGATGATGGCGCCGGTGGCACCTACCGGGTGGCCGAGCGAGATGCCGGAACCGTTGGGGTTGACCTTGGCCGGATCGAAATTCAATTCCTTGATGACGGCGCAGGCCTGGGCGGCGAAGGCCTCGTTGGCTTCGATCACATCGAGGTCGCTCATCTTCAGGCCGGTGCGCTCCAGCACCTTGCGCGTGGCAGGAATCGGGCCGATGCCCATGTAGGCCGGGTCGACGCCGGCATGGGCGTAGCCGACCAGGCGCGCCATCGGCTCGAGACCGAGTGCCTGCACGCGGCTGCCGGCAGCCAGCACCACGGCGCCGGCGCCGTCGTTGATGCCGGAGGCGTTGCCGGCTGTCACCAGGCCATCCTTCTTGAAGGCGGGCTTCATCTTGGCCAGCGTTTCCACCGTGGTGTCGGCGCGCACGTGCTCATCAGTGTCAAACAGCACAACACCCTTGCGGGTCTTGACTTCCACTGGGACGATCTGTTCCTTGAAGCGGCCCTCGGCAATGGCGACGGCAGCACGGCGATGGCTTTCGGCGGCCAATGCATCCTGCTGCTCGCGCGAAATGCCGTAGCGCGCCGCCACGTTCTCGGCCGTGATGCCCATGTGCATCTTCTCCCACGGGTCATGCAGGATGCCGAGCATGTAGTCCACCAGCGTGGCATCGCCCATGCGCACGCCGTAGCGTGCCGAGGTGTCGAAGTAGGGGCCGCGGCTCATCGACTCCGAGCCGCCGCCGATGGCGACGTCGCAGTCGCCCAGGGCAATGGCTTGCGCCGCCGACACGATGGCCTGCAGGCCGGAGCCGCACAGGCGGTTGACGTTGAAAGCCGGGGTCTCGATCGGGCAGCCGGCATCGACGGCGGCGACGCGGCTGAGGTAGGCGTCCTTGGTGTCGGTGGGGATCACATTGCCCATCACCACATGGCCGACGGCATCGGGTGCCACGCCACTGCGCTCGATGGCGGCGCGCACGGCGGTGGTGGCGAGCTGGGTGTTGGGCACATCCTTGAGCGCGCCGCCAAAGGTGCCGATGGCGGTGCGGGCGGTGCCGACGACGAAGATGTCACGTTGATTCATGGTGCTTCCTATAAACAAAACTGTCATTGACCCGTGAATTGTGCGGGTTGCTTGGCGAAGAAGGCCTCGACGCCGGCGCGGAAATCTTCGGTCCGGGCGCACCGTTCGAAGGCGGCGGCTTCGGCGTCGAGCTGCTGCGGCAGGCTGCGGTCGAACGCGCTGCGCATCAGGCGCCGCATTTCTCCCAGCGCGCGGGTCGGACCGCCGGCCAGACGTTGTGCCAAGGCCTTGACCTGGGCCTCGAGTTCGGCGGCTGGAACCACGCGGTTGACCAGGCCCAGGCGTTCAGCATCACTTGCCGACAGCGTGTCGCCCAGCAGGGCAATTTCCAGTGCCCGGCGCAGGCCCACCAGGCGGGGTAGGGCCCAAGAGGCGCCGACATCGCAACTGGCACCGATGTTGATGTAGGCGAGGTTGAAGCGCGTGCCTTCGGCGGCCAGCACGAAATCGGCCTGCAGCATCAGGCTCAGGCCCGCACCGGCGGCCACACCGTGCACTTGGGCGATGAGCGGCGCATCCAAGGCGGCGAGCAGCGTGAGCGCTTCGTGCAGCGGACCGATCAGCTCGGCCGCGCCCTGCAACGGGTCGGCATTCAACGTGGCGAGGTCGCCGCCGGCCATGAAGCCCTTGCCGGCGCCGCACAGCACCACGGCACGCACCGAGCGGTCGGTCGCCAGCGCCTTGGCGGCGGCCAGGAAGCCGCGCGCCATCGGCACGTCGGCGGCATTGAGCGCGGACGGGCGATTGAAGCGCAGCGTGGCGATGGCGCCGTCACGCGTCAGTTGCACGGGGGCATCAGGAGAGATGGACATGGACGTCTCTGCGTTGGGTAGAACCCGCCCGTCGAGGGCTCAGCGGTACAGGGCTTCGATTTCCACCGTGTAGGTTTTGTAGATGCTGGAGCGGCGCACTTTCATGGTGGCGGTGACTTCACCGTCGTCATGGTCGAGCTCCTTGGTCAGCAGGTGGAACTTGCGGATCTGCGAGACTTGGGCCAGACGCTCATTGCCGCGGTCGATCTCGGCCTGGATCAGTTCACGCACCTGCGGGGTTTCAACCAGCGAGCGGAAATGCGTGAACGGAATGCGACGCGCTTCGGCCCATTTTCCCACCGTTTCCAGGTCGATCTGCACCAGGGCACCGACGAACTTGCGCCCTTCGGCCACGATGATGCACTCCTTGATGAAGGGGCTGCCCTTCATCGTGTTCTCGATTTCCGAGGGCGTGAGGTTCTTGCCGCCGGCGGTGATCATGATGTCCTTGAGGCGGTCGACGATCTTGCGCTGGCCCTGCTCCTCTCGCACCACATCACCGGTGTGCAGCCAGCCGTCGCGGATGCTGGTGGCGGTGGCTTCCGGGCTCTTGTAGTAGCCGGCAAACACCATGTCACCGCGCACCTGCAGTTCGCCCTCGGCGCCGATGCGGTGTTCCACGCCCAGGATGGGCACGCCCACGGTGCCGATGACCACGTGGTCACGGCGGTGGCCGGTGATCATGCCGGTCGACTCGGTCAGGCCATACACCTCTACCAGCGGAACGCCCAGCACGCGGAAGAAATGCACCACGTCGGGCGGAATCGGCGCCGCACCGGTGAGCGCTACCTGTGCGTTGCGCAGGCCGATGAAATTCTGCAGGGCACGCAGCACCAGCCAGTAGCTGAGGAAGTAAGCAGCTTTGTCGCCCAGGCTCCAGGTCTGGCGCGACTTCTCGGCCAGGCCCTGGCAGGCGGCAAAAGCCTGGTGAAACAGGGCGCGGCGCAGGCCACCGGTTTCCTGCAGCTTGATGCTGATGGCCGCGTGCATTTTTTCCCAGATGCGCGGCACGCCCAGGAACATGGTGGGCGCCACCTCGCGCAGGTCTTCCTGCACGGTGCGGATGGATTCGCCGAAGTTCACTTGCGAGCCGACGTAGACGGGCACGAAGGTGGTCAGCATCTGTTCGGCCACATGACACAGCGGCAGGTAGGACAGGTGGGTGGTGTCGGCCGACAGGCCGAGCCGCTCCACGATGCCGGGCACCACGCCGCGGATGTTGCGGTAGGAAATCATGGCGCCCTTGGGCTTGCCGGTGGAGCCCGAGGTGTAGATCATCAGGCCGATGTCGTCCAGCGTCTGGCGCGCCAGGGCCTCGTCGATCAGGGCCCTGTTGCCGCTGGCGGCACCGAGCTGCTCGACTTCGTCGAAGGTGGAGATCAGCTGGCGCATCTCGAGTGCGAAGCTGCGCAGGCCCTTGGTTTCCATCACCACGATGCGGCGTAGGCGCGGCAGTTCGTCCAGTGCGGCCAGTACCTTGTCGGTCTGCTCCTGGTCTTCGCAGACCATGACCTCGATGTCGGCATGGCCGACCACATAGGCCACTTCGGGCGTGGGACTGGTGGGGTAGACGCCGACCGTCACGGCACCGACCAGACCGGCACCCATCTGCGCCAGGATCCACTCGATGCGGTTTTCCGAAATCACGCCGACGTGGCCGCCGGCCGGCAGGCCCAGGGCGCGCAGGCCCAGGCCGAAATGGCAGGCACGCTGGTAGTAGGCATCCCAGCGCACGGGTTTCCAGATGCCGAAGTCCTTCTGTCGGATGGCGATGCGCGCCGGCATGGCCTGCGCCTGTTGGCGCAGCATCTGGGGCAGGGTCAGTTCGGGAAGGGCGAGGGACGTCATGACAGCCATCTTTTGCGACGCTTGTAGTGTTTGATGTCGCGGAAACTGCGCGCTTCGCCGCCGCCGCCCACGCCGAGGTAGAACTCGCGCACGTCGGGGTCGGAGGCCAGGCGTTCGGCGCTGCCGTCGATCACGATCTTGCCGTTCTCCATGATGTAGCCGCTGTGCGCCACGGCCAGCGCCACGGTGGCGTTCTGCTCCACCAGCAGCATGGAGACGCCGCGCTCGGCGTTGATGCGGGCGATGATGGTGAAAATGTCTTCCACCAGCTTGGGCGACAGGCCGAGCGAGGGCTCGTCCAGCAGGATCAGCTCGGGCTGCGCAATCAGCGCGCGGCCGATGGCGAGCATCTGCTGCTCGCCGCCGGAGAGGTAGCCTGCCAGCCCTTTGCGCCGCTCGTGCAGGCGCGGGAAGTAGGTGTAGACCAGGTCGAAGTCGGGCTTGGCCCCACTGCGGCCGGTCAAGGCATAGGTGGCGGCCACCAGGTTTTCCTCGACCGTGAGGTCTTCGAAAACGCGGCGGCCTTCCATCACATGACTCAGACCCTGGCGCACCAGCTGCTGGGGTGCCAGCGCGCGCGTGGACTGGCCGTTGAACAGGATCTGCCCGCTCTTGAGCTCGCCGTCTTCCAGCGTCAGCAGACCCGAGATGGCCTTGAGCGTGGTGGACTTGCCGGCCCCGTTGCAGCCCAGCAAGGCCACGATCTGGCCACGCGGCACGGCCAGCGACAGGCCGCGCAGGGCCTGCACCACCTTGTTGTAGACGACCTCGATGTTGTTGACTTCGAGGACGTGGTTCGATGCAGCGACAGTCATGACGTAGAACGAGGGGTATTCAGTCCAGGGCACCCGCGGAACCGGCTCTGCCGGTCCGCTGGGTGCGTCCCCCCTCCCGCGCGCAGCGCGAGAGAGGGGGGAAGGCGCGAAGCGACTCAGGGGGGTGTTTCATCTCACAACGAAATCCAGTCGGAGGCCGGCACCATCTTCTGCGCCTTCATGTCGGCCTTGTAGACGCGGCCCACCGGGATGGAGTTGCCCTTGATGGTGATCGGCACGCCGATCAGACCGCCGGTGTCGAAGTCCTTGATGCTGTTGAGCGCGGCCTTCAGGTTCTTGCCGTTGAGCTCCTTCTTGGCATCGAGCGTGCGCTTGGCCGCCTCGGTGAACAGCATGGCGGCCAGAAAGCCCTGGATGTAGGCCGTGCTCTGGTACTCGGGCCGCATCTGGCGGATCTTGTCGAGCATCGGCGCCTTGGCCGAGGTGTCGTAGTAGTAGCGGTAGGGCATCACGCCCATGAAGCCGTCGCCGGCCTCGCCCATCTTCATGACGGTGGAGCTGTCCATGGTCCAGAAGGTGCCCATCCACTTGCTGGTCATGCCCTGCTGCTTGCCCTGGGTGATGAACTCGGGAATCGGCGCCAGGATGTAGCCGTGGAAGATGGTGTAGTCGGGGGCCGCGCGGCGCAGCTTGATGACTTCGGTGGACACGTCCACGCTGCCGGGCGGCGTCATGATCTTGATGACCACGTTCAGGCCGAGCTTCTTGGCCAGCGCCTCGCTGCTTTCGACCGGGTCGCGGCCGAATTCCGAGTCGGAGTAGACGAAGGCCACCTTGGCACCCGGCTTCTCCTTGGCAATGTGGCGCAGCAGGATGCCGAACATCTCGGTGTAGTCGGGGCCGACCAGGAACTGGTTCGGATACTTCTTCGGATCGTTCAGCTCGGTGGCAAACGAGGCACCGGCCATCAGGATGTTGCCGTTGCGGTCCAGTTCCGGATTGATGGTCTTGGAGAAGGCAGTCGAGTCGCCGTAGTAGAGGCTGACCTTGTTCTGGCTGGTGATCTTCTTGTAGGCGGCCACCGAAACGTCCACCTTGTAGCCGGTGTCTTCCGGCACGTAGCGCACCTTGCGGCCCTTGATGCCGCCGCCGTCGTTGAGGATCTTGACGTAGTCGGAGATGCCGGCATTGATGCCGACACCGGCAAAGGCAAACACGCCCGTCATGGGGATGGAGCCGCCGAGGACGATGTCTTCACCGCCGGCCTGGGCATGCGCTGCCAGCGGCGCGGCCAGCGAAGCGCCTGCTGCGAGCAGCAGGGAGCGACGATTTTGGGAAATGCGTGAGTTCTGCATGCTTGTCTCCTTTTCGTTTGCGTTGCCCGTGGGTCCGCTCAATTGCGGAACGGCCACAGATGGAAAAAACGGCGAATGCGCCGCCACATTTCTGCGAGCCCATGGGGCTCGAACACCAGAAAGCCGATGATCAAGAGGCCGAAGATGATGGTGCGCACCGGCGACAGGAATACCGTGAGCTCCGTGCTGTTGGGCAGCAGGTCGAACACCAGCTTCAGCAGTTCGGGCACCATGGTCATGAAAACGGCGCCGAGGATGCCGCCCAGGATGGTGCCCATGCCGCCGACGATGATGGCGGCGAGGAAGAAGATGGACATCAGCAGCGGGAAGCTCTCGGGCGTCACCACGCGGAAGAAGTAGGCCCACAGGCCGCCGGCCACGCCGGCATAGAAGGACGACAGGCCGAAGGACAGCAGCTTGTAGCGCAGCAGCGGAATGCCCAGCACCTCGGCCGAGATGTCGCGGTCGCGGATGGCGATGAAGGCGCGCCCGACGCGGGTGCGGAACAGGTTGGCGGCGCCCAGCAGCATCAGCACCGTGACCGGCACGATCACCCAGTACAGACGGAACGAGGTGTCGAGCAGCACGCCGAAGGCGCTGGCCGGCGGCACTGTGAGGCCGCCGGTGCCGCCGGTGAAACTGGTGTTGGCAAAGATGAAGTGGGTGATGAAGGAGGCCGCAATGGTGGCGATCGCCAGGTACAGCCCTTTCACGCGCAGCGAGGGGATGCCGACGATCAGACCGCCCAGCATGGCGACACAGCCGCCGGCCAGGATGTTGAGCAGGAAGGGCGTGCCCAGGCGCAACTGCATGATGGCCACCGTGTAGGCGCCCAGGCCCATGAAGGCTGCCTGGCCCAGGCTGACCAGCCCGGTGTAGCCGGTCAGGATGTTGAGGCCGGTGGCACTGGCCACGTTGATGCAGACCAGGCAGGCGAGGTACAGCCAGTAGTCGCTGGCGACAAAGGGAAACAGCACCAGCAGCACGGCAGCAATGCCGAGCCAGGTTTTCTGCGTGCGCGAGTCGAACAGCGCCGCGTCGGCGATATAGCTTTCCTTGAGGGTACCGATGCGCATCAGGCCTCCCGACGGGCCGTCCCAAGGGAGGCCAACATCCCCTCGGGGGGCAGTGAATACACGAAGTGATGAGCGTGGGGGCGCATGTTTACAGCCTCTCGATTTCGTGCGTGCCGAACAGGCCGTAGGGCCGGATCATCAGAATGACGACCAGCACGATGAAGGTGGCCAGCAGCTTGTATTCACCGCCCAGGTAGGCGCCGGCCAGTGCCTCGACCAGACCGATGAACAGGCCACCGACCAGCGCACCGAGCACGCTGTCCAGGCCGCCGACGATCACCACCACCAGCACCGACAGGCCGAACACGCCCATGGTGGAAGAGATGCCGCCGATCGAGCCGACGATGATGCCCGACAGCGCCGCCAGCATGGCCGACACCACCCAGGCCAGCGAGAACACGCGCGGCACGTTGATGCCCATGGAGTAGGCGGCCGCCTGGTCGGAGGCGGTGGCACGCAAGGCGACACCGCCGCGCCAGAAGCGGAACACCAGCAACACGGCGGCAATGAAGACCACGGCGATCACCGCGCCCCAGAAGATCTTGGGCGCCAGGAAGGCGTCGCCCACCATGATGGCCTGCGTGGGCATGAAGTCGGGCAGGCGGCGCTGGTCCGCGGTCCAGATCATTTCCACCAGGCCCACCAGCACCGAGGCCAGGCCGACGGTGACCATGAAGACCGAGATCGGCGGCTCACCCAGCAGCGGGCGGATCATGGTGCGTTCGATCACCGCACCCAGCACGCCCGCGCCCAGCACGGCAGCCGGAATGGCCAGCCAGATCGGCAGCGCCAGCATCGAGGCAAAGGTGAAGAACAGGTAGGCGCCGGCCATCAGCATCTCGCCGATGGCGATGTTGACGACACGCGTGGCCTTGTAGACCATGACGAAGGCCAGTGCCGCCAGCGCATAGAGGCCACCGCCGGCAATGCCGGTCAGGCTGATTTCAAACAGGTAGGCCCAATCCATCAGACCGCTCCCGTTGCGGCATGCAGCTTGCGCCGCAGGTCGCCCACATCACCGGAGCCCAGGTAGGCCCGGATCACTTCCGGATCGGCCTGCACAGCGGCCGGGTCGCCCTGGGCAATGACCTGGCCGAAGTTGAGCACCACCACGTGGTCCGACAGGTCCATCACCATGCCCATGTCGTGCTCCACCATCAGCACCGTGACGCCCCACTCGGCGCGCACGTCGAGGATGAAGCGCGCCATGTCCTCGGTTTCCTCGCGGTTCATGCCGGCCACCGGTTCGTCGAGCATCAGGATCTCGGGCTGCATGGCCAGGGCGCGTGCCATCTCCACGCGCTTTTGCAGGCCGTAGGACAAGGCCGACACCGGTGCATGGCGGATGTGGTCGATCTCCAGGAAGTCGATGATGCGTTCCTCGATGTCGGCGCGCAGTTCGGCTTCCTCGCGGCGCGCCCGGCCGATGTAGAACAGGGCGTCGAGTACATTGGTCTTCAGGTGCGCATGGCGGCCGAGCTTGATGTTGTCCAGCACGGTCATGCCGCGAAACAGCGCAATGTTCTGGAAGCTGCGGCCCAGGCCCATGCGGGCGCGCTTCGGCGCGGGCAGCCGCGTGATGTCCTGCCCCTTGAAATGCACACTGCCGTTGTTGGGGCGGTAAAAGCCGGAGATGGTGTTGAACAGCGAGGTCTTGCCGGCGCCGTTGGGGCCGATCACCGCGGTGATGGAGCCGGGCGCCACGTCGAAACTCACGCCGCTGAGCGCCTTCACGCCGCCAAAGGCCAGCGTGACGCCATCGACGCTCAGCAGTGGCTGAGTCTTGGGGTTGCCTGCAGGCGTGTTCTCCATCGGCGTCACTACGGGTTTATGCGAATCGGAAAATTTCTACTTGTGCGTAAACTTTTTACTCACGAGTAGATTTTGGAATTTGCCAAGCCTTCGGGCATCAGGACTTTCCCGTAGCACCTGTCATGACAACGACACGCCCGCAACGCCGCAAGACGGCGGCCCCCGCTGCCGCGGCTTCGCCCTGGGCGCCGTCCTCGACGCGCGAACAGCAGCGTGAGGCCAAGCGCAATGCCGTGCTGTCGACCGCGGCGCAGCTGTTCAACGAGAAGGGTTTTCACGCCACGTCGCTGGACGACATCGCGGCACGGCTCAATGTCAGCAAGCCCACGCTCTACTACTACGTCAAGAACAAGGACGAGATCCTGATCGCTTGCGTGCGGCGCGGGCTGGAGATGATGCACGAGGGCATCGAGGCCAGCCGCGAGGCGGGCGGCTCCGCGGTCGAGCAGCTGATGGCCTGCATGCGCGTCTACACCCGCATCGTCACCATGGATTTCGGCATGTGCGTCATCCGCATTGCCGATGACGAGTTGCCACCCAAGAGCCGCAAGGAACTGCGGCGCCTCAAGTCCGGTATCGACATGGAGTTCCGCCGTCTGGTGGTGGCCGGGGTGGAAGAGGGTTCGATCGCTCCCTGCGACCCCAAGATGACGGCCTTCCTGATTGCCGGTGCGTTGGGCTGGATCGGACGCTGGTACCAGCCGGGCGGCGAATACGAACCCGAGCAGATCGCCGATCAGTTCATCGCCACGTTGTGCGGCGGGGTGTTGCAGCCGGCCGGCAAGGCCGTCAGTGTCAAGAACCCTGTGAAGTCAGTGCGGGGTGCGGCGCCCGCGGTCAAGCGCAAGAGCGCCAGGACATGAAAAAACCCGCCAATCTTGCGATTGGCGGGTTTTTAACTGGTGCCGGAGAGATGAATCGAACACCCGACCTTCTCATTACGAATGAGCTGCTCTACCGACTGAGCTACACCGGCGAAGCCAAAATTATACCTTGGTGTGGTACGAGGTGACGCGCTCTACCTCATTTTTGGAGCCCAGGATCACGCTCACGCGCTCGTGCAGCTGGGTCGGCTGCAGGTCGAGGATGCGCTGGCGGCCGTTGGTGGCGGCGCCGCCGGCCTGTTCGACCAGCCAGCTCATCGGATTGGCTTCGTACATCAGGCGCAGCTTGCCGGGTTTGTTCGGCTCGCGTTTGTCCCAGGGGTACATGAAGACGCCGCCGCGCGTCAGGATGCGGTGCACGTCGGCCACCATGGAGGCAATCCAGCGCATGTTGAAGTCCTTGCCGCGCGGGCCTTCCTTGCCCTGCAGGCATTCGTCGATGTAGCGCTTCACCGGCTCGTCCCAGTGGCGCATATTGCTCATGTTGATGGCGAATTCCTTGGTGTCTTCAGGAATCTTGACGTGTTCCTGGGTCAACACGAAGGAGCCCTGCTCGCGGTCGAGCGTGAACATGGCCACGCCGTCGCCCACGGTCAGCACCAGCGTGGTCTGCGGGCCGTAGACGCAGTAACCGGCGGCCACCTGCTGGCTGCCTTTTTGCAGGAAATCGTGTTCGCAGACCGGCTCGGCGGCCGTGGGGTCGTCGTTGCCCTTCTTGAGCACCGAGAAGATGGTGCCGATGCTGACGTTGACGTCGATGTTGCTGGAGCCGTCCAGGGGGTCGAACAGCAGCAGGTATTCACCCTTGGGGTAGCGGTTGGGCACGACGTAGATGCTGTCCATCTCTTCCGAGGCCATGGCCGCCAGGTGGCCGCCCCATTCGTTGGCCTCGATCAGCACCTCGTTGGCGATGATGTCGAGCTTCTTCTGCACCTCGCCCTGCACGTTCTCGCTGCCGGCCGTGCCCAGCACGCCGCCCAGTGCGCCCTTGTTGACGGCCTGGCTGATGCTCTTGCAGGCGCGGGCCACCACTTCGAGCAGCAGGCGCAGCTCGGACGGGATATGGCCGTCGATGCGCTGCTGCTCGACCAGGTAGCGGGTGAGGGAAATCTTGGAACTCATGGTGACTCCAGAATCGTTCGTTATGTAAATTTCAGTTGTTGCTGTTCACGCCGCGAGACGAGGACCCGCCGGGGAATGCCGCGGAACCGGCTTTGCCGGGCCGCAGGCGTTGCCCCCTGCAAGGGGGGTGGCGGAGCGACACGCCCTTTGCGTAGCCTGGGGGTGTGCCATATCAATCGGCTAAGGCGTGCGTGACCACTTCACGCACGTCGTTGCTCAGGTCGGGCTTGGCGGCCACACGGGCGATCGCTTCACGCGCGGCGCTGCAGTAGGGCTCGGCCAGCTTCTTCCAGCGGTCCAGCGCGCGCGCCAGACGTGCCGCCACCTGCGGGTTGATGCTGTCGAGCTCCATCACGCGCTCGCTCCAGAACACGTAGCCGGCGGCGTCGGCGCGGTGGAAGGCGCCCGGGTTGGCGTTGCAGTAGCTGAAGATCAGGCTGCGCGCGCGGTTCGGGTTGCGCAGGTTGAAGTCGGGGTGCGTCATGAGCTGACGCACGGCCGGCAGCACCTGGCCGCCACGGTCGCAGGCGCCACCCTGCAGGGCGAACCACTTGTCCAGCACCAGGGCCTCGTTCTTGAACTGGGCGTGGAAGCGTTCCAGCGCCGGCGCTGCCAGCTCGTGGCCGCTGCTGACCAGGGCGTTCAGGGCATTGAAGCGGTCGGTCATGTTGCCGGCATCCTTGAAGCGCTGGTAGGCCTTGCCGGGCCAGATGACGTTGCCGGTGTCGCGCGCGGCCAGGCACAGCATGGTCAGCGCCATGCCGGCGAGCGAGCGGCGGCCGGCCGACACGTGGTCGGGGCGGTAGCCACCGCTGTCGTGGTGCGCTTCATAAGCCCATTGCCAGTCGTGCAGCAGTTCCATCGCCAGTTGCTCGCGCATGGCTTCGCGCACGGCATGGACGCGTTGCGGGTCCACCACGTCGAGCTGTTCGGCGATATAGGTTTCGGCCGGCAGCGTGAGCACCAGCTCCTTGAAGGCGGCGTCCAGCGTCGGGTGACGCAGCACCTTGCGCATGGCGTCGATGTAAGCGGCATCCAGCACCTTGGCTTCGCCCGGCCGGGCCAGGCTGTTGATGAAGTGCAGCGCGCGCTTCAGGGCCAGGCGCTGGCCGGCTTCCCAGCGGTTGAAGGGGTCGGTGTCGTGCGCCAGCAGGGCCAGCAGCTGGTCGTCGCTGTAGTCGCAGGCCAGCACCACCGGGGCACTGAAGCCGCGCAGCAACGACGGCACGGGCTCGGCGTCGACATTGACGAAGCGCAGCGTCAGCGTCGGCTCGGTCAGCACGATGGTGCGCGAGCTGGCAACGGGCGCAGCTTCGGCTTCCAGTTGCAGCGGCAGCGAGCGGCCATCGGCCGTGATCAGGCCCAGGCTGACCGGGATGACGAAGGGCGCCTTGCTGATCTGGCCCGGCGTCGGGTCGCAACTCTGCTTCAGCGTCAGCGAGTAGCTGCGGCTGGCCGCGTCGTAGCTGCCGTCGGCCTGTACCCGCGGTGTCCCGGCCTGGCTGTACCAGCGCTTGAACTGCGGCAGCAGGCGCGCCAGGTCGGAGCCCGGGTTGGCATCGGCAACGGCCTGCGCGAAGTCGTCGCAAGTGACGGCCTGGCCATCGTGGCGCTCGAAGTAGCGCGCCATGCCCTTGGCGAAACCGTCGCGTCCCACCAGCGTCTGCATCATGCGCACGACCTCGGCACCCTTCTCGTAGATGGTGACGGTGTAGAAGTTGTTGATCTCGATGTAGCTGTCGGGCCGCACCGGATGGGCCATGGGGCCGGCATCTTCCGGGAACTGCGCGGTGCGCAGCACGCGCACGTCTTCGATGCGCTTGACGGCGCGCGCCGACAGGTCGCCCGCCAGATCCTGGCTGAACTCCTGGTCGCGGAAGACGGTCAGGCCTTCCTTCAGGCTGAGCTGGAACCAGTCGCGGCAGGTGACGCGGTTGCCGGTCCAGTTGTGGAAGTACTCGTGGCCCACCACACTTTCGATGTTGGCGTAGTCGGCGTCGGTCGCGGTGGCCTGGTTCGCCAGCACGTACTTGGTGTTGAAGATGTTCAGGCCCTTGTTCTCCATGGCGCCCATGTTGAAGTCGCTGGTGGCGACGATCATGAAGCGTTCCAGGTCGAGCGAGAGGCCGAAGCGCGCCTCGTCCCAGGCCACCGAGGCCATCAGCGAGTTCATGGCGTGCTCGGTCTTGTCCAGGTCGCCGGGGCGCACGTAGACCTGCAGCAGGTGTTCGCGGCCGGCACGCGAGGTGATGCGCTGCTCGCGCGCCACCAGCTTGCCCGCCACCAGGG
The DNA here is from genome assembly GCA_031426755.1 of Curvibacter sp. Taxonomy (GTDB): domain Bacteria; phylum Pseudomonadota; class Gammaproteobacteria; order Burkholderiales; family Burkholderiaceae_C; genus Hylemonella. Next base: position 120,224 of record JASJPI010000010.1, read on the forward strand.
CGAACAGGTAGCAGGGTTTCTTGTGCGGGTCGACCCACTTGGCGAAATGCCTGGGACCATCGGGGCCGTCTTCCAGCGCGCCCTGCGCGACCAGGTTGCCGTTGGACAGCAGCACCGGGTACCTGGCCTTGTCGGCGCGCAGCGTCACGCTGTAGCTGGCCATGACATCGGGCCGGTCCAGGAAGTAGGTGATGCGGCGGAAGCCCTCGGCCTCGCACTGCGTGAAGAAGGAGTCGTTGCTCACGTACAGGCCCATGAGCTTGGTGTTCTTCACGGGCGAGCAGGTGGTGAAGATTTCCAGTTCGATCGGGCCTTCGGCGGGCAGGTTCTCCAGCACCAGCTGGTTGCCGTCCATCTTGAACGAGGTGCCCTGGCCGTTGACCAGCACGCGCGCCAGGTTCAGCTCTTCGCCGTCCAGCCGCAGCGGCTGTTGTGCCACGTCCGGGTTGCGACGCAACGTCATCTTGTTGAGCACGCGGGTCTTGGCCGGGTCGAGGTCGAACGTCAGGTCGACGCTGTCGATCCAGAACGCCGGGGCGGTGTAGTCCTCGCGCCGGATCACGCTGGCTTGTCCTTCACGCATGTTCATACCCCTTGCTTCAGAGAAGCTTCGATGAATGGATCGAGGTCGCCGTCCAGCACCTTCTGGGTGGCCGAGGTCTCGTAGTTGGTACGCAAATCCTTGATGCGGCTCTGGTCCAGCACGTAGGAGCGGATCTGGTGACCCCAGCCGACGTCGGTCTTGCTGTCTTCCAGCTTCTGCTGCTCTTCCTGGCGCTTGCGCATCTCATGGTCGTACAGGCGGCTACGCAGGCGCTTCCACGCCACGTCGCGGTTGCTGTGCTGGCTGCGGCCGTCCTGGCACTGCACCACGATGCCGGTGGGGATGTGCGTCAGGCGCACCGCCGAGTCGGTCTTGTTGATGTGCTGGCCGCCGGCACCGCTGGCGCGGAAGGTGTCGGTGCGCACGTCGGCCGGGTTGATGTCGATCTCGATCGTGTCGTCGATCTCCGGGTAGACGAACACGCTGGCAAAGCTGGTGTGGCGTCCGCCCGAAGAGTCGAACGGCGACTTGCGCACCAGGCGGTGCACGCCGGTCTCGGTGCGCAGCAGGCCGAAGGCGTAATCGCCCTCGATCTTGATGGAGGCGCTCTTGATGCCGGCCGTATCACCCGGGGTTTCTTCTTCCACCGTGGCCTTGAAGCCCTTGCGCTCGGCGTACTTCAGGTACTGGCGCAGCAGCATGCTGGCCCAGTCGCAGGCCTCGGTGCCGCCGGCGCCGGCCTGGATGTCCAGGAAGGCGGGCAGCGGGTCGGCCGGGTTGTTGAACATGCGGCGGAACTCCAGCTTCTCCACGATCTCGGAGAGCTTGGCCGTTTCGGCTTCGATGGTCTGCAGGCCGGACTCGTCACCGTCGGCCTTGCTCATCTCGTACAGCTCGGAGTTGTCAGCCAGTTCGCTCGTCAGGCTGTCGAGCGTGACGACCACGTCGTCCAGCGCCTTCTTTTCGCGGCCCAGCTCCTGGGCGCGCTTGGGGTCGTTCCAGACCGCCGGGTCTTCCAGCGAGGCGTTGACCGTCCTCAGCCGTTCAGCCTTGGCATCGTAGTCAAAGATACCTCCGTAGCTCGACCGTCCGCTGGCTCAGGTCGGCGAGCTTGGTACCGATGGCATTGATCTGTTCTGCGTCCATGATGACAATCCTGTGTTCTGTGCGAGGCGGGGGCGTGTGGGCAGCGGGTTTGCTGCGGTTTTTGCCCCAAACCGCGTATTTTAAGTTGCCACGTCACTTTTCAACGAAAAGTTAGTCTTTGCACACGCCGTGCGCTCAGGCGACGAAGTTTTCGATCAGGGCGGCCAGCTGTTCGGGCTGGTCGTGGTGCAGCATGTGGCCGGCGTCCTCGATCAGCGCCTGCGTCAGCTGCGGCACGTGCTTCAGGCGCTCGTGGTACTCGGCCAGCGTGTACTTGCCCTGCCACCACTGGTCCATCTGGTTGTCGCTGGCCTCCACCGCCAGCACCGGCGCGCTGATGCGCTGGTAGCTCGCCAGCACCTCGTCCACCCGGTAGAGCTGGGCGTTGATGATCTTGTGTGCCGCGTCGCCCAGGATCTCCCACTGGCCCTGCGCATTGGGCCGGGCCCAGTGCTGCGCCAGCCACTGCGCCTTGTCGGCGCCCAGGCGTGGGTTGGTCTTCATCAGGCGGCGTGCCACGCCGGCGGCATCGTCATAGGTCTTGAGCGCCATCTCGCCACGGTGCAGGCTTTTCAGCTCGTCCAGCCACTTGGCGTAGCGCCCGGGCGCCTGCGAGGGCTGGGTCGCCGGCATGCCGAAGCCCTCCAGGTTGACCAGGCGGCGGATGCGCTCGGGCCGGGTGCCGGCATAGAGCATGACCACATTGCCGCCCATGCTGTGGCCGACCAAGTCCACTGCCTGGCCCGGGGCATAGTGGTCAAGCAGGAAATCCAGATCGGCCAGGTAGTCGGGGAACCAGTAGTTGTCGTGTCCCGGGTACATGGCCCCCACGCTCGGCACTGCGTGTCCTCGCTGCCCCCCGAGGGGGCCCTCACCACCTTGGGACGGCCCGGCGGTGGCGAGCCCCGTCAGGCCAAAGCCGCGCCAGTCGGGCGCAATGATGGTGCGGCCCTGCATGAAGGCCTCGCTGAAGGCGTCCACCATGAACTGGTAGGAGGCGCCGACGTCCATCCACCCGTGCATCAGCACCAGTGGTGGCCGTTCGGAGGTGGGGGCGCCCCAGCGGGACACGTGGTAGCGCAGATGGCGGATCGGGACAAATTCACTGTCGAAAGGGCGTTTGGCTTGGTACATTCGAGTCATCATACGGAGGCTCATCGTGCGCACCAGTCAACACCGGGACAATTACCAGCAGCTCCACAGCCAGTTCCGCTGGCTGGTGCCTGACAGCTTCAACATCGCCGAGGTCTGCTCGCGGCGCTGGGAACAGGCACCGGATGCTACCAAAAGAATAGCTGTCTACGCAGACGGGGCTGGGGCTGCACCCCGATTTCATACTTATGCCGAACTGCAGCACCAGGCCAACCGTCTGTCGGGTGCGCTGGCCTCGCTGCGCGTGGGCAAGGGCGACCGGGTGGCCATCGTCATGCCGCAGCGCTTCGAGACGGCGGTGGCCTACATGGCGGTGCTGCAGATGGGGGCGGTGGCGGTGCCGCTGTCCATGCTGTTCGGGCCGGAGGCGCTCGAATACCGCCTGAAAGACAGCGACGCAGCGGTGGCGATCTGCGATGGCAGCGCGATCATGAACCTGCTGGAGGCGCGCAATACCTGCGAAGCCCTGCGCCATGTGATCGGTGTCGGCGATGGTGCCGACGCCATGGCCGACCTTGACTACGCCGCCATCCTGGCCGAACAGCCGGCCGAATACAAACCGGTTGCCACGCGTGCCGACGACCCGGCGGTGCTGATCTACACCAGCGGCACCACCGGCAACCCCAAGGGCGCGCTGATTCCGCACCGTGCCTTGATCGGCAACCTGAGCGGTTTCGTCTGCAGCCAGAACTGGTTTGGTTTCGACCCGCAGGCTGGCCAGAACTCTCCCTCCCCCGCGCGGGGGAGCGAGCTCGAAAGGCCCGCCCCCGGCCGGGGGCGGGGTGGGGTGGCGGCGAGCACGGCAGGGGCAAGACCCAGTCTGCCTGAGCCAGAAATGCGCAGCGTCTTCTGGTCTCCGGCAGACTGGGCGTGGACGGGCGGGCTGATGGATGCCCTGTTGCCTGCGCTCTACTTCGGCCGCCCGATCGTGGCCTACAACGGCCGCTTCAGCCCGCAGGTGGCGTTCGAGCTGCTGCAGAAGTACGACGTCACGCACACCTTCCTCTTTCCCACGGCGCTCAAGGCCATGATGAAGGCCTTTCCGCAGCCCAGGAAATTCTTCAAGCTCAAGCTGCAGGCCATCATGAGCGCTGGCGAAGCGGTGGGTGATGCCGTGTTCGACTACTGCCAGAATGAACTCGGCGTGATCGTCAACGAGATGTTCGGCCAGACCGAGGTCAACTACATCGTCGGCAACTGCGCCATGAACACCGCCGGGCCGTCCCAAGGTGTGAAGGCCCCCTCGGGGGGCAGCGCAGTACGCGAAGCGACAAGCGTGGGGGCCTTTGTTGGCTGGCCGGCCAAGCCCGGCAGCATGGGCCGTGGCTACCCGGGCCACCGGGTGGCGGTGATCGACAATGATGGCCGCGAATGCCCGGTGGGTGTGGCGGGCGACGTGGCGCTGAACCGCTTCGATGTGCATGGGCAGCCGGACCCGATCTTCTTTCTCGGCTACTGGAAGAACGAGGATGCCACCCGCGCCAAGTTCATCGGCGACTGGTGCCGTACCGGCGACCTGGCGGTGCGCGACGCCGACGGCTACCTTTGGTACCAGGGCCGTGCCGACGACATGTTCAAGGCGGCGGGTTACCGCATCGGCCCGGGCGAAATCGAAAACTGCCTGGTCAAGCACCCGGCGGTGGCCAATGCCGCCGTGGTGCCCAAGCCCGATGCCGAGCGCGGCGCCGTGGTCAAGGCCTATGTGGTGCTGACGCCCGAAGCCGCTGCCGAGCGCGGTGACGAACCGTTCTCGCGCACCGAGTGGGAAACGCGGCTGATGATCGACCTGCAACGCCACGTGAAAGGCAAGCTCGCGCCCTACGAATACCCGAAGGAGATCGAGTTCATCGACGCGCTGCCCATGACCACCACCGGCAAGGTGCAGCGGCGCGTGCTGCGCCTGCGGGAAGAGGAGCGGGCGCGCTCTTCATGAGGCATGACCGAGCTTGAACTCAAACTGGCGCTGCCGCCATCGCAGGTAGCGCGTTTGCAGGGGCTGCCGCTGTTCTTTCGGCACCAAGCCGGCCCGGTGCGCGTGCAGTTGATGCGCGCGCACTACTACGATACCCCCGACGGTCTGCTGGCGCGCAACCGCATGGCCTTGCGTTTGCGGCATGAGGGGCAGGGTTGGGTTCAGACCTTCAAGACGGCGTCTGGCGAATCGCTGGCGTTGAGCCAGCGCGGTGAGTGGGAACACGCCGTACCCGGGCCGCGCCTGGACTGGCAACTGCTGCTGGCCACGCCGCTGGCGCAACTGCCCGATATGGACACTTTGCCGCAACGGCTGCGGCGCGTGTTCAGCATGCGCTTCGAGCGCCGCAGCTGGCCGCTGGCCTGGCACGGCGGCGCGCAGGCGGTGCTGTGTCTGGACCAGGGCGAAATCCACGTCGGTGCCGGTGCGCGGCGGCGCAGCGTTCCCATTTGCGAGTTGGAAATCGAACACCGGGCCGGCGATGCGGCGGTGCTGTGGAAATTTGCCCAGCAACTGGCCCGCGACGTTGCACTGGTGCCGCTGGCGGCCAGCAAGGCCGAACGCGGCTGGGAACTGCGCCATGGCCCGGGCGAGCCGAGGAGCACGCGCCTGCCGCCGCTTGACGCGCGCACGCCGGTGCTGAGTGCTTTTGCGCTGGAGATCGCCGGTCCGCTGGCGGCGTTGCAGCACAACCTGCGGCATGCGGTACCGGGCAACCCCGAATACGTGCACCAGGCACGCGTGGCCCTGCGGCGCCTGCGCAGCGTGTTGCGCGCTTTCGGGCCGCTGCCCGAGACCCGTGCCCTGCGCCGGCGCGTACGGGCGTTGCGCGAGCCGCTGGGAGAACTGGGCCGCGTGCTGGGTATGGCGCGCGACGCCGATGTTTTTGCCACCGAAACCTTGGGCTTGCTGCGCACCCGGTTTGAGCTCTCGCTCGACGCCGTGGCCGCCCGGGTTGAGCAGCGCCGTACCCAGGCTTACGCCGCCATTGCCGCCCTGTGGCAGCAGCCCGCGCACGGGCAGGCCCTGCTCCAGGCCGAACGCCTGGCTTGGGAACTCGCCGCGACGCCTGCCGGCGTTCAGGCCCGGTCTTTGGATAAGGTGGCGGTTGGGCTGATGGACAGTGCACAAAAGCGCGTCATCAAGGCCGCACGTGGCCTGCTGCGCCAGGACGCGTTGGCCCGCCACCAGTTGCGCATTGACGTCAAGCGCCTGCGCTACCTCGCCGACTTATGGACCGGCCTCTGGCCCGGCAAACGCCTGCGTCGCTACCTGCACACGCTGGAGAAGCTGCAGGTCGTGCTGGGCGCACTCAACGACGCGGCGGCAACCGGCCGGATGTTGCGGGAATTCGGTGCCGGAAAGGCGCTGCTGGCGGCCTGGCAGACCCACGAGCAGAACCTGCTGAAGCAGAGGCTGCCGCTTGCAACGCTTCATCTGGCAGAACTCGGCCATTGCGCAGTTCCCTGGCACAGCAGCCGATAAGGTGGGCCGTTTCTGCTTCTCCATGGACGCCGGTCTGGCTGGCGTAAGCCGTAAACTTGCAGCCTGATCCGCATTCGAGACAGAACACAATAAGGGACTGCCACGCCATGAAAACCATCCAGCTCGGTCAGAGCAATCTGCACGTGACCCCCATCTGCCTGGGCACCATGACCTTTGGCGAACAGGTCAACGAGCTTGATGCCCACGCCATCCTCGACCGCGCACTGGCGCGTGGCATCAACTTCCTCGACACCGCCGAGATCTACTCGGTGCCCACGCGCGCCGAGACCTTCAACGCCACCGAGAAAATCATCGGCAACTGGTTCGCCAGTCGCCCGGGTGTGCGGCAGAAGATGGTGCTGGCGACCAAGGTGGCCGGTCCCTCGCGCGGCATGCCCTGGGTCCGCAACGGCAGCACCAACCTCACCGGCGCCGACATCGTGGCCGCCTGCAACGACAGCCTGCGGCGCCTGAAGACCGACGTCATCGACCTCTACCAGATCCACTGGCCGGTGCGCCATGTGCCGATGTTCGGCCTGATGCATTTCGACCCGGCCAAGGACGACCCCACCGTTTCCTCCATCCACGAGCAGCTCGACGCGCTGGGCCGGTTGGTGCAAGCCGGCAAGGTGCGCGCCATCGGCCTGTCCAACGAAACGCCCTACGGCGTGCATGAGTTCGTGCGCCTGGCTGAAGCGCACGGCCTGCCGCGCGTGGCCACGGTGCAGAACCCGTACTGCCTGGTCAACCGCACGGTGGAGAACGCGCTCGACGAGACGCTGCACCGTCTGGGCGTGTCGCTCCTGGCGTATTCGCCGCTGGGCTTCGGCCTGCTGACCGGCAAGTACGACGCGCATGGCTTCACGGGCCCGCAGGCAGCGAAGGACGGGCGCATCGCCAGGTTCGAGAGCGTGCGCAAGCAGCGCTGGGGCCGGGCCGAGGCGCTGGAGGCGGCCCGGCGCTACAACGCGCTGGCGCGCGACCATGGCCTCACGCCCGCCCGGATGGCGCTGGCCTTCTGCTACACCAAGTGGCAGGTCGCCAGCACCATCATCGGTGTCACCTCGCTGGCGCAACTCGACGAAGACCTGGATGCCTGGGGCACCACACTGTCGGCGGAGCTGCTGGAGGCGATCGACGCCATCCGCAAGGAATGGCGCGACCCGGCCGTCTGACTAATTGGCGATGTAGCGCCCGGCGCGGTGGTTGATGGCCAGCGAAAGATTCAGCACCACGGCGCCCGTGACGGAGAGGGCCACCTGCGTCAGCGGCGTGGTGGCCAGGGCCAGCAGCAGGATGAGGGTGTCCACGGCCATCTGCACATGGCCGGCGCGCCAGCCGCGCGTCTCCTGCAGCCAGAAGGCCAGAATGCCGACACCGCCCAGGCTGGCGCGGTGGCGGAACAGGATGAGAAAGCCCACCCCCAGCAGCACGCCGCCGATCAGCGCCGCATACAGCGGCTGGACCTGCTCGAAGCGGATGAACTGCGGCGTGAGCTCCGTCAGCAGCGACAGCAGGGCCACGGCCAGCATGGTCTTGAGCAGAAAGGCGCGGTCCATGCGGCGCCAGGCCAGCACGTAGAACGGCAGGTTGAGCACGAAGAACACCGGCCCGAAACCGACGCCGGTGCCGTAGTGCAGCAGGAAGGCCAGCCCGGCCGTGCCGCCGCTGAGCAGGTGCGCATTCTGGAACAGCGCGACGGCCAGTGCGATCAGTGCTGTGCCCGACAGCAGGGCCAGCGCGTCTTCGGCGTGGCTGTGACGCAGCGCTGAACGCGGTGGCGGGGTGTCGAGGGCGGGCGTGTCTTCTTCTGGCTTCATGGGCGGCGATTGTGGCACGCAGGCCGGTCGCTGCCGCGATGCCGGGCGGTCAGTCGGCCGCCTGGATGGGCTTGAGCGATGTGCCGAATTGCTCGTGCAGCGGCGCGTGGTCGAGCGGCGGGAACTTGATTCGGGTCTCTGGCACCCGCCGCTCCGGGATGTGATCGATCAGGTGGCGGATCAGCGTGAGCCGTCCGCGCCGCTGGTCATTGAAGTCGACCAGCGTCCAGGGCGTGGCCGGCTTATGGGTGGCTTTCAGCATGGCATCGCGCGCCAAGCCGTATTCGGCGTATTTCTTGCGGGCTTGCAGGTCGATCGGGCTGAGCTTCCAGCGTTTGAGCGGGTCGGCCAGGCGTTCGGCGAAGCGTTCTTCCTGGTGGGCCTGGTCAACCGTCAGCCAGTACTTGAAGAGCAGGATGCCATCGTCGACCAGCATCTTCTCGAACACCGGGGCCTGTTGCAGGAATGCCTTGGTGTCGCTCTCGGAGCAGAAGTCCATCACGCGCTCGACACCGGCGCGGTTGTACCAGCTCCGGTCGAAGAATACGATCTCGCCGGCTGCCGGCAGGTGTGGCACATAACGTTGGAAATACCATTGTGTCGCCTCGCGCTCGCTGGGTTTGGCCAGGGCCACGGTCCGGCACTGGCGCGGGTTCAAGGTTTCGGACATGGCCGTGATGACCCCGCCCTTGCCGGCCGTGTCGCGGCCCTCGATCAGCACCAGAAGGCGCTTGCCGGTGTGCTGCAACCAGCGCGCCACATCGTTGAGCTCCAGCTGCAGCGGGGCGAGTTTTTCGAAGTACGCGTCCTTGCTGAGCTTGTCGAGCTTGCCGTTCTTTGATTTCTTCATGGCGGCATCGTATCGGGGCCGGCGCGCAAACTCAACCCGAGCCCACGCCCCTGCACCCAACCGATGGACAATCGCGCCATGGCAAAAAAAGAGCACGTTTCCGAAACCCCGGCCACCCAGCTGCTCAAGGCGCACCAGGTGGCCTACACCGAGCACCCCTACGAGTACCTGGAGCACGGCGGCGCGCAGCACAGCGCCGCGGTGCTGGGCTGGGACCCGTTCACGGTGGTCAAGACGCTCATCATGCAGGACCAGGACGCCAAGCCATTGGTGGTGCTGATGCACGGCAACCGCAAGGTGTCGACCAAGAACCTGGCGCGCCAGATCGGCGCCAAGTCGGTGGAGCCCTGCAAACCCGAGGTGGCCAACCGGCACAGCGGCTACCTGGTGGGCGGCACCTCGCCGTTCGGCACCCGCCGCGCCATGCCGGTGTACATCGAGGAAACCATCCTGGCGCTGCCGCGCATCCTGATCAACGGCGGGCGGCGCGGTTATCTGGTGGGCATCGAGCCGCAGGTCTGCGTGCAACTGCTGGGCGCGAAACCCGTGCAGTGCGCGCTGGCAGAATAGCGGCCTGATCTGGGTCCGATGTGACCCTGCTGGCCGCGTTGTTGAGGAGTTAGTCTTGGATTCTTTGTCTGCCGTTTACCCCGTGCTCGCCGCTGTGGCGGGCTATCTGGTGGGGTCACTGTCGTTTGCCGTCATCGTCAGCCGCGTCATGGGGTTGAACGACCCGCGCACCTACGGCAGCAAGAACCCCGGCGCCACCAACGTGCTGCGCTCGGGCTCCAAGGCGGCCGCCATCGTCACGCTGCTGCTCGATGCCGCCAAGGGCTGGCTGCCGGTGGCGCTCGTCCAGTGGTTTGGCAAGCCCTACGGGCTGGAAGCCGGCACGCTGGCCATGGTGGGGCTGGGGGCCTTCCTGGGCCACCTGTACCCGGTGTTTTTCCGCTTTCAGGGCGGCAAGGGCGTGGCCACGGCGCTGGGCGTGCTGCTGGGGCTGGACTGGGTGCTGGGCCTGGCCACGGCGGCCACCTGGCTCATCATGGCCTTCTTCTTCCGCTATTCCTCGCTCGCCTCGCTGGCGGCAGCGGTGTTCGCCCCGGTGTACTACATCTTCGGTGACGGCCTGGCCTGGCGTATGGAAGGCCCCGTTCTGTTTGCCGTCAGTGCGATGGCGCTGCTGCTGATCTACCGCCATGCCGAGAACATCGGCCGCCTGGCGCGTGGCACCGAGTCGAAGATCGGGCAGAAGAAAAAAGACAGCACGGCCGGCAAGGCCTGAGCACCCCGCCGGCGAACACTCAGGCCGGCTGGGCCTGGGCGCCGAGCTGCAGGATCAGATGGTGGTTGAAGCGCTGGCGCACCAGCGCACTGGCCAGCGCCGCTTTCAGTGACGGCTGGCCCAAGGCCGGGTTATGCAGGCGCGGCCGGGGCAGCACGGCACCGACGGGATCGGTGACGATGGCCACTTGCGGCAGGTTGGTCTTGTTGCCGTTGTTGCGGCGGACGACCACGGCAACCGATTTGTCTTCCAGCCGGACGTAGGTCCCCGGCGGGCACAGGCCGACGGCGCGCACCAGGGCGTGGCCGACGGCGTCGTTGTAGGGGGCCGCGCTGCTCATGATGCTGCGCACCGATTCGGTGGTGCTGCGGCCTTCACGCGACTTGCGCGGCGAGATCATGGCGGCATAGCGGTCCACCGCGCGCAGGATGCTGACCAGCCGCTTGCGCGGCGGCAACAGACGCAGCTCGACTTTCTCGGGGCTCTCGTCATGGTGGTCGGAGACGGCCTCGATCCACAGTTCGTCGGTGACGCCGAGGTTGGCCAGCATCAGGCCACCTTTGGCGGCATGAGTCCGGATGGCGTCCTGCTGCTGGGGGGTCAGCAGGTCGGTCTGCAGCGCCAGATCGTCCTGCAGCGTGGTCATGGCGATGTTCATGGTCATGGCCGCATGCACCAGGCTGTTGCGCTCCGGCATGCCGAGCTTGAGCTCGCTGGCGATCAGGTGGCACAGCACGCTGCAGATCAGTGCGTGGGACGCACTGTAGCCAACGGAGGAGTGGGTGGAAAGCTGGAACAGCAGGTACAGGCCGACGTCGGCATCGCGCTCCAGCAGCGTCTGCAGCCAGCGGTCGTACTGCCAGACGCGCTGCTCGAACTCCTGGATGCTGGCCGGGCTGCCCAGCAGGATGCCCAGGCCGGCCTCCAGGTCGGACCACAGACCCAGCAGGTCTTCGTATTCGGTCTGGTTCTGGATGATCATGGTGCTCTGGCCGTGCGCGCGATCAATAACGTTTGTCCAGCACCAACTGATCGTTGGTGCGGGTCATCTGAAAGCGCGTCAGGTAGCTGTTGCCGAGCAGGACGTAGGGCATGGCGGCCGGCGAGACCACGGCGTCGACGTTGTAGACATCGACATCGCCCAGGCGCACGGCCGTGAGCTTGATGAGCCAGCCGCTGGTCACGCCATTGGCGGTGTTCATGCGCACGGGCTGTCCCGCCTTGTAGGCCAGGCCGAGGCGCTCGGCATCGGCCACGCCCATGGCGACGGTCGAAGCGCCGGTGTCGACGAGGAAGGTGACGGCGCGGCCGTTGATCTGGCCCGGCGTCAGGAAGTGTCCGCCGCTGCCGGCATGCAGCACGATTTTTCCGGGGTTCGCGCCACCGGCCGGCTGGCCGGCACTCACCGGTGCCTCGCCGAGGCGCAGGGTCTGCCGGCTGCCGGCGATCTCCACCACCGCTTGGTCGGCCGAGGTGCTCAGCACCTTGACGCCCCGATGCGTTTCACCCACCGCCACGCTCTTGGGGGCACTGCCGTCCACCACCAGCAGGGCCTTGGCGCCCAGCATGCCCGACAAGGCAACCGACTGGGCGTGTGCCACGCTGCTGCCCGCGAGCAGCCCTCCGCAGGTCAGCAGCAGCGCAGCAAAGGGTTTCATCAATCGCGGAAGTTGTTGAAGTCCAGCGGGACGTCGGTCACTTCCTTGCGCAGCAAGGCCATGGCCGCCTGCAGGTCGTCGCGCTTGGCGCCGGTGACGCGCACCTTGTCTTCCTGGATGGCGGCCTGGACCTTCATCTTGCTGTCCTTGATCAGGCGCTGGATCTTCTTGGCCAGCTCGGACTCGATGCCGTTGCGCACCTTGATGACTTTCTTGACCTTGTCGCCGCCCATCTTCTGCAGGTCGCCGATGTCCAGGAAGCGCACGTCCACCGACTGCTTGGTCAACTTGTTGCGCAGCACGTCGAGGATCTGCTCGAGCTGGAAGTCGGCATCACCCACCACGGTGATCTCCTTGTCCTTGATCTCAATGCTGGCCGAGGTGCCCTTGAAATCGAAGCGGGTGGCAATCTCCTTGGCAGAGTTTTCCACGCCGTTCTTGACTTTGACCATATCGGCTTCGCAGACGGTATCGAATGAAGGCATTTTGTAATTTCCGCTAACTGGGGGAATGAGACAATCCTGCCAATGTTAGTCGAGAAAAACGTCCCGCTCCAGCCGTACAACACCTTCCGCATCGTCGCCCGCGCCCATACCCTGATCCGGGTCAAGAGCGAGGCCGACGTCCAGGCCGTGCTGGCCGATGCGCAGCTGGGCGCCGAGCCGAAATTCGTGCTCGGCGGCGGCAGCAACATCGTGCTGACCGGCGACGTCAAGCCGGTGGTGCTCAAGGTCGAAATCACCGGCCGCCGGCTGGTGGAAGAGACCCCCAAGGCCTGGATCGTCGAGGCCGGCGGTGGCGAAAGCTGGCACGAGGTCGTGCGCTGGACGCTGGAACAGGGCTGGCCCGGGCTGGAAAACATGGCGCTCATCCCCGGCACCGTGGGCGCTGCCCCGGTGCAGAACATCGGTGCCTACGGTGTGGAACTGCAAGACCGCTTCGAGTCGCTCGACGCCGTGGACCTGCAGACCGGCCAGACTTTCACCCTGAATGCCGCCCAATGCGCCTTTGGCTACCGCGACTCGGTGTTCAAGCACGCCGCCGCGCCGGCGCACGAAGCGCTCGGCCGCCCGGCCGGCCTGGGGCTGGCGGGCCGCGCGCTCATCACCCGCGTGCGCCTGCGCCTGCCCAAACCCTGGAAGCCGGTGCTGGGTTACCTGGATCTGGAGCGCAAGATGGCCGAGAGCGGCAACCACCAACCCACGGCACAGCAGATCTTCGACTGGATCTGCGACATCCGCCGCGCCAAGCTGCCCGACCCGGCCGTCATCGGCAACGCCGGCAGCTTCTTCAAGAACCCCACCGTCACGCCCGAGCAGTGCGCCGACATCATCGCGCGCGACCCGAAGATCGTGCACTACCAGCTGGACGACGGCACCGTGAAGCTGGCGGCGGGCTGGCTGATCGACGCCTGCGGCTGGAAGGGCAAATCCATCGGCCAGGCTGGCGTGTACGAGAAGCAGGCGTTGGTGCTGGTGAACCGCGGTGGCGGCGATTCGGGCGAGGACGGAAGTGGCCCCCGAGGGGCCACGGGCGGCGAGGTGATGACGCTGGCGAAGGCGATTCAGACCAGTGTGTATGAGCGGTTTGGGATTCGGTTGGAGCCGGAGCCGGTGGTTGTTTGAGGATCTTTGCCTTGCTGGTATTGCGCGGAATGCTATTGAATTCATAGCGTATTGGCGTTTGGTTTGGCATCCTGGCCGGGCCGGCGTGCCGGGTCTCGCCCCGGCGGGCGACTCACTTTCTCTTGCGTCGCCAAGAGAAAGTAAGCAAAGAGAAGGCGAGCCGGATTCGTCGGCCCTACGGGCACGCTGCGTTGCTCAGCTTCGGCGGGGTGCGCGCAAACTCGGCTGCGCCTCAAACATGCGCACCCCTCGATCCGCCGAAGCTTGCGCTACTCGCCTCCTCATAACGGCGAGGGAACCGGATACCGAAAACCACAAGGACGCGCCGTGGCGCGTCCTTGGTTCATTCGAGAAACGAAGTTGTATATCGTTCCGAGAAACAGAGTTGTTAATGGTTGCATAACCGGCGCTGCACGGCCTTATCGCGAAGCATCCGATTTGATGGATGGGGTGGAAGACGGCCAAATACCTCTAGCGATTGCCGCAAGAAGTAAGCCGAGGGTTAATAACGCAATCCCATCGACTACAGGGTTGCCGAGTAGATAGAAGGCCTTGGGGTCAAGCTCCAGAGTGCTTGTTTTTGCCCACGATGCATAGCATTCAAACCATTCGCCTCTCCAGTATTGGAGAACGTAGCTGTGTGGCACAGGCTTACCAAATTTCTGAATTATTTCGTCAGGAAACTGCGACGGTGAAGTGAGGAGATAGAACGTTCGCGCACTGTGGACACTCTCCGGCTGGGTAGCGGTCCACGCCGAAAATTCAGGCGCAGCAGGCAACCGGCCGTGGGACTTGGTAAAACCATCAACAAACGCAGATGCTTCACCAAATGCCCTCTCGATTTCGCGTGCATTCGCGATGGTATGTTCAACGCCAGCTCGCCAAAAGAACATTTCAAGGACGGCCACGCAAACGAATAGTACGGCAACCACCGCGATGGAACTACTGACCAGTTTACGTAAAACGATCATCAAGACGCCCAATACGATTTAAATCGCACAAGTGCGAAATGACATGACGGACCATTCATGGTGATCGCCTCCCCAAGTATGTTTAAGTACTTGTTTATAGCAACAAGCTACTTGAGCGTCCATTCGGTCAGGATCAATAACAAGCAATGAAACCTCGCAAAGCTCTAAGTTGAGGGGGCGTTCGGTTTTCTTCGCCGTAATGAGGAGGCGAGTAGCACAGGGGCAAGCGGGTTAAGAGGCGCAGATGTTTGAGCGCAGCGAGTTTCTGCGCCTCCCGCTTGGCCCGAGCAACGCAGCGTGCCCGTAGCGCAAGCGTAGGGCCGACGAATCCGGCTCGCCTTCTCTTTGCTTACTTTCTCTTGGCGAAGCAAGAGAAAGTGAGTCGCCCGCCGGGGCGAGACCCGGCATGCCGGCCCGGTCAAGGCACCAAAACAGACGCCAAACTGCTATGAATTCAATAGCTAGTCGCGCAATATCCATAAGGCCCCAGGCACAAAAAAGCCCGCAAACCGCGGGCTTCTTCGTGGCCGACAAGCAAAGAAGTCTTACTTTTCGCCCTTGCCAATGGAGAGCAGTTCGCCACCCACACCGGCCGACAGCAAGCCGGCGTTGGAGTAAATCCCCAGCTTGGCGCGCGTGTCCGTGATGTCCAGGTTGCGCATGGTCAGCTGGCCGATGCGGTCCAGCGGGCTGAACGGCGCGTCTTCCACCTTCTCCATGCTCAGGCGCTCGGGCGCGTAGGTGAGGTTGGGGCTCTCGGTGTTGAGGATGGAGTAGTCGTTGCCGCGGCGCAGTTCCAGCGTCACCTCGCCGGTGACGGCGCGCGCTACCCAGCGCTGGGCGGTTTCGCGCAGCATGATGGCCTGGCTGTCGAACCAGCGGCCCTGGTACAGCAGGCGGCCGAGCTTGCGGCCGTTGTCGCGGTACTGCTCGATGGTGTCTTCGTTGTGGATGCCGGTCACCAGGCGCTCGTAGGCGATGTGCAGCAGCGCGAGGCCCGGGGCTTCGTAGATGCCGCGGCTCTTGGCTTCGATGATGCGGTTCTCGATCTGGTCGCTCATGCCCAGGCCGTGGCGGCCGCCGATGCGATTGGCTTCCAGGATCAGTTCCACCGGGTCGTTGAAGGTCTTGCCGTTCAGGGCGACCGGCTGGCCTTCCTCGAAGCGCACCGAGACTTCCTCGCGCTTGACTTCGACTTCGTCCTTCCAGAAGGCCACGCCCATGATGGGGTTGACGATCTTCATGCCGCTGTTCAGGTGCTCCAGGTCTTTCGCCTCGTGCGTGGCGCCCAGCATGTTGGAGTCGGTCGAGTAGGCCTTTTCGGCGCTCATCTTGTAGCCGAAGCCGTGCTGCGTCATGAAGGCGCTCATCTCGGCGCGGCCGCCCAGTTCGTCGATGAACTGCTGGTCGAGCCAGGGCTTGTAGATCTTGAGTGCCGGGTTGGTCAGCAGGCCGTAGCGGTAGAAGCGCTCGATGTCGTTGCCCTTGAAGGTGGAGCCGTCACCCCAGATGTTGACGTCGTCTTCCTTCATGGCGGCCACCAGCATGGTGCCGGTGACGGCGCGGCCCAGCGGCGTGGTGTTGAAGTAGGTGGCGCCGGCGGTGGTGATGTGGAAGGCACCGGCCTGCAGCGCGGCAATGCCTTCGTGCGCCAGCTGGCGGCGGCAGTCGATCAGGCGCGCCAGCTTGGCACCGTATTCCATCGCCTTGCGCGGGATGGCGTCGTAGTCCGGCTCGTCGGGCTGGCCCAGGTTGGCGGTGTAGGCGTAGGGCTCGGCGCCCTTGAGCTTCATCCACAACAGCGCGGCGCTGGTGTCCAGGCCGCCGGAGAAGGCGATGCCGACCTTCTGGCCGATGGGGAGGTTTTGCAGGATGGTGGCCATGGATTTATCCGAAGTGGCAGACGTAGTGGTAGGGCTCGGTGACGCGAATGTCAAAACTGGAGTTGCCGGGCACGCTGAACTTCTCGCCGGCGCTGGACTTGACCCAGGCGTCGCTGCCCTTGAGCTTGTACTCGCAGGAGCCGGCCACGCATTCCATGATCTCGGGCGCGCCGGTGTTGAAGGTCAGGGTGGCGGGCAGAACCACGCCGACCGATTTCTTGGTGCCGTCGGCCAGGGTGATGCTGTGGCTCACGCACTTGCCGTCGAAGTAAACATTGGCCTTGGTGGCGACGGACACGTTGTCGAATTGTTGGGTGCTCATGATGCGTCTAGGTTGTGTAGCTTGGGCGAACCTGCGATTTTAAGGCAGGCGCTTATTTCAGCCTGGCCTGCCAGCCGGCGGCGTCGAAACCGACGGTGACCTCGCTGGCCGACCATTCCACCACCGGGCGCTTGATGACGCTGGGCTGGGCTAGCATCAGGGCGCGGGCGCTGGCAGCGTCCGTCACGGCAGCCTGGGTGGCGGCGTCGAGCTTGCGCCAGGTGGTGCCCTGGCGGTTCAGCAG
Source organism: Curvibacter sp. (assembly GCA_031426755.1). Lineage (GTDB taxonomy): Bacteria > Pseudomonadota > Gammaproteobacteria > Burkholderiales > Burkholderiaceae_C > Hylemonella. The sequence continues at coordinate 137,181 of JASJPI010000010.1, forward strand.
CTTTTCCCAGCCGGCGCTGGCCAGCCAGTGGTCGAGCGGCTGCTCCGGCACGCCCTGCTTCTTGAAGTCGTGGAACTGCACGACCACGCCGTGTTCGGCCAGCCAGGCGCGCGCCTTTTTCACCGTGTCGCAGTTGGGGATGCCGTAGAGGGTGATGGAAGTGTTCATAGGCGACAATTGTCCAGTATGAAAACGCTTTCTGACTGGCTGGCGCACTGCGAGCAGCTGCACCCCAAGAACATCGAACTGGGCCTGGATCGGGTCCGGGCCGTGGCCGAGCGCATGGAACTGCGCTTCGACTGCCCGGTCATCACGGTGGCCGGCACCAACGGCAAGGGTTCGACCTGCGCCATGCTGGAGGCCATCCTGGGCCAGGCCGGCTACCGCACCGGGGTCTACACCTCGCCCCATCTGGTGCACTTCGAGGAGCGGCTGCGGCTGCAGGGCGAAGCGGTCAATGCTACGGAATTGATAGCTGCTTTTGACCGGGTGGAAAGGGCTAGAGCCGAAAATGATGCTGAAATCTCGCTGACCTACTTCGAGTTCACCACCCTGGCCATCCTGGACTGCATGGCGCGCGCCAAGCTGGACGTGGCCATTCTGGAGGTGGGGTTGGGCGGGCGGCTGGACGCCGTCAACATCATCGACACCGACTGTGCGGTGATCACCAGCATCGACCTCGATCACATGGAGTTCCTCGGCAACGACCGCGAGAGCATTGGGCGCGAGAAGGCCGGCATCATGCGCACCGGCCGCCCCGCCATCGTGAGCGACCCGATGCCGCCGCAAAGCGTGCTGGACCACGCCACCGAGATCGGCGCCGATCTGTGGCGCTTCGGTGCGGATTTCAACTTCTCCGGCGACAAGCAGCAGTGGGGTTGGGCCGGCCGTGGGCGGCGCTACAGCGGCCTGGCCTACCCGGCGCTGCGCGGCGCCAACCAGCTGGTCAACGCCTCGGGCGTGCTGGCCGCGCTGACCGCGCTGCGCGAGCAGTTGCCGGTGACGGCGCAGGCGGTGCGCAACGGCCTGTCCTTTGTCGAACTGCCGGGGCGCTTCCAGATCGTTCCGGGCCAGCCCACGCTGGTGCTGGACGTGGCGCACAACCCGCATTCGGTGGCGGCCCTCACGGCCAACCTGGACGCGATGGGCTACTACCCGACCACCCACGCGGTCTTTGGCGCCATGGCCGACAAGGACCTGGCGCCGATGCTGGCGCGCATCACGCCCCTGATCGACCGCTGGTACTTCACCGACCTGCCGACGCCGCGCGCCGCACCGGCGGCGGCCCTGCAGGCCTACTGGCAGGGGCAGAACCCGCGGCCGCAGGTGACGGCGGCCGCCTTTGCCGACCCGATGCAGGCCTTGCAGGCCGCCATCGCTGCGGCGGACCCCGCTGATAGAATCGTGGTCTTCGGATCGTTCTTCACGGTCGGCGGCGTCCTGCAAGAGGGCGTGCCGCGCCTCCAAGCCAAGCACCTCAACCCTTAACGCCCCGACGACATGGCCTTTTTCAAGTTCCGCAAGGGTGGCGACGACCAGGCGACCACTGTTCCGCAGCCCGAAAGCGTCGAGGTGATGCGCAAACGCGCCAAGCACCGCCTGATTGGTGCCGTGGTGCTGGTGCTGACCGGCGTGATCGGTTTCCCGCTGCTGGTGGACAAGCAGCCGCGCCCGGTGGCGGTGGACATCCCGATCGAAATCCCCGACAAGAACAAGGTCAAACCGTTGACCGCAGCGCCCGCACCGCAAGCGCAGCCGGCCGCCTCGGCGGTGTCCGCGCCGGTGGCCGTGGCTCCGGCGGTCAAGCCGGAGGCCAAGGCCGAGGTGAAGGCGGAGCCGAAAGTCGAACCCAAGGTCGAGCCCAAAGTCGAGGCCAAGCCGGCCGAGAAGGCGGCAGACAAACCCGCTGACAAGACGGCCGAGAAGCCAGCCGACAAGGCGCCCGCCGATACCGGCGCCAAGGCCCAGGCCCTGCTCGAAGGCAAGGAGTTGCCCAAGGACGCAGCCAAAGAGCCCGCCAAGGAGCCTGCCAAGACGGCAGCCGCCACGGCTGAGCGCTACATCGTGCAGGTGGGGGCCTTCGCCGACGTGACCAAGGCGCGCGAGGTGCGCCTGAAGGTCGAGCGCGCCGGCATGAAAACCTATACCCATGTGATCGAAACCAGTGAAGGACGCCGCATCCGCGTGCGGGTGGGCCCGTTTGCCAGCAAGGCGGAGGCCGACAAGGCGGCCGACAAGATCAAGAAGCTTGATCTGCCGGCCGCCATCCTCACCTTGTAAGGGCGGGCATGCCGGCACTGGACTGGATTTTTGTGGCGGTCTTGCTGGCTTCGCTGGCGCTGGGCGCCTGGCGTGGCCTGGTGTACGAGGTGCTGTCGGTGCTGGCCTGGATCGTGGCCTTCGTGCTGGCGCAGTGGTTTGCACCGGACGTGGCGCAACGCTTGCCGATGACCGGCGCCACGGAGATGATCCGCTACGCGGCCGGTTTCGCGCTGGTGTTCATCGCCACCGTGTTTGCCAGCGGCCTGGTGGCCTGGCTGATGAAGAAACTGGTGGAGTCCGTGGGCCTGCGCCCCATGGACCGGGTGCTGGGCGCGGTGTTCGGCCTGGTGCGCGGCGTGATTTTGCTGCTGGCGGCGACCGTCGTGATGCAGATGACGCCGTTCAAGAGCAGCGCCTGGTGGCAGGAGTCCACCGGGGCAACGGCATCGACGGCGGCCCTCAAGGGGCTCAAGCCGATGCTGCCGGAAGAGTTTGGGAAGTATCTCCCGTGAAGCAACGGGGCGGCCGGCCGCAAGGCTGAGGTGGCTCCGAACTGGATGGAACTATGTGTGGAATCGTCGGCGTTGTCAGCAACGCACCCGTCAACCAGCTGATCTATGACTCGCTGCTGCTGCTGCAGCACCGCGGCCAGGACGCAGCCGGCATCGTGACCCAGCTGGATCGCAAGTTCTTCATGCACAAGGCCAAGGGCATGGTGAAGGACGTGTTCCGCACCCGCAACATGCGTGCGCTGCCGGGCAACTGCGGCCTGGGCCAGGCGCGCTACCCGACCGCCGGCAACGCCTTCAGCGAAGAAGAGGCGCAACCGTTCTACGTGAACGCCCCCTTCGGCATCGTGCTGGTGCACAACGGCAACCTGACCAACGCGCACGCGCTGAAGGCCGAGCTGTTCAACACCGACCACCGCCACATCAACACCGAGAGCGATTCCGAGGTGCTGCTCAACGTGCTGGCCGACGAGCTGGACAAGGCCACGCGCGGCAAGACGCTGCAGGTGAGCGACGTGTTCGCCGCCGTGCGCCAGGTGCACAAGCGCATCCGCGGCTCCTATGCCGTGATCGCGCTGATTGCCGGCCACGGCGTGCTGGCCTTCCGCGACCCCTACGGCATCCGCCCGCTGTGCATGGGCCGCAGCGCGGACGGCAACGTGATGCTGGCCAGCGAATCGGTGGTGCTCGAAGGCACCGGCCATGTGTTCGAGCGCGACATCCAGCCGGGTGAGGCGATGTTCATCGACCTGCAAGGCCAGGTCAGCGCGCAGCAGTGCGCCGAGACGCCGCGCCTGAACCCCTGCATCTTCGAATTCGTCTACCTGGCCCGTCCCGACTCGGTGATGGACGGCATCTCGGTCTACCAGGCCCGTCTGAACCTGGGCGAAACGCTGGCCAAGCGCGTGATCTCCACCGTGCCGCCGGACGAGATCGACGTCGTCATCCCGATTCCCGAATCGAGCCGCCCCAGCGCCATGCAGCTGGCGCAGCTGCTGGGCCTGCCGTACCGCGAAGGTTTCGTGAAGAACCGCTACGTCGGCCGCACCTTCATCATGCCGGGCCAGGCGGTGCGCAAGAAAAGCGTGCGCCAGAAGCTCAACGTGATCGGCAGCGAGTTCAAGGGCCGCAATGTGCTGCTGGTGGACGACTCCATCGTGCGCGGCACCACCAGCCGCGAGATCGTGCAGATGGCGCGCGAAGCCGGCGCCAACAAGGTCTACATGGCCAGCGCCGCGCCGCCGGTGCGTTACCCCAATGTCTACGGCATCGACATGCCGACCTCCACCGAACTGGTGGCGCATGGCCGCACGGTGGAAGAGGTGCGCCAGATCATTGGCTGCGACGCGCTGATCTACCAGGATGTCGATGCCATGAAGCAGGCCATCGGCTCGCTCAGCACCAAGCTCGATGGTTTTGACGCCTCCTGCTTCGACGGCGTCTATGTGACCGGCGACATCCAGGCCGAGGACATCGAACGCCTGAACTCCAACCGCGTCAAGGGCAGCGAAGACGACGCCGACACCTCGCGCCTGGCCTTGCCCAACAACGAGGGAGAGTGAGCATGTCCGCCAAATCCCTGCCTGAGGGCCTGCACCTGCAGACGCTGGCGGTGCGGGCTGCCGTCGAACGCAGCCAGTACGGCGAAAATTCCGAGGCGCTGTTTCTGACCAGCGGCTACGTGCAGTCCAGCGCCGAGTCGCAGGCGCGCCGCTTTGCCGGCGAGGAGGAGGGCGATACCTACGGCCGCTCGGGCAACCCGACGGTGCGCAGCATGGAGCAGCGCCTGGCCGCCCTGGAGGGCAGCGAGGCCTGCATGGCGACGTCTTCCGGCATGGCCGCCATCATGCTGATGTGCTTCAGCCTGCTGAAGGCCGGCGACCATGTGATCTTTTCCCAGTCCATGTTCGGCTCCACCATCAAGCTGATCGGCAGCGAGTTCGCGCGTTTCGGCGTCGAGTCCACGGTCGTGCCGCAGACCGATCTGGCCGCCTGGAAGGCCGCCATCCGCCCCAACACGCGCCTGCTGTTTGCCGAAACGCCGACCAACCCGCTGACCGAGGTGTGCGACATCGCCGCCTTGGCCGAGCTGGCGCACAAGGCGGGCGCGCTGCTGGCGGTCGACAACTGCTTTGCCACGCCGGCGCTGCAGCGCCCGATCGACATGGGTGCCGACATCGTGATGCATTCGGGCACCAAGTACCTCGACGGCCAAGGCCGCGTCATGGCTGGCGCCTTGTGTGCCACCGAACAACTGGTGAACGAAAAATTCCTGCCCGTGCAGAAGAACAGCGGCATGGTGCTGTCGCCCTTCAATGCCTGGGTCGTGCTCAAGGGCCTGGAAACACTGGACCTGCGCATGCGTGCCCAAAGCGCCTTGACGCTGGAGCTGGCCCACTGGCTGCAAGCCCATCCCGGCGTGGCCAAAGTGCATTACCCGGGCCTGGCCGAGCATCCCCAGCACGCGCTGGCGATGCAGCAGATGTCCGGTCTGGGCGGGGCCGTGCTGTCCTTCGACGTGAAGGCCGACAGTCCCGAGCAGGCGCGTGCGCGTGCTTTCCATGTACTGGACTCCTTGCAGACCGTGTCGATCTGCACCAACCTGGGCGATACCAAGACCCTGCTGACCCACCCGGCCAGCACCTCGCACGGCAAGCTGTCCGAAGCCCAGCGCCAGGCGGCCGGTATTGGCCAGGGCCTGATCCGCGTGGCCGTGGGCCTGGAACATCCGCAGGACGTGCAGGCCGACCTGGCACGCGGTCTGAATACTTTGACTTGATTGACGATCCGTTCGCCCTGAGCCGGTCGAAGTTCAACGACCCAGCTCAACCCGAACGGAATTTGCTGAATTGCTTATGACACAACGCGTCCGTACCCGTTTCGCCCCGTCTCCGACGGGCTTCATCCACCTGGGCAACATCCGCTCCGCGCTCTACCCCTGGGCCTTTGCGCGCGCCAACGGCGGCGACTTCATCCTGCGCATCGAAGACACCGACCTCGACCGCTCGACGCAGGCCGCGGTGGACGTGATCATCGAAGGCATGTCCTGGCTCGGCCTGGACTACGACGAAGGCCCGTTCTACCAGATGCAGCGCATGGAGCGCTACAAGGCGGTGCTGGCCGAACTGCAGGCGGCCGGCCACGTTTACCCCTGCTACATGAGCATGGAAGAGCTCGACGCGCTGCGCGAGCGCCAGATGGCCGCCAAGCAGAAGCCGCGCTACGACGGCACCTGGCGCCCCGAACCCGGCAAGACCTTGCCGCCCATTCCCGACGGCGTGAAGCCGGTGCTGCGCTTCAAGAACCCGCAGGGCGGGGTGGTCGCCTGGGACGACAAGGTCAAGGGCCGCATCGAGATCAGCAACGACGAGCTCGACGACCTGGTGATTGCGCGGCCTGACGGCACGCCGACCTACAACTTCTGCGTGGTGGTGGACGATATCGACATGGCCATGACCCATGTGATCCGCGGTGACGACCACATCAACAACACGCCGCGCCAGATCAACATCTTCAAGGCGCTGGGCAAGGAGCCGCCGGTCTATGCCCACCTGCCCACCGTGCTGAACGAGCAGGGCGAGAAGATGAGCAAGCGCAACGGCGCCAAGGCCGTGACGCAGTACCGCGACGAAGGCTACCTGGCCGACGCCATGGTCAACTACCTGGCGCGCCTGGGCTGGAGCCATGGCGACGACGAGATCTTCACGCGTGCGCAGTTCCTGCAGTGGTTCGACCTCGACCACCTGGGCCGCAGCGCCGCGCAGTTCGACGAGGCCAAGCTGCGCTGGGTCAACGCCCAGCACATGAAGGCCATGGCCGATGACGCGCTCAGCGTTCTGGTGGCCGAGCAGTTGGCCAAGCGCGGCATCAGCGCGGACGAGCGCCTGCCGCGCATCTGTGGCCTGTTCAAGGACCGTTGCGACACCACCGTGGCGCTGGCCGACTGGGCCCAGGCCTTCTATGCCGACGTGGCGCCGAAGGCCGAGGAGCTGGCGCAGCATGTGACCGAGGCCGTCAAGCCGGCGCTGGCGCAACTGGCGGAAAAGCTGTCTGCGTGTGCCTGGGACAAGGCCTCGATTGCCGCCGCCATCAAGGAGGTGCTGGGCGCCTGTGGCCTGAAGATGCCGCAACTGGCGATGCCGGTGCGCGTGCTGGTGCTGGGCACGC
>JASJPI010000011.1:0-234460 GCA_031426755.1 Curvibacter sp.
CGTAGACGCTGGCATGGCTGCCCGAGAGGATCACGCCCTTGAGCTGGCCGTCGGCCGCGTACTGGCGGACCCACTCGTCGCTTACATCACAAGGATGGACCTCGCAATACACATGGGCTTCACGCACACGGCGCGCGATCAGCTGGGTGACTTGAGAGCCGAAATCGAGGATAAGAATCTTTTGATGTTGCATAACCATGCGAACAGTACAGTGTCTTCAATCCAGGAACACTGCGGATCCGGCTCTGCCGGTCCGCTGGTGTTGCCCCCTGCAAGGGGGGTGGCGCAGCGACACGAAGTGCGCGCAGCCTGGGGGTGTGCTCAATCCGCCCGGTAGTTGGGCGCTTCCTTGGTGATCTGCACGTCGTGCACATGGCTTTCGCGGATGCCGGCGGTGGTGATCTCGACGAACTCGGCCTTGTTGTTCATCTCTTCGATCGTCGCGCAACCGCAATAGCCCATGGCGGCGCGCACGCCGCCGGCCATCTGGAACACGATGGAGACCATCGAACCCTTGTAGGGCACGCGGCCTTCGATGCCCTCGGGCACCAGCTTGTCGGCATTCGGGTTGCCGGTGCTCGACTCCTGGAAGTAACGGTCGGCACTGCCCTGCTGCATGGCGCCAATGCTGCCCATGCCGCGGTAGCTCTTGTAGCTGCGGCCCTGGTACAGGATGACTTCGCCCGGCGCCTCTTCGGTGCCGGCAAACATGCCGCCCATCATGATGGTGCTGGCGCCAGCGGCCAGGGCTTTGGCGATGTCGCCGCTGTAGCGGATACCGCCGTCGGCAATCAGCGGCACGCCGGTGCCCTTGAGCGCCGTGGCCACGTTGTCGATGGCCATGATCTGCGGCACGCCCACGCCGGCCACGATGCGGGTGGTGCAGATGGAGCCGGGGCCGATGCCGACCTTGACGGCATCGGCCCCGGCCTCGGCCAGCGCCAGGGCGGCGGCGCCGGTGGCGATGTTGCCGCCGATCACGTCCACCTGCGGGTAGTTCTGCTTGACCCAGCGCACGCGCTCGATCACACCTTTGCTGTGGCCATGGGCGGTATCCACCACGATGGCATCGACCCCGGCCTTGACCAGGGCTTCGACGCGCTCTTCCGTGCCCTCACCCACGCCGACGGCAGCCCCCACGCGCAGGCGGCCCGAGGCATCGCGCGCAGCGTTGGGAAAACTGGTCTGCTTGGTGATGTCCTTCACCGTGATCAGGCCCTTGAGTTCGAAGGCGTCATTCACCACCAGGATGCGTTCCAGCTTGTGCTTGTTCAGCAAAGCCTTGGCCTCCGCGGGAGAGGTGCCTTCTTTCTCGTTGACCGTGATGAGCTTCTCGCGCGGCGTCATGATCTGATGGACCTTGACGTCGTAACGGGTTTCAAAGCGCAGGTCGCGCCCCGTGACGATGCCCACCACTTTGCCGCCGTCGCACACCGGGAAACCCGAAATGCCCAGCTGCTCCGACAGCTGCAGCACCTGCAGCACCGTGTGTTCGGGGGTGATGACCACCGGGTCGCGCAGCACACCGGACTCATAGCGCTTGACCTTGGCGACATGCGCGGCCTGGTCCTGCGGCGTGAGGTTCTTGTGGATGATGCCGATGCCGCCTTCCTGGGCAATGGCGATCGCCAGACGGGCTTCCGTCACCGTGTCCATGGCGGCGGACACCAGAGGCAGGTTCAGGGCGATATTGCGGGAGAAGCGGGTCGCAAGAGAGGTGTCCTTGGGCAGGACCTGGGAGAACGCTGGCACCAGCAACACATCGTCGAAGGTGAGCGCTTTACCGAGAAGGCGCATGTGAAAGCTCCAAAAAACGGATTGTACCCGCCTCGCCGGCATTTTTCACGGCAGCCCGGTCGACAAACGGGTTGGCCGGCCCGCCTGATGGCAAGCCAGACCGGCGTTAAAGCCCCGATGGACGGCTACACTGACCGCATGAAGCTCTTACAGGTCCTCATCGCCGCCACAGCTTTAGCCGTTTCCTTGTCAGCCGCTGCCCAGTGGCAGTGGATCGACAAAGATGGCCGCAAGGTGTTCAGTGATCGGCCACCATCCACCGATGTGCCGGAAAAGAACATCCTCAAGCAACCGGGCATGCGGGCCCGGCTGGCTGACGCCCCCGCCCCTGACGCGGCCCCGGTAACTGCCGGCACTGCGGGTCCGGGCGGGCGGGCGACTGGCGTCGACAAGGAACTGGCGGAGAAGCAGAGACTGGCCTCGGATGCTGAAGCCGCCAAGCGGCGGCTGGAAGAAGAAAAAATTGCCCGTGCGCAGGCCGACAACTGTGCCCGCGCCCGTCAGGCCAAGGCCGTCCTGGACGCCGGCCAGCGCATCGCCCACGTCAACGCCAAGGGTGATCGGGAATTCCTTGACGAGGCCGGCCGCGCCGCCGAAGCCCAGCGCCTGCAGGCCGTCATTGATCAGGATTGCAAGTAAGGCGGCTTCAGTAGCCAGTCTTGGCGCCGGGTCTTTGCCTGGCGAACAGGCCGGTCGTACGAGCGCCTTGTTTGGCAAAGCGTTCACGCCGTGCTACCTTGGGGTCGACCCTCAAGGGACGGTAGATTTCAACCCGGTCCTTGTCACGCAGCAACTGATCCTGGCTCGCCTTGCGGCCCCAGATGCCGACCGCCGCCGCGGGCCAATCCAGATCCGGATACAGGGCATCCAGCCCACTGGCCCGCAAGGCCTGCGCCACCGTCGTCTCCGGCGGCAACCGCAACACGATTTCGCGCACCTCGCGGGCAGTTGGCGAATAGGCGACGGTGACCTCGATGGGCATCTCAGACCCCATAGACCTGCTCGGCACGCTTGACGAAGGCATCGACCAGACTGGCCGCGATCCGGTCGAACACCGGCCCCACCAGCTTGCCCAGTATCGCGTTGGAGAAGCCGTAATGCAGCGTCAGCTCGACCTTGCAGGCACGCTGTCCGCCCTCGCCCACCGGCGCAAAAGTCCAGCGCCCCTCCAGTTGGGAGAACGGACCGTTGACCAGTTGCATGGCGACTTCACGCCCCGGTACATGCTCGTTGCGCGTGGTGAAGGTCTGGCGGATGCCGCTGAAGGCGATGCCGACTTCGGCCGTCACGCCACTGGCGTGCGCCTCCAGCACCTTGGCATGGTCGCACCAGGGCAGGAACTTGGGGTAGTCGGCCACCGCAGTGACCAGCTCATACATTTCCTGCGGGCTGTACCAGATCAGGACGGACTTGTGGACAGTTTTCATAGAATGCAGGGTTGGCACACGCCAAACCACCGGCAATTGTAAGTTTGCGGTGTGTCCCCATCTGACATTCATGGCCAAAAAACCCGATACCTCTTCCCGCATTGCCGACAACAAGAAGGCTGTCTTCAACTATTTCATTGAGGAACGCTTCGAGGCCGGCATGGTGCTGGAAGGCTGGGAAGTCAAGGCCGTGCGCGAAGGCAAGGTCCAGCTGACCGACGGCTACGTCGTGATCCGCGATGGCGAGATGTACATCATCGGCTGCCAGATCAACCCGCTCAAGAGTGCCTCGACCCACGTGACGCCCGATGCCGTGCGCACCAAGAAACTGCTGCTGAAGAAAGACGAGATCCGCCGTCTGATCGGTAAGGTCGAGCAAAAGGGCTACACCCTGGTGCCGCTGAACCTGCACTGGAAGAACGGCCGCGTCAAATGCGAGATTGCCCTGGCCAAGGGCAAGGCCGAGCACGACAAGCGCGACACCATCAAGGAGCGCGAAGGCAAGCGCGAGGTGGAGCGCGCCATGAAGGGCCGCAACCGCTAGAGTCGCCGCGGCCTCCTGCGCGGCCTGGCTTCAGGCCAGGTTGCGCAGTGGGTGCGCGTGTACCGGCCAGGGCGAGACGAAGAAGCCCGCCACCATCTCCGGCGTCACCTCCTCGATGCGTGCCGGGTTCCAGCGCGGGTTCTGATCCTTGTCGATCACCAGGGCGCGGATGCCTTCCATGGTTTCGCTCTCCGCCAGGAAGCGTGCCAGGTGCCGGGTGTTGAAGCAGTGGCGCACGATGTCGCGCTCCAGCCGCAGATCCTCGGCCAGGGTCATGTGGCGGGCCCGGCGCACCAGTTCCAGCGTGACCGCCATCATCAGCGGCGAACGCTGGCGCAGGGTCGCAGCGTTGGCGCGTGCCCAGTCCGAATCGGCGCTTTCCAGGGCCTGGAGGATGGCGGCCACCGAGTCCAGCCCGAAATAGCGGTCCATTTCGGCTCTGGCCCTTCCCCCCTGGTCTTTGCATGCTATGGAATTGGAAGCAACCCAGCTTTGCAGGGCCGCCTCGTCCACTTGAGTCATGGCCGCCAGGGCATCCCAGGCGGCCCCCAGACGGCCCGGGTCGAAGCAGGTGTCGGCCAGCTGCATGGCCAGCGCATTGCCGGCGTCGATGACGTCGCCCGTCAGGGCCAGCCACTCGCCGCCGCGCCCCGGGCAACGCCCCAGAAACCAGCCGCCACCGACGTCGGGAAACAGGCCGATATTGGTTTCTGGCATGGCCATCTTGGTACGCGGTGTCACGATGCGCAGCTTGGCCCCCTGGCTGATGCCCATGCCACCGCCCATGACAACGCCATCCATGAAAGCGATGTAGGGCTTGGGGTAGTGGTGGATCAGGTGGTTGAGGGTGTACTCCTCGGTGAAGAAGTCCTCCAGTTCGGCATCGCCGCGCAGCACCGCCTGGTGAAAGAAGCGGATGTCCCCGCCGGCGCAGAAAGCGCCGAACGGACCTTCCTTGCCCATGCCGCGGACGGCCACCGCCTGCACCTGTGCATTCTCGCGCCAAGCCAGCAGCGTGGCGCCCAGCGCCCGGATCATGGACAGCGACAGTGCATTGAGCGCGCGCGGCCGGTTCAGGGTGATGAAGCCGACACGGCCTCGGACCTCGGTCAGTACTTCAGGGCAGGTGTAACTGATGGCGTGATTCATCGTTTCTTGTTCCATTGCATCCATTCATTGGCCAGTAGCGCGAGCAGCACCAGCGCCCCGCCCTGCAGGACCTGCACTGCCGGTGCCTCGCCGGCACCGACCCAGACCAGCAGGATGCCAAAGATGATTTCGAGTTGAGCCAGCAGCGACACCTCGGGCGCCTTGAGCACGCGTGCGCAGATCACCAGCAGCGTACAGGGAATCGCCAGCTGCACCAGTCCCAGAAGTGCCAGCAGGCTGATATCGTGTGTCGTGGCTTGTAGCGGCAATGCCAGCGGCAGCGTGGCCAGTGCGGAAATCACCCCGCCGACCAGCACCGAAGGCACCAGGTCCACGTCCTCTCCCTTGGCGTGGGCATGCTGCACCACGATCCAGTTGATGGCCGCCGTCAGCGGTACGAACAGGGCGACAACCATGCCCTGCCAGCTGCCCGCCGCGAGCTGGCCACCGAACATCCAGACCATGCCCACAGCGGCCAGCACGATGGCCAGCCAGGTGTGCCAGGCAATCCGGTGGCGCAGGAACAGGCGCGCCAGCAGTGCCGTGAACAGCGGGTTCAGGGAGGAGATCACCAGCACGCCAGCGACGCTGGTCATGGTCAGCGCCAGCATGAAGGAGGTGAACATCCCGCTCCAGCACAGACCGGACCACCACAAGGCAGGGGGAGCCGTGCGCAACTGGTGCCAGACGGCAGCGGGCCCCCGCCACAAGGGCAGGATGATGAGCAGCGACAGCGCCGTGAAGAAGCTGCGCCAGAAAGTGACCTCGAAGCTGCGTGCCGCCTCCAGATGGCGCGTGACCACGCCGGCGATGGACCACATCAGGGCCACCGCCACCATCATCCACACGGCACGCCGGTGCGTGAGCTTCATGTCTTTCGTCTGCCGGAGTGAAGAGCTCTGCGGCGCGCCCACCCCTCAGTCGGGAAACGCCGCGGAACCGGCTTCGCCGGGCCGCTGGCGTTGTCCCCCTGAGGGGATAGCGGCCGCAGGCCGATTCAAGGGGTACCCCAATTCAGGGGGGTTACAGATTCTTCCCGGCGCGCTTGCGTTCGTTCTCGGTCAGGAAACGTTTACGCAGACGCACGCTCTTGGGCGTGATTTCGACCAGCTCGTCGTCCTCGATGAACTCGACGCCGTATTCCAGCGTCAGGTCGATCGGCGGTGTGATCTTGATCGCATCTTCCTTGCCGGAAACGCGGAAGTTGGTCAGCTGCTTGGTACGGGTGGCATTCACCACGAGGTCGTTGTCGCGGCTGTGGATGCCGACGATCATGCCCTCGTACACCGGATCGTTGGCCTTGACGAACATGCGGCCGCGGTCGTCGAGCTTGCCCAGGGCGTAGGTGAAGATTTCACCATCGTCCATGGAGATCAGCACGCCGTTCTTGCGGCCGCCGATGTCGCCCTTGTGCGGCTCGTAGCGGTCGAAAATGTTGGAGATCAGGCCCGAGCCGCGCGTCAGGTTCAGGAATTCGTTGGAAAAACCGATCAGGCCACGCGCCGGGATGCGGTATTCCAGGCGCACACGGCCACGGCCGTCCGGCTCCATGTTCACCAACTCGCCCTTGCGTTCGCCCAGCGCCTGCATCACGCCACCCTGGTGCTGTTCTTCGATGTCGGCCGTCACCAGTTCGATCGGCTCGCATTTCTCACCGTCGATCTCGCGGAACACCACACGCGGTTTGGAGACGGCCAGCTCGTAGCCTTCACGGCGCATGTTTTCCAGCAGGATGGTCAAGTGCAGCTCGCCGCGGCCCATGACTTCAAAGATACCCTCTTCGTCGGTCTCCTTGACGCGCAACGCCACGTTGTGCTGCAGTTCCTTTTGCAGACGGTCCCAGATCTGACGGCTGGTGACGAACTTGCCTTCGCGGCCAGCCAGCGGGCTGGTGTTGACGCAGAAGTTCATGGTCAGGGTCGGCTCGTCGACCTTGAGCATGGGCAGCGGTGCCGGATTGGCCGGGTCGGTGATGGTCACGCCGATGCCGATGTCGGCAATGCCGTTGATCAGCACGATTTCACCCGGGCCGGCTTCCGTGGTCTGCACGCGATCCAGGCCCTGGAAGGTCAACACCTGGTTGATGCGGCCTTTGATGGACTTGCCATCGGGACCTTCCATCACCAGCACGTCCATGCCGGGCTTGATCGTGCCCTGGCTGATGCGGCCGACGCCGATGCGGCCCACGAAGGTGGAGAAGTCGAGCGCAGAAATCTGCAGTTGCAGCGGCGCGGCCGGGTCACCCTGCTGGGCCGGCACATGCTTCAGGATGGTGTTGAACAGAGCCGACATGTCGGGGCCCCACTGCTCACCGGGCTCACCCTCTTCCAGCGAGGACCAGCCGTTGATGCCGGAGGCGTAGACCACGGGGAAGTCCAATTGCTCGTCGTTGGCGCCGAGCTTGTCGAACAGGTCGAAAGCGGCGTTGACGACCTTGTCGGGGTTGGCGCCGGGCTTGTCCACCTTGTTCACCACCAGGATCGGCTTGAGGCCCAGGGCCAGGGCCTTCTTGGTCACAAAGCGCGTCTGGGGCATGGGGCCTTCTTGCGCGTCGATCAGCAGCACCACACCATCCACCATGGACAGGGCACGTTCCACTTCGCCGCCGAAGTCGGCGTGGCCGGGGGTGTCGACGATGTTGATGTGCGTGCCTTCCCAGCTCACGGCGCAGTTCTTGGCCAGAATGGTGATGCCGCGTTCTTTTTCGATGGCGTTGTTGTCCATCACCGTGTCGACCACCTTTTCGTGCTCGGCAAAGGTGCCGGACTGGCGCAGCAACTGGTCGACCATGGTGGTCTTGCCGTGGTCCACGTGAGCAATGATGGCAATGTTGCGGATTTGTTTCTGACTCATGATTCACTCTCCAAAATCTGTTGTATCTCTAATGGGCTCAACAGGCGCCCGGGGATCAGTTCACCGGCCCTGACATGGGCCGTGCCCAGCAGGGCATGCGGTTCTTCGCCGTACACAGCAACCTGTGCGGCATCCGGCCAAGTGCCACGACGGCGCAAGCCGCTGAGGAAACGTCCTGCATTCTCGCCGTCGAGCGTGACGACGGTATGACCTGGCAACAGCGATTCAACCGGTTTCAATTGCGTGAGGCGCTCGGCCTCTTCCATGGCTTCCAAGCGGGCCAGCGTGACGCACTGCGACACCTCGAACGGCCCGGTGGCGATGCGCCGCAAGGCCACCAGATGACCGCCGCAGCCCAGCGCCTCGCCGATGTCTTCACCCAGCGTACGGATGTAGGTGCCCTTGCTGCATTTCACACGCAGCCTAAGGACCGGCGCATCACCCTGGAGCTGCGCTTCCAGCAGTTCCAGTTCATGGATGACGACATCGCGCGCCTCGCGTTCCACGGTCTCGCCGTCACGGGCGTATTCGTACAAGGCCTTGCCGTCCTTCTTGAGGGCACTGTGCATGGGTGGCACCTGGCGGATCGGCCCCATGAAGCGGTCCAGCACCTCGACCACCTGGCCCAAGGTACAGGTGACCGGGCGGGTCTCGATGACCTCGCCTTCGGCGTCGGCCGTGCTGGTACGCACGCCCAGCCGGACCGTGGTCTCGTAGGTCTTGTCGGCGTCCAGGTGCAGCTGGCTGAACTTGGTCGCAGCGCCGAAGCAGATCGGCAGCACGCCGGTGGCCAGCGGGTCGAGCGTGCCGGTGTGGCCCGCCTTTTCGGCACGCAGCAGCCACTTGGCCTTCTGCAAGGCATTGTTGCTCGACAGTCCGAGCGGTTTATCCAGCAACAGCACCCCATGCACAGGGCGCCGTTGCACCCTGGTGCGTGGCGCGTGCATGGCTATTCCTCGTTCTTGGAACGCGACGCGACCGCCTGGGCGATCAGGGCGTTCATGTCGGCGGCGCGCTCGGTGGTGCGGTCGTAGACGAAGTGCAGCGTCGGCACGGTATGGATGTGCAACCGCTTGAACAGGCCGTTGCGCAGGAAGCCGGCGGCCTGGTTCAACGCCTCTTCAGTCTGCTGCGGATCACCCACCAGCAGGCTGAAGAACACCTTGGCATGGGCGTAGTCGGGCGTGACTTCCACGCTCTGCAGCGTCACCATGCCCACGCGCGGGTCTTTCAACTCGCGCGCGATCAACTCCGTCAGATCACGCTGGATCTGATCGGCCACCTTGAAGGCGCGGTTCGGAGCTGACGGTTTCTTGGCTGCCATGGCTTACAGGGTCCGCGCGATTTCCTTGACCTCGAAGAACTCCAGCTGATCACCTTCCTTGATGTCGTTGTAGTTCTTGAGCTTGATACCGCACTCGAAGCCTTCTTTCACTTCGCGCACATCGTCCTTCATGCGCTTCAGAGAGTCGAGTTCGCCGGTATAGATCACCACGTTGTCGCGCAGCAGGCGGAAATGCGCGCTGCGGGTGACGTGGCCGGAGGTGACCATACAGCCAGCCACCGTGCCGATCTTGGAGGCCACGAACACGGTACGGATTTCGGCCATACCGATGACTTCTTCCCGCTTCTCCGGTGCCAGCATGCCCGACATGGCCGCCTTCAACTCATCCACCGCGTCGTAAATGATGTTGTAGTAACGGATGTCGACATCGTTGCTCTCAGCCAGCTTGCGCGCACCGGCATCAGCCCGGGTGTTGAAGCCGATGATGAGGGCCTTGGAGGCAATCGCCAGGTTGACATCCGACTCGCTGATGCCGCCGACAGCCGAATAGACCATCTGCACCTTGACCTCGTCGGTCGAGAGCTTGAGCAGCGAAGCCGCCAGCGCTTCCTGCGAACCTTGCACATCGGCCTTGACGATGATGGGCAGCGTCTTGACTTCGCCGGCCGAGATGTCGGAGAACATGTTCTCCAGCTTGGCAGCCTGCTGCTTGGCCAGTTTGGTGTTGCGGAACTTGCCGGCACGGTAGGTGGCGATCTCGCGCGCACGGCGCTCGTCGGTCATCACCATGAATTCGTCACCGGCCTGCGGCACTTCGGTCAGACCCTGGATCTCGACCGGAATGGACGGGCCGGCCGACTTGATCGGGCGACCGTTCTCGTCCAGCATGGCACGCACACGGCCATAGGTCTGGCCAGCCAGCACCACGTCGCCAGCGGTGAGCGTGCCGGATTGCACCAGCACCGTGGCCACCGGGCCGCGGCCCTTGTCCAGACGTGCCTCGATCACCAGGCCCTTGGCCATGGCATCGATCGGCGCCTTCAGTTCCAGCACTTCGGCCTGCAGCAGCACCTGCTCCAGCAGATCGTCGATGCCCTGGCCGGTCTTGGCCGACACCGCCACGAACGGCGAATCGCCGCCGTATTCCTCGGGCACCACTTCCTCGGCGACCAGTTCCTGCTTGACGCGGTCCGGGTTGGCATCGGGTTTGTCGATCTTGTTGATCGCCACCACGATCGGCACACCGGCTGCCTTGGCGTGCTTGATGGCTTCCTTGGTCTGGGGCATGACGCCGTCATCGGCCGCCACCACCAGAATCACGATGTCGGTTGCCTGGGCACCGCGCGCGCGCATGGCCGTGAAGGCCTCGTGGCCCGGGGTATCCAGGAAGGACACCATGCCGCGCGGAGTTTCCACGTGGTAGGCGCCGATGTGCTGCGTGATGCCGCCGGCCTCACCGGAGGCCACTTTGGCGCGGCGGATGTAGTCCAGCAACGAGGTCTTGCCGTGGTCGACGTGGCCCATGACGGTCACCACCGGTGCGCGTGCCAGCGCCTCGGCATGGTGCGCGGATGCTTCCTCTTCGGTAAAGGCTTCAGGGTCGTCCAGCGCGGCGATGATGGCCTTGTGGCCCATTTCCTCCACCACGATCATGGCAGTGTCCTGGTCCAGCGGCTGGTTGATGGTCACCATCTGGCCCAGCTTCATGAGGTGTTTGATGACCTCGGAAGCCTTGACCGCCATCTTGTGGGCCAGTTCGGCCACGGTGATGGTTTCCGGCACGTGAACTTCGATGACGCGCGCCTCGACCGGTGCGGCCTGGACGTGCTGGTCTTCCCGATCACGATCATGGCCGCGACGTCCTTTCGGACCGCTGCGCCAGCTGCCACGGCCGACGCCGCCGCTGGTATCACCGCGGGTGGGAATGGCCTTCTTCTTGGCCGGGTCCCCTGCCCAGCTGCTGGACAGCTTGGCCGACTTGACTTCCTTGCCAGCCCCCGCGCCTGCACCGGCGGCGGGCGCCGGCTTGGCCGTGGTGCTGCCCGTTGTCGGCTTGTGCAAGGTGCCCTTCATGCCGGCCTTGGCGGCCTCGGCAGGCTTCGGTTCTTCCTTCTTGGCCACCAGCACCTTCTTCGCCGGTGTTGCCATCATGGAGCGGATGGCGGCGGCTTCGGCCTCGGCCTTGCGGCGGCGGTCATTGAGGTCGGCCGCGCGTGCAGCCTCTTCATCAGCGCGTGCCTTGGCGGCGGCCTGGGCGCTGGCGCGCGCCTCTTCGGCCGCCTTGGCCTGAGCTTCTGCGCGCACGGTTGCTTCGGCAGCATCCTGTTCGCTCGGCTGGCTGGCCGCCTGTGCCTTTTGAGCAGCTGCCGCTTCGGCGGCAGCCTTCTCGGCCGCTTCGCGCTCGCGGGCTTCCTGCGCTTCACGCTGGCGGCGACGCTCGGCCAACTCTTCCTCCTGGCGGCGGATCAGTTCGGCCTGACGGCGCGCCTCTTCCTCGCGGCGGGCGAGCTCGGCGTTGTCGATCGTCGGGGTGGCCGGCACTTCGACCTGCTCTTCCGCTGCGGCAGCCGGTGCCTCAGCGGTCAATTCGGAGCCATCGTCACGGCGCACGAAGGTACGCTTCTTGCGTACCTCGACCTGGATGGTGCGGGCCTTGCCGGTGGCATCAGCCTGCTTGATCTCGGTGGTTGATTTCTTGACCAGGGTGATCTTCTTGCGCTCGGGCGCAGCCGTGCCATGGCTGGCCTGCAGGTGGCTCAGCAGACTGTGTTTGTCGGCATCGGTCAGGGTGTCGGAGGCAGACGCCTTGGACACGCCGGCAGCCTTGAGCTGCTCGATCAGCGTTTCAGTGGATTTCTTGAGTTCGGTTGCAAACTCGGCGACGGTCGTACTGGACATTTGTTGTGTAACCTTTCATGACCGTTACTCTTGAGAGGCGGCATCATTGGTAAACCAATGTTCGCGCGCCTTCATGATCAGGGTCTTGGCTTCATCCGCAGACTGGCCTGTGATATCAGTGAGTTCGTCCACGGCGAGATCCGCCAGGTCATCGAGGGTGTGAACGCCGTTGTCGGCCAGCTTGGCAATCAGCTCGGGGGTCAGACCTTCGAGGTCGCGCAGATCCTGCGACACTTCCTCGACGCTTTCCTCGCGGGCAATCTCCATGGTCAGCAGCGCGTCCTTGGCGCGGGCACGCAGCTCGTTGACCGTGTCTTCGTCGAAGCTCTCGATCTCCAGCATTTCCTGCAGCGGCACGTAGGCCACTTCTTCCAGGCTGGTGAACCCCTCGGCGATCAGGATGTCGGCGATCTCCTCGTCCACATCGAGTTTTTCCATGAACAGCTTGCGCAGCGAGCCGGTTTCGTCGGCCTGCTTCTGGGCCGATTCGGCCGCGTCCATGATGTTGATCTTCCAGCCGGTGAGGTCGGAGGCCAGACGCACGTTCTGGCCGCCGCGACCGATGGCGATGGCCAGGTTTTCCTCGTCCACCACCACGTCCATGGCGTGCTTTTCTTCATCGACCACGATGGACTGCACGTTGGCCGGGGCCAGGGCGCCGATCACGAACTGGGCCGGGTCCTCGCTCCACAGCACGATGTCGACGCGCTCGCCGGCGAGTTCGTTGGTCACGGCATTGACGCGGGTGCCGCGCACACCGACGCAGGTACCGATCGGATCGACGCGCTTGTCGTGCGACAGCACGGCGATCTTGGCGCGCGAGCCGGCGTCACGGGCGCAGGATTTGATCTCCAGCAGGCCCTGCTCGATCTCGGGCACTTCCTGGCGGAACAGCTCGATCATGAATTCGGGGGCCGAACGCGACAGGATGATGGGGGCGCCGCGCAGCGTCAGGTCCACTTCCATGATCATGGCGCGCACACGGTCACCGGTGCGCAGGTTTTCCTTCGGGATCATCTCGTTGCGGCGCAGCCGTCCTTCGACACGGCCGCTTTCCACGATGATGTCGCCCTTGTCCATGCGCTTGACGGTGCCGACGAAGATCTTGTCGCCGCGCGACATGAAGTCGTTGAGCAGCATTTCGCGCTCGGCGTCGCGGATCTTCTGCAGGATGACCTGCTTGGCGGCCATGGCGCCGATGCGGCCGATCGGCACCGACTCCACCGATTCCTCGATGTACTCGTCGACCTCGATGTCGGGAATCTGCTCCTTGGCTTCGAACAGCAGGATTTCCTGGTCGGGCAGCTGCAGGCCGGCCTCGTCGGGAACGACGTGCCAACGGCGGAACGTTTCGTAGTTGCCGGTGTCGCGGTCGATGGCGACACGGATGTCCACATCACCTTCATAGAGCTTCTTGGTCGCCTGGGCCAGCGCAGCCTCGACCGCACCAATCACCACGTCACGCTCGACGTTCTTCTCGCGTGAAATGGCATCCACCAGCATCAACAGTTCGCGATTCATGCCTTTAACCTCCATAACCAGATGAGCGCGGGGCCATGCCCCGCACCTGCTCGAACTCACAATTCAAAACCAAATCCATCGCACCCGCCGGAGCCATTGCACCGGCCAGTGCGCCCTTAATCCGCGTTGGCCGCGCCGCGGCCCTTGAAACTGACGATCGGCGCCAGACGCGCCTCGCGCAGTTCATCGAGCGTGAAGCCCAGCGCCTGCACCGGCGCCGGCGGCCGCTTCTTGCTGACCTTCTGCCCCGGCTTGACCGGCGGCTCGTCGCTCCAGACGATCTGCCAGCCCTGACCACCCTCGGCATGCTCCAGCGTGCCGCGAAATTTCTTGCGGTTGGCGCTGACCTGGCCGGCCGCAGCCGCACCCATGGGCGCCTTGAGCGTGATGTCGATCACCTGGCCGGCAAAACGCTCGAAATCTTTTTCATGGCGCAGCGGGCGATCGATGCCCGGCGAGGACACTTCGAGCCGCTTGTACTCGATGCCATCGACTTCCAGCGCGAACTGCAACTGGCGCGTGACCTTTTCACAGTCCTCGACGTTGACGAACTGCTCGACGGCTTGCGGATCCCAGGGCAAATCGATCGTCACGCGCAGCAAACCCCCAGCAGAGCGTTCGATCTCCACCAAGTCATAACCGAGTCCGGTCACGGTTTGTTCGACGATGTCCTGTAATGCCACGTGTGTCCTGCTTGCCCCATAAATCCGGGCTTGACCCGGCTCAAAACCGTTCGACCAAAAAAAACGGGCGGTTGGTAATCCGCCCGTTTGGTCGAGAATTGTCGAATTGTAGCCGAAAAACAGGGCTAGTGCCTTGATTTTCAAGGCGATTCAGGGCCTGTTCACACTCATTTCACAAGATGCGTTGCGGATCAAAAAGGCCATGCGCAAGGCGCGAAACGCCGCCGGGGTCGCTCCCCGGCAAGGCTTCGCAACGCCGCGCAGGGCCTTTTGGGCCGCAACCCGAAGGGAACGGGGTGAAAACCGCGCCACTCGTTGTTGCATTCCTAGCCCAGACAGCCAGTCTGGGCGTCGTCGTGCGCCTAGATTGGCGCGGTTTTCTCCTCGTCCGCACTTGTGAAATGAGTGTGAACAGGCCCTAGGCAGCAGAACCCACCAGCGTGCGGGTGTACGGATGGCTGGGCGCATCCAGCACGGCTGAAACGGCACCGGACTCGACGATGCGGCCGTCTTTCATGACGATGACCTCGTGTGCCATGGCCCGGATCACGTCCACGTCGTGGGTGATCAGCAGGTAGCTCAGGCCCCGTTCGCGCTGCAGGCGCTGCAGCAGTTGCAGCACCTGCTTCTGGATCGTCACATCCAGCGCGCTGGTGGGCTCGTCCAGCACCAGCAGGCACGGCTCGACGATGAGCGCCCGGGCAATGGCCAGGCGCTGGCGCTGGCCGCCGGAGAACTCATGCGGGTAGCGCTGCAACAGGCCCTGGAACTGTGCTTCGCCCAAGCCGACCTCCTCCAGCGCCCGCAGGACATGCGCTCGACGCTCCTGAATCGATAGCGAAGATGCATGGACCCGCAGGCCTTCGCCCACGATTTCCTCGACCGTCAGGCGCGGCGACAGGGAAGAAAACGGGTCCTGGAACACCACCTGCACAACCTTGCGCAGCGCCCGGTTGTGTGCCTGCTGCTGCCCCCAGGCCTGCCCGGCCACCTGCAACTCGCCGGTGAAGGGCTGCAGGCCGAGTGCGGCCAGGGCCAGGGTCGACTTGCCCGAGCCGGACTCGCCGATCACGCCCAGGGTGTGGCCGGGCGGGATGGTGAAGGCGGCATCGTGGACCGCCACGAACTCGCCACGCTGGAACCAGCCGCGCAGGCCGGGCAAAGGCGTCGGGTAGCCCACCCGCAGCTTGCCTGCCTGCATCACCGGCGCCGCGTCGGCAACAACGGGGGCCTCCTGTACATCGCGCACCGGCTTGCTGTCGATCAGGCGCCGGGTGTAGCCGTGCTGCGGGTCGGCAAAGACCTCGGCCACCCGCCCCTGCTCGACGATATGGCCGTTTTCCATCACGATCACGCGGTCGGCGAAGCGGCGCACCAGGTTCAGGTCGTGCGTGATCAGCAGCACCGCCATGCCGTTTTTCTGCTGCAGTCCGGTGAGCAGGTCGAGGATCTGCCCGCGCAGGGTGACGTCCAGCGCCGTGGTCGGCTCATCGGCCAGCAGCAGCCGCGGCTGGCAGGCCAGCGCCATGGCGATCATGGCGCGCTGGCGTTGGCCACCGCTCAACTGGTGCGGGAAGGATTTGGCACGCCGCTCGGGCTCCGGGATGCCGGTATCGGCCAGCAGTTGCACGGCCTGCGCCGCCGCCTGCGCCCGGGCCAGGCCCAGCTTGAGCTCCAGCACCTCGGCAATCTGCTCGCCCACGGTGAACAGCGGGTTGAGCGCCGTCATCGGCTCCTGGAAGATCATCGCGATGTCCCGGCCACGGATGCCACGCAACTCTCGCTCCTGAATCGATAGCAGGTCGCACATATTCGACGAGGGCCGGGGCTCGAAAAAGCTTGCAACGCCGGTGATGTCGGCGTTCTGCACCAGACGCAGCAGGCTCAAGGCGGTGACGGTCTTGCCTGAACCGGACTCCCCGACCAGCGCGACTTTCTCCCCCGGCGCAATCTGGAAGTCCAGGCCATGCACGACTTCTTTGCCGTTGAAGGCCACGCGCAGGCCGCGCACGTCGAGCAAACGGGCTGCTTGTGTCATTTTTCAGCCTTCCGGGGATCGAGCGCGTCGCGCAGCGCATCGCCCATGAAGGTCAGCAGCAGCAGCGTGATGACCAGCACGGCGAAGGTGGACAGCGAAATCCACCAAGCGTCGATGTTGTTCTTGCCCTGCGCCAGCAGTTCGCCCAGCGACGGCGTGCCCGGCGGCACGCCCAGGCCGAGGAAGTCGAGCGAGGTCAGCGCCAGAATGGCCGCGCTCATGCGAAACGGCAGGAAGGTCACCACCGGCGTCAGGCTGTTGGGCAGGATGTGGCGCCAGATGATCTGCCAGTTCGACAGGCCCAGCGCCCGCGCCGCGCGCACGTAATCGAGCTGACGGTTGCGCAGGAATTCGGCGCGCACGTAGTCTGACAGGCCCATCCAGCCGAACAGGCTGAGCAGGATCAGCAGCAGCGCCACGCTGGGGTCGAACATGGCGGAGAAGATGATCAGCAGGTACAGCTCGGGCATGGAGCCCCAGATCTCGATGAAGCGCTGGAACAGCAGATCGGTCTTGCCGCCGAAAAAGCCCTGCAGCGCCCCGGTGATTACGCCCAGCAGCACACCAATGAACGTCAGCGCCAACGCGAACAGCACCGAGATGCGAAACCCGTACAGCAACCGCGCCACCACGTCGCGCCCGCGGTCGTCGGTGCCCAACCAGTTGTCGCTTGAAGGTTCACTCGGGTTGGGCTCCTTGGCGAAGTAGTTGATGGTGCTGTGGTGGTAGGGGTTGAGCGGATAAAGCGCCCAGTTGCCGGGTTGGGCGAACTGCTGCTGGATGAAGGGGTCGAGGTAGTCGGTCGGCGTGGCGAAATCGCCGCCGAAGGTGGTCTCCGGCACATTGCTCAGGATCGGCGCATACCACTGGCCGTTGTAGCGCGCCAGCAGCGGCTTGTCGTTGGAGATCAGCTCAGCCCCGAGGCTGAGCACGAACAGCGTGCAGAAAATCAACAGGCTCCAGTAACCGAGCCGGTTGCGCCTGAAGCGCTGCCAGGCGCGTTGGCTTGGGGACAGAAAGGACGAGGTGCTCATGCCCGGGACTTTCTTGCTTGCCTTGCATCTGTGCAGCGCAGAGGGGGCATGCCGCCGTCCTCATGGTGCGGGGTACCGCACAAATCGGCCAGCGGCATGCCCCCTCTCCGCTGAAGGAGGGTTGCCTTTTGCCTGCGAAGTGCAAGCCCTTCGCGCAGCCGTACGGGTCTGGGGGGCCGACGATTTGTGCTCGCACCATGAGGAGCGCCCCCCAGGCCCGTACGGCCGAGGCTACGCCGGCAAGTCAGCCAATAAGCTTCAGTCAAACTTGACACGAGGGTCCACCCAGACATAACAGAGATCGGAAATCAGCTTGGTCACCAGGCCAATCAGGGTAAAGAGGTAAAGCGTGCCCAGCACCACCGGGTAGTCGCGCCGCATCACAGATTCATACGACAGCAGGCCCAGGCCGTCGAGCGAAAACAGGGTCTCGATCAGGAGCGAGCCGGTGAAGAAGGCACCGATGAAGGCGGCCGGGAAGCCGGTGACGATGGGAATCAGCGCGTTGCGCATCACATGGCGCCACAGCACGCGTCGCTCGGTCAGCCCCTTGGCGCGCGCCGTCAGCACGTATTGCTTGCGGATTTCCTCCAGAAAGGCATTCTTGGTCAGCATGGTGGTGACGGCAAAGGCGCCCAGCACGCTGGCGGTGATGGGCAGCGTGATGTGCCACAGGTAGTCCACCACCTTGGCGCCCCAGCTCAGGCTCTCCCAGTTGCTGGAGGTCAGGCCGCGCAACGGAAACCATTGCAACTGGCCGCCAAAGATCACCAGCAGCGCCACACCGAGCACGAAGCCCGGAATGGCATAGCCGACCAGCACAATCAGGCTGGTCAGGGTGTCGAAGCGGCTGCCGGCGCGCACCGCCTTGGCGATGCCCAGCGGCACCGAGATCAGGTAGCTCAGGAAGAAGGTCCACAGCCCAAGGCTGATCGAGACCGGCAGCTTGTCCTTCACCAGTTCCCACACGCTCTTGGGGTAGAAAAAACTCTTGCCCAGGTCGAAGCGGACGTACTGCTTCAGCATCTGCCAGAAGCGCTCATGCGCCGGCTTGTCGAAGCCGTAGAAGGCGCGGATTTCGGCGATGCGCGCCGCATCCACGCCCTGGCGGCCGCGGTAGCCGGCACCCGATGCGGCGGCACCCTCCCCGCCGCTGTCGCGCCCCTGCAGTTGCGCCACCATCTGCTCCACCGGACCGCCCGGCACGAACTGGATGACGACAAAGGTCAGCAGCAGGATGCCGAACAGGGTCGGGATCATCAGCAGCAGGCGTTTGAGGATGTAGGCCAGCATGCTCACCTCGCCTCCTGGGCCGATTGCGCCCGGTTGGCATCAGAGGCCCACCAGACCGATGTGACCCAGCCCTCGGGCTGGTAATAACGTGGCGTCACTGCCGGCTGCTCGAAGCGGCCGGCGCGCCACGCGACGCGGTGCACGCTGCCGTACCAGTGCGGCACGGCGTAGTGGCCGTGGCGCAGCACGCGGTCGAGCGCACGCAGCCGGGCCACCAGTTCGGGCCGGGTCTGGGCGGACATCACCCGGTCCAGCAGCGCATCGACCGCCGGGTTCTTGATGCCGATGACGTTCATCGAGCCCTCGGTATCGGCCGCCTTGGAGCCGAAGCGCTCCAGCAGCTCGGTGCCCGGCGCCTCGCTGCCGATCAGGCGGTTGCTGATGACCTCGAAGTCGAACACGTCCAGCCGTTTTTGCAGGATGGCGAAATCGACCACCTTGTAGTTCACGGTGATGCCCAGTTTTTCCAGATTCCTGGCATAGGGCGTCACCACCCGGCCCATGGAGCCCGAGTTGTCGAGGAATTCGATGGTGAAGGCCTCGCCCTGCGGGTTGCGCAGGGCGCCGTCGCGGTAGGTCCAGCCGGCCTGGGCCAGCAGGTCGCGTGCGCGGCGCAGGTTGTCGCGCAGTGTGTGGCCGGAAGCCGGGTCCAGGCTGGTGAAGGGCGGCTGCGGCACGTCGTCGGTGAAGACTGCGGGCGACAACTGGCGGCGCAGCGGCGCCAGCACGGCCAGTTCTTCCGGCGATGGCTTGCCTTTGGCCTCGAAATCACTGCCGACGAAATAGCCGCGCACCCGGGTGTAGGCGTTGTAGAACAGCTGGCGGTTGAGCCACTCGAAATCCATCGCCAGCTCGATGGCTTCACGCACGCGCACATCCTTGAATTTGTCGCGCCGCAGATTGAGCAGGAAACCCTGGAAATCGCCGGCGTTGCCGTGTTTGAGTTCCTTCTTGATCAGGGCACCGGTGTCGAATGCCTTGCCGGTGTAGGCGCGTGCCCATTCGCGGGCGACGAAGGCCTGGATGTAGTCGAACTCACCGGCCTTGAAGGCTTCCAGCTGGGCCGTGTTGTCCTTGTAGATCTTGTAGCTGATGCGGTCGAAATTGAACAGGCCGCGGCGCACATTGAGGTCGCGCGCCCAGTAGGCGGGATCGCGCTCGTAGCTGATGTCCTTGCCGAAATTGACCTTGCCGATGCGGTAGGGGCCGCTGCCGATGGGTGTATCGGTCACGATCTGGTCCAGCGGCTTGCCCTTGCCGTTTTCCATGCCCCACTTGCGGCTGAACACCGGCAGGCTGCCGGCAATCAGCGGCAGCTCGGCATTGACGCGCCGGAAGTCGAAGCGCACCACCCGCTCACCCAGCACCGTCACACCCCGGATCTCGCCGAAGATGGTGCGGTACTGCGGCGCGGCCGCCTGGGAGGTCAGCTGGTCGAACGAGTGCTTCACATCAACCGCCAGCACCGGCTCGCCGTTGTGGAAACGGGCCCGTGGGTTGAGCGTGAAGACGGCCGACAGCTTGTCGGGCGCCACCGTGACGTCCTGCGCCAGCAGGCCGTAGGCCGTGGTCGGCTCGTCGAGCGTGCCGGTCAGCAGACTCTCGAACACCAGGCTGGCCAGCCCGGGCGGTGCGCTGCCCTTGAGGGTGAACGGGTTGTATTTGTCAAAATTGGACAACCGGGTTGGCGGTACCAGAGAGATTTCCCCGCCCTTGGGTGCGGCCGGATTGACGTAGTCGAAGTGCTGAAAGCCCGCGGAATATTTGATGTCCCCGAACTGGGCATAGGCGTGGCCGGCCCAGGCCGGCATGGCACCAATCAGTGAAACAAGGGAAACCAGAAAACAGAAAGTCCGCATGCGACAATTCTGCACAGATTTTTTACCGAGAAAATTATGGGATTCCTGACTGGCAAGAAATTTTTGATCACCGGCTTGTTGAGCAACCGCTCGATTGCCTATGGCATCGCGCAGGCCTGCCATCGCGAAGGCGCCGAGCTGGCGTTCAGCTACGTCGGCGAGCGCTTCAAGGACCGCATCACAGAATTTGCCGCCGAGTTCGATTCCAAACTGATCTTTGACTGCGATGTCGGTGATGACGCGCAGATCGAAAACATGTTCAAGGACCTGTCGGCCCACTGGTCCACCTATGACGGCTTCGTGCACAGCATCGGTTTTGCCCCGCGCGAGGCGATCACCGGCAACTTCCTGGACGGCCTGTCGCGCGAGAACTTCCGTATTGCGCATGACATCAGCGCCTACAGTTTTCCGGCCATGGCCAAGGCGGCCCTGCCCTACCTCAACGACAAGTCGGCCCTGCTGACGCTGAGCTACCTGGGTGCCGTGCGTTCCATCCCGAACTACAACACCATGGGCCTGGCCAAGGCCAGCCTGGAGGCTTCGGTGCGCTACCTGGCCGAGGCCGTCGGCCATCTGCCGGACGGCCGCAGCATGCGTGTCAACGGCATCAGCGCCGGCCCGATCAAGACCCTGGCCGCCAGCGGCATCAAGGACTTCGGCAAGCTGCTCAGCATTGCGGCCAATGGCTCGCCGCTGCGCCGCAACGTGACGATCGAGGATGTCGGCAATATGGCCGCTTTCCTGCTGAGCGACCTGGCCTCCGGCGTGACCGCCGAGATCAGTTATGTGGACGGCGGCTTCAGCCACTCCTCCGTGGCGGTGGTCGAGAGCTGATCACAAGGAAAATCGCCTGAAGCCCTGGATAACAGGGCGCCCACAGCTATCCTATCAATAGCAAAAGAAACGCCCCGCTGAGCGGGGCATTTTCATTGGGCGAACAGCGCGTCAGGCTTTGACGCAGTCGGCGTAGTAGTGCTTCTTGCCATCTTCGCCCACCTTTTCCACCAGGCCGTGGATGTCGGTCTCGAAGCCCGGGCACTGGGCGTTGAACTCACGCGCGAACTTGAGGTAGTCGACGATCTTCTTGTTGAACACCTCGCCCGGGATCAGCAGCGGAATGCCCGGCGGATACGGCGTCACCAGGCCCACCGTGATGCGGCCCTCCAGCTGGTCGATCTCCACGCGCTCCGTGGTGCGATGGGCGATATGAGCGTAGGCATCGCTCGGCTTCATGGCCGGCGTCAGGTCGCTCAGGTACATCTCGGTGGTCAGGCGCGCAATGTCGTACTTGGCGTACAGCGCGTGGATGTGCTGGCACAGGTCCTGCAGGCCCATGCGCTCGTAGCGCGCGTGCTTCTGGCAGAACTCCGGCATGATGCGCCACATCGGCTGGTTCCGGTCGTAATCGTCCTTGAACTGCTGCAGCGCGGTCAGCAGCGTGTTCCAGCGGCCCTTGGTGATGCCGATGGTGAACATGATGAAGAAGCTGTACAGACCGGTCTTCTCCACCACCACGCCGTGCTCGGCCAGATATTTGGTGACGATGGAAGCCGGGATACCGGTCTTGTCGAACTTGCCGTCCAGGTTCAGACCCGGGGTGACGATGGTGGCCTTGATCGGATCCAGCATGTTGAAACCGTCGGCCAACTGGCCGAAGCCGTGCCACTTGCTGCCGTTCCTGGCGCTGCGGCCGTCGCTGCGGATGATCCATTCCTCGGCGCGGCCGACACCCTCGGCCACCAGCTTGTCCGGGCCCCAGACCTTGAACCACCAGTCCTTGCCGTATTCGGCGTCCACCTTGCGCATGGCGCGGCGGAAATTGAGCGACTCGGCGATGCTCTCCTCCACCAGCGCGGTGCCGCCGGGCGGCTCCATCATGGCGGCCGCCACGTCGCAGCTGGCGATGATGCTGTACTGCGGGCTGGTGCTGGTGTGCATCAGGTAGGCCTCGTTGAAGAGGTGGTGGTCCAGCTTGGTGTTCTGCGAGTCCTGTACCAGCACATGGCTGGCCTGGCTGATGCCGGCCAGCAGCTTGTGGATGGACTGAGTGGCATAGACCACCGAATTCTTCGGCCGGGCGCGCTTCTTGCCCATGGCGTGGTAAGCGCCATAGAACGGGTGGAAGGCCGCGTGCGGCAGCCAGGCTTCGTCAAAGTGCAGGTTGTCGACGTAACCGTCGAGCATGCCTTTGATGGTCTCGGTGTTGTAGAGCACGCCGTCGTAGGTCGACTGGGTCAGCGTCAGGATGCGCGGCTTGACCTTCTTGGGATCGACGCCCTTGAGCAAGGGGTTGGCCTTGATCTTGGCCTGGATGGCTGCCGGTTCGAACTCGCTTTGCGGGATCGGGCCGATGATGCCGAAATGGTTGCGCGTGGGCTTGAGGAAGACCGGAATCGCCCCCGTCATGATGATGGCGTGCAGGATCGACTTGTGGCAGTTGCGGTCCACCACCACCACGTCGCCCGGCGCCACCGTGTGGTGCCACACCATCTTGTTGGAGGTGCTGGTGCCGTTGGTGACGAAGTAGCAGTGGTCAGCATTGAAGATGCGCGCGGCATTGCGCTCGCTCTCGCCGATGGCGCCGTTGTGGTCGAGCAGCTGGCCGAGTTCCTCCACCGCATTGCAGACGTCGGCGCGCAGCATGTTCTCGCCATAGAACTGGTGGTACATCTGGCCCACCGGGCTTTTCAGGAACGCCACGCCACCGGAGTGCCCCGGGCAATGCCAGGAGTAGGAGCCGTCCTCGGCGTAGTCCAGCAGCGCCTTGAAGAACGGCGGCTGCACGCCCTCCAGATAGCTCTTGGCCTCACGGATGATGTGGCGCGCCACGAATTCCGGCGTGTCCTCGAACATGTGGATGAAGCCGTGCAGCTCGCGCAGGATGTCGTTGGGCAGGTGGTGGCTGGTCTTGGTTTCCCCGTAGATGTAGAGCGGCACATCGGCGTTCTTGAAGCGCACTTCCTCGATGAAGGTGCGCAGGTTCAGCACGGCGGGGTCGAGATCGGGGCCGGGCGTGAATTCCTCGTCGTCGATCGACAGGATGAAGGCGCTGGCCCGGCTCTGCTGCTGGGCGAACTGGCTCAGGTCGCCGTAGCTGGTGACGCCCAGCACTTCAAAGCCTTCGGCCTCGATCGCCTGGGCCAGCGCGCGAATCCCCAGACCCGATGTATTTTCGGAGCGGAAGTCTTCGTCAATGATGACGATGGGGAAACGAAATTTCATGAAAACACTCCAGCCGGGGACGGGAAAAAAAGAAAAACAGGCGCGAAGTGTACGGACTTATTGCCGATCCACCCCGGCTGTGCCGGTCTTTTGCCGCAAAATGTGGCAATTGCAACACATCGCTAGGAGCGCCATGGCTGAATCGACCGTCTGGTGGCTGATCACCGGTTGCGTAGTGGCCGCTGAACTGGTCACCGGCACCTTCTACCTGCTGATGCTGGCCATTGGCCTGGCCGCCGCCGCACTGGCCGCGCATGCCGGGCTGGCGCTGGCGGCACAGATCGGTGTGGCCGCCGTGGTCGGCGGCGGTGCTGTCGTGGCCTGGCATCTGCTGCGGCCCCAATCGTCCACCCTGCGCGCCGGATCCAACCGCGACGTCAACCTCGACATCGGCGAAACCGTGCACGTTGAAGCCTGGCACCCCGACGGCACGACCACCGTGAAATACCGCGGCGCCCAATGGGCGGCCGTGCATGGTGCCGGCACCCTGCCCTCCACCGGTGCGCACCGCATCGTTGAAGTACGCGGCAGCCAGCTCGTCATCGAGAAATTTGAACCCTGACCGGATACCCGGAGAAAGTCACCATGGAAATCGCCATCCTCCTGCTCATCATTGCGGTGCTCTTCATCAGCCGCTCGGTCAAGGTCGTGCCACAGCAGAATGCCTGGGTGGTGGAGCGCCTGGGCAAGTACCACGCCGCGCTCACGCCGGGCCTGAACTTTCTGGTGCCCTTCATCGACAAGGTGGCCTACAAGCACAGCCTGAAGGAAATCCCGCTTGACGTACCGAGCCAGGTCTGCATCACGCGCGACAACACGCAGCTGCAGGTGGACGGCATCCTCTATTTCCAGGTCACCGATCCGATGCGTGCCAGCTATGGCTCTTCCAACTACATCGTGGCCGTGACCCAGCTGGCGCAGACCTCGCTGCGCAGCGTGATCGGCAAGCTCGAACTCGACAAGACCTTCGAAGAACGCGACATCATCAACGCCCAGGTGGTCCAGGCCATCGACGAGGCCGCGCTCAACTGGGGGGTCAAGGTGCTGCGTTACGAAATCAAGGACCTGACACCACCCAAGGAGATCCTGCATGCCATGCAGGCGCAGATCACGGCCGAGCGCGAAAAGCGCGCCCTGATTGCCGCCTCCGAAGGCCGGCGCCAGGAGCAGATCAACATTGCGACCGGCGAGCGCGAAGCCTTCATTGCCCGTTCCGAGGGTGAAAAACAGGCTGCCATCAATCAGGCACAGGGCGAAGCCGAGTCCATCAAGGCCGTGGCCCTGGCCAATGCCGAGGCCATCGAACGCGTGGCGGCGGCCATCCGACAGCCGGGCGGTGAGCAGGCGGTGCAACTCAAGGTGGCCGAAAAAGCGGTGGAGGCCTACGGCAAGGTGGCCGCCGATGCCACGACCACGTTGATCGTGCCGGGCAATATGAGTGAAGTCTCTGCGTTGATTGGTTCGGCCATGGCACTGGTGAAACAGGGCAAGGCCTGAGCGCGCGAGCACGGGTGGGATTGCTCGAAATTCGCCTGGTGCGAATTTCTCGGGGCTGCGTCCCCGCGCTACGCACGTCCTGAAACAGTCCCCCAGACTGTTTCAGAGCGAACCCGGGCGCGGTTTCTCACCCGTCCACACCCGCAAAAACAAAACCCCCGCAATTGCTTGCGAGGGTTTTCTTTTTTGGCGGAGAGGGCGGGATTCGAACCCGCGGTGAGTTTTACCCCACGCACGCTTTCCAGGCGTGTGACTTAAACCGCTCATCCACCTCTCCGGAAGCCCGCTATTCTAACCGAGATGGGCTTGCCTTTCAGGGAGGTCATCGAGAAAGTACAAAAAAGAAGGGCCCGACGGCCCTTCTTTGGTAGCAGAAGCGGCAATCAGCGGATGACGGCGAGCTGGGTACGCTCGCCGCCCTTGTAGGTGTACAGGGTCAGCGCCCCGTGCTTGATGTCGCCCTTCTCGTCGAAGCTGATTGGCCCGGTGACGCCCTTGTAGTCGGCGGTAGCCGCCAGCACCGGCAGGTACTTGGCCGGATCGGACGAGTTGGCCTTGACCATGGCCGCCACCATCACCTTGGTCGCGTCGTACACATAGGGTGCGTAGAGCTTGACGTCGGTGTTGAACTTGGCCTTGAACTTGGTCCGGAACTCGTCCATGCCGACCTTGGCTTCGCCTTCCACGCCACCCGCCTCGGCGCAGAACACCAACTCCTCGCCGATCGCGTCACCGGCGAGTTTGGGCATCTCGGCCGTGCAGGCGCCGTCACCCCCCATGAACTTGGCCTTGATGCCCAGCGACTTCATCTGCTTGAGCATGGGGCCGGCCACGGCATCCATGCCGCCGAAGAACACCACATCGGGCTTCTTGCCCTTGATGCTGGTCAGGATGGCGTTGAAGTCGGTGGCCTTGTCGGTGGTGAACTCCTTGGCCACGATCTTGGCGCCGGCGGCCTCAGCGGCCTTGGTGAACTCCTCGGCCACGCCCTGCCCATAGGCGGTGCGGTCGTCGATCACGGCCACGTTCTTGGCCTTGAGGGTCTCGACGGCGTACTTGCCGAGCGTGCTGCCCAGGTGCACGTCATCCGCCACCACGCGGAACGTGGTCTTGAAGCCCTGGCGCGTGTATTTCGGGTTGGTGGCCGAGGGCGAGATCTGCGGAATGCCGGCGTCGCTGTAGAGCTTGGAGGCCGGGATGGTGGTGCCCGAATTCAGGTGGCCGATCACGCCCGCCACCTTGGCATCCGCCAGCTTCTGCGCCACGGCGGTACCCTGCTTGGGATCGGCCGCATCGTCCTCGACCAGCAACTCCAGCTTGACCTTTTTGCCGTCGATCGTCACGCCAGCGGCGTTGAGTTCCTCGATCGCCATGCGTGCACCGTACTCGTTGTCCTTGCCCAGGTGGGCGATGGCGCCACTCATCGGGGCCACGTGGCCGATCTTGACCACAGGCTCGGCGGCAGCCGGCGAAGGCGCGGCAGCGGGTGTTGCGGGTTCTTCCTTCTGGCCGCAGGCGGTCAGAAGGACGGCGGTGGCCACCAGAGTCAGGGCCGATGTAAGGTGCTTGACGTGCATGTACTCCTCCAAGTGTTGTGAACGAAAACCAGGAAACGAAACCAGCGAGACATTACCGCAATTCTCCCCGGCCGGCACCGGGAAACCTGCAGCGTGTGGGTATTTCGAAGCGCTTAGCGTCGTGCCAACGCATCAAGCTCCTGCGCCACGGCCGCCGTCACGCTCTGGCGCAAGGCCTGATCGACCTCCTGCCAGAGATAAGGCTGCAGGGCACTGACCTGTTCTTGCACCAGGGCGGCCACAACTTCGCGCAAGCGGATTTCCAGCGTCGGCGCCAAGCGCTGCATCACGCGCTCGACCAGCTCGTCTGCCGCCGGCAAAGGGCTGTCGGCGATCTGTGCCGACAGGGTTCCTGCGCTGGCCGCCGCGAGCGGAGCCGCATTCCCGGCTTGCACCACCTCGGTCAAGGTCGGCAGGAAACGCGGCAGATTTTTCTCGGACATGGACATCAGTTCGCGCCTTTCAGGGCCAGGTCGTGGCGGGTGATGGCATGGCCGCTGTCGGTGTAGTGCTTCCAGCGGCCACGGGCCAGCTGACGGTCTTCATCGTCCAGGCTCACAACCTCGATCAGGCGCTCGAATTGCTCGAACCCGGCCGGCACCTGCACGCCGAGATTGAGCAGCACCTGCTGGTGCGGCAGATCGGCCAAGGATTCGGCCAGCACCACTGGCGAGGCAGCCAGCACGTGGGCCGGGTCGCTCGCCGTGGCGTGCGGGATGAAATCGAGTTGGGAGAAGGTCCACAGCAGGCTGTTGAGGCGCGCCAGCACATCGGCCGGCGCCGTCACCACCACACACGCCCCGCTGCCCACGGCCTTGCGCAGCAGACGGCAGGCGTAGGCCAGCTTGTCGGGGGCATTGAAATGGAAGGCAACCTCGGTCATGGCATCAGCACCCTCAGGCCGCTCGGCTGCGCTGGCGTGTCTTGGCGACCGTGGGCTTGGCCGCATGGCTGGTCAGCAGGAAGTCCAGCAGCAAGCCCACCGGGCGCCCGGTCGCGCCCTTGGCTGCGCCGCTCTTCCAGGCCGAGCCGGCAATGTCCAGGTGCGCCCAGGGGTACTTGCCGGCAAACCGCTGCAGGAACTTGGCTGCGGTGATGGCGCCGCCAGCGCGGCTGCCGACATTGGCGACATCGGCAAAGTTGGTCTTCAGGCCGTCGGCATAGTCGTCGTCCAGCGGCAGACGCCAGCACAGGTCCTGGGTTGCCTCGCCAGCGGCCATCAGCTGGTTGGCCAACTCGTCGGTGGAGGCAAACAGGCCGCTGCGCACGCTGCCCAGGGCGACCATGCAGGCCCCGGTCAGGGTGGCGACGTCAACCACGGCGCGTGGCTTGAAACGCTCGGCATAGGTCAGTGCATCGCACAGGATCAGCCGGCCTTCGGCGTCGGTGTTGAGAATCTCGATGGTCTGCCCGCTCATGCTGGTCACCACATCGCCGGGCTTGACGGCCCGGCCGTCGGGCATGTTCTCGCAACTCGGGATCAGGCCCACCACATTGAGGGCCGGCTTGAGTTCGCCCAAGGCCCGGAACACGCCCAGCACGCTGGCGGCGCCCGCCATGTCGAATTTCATCTCGTCCATCTCGGCGGCCGGCTTCATGGAAATGCCGCCGCTGTCAAAGGAAATGCCCTTGCCCACCAGCACCGTCGGCGCCTGCGCCTTGGCGGCGCCGTTGTACTGCAGCACGATGAAGCGCAGCGGCTGCTCGGAACCCCGGGCCACGGCCATGAAAGACCCCATGCCCAGTTTTTCCACGTCACGCGGCCCCAGCACCTGGCAGCTGATCAAGGGCAGGCGCGACAGGGAGCGTGCGGCCTGCGCCAGCAGCGTCGGGGTGGCATGGTTGCCCGGGCGGTTGGCCCATTCCTTGGCCATCTCGATACCGGCCACGGTGGCCACGGCCTGCGTGAACTCGGCCTTGCTGGCCGACGCCTGTGGCAGACCGACGACGACACGCGCGATGGTGCGGCCCTCGGGCTTGGACTTGGTGGTGGTGTAGACGTAGCTGGCATCGGCGACCGCGGTCACCGCCGCGCGTACGGCGCCGCTCCCGGGCGGCGTGGCAAAGCACAGCGCCAGCTTCTTCACGCCCGGCATGCCGGCACGCAGGGCGCCGACTGCTGCTGTCACGGCCTGGCGCACCTGCCTGGCCGAGCCGTCGCCAGCGCCCACCAGCAGCGCCCGAGCACATTTGGCTTGCGCCGGGCGGTACAAGGGCAGCAGCTTGCCGGGCTTGCTTTCCAGGTCCCCGGCCTTGAGTGCCTGGGCCACCAGGGCCGACAAGGCGTCCTTGCCCGGCTTGAAGCCGGTGGGCACCAGTACGATCAGTGCATCACATGGCAGGGCCGCGGCCGCGGCCAGATCCAGGGACTTGAGTTCAAAGTTCATAATTGCGGTTTTCCTTCCAAGCAATGTTATTCCATTCCTCCATCCGCAAGGAGCTGGCGCGCAGTTTCGGCGCCACGCTGATCGTTCTGGTGACGGTGGTCATGACCATGACGCTGATCCGCACACTGGGCCAGGCTTCGCGTGGCAGCTTCAATCCGTCCGACGTGATGCTGGTGATGGGCTACAACGTCCTGGCCTTTCTGCCCAACATCATGACCATGGGCCTGTTCGTGGCCACGGTCGGCACCCTGTCGCGCCTGTACCGAGACAGCGAAATGGTGATCTGGTTTTCCAGCGGCGTCGGGCTTTCGGATCTGCTGGCGCCGCTGCTGAGGTTCGCCTGGCCGATCCTGCTGGCCGTGGCGACGCTGGCCCTGCTCGTGCTGCCCTGGTCGAACAAACAGGTCGAGGACATGCGGGCCCATTACGAGAACCGCGGCGATCTGGACCGGGTGCAGCCGGGCCAGTTTCAGGAGTCGGCCGGCGGCACCCGCGTGTTCTTCGTGGAAAAAAGCCTGCTGAGCGAGCATTCGGCCAGCAATGTGTTCATCGCCACCACGGAACAAGGCAAGGAAACCGTGACCTCGGCGCGTACCGGCCGTGTCGAGCTGATTGGCGACGAGCGCTTTCTTGTCTTGGGCAACGGCCAACGCCTGGAAAACAGCATCGGCAAGTCGGATTTCAAACTCAGTGAATTTGAAAGCTACAGCATCCAGGTGACGCAGGACCAACTGGGCAGCCAGGCCGAGATCCCGCTCAACACGGTTTCCACCCTGGAATTGATCCGCAACCCGACACCGCATCACCTGGGCGAAATTGCCTGGCGCATGGGCTTTGCTTTGGCGGCGCTCAACCTGATGATCATTGCGGTCGCGACCTCGCGCGTGAACCCCCGCCTCGGCCGATCGGGCAATCTGGTGGTTTCGCTGCTGCTGTTTCAGGTCTACCTCAATCTGCTCAATCTCGGTCAGGCCTGGATCAGCACCAACAAGATCGGCTTTCTGCCTTTCATGGTCCTGCTGCATGGCGGCGTACTGGCGGTCTCCATGCTGGGGCTGGCTTTGCGGCACCATAACTGGAGTTTGCGTCGGCTGCTGGCCGCACGCGCCGTTGCCCGGGACAAGGTGGCCGCATGAAAACCATCCGCCGCCTTCTTCACGCCGAGGTGCTTGCCGCCGTGACCTTCGTCACGCTGGCCTTTCTCGCGCTGTTCACCTTTTTTGACGTGGTCGACCAGTTGCCCTCCATCGGCCGCCCCGGCGTCGGGGCCGGCTACCAGTTGCCGCAGGCGCTGAGCTATGTGGCGCTGCAGGTGCCCAACCACCTGTACGAATTGCTGCCGATCACGGTGCTGATCGGCACCATCTACGTCATGACCCGCATGGCGCAGAGTTCGGAGTTCACCATCCTGCGCACCAGCGGCCTGGAGCCCTGGCGCGCCTTGCGCACCCTGATGACCGTGGGTGCCGTGTTCGTGGTGCTGACGTTTCTCATCGGTGATTTCCTGGCACCCTGGGCCGACCGCACCTCCCAGCTGCTCAAGGCACGCTACCAGGGCAACATCACGGTCGGTCAGACCGGCGCCTGGCTGCGCGAGAAACAACCCTATGGCCAGTTCGCCGTCAACGTCAACGCGCTGGCGTCCGACGGCGGCATGCGCGGCGTGCGCGTCTTCGAATTCGACAACAAAGGCATTCTGGTGTCCGTGACCCGCGCCCCCACTGCCCAGTTTGAAAGTGATGAGGCTTGGCAACTCGAGCAAGCCGAGCGCATCGAATTCACCTCGCGCGGCACCGCGGCTTCGCGCATCGAGCGCACCCAGATTCCGACCTTCCGCTGGCCCACCCAGATCACCTCCGAAATGGTGTCGGCTGCCGTGCTGCGCCCCGACCGCATGAGCACGCTCGACCTGTTCCAGTACATCCGCCACCTCAACGCCAACAACCAGTCGGCCGAACGCTACGAAATCGAGTTCTGGAAGAAGGTGTTCTACCCCCTGAGCTGCCTGGTGATGGTGGTGCTGGCCCTGCCCTTTGCCTACCTGCACTTCCGCA
Source organism: Curvibacter sp. (assembly GCA_031426755.1). Taxonomy (GTDB): domain Bacteria; phylum Pseudomonadota; class Gammaproteobacteria; order Burkholderiales; family Burkholderiaceae_C; genus Hylemonella. Next base: position 31,119 of record JASJPI010000011.1, read on the forward strand.
ACGAAGGCATTTCGGTCTATGTGTTCGGCGGCGTCATGGCCGGCATCAGCTTCTTCTTCCTCAACAACGTGTTCGGCTATGTCGGCGAATTGCGCCACTGGCAGCCCTGGTTCACGGCGGCGCTACCCGGCATGATCTATTCGCTGCTGTCGCTGGGCACCTTCAGCTGGCTGGTGCTGCGGAGGTAGCGGCATGGTTTCTCCGGCAGCCGCGCAACGCGGCATCATCCTGTTCGCCCACGGTTCGCGCGACCCGCAATGGCATCAGCCGATGCAGGCCGTGGCCATCCGCGCCCGGCAGATCGCCCCCCAGGCCCTGGTGCGTTGCGCTTACCTGGAACTCAGCAGCCCCGACCTGCCCACCTGCGCTGCCGAACTGGTGGCCGCCGGCGTGCAGTCCATCACCATCGTGCCGATGTTCCTCGGCGTCGGCCGGCACGCGCGTGAAGACCTGCCGCGCTTGCTGCTCGACCTGCAAGCCCGCCATCCCGGCGTGGCCTGGCACCTTCGCGGGGCCATCGGGGAAGATGAACGTGTGATCGACCTGCTGGCCCACGTCGCCCTGACGGACGCCTGAGCGTTCCGACGCTGCCAGCGCTCCGTACAATGCGGCGATTGCCCATGTCCAAACCATCCCCCTTCCTCAGCGCCCGTACTGTTTTCCTGCTCGTGCTGGGCGCGTCCCTTGCCGTGGCCATGCTGCCCGTACTGTGGCCGCAGCTGGACATTGCCGTCGCGGCCTACTTCCTGCAAGACGCGCCCCCCATCAACCCGGCGCAGTGGCACTGGGTGTATCTGGTCAACGAGTACACCCCCGACCTGTTCCGCTCGCTGGCACTGATCTTTCTGCTCGGCTGGATCGTCGCCAGCCTGCTGCGCCGCTGGCGTCGCCGTGGCATTGCCCTGGCCTTCGTCGGCCTGTCGCTGCTGCTGGGGCCCGGTTTTGCCACCTGGGCCGTCAAGGAGCATCACCTGCGCGCCCGCCCCTTCGACGTGGTCGAGTTCGGCGGCGATCGCCAGTTCACACCGGCGCTGGTGCAGGCCAACCAGTGCACCGACAACTGCGCCTTCGTCAGCGGCCATGTGGCCTGCGGTTTTTTCTTCGCCTCGCTCATGCTGCTCGATCCGCGTCGCCGCTGGCGCTGGGTGGCCACCGGCGTGGCGGCCGGCCTGCTGATCGGCGTGGCCCGCATGTCGGTCGGGGCGCATTGGCTCAGTGATGTGTTGTGGGCCTTCCCCATCACGCTGCTGACCAGTTGGGGCGTCTGGACGGTGCTGACCTTCTTCTACAAATACGGGCAGCGGCCCACGCAGGCCTGAACCCATGCAACAACTGCGCGACCTGCTCGTCCTGATGCGGCCCCACCAGTGGCTGAAAAACGTCTTTGTCTTCGCCGGCCTGCTGTTTTCTCACGCCTGGCACGAGGGGCCGCTGGTACTGCGTGCCGCACTGGCCTTTGCCGCTTTCTGCTGCATGTCCAGCCTGGTCTACATCCTCAACGACTGGCGCGACCGCGCCAGTGACGCGCTGCACCCGGACAAGCGCCACCGGCCGCTGGCCAGCGGTGCCGTCAGCGTGCCAGCGGCGTTCACCCTGGCCGTCCTGCTGGGGCTGGCCGGCCTGGCGCTGGCGGCCAACAACCGCATTCTGTTGCTGTTGCTGGCGCTTTATGTGGCCTTGAATCTGGCCTACTCCTGGCGCCTCAAGCACGTGCCGGTGGTGGACGTGTCCATCATCGCCACCGGCTTCATGCTGCGCCTGCTGGCCGGCACCTCGGCCGTCGGCATTCCGCCGTCGCGCTGGCTGCTGCTCACCGGCCTGTTCATCGCCCTGTTCCTGGGTTTTTCCAAGCGCAAGGCCGAGACCTTCCACAACCCCGAGCAGCAACGTGCCGTGCTGGAGCACTACCCGGCCGCCCTGCTCGACACCCTGATGGCCGTCACCATGACCGCCACCATCACCATGTACAGCCTGTACGCCACCAGCGCCGAAGCGCAGGCGCAGCACGGCGAACGGCTGGTCTATACCGTGCCGGTGGTGATCTTCGGCCTGCTGCGCTACGCCTACCAGGTCCACCGCGGCCGTGGCGAAGACGTGGCACGCGACCTGCTGCGCGACCCCTGGATCCTCTCGGCCGGCGCCGCCTGGCTGCTGCTGTTTCTGGGTTCGCGGCTTTGAAGCTGCCGCTCAAGCAACTGCTGCTGGCCCTCGGTGCTGCTGCCACCGCCTATGCCCTGGTGCTGCTGCTGACCGGCGATGCAAGCTCGACCACCCGGCTGGCCGCACTGTGGTCACCGACCGGTGCACTGGCCGCCGCACTCTGCGTGCTGAACTACCTGCTGCGCGGCCAGCGCTGGCGCCTGTGGATGGCGCACTACGGCCGCCCGCTCGGCCCATTGCAGGGGCTGCGCCTGTACCTGGCGGGCTACACCTTCACGCCCACCCCCGGCAATGTGGGTGAAGCCGCGCGCGGCTTGCTGCTGCGCCAGCCGCTGGGGGCCGCCGACAGCCTGGCCATCTTCGGCGCCGAACGCCTGGCCGACCTGCTGGGCCTGCTGCTGCTCACGCTGCCGGGGCTGTGGTGGCTGCTGCAGTGGCCGGACCTTGCCGCCTGGCAGTTGCAACTCGGTGCCGCCGCCGTGGCCGCAGCGCTGCTGGTACTGGGTTTGTTGTTCACATTCCGGCAACGGCTGTTCAGTCGTTTGCCTTGGCTGCACGCCGCCTGGCACTGCCTGGCCACACGCCCCTGGCGCTGGCTTGGCCTGACGCTGCTGGCCTGGGCCGCCCAAGGCCTGGCCACCTGGCTGGTCTGTCAGGCACTGTTCGACTGGCCGATTGATCCCTGGCTGGCCACCGGCTTCTACGCCCTGGCCATGGTCGGCGGCGCCCTGTCCATGCTGCCCGCGGGCCTGGGTGGCACCGAAGCCTTGCTGACCGGCCTGCTGGCCCTGCACGGCGCCCCCTTGGCCACGGCGGTGGGCATCACCGTGCTGGTGCGCCTGCTGACGCTCTGGCTGGCGGTGGCCATCGGCGTGCTGGCCCTGCTTTATAGTGCGGCGTTCCGCCAAGACATCAGCCTGCGCTAGCCTTCCATGCCTCCTGCTTTTGATACCGACGCTGCCCCCGGCCGCCTGACCCGCTGGCTGCTATTCGCCGCCATCGCCTCGCTGGCCCTGCGTTTCTGGATCGCCTATGCCTTGCCCATCACCGGCGACGAGGCCTTCTTCTACTGGTGGGGCGTCTACCCCGACTGGGGTTATTACGACCACCCGCCCATGGTGGGCTGGCTGATCTGGCTCATGCGCACCCTGTTCGGCGAGGCCAGCTGGGCCATCCGCCTGCCGGTGGTGCTGTTGCCGCTGGCGGTGGGTGCCACGCTCTGGTGGGCGCTCAAGCCGCTGAACCGCGAGCGTGCCGCCTGGGCAGTGCTGCTGTTCTGGCTGGCGCCGGTCAACTGGCTCAACAGCCTCATCACCACCGACACGCCGCTGATCTTCTGGTCGCTGCTGTCGGCCGGTGCGCTCTTGCGCGCCGAACGGCGCGCGGCGCTGGACGGCCGCACCTGGCGCCTGTACGCCCTCTCGGGCGTCTTCATCGGCTGCGCCTTCCTCTCCAAATACTTTTCGGTGGTGCTGGGCCTGGCCTATCTGCTCTACTTCGCGCTGTACCGGCGTGAACGCTGGCCGGGGCTGGTCCTGATCGTGCTGTGCGCCCTGCCCGGGCCGCTGATCAACCTGTGGTGGAACATGGGCCATGGCTGGGCCAACATCATGTTCAACGCCATCAACCGCAACCAGGACGCATCCTTTGCCTGGAGCCACCCGCTGAGCTACCTGGGCATGCTGGCCTACCTGCTGACGCCGGCCGTGCTGTGGCTGGGCTTCAAGCACCGCGCGGCACTGGGCAACACCGTGCGCCAGCAGCGCCTGGTGGCCGTGCTGATCGTGGTGCCGCTGCTGTTCTTTGCCGTGCTGTCGCTGAAGAAAACCGTCGGCCTGCACTGGGTGCTGGCCTTCTACCCCTTTGTCTTCGTGCTGCTGGCCTTTGCACTGCCGCAGGCAGCCCTGAAGAACTGCGCCAAAGGCATGGCCTGGTTCACCGCCCTGCACGTGCTGGCGGTGGTGGCCATCGGCTTCACCCATGTGGAGCAATGGCAAGGCAAGCCGCGCTACTACAGCATGGTGCGCAGCTTCAAGACGGTCGAACTGCTGGCCCAGGTGCGCACGCCAGACTCGGTGCTGATGGCCGACGCCTATGCCCCCGCCGCCGCCTACGGCTACGCCCTTGGCCAGTACGTGCCGGTGTTCGGCCCGGGCAAGTTCCACGCCCGGCAGGACGACCTCCTGGTGGACTACTCTGTTTATGACGGCAAGACCGTGCGCATCATCGTCTCGGACGGCGAGCCGCCGCCACTGGACGGCTACCGCCCCTACTTCGACAGCGTGCAGCCGCTGAGCTTTGTGCAAAACGGCGTTACCTTCCACGCCGTGGAAGGCCGCAACTTCCACTACGAGGCCTACCGTCAAGGCGTCTTGAAGGAAATCTTCGACCGTTACTACGCCATTCCGACGTGGCTGCCCATGACAGGCTGCCCGTTCTGCGTGCGTTACTGCGGGCAGGTGCAATGTCCGAAACCGTGATCCCCATGGACGGTGAAGGTACGGCCGCCCGCCCGGTGGTGGCCGCCTTCGACTTCGACGGCACGCTCACCCAGCGCGACACCCTGCGGCCCTTCCTGCGCCGCCTGCTGGGCACGCCCACGCTGCTGTGGGTGCTGTTCGTCTGCAGCCCTTGGCTGGCAGCTTATGTGCTGCGCCTGGTCAGCAACCACCGCGCCAAGGCCGTGCTACTGCAAGCAGCCCTCGCCGACCGGCCGGTGGCCGAGGTGGAGCGCTGCGCCCAGGCCTTTGTGCGCGAATACCTGCCGCAGCAATGGCGCCCCTGGGGCCTGCAGCAACTGGTGCAGCACCAGCAGGCCGGCCACCGCTGCGTGCTCGTCACCGCCTCCACCAGCCCGTATATGCACTTGGTCGGCGCCAGCCTGGGCGTGGATGCGGTGCTGTGCACCGAGATGGAAGTGGTGGACGGCCGCTACACCGGTCGTTTGGCCACGGCCAACTGTCATGGGGAAGAAAAGGTGGCGCGGCTCAAGGTCTGGCTGACTCAGGCGTACGGCGCGGCGCCGGACCATCAACCGGCGCTACATGCCTATGGCGATACCAAAGGGGATTGGCCGATGCTGCGGCTGGCGCGGCAGGCTTGGTATCGGGAAAAGCTCTGGAAGAACCCGCTAGGCTAACGTCCTAGCTCAGGAGCGCGCCGCTTGCGGCGTGTCCTCTGCAGCACATGGCTGGTAACCATTGCTATGGATAAAGCGACAATTGGATTGAGTGCGTAGATTGCCTTATGCCCTCTGCTGTGTTGTAGCGCACACGATATCTCAGTGTCCCAGAGGCTTTCTCGGGGATGGTCTTAGCTGTGGCGACAACGACACCGCCCGGCACCTGATTAGGGCAGTTTTGTCGGCCAGTCGTGACCTGTTGTTCCCGTATTGAAAGGGTGACACCAGCAGGCCCCTCAAGTACGTCAACACCAACGAAACCGGTCAGTAGCGATTGACAGTTGTGTATCCAATACACCGAGTTGATATCGGCGCTCTCGCCTGTCTTCAAAGAGATTCCCTGTGCGGCAGCCGGGAACAGGAGTGCAAATTGGAGCGCCGCACAGATGCAGCAGAACTGGAAGCATGTTGAGACTGCTCGCATGGCAACCCTCCTCCTTGATGTTTCAGCAACGCCCGATTTTGACGCCCAACGTGATTTAGATCGCAGAAATGCGAAATAACATGGCATGCAAGCTCATGCTTGTCTCTCATTTATTGCAACTAAGCGTCTCTTTTATCTAGGCATTCTGTCAGATTGCCGACCCGGTCGGGACCATTTAAAACCGTGAAAACCCGGCAAAGGCGCTGCATCGCCCATACACCCATTCTTCGTATCGTCCTGGAAACACGCCTGAATGCACTCGTTTCCCGCCTCTTGTTAGACGCCCAAGGCATAATAAACCCCAGTTTTAGCTGGAATTCACCATGAACTTGCACCAATTCCGCTTTGTTCAGGAGGCGGCGCGCCACAACCTGAACCTGACCGAGGCGGCCAAGGCGCTGCATACCTCGCAGCCGGGCGTGTCCAAGGCCATCATCGAGCTGGAAGAAGAACTCGGCATCGACATCTTCGCCCGCCACGGCAAGCGGCTCAAGCGCATCACCGAGCCGGGGCAGCACGTGCTCAAGAGCATCGAGCTCATCATGCGAGAGATCGGCAACCTCAAGCGCATCGGCGAGCAGTACAGCGCGCAGGACAGCGGCACGCTGTCGATTGCCACCACACACACCCAGGCGCGCTACGTGTTGCCCGAGCCGGTGGCCAAGCTGCGCGCGGCCTACCCCAAGGTCAACCTCAGCCTGCACCAGGGCACGCCCGACCAGGTGGCGCGCATGCTGATCGACGAGGTGGCCGAGGTCGGCATTGCGACCGAATCGCTGTCCAACTACGACGAGCTCGTCACCCTGCCCTGCTACGAGTGGCAGCACATGCTGGTGCTGCCCGCCAGCCACCCGCTGGCCACCAAGGAACGCCTGACGCTGGAAGACATCGCGGCCGAGCCGCTGGTGACCTACCACCCCACTTTCACCGGCCGCACCCGCATCGACCACGCCTTTGCCCAACGCAAGCTGGAGCCGCGCATCGCGCTGGAAGCCATCGATTCGGACGTGATCACCACCTATGTCAAGCTCGGCATGGGCATCGGCATCGTGGCCGAGATGGCGGTGCGCGGCATGCCGGCGCAGGCGGCGGACGGCGAGCTGGTGATCCGTCCGCTGGGCCACCTGTTCGGCCAGAACGTGACGCGCGTGGCCTTCAAGCGCGGCGCCTACCTGCGCAATTTCGTCTTCGAGTTCGCCGAACTGCTGAGCGAGCGCCTCAACCGCGACCTGGTAGCGCGCGCCATGACCGGCCACGTGGCTGATTATGAGTTGTAACCCCCCTGAGGCGCGATGCGCCTTCCCCCCGCTCATCTTTCGGTGGCGGGGGGACGCTCCCTGTGGCCCGGCGAAGCCGGTTCCACGGGCGCTCTGGTAATGCATTAATTGGTCTGCCTATCCTCATGAACACAAGAACACCTGTACTCAAGAGCCGCCTGCCCAACGTCGGCACCACCATCTTCACCGTCATGTCGGCGCTGGCAGCCGAAAAAGGCGCCGTCAACCTCGGCCAGGGCTTCCCTGATTTCGACTGCGACCCGCGCCTGGTCGACGCCGTGACCGATGCCATGAAAAAGGGCCTGAACCAGTACCCGCCCATGACCGGCGTGCCGGTGCTGCGCGAGGCGGTAGCGGCCAAGATCAGTGCGCTCTACGGCCACGACTACGACGCCACCAGCGAGATCACCATCACCGCCGGCGCCACCCAGGCCATCCTCACCGCCATCCTGGCCATCGTGCACCCGGGCGACGAAGTGATCGTGCTGGAGCCCTGCTACGACAGCTATGTGCCCAACATCGAGCTGGCCGGTGGCGTGGTGGTGCGTGTGCCGCTGACACCCGGCACTTTCCGCCCCGACTTCGACAGAATTGCGGCCGCCATCACGCCGAAAACGCGTGCCATCATCACCAACACGCCGCACAACCCCAGCGGCACGGTGTGGACGCGCGCGGAAATGCTCAAGCTGCAGGACCTGCTGGCGCCGACCGAGATCCTGCTGATTTCCGACGAGGTCTACGAGCACATGGTGTTCGACGGCCGGCCGCACGAAAGCGCGGCGCGTTTTCCCGGCCTGGCGGCACGCGCCTTCATCGTCTCCAGCTTCGGCAAGACCTACCACGTGACGGGCTGGAAGGTCGGCTTTGTCGCTGCACCCGCGTCCCTCACGGCCGAGTTCCGCAAGGTGCATCAGTTCAACGTCTTCACCGTCAACACGCCGGTGCAGTACGGTCTGGCCAGCTACATGGCCGACCCCAAGCCTTATCTGGAGCTGCCGGCCTTCTACCAGCGCAAGCGCGACCTGTTCCGCGAAGGCCTCCAGCGCACCAAGTTCCGCATGCTGCCGGGCGAAGGCACCTACTTCCAGTGTGTCGACATCTCGGCGGTGAGCGACCTGGGTGAAGCCGAGTTCTGCAAATGGCTGACCAGCGAAATCGGCGTGGCCGCCATTCCGCTCTCGGCTTTCTACGGCAATGGCTTCGACCAGCGCGTGGTGCGCTTCTGCTTTGCCAAGAAGGACGAGACGCTGCACACGGCGCTGGACCGCCTAGCCAAGCTGTGATGCGCGACCCACGGCAACTGCCCAGCGTGCTGCTGGTGGCCCTGCAGTTCGGCCTGATCGGGCTGCTGGCCTGGCTGGCACTGCCTGCCGTGCTGGCCTGGGCCATCCCGGCCGAAGCCTGGCTGACGGCGGTGCTGGGTGTGGCCTTGGCCGGCTGGGCGATCAGCGCCAACCGGCCGGGCAACTTCAACATCCGCCCCATTCCCAAGGCAGGCGGTGCCCTCGTCACGCAGGGCCCCTACCGCTGGATCCGCCACCCGATGTACACCGCCTTCCTGCTCGGCGCCTGGTCCCTGGCGCGCACGGCCGTGCGCGACGAGGCCTGGCTGGCCTGGTACGTGCTGACGCTGGTGCTGTGGCTCAAGTCGCGTTACGAGGAGCGCTGGATGCTGGCGCAACATCCGGGCTATGCCGACTACCGGCAGCAGACCAAGCGCTTCATTCCCTGGCTGTACTGATCGGCCGTCATGCGTTGCGGCGCGACTCACGCCGCGCGATCCACAGCGTGGACGCCGAGATCAGCAAGCCCCCCATCAGGGTGTACTGGCTGGGCTGGTCGGAGAACACCAGCCAGCCCATCAAGGTGGCCCAGACCAGATCGAGAAACTTCAACGATTGGGTCGCCGAAATATCAGCAACACCGTACGAGCGTGTCAGGCAATAGTGCGCGCTGCTGCCGAGCAGGCCGCACGCCAGGTAACCCACCCACTGTGCCGGCGTCGGCGCCTGCCAGTGCAGCAGGGCCAGCGGCAGGCTGAGCAGCGTGACGGTGATCGATTGCCACAGCACGATGACACCGGCCTTCTCGTAGCGCGTCAGCGCCTTGGTGATCAGGAAGGACGCAGCAAACACCGGCGAGGAAGCCAGCATCACCAGGCTGTAATAGCCGCCACTGCCCGAGAACTGGGGGCCGACCACGATCAACACGCCAGCGAAGCCCACCAGCGCTGCCAGCCAGCGCTCCCAGCGCATCGGCTCGCGCAGGAACAGCCAGGCACCGAGCATGATGAAGATCGGCGTCGTGAAACCGAGCGCCGTCATGTCGGCCAGCGAGATATGCGGCAGCGCCACGAACCATAGGCCCAGCGCCGCCGTGTGCACCAGGCCGCGCACGAACTGCCCGCCGATGTGCCGCGGCTTGTAGGCCGCCAGCCCGGAGCGCCAGACCAGCGGCAGCATGACCAGCAGACCACAGAAGTAACGCAGAAACTGCGACTGCATGGGGTCGATCTGCGTCGTCAGGTAGCGCGACAGGGTGTTGAGCAGCACGAAGCAGAGACCGGCCACCAGCGTCCACAGCAGCCCCTGGACGGCCGGGTCCAAGCGGCCGGCGCGGTGCCGCGTCAGGTCCATGCGCCGCCGCCAGGGGCTGCGATGTGGTTTGTGTGAGTGTGGCCCCTTGACGCGCATGCAGCCAGTTTAGAGCTCGCTTGCCTCCAGAGGTGTCACACATGTATACTTGGTAATTAATCTATTACTTATCGATTGATCCCATGGTCTCTCCCACCCCCAGGCTGGCAACGGCATCGCGGCAGGCCGAAATCGTCGCAGCCGCCTTGCGGCTGGCCCAGGAGCGAAGCCCGGCCCTGGTCACCACCACGGACATTGCGCAGTCGGTCGGGGTCACCCAAGGGGCCTTGTTCAAGCATTTTGAGAACAAGGAGGCAATCTGGCTGGCCGCCATGGAGTGGGTGCGCGAGCACCTGATGCAGGAAATCCAGGCCGCCGCCGTCGCCAGCCCGGAGCCGCTGCAGGCCTTGCATAAGGTGTTCGACGCGCATGTGGGCTTTGTGGCACACCATCCCGGCGTGCCGCGCATGATCTTCCATGAACTGCAGCAGCCGGCAGACTCGCCCCTCAAGGAGAGCGTGCGCGGCCTGATGAAAAGCTACCGACAGCTGCTGCTGAGCCTGATCAAGCAGGCTATCCAGGCGGGACAGTGCGCCCCCGATCTGGATGCCCCGGCGGCGGCAACGCTGTTCGTCGGCATCGTGCAGGGCCTGGTCATGCAGTCCATGCTCAGCGGCCATGTCTCCACCCTGCGCTCCGAAGCGCCCCGCGTGTTCGATCTCTACCTGCGCAGCCTGCGCGCTCCCACATGAAAAAACTCAAGTCACTCCCGCCCCGACTGCTGGTGCTGGGCATCATGGGTCTGCTGCTGCTGGCCGCGCTGGTCTTCAGCGTCAGTCGCTCCGGGCCGCTGGCCCCGGTGCTCGTGACCGTCGTCACCGCGGCCGAAGCGTCCATCACCCCGGCGCTGTATGGCATCGGCACGGTGGAGGCCCGCCGCAGCTACCTGATCGGTCCCACCAGCGCCGGCCGCGTGCTGAGCGTGCTGGTCGACGCCGGCGACCGCGTGAAGGCCGGGCAATTGCTGGCCGAGATGGACCCGGTTGATCTGCAGCAGCGCGTCGAAGCGCTTGAGGCCTCGCAGGCACGCGCGGCCAGCGTCAGCGAAGCGGCGCAAGCGCAACTGGCCGATGCCCAGGCCCGCCGGGCCCTGGCCCAGTCCAACGCGCGCCGCTACCAGGAACTGGGGCAGAAGAACTTCGTCAGCCCCGGCGTGGTGGAAGCCCGGCAACAGGAACTGCTCTCGGCCGAGGCCCAGGTGCGGGCGGCCCAGGCCAATCTGGCGGCCGCCGCGCAGGATCTGACACGCCTGCAGGCCGAACGCGCCGCCCTGCAGCAGCAGCGCCGCAACACGCGCCTGCTGGCCACGCAGGACGGCGTGGTGCTGTCGCGCGATGCCGAACCCGGCTCCACGGTGGTGGCCGGCCAGGCCGTGCTCAAGCTGATCGATCCGGCCAGCCTGTGGGTCAAGGCACGTTTCGACCAAGGCCGTTCGGCCGGGTTGGCGCCGGGTCTGGCGGCCGAGATCGTGCTGCGTTCTCGCCCGTACAGCCTGCTGGCGGGCCAGGTCAACCGCGTGGAACTGCAGGGCGACAGCGTGACGGAAGAGCGCATTGCGCAGATCAGCTTCGACCAGCCGTCCCCCGGGCTGTCGGTTGGCGAACTGGCCGAGGTCACCTTGCGCCTGCCTGCAACACCGCGCGCGCTGGTGCTGCCCAATGCCGCCATTCGCCGTCATCAGGGTCAGGCGGGCGTCTGGCTGCTGGAAGACCAGCAGCTGCGCTACGCACCACTGCGTTTGGGTGAGACCAGTCTTGATGGACAGGTGCGCGTGCTCGATGGCCTGCAGCCCGGCGCGACGGTCGTCGTTTACAGCGAGAAGGAGATCGGTGCCGGCAGCCGCATCAAGGTGGTGCCGACACTCAGGGAGCCGGCGCGATGATCAGCCTGGCCGGTCGGGATGTGCTGCACTCCTGGGCCAAGTTCGTCTTCACCGGCATCGGTCTGGGCCTGCTGATCGGCGTCACGCTGACCATGGCCGGCGTCTACCGCGGCATGGTGGACGATGCGCGCGCCCTGCTCAGCAACAGCGGCGCCGAGCTCTGGGTGGTGCAGCAGGACACGCAGGGGCCGTATGCCGAATCCTCCAGCCTGCGCGACGACGCCTATCGCTCGATCCTGGGCCTGCCCGGCGTGGCCCGCGCGGCCAACGTGACCTACTTCACCATGCAGGTGCGACGGGACGGCAATGACGTGCGCGCCATGGTGGTGGGCATCGTCCCCGGCCAGCCGGGCGAACCCGGTTACCTGCTGGCTGGCCGGCACCTCACGCGCAACCACTACGAGGCCGTGGTCGATGTGAAGACGGGGTTTCGCCTGGGCGACCAGATCCGCATCCGCCGCCATGATTACCGGGTGGTCGGGCTGACGCAGCGCATGGTGTCTTCCGGTGGCGACCCCATGGTCTTCATCCCGCTCACCGACGCGCAGGAAGCCCAGTTCCTGAAAGACAACGAGGCCATCCTCAACGATCGCGCCCGCACCGCCGCCAACCCGGCCCTGAACCGCCTGGCCGTGCCGGGTCTGCTGGAAGCCGTGCAGGTCGCGCAAAGCAGCAACCACAACGTGAACGCCGTGCTGGTGCAGATCCAGCCGGGCTTCCACCCGGAGCAGGTGGCCGAGCCGATCCGCCGCTGGAAGCACCTGGAGGCCTACACGCGCGAGCAGATGGAGGAGATCCTGGTGGCCAAGCTGATCGCCACCTCGGCCAAACAGATCGGCATGTTCCTGGTGATCCTGGCCATCGTGAGCGCGGCCATCGTCGCCTTCATCATCTACACCATGACGCTAGGCAAGCTGCGAGAGATCGCCGTGCTCAAGCTCATCGGCACACGCAACCGCACCATCGCCGGCATGATCCTGCAACAGGCGCTGGGCTTGGGCCTCATCGGCTTCATCGTGGGCAAGACGGCGGCAACCGTCTGGGCGCCCTTCTTCCCCAAGTACGTGCTGCTGGAGACCGGCGATGCGGTGCGTGGCCTGGTGGCCGTGATGGTGATCGGCGCCCTGGCCAGTACGCTGGCCATCCGTGTAGCGCTGCGGGTGGACCCGGGCGCGGCCATTGGATAAGACCATGAGTGAACTGGGCATCAAGATCGAAGGTTTGAGCAAGCGCTACGGCGAAGGCGACGCCGCCGTGCACGCGCTCAAGGATGTGAACATGAGCGTGGCGCCGGGCGAGGTCGTTGGCCTGATCGGCCCCTCGGGCTCAGGCAAGAGCACTCTGCTCAAGTGCCTGGGCGCCATCATCGAACCCACGGCCGGGCGCATGACGCTGGGCAACCAGACCATCTACGACAACGGCTGGACCCTGCGCGACCTGCGCGCGCTGCGGCGCGACAGTATCGGCTTCGTCTTCCAGGCGCCCTACCTGATCCCCTTTCTGGACGTGACCGACAACGTGGCCCTGCTGCCTATGCTGGCGGGTCAACCCAACGGCAAGGCCCGTGCCCGTGCCCGCGAGTTGCTGCAGGCGCTGGACGTGGCGCACCGGGCCGCCGCCGAGCCCTCGCAACTCTCGGGCGGCGAACAGCAGCGGGTGGCGATTGCCCGCGCCCTGGCCAACCAGCCGCCGGTGATCCTGGCTGACGAGCCCACGGCGCCGCTGGACAGCGAACGCGCCCTGGGTGTGATGCGCATCCTGAACCAGATGGCCCAGCAGTACCGCACGGCCATCATCGTGGTGACGCACGACGAGAAGATCATCCCGACCTTCAAGCGCATCTACCACATCCGCGACGGACGCACCTACGAGGAGGCAGGCGAAGGATTGGCGCTGTAACAGCACTGCTGGTCAACTGCTGCGGGCTGTTGCCCGGCGTCGGCCTGACGGCCAACCCACGCTTTATGGCTCCGGCTCACATGCCCTGCGGGCAGATGTGACCCTACGCCGCAAAGCTTGGCATCAGCTGTTCAGTTGCTGCCAGGCTTTGTCCAGCCGCTTCACGCTGACCGGCTGCGGCGTGCGCAGTTCCTGGGCGAAGAAGCTCACGCGCAGTTCCTCCAGCAGCCAGCGGAACTCCTGCAGGCGCTCGTCCATCACGCCCTTGCGCTCGGCCACCAGGCGCCAGTAGCGCTGCTCCTGCGGCTTGAGCTCGGCCAGACGGCTGGCGTCGCGCGCCGGGTCGGCGCGGTACTTGTCCAACCGCAGCGTGATGGCCTTCAGGTAGCGCGCAAAGTGCTGCAGCTGCGGCCAAGGCGTGAGCGCAATGAAGCGTTTGGGCATCAGGCGCTGCAGTTGCTGGGTGCAGTCGGCCGTGGCGTCCGGGGCGTTCTTGCTGTCCTTTATCTTGCGTGCCGCCACTGCGTACTCGGCCAGGATCACACCCGCCAGGCGCGCCACCTCGTTGGCGATCAGCGTCAGGCGACCGCGTCCCTCGTCGAGCCGGCGCTTGAAGTCGAACTCGTCGGCCGGCAAGGGGTCGAGCAGGAAGGCGCGGTCGAGCGCCACGTCGATGATCTGCTGGCGCAATTCCTCCAGGGTGCCGAGCGCCATGTAGGCCACCGCCATCTTCTGCAGGTCCGGGATGTTCTTTTCCAGGTACTTGAGCGCGTCCTTGATCTGCAGCGCAAACAGGCGGCGCAGGCCGGCGCGGTGTTTGGCGGCCGCCACCTCGGGCTCGTCGAACACCTCGATGCTGACCGCATCGCCCTGGTCAATCAGGGCCGGGAAGCCGACCAGCGTCTGGCCGCCCTTGCGGATCTCCATCAGCTCCGGCAGTTCGCCGAAGGTCCAGGCGGTGTAGCGCTGCTCGGCCGGCGTGGCGGGTTTGGCTGCCGCTGTTTTTGCTCCTTTTTCAGGAGCGCGTTGCGCAGCATTCACCTGCGCTGGAGCCTGATTTTCCCCTGAACCCGGGGCGGCCGGGCTGGCCAGCTTCAAGCCGGCCAGGGCCTGGAAGGCGCCGCGCGCCTGGGCGCCGAGCTCGGCCTTCAAGGCGCCGAGGTTGCGCCCGGTGCCGAGCTGGCGGCCGTGTTCGTCCACCACGCGGAAGTTCATGAACAGGTGCGGCGCCAGCATGTCGAGTTTGAAGTCGGCGCGCTTGACGTCGAGACTGGTGATGTCGCGCACCTGCTTGAGCAGCGCGTCGGTCAGGCCGCCGTGGCCGAAAGCTTCGGGCGTACCCATCGTTTCGGTCAGCCGTGCGGCCGACTCCGGCAGCGGCACGAAGCGGCTGCGCGGCTTTTGCGGCAGGCTTTTCAGCAGGGCCTGAATCTTGTCCTTGAGCATGCCGGGCACCAGCCACTCGCAGCGTTCCTCGTTCACCTGGTTCAGCACGAACAGCGGCACGGTGACCGTCAGACCGTCCTTGGGGTCGCCCGGCTCGTGCAGGTAGGTGGCGGCGCAATCGACGCCGCCGAGGCGGATGGTCTTGGGGAAGGCGCTGGTGGTGATGCCGGCCGCCTCATGCCGCATCAGCTCCTCGCGCGTGAGCAGCAGGAGCTGCGGGTTCTTTCTGCTTTCCTCGCGGTACCAGCGTTCGCACTCATAACCGCTGCAGACCGTGGCCGGCAGCTGCTGGTCGTAAAAAGCGTAGATCAGCTCGTCGTCCACCAGCACGTCCTGCCGGCGCGACTTGTGTTCCAGCTCCTCCACCTGCCGCACCAGCTTCTGGTTGGCGGCCAGGAACGGCAGCTTGGTTTCCCACTCGCCGTCCACCAGCGCTTCGCGGATGAAGATCTCGCGCGCCGAGCGCGGGTCGACCCGGCCGTAGTTGGTGCGCCGGCCGCTGTAGACCACGATACCGTAAAGCGTGGCGCGCTCCAGCGCCACCACTTCGGCCGCCTTCTTCTCCCAATGCGGGTCGAGCAGCTGCTTCTTCAGCAGGTGGCCGGCCACCTGCTCGATCCACTGCGGCTCGATGGCGGCAATGCCGCGGCCGAACAGGCGCGTGGTCTCCACCAGCTCGGCCACCACGATCCAGCGGCCGGGCTTCTTGCTCAGGTGCGCGCCGGGGTGGCGATGGAACTTGATGCCGCGTGCCCCGAGGTATTCGCCCGAAGCGGCTTCTTCTTCCAGCTTGCAGCCGACGTTGCCCAGCAGGCCGGCCAGCATGGAGAGATGGAGTTGCTCATAGGTCGCCGGCGGATGTGGCCCCCACGCTCCGCGCTGCGCGTCGTCGCTGCCCCCCGAGGGGGCCGCGCCCGGCTTGGGGCGGCCCGGCGCCGGCCGGTTGATCAGCCATCCGTGTTCGGTCACCACGGTCAGCAACTGGCTGTGGATGTCGCGCCACTCGCGCACGCGGCGGATGTTGACGAAGTTCTGCCGCAGCAGTTGCTCGTACTGGCGGTTGCTCAGCTTGTGCGTGCCGGCCGCACCGGCCGGGTGGGCGTGCTTGTCGCCCCGCGCGTCGTGGATCCACTTCCACAGCTTGAGGTAGCCGGTGAACTCGCTCTTCTCGTCGTCGAACTTGGCGTGAGCCTGGTCGGCCTGGGCCTGCGCCTCCATGGGGCGGTCGCGCACATCCTGCACCGACAGCGCCGAGGCAATCACCAGCACCTCGTCCAGCGCCTGGCGGCTGCGGGCCTCCAGGATCATGCGGCCGACGCGCGGGTCCAGTGGCAGCTTGGCCAGTTCGCGGCCGATCGGCGTCAGCTCGTTGCTCTCGTCCACGGCGCCGAGTTCGGCCAGCAGCTGGTAGCCGTCGGCAATGGCGCGGCCGGACGGTGCTTCCAGAAACGGGAAGTCCTCCACCACGCCCAGGTGCAGCGACTTCATGCGCAGGATGACGCCGGCCAGCGAACTGCGCAGGATCTCGGGATCGGTGAAACGCGGCCGGCCGTTGAAATCCTTCTCGTCATAGAGGCGGATGCAGATGCCGTTGGCCACGCGGCCGCAGCGGCCGGCGCGCTGGTTGGCGGCCGCCTGGCTGATCGGCTCGACCAGCAACTGCTCCACCTTGCTACGGAAACTGTAGCGCTTGATGCGCGCCGTACCGGCGTCGATGACGTAGCGGATGCCCGGCACCGTGAGCGAGGTTTCGGCCACGTTGGTGGCCAGCACGATGCGCCGGCCGCTGTGGCTGTCAAAAATCCGGTCCTGCTCGGCCTGGCTCAGACGGGCGAACAGCGGCAGCACTTCGGCGTTGCGCGTCACCGCATGGTGGCTCAGGTGTTTGCGCAGGTGATCGGCCGCCTCGCGAATCTCGCGTTCGCCGGGCAGGAAGACCAGGATGTCGCCTGCGGCATGTCCGGTCCAGAGTTCGTCCACCGCACTGGCGATGGCGTCGTTCAGATCGAATTCGCGGCTCTCCTCGAACGGCCGCCAGCGTTGCTCCACCGGGAAGGTGCGGCCCGAGACCATGATGACCGGTGCGGGGCCCTTGCTAGAGGCGAAATGCTGAGCAAAACGGTCGGCGTCGATGGTGGCCGAAGTGACGATGATCTTCAGGTCCGGCCGGCGCGGCAGGATCTGGCGCAGGTAGCCGAGCAGGAAGTCGATATTGAGGCTGCGTTCGTGTGCCTCGTCGATGATGAGGGTGTCGTAGGCCTGCAGCAGCGGGTCGGTCTGCGTCTCGGCCAGCAGGATGCCGTCGGTCATCAGCTTGACCGAGGCGTCCTTGGACAGGCGGTCCTGGAAACGCACCTTGTAGCCCACCACCTCGCCCAACGGTGTGTGCAACTCTTCGGCAATGCGTTTGGCCACTGAGCTGGCAGCAATGCGGCGCGGCTGGGTGTGGCCAATGAGCTTGGCGCGCGTTCCGGCCGGGTAATTCAGCTTGCCCCGGCCCATGGCCAGGGCGATCTTGGGTAACTGCGTGGTCTTGCCCGAACCGGTTTCGCCGCAGACGATGACGACCTGATGCTTTTCCAGCGCAGCCGTGATCTCGTCGCGTTTAGCCGACACCGGCAGCGATTCGGGGAACTCGATTTTCAGGGGAACGGGACTCAAGGCGCTAACTTCATGGAGAATCGGCAATTATCCCTGTCTGAACGCCCTGCCTGCCCCTTTTTTGCCCCTGCCGCGCATGTCCACTGTCTTTAATTTCACTTTCGTGCCCTGGTTCCGCTCGGTCGCACCCTACATCCACATGCACCGTGGCAAGACCTTTGTCGTGGGCATTGCGGGTGAGGCCATTGCCGCCGGCAAGCTGCAGCACCTGGCGCAGGATCTGGCGCTGATCCAGAGCATGGGCGTGAAGATCGTGCTGGTGCACGGTTTCCGCCCGCAGGTGAACGAACAACTCCGCGCCAAAGGGCACGAGCCCAGGTACTCGCACGGTATGCGCATCACCGACGAGGTGGCGCTGGACTGCGCGCAGGAAGCCGCCGGCCAGTTGCGCTACGAAATCGAAGCCGCCTTCAGCCAGGGGCTGCCGAACACGCCGATGGCCGGCGCCACGGTGCGCGTGATCTCGGGCAACTTCATCACGGCGCGGCCGGTGGGCATCATGGACGGCGTCGACTTCCAGCATTCCGGCGTGGTCCGCAAGGTGGACGTGGCCGGAATCAGCCGCACACTGGACATGGGGGCCATGGTGCTGCTCTCGCCCTTCGGCTTCTCGCCGACCGGCGAGGCCTTCAACCTGACCATGGAAGAAGTGGCCACCAGTGTGGCCACGGCGTTGCAGGCCGACAAGCTGATTTTCGTTTCCGAAATTCCGGGCCTGCGCATCCGTGCCAGCGAACCCGAGAGCGAGGACAACCCGATCGACACCGAGCTGCCGCTGGCGGCCGCCGAGAAACTGCTGGCCGAACTGCCCAACCCGACGCAGCCCACCGACACAGCCTTCTACCTGCAGCACTGCGTCAAAGCCTGCAAGGCCGGCGTGGAGCGCAGCCACATCATCCCGTTCGTGGTGGACGGCGCGCTGCTGCTGGAAGTCTATGTTCACGACGGCATCGGCACCATGGTGGTCGATGAAAAGCTTGAGAGCCTGCGCGAAGCGACCTCCGACGACGTGGGTGGCATCCTGCAGCTGATCGAGCCCTTCGAGAAAGACGGCACCCTGGTCAAGCGCAACCGCACCGAGATCGAGCGCGACATCGGCAACTACACCATCATCGAGCACGACGGCGTGATCTTCGCCTGTGCGGCGCTCTACCCCTACCCCGAAGCCAGGACCGCCGAGATGGCGGCCCTGACGGTGTCACCGGATTCGCAGGGCCAGGGCGACGGCGAAAAGGTACTCAAGCGCATCGAGCAGCGCGCCCGTGCCATGGGCGTGGACAGCATCTTCGTGCTCACCACCCGCACCATGCACTGGTTCCTCAAGCGCGGCTTCCAGAACGTCGACCCCGACTGGCTGCCCGAAGCACGCAAGCGCAAGTACAACTGGGACCGCAAGTCGCAGGTGCTGGTGAAGAAGCTGGTCTAGTTACGTGGTGGAAGCCAGGCGCTCGAAGCGTTGCTCCAGCACTTCGCGCCCCCATTGCTGGCCGGGTTGCTGCTGCACCAGGCGGAAACCCTGCTTCTCGTAAAGATGGCGCGCCGCCGGCAGGCCGTCGAAGGTCCAGAGGTAGGTTCTGCGGTAGCCACGCGCGTCGCAAAAGGCCATGGCCTCGGTCAGCAAGCGGCTGCCGGCGCCCGTGCCACGCAGGCGATCCGAAGTGATGAACCAGCGCAGGTGGGCACCATCCGTATCGGCATGCGCACCATCAATGGCAATGGCGCCTTCGACCTGACCGTCGAGCAAGGCCAGCCACAGGCCGTCGCGCGCCTCGTCATAGCCTTCGCAGAAGGCCGCCAGCTCGCGCGCCACCCGGCTCTCGAAATAGACGCCGAAGCCGGCATGCGCCGAGTAAAAGCGGGCATGCAGCGCCGTGATTCGGCCGATGCAGCCCGGCAGATAGCCCCGGTGCAGCGTGGCGTCCATGGTCAGCCGAGTTCGGCCAGGCGTTTTGCCTGCCGTGCCGTCAGGCGTGCGATGTCCGCCACATCCTGCGCCGACAGTTTGGGCCCCGGCTTGCGCACCGCCTCGGAGGCAATGACGCCGCGCTTGCACAGGATGTGCTTGCGCACGGCCAGGCCGATGCCGGCCTGCTGCTCGTAGCGCGCCAGCGGCAGATAGGCATCGAACAGATCATGCGCGCGCTCGATGTCGCCGGCCGTGTGCGCGGCGCACACATCGACCATCATCTCCGGGTAGGCAAAGCCGGTCATGGCTCCGTCGGCACCGCGCGTCAGTTCCTCCGGCAGGAACAGGCCGCAGCCATTGCCGGTGAGGATGGAGATGCGGCGCAGCTCGCCCTTGTCACTGGCGGCCCGGATGGCCGAGAGCTTGGCCAGGCCCGGGCAGTCCTCGTGCTTGAGCATGACGCAGGTCGGCGAGTTTTTCAGGATCTTCAGGATGACGCCGGTGGACATCTGCACGCCGGTCGATACCGGGTGGTCCTGCAGCACCCAGGGCACATCCGGCCCGAGAGTTTCATTCACCATGTCGAAGTAGGCCGTGATCTGGTCATCGGTGCGCACCGTGGACGGCGGCGCCACCATCACGCCGGCGGCGCCCAGGTCCATCACGCTTTGCGTGAGCTCGCGCATGGGCGCGAAGCCGGGCGCCGAGGCGCCCACCACCACCGGTACGCGGCCGGCCACGCGCGCCAGCACCTGTTGGACGAAGGTGCGCGACTCTTCCATGGTGAGTTTGGTCGCTTCGCCCATGATGCCGAGCACGGTCAGGCCGGTGACGCCCTTGTCCAGGCAGAAATCCACCATGCGGTCGGTGCTGGCCAGATCCAGTGCGCCACTGTCGGTGAAGGGGGTGACGGCGATCAGGTACACGCCCTTGGCCGAGGTATCGAGTTGCTTGCTCACTGGCATCTCCAATTTTTGCGGGTCGGGCTGAGCATACCGCCAAGCTCGGCCGGCCATGAAAAACGGCACCCGCAGGTGCCGTTGATCAAGTGCCGTCGCTCTGCACTCAGAAGGTTTCCCAGTCGCCGCTATCGTCCGAAGCCTTGGCCGGTTTCGGTGCCGGAGCGCTGAGCTTGGCCGCGGGGGCCTTGGCGGCCACAGACTGTTTGGCGGCCGCGGTGACCTGTTTCGGTGCGGCAGCCGGGGCAGCCGGTGCGGTGCGATAGGCGGTCTGGCTGTCCTGCGGATTGAGCTTGAACACCGCCACCGTCTGCACCAGATCCTGGGCTTGGGCGCGCAGGCTGGCTGCGGCCGCCGCCATCTCTTCCACCAGCGCGGCGTTCTGCTGCGTCGCCTGGTCCATCTGCGTGATGGCCTCGCCCACCTGGGCCACGCCGGCGCTCTGCTCGGAACTGGCGGCGCTGATCTCGCCCATGATGTCGGTCACCCGGCGGATGCTGCTCACCACCTCGGTCATGGTGTTGCCGGCCTGATCGACCAGTGCCGTGCCCTGCTCGACGCGCTGCACGCTGTCGGTAATGAGGGTCTTGATTTCCTTGGCGGCTTCGGCGCTGCGGCCGGCCAGGGAACGCACTTCACCGGCCACCACGGCAAAGCCGCGGCCCTGTTCACCAGCCCGGGCGGCTTCCACTGCCGCATTCAAGGCCAGGATGTTGGTCTGGAAGGCGATGCCGTCGATCACGCTGATGATGTCGTTGATCTTGCGGCTGGAGTCGTTGATGCCCTTCATGGTGTCCACCACCTGGGCCACCACCTCGCCGCCCTGCACCGCCACGGTGCTGGCGCTTTGCGCCAGCTGGTTGGCCTGGCGGGCGTTGTCGGCGTTCTGCTTGACGGTGGAGCCGAGCTCCTCCATCGAGGCCGCGGTTTCCTCCAGCGCGCTGGCCTGGCTTTCGGTGCGGGCCGAGAGGTCGGTATTGCCCTGGGCAATCTCGGCGCTGGCGGTGGCCACGGACTCACTGCCTTCGCGCACATGGGCCACGATCTTGGCCACGTTGTCGCGCATGGACTTGATGCCGTGCATGATGCTGGCGCTGTCCCCCGGCTTCAGGGCAATATGGACGCTCAGGTCACCTTGCGCCATGCGGTGCGTGATGGCATTGGCATCGGCAGGTTCGCCGCCCAGTTGCTTGACGATGCTGCGTGAAATCATCAGGCCGAAAACCAGCAGGATGGCGGCCAGCACCAGTGCACCCAGGCCGGACTGGATCGCCCGCGACATGATGGCCGAATCCACCGTATCAACATAGACGCCGGAGCCGATGATCCAGCCCCAGGGCTCAAACCCCTTGACGTAAGACACCTTCTGCACCGGCTTGTCGCTGCCCGGCTTGGGCCACATGTAGGCAACGTCGCCGGCACCGCTGGTCTTGACCGTTTTGACGAACTCCTTGAACAGATGCAAGCCCGTCGGATCCTTGTTTTCGGAGAGGTCTTTGCCGTCGAGTTCAGGGCGGATCGGGTGCATCACCATTTTCGGGTGCATGTCATTGATCCAGAAATACTCGGAGCCGCTGTAACGCAGGGGCTTGATGGCCTCCAGGGCGCGCTGCTTGGCTTCGTCTTCGCTCATCTTGCCCTTGGCAATCTGGCCATGGTAGTAAACCAGCAGGCCGTGGGCAATCTCCACGGTTTGCTTGACGCTGGCTTGCCGTTCTTTCAGGAGCATGGTGCGTTCGGTGACCATGAAGAAAACGAGCAGCATGGCCAAGCCTATGATGGCCCCGGCAATCAGCAAGCCCAAACGCTTGGCCACGGTATAGGAAGCGAGTCGAAACATGAGGTCTCTCCGTTATTTTCTGCCGAGGATCGCCCGGCGCAACGACAATATAAGTATTTATTGATATCGGCCTTTTTCTACTTCCCTGAATACTTGAATGCGCACAGCCCCTGCATGCGAGGCTGTGCGCATTACAGCAATCCCACCAAAACTTGGCAAGGGAACCAACCCTGCATAACGGTCACCGGCCGTCAGACTGACTGGTGCAGACGTCATGCCGTCGATTCATCACTGGGGATGGATTCAGGGGATCAGGAAGAGGACGAGAGATACGCGATAAGTGATGGGCTTATGGCCCATGCAAAATATCCATATCAGCTGATATTTTAAAAAAGACCTCACCTTGGCACAAGGCTGTAAAACAGCTTTGCCAAATTTGGATGTAATTCAAAGCCTTGTCGCCTGATTAGGCGCTCAAAGCACACGAATCCATCTGGATCCGTCGCCGCCTTTGACCCTCAGGGGCGGCGGAAGCTGCGTGCAAGCAGCAGCAGCGACAGCAGGCCGATGGCCACGAAGCACAGGAAGGACCAGTTGGCAATCGAGCCGCCGAGGAAGGTCCAGTCCACTTTCGTGCAGTCGCCACTGCCCTTGAAGATCATGGGAATGGCGCGCTGCAGCGGGAAGGTCTCGATCATGCCGTAGAAGTCGCGGCCGCAGCTCACCACCTCGGGGGGGTACCACTGCAGCCAGCTCTGGCGCGCGGCGACAAAGCCGCCGAAGCCGGCCAGCACGGCGAGCAGTGTCGCCCCGCCGGTTTGCAGGCATTTTCTGGCCGTAGCCCCCGCCAATGCTGCGACAAGCGCTATTAAAACAAGAGCATAACGCTGCACGATGCACATCGGGCATGGCTCCAGGCCCACCACGTGCTGCAGGTACATGCCGAAGGCCAGCAAGGCCACGCAGATAGCGGCAACGAGGGCGAAGATGCGCCGGGAATGAGTGTCAAGCAGCGTGAGCAAAATCCGTGTTTCCTTCCACAAAGACGCGGGCCTTGCGTGGTGTCAGCACCAGCACATCGCCTTCCGTCAAACCGAGCTCTCGGTATTGTGACGCAGGAATCTGCGCCTCGATCACCGTTTGGCCCTCTGCTTGAGTCGCATCTTCGGGAATAAGTTCCAGCCGGGCGATCGGCCCGACCACGATGGCACGGCTGAGCCGGGCCACGATGCCGCGCGGTCGCCCGGCATCGCTCGTGGTCGTCCCTGGCGTGTAGCGCGCGACATCAAAGTCGTGCGGCCGCACGTAGGCAAAGGCCTTGGCGTCCTCGGCGTCGCGGTGCTCGGGCGAGTCCAGCCGTACGCCCTGCTGGCCGGAGCCGATCACCACCTCGCCCTGCTCCACCCGGCCGTGGAACAGGTTGACGTCGCCCAGGAAGCCATAGACGAAGGGGCTGGCCGGTTGGTCCCACACCTGCTGCGGCGAGCCGATCTGCTCGACCCGGCCAGCGTTCATCAGCACCACACGGTCGGCCACTTCCAGCGCCTCCTCCTGGTCGTGCGTGACGAAGATGCTGGTCACGTGCAGCTCGTCGTGCAGACGACGCAGCCAGCGGCGCAACTCCTTGCGCACCTTGGCATCCAGCGCACCGAAGGGTTCGTCCAGCAGCAGCACCTTGGGCTCCACTGCCAGCGCGCGCGCCAAGGCGATGCGCTGGCGCTGCCCGCCCGACAGCTGCGAGGGGTAGCGGTCGGCCAGCCAGTCCAGTTGCACCAGGCTCAGCAGTTCATGCACCTTGGCCTTGATCTGCGCTTCGCTCGGGCGTTGGCGCTTGGGCTTGACGCGCAGGCCGAAGGCCACGTTCTCGAACACCGTCATGTGGCGGAACAGCGCGTAGTGCTGGAACACGAAACCAACCTGGCGCTCGCGCACATGCACGTCGGTGGTGTCTTCGCCGCTGAACAGAATGCTGCCCTGGTCAGGCGTTTCCAGCCCGGCGATGATGCGCAGCAGCGTGGTCTTGCCGCAGCCCGAGGGGCCGAGCAGCGCCACCAGTTCGCCGGACTGGATGTCCAGGCTGACATCGCGCAGGGCGTGAAAGTCGCCGAACTGCTTGTTGACATTGCGGATTTCGATGCTCATGGTTGTCTTTCAGCGGACCGGGACGACGGACGCAAGCAGGGAGGGCCGCTCCGGCGGCAGTTCGGCAGCGGCCTTGAGCTCGCGCTCGTGCCGCCACTCGACGATGGACTTGATGACCAGGGTGACCAATGCCAGCAGCGCCAGCAGCGAAGCGACGGCAAAGGCGGCCACCGACTGGTACTCGTTGTAGAGCACCTCCACGTGCAGCGGCATGGTGTTGGTCTGGCCGCGGATGTGGCCCGAGACCACCGACACCGCGCCGAACTCGCCCATGGCGCGCGCATTGCACAGGATGACGCCGTAGATCAGGCCCCACTTGATGTTGGGCAGCGTCACGTACCAGAAGGTCTGCCAGCCGGTGGCGCCCAGCACGATGGCGGCCTGCTCTTCTTCATTGCCCTGCGCCTGCATCAGCGGAATCAGCTCGCGGGCGATGAAGGGAAAAGTCACGAACACCGTGGCCAGCACGATGCCGGGCACCGCGAAGATGATCTTGATGTCGTGCTCGGCCAGCCAGGGGCCGAACCAGCCCTGGGCGCCGAAAATCAGCACATAGATCAGGCCCGACACCACGGGCGAGACCGAGAACGGCAGATCGACCAGTGTGGTGAGGAAAGCCTTGCCGCGGAACTCGTACTTGGCAATGGCCCAGGCCGCGGCCACGCCAAACACCAGGTTCAGCGGAACGGCGATGGCGGCGGTGATCACCGTCAGGCGGATGGCGGCCCAGGCATCGGGCTCCTTCAGCGCCTCCCAGTAGGCGTCCCAGCCCTTGCGCAGCGCCTCGGTGAACACGGCCGCCAGCGGCAGCACCAGGAACAACAGCATGAAGCCCAAAGCGAGACCGATGAGCGTCCAGCGCACCCAGCCCGGCTCGGTGGTACCGGCCCTGGCCGTCCGTTTGCTTTGTTGACTCATGCCGGAGCTCCCGAGCGTTTGCGCTGCCAGGCTTGCAAAGCGTTGATCAGTAATAGCAGGACAAAGGAAAAGACCAGCATCACCAGGGCCACGGCGGTGGCGCCGGCGTAGTCGTACTGCTCCAGCTTGCCGATGATGATGAGGGGGGTGATCTCCGACACCATGGGCATGTTGCCGGCGATGAAAATCACCGAGCCGTACTCGCCGATGGCGCGCGCAAAGGCCATGGCAAAACCGGTCAGCAAGGCCGGCGCGATGGACGGAAAGATCACCCGGGTGAAGGTCTGCCAGCGCGTGGCACCGAGGCAGGTGGCGGCCTCCTCCAGTTCCTTCTCGGCGTCTTCCAGCACCGGCTGCACCGTGCGCACCACGAACGGTAGGCCGATGAAGATGAGCGCAATCACCACGCCGGCCGGCTTGAATGCCAGCTGGATGCCGTGCGGCTCCAGGTACTGACCGACCCAGCCGTTGCCGGCGAGCAAGGCCGTCAAGGAAATGCCGGCCACGGCAGTGGGCAGCGCGAACGGCAGGTCCACCAGCGCATCGACGATCTTTTTGCCCGGAAAGGAATAACGCACCAGCACCCAGGCCACCAGCAGGCCGGCCACCACATTGACCAGCGCTGCCAGGAAGGAGGCGCCGAACGTCAAGCGGTAGGACGCCAGCACACGCGGCGAACTGACCGCGGCCCAGAACTGCTCGAAGGACAGCGTGAAGGTCTTGAAGAACAGCGCCGACAAGGGGATGAGCACGATCAGGCTCAGGTACAGCACGGTGTAGCCCAGCGTCAGCTTGAAGCCGGGCAGCACGCGTTTCGGGCTGCGCCGGGTCGGGCGCTGGCGCGCGTCGGGCGAAACCAGGGCGGCCGCGGGAGCGAAGGCAAGCGTCATGGCGTCACTTCACCGTATAGAGCTTGTCGAACTGGCCGCCGTCGTTGAAGTGCACTTTCTGCGCATCACCCAGGCTGCCAAAGTAGTCCTGCACCGTGAAGAACTGGATCGGCTTGAAGGTGCCGGCGTATTTCTTCAGGATGGCCGGGTTGCGCGGACGCAGCGCGTGCCTGGCGGCGATTTCCTGCGCTTCGTCCGAATAGAGGTAGTCCAGGTAGGCTTTGGCCAGTGCCGCGGTGCCCTTCTTGGCCACCGTGCGCTCGACCACCGCCACCGGGTTCTCGGTCACGAGGCTGCTGGACGGGTGAATGGCATCGACCTTGCCGGCACTGAACTCGCGGTCCACCGACACCACTTCGGACTCGAAGGTGATCAGCACGTCGCCGATGTTGCGCTGCAGGAAGATGGTGGTGGCGTCGCGCCCACCCTTGGCCAGCACCGGCACGTTCTTGAACAGCTTGCCCACGAACTCGGCGGCCTGCGCATCGGTACCACCCTTCTTGCGCACCGAACCCCAGGCCGCCAGATAGGCCATGCGGCCGTTGCCGCCGGTCTTGGGGTTGACCACGATCACCTGCACGCCGGGCTTGACCAGGTCGTCCCAGTCGCGGATAGCTTTCGGGTTGCCCTGGCGCACCAGGAACAGCATGGTGGACGTGGTGGGCGAGGCATTGTTGGGGAAGCGCTTGGCCCAGTCGGCTACCACCAGGCCCTTGCTGGCCAGGAACTCGATGTCGGTGGTGGTGTTCATGGTCACCACATCGGCGTCCAGGCCGTCGGCCACGGCGCGCGCCTGGGCGCTGGAGCCGCCGTGGGCCTGGTCGACCTTGACGTCCTTGCCGCTGGTCTTCTTGTAGTGGGCCGTGAAGGCGGTGTTGTAGTCCTTGTAGAACTCGCGCGCCACGTCGTAGGAAGCGTTCAGCAGCGTCTGCGATGCTGCAAAATTGCTAGCTGTCAGCGCAACAGCAGCAAGGGAAAGAGTGGTTATTTGCTTGAATTTCATGGTGCGTGAAACCGGTTGTTGCGGCGTAGGTAGGTATTGTCCGGAGCGAGCCGCCGAACCCAAACTATTGTTTTGTGCTTAGTTAATAACCAACGTGACTAAGCGCGGGACTAGACGGTGTGAAGAGACGCCCTCGACTCAGGCAGAGATGCAGCATTGGCCACGGTGGTCAGCCCGCCCTCGCCCATCAGCGACTGCAGCAGCGCCACACCCAACGGCCATTCGCCGTGGCCGGAGTCGACGTTGATGTGGCCGGCATCCGGCACGCGCACGAACTCGCTGCCCCAGTTGCGCGCGTAGGCACCCGACAGACGGATCGGGCAGAACGGGTCGTTGCTGCTGGCCACCAGAATGCTGCGGTACGGCAGCTTCTGGCACGGCGCCGGCGCGAAATCGGCCAGCACGGCCCGGCGCTCCGGGTCGGCCGGTGCCACCAGCAGGGCGCCCTGGATGCGTGATGCGGCTTCGGGCGGCAGATGCGTGACGGCAATGCAGCCCAGGCTGTGTGCCACCACCACCACCGGCCCCGGCTGGGTCTCGATGGTGCGGCTGATGGTGTCGACCCAGGCGGCCCGCGTAGGCGTCAGCCAGTTGTCCTGGTAGACCCGCACCGTGCGGGCATAGCGCTCGGCCCACAGGCTTTGCCAGTGGCCCGGGCCGGAGTCGCGCCAGCCGGGGACGATGAGGATGCGCAGGTGGTTTGCCATGGGTACTTCTTTGATCTGTGTTGCTGCAAGTCATTGTGGGGAACGAGCGCACAAAACCAAACGAATAAATACTTGTTTGCTTATTCCGCAGACGCATACATCACTTGCGGCTGTAGATCTGATCGAACACACCGCCATCGGCGAAGTGATCCTTGCCCGCCTTGTCCCAGCCGCCAAAGGCCTCGTCGATGGTGAACAGCTTGAGCTTGGGCAACTGCTTGGCGTACTTGGCCTGCGCCTTGGCCGAGGTCGGGCGGTAGAAGTTCCGGCCGATGATGTCCTGCGCTTCCTCGGTGTAGAGGAACTGCAGATAGGCCTCGGCCAGTTGGCGCGTGCCCTTGCGGTCCACGTTCTTGTCCACCACGGTCACCGGCGGTTCGGCCAGGATGCTCAGGGACGGGTAGATGAAGTCCACCTTGCTGCCGAATTCCTTCTCCAGCAGATAGGCCTCGTTCTCCCAGGAGATGAACACATCGCCCTGGTTGCGCTGTGCAAAAGTCACGGAGGAACCGCGCGCGCCGGTGTCGAGCACCGGCACGTTGGCATACAGCTTGGTTATGAACTCCTTGGCCTTGCTGTCACCATCTGTCTTGCCGCCGTACTTGCGCTTGGCAAACTCATAAGCCGCCAGGTAGTTCCAGCGCGCGCCGCCCGAGGTCTTGGGGTTCGGCGTGATCACGCTCACCCCCGGCTTGATCAGATCATCCCAATCCTTGATACCCTTGGGATTGCCCTGGCGCACCACCAGCACGATGGTCGAGGTGTAGGGCGAGGAATTCAGCGGCAGGCGCTTTTGCCAGTCCTTCGGAATCCAGCCGCCGTTCTTGTACAGGGCGTCCACATCGCCGGCCAGCGCCAGCGTCACCACGTCGGCGTCCAGGCCGTCGATCACTGCACGCGCCTGCTTGCCCGAGCCGCCATGCGACTGCTTGATGGTCACGTCCTGGCCGGTCTTGGCCTTCCAGTGCCGGGTGAAGGCGGCGTTGTATTCGACATAGAGCTCGCGCGTCGGGTCGTAGGACACGTTGAGCAGGGTCTGCGCCGGCTGGGCCTGGCTGGCCAGGGCTGCCCCTGCCAGCGCGAAGGCCACTGAAAGCTTGATAAAGTTGCGGCGTTGCGTCATGTTGTTTCCTTTTCAGATCGATGAATGAATCGCGATGAAATGGATTCTGTTGAAACATGCTCAAAACTGGAACGAATAAGATTTCAGTAACTTATTTCCTAAACATCTGAGAACTTGAAAGAGGCTGCATATGGCACGCATGGTGAACTGCATCAAGCTGGGTAAAGAGGCTGAAGGCCTGGATTTCCCGCCCTACCCCGGCGAACTGGGCAAGCGCATCTGGGAAAGCGTGAGCAAAGAGGCGTGGGCAGACTGGCTCAAGCACCAGACCATGCTGGTCAACGAGAACCGCCTGAACCTGGCCGATGCCCGTGCCCGCCAGTACCTGGCGCGACAGATGGAGAACCACTTCTTCGGCTCCGGCGCCGACGCCGCCCAGGGTTACGTGCCGCCGAGCGCCTGAGCGCCCTGGGCTTTTCCCTTCATTGCCCGTACCGGCTCCCGTGACAGAACAGGCCTACGGAGCCGCCCGGTCCCTGCTGTGCCGTGCTGGCCTGCCGCAGGCCTGGGCCTCGCAGCCCGTCTGGCGCATTCTCGACACCCATTTCGACCTCGCGCGCTTCCTCACTACCTGGCAGACGTGGCAGGCCGATGCGCAGCGGCCGCGCGTGCTGCACGTTGTCGCACTCAGCGCGCAACCGCCCGCTGCATCCCTGCTGCAGGCCGCCGCGTCTTCGCCCGAACTGCAGCCCCTCGCCCAGGAACTGGCCGGCCAATGGCGCGGCCTGTTGCCGGGCTTTCACCGCCTGCTGCTGGCACAGGGGCAACTGGCCCTGACCCTGTGCGTGGGCGAGTTGCAGCCGCTGCTGCGCGAACAACAGTTCCAGGCGGACACGATTCTGCTCGACAGCACCGCCCCGTGGGACCGCTGGAGCGCCAAGGCCCTGGCGCGCTGTTGCCGGCGCGGCACGGCACTGGCCTGCGAAGCGCCAAGCCCGGCCCTGACCGAGTTGCTGGGCCAAACCGGCTTCGATGTCCAAGGTGAACGCGTGCAATTCGCGCCGCGCTGGGAGCTCAAGACCAACCGCGAGACACTGCGTACCGAGGCCGCCGCACCAACCACCTGTGCCGTCATCGGTGCGGGACTGGCGGGCGCCAGCATCGCCGCCGACCTGGCGCGGCGCGGCTGGCAGGTCCAGGTGTTTGATGCCGCACCGGTGCCGGCTTCTGGCGCCTCCGGTCTGCCGGCCGGCCTGGTGGTACCGCACGTCTCCAGCGACGACAGCCCGCGTTCGCGCCTGTCACGCGCCGGTGTGCGGCTGATGCTGCAGGAAGCGCAGCGGGTGTTGCCCGAAGGGCAGGACTGGGCGCCCAGCGGCGTGCTGGAGCAGCGCCTCGATGGCCGCGCCGGCCTGCCGGAACACTGGCCCGCCGAGGGACGCGATATCTCGCGCCCGGCCCCACCCTTTGATGCAGCCCCTTGGCACGAAGGCACCGCCGTCGTGCCCGCACTCTGGCATGCGCAAGCCGCCTGGATCAAGCCGGCGCGCCTGGTGCAGGCCTGGCTGGCCCGGCCGGGTGTGCAGTTCTGTGGCGATGCCAAAGTAGCCGCCCTGCGCAAAGCCAGCGCGCCATCCGACACGACATGGCACTTGCTCGACCGTGACGGCCGCACGCTCGGCACGGCCGACCAGGTGGTGCTGGCCAATGCAAGCGATGCCCCGCGTCTGCTGGACAGCCTGCGGGTCGACGCACCGCAATTCAAGCCACTGCCGCCCGTGCATGAGATGCGCGGTGTGCTCTCCGCGGGTCTGCGCCAGCCTGGAGATGAAGCGGCTCTGCCGCCGTTCCCGGTGAATGGTCATGGCGGCCTGATTCCGGCCGTACCGACCGAGGCCGGACTGGCCTGGTATGCCGGCGCCACCTACGAGGCCATGCACCAGCCCCCCGCCACCGGGGCTGAACACCACTGCAGCAATCTGGAGAAGCTGCGCACCCTGTTGCCGGCGGCAGCACGCGCACTGGCGCCGGCCTTCGAGCCCGGCGCCGCGCACGGTTGGGGCGGCACGCGCTGCGTCAGCGCCGACCGGCTGCCGCTGGTCGGCCCGCTGGAAGATGGCCCTCGGCCATCGCTGTGGATCAGTGCCGCCATGGGCTCGCGCGGCTTGAGCTTCTCGCTGCTGTGCGCTGAACTGCTGGCAGCCCGCCTGGGTGCCGAGCCCTGGCCGGTGGAGGCCAGTCTGGCGCGCTTTCTCCATGCGCGGCGCCAACCCACCATGGCAGAGGAAGATTTATAGTCAAAATGGCATTGGCCCCTTGCCGATCAAGCGCTGACAGCTATATATTTCATAGCGAATTCGATGTTGTTCCAAGCTGACAGACGCCTCTTCGCGGCACCCGGAAGAATGAAAGACTCATGAACCAGCGTCACAAAATCATCCTCGACTGCGACCCCGGTATCGACGACGCCATGGCGCTGTATTTCGCGCTGGCGCAGCCGGAAATTGAGTTGCTGGGCATCACCGCCACGTTCGGCAACGTATCCGCCGCGCAGGCGGCGCGCAATGCCATCTACCTGTGTTCGCTGGCAGGCTGGCGCATCCCGGTGTGCGAGGGCATCAACACCCCCACGCGCAGGATACCGGTGCTGCCCGATCCCGACATTCACGGCGCCGACGGTCTGGGCAACCTGCCCGAGCGCCGGCGTGACACCTATGCGCCGGACGAGCGCTCCGCCGCGCGCTTCATCGTTGCCATGGCCCATGCCCACCCGGGCGAAGTCACGCTGCTGGCCCTCGGCCCCTTGGGCAATCTGAGTCAGGCGCTGCGGCTGGAGCCCAGGTTGCCCGAGCTGCTGAAGCAGGTGATCGTGATCGGCGGCAGCATCGCCGCACCGGGCAATGTCTCGCCGGTGGCCGAATCCAATGCCTGGCACGACCCGCATGCGGCCGACCAGGTCTTCACCTCCGGCTTCGAGCTCACGATGCTCGGCCTGGACGTGACGCAACGCACGTCCTTGCCGCTGGCGCTGTTCGAACGCCTTGCCGGGCAGCACCGGCACCCGGCCACCGACACGCTGCTGCATGCGGCGCGCTTCCATGCCGGCTATCACGCCAGGCTGGAGCCGGAACTGGCGGATGGCCAAACCTGCCAGGCGCCTGACGTGCTGGCCCTGATGTACCTGCTGCGCCCCGAACTGTTCAGCACGGAAATGGGGCGCGTGCGCGTAGCGACCGAAGGCGTGGCCGAGGGCCAGACCATCATGGACCGGCGTGAGCACGTCCCCTACCCGCAACCCGGCTGGGAGGAACGCATCCCGCGCATCCGGGTCGGCCTGCAGGTCGATGCGCCGGCTTGTCTGGCGCTGTTCGAAGCCACGCTGATGGGAAATTGGCTGCCTGCTGCGGCCTGAGTCGCCCCATATTCCCAATTTGCATATAGCTACAAGAAAAATGTAGTTTGGAATCCGAGGGGTCCCACATAAAGTCGCGTCCATGCATGACGTGGCATTTGTTTTTGCGGGCTTTTTTGTCGGTCTGGTCGTTGGCCTCACCGGCGTGGGCGGCGGCTCGCTCATGACACCGATCCTGATCTTCTTCTTCGGCGTCAAGCCCTATCTGGCAGTCGGTACCGACCTGCTGTTCGCCGCTTTCACCAAGCTGGGCGGCACCGTGCGCCTGGCCCGCGCCCGTGTGATCGACTGGCGCATCGTCCTCAATCTATCCGCCGGCAGCATTCCGGCCGCCCTGATCACCCTGTTCATCCTGCACCACATCGGTCCGACCAATCCGGCCGTGCAAAGCCTGATGACCAGCACCCTGGGCGCCGCCCTGCTGCTGACGGCCGCCGCCACCTTCTACAAGGCGGTGCGCGGCAAGGCGCTGCCGGCCACACTGGCCAAAGGCCAGGAAGCGCGCGCCGCCACGCCGCGCCATTGGAGCCTGCCGCTGCTGCTGGGCGCCGTGGTGGGCACATTGGTCACACTGACCTCAGTCGGCGCCGGCGCCATCGGTGTGAGCGTGCTGCTGATCGTCTACCCGCTGCTGCCGCTGCCGCGCATCGTGGCCGCCGACATTGCCTACGCCGTGCCGCTGACGCTGGTGGCCGGTCTCGGTCACGCCTCGCTCGGTTCGGTCGACTGGCCCCTGCTCGCCAAGCTGCTGGCCGGCTCGCTGCCCGGCATCTGGCTCGGCTCGCATCTGATGCACCGCATCAACGAGCGCGTCATCCGCTCTGCCCTTTCCGTCCTGCTGGCCTGGGCCGGCCTGAAATTGATCGCCATATGAAGAAACACCCCCAGGCTACGTGCACTACGTGTCACTCCGCCACCCCCCTCAAGGGGGCAACGCCAGTGGCCCGGCAAAGCCGGTTCCACGGCGTTCCCCGTAAAGACACGCGTTCCTCCATCTAAGTTTTCTCGCCATGTACCAGTACACCGAATTCGACCGCCAGTTCGTGCACACGCGCGCGGCGCAATACCGCGACCAGCTCGAACGCCATCTGTCCGGCCAGTTGAGCGGCGACGACTTCAAGCCGCTGCGGCTGCAAAACGGCTGGTACATCCAGCGCCATGCGCCGATGCTGCGCGTGGCCGTGCCTTATGGCGAGCTCTCCAGCGCCCAGGTGCGCGTGCTGGCCCGCATTGCGCGCGAGTACGACCAGCCGACCTCCGAACTGTTCCAGGGTGCGGTGGCAGCGCAGAACCGGCTGGGTGATATCCAGCTGCGCGACGGCCGCGCCATCGGCAGCCGCCTAACCACCGGCTACGCCCACTTCACCACGCGCCAGAACGTGCAGTACAACTGGATTCCCCTCGACAAGAGCGCCGACGTGATGGACCTGCTGGCCAGCGTGGGCATGCACGGCATCCAGACCAGCGGCAACTGCATCCGCAACATCACCACCGACGAGCTGGCCGGCATTGCCGTGGACGAGGTGGCCGACCCGCGCCCCTTTGCCGAAATCCTGCGCCAGTGGAGCACGCTGCACCCGGAGTTCGCCTTCCTGCCGCGCAAGTTCAAGATCGCCATCACCGGCGCCCGGGAAGACCGCGCTGCCATTGGTTGGCACGACGTCGGCCTGCAGCTGGTGCGCAACGAAACGGGGACCCTGGGCTTCAAGGTGCTGGTCGGCGGCGGCATGGGCCGCACGCCGGTGATTGCCAGCACCATCCGCGAATTCCTGCCCTGCGACCAGATCCTCAACTACCTGGAAGCGGTGGTGCGGGTCTACAACCGCTGGGGCCGGCGCGACAACGCCTACAAGGCGCGCATCAAGATCCTGGTGAAGGCCGAAGGCCAGCGCTATATCGACGAGGTGGAAACCGAGTACCGCGAGATCGTTGAGAAGGACGGCGCGCCGCACACCATCACCGCCGCCGAGTTCGAGCGCGTCAGCGCCTCGTTCGTACCGCCGGCCCTGAACTGCGACCGCAAAAGCGCCGATGCCAAGATCGCCCATATCCTGCGCGCCGCGGCCGAGGACGACGTGGAATTCGGCCGCTGGCTGCACCAGAACGTGGCCGCGCACAAGAACCCTGACCTGCGCGCCGTCACGCTCTCCTTCAAGCGCCTGGGCCAGGCACCGGGCGATGCCACCGCCGACCAGCTCGACGCCGTGGCCGAACTCAGCGAGCGTTTCAGCGCCGGCGAAGTGCGCGTCACGCACAGCCAGAACCTGGTGTTGCCCTGGGTGCGCTGCGACCAGTTGCCCGAGCTCTGGCGCGAGGCGCGCCGCCTTGGCCTGACCAAGCCCAACATCGGCCTGCTGACCGACATGATCGCCTGCCCCGGCGGCGACTTCTGCGATCTGGCCAATGCGCGCTCCATTCCGGTGGCCGCCGCCATCACCGAGCGCTACCAGGACCTGGACGAACTGCACGACCTGGGCGAGATCGACCTGCACATCAGCGGCTGCATGAACTCCTGCGGCCACCACCACAGCGGCCATATCGGCATCCTGGGCGTCGACAAAGACGGCAAGGAGTGGTACCAGGTCACGCTGGGCGGCTCCGACGGCACCACGCTGTCCGGCCCGGCCGGCGCTGGCAAGGTGGTCGGCCCGTCGTTCTCCAGCGCCGAAGTGCCGGACGTGATCGAGGCCGTGCTGGAAACCTACCGTGAGCAGCGCACCACGGGTGAGCGTTTCATCGAGACGCTGCGCCGCATCGGCGCCGAGCCGTTCAAGCAGGCCGCCAACCAGGTGCGCCATGACATCGAGCGTCGCACGCAAGCCCATGCGCAGGCCGCCTGAAGGAATGAATACTATGAAATTGATAGCTGCTCACAACCATTCGACGGCGTCAGAAGGCCAGAATGTGATAGAACTCGCGAACGATGCCGATCCGCGCGCCGTCTCGCTGGCCGAGGTTGACCGCATCGACCTGCACTTCCCCAAGTTCACCGACGGCCGCGCCTTCAGCCAGGCCTTCCTGCTGCGCCGCCGCCTCGGTTTCGCGGGCGAGATCCGTGCCACCGGCGACGTGCTGGCCGACCAGCTGCAGCAGATGGCCCGCAGCGGCTTCACGGTGGCCGTGCTGCGCGCCGACCAGGACCTGGCCATCGCCGAGCGTCAACTGGCGCGCTACCCGGCCTACTACCAGGGCGACGCGGTGCAGGTGAAACCCCATTTCCAGAAGGCGGCCTGAGATGAATGCCATCAGCACCCTCGATCTCGCGCACATCAACGCCCAGCATGGCCGTGACGCCACCGCCCTGGTGAAGTGGGCGCTCGGCCTGGGCCAGAAGGCTATCGTCACCACCAATTTCCGCCCCTTCGAGGCGGTGATCCTGCACCTGATCACGCGCGTGCAACCGGATGTGCCGGTGATCTGGATGGACAACGGCTACAACACCGAAGCCACCTACCGCTATGCAGATGAAGTGACCCGTCAACTCGGGCTGAACCTGCGCATCTACTTGCCACTGCGTTCGCGCGCGCACCGCGAGGCGGTGGACGGCCCGGTGCCGGCGCTCGACGATCCGCGCCACGCGGCCTTTACCGAGGAAGTGAAGCTGGAGCCGTTCGCCCGCGCGCTGCGCGAGACCGCCCCGAGGGTCTGGTTTACGGCGCTGCGTGCCACGGACAGCGCCGTGCGTGCCCAGATGGACCCCGTAAGCATCAACCCCGACGGCCTGATCAAGGTCGCCCCGCTGCTGCACTGGTCGTCCAAGGACCTGTACCAGTACTGCGAGCTCCACGGCTTGCCCAACAACTTCGACTACGTGGACCCGACCAAAGGCGAAGACCAACGCGAGTGTGGCTTGCATCTGGCCCACTGAAAAACTGAAGAAGACCCTGCCATGAACGCTCGCACACAACACGAACTACTGGACACGCCTGTGCACCACCTGAGCAACGCGCATCTGAATGCGCTGGAAGAGGAAACCATTTTCATCCTGCGCGAGGTGGCGGCCGCCTTCGAGCGCCCGACCCTGCTGTTCTCGGGTGGCAAGGACTCGCTGGTGCTGCTCAAGTGCGCCGAAAAGGCCTTTGGCGCCGGCCGCATTCCCTACCCGCTGCTGATGATCGACACCGGCCACAACTTCCCCGAAGTGACGGCCTTTCGCGACCAGCGCGCCCAGGAACTGCAGGCCGAGTTGATCGTGCGCAGCGTCGAAGACTCGATGGCACGAGGCACCGTGCGCCTGGCCCACCCGGGCGAGAGCCGCAATGTGCACCAGTCGGTCACGCTGCTGGAGGCGATCGAGGAGTTCCGCTTCGACGCCCTGATCGGCGGCGCCCGGCGCGACGAGGAAAAGGCGCGTGCCAAGGAACGCATCTTCAGCCACCGCGACAGCTTCGGCCAGTGGAACCCGAAAGCCCAGCGCCCTGAGCTGTGGACGCTGTTCAACACGCGGCTGGCCCCGGGCGAACATTTCCGCGTGTTCCCGATCTCCAACTGGACCGAACTCGACGTCTGGCAGTACATCGAGCGCGAGCAGATTGCCCTGCCCTCGATCTACTACACCCACCCGCGCGAGGTGGTGGAACGCCGTGGCCTGCTGGTGCCGGTGACCGAGATCACGCCGCCGCGCGACGGCGAAGAGGTGGTGGTGCGTGACGTGCGTTTTCGCACCGTGGGAGACATCACCTGCACCTGCCCGGTGCCGAGCCTGGCGGCCACCGCCGGCGACATCGTGATCGAGACCCTGGGAGCCGAGGTGAGCGAACGCGGCGCCACGCGCATGGACGACAAGACCTCGGATGCCTCGATGGAGAAACGCAAGAAAGACGGGTATTTCTAGCTCACCCCCAGGCTTGCCCACTTCGTGTGGCCGCCTCCCCCCTTGCAGGGGGCGACACCAGCAGCCCGGCGAAGCCGGTTCTGCGGTGTCCCCGGGTTGAAGGCACGTTACTTTGGAATGATTTTTGACATGAAAAACGCTACTAAAACCATAGCTGATGGCGCCCAATTGACAAGGGCCAAGGGCCAAATCGACACCCAATCCGCGCTGAAGTTCATCACCTGCGGCTCGGTTGACGACGGCAAGAGCACCTTGATCGGCCGCCTGCTGGTGGACACCCGGGCCGTGCTGCAGGACCACCTGGCCGGTGTGCAGCGCCAGGGCGAGACCGACCTGGCCCTGCTGACCGACGGCCTCTCCGCCGAGCGCGAGCAGGGCATCACCATCGACGTGGCCTACCGCTACTTCAGCACCGAGAACCGCAAGTTCATCATCGGTGACGCCCCCGGCCACGAGCAGTACACCCGCAACATGGTGACGGCGGCATCGAGCGCCGACGCCGCTGTGGTGCTGGTAGATGCCACCAAGCTGGACTGGGCCAATGCCAGTCTGGACCTGCTGCCGCAGACCCGGCGCCATTCGCTGCTGCTGAAACTGCTGCGCGTGCCGTCCATCGTCTTTGCCGTCAACAAGCTCGATGCCGTGGCCGATGCGGCCCTGGCCTTTGCCCACATCCGCAGCGCCTTGCTGGCCTTCGCCGAAAGTGCCGGCCTGAGCGTGACGGCCACCGTGCCGGTTTCGGCCCTCAAGGGCTGGAATGTGGTCGACGCAGCGACGCAAGCCAACTGGTGCGGCTACAGCGGCCCGACGCTGCTGGACATTCTGGAGCAACTCCCCGTGACCACGGCCGACACCAACCTGCCGCTGGCGTTCCCGGTGCAGTGGGTGGAGAAATTCTCCTCCTCCAGCGACACCAGCCAGGGCCGGCGCGTGTTCTGGGGCCGCGTAGCCGCTGGTGGCGTGCAGGCCGGCGATACGGTACGCGTTTTCCCCAGCGGACAAAGCGCCACCGTGGCCCAGGTGCTGGACCATGTGCGCCAGCCCGGCACCGTGGCAGCCGGCCACAGCGCCGGCATCGTGCTCGACCGCGAGGTGGACGTGTCGCGTGGTGACTGGCTGTTGGCCGAAACCGATGACCAAGCCGGCGGTGCCAGCCTGACGCCCAGCCGCGAGCTGCTGGCCACCGTAGCCTGGCTCGACGACGAAGCGCTGGTGGCCGGCCGCGTCTACTGGGCCCTGCATGGCCACCGCTGGGTCAAGGCCAAGGTCAAGCGCATCGTGCACCGCCTGGACATCAACACCCTGGCCGAGGAGGATGCCAGCCAGCTGGAACCCAATGCCATCGGCCATATCGAACTGGCGCTGCAGGAGCCGATTGCCGCCTTGCCCTTCGCCCGTTCACGCGTTTTGGGCTCGCTGATCCTGGTCGATACGGCCACCCACAAGACCTCCGGAGCCCTCCTCGTGCATTGACTTATCTCAACAACCCTGCCCCCGACAAGGACGACAATCGCAAGGCTTCTCAAAACCCAATAAAATCAAGGGTTTCTACTCAATCTCTCCAGAACTACAGCATGACTCACGTCGTCACCGAATCCTGCATCCGCTGCAAATACACCGATTGCGTTGATGTTTGCCCCGTCGACTGCTTCCGCGAAGGTCCGAATTTCCTGACCATCGACCCCGACGAGTGCATCGACTGCGCCGTCTGCATTCCCGAATGCCCGGTCAACGCCATCTACGCCGAGGAAGACGTGCCGTCCGACCAGCAGCACATGACCCAGCTCAATGCCGAACTGGCCAAGCTGCCGACCTGGAAGAGCATCACCAAACGTAAAGCCGCCCTCCCCGATGCGGAGGAGTGGAAAGACAAGACCGGCAAGCTCAACGAGCTGCTGCGCTAAGCCCATGGAACCGAAACTCAGTCAAGAAGTGATCAAAACCGCCCAGGCCCACGAAGGCCCCATTGAAACCGATGCCGTCATCGTCGGTGCCGGCCCTGTTGGCCTGTTCCAGGTGTTCGAACTCGGCCTGCTCGAGATCAAGGCCCATGTGATCGACTCGCTCGCCTACCCCGGCGGCCAGCCCATGGAGCTCTATCCCGACAAGCCGATCTACGACATTCCGGCCGTGCCGGTGTGCACCGGCAAGGAGCTCACGGACTCCCTGCTCAAGCAGATCGAGCCTTTCGGCGCGACGTTCCACCTTGGGCAGGAAGTGACCGTGGTGCAGAAGCAGGACGATGGCCGCTTCTTCGTCGAGACCTCCAGGGGCACCCAGTTCCTGACCAAAACCATCTTCATCGCCGCCGGCGTGGGTGCTTTCCAGCCGCGCACGCTGAAGGTCGAAGGCCTGGACAAGTTCGAAGGCTCGCAGCTGTTCTACCGTGTCAAAAATCCGGCCGACTTCGCCGGCAAGAACCTGATGATCATCGGTGGCGGCGACTCGGCGCTCGACTGGACGCTGAACTTCACCGCTGAAGGCCAGAACAAGGCCGAGAGCGTGATCCTGCTGCACCGCCGCGACGGCTTCAAGGCGGCACCGGCCAGCGTGGCCAAGATGAAGGAACTGTGCGACGCCTACGAGATGCAGTTCATCGTCGGCCAAGTCACCGGCTTTGAAGAGAAGGACGGCAAGCTCAGCGCGGTGAAGGTCACCGGCGGCGACGGTGTCACCCGCGTGGTGCCCATGGACGTTCTGCTGGTGTTCTTCGGCCTGAGCCCGAAGCTGGGCCCGATCGCCGACTGGGGTCTGGCCATCGAGCGCAAGCAGCTGGTGGTGGACACCGAAAAGTTCTCCACCAGCGTGCCCGGCATCTTCGCCGTGGGCGACATCAACACCTACCCGGGCAAGAAGAAGCTCATCCTCTCGGGCTTCCACGAGTGCGCCTTGGCCGCCTTCGGCGCCATGCCCTTCATCTTCCCGGAGAAGAAGGTCCACCTGCAGTACACCACCACCAGCCCCAAGCTGCACAAGGTGCTGGGCGTGGAAACCCCGGTGTTCGACTGAGTCGCTGCCGGGCCGCTCCCAAGGCGACGAATGCCCCCTCGGGGGGCAGCGAGAGCACGGCAGTGTCGAGCGTGGGGGCCATGGACTGACCCCGGTCAATAAAACGCCAAATCAGACCAAGCCCGCCATTCGGCGGGCTTTTTCTTTGGCCCCCGGGCGCTAAAATTCGCCCATGTGCTCATCGAGCACATTCGCTAGGGGTGTTGCTGTCTGGCTATTCAGGCGGCGACTGAGACAGTCCCTTTGAACCTGACTGAGGTAATCCTCGCGCAGGGAAGCAGGCCCAACGGGCAGGTCATCGATCTGGATGAACCGCTGCCCCGCCGCCAGCCGTCCCCGCCTGTGAAACGAATGCAATGACGCATGTGTGCAAGTCATCGGGGCGCAGACAGGATCTGCATCGCCATCGGCGCGTGACCGTGATTGAGCGGGCCGTGACCGTGGCCGGTGCGCACGTCGGCGCCGGCAGCGATCGCCTGCAGAATGTAGGCGCGTGCCTGGGCCACAGCGGCAGCCAGATCCAGACCCAGTGCCAGATGGGCGGCAATGGCCGACGACAGCGTGCAGCCGGTGCCATGCACATTGCGGCTCTCAATGCGTTGCGAGGCCAGGCGCTGCGCCGGTTGACCCGGCTGCAGCAGCACATCGACCACCTCATTTCCCGGCAAGTGCCCGCCCTTGAGCAGCACGCTGGACGCGCCCAAGGCCTGCAGCTCGCGTGCTGCCGGTTCCAGCGCATCGATGCCCGCAATTGGATGGCCCAGCAGCAGCTCGGCCTCGTCCAGGTTGGGCGTGATGACGGTCGCCAGCGGGAACAGCTCCTGCACCAGCACCTGCACAGTTTCCGCCGCAATC
This sequence comes from Curvibacter sp., assembly GCA_031426755.1. Classification (GTDB taxonomy): domain Bacteria; phylum Pseudomonadota; class Gammaproteobacteria; order Burkholderiales; family Burkholderiaceae_C; genus Hylemonella. The sequence goes on from JASJPI010000011.1 coordinate 72,220, forward strand.
AGGCGGTCACCACTGGTCGCCACCATCACCGGGTCGAGCACCACCTGCTTGAGTCCGAAACGGCGGATGGCCTGCGCCACCACCCGCACCACCTCGGGCGCGTGCAGCATGCCGATCTTCACTGCGTCGACACCGATGTCTTCCACCACGGCTTCGATCTGCGCCTGCAGGATGTCGGGCGGCACGCCGTGGATGGCGCGCACGCCCTGCGTGTTTTGCGCCGTAATGGCGGTGATCGCCGTCATGCCGTAGCAGCCCAAGGCACTGAAGGTCTTCAGGTCGGCCTGGATGCCGGCGCCACCGCCGCTGTCGGAGCCCGCGATGGACAGCACGCGCGGGTAATGTTTTTCGCTTCCAGTCAAAGTCGTTTTCGTCATGACGAAAATTATCAGGCCAAACTGAACACCCCCAGGCTTCGTGCACTGCGTGTCGCTCCGCCATCCCCCTTGCAGGGGGCAACGCCTGTGGACCGGCCAAGCCGGTTCCACGGCGTTCCTGGTTTGGGTCACGTCATGCGTGCTGGGTCACATCAACCATTCTGGAAACACTGAAATGAGTCTTTCTCGTCCCTCCTCCGTGGTGCTCGGCGCCGGCCTGATGGGCCGCCTGCTGGCTTGGCAACTCGCGCGCGCCGGCCATGCCGTCACCGTTTACGAAGCCGGCGGCGCCGACGCGCTGGGTTCGCCGGCGCGCATTGCGGCCGCCATGATTGCGCCCCTGGCCGAGTCGGCCGTCACCGAAACCAGTGTCGTGGATATGGGACGCTACTCGCTCCAGCGCTGGCCTGAGTTGCTGGCCGAGCTGTCACAGCCGGTGTACTTCCAGCGCGAAGGTACGCTCATCCTGTGGCACCGGCAGGATGCAGCCGAGGCCCAGCGCTTCGCCCGCGAATTGCAGGCCGCCCATGCGAAAGTGCCCACCCTGCCGGAGATGCAATCCCTGGATACGGCCGGCGTGTCGCGGCTCGAACCGTCCCTGGGCAACCGTTTCGCCCAAGGGTTGTACCTGCCTGGCGAGGGCCAGATCGACGGCCGCCAGCTGCTGGCGGTCCTGCTGCACGAGCTGCAGACGCAAAAGGTTGAATTGCACTGGAACAGCCCGCGCGCGCCGCAGGATTTCAAGCCCGGCACCACCGGCCAGCCCGACTGGGTGTTCGACTGCCGCGGCCTGGGTGCCCAGGCCCAATGGCCCCAGCTGCGCGGCATCCGTGGCGAAGTGGCACGCATCCATGCGCCAGAAGTCTCACTGAGCCGCCCGACACGGCTGGTTCACCCACGCTACGCCGTGTACATTGCGCCGAAACAGGACCATGTGTTCGTGATCGGCGCCACCGAGATCGAAAGCGAAGACCTCTCTCCGCCGAGCGTGCGCTCCACGCTGGAACTGCTGAGCGCCGCCTATTCGGTGCACAGCGGCTTTGCCGAGGCGCGTATCCTGGAAATCGCCACCCAGTGCCGGCCCACCCTGCCGGACAACCTGCCCGCGATCCGCCGATTGGGCGCGCGCACCCTGCAGATCAACGGCATGTACCGCCATGGCTTCATGATTTCGCCGGCCCTGCTCGATTCGGTGCTGGAACTGGTGCGCGACCAGCGCACTACACTGGCGGCATCGCTCCATCTGCACATGGAAACCGTGCCATCCTGAACCCATGAAAGTTTTCATCAACAAGAACGAACACGAACTCGCCGACGGTGCAACGCTGCTTGACGCCATTGCCGCGATCGAAGCCAAACCGCCGTTCGCGGCCGCCGTCAACACGCAGTTCGTGCCCAGAACGCAGTACGTGGCGCACCGGATCCAGCCTGGCGACCGCATCGACATCATCTTTCCCGTCACTGGCGGCTGACATGGCACACCCCCAGGCTGCGCGCACCGCGTGTCGCTTCGCCACCCCCCTTGCAGGGGGCAACGCCAGTGGCCCGGCTAAGCCGATGCCACGGCGTTTCCCGGTTGGGTGCTCTCACACATATGCCATCGCAAACGACATGGACCACTGAAATGCAAACCGAATCAATTCAAGACCCGCTCGTCCTTTACGGCGAGACCTTCCACAGCCGCCTGCTGCTGGGCACCTCGCGCTACCCCTCGCCCGCCGTGCTCAAAGCGGCCGTCGAACAGGCCAAGCCTGCCATGTTGACCGCTTCGCTACGCCGGCAGACGGCCACCCCGGGTGAAAGTGGCAACAGCTTCTGGGACTTGCTGAAGGCCTTGAACGTGCCGGTACTGCCCAATACCGCTGGCTGCCACAGCATCCAGGAAGCCATCACCACGGCGCAAATGGCGCGTGAGGTGTTCGAGACGCCGTGGGTCAAGCTCGAGCTGATCGGTGACGACTACACCCTGCAGCCCGACACGCTCAACCTGGTGGAGGCTGCGAGCTGGCTGATCAAGAACGGTTTCAAGGTACTGCCCTATTGCACCGAGGACCTGGTGCTGTGCCAGCGCCTGGTGGACGTGGGCTGTCAGGCCGTCATGCCCTGGGCCGCGCCCATCGGCACCGGCAAGGGCCCGGTCAACCCCTACGCCATGCGCGTGCTGCGCGAACGGCTCGACGTGCCGATGATCGTGGATGCCGGCCTGGGCCGCCCCTCGCACGCCTGCCAGGTGATGGAGTGGGGTTTCGACGGCGTGCTGCTCAACACCGCCGTGGCGCTGGCGCAGGAACCGGTGGTCATGGCGGGGGCCTTTGCCGCCGCCACCCAGGCCGGGCGTGATGCGTACCGCTCCGGCACCATGGCCGAGCAGGATGCCGCCCAGCCGAGCACGCCCGTACTCGGCACGCCCTTCTGGCATAACCAGTGAAACACCCCCAGGCTGCGCGCACGACGTGTCGCGTTGTCCGATCCGATCCTGGCATGCGTTGCAGGCCGCGCCCGGCGCAGTGGAGAAACTGATATGACACCTTTGACACCCGAAGCGCAGGCCATCGTCGCTGCGCACCAGCACCTCGCCCTGCCTGTCGTAGGCGAGCCGGCCTTGCACTACACGCATGAAGATCCGGTCTACCGTAGCGCCAAGCAGGCCTGCCTGAGCCTCGGCTTTGTCGAGATCGACGCCGAATGTCTCGGTCTGGCATGGCAGGCCATGGTCCGCCGCACCAGCCGTTTCGACGCGCAAGCCTGGCCCGATGAGCCCGCCGACTTCGGCATGCGCCCCTGGCCGCGCAGCGATGCCTTCCCGCCCTGCCCGAAAGCGCTCGGCCTTTATGCCGTTCTGCCGGATGCCGCTTGGGTCGGCCGCATGGCGCGTGCCGGCGTGCCGACGGTGCAGTTGCGTTTCAAGTCCGATGACACCAGCGCCATCCGCCGAGAGGTGCAGGCTGCGGTAGAGGCGGTGCGCGGCACCGATGCCCTCCTGTTCATCAACGACCACTGGCAAGCCGCCATCGAAGCCGGCGCCTATGGCGTGCATCTTGGCCAGGAAGACCTGGACGTGGCCGACCTTGCCGCCATCCGCACCGCCGGCCTGCGCCTGGGGCTGTCCAGCCACGGCTACGCCGAGATGTTGCGCGCCGACCGTGTCAGCCCGAGCTACATCGCCATGGGGGCGGTGTTCCCCACCACACTCAAGCGCATGGCCACCGCACCGCAAGGCGCCAGTCGCCTGCATGCCTATGCCCGCCTGATGCGCGACTACCCGCTGGTGGCCATTGGCGGCATCGATGGCGAAAAAATGCCCTTGGTGATCTCCAGCGGCGTGGGCTCCGTGGCCGTGGTACGCGCCATCACCGGTGCCGACAATCCAGAAGCCGCAGCGGCCCAACTCCAGTTGCAGATGGAGACACTGCGCACACGTTGATGAACTCAAAAATTTTCAAACGTGCTTGCGAAGCCTCAAAAAAAAACGCTATAATTTAAGTCTTGTTCCTCGATAGCTCAGTCGGTAGAGCGCCGGACTGTTAATCCGTAGGTCCCTGGTTCGAGCCCAGGTCGAGGAGCCATAAAAACCGAATGAAAACAAGCACTTAGCGCTTAGGCGCTAGGTGCTTTTTTCTTGGCTGTTAGACAGAATATTAGACACTGTCCAATATCCAGTAGTTTGAAAACGAAAAAAACCCCTCCACCCGAAGGCGGAGGGGTATGAGGTCCCGAGCCCCTGATCAAGACCCGGGCTGGTGACAGCTGCAATCAACTTCTGCGCATCAGCTCGATGCAGTGCGCCACGGCTCGCGCCTCCAGCAGGCGGCCCGCCTTGAGCAGACGCGCACGGTAGGCCTGCAGGTGGTCGACCAGGTCAGTCCTTGACGCCGGCGGCCGCGCGGCACTCACGGTACTGGCCAGCGACCTGGACGAGCTTTTCGGTGGTGGCGGCAAAGCTGTCATCGGCCAGCGGGGTCAACTTTGGGCAGCTGGCCACCACCAGGGCGCTCGGCTCCGGTGAGGGCGGCATTGACGAGGAGCAGCCCGTCAGGAGTGTGGCGGCAATCAAGGTACACGCGCTCAGTGCGGGTTTCATGCTGGATCTCCTGCTGGATGGTGGTGTTGTTAATGCGGATCTGGCTGATGGCTCTGGCCGCCTGTTTTCCAGCCAGGTCGCCAGCCTCATGCACAGCCTTGTCGCGGTCGGCATCGGCCACTTTCTGATGATCGACGCCGAGGCCGAAACCGCCCCAGCCTGCGCCTATGACGGCCACTAGCGCGGCGATGATGAGATAGGGATTCATGGCACGTACCGTCCTTTCGGCTCCGGCTCCGGGTAGAGCCGCTTGTTCTGGTTGCGCTCGTCGATCTCTTGGATCTGATTGGCGTACGCCTGGTTGATGGTGGCCAGCCGCGGCTTGGTGGCTCGCTTGCGCGGGGCGCTACGGCCCTTGTGACGGCGGGTGGTGGTCATGTCAGCGCCTCGCTTGCCTTGTCGGCCAGGGCAATCCGGTCCTGCAGGCCGTTGGTGCCGCCGTTGACAGCCCGGGTGACCTTGCGCACGTTTCCCATGCACACGTCAGGCACATTGCCCTCCCACCAGGCGATGACCACACGCAAGGCCTCCGGTGTGGCTTGGCGCAGCAGCTCGGGGTGGTCGAACACCGGCACGCCAGTGGCAGCCTGGACGGCGCGGTAGTTGTCTGCGCCCGTGATCTGGATGAGACCACTGCCACGGTAGCGCCATCCCCAGCCCGGCTGAATGTTGCCCATGCGGCCGCCGTAGACCTTGTTGGCCAACGCCTCCGGGTTGCGCAAATAGGGCCGCTCGTCGGCCAGGCTGAGGAAGCGGCGCGGCCACACGGCCATGAGCCGGCCTGGCGTGACGTAGTGGAGGTCTTCCTCCAGATCCTCCAGCAGCTTGCTCTCGTGCAGGATCTGGCTCAGAAAATCAGGCACCTCATCTTCGCCCTTGCTGAAGGTGGTCTCATCGATCACCTGCGCGAAGATCGGCGCCCAGATGCTGCCCACCTGGACCCGCACGCCACAGTGCAGCAGTACGCTGAGCCACTGGCTGGTATTTCGTTTCATAGCCTACCCCTCCTTCACAAAGTCCACAGGAACCCCGCACCGCCAATACCTGGCCGTTGCAATCTGCACCAGGGCAGCGGCCAGGATGAGCACCAGCCAGATGCCCATAGGCGTCGTGAGTGGCTTCCAGATGCACAGCTGTGGCCACAACAGCGGCATGTATGGCCCCACCAGCACCAAGCCGGCGGCAAGCCCTTCGAACCAGATGGCCAAGCTGACCTCTGGCACCGTGGTGTCGTCCATCTTGACGATGCGGCAGAAGCAAGACCAGGCCAGCGCGGCCGCAAAGGCCGCCTGCAGGAGCAGAAGGAGCAGATCCATCATTTGCCACCCCACTTGATTTCGGCGATGAATTTCAAGATGCCCGTCAACATGCCGCCTGTGCGCTCCACCATTGGCTGTAGCACGTTGCGCCCCAGGCTGATGAGGAAGCTACTGGGCAACAGCGTCACATGCCACGGAACCTCGTAGTAGTGGTCCAGCGCCCAGGCGATGGAGCCAGCAAGGCACAGCGCCGTGAGCACCCCTACCAGGATGAACCAGACACCGTGCCAAAGGCTTTCCATCTTCACCCGCCGCATGGCCAAGGCACTGCCAGCCACGGCGGCGAAGATGATGAGGCTCAGGGGGCCGAGCGCTGGCCCCAGGGCCGCCGTCACAGCGCCGGTGACGATGATGGTGGGGATGGATGCGTCGGCCATGAAGCCCTCCTCGCTTCTTGTAGGTAAAAACAAAAAGCCACCCGAAGGTGGCTTTGTTGGGGACAGCAGGCTTTAAACCGGCCAGGGGTGCGCTTGCTGCTTGAGGAAGTGTGCGGTACTGGTCTTACAACTGCGCGCGCAGGGCCGCAATCTGCGCATCCACGTTGGCTAGCCACCCTGCATCGGTGCCCAGGAGTGCCTCTCGCAGGCGCCGCTGCGTGATGGTAGCCTCGATGGCCACGATCTGGTCCTGCACAGTCGGCTGAGGCACGAGGGCCGCGCGAATCGCATCGGCCTCGGCGCTGGTGATACTCACCAGATGCGCCGGGATGATGTCATCCTGGCTGCCATCTTCTTCGTAGGCGTACAGCGCGCTGGTGTTGGGGTCTTTGTAGTGCTTCATGTAATTACCTCAGTTCCACCCATTTTTCAATTGATCCAATTGGAACGGCGACGGAATAGACCTTTCCATTCGGAACCATAAAAGAAACGTATGCTTTTGATCCCCCGGTAACGGAGTCGTGGCTTTCGGGGAGCGCCACTCCGTCGACCGTAGGCTGCAACCTACCATTCGTCGCGATGGTTGTATTCACCTGAACCTCAATGGGTCGCCCTGTGCTGTTGGTGTAATTCGTGCCCGCTGCTCGGCTACCCGTTACGTCCGTATAAGCCTGACCAACACCACCAAGCATGGTCGCAGCCAGTCCGGTAGATGTCACGGCATCAGTTCCGTTGGTTCCGCCTTGCGTTACGGCAGCAGTAGCAAGCTGTACCTTGCCCTTTACCGTAGTTGACGCATCAGGCACCGTGGACCCGTCCTTGCGGGCAAATGTCAACGCGGTCGTGCCAATCGTGATGGCGCCATCCGCAGTCAGCATCCACTGGCTGTCGGCCAGCGTCGCCCCCTCTTCCACAGCGATGACTGCGCCGCTGGTCAACTCGCCAACGCCATCAGCGTCGGTGGCGCGCACCCATGCGCCCGCTGCCGCGATGTAGATGCCGTTCTGGCTGCCCGTTGTCTGATCTTTGGATAGGATGCGGTCCCCAGCCGTCAGCGCTGCGCCCCAGTCACCCCCGGCCTGCGTGCCCAGGCCTGACAGGACGATATTGCCGGTAGTGGTGAAGCGGACGCTGGTCTTGTAGTCGTTTGCCGAACCGCCGGCGATCATGGCCTGCACTGCCTGGCTGACCAGGTTGAGATTGGTATGGTCAGGCGTGAGGCCGGCATCCACGATGAGCTTGCGCAGGCTCTCCGTGATCATGTGGTACCAGTACGGGCCGAGCTTGGTGGCTTCGGTGCCCGTGCTGGGGTTTCCCGCGCGGGGGTACCCCGCTGCCGGGCTGGCGGGCGCAGACGGCGGCGTGGCCGATACGTTGGCTTCAAAAACGCGATCCATGAGCTGTGCTCCTTATGTGTAACTGAATAGAACATCCGTGTGCGCCGGCGCCACGCGCTCGATGACGCACTCCAGCAGGGCGTTGCCCCACCAGGCAAGGGGGTCGTCAACGGTGCCGTCCACGGTGAGTTCGTGCACGGTGTCGATAGCGGCGTTGACTTGCCAGGCGAAGTTCCAGTCTTCGCCCATCAGGGGGTGGTCAACATCGTCGTCAACGGTGTGCTCGTGGAACTCGGTGATGGTGATGGCGTAGCCCAGCGCGGCGGCCAGGCCGATGAAGTACGCCCGAGACTGCCCGCCCAGCGTGGTGAGCCTGCCCACCAGCGCGGCTCGCCGCTGGGCACTGGTCTGAGGGCCGCCAAAGGCCACGGCGCAGGCATCGGGCAGGCCGGCCACGCGCTCCCAGTCGGCAAACAGCTCGCTGGCGGTGCGGGGGTCTGCCTCTTCCAGCAACTGGCGCGCACGGCCGTCCACGCGGGCCAGCTCGGCCGCCAGGCCAGCCAACAGCCGGGTGCTGGGGGCGTCGTCGTCTTGCGGCCAGGCAGGGCCTGGGGGCAGCAGCGCCTGCAGCTGGCGCAGGTAGTCTTCTGCGGTCAGGGCCATGACACAGCCCCCATGGTGCTCATGTTGCCCACCGTGTTGGTGACGCTGCCCGTGGGCGAGACCAACGTGTAGTCGCTCTCACCCGCTGCGGCAGAGATTGCCGCACGGATGTGGCTGAGCAGGATGGTGCCGCCCGGCTGTGCGGTACGCAGCAGCAGGTCGGCCAGCTCGGCCTCCACCGCGGCGCGCACCGTCGGCGTGTCCGGCACCAAGCCGGAAATGCTGAAGTTCAGCGGCACCGCCACCGGCGCCACCACAGTCACCTGTGCAGTGACGGGGCGCCGCGCGTCGATGTACGCCTGCACTGCAGCCACCTCACCGCTGTCGGGGATGGGGCTCACGTCGTTGTCGCGCACAAAGCGCACCACCACAGTGCCCACACCCAGCTCACCGGGGTACACCCATGCGCGGGTAACGCCCGGAACCTCCAGCGCCCAGGTGACGTAGTCGTCAGCCGCGCCGCCCTGCGGCGGCTGCTGGATGCGGCGCAACAGGCTGGCGCGCAGGGATTCGTCGGACTCTTCGTCCGCACCGCCCACCAGGGCGCTGGCCAGCGCGCCTGGCTGCACACCGGCGATGGGTGACACCAGGGTCAATGTCTGGCCCGTGGCGCGGTTGCCGGCCGCTGCCGGCACCACAGCAGCAACGGGCGCTGCGGCGCTGGTGGGGCTGCTCTCGGTGGCGTCTGCGGTGGTGACGTACTGCACGCCGTCCAGCGCCTGCAGCAGCGCGCCGGCGGGGATGACGGCGCCGGCCTGCTTTGTGAAGGTCACCGAGCCGGTGGCCGCGGCTGCGGCCTCGCGGCTGATGCCCCAGATGCTTGCCCAGCGCTCCAGGTACTCGCGCTCGGCGGTGTCGTAGATGAGCTGGTTGGACAGCCAGTCAATGAAGCCGTACAGCCCGTGGGTGACGGCGCCGATCACGCGGGCGTACACCTCGGCGTCAGAGCGGCGCAGCACGTCGTCCATGCTCAGGCGGGTGAGCACGTCGGTGCGCACCCGCTCGATGATCTGTGCCAGCGTGGGGCGGCTATACATGGAGGAACTCCCAAACGTCGGTGAATCGCACATCCACCGCAGGCTTGCCCGCGGTCTTGAAAACCTGCACCCCCAGCGCCAGGCCGTCCACGCCCATGCGCTCGGCCTGCACCTGCACGCGGGCGGCCACGCCGTCGTCCACCAGCCACTTGAGCGCCTCTTCGGCGTACTCACGCGCGCGGGTGATGGTCTCGGGCACCTGCTTGGCGCGCGAGAGCAGCCACAGCCGCGAGCCAATGCGGTCATTGGGCACGGTGGCGTAGCTGTCGCCCCACCAGCCCATGCGCAGGTCGCCGGGCAGCTCGTCGTCTGCGTTGGCGCGGCGCCAGGTGAAGAGGCTCACCACCACGGCGCGCACCAGCGGGTCTGCGCCGTCCAGGCCGAGCGGGAACGACCGGCCGTCTATCACGACGGTCAGCGGTTGATCGTTGATCATGGTCAGGGGCCTTCAGGCGGGTTGATGGACTGCGGGACCGCCGTCACGGTGGCGCCGATCTGCCAGGTTTTGTGCTCCCAGCTGGTGCCGCCGGTGTATTTGTAGCTCTCTCCGAATCCGGCCACATCCCAGCTGTAGGACTCGGTTGCGTGATGTTCGATGTTCTTCGCCACCATGCGCAGCCTCTTGGCAGTGACGATCTCGATGCCGTTGCGCGTGAGGTGTACCTTTTGGCCCTGGTCGTCATGCAGTGCCGCCTCTCCCGGCTGCAGGCCGATGAGGCGGTAGCGCCGGTCTGCCACAACGATGGTGATGCCGTGGCTGCGGTCGCCGTCCATAAACACCGTCACGTGCTCGGCACCTGGCAGCGGGCAGCTGGTGAAGCCGTAGGGCTCGAAGTGTTCCACGCCGTCCTTGCGCTCGCCGGCCAGCAGGCCCAGCTGCAGGGTCTGCATCTTGCTGGCGGCATTCACCGCCAGCACCTTGCCGCGCGCCAGCAGGTTGCTCAGCCGGCGCGCGTAGGGCGCCATGAGCCTTGCCAGATCATTCATATGCGTTCACCTCTTTACGTCTGCCCAAGAGGCGCCGCCGCCCTTTTTCTTGCTGGCCTTGGCCGCCTTGCTGCGGTAGCCGTCCACCGGGCCGACCTTCAGCTCGGTTCGCATGCCGGTGGCGTCCAGCACCCAGGCGCATTCGGCGATGACCATCTCGCCATCGAACCCGATCAGAGAATCACGCACCTGCACCAGCAGGTTGGGCTGCCACAGCGCCCCGCTCTGCTGCCGCCAGCCATTGACCGTGTAGGTGGTCTGCAGCGCCTTGGCAGCGCGGGTGGCGCGCTCGTACTCGGCACGGTCGCTGCAGGTGCCCTCGTCTGCCTGGCCGGTCTGCTTGAGCACCAGCACACGGCGCCGGCGGGAGCGGCTGTCGGTGGTGGTGGCCACGCCGCCGTCTATGCCGTCGTCGTCCAGAGCCTCGCCTTCTTCTTCTGCCACGTCGTCGGCAAACTGGTCGTCATTGCCGGCGCGCTGGCCTTTCACGATGTACTCGCTGAAAACTTCCTTGAAGTCCAGTTCGGTGTCGCCCGTCAGCACGTTGACGCCCAGCTCGATGGCGGTGGCCGCGCGGCCGGTGCTGCCCACGTCGATGAAGACCAGGTCGCCGGCGGCGTTGTCGGTGCTGAGCACATGGCGCAGGCGCATCATGCGGTCGATGCTCTCGAACACCTTCTCGCCGACCTGCACCTGGTGCTCGGCGATCGGGCGACCGGTGTCCACCTCGGTGACCACCCGCACGCCGTAGGGCGCGGCCAGAGCGGCGGCGATTTCCTCCAGCTTCTGGTTGCGCCACTGCGCGGCGCTGCGCGCCGGCGGGGCGATCACGCGGGCAACGTCTGGCAAGCCCACCAGGTCGCTCCACTGGGCGCTTGCGGTGGCCATGGCAACGTCTGCGCCCATGGGGCAGCAGTCCACCAGATCCGCCGTCTTGCTGCGGCCCTTGACGCCCACTGTGATGCTCTTGCCGGTGTACTTGACGGGGGTGGCGTCCACGTAGCCGGTGAGCACCAGATCTGCACCGATGTAGACCTGGCAGGCATCGAACGGTCGCACGCGGCGCGGCACGTCCGTCTGCCCGGGCCAGCGGTCTGTCACCTGCAGGGTAAAGCTGCGGGCCTGGCGTTCGATGCCGGCCTCGATGCGCACCGACTTCCAGCCGCCGTACTCAACCCCACCCACCAGCAGCCGCACCTGGTTGGCTGTGTCCGGGGTGTTCATCGGGTCAGTACCTTCAGCGGGGTGGGCGGCACGAAGCCGGGGTGGCGGATGCCGTTGCGGGCAACGATGTCGCCCTCGCGGGCGGCGTCTTCATAGAAGTCATAAGCCACCACCAGCGCCGGCTCGGTGGTGGGCGGGGTGATGGTGGTCAGGCGGGCGCTGTCGCGTGAGCGCTCTGTCAGGTCGCGCCACACGGCTGCACGCGCGTCCATGAGCGCGGTGTAGCTGCGGTCTGAGGCGTTGAGCGCCTCGGCATCGAGCGCGGCAGACAGGCTGTTGCGCAGGCCCACCGTCTCGTCATACACCGCCGCCGGCGCCAGGCTGGCCGCGCCCACTGCCTGCGCCAACACCACCTGGCGCACCAGGGTGTTGGTGGCGCTGGCGTTGCGCCAGACCTGCTGACGCGACGGCGTGTACACCGCCGGGCTTGCTGGCGTTGCCAGGCTGCCCAGCCCGGCCAGCCGCACCAGGGCCAGCGCCAGGGGCGCCCAGCGCAGTGCGGCGCCCGTCCAGCTGCTGCTCAGGCCTGCCGCGCTGAGGTAGCCGGCAATGGTCTGCCCCAGGCTCAGCGGGCTGCCAAACTGGCTGCGCGCCAGTGCCAGGCTGCCGGCCTGCTTGCCAGAGAAGCCCAGCATGTCCAGCCCGGGCACGCTGCCGCTGGATGTGAGGCTGAACGCGCGGGCAATGTCGGCGTCTGCCGTGGTGGCCACGAAGTCGGGGTAACCTTCCACGTCGAACGTGTCGGCAAAGTCGGCCACTGCGGCGTCTTCGAGGTCAACAGCAGCCAGGCGGGTCTGCGCGGCCGTGGAGCTTCCAGCGGTGGGAAACTCCAGCTCCCCTGACTCCACAAAGGGCATGGAGATGCGCGCCTGCCCCAGCTGGTTGTTGAAGTTCACCCGGGCCAGCTCCGTCAGGCTCACGGTTAGCGTGCCGAACCACGGATGCACCAGGGTGCCGGGGCCTGCCTCCTCCAGCGCGGCCAGCAGGCGGTTGGCCTGCTCCACGTAGTCCGGCCCAACCAGGAAGCCCTCGATCGTCAGCTCGCGTGGGGCGCGACCCAGGTCTTCCACCCAGTGCTTGTCGCGCTGGGGGTAGCTATGCACCTCGGCACGACGGCCGACGCCGATGCCGGCGTCTTCCACATGGAAAGGCACGCCGCGAAAGCTGGCCGGGCGGAGCTTGTCGGAGAGTTTGGAGGTGGCCATGGCAATAAAGAAGCCGCCTGGTGGGCGGCTTTGCGTTGTAGGTTCTACGGCATCCCCAGCGCCGCGCTGCTATAGCCGGCACTGAGATTGATTGGCATGTCACCACCGCCCGACACCTGCTCCACACGGGAGCCGGGTGGCAGGCCGCTGATGTTGATCTTTACCTCCCCATCGACCCTTCCCCTGGACTGCGGACCGGCCAGGGGCTGCTTGGCCATCGGGTCCGCATTGAACTTGTCGTACATCCAGGTGCCCAGCGAGGCCTCTTTGTCACCGCTGAGCATCTTGACGGCGGGGTTGATGACGTAGTCGTTGAGCAGGCCACCGATCTGCCAACCCGTGAAGCCGGCACCCAGCACGCCGGCCGCAGCGCCCAGACGCCCCAGCGTGTTGGTGAGCGTCGTGGCCTGCAGTTCTGCGCCCTTCATGCCCAGGGTCATGGTCTGCAACGGCGCGATCGGCGCGAGCGCCTTGAGTGCCAGGCCGGCCAGGAAGATGCCGAGCCGGCCGATGGAGCCGGCCAGCGCAATCGTGGCAACGATGGCCTGAGCGTTCATGACCAGCACCAGGGCGATGAGCGCGTTCTTGGCGCCGCCCATCCAGTCCACAAAGGACTTGATTCCGTTGACGATGTCGCCAATGCCCTGAATCATGCCGGACCAGTCCACATTGGCCAGGCTCTGCGCCATATCGGCCAGGAACTTGGAGACGTTGGTGGCAATCAGCTCCCGGTTGGCCACCGCCCACATGGTGAACTTTTCCAGCAGCGGGCTGAGCACCGGGATGAGCTTGGCGCCGATGGCGTAGCTGTAGGAGTTGATGACGGCGCGGTTTTCGTCCAACTGGTCGCCGAAGGCCTCGCCGGCCTGCACGGCGTTCTCTTCGATACCCAGACCCAGTTCGCGGTAGCGATTCGTGAGGCGCTTGATGCCCTCGCTGCCGTCGCTGAGCAGCGGCGACATGGTTTGCCAGCTCTTGCCGTACAGCGCGTTGCCCATACGGGCCTGCACGGCTGCGTTGCCGTTTTTCTGGAACAGGTCAGCCACCTCGGGCAACAGGTCCATGCCGCTGCGCAGCTGGCCATTGGCGTCGCGCATGGAAATGCCGGCTCGGCTGAGCAGGCCAGCCAGTTCCTTGTTCTTGCCGGCTGCAGCTTCGGCGATGCGCTTGTTCAAGATGCTGAGCGAAGCGCCCATGCCATCAACGTCCGTTCCCGACATCTTGGCCATGAAGCCCATGCGCTGGAACTCGTCCGTCGCCATGCTCAAGGACTTGGACTTGTCGGATACCTGGCTAGTTGCATCCGTGAAGTCGGTGACGACTTTCTTGAGCCCGGCCACGCTCAGCGCGCCAGCGGCGCCGCTGAGCAGGCCCAGGGGCACGCCAACCTGCTGCGCCAGCTTCATGGAGCTGCTGCCCACGTCTGCCAGGTACTTGCGCGTGCTCCTGGCCGCGGTGCTGACGTTCTTGAGGACGGGGGTCATCTTGTCCACCGCGCTCAAGATGGCCTTGAGCTGCCAGTTGTCGTTTGCCATGGTTCACTCCTGCGGGTTGTACTTTTGGGTTAGGCGAACTGCCTGGCTTTCCCAGAGCTCGAAGTCAGCCAGCGAGAGGCGCAGCACTTCAGCCGGGCTGACCTGCCAGAACTGGGCGACTTCGAAGACGCGGTCGGTCAGCTCGCCGGCGTCTCTTCCTCGCCATCGCCCTGACCGAAAAAACCCATCACGATGGCCGTGCAGCGCGAGAAGTCGTTCATGCTGAGCGACTCGACCGAGCTCAAGGGAATGGCGGCCAGCTTCATGATGTAGCGGGCCACCACCTTCTGGCGTATCTCGACGCCTGCGCTCTTGCCGTCATCGCTGGGGATGATGAGCGTGGGCAGACCCAGCTCAATCACGTCCTTGGTGCCTGGATCACGCAGGGTGATCTCGCTCACCTCATCACCGTGCGCGGTGATGGGCTTGCTGAGCTTGATGGTGGTGCCGCTCATTGCCAGATGCCCTTCTTGCCACCGAACTCCAGTTCGATGGTGCCGTCTTCAGCCTTGGCAGCGGGCTCACCTTCGATGAAGGCCCCGCTGAGGGTGTAGACCTTGCCGTTGGGGAACTCGGCGGTAACGGTCATGTCGGTACCGTTGCTCAGCTTCTCCAGGGGAAAGTCTGAAACGAAGATGGTGTTGACCTTGACGTAGGGCCGCAGCGCGGTTTCCTTTTGGCCGGCGGGGCCGGCCACGGCCATGACGGTCTCGCGCTTGACGGCCAGGATAGGGCACTCCACCCCGCCCTGCACTTCGAGCTGCTCGCCGTCGACCTTGATGTAGCAGATGCCTGCAACACGTTTTGCCATGATTTACTCCTGTGGTGTTTGTGGACGCCAGGCCGCTCAGGCGGTGGCCGGGTACTGCAGGCGGAACTGGTTGAGCACCGCGAAGATGCGCAGCTGGTTGACCAGGTCGGGCGGCAACAGGACGTTGAGGCGGCTGGGGTTAGTGCCGTCGCGCTCCACGATCAGATACTTGGCGAACAGCTCAGCGTTCTCCACCAGGCCCAGTTGTTCCATGTCTGCGTACTCGGCCAGCAGCTCGCCGCGGATGACGCTGGGCGTGACGATGGCCTGGCCGGCACCGAAGCGGGTACCGTCGTTGGCCAGCTTGTGGCGCGGGTACTTCTGGGTGATTCGGCTGCGCAGGCGGCGGGTGACTTCCGTCAGGGTGTGCAGGGTCTCGCTGTCCAGGTAGCTGGGGTCGGCCTGGTTGAAGGCGTTCTTCTGGTACGTGGTGATGGCGCGCTCCACCCGCAGCATGCCGCCAGAGACGAAGCTGGTGGCAATGCCGTAGTTGAGCAGGCTCTGGCGCTCGGTGAGCAGGAAACGCTTGCCGGCACGGGGGGGCAAGATGTCGGTGAGCGGCAGGGTCTGGGTGGGGCGTGCCGCGTCGGCGTTGAGGCCCAGAGCATTGGCGCCACCGTAGGCGGCTGCGTATTCCCAGCTGGGGTTGGGGCAATCAGCATCGATGCCGGCAATGGTGTGGTGCGGGTCATTGCGCAGGGCGCCGGCGGTGGTGAGCGCGCTGAGCGTGCCGCGCAATGCGGTGTAGCAGTGGCCATACACCTGGCGGCTCCAGGACCAGCGGCCCACGGTGTCGTTCATCTCGGTCTGGAAGGCGTCCAGGCTGGTGCTGTCGGTGTAGGGGTGGATGACGTAGTCGTACTCTTCATCGCCCATGGCGGTGATGACGGCGCCGGTGAGCGTGGGGTTGGTGGCCCCGCTGGCCAGGAAGCCGCTGCCCGAGTAGGTGAGCGCCACGCCGGCCGGCAGCACTTCGCCGCCTGCCTGGCCGCGGAAGCTGTCTTGCACGGTGATGTCGTTACCCGTAGTGCCTTTCCAGCGGCAGGTGAGCGTGACGGTGCTGGCCAGCACGGTACTGGTGACGGGCAGATCCGTGGCGGCATTGATGGCCGCATTGATGGCGGTGGCAATGGCTGTGGATGCGTCGGCCGCAGCCACCGGCACCAGGACGCGCTGCCCAGCGATGTACAGGCAGATGGTGCCAGCAGCAGAGGCAGGCCCTGCCACGGTGATGGTGCCCGTGGCTTGAACACCAGCGCCGGCGTCAGCCACGGCAATGCACCAGACCTCGCCAAACGAGTCTTGCGCACGGTACTTGGCGTGCATGCGCGCCAGCATGGAGCCGACGCCGAAGAGTGCCTTGGCCTGGTCGGTGGTGCTCACCAGCATGGGCGTATTGACGGCGGCCGTGCCCGTGCTGAGCATCTGGCCAACCAGCAAGGCGCGCTTGTTCTGGGTGAAATAGCCGGCCTGGCTGTTGTCCATCTCGGCGTAGAACAGCGGAACGCGCACGCCGGTGGGGATGTTGCTGAACGAGATGGCGCCCACGGCCATGACGCCCAGGCCGGCGCCTGGGTGGTACAGGGTGCCCAGCACAGATGCCAGCAGCACGGCAACGGTGAAGAGGATCTGCCAGCGGTGGCGGATCATGAAGGCCTGGAGCGTAGCCAGGCCGACGGGTGCGATGGTGAGGTTGCGCATGGCGGCTTACTCCTTTTTGCCTTGAGGTTTGCTGGTGGGGGCGGCGTCGGCCGCTTTCGGGGTGGCGGGGGTGGACTCGACCACGTCGCCATCGTTGAGGCGGCGCTGCCAGTACTGGGTGGGCTCGACCTCGCGCCCTTCGGGCGGCAGGGTGTCGCCACGGGCCGGATCTGCGACGCTCCGGCCTTCGGTGGGTTTGACGAACATGGTGGGAACTCCTGGGGTTACTCAAAATTGCCTGTACGCGGCACGGTGAACGTGGCTTCGATGCGCCCGTCTGGCCCGGTGCCTGCGGCGTTGGGGTCTCGCGGTTCGGCAGCGTCCAGCTGCACGGTGGCGCCATCAAAATGCGGCAGGCTGGCCAGCGCCGTTTCCTGGTAGCCGTCGGAGGGGCCGATCTCCATGGCGGCACCGAACTCGAACTGGTACCAGAGCCGCGCACGGGTGATGCGCAGCAGCTGGCCGCCCTGGTAGGTGATGCCGTCGTAGTCGTCACCCGGTTGCCAGCCCAGCAGCGCGGCCCAGAGGTCGCTGCGCAGGGTGTGCACCGTGACGGTGGCGCCCTGCCCTTTTTCGTCTGCCGTGTTGCTGATGGCCACGATGACGGCAAAGCTGTCCGTCAGCGACTGGCGGATGCTGTTGCCGCTGGTGTTGTCTTCGGGGTTGTCGTCCAGCGGGATGACAAAGGCGCATGGAACAGGCAGGTTGGTCGCTTCCTCCAGAACCTTGAAGTCCGCCGCACCAGCCACGTTGTTTGCAAAAATCGGGCAGCGCGTGCGCAGCGCCTGGATGATGGGTTCGAGTTGCATGGTCAACGGGGCACCAGTGATTGGCGAAGCTCGCCGCGAATGTTGTTGCGCACCTGGTCGCGCTTGTTGTCCAGCGCATCGGCGACGAAGTTGCCGCGCGGCGCCAGGCCTGTCTTGGGGCTACCGCGGTGGAGGAAGGCGGGGTAAAAATCACTGCCCTTGATGGTGCGAACGCTGACCTTGATCCACCCGCCCTTGCGGCCGCGCGAGACGGTGCCAATGCCCCGCCGCAGCCGGCCGCTCTGCATGCCCGGGTATTCACCAGGCGCTGAGATGGCACGGCGCGAAACCAGGCGGCGCGATTCCTTGGTGACCACCGCCGCGCCGGAGCGCAGCGCCCGCCGCATCTTGCTGCGGTCGTAGTCGATGGTCTTGTGATACTCAAGACCGACTTCGAGCAGCAGGCCGCCGGCGGCGCCTGTCGATGTCTGCTTGTCCATCACACCGCTCCCAGGTACTTGGCAGAGACGCGGGTGAATTGCCGCAGGTCGCCTACGTCGATCGAGTCCAGCACGCGGTAGCGTGTCCCGTTGTGCTCCAGCACGTGGGAGGTGGTGAAGTCCTCCGGCTTGGTGCCGGTGCCCCAGCGGAACCAGAAGAGGTCGGTCGGCAGCTCGCCGGTGTTGACGCCGGCTCGCAGCTCCAGGCTGCGCACCGGCTCCTTCTTCGCCCAGCGGGCAATGCCGGTGCTGTAGGAGGCGGTGAGTCCGAAGCCGGCGTTAGCTGTATCGGTCTGCAGCCGGATCTGCACGCGGCGGTTGAGCTCGCCGCTGCGGGGAAGCACAAGGGCTGCCATGGCTACAGACTCCAAACCTTGTAGCCGTCGAGCAGGCCGTCGGCAAACTTGATGTCTGACACGATGACGCCCTGGGCCAGCAGGTCGCGGTTGTTGAAGAGCGTGGCGGCAAACAGGGCGATCCACTGCTTGATAGTCGCCGGCACAGCCGCTGCGTCGGGCCAGCCTGCCTTGTATTCGGTCTCTACCGCGTTCGCCCGTCCTGCCTGGGTTGCCGGCCAGCTGGCGCCGGGGGCCAGGCACAGCCTGGCAGGCTCGCTGGTACTGTCCAGCGTGTAGCTGCTGGGGGACAGGGTCTGAAGCACGCCGTCGGGGTCGTAGTACTTGACGTGGGTGACACTGATCAGCAGCGGGTAGTGCAAACGTATGCACGGGCCGGACGGGAAAGCGTCATCGTGCCGGCGCCAGGTGGTAGGCAAGATGGTGCGGTTCATGCGCCGCTCGGCGTCCTGTCGCGCAGCGGGGATGCAGAGGCTCTCGAAGAGCGAGTCTTCATCGCCGGTGTCAACCCGCGTCCACAGCTTGGCCTGGACCAGCGTGATGGGCTCAACCGTTGCGTCGGTGACTTTGATGGTGGGCATGGTGGGGTGTCCGGTTGCTTGGCAAAAAGCCCTCGCGCTTTGGGGCGGGAGGGCTTTTCACGAAACAGGCCTGCGAGATCAGACCGGCGGGTTGGGCGTGGGCACGATCTGCGGATGGCCCAGGATGGCCACAGCAGCTACCAGAGCCGCGCTGGCGTTTGCGCTCGGCGTGATGGTCAAGCGCGTGTAGCGCTTGTTGCCGATATAGCCGATCTTGCGGGTCTCATCGTCGTCTCCGAAGGCGAAGCTGGCCAGGGCTTCGGTGCCCAGCAGGTCAGCATCGTCCACGGCGGCGGCATCGCTCAGATTGGCGGCGTCACCATGCTCCACCAGGACGGTAAAGGTGGCGTCGGCATCAGCCAGGGAGCCGGTGGCAATGGCGAAGGTCAGCGACTCGAAGCCCTGGCGATCGATGATCTGGCTGACCTGTGCGGTGTTGTCGGCCACGCTGGCGGGAGAGATCGCACGCATGACGTGGATCTTGTTCATGAGGTCTTTCATGGCGGTATCCTTGAATTCGGGTTGATGGGGTCTTGGAAGCAAAACGCCGCCGGTGGAGGCCGGCGGCGTCAGGGTGTCAAGGCTTCAGGCTGATCAGTTGATGAACTTCATCAGCTTGATGGCCTCGAAGTTCTGCACACCGCCACCGAAACGGCGGCGGAAGTTGAACTTCGTCTTACCCTTGGCCGTGAGGTTGTCGCGGATCAACACGGTGCCGCTGCGGTTGACCACCACATAGCCCTGCTTGAAGTCGCCGTAGGCAATGGAGAAGCTGTTCGCAGCGATCGTCGGCATGTTGTCGTCGATTTCCACCGGGCTACCCAGAAGGCGGCCACCGAATCCGGCAAGCGGGTCCGGCTGCCACAGGTAGAAGTTGCCGGTGCCGTCCTTCATTTGGCGCACTTTGGACAGCGTGGCATCGCCCATGACAAATGCGGCGCCGGGGCGGTACTGCGACTTGAGCGAGTGCTGCAGGTCGATGATTGCATCACCGGGGTTGCTGGCAGCGAAATCTGCGCTGGCGCCAGACTTGATGAAACCGATCTTGCCCCAGCTGTAGCTGCTGTTGGCAACGGTATCGTAGGCGGTAATGCCACGGGCTTCACCAACACCGGTGCCGCGGGCAAACTCAACGCCAGCCAGTTCGGAAAATGCAATGGCAGCTTCATCCGCCAGATCCATCTCCACATTGATGACGGCGTCTTCGAGCGTCTCGTTGAAGACCCACGGCTCGGCTTCGGCCGTGTGGGCGGTGAATTCCAGCTCAGCAAACTGCGGAGCGGGGGTCTCGCCGCCGTTGGCACCAGGGCCCACGCGGCGCGCCGTCATACCGGATTTCTTGGCAGACTTCTTGTACGTATCGGAGCCGATCGTCTTGATGGTGGCCAAGCGACCGATGGCGGAGACGACACCGACAACGCGGATGATTTCGCTGTCCATCTCGGGCAGCACGAGCACTGCGCCATCGGGGATCGAGCCGCTGTTGTAGGCCTTGCGAGCCAAGCCAGCCAGAGCAGATTCGCTGCCGCCCTTGCGGATGAATTCGCCGAAGGCCTGCTTGTAGGCGATCTGCTCATCCGTCAGGTCGTTGCCCTTGGCATCCTTGATGGCCGGGCGGTTGGACTTTTTAGCGATGTCGACCAGGTCGGTGCCGAGTTTTGTCAGCTCGCCATTCAGTTTTTCCACGGTTGCCTGCAGATCGGCGACAGCCTTGCCCTCGGCCTTGGCAGCGAGCAGCTCGTTATTCTTGCGAGTGAATTCGCCCCAGACCTCGGCCTGCTTGTCCAGCGCGGCCTTGATCTCCTTCGCATCGATTTCGCCGCTCATGGCCATGGGCAGCATGCCCAAGCCTGCGAGGGCTTCTGGCGGGACCACGGGATGGCCGAGCAGTGCAGCGACAGCCATGACGGCGACGACGGCCAGGAAGGCCAACGTCAGATTTTTACGAGAGAATTGCATGATGGTTCCTTTTCAGGTTCGTTGAAGTAGTTCGGTGTTGTGCTTGATGGCGGCAACAATGTCGTCAAGCTCCGCACTGCCAGCGTCCTGCATGGCCTTGAGGTGCCGGAAGCCTTGGCTGATGACGATGCGGGCTTCCTTTCGTGACAACCCAGCGTCCTGCATGAGCTGCTCGAATTCGCGTTCGGTGAAGTCCATGCCAGACTTCACGCTTGAGATACGGGCCTTGCCGTTGGCTGGAAAAGTGACGAGGCTGATCTCGACCAGCTCCACCTCATGCAGCTTGCGGCGCGGCTCATCGGGCTTGGTGCCCATGGAGAACTTGCGGGGGATGTAGCCGATGGACAGGCCGGTGATGGCCGGCCGCGGTTTCATCTTCATTAGGGTATAGGCTTCGACGCCGCGCTGAATGGGTGCCAGAACACCTTCGCTGGCCAGGCCCTTCTGGTCTTCTTCCAGCGTGTCCCAGACACCAACCGGCATCAGGTCCTGCGCGCTCATTCCCCAGCCGCCGTGCTGCAACAGCATGGCGGGGTAGGTGCCGGTCTTACGGGCTTCCTTCAGCGTCTTACTGAAAGCGCCCTCCTCGATCACATCGCCGTAGCTGTCGATATTGCCGAAGACAGCGCCGTAGCCCTTGAAGCGCATCTCGCCTTCGGGTGCACCGTCTTTTTTCTCGATCACCAGGTCGATCAAGTTGACCCGCTTGTGCTCAATGGTGTTCATGGTCAGGCTCCAGTGCTTGCGCCGGCGGGGGCGCCGGTCGGGTCGGTAGTCATGTTGGTAGGGGTGAGCGGATCGTCTAGACCGGGCAGCGGGTCGAGATCCAGCTTTGCTCGCGCCTCATTGCGTACCATGGTCCCGCCACGAGTGAGACGGTCGAGGAAGTTGGCGGTATCGTTCATGGCACCGCGCAACAGGCCCGCCTCGACCAGCTTGGTGTAGTACCCATCGGCTCGCTCCGCGTCGGTCAGCAAGTTCACGTCGGCACTTTGCTGGATGCGCTCGTACCAGGGCATCAGAGTGTGGATGACGTGCGCCAGGAACATCTGCTCGGCACTCGCGTAGGTGGCGGTCTTGTCGGCGTCGCCCAGCATGATGGGCATGACGCGCATGAAGCGGCACACCTCGCGAAGCTGCTCGCGGCGGGTTTCGAGATGCTGGGCATCGACGCCGTTCATCGTTTGCGAGATGAACTTCGCATTGCGGTCGAGGATCATGACGCTGCCCTTGCTGTCGGCAGCGACCTGCTCCCTCTCGATCCATTCCTTGAGTTTCTGGTACTTGTCGGCGTCGAGCGTCCCCTCGATCGAATAGATGCCTGAGGGCTGCACGCCATTGGCATGCAGCTTGGCATGCGACTCTTCGGTGGCGATAGCCAGGCCCAGCGCCTCGCGCGCCAGGTTGAGCATGTCCATGCCCATGAAGCCGTTCAGACTAGGTCCACGCACGTGCCAGATGGCCTCCTGCGGGAATTCCTGCGTAGCGCCGGAGTCGCTGCGCACCTTGTAGGTGATGCTCCAGTCCTGATGCTGTGTCGGCGTGACGCGGGCGGAATCAATCGGGATCAACTCCGCGATGCGAGATTCACCCCTGATGGAAACTACGTTCTTGAACGCGTAGGCGTTGCCCATGGCGGCATGGATCGCCATGGTCTCCCGAAACTCAAAGCTGCTCTGCCAGCCGTTGGGCTTGCGGTACAGCAGGTCATAGCGTGGATCGCTTTTCGCCTGGATGATCTTCGGGTATCGGGAGACATCCGACGGCATCTCGCGCAACAGCTTGAAGGGCACCTGCGCGATGCCCTCGCTGATAACCCGGATGCAGCCCAGGAACGCCGACACCCGGAAGGCTGTCTCGCGGTTCACGGTCGCGCCCGCCTTGGAGCGACGGCCGCCGTTAAGGATGGCCGACAGAATGGCTGGGTATCCATCGGCAGAACCGGCGCTCTTGCGCTCAACAACGGCGCGCGCAAAGGCCCCCATCAGCGGCTCCCTTTGGCCAGCAGCCAGCCACCGACCAGCAGGAATGCACCCGCCACGATGTAGCCAGCCGGCACGCTGACCAGGTACACGCCGTAGGACACGGCACCTGCGCCTGCGACCATCAGGGCGTCTGGCGCTTGCGCGCCGATCGCATTGCCAGTACGCACAAGGAGGTCGGTGAGTTTCATGATGTTTCCCAGAAGGATTTCTCTTGTGGCGCAACGGCCAGCGCCCGGCCCAGCGCCATCAGCATGGCCATCGGTCCGTCGATCTTGTTTTCCGGCCGCTCTTTGGTCGGCGCCCTCAGCTCGTTGAACTTGCTGACCTTCACCACTAGGTTGCTGACCATCCAGGTCATGACCGGGTTGCCGTCATGACGCAGCTTGTGCTCCAGCACCATGTTCTCGACCTGCAGCAGCGCCGGTGTGAAGAACATGGCCCGTTGGGTGATCTCGACCAAGGGGAGGCCTTCCTCGATCAGCTTTCCGGCGAAGTACATGGAGAGCGCCGGGTCGAAGGCGATCTCCTGCACATCGAAGTCCCGGCACAGCTGACGCATGTCCTCGGCAACGATGTCGAAGTCGGTGAGATCTCCGTCGGTGACCTGGACATAACCCTGCCGTGCCCAGCCGGTCAGGTGTGCATTGCCGCTTTCCTGTATCGCCAGCTCGTTCAAGTACAAACGTGTGCACACGTTCCAGCAGCGGACCGGCTCGTACACGCCGTCGGGCCCTTCGCGCAGCCAATCGGATTCCCATACGATGCATAGCGCAGCAAAGTCCTTCTTTTGCGCCAGGTCCAGGCCGATCCAGGCGCGCAGACCCTTGCCGGCGAACTCCTTAAGGTCGCGCAGCCCGGGCTCGGCGCAGCGGTCCCAGGCACGCATGTCCATCCAGGGGGACTCGCCCGACACCCAGACGTTCAGCCGTTTGGTCAGGAAGTTGTTCAGGGCCGACGGCATGGCCTCGGCCTTGCGTGCCTGGGCGGCCATCTCGTCGGGCAGCACCGACACACCATAGTTCGGGTTCGCCTTGGGCCACACGGCCGGGTCGAACGGGTCGTCGCCATCGTCGATGGTGTAGATGATCCCGAAGACGCGGTCGTCACGGATCACGCCCTCCAGAATCTTGGCCACGTGCGTGCGCCGCTCGTAGCAGATGCCGGATCTGTCAGTGCCGGCCGTGGTGATAGTCCACAGCAGCGACTGCTCCCGCGCGCCGCGCGCCGTGTCGATCACGTCGTACACCGCCCGCGTCTTGTGCGCGTGCAACTCGTCCAGCAGGGCGAAGTGCACGTTAAGGCCGTCCAGCGTGGAGCCCTCGGCCGCTAGCGGCGCGCCCTTGCTGGCCGTGTGCGCCACCGTCAGGCTGTGCTGCATGATGGCCAGGCCAAGATGGGTACGCAGCCCGGGCGAACGCTCGGCCATGGCCTTGGCATCGTCAAACACAATGCGAGCCTGGTCACGGGTGGTGGCGGCCGTGTAGCACTCGGCGCCATGCTCGCCATCAGCGGTGAGCATGTAGAGGAAGATGCCGGAGCCTTTGGTGCTCTTGGCGTTCTTGCGGGCCTCTTCCTCGTAGGCTTCCAGGAAGCGGCGCAGCATCGTCTCGTGGTGCACCCAACCATAGACGGTCGTGATCACGAAGCACTGCCACGGCTCCAACTCGACCAGCCGGGCCTGACGCGCCCACTTGCCCTTGATGTGCGGCAGCAGCTCGATGAACTCGCACGGCCGTGAAGCGCGATCGGCATCAAACACCCAGGGCCAGTCTTCACTGACCGGCTTCGCCAGGTCATCCAGCTGGCGCTGACAAGCGAGTTTCACCCACTTGCAGGCGACGATCTCGCCGGCCACCACCGCCTTGGCATAGCCCAGAGCCGATTCGACGTACTTGTTCATGCAGCAACAGAAAACCGGGCGAATCCTTGCGGCGCCTGCGGCTTCTCCTCGATACCAGGAAGCGAAGGCTGAACGTAGTTGCTGGCCTGGACGCGCCCACGGGCTGCCGGGCTCAGGCCGAAGTGCATCAGGTAGCGGTTGACCTGCTCGCGGTGCTTGCCGATCAGCTGAACGATCACGCTCTGCTGAGCGTAGCCGCTGGGCGTCACACTGTAGCTGGCCTCGTACACCGCGTCGGCGTAGGCCTTGCCGGCAGCAACCTTGACGGCCACCATGCTGTTGAAGGCGGTCTCCAGCTCAGCCAGGCGGCCGGCGGCTTGGCAGTACAGCGCAAGCGCCGTGCGGTCCAGGCCACTGACCAGGCCGAGTTCTTCGAGCAACGGCGTGATCCGCTTCCACTCCTTCTTCGCCTCGGTTCCCAGGTGCTTTGGCACGCTCGGCACTTCGATCTTGGGATTCACGCCTGCGGTCAGATCCAGCGGACGCTTGCCCGCATTTCCTTCGAGCAGTCTCAGCGCCGCAGGCTTTGGCAAAGGCCCGCGAGTTCCAGTCATGGTGACACCTCAGTCAGATAGGTCGGGAGTACCCCCCCTCCAAAACCCGCGCACGCAAAAATCTGGGGAGGCGGTCGGTCTAGCTTCAAAGGCCCCAGACTTTTGACTCCCCCCTACCCCCTGGTCTGCCAGCGGGTGAAGCGACTGTCTTCGGTGGCCGTCTTAATGTCATGGCAGGGCTTGCACAGCGGCTGCCAGTTGTTGCTGTCCCAGAAGAGCTGAGTGTCGCCCTTGTGGGGGATGATGTGGTCGACCACTGTGGCCGGCACTACTTGTTCTTTCTTCTCGTGCTCTCGGCACAAGGGGTGCGCGCGAAGATACGCTTCGCGGGCACGCTGCCAGGCAGAGGTGTAGCCACGCTCATGCGCAGTACCTCGCTTAGCGTCCAGTTGCTTGGCCTCGGCTCGGCGGTGTTTCTCGCATCGGCCTGAGCCGTCACGTACCAGGGCGCCGCAGCCTGGATAGGTGCAGGGACGTGGTGCGGATATGGGCATGGAGGCTTTCCCCATCGAGGGGATGGTCTGGGCATTTCGCAACAGAACATCGACGCTTGCTGGTACTAAGACACCAGCGCCGAGGAGCGAACCCCTCGGCGCTTTAGTCACAGAACCCATGGGCGCCACTCGGCTGGGTTGTGTATGAGGAAAGCCCCTGCAAGTAGCGACCTGCAGGGGCCTGGGAGTTGTTAGATCAGTGCGGTGACACCAATAAACAGCATGCCTGAAATGTACCGGAAACGTCTATGTCGTAAAACCCCCTGCAACTACTTGCGCGCACGTTGCGGGCGCGTACCAGGCTTTGCCTTCAACTCCGGCCGCTCGTTCTTGCGATCACGCGCCTCTGCCTGGGCATTGAACCAGGACTGCAGGGCGTGGTCGGCCTGGTCCAGGTTGGCGTGGATGGTGGAAACCGCGCGGCCCATCTCTTGCGCCACGCCCTTGATGCTCATGCCCTTGATGTAGTGCAGCTGCAGGGTCTTGTACAGGTGACCCTTGCCGAGTTTGAGCGACTCCACTGCGCGGTCCATCTTTTCCGCGTCGATATCGTCGATCGGAAGCGGGCTGTCCCGATTGCAGTCCACATGCATGGCGAGGAAAGCCGCCTGGCGCGAGAAGCCCAAGCCACCGCTGCTGCCGCTCACCTTCCACAGCGCCCAGTTCTTCAGGCGGTACTGAATCCAGTCAATGCGCGCCATCTGCAGCTCCCGTTGCATCCGGCTCGGCAATGAACCCGGCAAAGCTGCACCCCAGTTTCACTGCGAGCGCCTGGTGCTCGGCGATCGGGTGAGTTGCCGGGAATGGCGTGCCAAGGATGTGGCCGCGCTCGAAGGCATAGAACCGACCGGCCTCACCCTTGAGCGCCCGTCTGATGCAGTCGTTGACGTGCTCCGCCCCGTATTCGGCGCGTTTGGTGTCGACCCACTCGGCCGTTTCGGGCATCTGGGTTCGAAGATCGAGCTTCGCTGCTGGCTGGCTGGCTGGTCTGCTCATGGTTGAACTCCTCGGAAATTGAGAGCGTGGTCGGGCGGTGGACGCTGGACGGACGGCGCAAACCCGCATGAATGCTCATTCCGTCCATCCGTCCAACCTGTCCACCTAGGCATGGGTAAATTGCGCCCGTGCGTGCGCGCGCAGACACGCGCCCACCCGTGTCTGCGCATGTGCATACGTGTGCACAAACCGGGTGGAGGGGTGGACGGGTGGACGGATGCCCATTTCCTTAACAGAATCAACAGCTTGCACCGTCCACCCGGGGTGGACGGCTCGTGGACGGGATGGACGGCGGCGGCGACAGGACCGACCGCGCCAACGTCAGAACGTCGGCACAGGCGGGGCGTGACCAGCCAGCAGGGCGTCCGTGCGCCTCCACGAGCGTTGATCGTGCGGGAATGGGGGTTACAGCGGCAGGTCATCATCCTCGCTCGCTTGAGGCCCAGTGAGGGCCTCATTTGGGTCCACAGGCGCGACGTAAGGCGCCGCCTGCGGGGGTGGCGGGGGTGGCGGGGGCCGGCGTTTCCAGCCGCGCCGGCGCCCGCCCGTAGTCTCCCTGTGTTTGTCGAAGCCCAGCGCCCTCATGGCGTTTCCGATGCGCGTGTCCATATTGCCGGCGCCGTCGATCCGGTCTGCCTTGATGAGCAGCGCCTTTTCGTAGATCTCCACCGTGGTGAAGAAGTCGCGCTTCGCGTTCACCGGCAGGTCAGGGTCATCGTGCTTGTCGGACCTGTTCCGGTTCACGTACAGATCTATCATGTCCTCCCAGGTGTCGGTTCGCTTGAAAGGTTCATGCTCCGGGAAGACCAGCTCGTGCTCCTCTTCCTTGGTGGGCCAATAGCGCTCACCGGCTTCCAGGCGGTGCAGGGCCTCAGCAAAAAGCTGCATCCGCATGCCCGCCAGCACGTCTTCGTTGACCACGTGCACCTCCAGCGGCCAGAAGCGACGGTCGCCCGTGGCGTCCTTGAGGAAGGTGTCTGCATTTGTCGTGCCCACATTCACCGCGTGCCGCTTCGCCCTGATCAGTTGGGCGCCATAGGGCGGTCGGAACATGTCTTCCTGGGCCGACAGAAACTGCTTGATCTGCGTGGTTTCAGACTTATTGAGCGACTCCAGCTCGGCCGATTCCGCGATCCACACCAGCTGCATGGCCATGAGCGAATCCTTGTCGCCCATTCGGATCGCGTTGTCGGTGAAGAACGGGTAGGCCAGCGCGCGGAATGCGGTGGACTTCTTCAGGCCCTGCTCACCCTTGATGATGAGCATGTAGTCGAACTTGCAGCCCGGCTGCAGCGCCCGCTTGACGAGGCCCATGATGAAGCACTTGCCGATCAGCCTGGTGTACGGCCGCTCCTCGATCTCGTACACATCCGTCAGCCAGTGCTCAAGGCGCGCCGTGCCGTCCCAGGGCTCGGCCCTGATCAAGTCATGCACCGGGTTGTACTTGGCCGATCGCGCCGCCATCAGAACGCCATTGCGCAGGGTGCTCGTGGCCTTGACGGCAAGGCGGTGGGTGCGCAGCAGATACTCCCCCAGCATCAGATCATCTTCCTCGTTCCACTCTCCCGCTGGATGGCCCCATGGGGTTGGCTTCACGCGCTCGATCAGGTGGGTGAAATCGTTCTGCCGCACCATGCCCTGCAGGTTCGGGTCAATCTGCAGGCAGTACATGACGTTCTCCCGGCAATCCATCGGCCGCCCCCGGTGTTTGACCAGGTGCGCCAACACGTCCACATCACCATCCGGGTCGTCGGCGCCCGGCGGCTCACCACCGCCGTGGCCACCGCCACCACCAGATCCTCCCGCGTGGTCCGCATCCCCAGCGGGAGCGGAATCGTTCGCGCGTGATGGTTTGCGCTTGCGCGGCTCTGGCGGTGTTAGCTCGATCCCGAGACGCTGCGCAAGCCAGTGCAAGGCATCCTTCGGCTTCGAGGCCGGGAGCCACTCCATGACCAGGTCAATGGGCGTGCGCCCCCCTTGGCGCGCATCGTGCATGTCAGCCACACCGAAGTCCTTGATGCCCACAGGCATGATGGACAGGTCTTCCTGCAGATCACGCCCCAGCGCCTTGCTGGTCACCCGGTAGCCCTGCCCTTTCGGTATCGCCTTGGGGAAGAGAGTCGGCACCCAGGCCTGCAAGGCTTGCATCGCTGCCTCATTCACGCGCCGGAAGTCATCACTACCCGATGGATCAGGCTGCGCCGCACGCGCCGGTGCTGGTGCGCTTGCAGGCTTGGCAGCAGCCTTGCGCGACTCCTTTGCCTCCTCGATCGTGGCGTGCATTCGCCTCAGCGCCGCTTCGGGCGCCTGGCGCACCTCTGCAGGCGTGTTGGGCAGGTGCCGCCCCGTCACCGTGAAGTACTGCTTGTTGCAGAACATCTCCACGCCAATGTCGTTGCTCTTGGCCGTCTCGGTTTTGCCCAGCATGTAGAGGTGAAGTCCCTTGCCACTGGGGGATACCTCGGTGAAGGTATCAAAGGCCTCGACAATGCCACGGCAGCGCGGCGACATCTCGCCCGTCTTGGCGTCGTACTGCTTGTCGATGTCGATACCGATCAGCCCGTCGTCAGGCAGGAAGGCAAAGCCGATGCCGCTCCACCCTCCCCGCTCGAACACCCGGCGCACTACCTGCAGAATGGCCAGGCGCATCCTGTCGCGGTCAGAGCCCTGGTCACCAGCGCGCCGCCCACCCATCGGGTAGTACGGCACCTTCAACCAGGATTCGCGTTTCTCATCCCACTCGTACTTCCACAGCAGCCACTGCTGCCGCCCCGCCAGCTCGGCGGGGATGTTGTCCCACACCGGAGGCGCGACCACCGGAGCCTGTTGATCAGCCATCGGTCGGGTTACCTCGCCCAGCTCTGCATGAACATGCCCAAGACAGCCGCACCAGAATCTGCCGGCATGGTGTCAAACAAGTCGCCCCGCTGCACGGGCGCGTATTCGGCCGCGGGCCGGTTTCGCTTGGGCACACGGAACTCGCCCACGATCTGCAGCGCGCCGGCGCGCTTGCAGTTCGAGACGCACACCCGTGCATCCCTGCGAGCCACCCCAGCCCGGGCGGCTATCTCGTCCAGCGTGGGGCCTTTGCGCCCTTCTTTGCTGGACTGGCGGATCTCCTCGATCAAATCCACTGCGGCCTGGAGGATGGCCTGCCGGATCTCGCCAGCGGGCCTCATGCCTTCACCTCGTCGGCCGGCTTGGAATTGGCGTGCACAACCTCAACAAACTCGCAGGTCCGCTGCACTGCCGCCATCAGCTCACTGGCTTCGCGCATGAACCCATCGCGCTCGTTCGGCGTCACCTTGCCATCGGCCAGGGCCTGGCCGAAAGACGTGGCCACGTCTGACAGCTCCTTGATCATCTTGGTCATGAACTCCACACCGTCCGCCGGCGCTGAGTCCGCCATGCGGGGGATGAAGATGCCCGTGTAGCCGCACTCCTCGGTGAAGGCCTGCAAGATCCGCGCGTCACCCGTCAACTTGGTGATGCGGGCCGCAGTGCGAATGCCCAGCTTTGCGCCATGTTTCTCCGCCACCTCATGACTCAGCGTTGAAGCGCCCTTGCCCAACCTCGGGGCCAGCGAAGCCGCCCCGCCTGGATAGTCGTCGACCACAGCGGTCGTAGCATCAATGACGTTCATGACAGGTGAGCCTCCTCGTTGTTAAAGACAAATCGCGTCATGGCCATCAGACTGCAGCCATGAACAAAGCAAAAAGCACCCGCCGCCCCGGCGCACCAATGGCCGCGCACCTTCCCGCGCGCGACCAGGGGGAGACATTCAACCGTTCGGGCGCGCCAGTTTTGGTGGCGGCGGGTGGGGAAAAGGCGGGCGCCCCGCTTGGCTACACTGGCGGCTCTCACCCCAACCAGCACAGCCAAGGAGGCGCCCATGAAACACGAGCAACTGGAGACAATCGTCGGCTTGATGACAGGCTTACAGCTCTGCATCATTCACCTCGCCAACGTCGTGGCACAAAAGACTGGAACCGACGTCGAGTCGATTGCAGCGTCGTTCGAAGAGACTGCAGAACACATCCCGCCCAGCGTCGACAAAAAAGAATTGCTGCAGCTAGTCGCTCGGCAAGTCGCTTCCGGGTTGCGGGGATCGGCGGCAGGCCCAGAATGGGACGCGCTGATGTCCCGTCTGCAACACTGAGCGATCTCAGCAACTCGAACTGGGTGGACTCGAACCACTCAGGGCGTAGCACTGTTCCTGGAATTTCACGCACTTGCGGCCTCCCCTGCTGAATTGAGCTTGACGGCCCCTTCTCCGATGAGCGCCGCTCGCATGTATTCCCAATCCACGTCTGGGCGCAAGCTCTCTGGCTTGACCGCCCCGGAGGACTCGATACCTATCCGTAAGCACAAGCCCTCACCAAGGCGCTGCTTTACTGAAACCGCTTTGCGCAGGTATCCCACGCTGCAGCCGCAACGACGGGCAAAAGCCTCTCTGTCTTCCTGTGACAGGCCGTTTAAGTACGAAAGCAATTGGTCCATGCCTTCACTTTACCATTTGGTGATATCACTTGCAATACCTTTTGGTGTTTTACTTTTCGGTAATTGGTTATGAGAATCAAACCAATGAATCAGCTGGGCAACACCGAAAGCGTCACAGACACCCGCCGCACAAAACTGCGCTCTTGGATCAGTACCCACTGCCAGGGCCTGCAATCCGAATTTCTGGTTAGCTGCGCACGCAACGGCTATGAACTAAGCCAGAGCGAACTGTCTGGCCTCCTTCGTCAGAAATCTTTTGGGGAAAAGAAGGCGCGCGCCATCGAAAAGGGCGCAGGCATGCCGATCAACTACCTGGATACGCCTGAGGTGGCTGGCCCCCTAACACTTGAGCTCCGTGAGCCATCCCCCGCGCCCTATTTGGCTTGGCCATTCAAGAAGATCCGGCCAGCGCAGTACGAGCTGCTGGATGAGGACCAGCGTGCGGACATTGAAAAATATGTTCTGCTGCAGATTAAAAGCCGCGAACCACCTACCAAAGAAAAACACACCGTGCCCGCGTCAAAATCCGCAAAGGTTCACGCAGCTTGACCTATTCAGCGGCCAAGTTTTTTGTTTTGCATCGTATAAAAACAACCGGGCGAGGTTCGTTGGGAAATAAGAAAACAGGGAGACCGAATGAATAGAAAAATCAAGTGCGCTCTGGCTTTAGTGCTGGCGGTCACCTGCGCGATCGTGGCAAGTGCCGAACCCAAATACGACACTCCACAGACCAAAGAGTTTGTTCAGAAGATTGGCGCCGATCTGAAGGCGGGCAAACTCATCGAGGTGAGCGCGGGCAAGCTGATCAGCGAGTACCAAAGCAATGAGGTTGTGGCCGACTCAAAGTTCAAGGACAAGTTCCTGTTCGTGAGTGGCACCGTCGAGTCGGTCAGCAAGAACGCAAGCGGCACTATCGTGCTGTCGATCCGGTCAGGCAGGCAATATGGCACCGCCATGGCTCGTTTTGACGCCAAGGTTCTTGTGATCAGTGGCATGGAGGGCGCCGGCCCAGCGGTCGTCACCATGAAGGGCTACCCCGTGATGGAAGCCGTGACCATGGTCAAGCGCGGCTCCAGAGTCCACGTCATTTGCCGTGGTGACGGCTTCTTCCTAGGAATCCCGCAGCTGAGAAACTGCGACGCCATAAGCCGCTGACACCCTCAAACAAATAAATTACCAAATAGTGTTGACTTGAAAATCACCATTTAGTAATATTCGCTCCTACCAGCCACCCCACGGCTGGGCAAGGAGCGAAAAGTGCAGACATCCACACAACCGCGCGCCAGGCGCGGCGTGCCCCGGGGCCATAGCGCTCCGGTAGCTCTCAGCCCTGCAGCTACCAAGCTGATCCAGCAGATCGAGGCCGAAGCCCGGTCCAGGCTGCTCGAAGACCTCAGCGCCAAGGACGGCATCACCGTCCTGCACCCGCTAGATGCTGCCACCCGCCGCGTAGAGCACAACGGCCGCAGATACAGCGTCAATGACTCTCGCGGCGCAGAGTACAGCGCGCACCGCGATCATGTCCGCGAAGACACCAGCATCTGGACCAACTGGCACCCCGCCCACTGGCTCGTGTCGGTAACGCTTGTGGATGGCGCTGGAGCCGGCTGGTATCGCCTGCTCGGAACCCACGTCACCGACGACTTCGGCAACCTGGTCGAGGTGTCGGCATGAACGCTGCACCCGCCCCCACCATCATCCTCAGCGCCCCCCAGGGCTGGGGCAAGACCCGGCAAAAAGCCGCCCTGCAGGTCGAATTCAAGTGCCACCGCGTCATTGACGACTGGCACCCCAGCCTGGGCACCTGCCCTGGTGCGCTGCACCTCACCAGCATGCACCCCGGCGACCTGGAGGACTTCGGCATTGCGCCCGAAGACATCCATCGCCGCGGCTGGCCCTGTGCGCGCGATCTGAACCGGCCCCAACAAGCTCAAGCCGGCAACGTGGCGCTGGCCATGCTGGCCCTCATGGGCCCGTTGCTGCTGGTGGTGCTGATCGGCTTTGCGCTCAGCGCCTCGCACCACCTCGACGCATTCACCATCAGCGACCACAGCACCGAGGTGGCCGTCGCCCAGGATCTTGAAGACGCCCAGCGCGGTGAACAGCACCGCCAGCGCATGAACGTGATGGCCCGCGCCATCTGCGGCAATGCCGAGTGGGAAGAGCTGGGCAGTGGCGCCATCCGCTGCATCCCCCGGCGCGGCCTCAAGCCCTACGCCGTGCAGCTGGCAGGAGCACAGCCATGAACTGCTGCAACGACTTCGGCCAATGCACCCGGGGCGCAGATTGCCCTGCACGAGCTCACCTGCACACCCGCAACGGCGGCGCGCAGGTGGACACCACCCGCCCCCACAGCGACATGCCCATCGTCGACCTGGGCGACGAGTTCTTCCGCGCCGAAGGCGCCCTTGCGCTCTGCGCCCGCTGGCTGGTGCTGGTGGTGGGCATCGCCATCGGCATGGGCTTCGGCCTTTGGCTCATGGGCAACCCTCACCAGGCGGCAGATGCCGTGCGCGAATGGGGCGCCACCTTGCTGGCTGCGCTGCCATGAGCGCCGTGCACACGTCTGCACAGGGTGCGCCGGTCATGGAATACACCGGCACCCTGCTCCACCAGGCCGAAGCCCGCACCAAGGTGCTGGACGGCCAGGGCCACACCGTGCCCGTGCTCTGCATGGACATCGAGCTCGACAACGCCCTGCACACCCCCATGCACGTGGAGCAGCCCTTCCCCACCGCATCGCACGAGCAGGCCCGCGCTGCAGCCCACCGCCTCAAGCGGGGCATGCGCGTCACCGTGCAGGCCCCACTGGTGAGCGTGCGCCTTGGCGCTACCGCCAGCCACATCCACGTCATCCCCGAAGCACAAGAGGAAGCCCCATGCCAACCGTAACCATCACCCTCACAGACACCCCCGCCGGCGGCGTGGCCATCCACACCGACTTCAAACCCGCCATCGGCGCCCCCTGCAGCGCCGCCCAGGCCGCCGCGCTGGACATCATCACCACCACCAAGCGCCAGTGGTCCGGCACCACGCCCCTGCTGGCCGAGGTGGATATAGACGCCGTGCACCGCACGCGCGACCGCGTTGTGCCCGGCAGCGTTGCACCCAGCCAGAGGAGCGCCTGAACATGAGCACCCTCTGGCAAATCATCGCCCGCACCCTGGCCAGCCACCCCGCCTGGTGGACTGGATCATTCGCCGCGCCCAGCGCACCCCGTACACCCACCTCACCAGCGCAGACGGCAGCAGCGTCTACATGGGCCGCTGGTGGCTGTTCAACCCCTACGGCCGCGACGCCAATGACGAGCAGACGTCGGCCCGTATCCCATGGCTGCCCAGCGTGCGCATTCACCACATCTGCCGCGCCGACCAAGACCGCGACCTGCACGACCACCCATGGAACGCCCGCACCATCGTGCTGCGCGGCTGGTACCGGGAAGAGCGGCCCTTCGATGAATATGCCCCCCCCGTCAGAGACCACCCGGCTTGTGGACCGACGTCTGCGCGAGATCTACAAGCGCAACGCCGGCTACACCGGCCGCCTGCTCTTCGGCCAGTACCACCGTATCAGCGAGGTGAGCCCCGGCGGCGTCTGGACGCTTTTCATCACCGGCCGCAAGCGCGGCACATGGGGCTTCCTGGTCAATGGCAATAAGGTGCCCTGGCGCACCTACCTCGGGCTGGACAAACCCCAGCCCAGCACGGAGCCCTGACCATGCGCCGCTCCTGCACGCCCGTGCCGCTCCTGGCGCACGAAATCATCCACCCCCACACCCGCACGCACGACGTCGTGGCGCGAATGATGGGCAGCCCGCGTGCCGTTGCCGCCAGTGCGGCAGATCTGGCGCCGCCACCCCTGCGCCCGGGCAGCGAAGACGCCCACCAGTTCCCCAGCCGCATCGGCGACAGCCTGCACTACCGCGACGGCCGTATCGACCAAATCAATCCCCAGGAGCCCTGATCATGTCCGACCAATTCCTCCACGTACCGCTGGCCGAGATCGTCGTCAGCCTCACCAACCCACGCACCAGCACCGGGCTGGACCCAGCCAGCCTTGCCGAACTGGCCGAAGACATCAAGCGCCGCGGTGTCGACTCCCCCATCCTGCTGCGCCCCCTGCCTGGTCC
This sequence comes from Curvibacter sp., assembly GCA_031426755.1. Lineage (GTDB taxonomy): Bacteria > Pseudomonadota > Gammaproteobacteria > Burkholderiales > Burkholderiaceae_C > Hylemonella. Next base: position 107,577 of record JASJPI010000011.1, read on the forward strand.
GCGTGTGGCCGAGACAGATCGCAAAGTCAAATACGAGATCGTGTTCGGCGAGCGCCGCTTCCGTGCGTCCGCACTCGCTGGCGTCAAGACCATCCCTGCCCGCGTGCGCGACGACCTCACCGATGAGCAGGCCCTCGAAGCCCAGCTGGTGGAGAACCTCCACCGCAAAGACCTCACCCCGCTAGAAGAGGCCGAGGGCTACCAGCAGCTCATGGACCACAGCAAGATCAACGCCGACCAGCTGGCCGAGCGCATCGAAAAAAGCCGCACCTACGTCTACAACCGCCTCAAGCTGCTCGACCTCGGCACCGAAGGCCGCTGCGCCCTGCGCGAGGGCAAGATCGAAGCCAGCGTGGCCATGCTGGCCGCCCGCATTCCAGACGGCAAACAGCAAGCCAAGTTCCTGAAGGAAGTGCTGCAGGGCGTCGGCTACGAGCGCGAACCCATGAGCTTTCGCCGCGCCCAGCAGCTGGCGCAAGACGACTACATGCTCAAGCTGTCAGACGCCCGCTTCAAGATCACCGTGGTCGACCTTGTCCCCGGCGTGGGCAGCTGCAAAGAATGCAGCAAGCGCACCGGCGCCAACCCCGACCTCTTCCACGACGTCAAGAGTGCCGACGTGTGCACAGACCCGCCCTGCTTCCACAAGAAGGAAGAGGCCGCAGCAAAGCTGCTGGTGAAGGAGGCAGAGGCCAAGGGTCAGACCGTCATCGCCGGCAAGGAAGCCGAGGAACTGCACGTGGGCTGGGGCGCCTCGGCCAGGTTCAAAGGCTACAAGCGCCTGGACGAGAAAGAAGACAGCCCCACCGGCGAGCCCCTGCGCAAGATCATCGGCAAGCTCATGGACGAGAAGGGCATCAAGCCCACCATGCTTGAGCACCCCACCAAGAAGGGCCAGCTCGTGGCCGCCCTGCCCAACGACGTGGCCAACAGCCTGATCCAGATCGTGCAGCGACAGGCCAAGGCCGACAAGAAGGCAGCACCGGCCGCTGTGCAGGATCTGCTGAACGAGAAAGCCAGCCAAGAGAAGGCCAGGCTGGATGCCAAGTTCCACCGCGAGGTGCGGGCGCAGATCATCCGCGAGACATGGGACGAGATCCAGCGCGGCGACGGCGGCTTCATCGCTCAGGGCAGCTTCACCCTCGAAATCCACCGCCACCTGGCCAGCCACGCCGCCTGGAGCATTGGCGCAGATGGTGCCGAAGCCGCCAGCAAGTTGCTCAACACCGGCAGCGTAGGCGCTCAGCACGGCCTGCGCGAACTGGTCAAGAAGCACTCGCGGCCGGACCAGCTGCACCTGCTTTTGCTCATGTATCACACCGGCGAAAGCTTCGACCTGGTCACCAAAGCCGTACATGGCGACGACCTCAAGGCCATCATCAAACGCATCGAGGCCGAGGTGAAAGAGCGCGTCTACCCCAAGCCGGAGAAAAAAGCGCCCACCGCGAACGCCCCTGCTGCGCAAGCTAAGGCGGGTGCGGGGGGAAGAGCCGGAGCGAAAGGCAAGCCGTCGCCCGCTCCCGTTCGCGCGGCGAAGATCTCGGCCGAGCAAGCAAAGCAAGGCATCGCTGACGCGCTGCAGGGCATCGAGGGGGCAGCTTCTGCGCCCAAGGGCGCAGTGGCGCCGCCCGCTGGGTCAGCTGGCGTGCTGGCGGTAGGCGCCACAGTCAAGATCATCGACAACACCGACTGCCTGCAGCCCCGCTTGATCAAGTACGCCGGCAAGCAGGGAACCATTACCGCCAAGACCGGCCCCGAGTCGTGGGACGTTACTTTCCGTGGCCGCACTGGCGGCCTGGCGGGCTTCCATGCGAGCGAGCTGGAGGTGGTGGCATGAGCCAAAACCAACAAATGCACGATGCGCCGGCCGAGTGGACAGTCATCGCGCCCGATGGAACTCGTTTCACTGGTCCATCACCAATGAAAGCGGCACTTTCAGCAAGCCAATATCAGCTTGAGATCGACCCGGAAGCGCAAAAGAAATTCCTGCGAACCATCGAGGCGATCCGGCAAGAAGGCGCAGCAGAGCGAGATGAATGCTTGAACAAATTCGGGACACTTGACTGCCCGGCTTGTCATGGGTCTGGTCACATTGCAGATGCAAATGCAAAAGTCTTCGCGGCCGTGATCTTTAACGATGGCTGCCGTTTGATCGTGCCCTTTGATGAACTGCCGGACATCCTCCCTTTTGAGGATTACCGCCGCGTGGAGAACGTAATCATGACGGCTACCCAATACGACGCTCTGCCAGAGTTCCAGGGGTGAGGCCATGAACAATCTCACAAGGCCACCAATGACCCGCCTACAACGCGTCCAGGTCCAGCGCCTCCACCTCGGCCGCCAGCGCCTGGCCAGCAGCGTCGGCCAGCATGCCGTCTTGCGGCACCGGCAGCAGCCCGCCCTTGAGCGTGTGCCGGCGGCCGTCAGCCAGCTGCAGCTCGCCAAACCACACCAGGTAGCCGGCCTTCACCCGGTAGCCCAGCTCGTAGGCCACCTCGCGCCTGGTGCGGCGCTGGCGGTACGTGCCCCCGCCCTTGGAAACTCCTATTGCCATCGCCGGAGCGTAGCACCATGAGCGGCCGCAAACCCCGCCGCGTGCGCTGGCACCCCATGGCCGACACCATGGGCATCGTCAAGGGCATCGTGGCCAAGCCCAGCAGCGAAGACCGCGAACACCTGCTCCAGATGCTCAGCGAGCCCATCAAGGCCCTGCGTGAAGGCGTGGCCACAGAGCTGCAGTGGTCCATCGCCGCCGGCGCCGTGGCCCTGTCTCAGGCCATAGAAGCCCAGGGCGTCGTGCGCGGCCTCACAGAGCACCTGGCCAGCGCAGACGCAGCCCTGCAGGCCATCTACAACCGCGCCATGGCCACCGCCGTGTGGAAGCCCACCGCCCTGTACTACCAGGAGCTCGACGCCCTGCAGACCTTTGCCGAGCTCTACAGCTTCCAGATCTCCCAGCTCAGCTGCGGCGAGATCTCGCAGGCCTCCCACCTGGCTCAACGCCAGGCAGCCAAGCAAGGCCACAAAGCCGCCGTGGCCAAGACCCCCACCGAACCCCAACTCGCGGGAGTGCCAGCATGAAAGTCGCCGATCTCCTCCTCCGCATCCAGCATCTCCCCCCCAATGCCGAGATCCTGGCCTTCGACCCCGACGCCGGCTACCTCCTCCCCGTCACCGGCTACGTCTTTGAAAACGGCGCCAAGCCAACCGTGGAACTCTGCACCGACGATATGAACGGCGAGCTAGCCACCGCGGCACAGCACTCACCAATTGCCCTCGCGGGCTGGCTTGCCGGCAAACCCGGCTATGTGCCCAAACCAGGGCCTTGGCCAGCACCACCGACTGCAGAATGCCCGGCCGCCCCCATGAAGCCCGACGCCTGCAGCGATCGCAGCCAATGCTTCGAACCCTGCGGCCCCCACGGCCAACCAGGCGAGATCTCGCCCGCCGTGGCCACCCTGCACGCGCCCAACGGCATCGTGCACGCATGTGCACAGCACGCCAGCACCGCCCGCCTGCAGGCCTCCTTCCTCGGCACCCACGCCTATGTGGACGAAGCCCCTGCAGGCACCCCCTGCACCTACTGCGCCGCACGGTGTGGGAGGCATGCATGAACAGCGCTGCACCAGGTGCTGGTCTGGCAGCTCGTGGGCTGCGCCCCGTGGCCGAGCTGGCAAAGAATCGCCCGCACGGGGACCGGCTTCGCTACATGGCGGGCTGTCGGTGCCAGGAATGCCGGGGCGGGAACACCGCCTATGAAAAAAGCCGCGCCCTGGCGCGCAAGGCTGGCGACTGGAACGGGCTTGTTGGCGCCGAAAGAGCCAGAGCGCACATCGCCCACCTGTCCAGCCGCAACGTCGGCCGCAGAACGATCAGTGACGTGGCTGATGTCGCTGACACAGTGCTGAGCGCCATCATTTCCGGGGCGAAAACGAAGATCCGCGCAGCCACCGAGCGGGCCATCCTGGCCGTGACGGAAGAAGCGGCCGCAGATCACGCTCTGGTGTCTGCGGGCCCCACCTGGGAGCTGCTCGATGAGCTGATTTCCGGTGGCTACACCAAGGCCGAGCTGGCGCTGCAGCTCGGCGCCAAGATGCCCGCACTGCAAATCAGCCGCAACCAGGTGACGGTCAGAAACGCCCATGAGGTGCGGCTGCTGTACGCCCGCCTGCAACTTATCCCCGCTGGGCCGACCCTGCGCCTCATCAGTGAGCTGAGGGAAGAAGGCTTTCGCCTTCCCCTGATCGAGCGCCGCGTGGCCGCATTGGCTGCCGAGATTGGTCTACCCACACCAGACCTGACCGTGCGCAACGGCCGCATTCAAGGGCGGGCAGCAAATCTGGTTGAACGGGTTCATGCAATTTTGACGGAGTAGTACCACCATGGGAATTAACACCAAGATCGAGTGGGCAGACCACACCTACAACCCGTGGATCGGCTGCTCCGAGGTCAGCCCGGGCTGCGCCAACTGTTTCGCCAAGGCCGAGTGGGACAACCGCCGACACCGCGTTGTGTGGGGCCCTGGCCAGCCGCGCAGCCGCACCAAGACCTGGGGTGACCCAAAGAAGTGGAACGGCCAGCACGAGGCCTTCTTCGCTCAGCATGGCCGCCGGCAGCGGGTGTTCTGCGCCAGCCTGGCTGATGTATTCGACAACGAGGTGCCTGAGAACTGGCGAATCGATCTTTTCTCCTTGATCGAGGAGACGCCGAATCTGGACTGGCTGCTGCTGACAAAGCGAATTGGCAATGCCGCCGCCATGCTGCCGTGGAGCGCCTGCAGCGAGCCGTGGCATAACGTCTGGATCGGCGCCACCATCGTCAACCAGGCAGAGGCCGACCGCGACATTCCCAAGCTGCTGCAGGTACCAGCTACCAAGCGCTTCCTGAGCATGGAGCCGCTGCTGGGGCCGGTGAACCTATGGCTTCCAACACGCACTTGGGAGACTGGCCGCGGCCCATTTGGCACCTCGGCGCCCGCGCTAATGTGCGACCACTGCTGCAACGGCGACAGGTGCGACGACACGACGCACTTTGAGCGCGGGCGTCCAGATTACGCGCCGCATTGCCGCTGCCCTCACTGCCGCGGAACCGGAAAAGGGCGTCCAATCGACTGGGTGATCGTCGGCGGCGAGAGCGGCCCCGGCGCGCGCCCCATGCACCCGGAATGGGCCGCCAGTTTGCGCAAACAGTGCGAGGCCGCCAGGGTGTCTTTCATGTTCAAGCAGTGGGGTGAGTGGATGCCTGAATCAGCCATGACCAATGCCCAACGCATGCACGATTTGGGCCAGTACGAATGCCTGTTCACCAAGCTGGACGGCAGCACGCACTGGATCGACAAGGAGGACCATACCCCATTCGACGCAAGCGACGTGCGCATGGTAAAGATCGGCAAGAAATCCGCCGGCCGACTGCTTGATGGCCGCACCTGGGACGAGGTTCCAGCATGATCAGCATGACTAGAACCATGGAAATCTCCCAGCCTGCTCCATCAGATTCATCAGCTGCACAGCCAGCTCCATCAGCAGCTTGGCGATTTCAAGGTAGTTCTTCATTGGCGGGCTCCAGGTTAGTGCGCTCATGGTCCGGGTTTCGCTCCCAGCGTTCCACTTGCGGGTTTTCCAGCCGCATGGTGACCTGGCCCGCCGCCATCACGGACACGGTGCCAACATGAAAGCCCTCTCCATCCGCCAGCCCTGGGCCTGGCTCATCGTCAACGGCTACAAGGACGTGGAAAACCGCACCTGGTCAACCAGCGTGCGCGGCACGGTGCTGATCCACGCCAGCAAGAGCATGACCGACGCCGAGTACGAGGAGGCCATGGCCTTCATCCGCAGCAAGTACTCCATCAGGCACCTGGCAGACATCGTGCCCCGCCCGCACGAGCTGGAGCGTGGCGGCATCGTCGGCTGCGCCTACATCCAGGACAGCGTCACCCAATACCCATCGCCCTGGTTCACCGGCCCGCACGGCTTCGCCCTGCGCCACGCCAACCGCATGCCATTCATCCCCCTCAAGGGCGCCCTGGGCTTTTTCGAAGCCGGCACGCTGCCTGGTGTGGTCGATCGGGACGAGAGCACCGAGGATCTGTTCGGAGGCAGCACATGACCTTCCCCTGGTACACCGACACCGAGATCGATGACATGTGTGTCGGCTACACCCGCAACGCCGACAAGGTGCGCTACTTGCGCTCCCTGGGCCTGACTGTCAACACCAAGCCCAACGGCCGCCCGCTGGTGATCCGCACCCATGCCGAAGCCGTGCTCGCCGGGCTACAGCAGATCCAGCCAGTGCAGACATCTGCACCCACGGGTACACGTGGCCCTAACAAGGGTGCGCTCGTGTTGTTATTGAGGCCCCAGGCCTAGGTGGATTAACATGAAACTCATGGGCCGCAAACGAAAGACCGCCACTGGACTGGAGCCGCGCGTGTATCAAAAACACGGCGCGTACTACTACGTCCACCGCGACGGCCGCTGGGAACGCCTGGGCACCGACATGGCCGAGGCCAATCGCCGTGCCCAGCTTTATAACGACCCGGCGGGCCATTTCGGCACCATGGTTTACTGGCTCGACATGTTTCTGGCCGACTGCGCCCGCCGCGTGAAGGAAAAAACGCTGGCCCAACGCACTTATGACGACTACGCCACCGCCATTGGAACCAACGAGAAGCCAAGCCCCCTGCGCGCCTACTTCGAGCCGCCCATGACCCCGCTGGACGTTCTGCCCGAGCATGTGCAGGACTATCTAACGACCAATGCCGAGCTCGGCCGCCCTGTGCCCTCCAACCGCGAGAAAGCGTGCTTCAGCAGCTGCATGAGCTGGCTCATTCGCACTGGCAAGGTGCCCGGGCTCAAGATCAACCCCTGCATGCGTGCCAGCGGTATCAAGCGCAACGCCGAGACCAAGCGCGATCGCTATGTCACCCACGAGGAATATCGCGCCGTCTATCTGGTTGCCCATCACAGCGTGCGCCTCATGATGGATCTGGCCTACAGAACCCTGCAGCGCCCTGAAAGCGACATCATCAACTGGACCAACGAGATCCTGCTCACCGAGGACGGCATACGGAAACTCCAATTCCGCCAGGGAAAGACCTTTGCCCGTACCGGGAAAACCATGAAGATTGCCGTGCCCCCCGAGCTGGATGCCCTCATCCGCCAGAGCCTTGGAGACGTGCCCAAATTGCGCCAGCACCTGGTGCACACCCGCAATGGCGAGCCCTACACCTACGACGGCCTCAGCGCTATGCTCAAGCGTGCGATCGGCAAGGTCAATGCCGGGCGCGTCAAGATGGGGTTACAGGCCTTCAAGAGCTTCGGCTTCCGTGACCTCAAGGGAAAAGGTGCCACCGACATGTGGCGCGCCGGCGTGCCAATTGAAGAGATCCAGATGCTCTGCGGCCACGAGGACAAGAGCACCACCGAGATCTATGTCAAGCAGCGCTGGCACGAGACCGCGCAGCCCAACCAGGTGGCGCTGTGAGGGCTGTCAAATATCCAGTATTCACCGAGCTGTAGACCGCATGAAATAGAGGCTTCGAAAGCAATAATTCGGGCCAAAATATTAGACAACAGAGACAGAAAATCTATATTTCATGCGGCCTACGGAGCAGTTCATATGGTGGACTGTTAATCCGTAGGTCCCTGGTTCGAGCCCAGGTCGAGGAGCCAAATTTGATAAGCCCTAGCACGCAAGTGCTGGGGTTTTTTCATTTCTGAGCGTGACTAAAACGTAACAAATACATCACGTTCCACACGCCTCCCCTGCAGTCGATTTCTGACGGTCTACGCGATGAAACCGTCGCTAACGGCAACTGTGCTTGCGCTAAATCAGCAATTTTTCCGATCGTTTTGTAAGTCGTATTGAAATTCATCAATCTGATTATTAGAATTTTTAGACGAACTTGCTGGAGATTCTATGAGAAAACTCTTTGCATTGACAGCCGTTACCGCCGCGCTTGTTGCGCCCCAGGCATTGGCGCAAGCCAAAAGTCACGAAGGCTTCAGTCTTGGCGCGAACATAGATTTCGATCGATCATCCGTCGATGCGACCGGCACTGGCGCCGTATCAGACAGTGGAAACAGCACCGGACTCGGGTTGCAAGCGCAGTACTCCTGGGCTCTGGGCAGCAACTTCTTGCTTGGTCTCGGCGTGACAGCCAATACCGGCAATCGCAAGGCTGGGGCCTATTCCAACGGCAACGAGGCGTACATCAAGGACCGCTACGCCATCGACCTCATTCCAAGCATCGCCGTCAATGACAAGGTTCTGGTGTTTGCCAGGATTTCATCCGTGGGCGCGAATGGCACCTCGAGCAGCGGCTCGAGTACCGCTTCAATCCAAGGATTGGGTTATGGTTTGGGCTTTCGCGCCATGATTGACAACAAACTGTTCTGGCAAGCTGCTTACGATTACGTCAAATTCTCGGACGTGACCTTTAGCAATGGCACGGTTTCCAGCTTCAAGACGAATATCCTCTCCGTTGGCATTGGGTACAAGTTCTGAAGCAATTCAGCACCATCAGCGAAGCCACCATGAGAGGTGGCTTTTTTATTGATCTGACGGGTTTGTTGCCAGACCTGAAGTGGCGACTCCCTTGCCACTCCGACGCCCAAGGTGGCACACCACGATGCCATGCCTTCATTTTGAGCATCGGCTGCCAAGCCAATGCCAGCGCGGCTGACGCGACTTGTTCAGAACGATATCCACAACCTTAATCACGCGTTACGGGGATAACGGGTCATGGTGCTTCATCGCGTGCGGACAAGAAAAAAGGACTTGGTCGTGAAACCAAGTCCTTCGAATTTTGGTAGGACGTGCAGGATTCGAACCTGCGACCAACGGATTAAAAGTCCGCTGCTCTACCAACTGAGCTAACGTCCCATCAGGGTCATAGCAAAACCATTTTTGCTGTTCTGCTAAGCCTCAAATTATAGCGTTTTTTTCAGCAGCTCTTCAAGCACAGGCTGAAATTTCATTCATCAGCCAGCCTGCCGCGCACTGACCGAAGGTGGCCGTCACAGACACCTGTGAGCCGTAGCCGCTGCAGTTGAGCGTACCATCGCCGTCGACGGCACAGGAGGCATCAGGCTGGCTGACCGACTCGCGGCTGAAAACGCAGGCAATGCCGATTTTCTTGCCGTCGCGTGCTGCGCCATGCTCACGTCGCAAACGGTAGCGCAGTTGGGCCAGCAGCGGGTCGTGCGTGGTTTTGCTCAGATCCTCGATGTCGACCTTGTGCGCCAGGCGCTTGCCGCCGGCGGCGCCAACCGTGATGAAGAGGGTCTTGTTGCGCAGCGCCCAGGCCGCCATCGCCGTTTTGGCCCGCACTTGATCGCAAGCGTCGATGACGGCGTCCACGCCAGCCGGCAACAGGCCTGGCCAGTTACCGGGCTCGACGAACTCTTCAATGCATTGAACCACGCAGTCTGGATTGATCTGGGCAATCCGCTCACGCATAGCCTGCACCTTGGCCTGCCCCAGCGTTGATTCAAGCGCGTGGATCTGGCGGTTGATGTTTGATTCGGCCACGTGATCGAGGTCGATCAGCGTCAGACGACCAACACCGCTGCGCGCCAACGCTTCCACCGCCCAGGAGCCGACGCCACCGACGCCGACGACCGCAACATGAGCCGCGCGGATGCGCTGCGCACCGGCTACGCCGTACAGGCGCTCCAAGCCGCCGAAGCGTCGGTCAGCATCCATGCCAGCAGGCTCAGGCGACCCGTTCAAGGCGCCACATCTGATACTTGAATGCGGCCATGGCCCCGGCCATAATTGCCGCAACTGCTATGAAACTCGTAGCACCCAAAGTGGAGAGTCCTGTCAGACCCTGGCCGATGGTGCAGCCCATGGCAGTCACGCCACCCATCCCCATGAGCACCGCCCCCACAAGATGGTTGGCCAGGTCTTCCGTGCTGCGAAAACCCTCCCAGCGGAAGCTGCCACTGGACAGGGCCATGATGGCCGCGCCTGCGATGACGCCAGCAACCGACACGATGCCCACGGTCAGAACCTTGCTCTTGTCGCTGAAGAACATCAGCCAGTCCAGGGTATAGGCAATCGGCGCCACAAAGCTCATGGACTCGGAGCGGCCGGAATTGGTGGCAAGAAAGACCTCACCCAGGGTCTCCGGGTGCTCGGCGACAAAACCCAGGTGCCCGCTGACCCACCACATGGCAACGATGATGGCGCCGACGCCAAGTCCACCCAGGAGGTTGTCAAAACGGCAAAACTCGCGGCCGATCAGCGCCCAGACGATCAGCCCACCGCCGATGAGCAGACCCAGCACCAAGGTCATCAGCGCGGGCTGGAGGCCGAAGGCAGCCGCAGCAAGGTACGGCAGGTTGGCGACAGTGGAAAAGTCAGTGGCAATCCGGTCGACGCTGGCGACGCGCACGACGGCGGTGATGCCTTTCATGGTGGCGAATGCCGCCAAGCCCATGACAAGCACAACCACCAGCGATTTCAGGCTGCCGCCGCCGACGCGCACCAGCGTCTTGCTGCCGCAGCCGGACGCCAGCACCATGCCGAAGCCGAACAGCGCACCACCGACGGCGGCGGAGAGCCAGAGCCAGCGGTTGGAGGCATGCAGGGTTTTGGTCGGATCGATGATGCCGGCATAGGCCAGCAGCGCAAAACCGGCCATGGCAACGCCAACGGCCAGACCCCACTGGCGCATCCGGGTCCAGTCGCCCATGTTGACGACGTCGCTGACGGCCCCCATGGTGCAGAAGTGGCTACGTTGCGTGATGACGCCGAAAAGAACGGAGAGAACAAAGGCGGCAATCAACACCTGCGCGTTGAGCGCGGAAAATTCAGAGACTTGCATCTCTGGATTTTAGGCGATCCTGCTTATTTGAGCCGGGCCAGTCGGTCCTTGGCCGCGGCCGCGGCCTCCGATTGCGGATAGGCCTTGACCAGCTCTTCCAGCGTCTTGCGCGCACCGCGCAGGTCTTTCAGCTCAACCTGGCAGTTGGCGATGGAGAGGACGGCCTCGGGTGCACGCAAATGGTCGGGTGCCTGCGCCAGCAGCGATCGGAAGTTCTGTACCGCTTCCTTGTAGTCGCGTGTGGCATAGCGGGCATTGCCAAGCCAGAAGTAGGCTGATGGCACATAGCCGCTTTGCGGATTACGCTTCAGAAAATCAAGAAATGCGACCTGGGACGCAGCGAAATCGCCTTTGCGGAAGATGCCGAGCGCAGCTTCGAAATCGCGTTTTTCAGCCGGTTCGGCCATGAATTCACGGCCATCGACCGAGACTTTGCTGGGCTCGAATTTGCGCAGACGATCATCCACGCCCTGCATCACGTCCTTCTGTTGGCGCTGAAGCTCGGACACGCTGCGGGCGAGCTGTTCATTCTGCCCATGCATTCTGGCCAGATCAGCACGCAAGACTTCGATCTGGTTTTGCAGATCCAGCAGGCTGCGCCGCATCTCCTCTCGGGAACTGCGCGCCTCCTCCTGGCTGCTGCGCAGATCGAGTATGGCCCGCCGGGCCTCTTCGTCCTCAAACAAGCCCGCTTGGGCCGAGCAGGTAGCCCAGCCGAGCAGCAGCGCAGCTGCCAGTCGCGAATAAAGAGTCACGGCCGAGCCTCCTGCGGATTTCAGCGGTAGCTGATTTCAGCGCGACGGTTCTTGGACCAGGCCGCCTCGTCGTTGCCCTGGGCAGCCGGTTTTTCCTTGCCGAAGCTCACCGCCTCGACCTGGCTGTCTGCCGCGCCGAGCAACACCAATGCGCGACGCACGGCCTCGGCACGCTTTTGGCCCAGCGCCAGGTTGTATTCGCGACCGCCACGCTCGTCGGTGTGGCCTTCAATGGCGACTTTGCGCCCCTTGTCCGCCTTGATGTGGCGGGCATGCGCCTCGACCACGGACTGGAACTCGGGCTTGATCACATAGCTGTCATAGTCGAAATAGACCACGCGCGGACCAGCCGGGGCAACACCCTGACGGCTCTTGTCGAGGTCGACCGACGTCACACCATTCTTGCCGGCGGCATTGCTGTCAGCCCCGACGGCGGCGCCCGAACGATCTTCCACCGGCACATCGTCCAGCTTGACGGAAGAGCCGCAACCTGCCATCAGCAGTGCAACACCCAAAACCAGTACGTATTTTTTCATCGACATCTAAAAGCTCCTGTTAAGTGTGAGTGTGTTGGATTCAATCAATTAATTCTGTTTCTGAAACGGACCCCAGTCCGGCTCGCGAATGTCTCCGCCCTGCCCGGCCAGGCGCGCCTTGAGCTTGCCGTCCAGCGTCGTCGTCATCAATGCTTCGCGATCCTGCTGCTTGGTCGCGTAGACGATCAGGCGGCTGTTGGGCGCGAAGCTCGGGCTTTCATCGGCACTGGTTTCCGTGATCGGGGTCGTGTTGCCGCTGGCAAGCTCCATCACATGCAGCTTGAAGGCGCCGCTTACGCGGGAAATATAAGCGAGCCAGCGACCGTCCTGGCTGATGGCGGGCGAAATGTTGTAAGTGCCGGTAAAGGTCACGCGCTCGGCCGAACCGCCCGATACCGGCATGCGGTAGATCTGCGGGCTGCCGCCGCGGTCGCTCACGAAGTAGATGTTTTTCCCATCGGGGGCGTACACCGGTTCGGTGTCGATGCTGGACGACTGCGACAGACGGCGCGGCTCACCACCGACAGCGGCATCAAGGCCATAAATCTGTGACACGCCGTCGCGGCTGAGGGTCACGGCCAGTGTGCGGCCATCGGGCGACCAGGCAGGTGCACTGTTGGAGCCACGGAAATTGGCCACCAGGCGTCGCCGGCCGCTGGCAATGTCGTGGACGTAGACCACCGGCTTGCGCGATTCAAAAGAGACGTATGCCAGCTGTGTTCCGTTGGGCGCCCACGCTGGCGAGATGATAGGCTCGGGGCTGGTCAGCGCAGCCTGGGCGTTCTCCCCATCGGCATCGGCCACCCACAGGCTGTAGCGTTGCGCCGCCTTGGTGACGTAGGCGATGCGGGTGGAGAAAGTGCCTTTGTCGCCGGTGAGTTTCTCGTAGATGAAGTCGGCGATACGGTGCGCCGCCAGACGCAGGTCCCCGACCGTGACGGCATAGCTCTGCCCCCCCAGATCCTGGCCGCGCACCACGTCCCAGAGGCGGAAGCGCACGTCGTAGCGACCATCGGCCAGCCGGGTCACGCTGCCGGCAGCCAGCGAATCGGCACCCTTCTGGCGCCACGGCGACATGTCGGGCCGGGCGTTTTCGTCCAGCCCGCTGGCGGAAGCATCAATCAGCCGAAACTGGCCACTGCGCTCGAGATCGGCCTGGACAATGGCCCCCATCTTCTGCGGCGAAACGTCATCACCGCGGAACGGTGCGATGGCAATGGGCAACTGGGTCAGACCGATGCCGGAGACTTCGACGCGGAACTGGGCCAGAGCGGGCAGGCTGGCCAAACCAGCGAGCAGACACAACAAAGAGCGTTTCAACATCTTTCTATTATCCCAATCTTGTGAGCACGGCATCGTCATGGATGCGCTGCTGCGAATAACCCAAGGTAGCCCGAACCACATCGGACTGCTCCCGTTCCTGCACGGTTCGGGCATTCTGCGACTCGCGGTCGCGCGCCGCCTCCCGGTGCCAGAGATGATAGACCTCGGTGGCGCAAAAGCCGTTCTTGCGAGCCAGGCCGCTGTGGTGCAGGCGCAGCACGAAGTCTGCATCTTCGTGGCCCCAACCGACAAAAGACTCGTCGAAGCCATCCACACGCTCAAAATCCGTGCGCCATACGCCCATGTTGCAGCTGCGTATGCCTTTCCAGGAAAAGGCCCGTTGCACCCGGCCGGACCAGTCAGGCAAGCGAAGCAGGGCGGTGAGCTTGCTGGCATGCCCCTTCAGACGTTGCCTGAGCCAGTAGGCGCGGGAGCGCCCGCAAATCTGCTCGCGACCGCTCACCACCTGCTGGGTGAACTCGGGCGACAGCAGCACACGGCTGCCGTTGACGAAAAAACCAGGCTGGGCCAGCCATTTGTGCCGGGCAATGAAATCAACCTCGGGAACGCAGTCACCATCGAGAAAAACGATGTATTGGCTGCTGGCGGCAGCGACACCCCGGTTTCTCACGCGCGACGCCGTAAAACCGACATCCGGGTGCCAGACATGCACGATGCGCAAGGCCCGGGCCACCGCAGACTCAAGAATGGGCCTGCGATGCTCCTCGCGTGAGCCGTCGTCAGCCACGATCACCTCGAAGCGGCGGTCCGTCTGGCGCGACAAGCCATCAAGCACCGCCAGCAGTGCATCGCTGCGGTTGTAAGTCGTGATCACCACGGAGAGCAGGTCGGAAGTATCCATTTTGAACTAGACTACGAGGCTGGCAACCCGCTCGCAGCGCCCTGCACCCTCGGTACAGGCCGCCGAATACTACCATCCCCGATGCGCAAAATTTCCGTCTACATCATCGCCTACAACGAGGCCGAGAAAGTCGCGGCCACCATTGAGAGCGCCCGCTGGGCCGATGAGGTGATCGTGGTGGACTCCTGGAGCACGGACGGCACGCCGGAGATCGCCGCCAAACTGGGCGCCCGGGTGGTTCAGGTTGAATTCAAGGGCTTTGGCGACCTGCGCAACCAGGCGATTGCCGCCTGCACCCATGACTGGATCTTCAGTCTGGATGCCGATGAACGCTGCACGCCGGCAGCGGTACAGGAGATTCTCTCCGTCATCAACGATCCTGCCGCTGCCGACGCCTACTGGATGCCGCGTCGCAATTACTTCATGGGCCGCTGGATCAAGCATTCCGGCTGGTACCCCAACTACCGCCAGCCGCAGCTGTTCCGCAAAGGCTGCATGAGCTACGACCTCAAGCCCGTTCACGAAGGCTACATCCTCAACTCGGCCAAACCCATCGGCCACCTTCAGAACGCCATCTGGCAATTCCCGTTCAAGAACATGAGCGAGGTCATGCACAAGGCCAACCGCTACTCCACGCTCGGTGCCGAAAAAATCAAGCACAAGAAGCTCTCGATGTGGTCGGCCCTGGGGCACGGACTCTGGGCCTTTGTGAAGCATTACCTCTTCAAGCTCGGATTTCTCGACGGCTGGGCCGGCTTTGTCATCGCCGTCGGCAACTTCGAGGGCACGTTCTACCGCTATGTGAAGGCGCTGGAAATCCAGAAAGGTGATGCCTGGAAGTCGCCGTCTTCGGCGCCGAAGGCATAGGAACAGCCATGACCCAGAAGCATCTTGCTGAGGTCAGCAGCCGCGCGCTTTACGCCCGCCTGCTCGGCTATCTCCGCCCCTACTGGCGGATATTCGCCCTGGCCGTGCTGGGCATGGTGTGTACTGCCGCGACGGAACCGGTGTTCCCCGCCATCATGAAGTATTTGCTGGACAACGGCTTCAAGACCGGGGACAGCCGGCTGGTGTGGCTGATTCCGCTGGGAATCGTGGCGCTCTTCAGCGTACGCGGCATTCTGTCGTTCTGCACGAACTACCTGATGACCTGGATTTCGACCAGACTCGTGATCGATCTGCGCCGCCAGCTGTTCGGCAAGATCCTCACCATGCCGACCCAGACCTTTCACGAGCAGTCAGCCGGCAAGCTGATCTCGCGCCTGATCTATGACACTGACAACGTGAACCATGCGGCGACCAATGTGCTGGTGACCGCAGTTCGCGAGTCGCTGACCGCCGTCGCCCTGCTGTTGTACCTGCTCTACCTTGACTGGAAACTGACCCTGATCACGCTGACCATCGGTCCGCTGATTGCCTTCATTTTGAAAGGCATGAGCCGACGCATTCGCGCCGCGAGCAGATCCAGCTTCGAAGCTCTGCGTGCCATGTCGCACACGATCGAGGAAACGACCGACGCGCACAAAGTCATCAGAATCTTCGGTGGCCAGCAACAACAACGCGAGCGTTTCTTCAGAAACACGGACAGCTTTCGCCGCTCCATGATGCGCGAAGCGGTTCCGGCCTCTGCCATCACCCCCATCACGCACTTGGTGGCATCCGTCGCGGTCGCCAGCATCACGTTCCTCGCCCTGAGTCAGACCACCGGGCAGGCCAGCGCGTCAGCGGGGGGGTTCGTCTCGTTCATCGCCGCCATGCTGCTGCTGATCTCACCGATCAAGCAGCTGACCGCGATCAATCCCATCATGCAACGCGGCCTGTCGGCTTGCGAGAGCGTGTTTCATCTGCTCGACGAGCCCGATGAACCCGATCTCGGTCGGCGCGAATTGCCGCACGCCCGTGGCGACATCCGGTTCGAACACGTCAGCTTCAGCTACCCTGACTCGGAACGACTGGCCCTGAACGACGTCAGTTTCCAGGTGAACGCGGGGCAGACTGTCGCCTTGGTCGGTGCCTCCGGCGGCGGCAAGACAACCATCAGCACGCTGATTCCGCGCTTTTACAGTCCAACGGGGGGACGGATCCTGATCGACGACATCGATCTGCAGGAACTGACCCTGAGCAGCCTGCGACACAACATCGCCTTGGTCAGCCAGGACATCGTGCTGTTCAATGACACGGTCGCCGCCAACATCGCCTTCGGCGCCCGCTGGGAGCATACGCGCGAAGATGTGATCGCTGCCGCCAAGGCGGCCCATGCGTGGGACTTCATCCTGCAGCTGCCCGAAGGCCTGGACACACTCATCGGTGAAGATGGGGCCAAGCTGTCTGGCGGCCAGCGCCAGCGCATCGCCATTGCCCGCGCCCTGCTGAAAAACGCCCCCATCCTGATCCTTGACGAGGCCACATCGGCGCTGGACACAGAATCCGAGCGACAGGTGCAGGCCGCGCTGGCCACGCTGATGAAGAACCGCACCACATTGGTCATCGCCCATCGACTGAGCACGATCGAGCACGCCGACCATATCCTCGTACTGGATCAAGGGCGCATCGTGGAGAATGGTACGCATGCCGAATTGCTGGCCCGAGGTGGCTACTACGCCAATCTGAACCGGATGCAGTCATGAACCACATCCCCATCCTCATGTACCACCAGATTGATGCACCGCCGCCGCGCGGTACGCCGCTGCGTGGTCTGATCGTGGCGCCATCCTCCTTTGCCTGGCAGATGCGCATGTTGCGCCTGCTGGGATACCGGGGTCTGTCCATGCGGGATCTGGAGCCTTACCTGAAGGGTCAGAAAAACGGCAAAGTTGTCGGCCTGACCTTTGACGATGGCTACCAGAATAATGTGCAGCATGCCCTGCCCGTTCTGAAAAAGCACGGCTTTACCGCCACCTGCTATGGCGTGAGCGGCTTGATCGGTGGCACCAACCGTTGGGACCATGGCAAAGTGGCGGAGAAACCGCTGATGACGCAGGAAGACTGGCGAACCTGGCGCGATGCCGGAATGGACGTCGGTTCACATACCCGCACACATGCCAAGCTCACCGAGTTGCCCGCCGCCGAAGCCCGCGAACAGATCGTCCAATCCAAGCATGAACTGGAGCAGGCGGTAGGTTGCGAAGTTCGCCATTTTTGCTATCCCTACGGCTGGTACGGTGCGGAGCACGCGCACATGGTGAAAGAGGCGGGGTATGCGAGCGCCACGACCACCCACCGAGGCCGCGTGAGTCCCGGCAGCGACCTCTATACCTTGCAGCGCATCATGGTGGCGCGTGCCACAAATCCACTGCAGTTCTTCATGAAGATCGCCACGTCTTACGAAGACCGGCGCGGATGAACGAATATGCGGGCCAGCCCTCCACCGCTACGGAAGAAGTGAAAGAACGTTATGGGAATTCGTGACAAGATATCCAAATTGCTCAGACGCAGACGCGAACACCGCCACGCCCCGCTCGTCGCCGCCGGCGCAGCAGAAATGATGCAGACGCTGGCCACGCAACAGCGGCTGGACGAAGTGAGGACGTTGCGCGCCAAGACAAATCCGCTGCTGGCGCATGGCTACAAAGTGTTCTCCCAGAACGATGAGGACGGAATCATTCACGAGATCTGCCGCCGCCTGAACGTCGACGAGGCCGGCTCCTTCCTCGAGATCGGCGTCGGCGACGGCTCGGAAAACAATACCCTGAACCTGCTGGTCAAAGGCTGGAAGGGCGTATGGCTCGGCGGGGAACCTCTGTCGTATGTCAACCTGATGGATCGCCTTGCCTTTGAGCAGTGCTGGATGACCCGGGACAATGTCGCCGACATCATCCAAAGGACCTTGCCTCGACTCGGCATCCGTGCCTTGGACCTCATGTCCATCGATATCGATGGCAACGATTGGCATCTTGCACAGCGTGTTCTGGAGAGCGGCATTCGGCCTTCTGTCATGGTCGTCGAATACAACGGAACGTTCGACCCCTACACGGAATGGGTCATGCCTTATGACGACGACCACCGCTGGGACAAGTCAGCGTATTTCGGCGCCTCGCTGGCATCATTCCACCGCCTTCTCAACGCCCACGGCTATTTCCTTGCAGCATGCAACTCGACGGGCGTCAATGCCTTCTTTGTCAAAGAGGAATTCCGGACCATGTTCCCGGAACTGCCTGATGACTGGCACTCGATTTTCATGCCTGCCAACTACCATCCCTACCCGTATCTTGGCCATCCGGTAACGCAGCGGCTGATCGGCGCTCTGATCGGCAAATAGCAGCCTGACCTCTTCAAACCGGGACTCCAATCCTCTCGCCTCTCATCACGACTGAAATGCCACCGATCAGCCTGTACTGCAAGAGCTTCAGCACGGACCTGAAACGGGTCGTTCGGCTGGCCGAGTCGGTCCGCCGCTTCAATGCAGACCGGCTGCCCTTCTACGTATCGGTACCGCAGCAGGAGCGCGCCCTGTTCCATGAGCACCTGCAGGGGCTCGATGTCGCGCTGTTAGCGGACGAGGAAATTCTCCAGGCCAACCCCAGAATCGATCCCGATTCGGTTGCCCGCATGCCGGGCAATATCAGCCAGCAGATCGTCAAATCGGAGTTCTGGCGCCTGGCGCCCTCCGCGGCCTATCTGTGCCTCGATTCCGACTCGGTCTTCATCCGCCCTTTCACGGCGGACGAATTCATCACCCCCGACGGCACGCCTTATACCGTCATGACCGAGGCCCATGACTTGCAGTTCGATGCTTTGGCACGAAAGAAAACCGGCGTCATCGAGAACTTCCAGCGTGAAGCTCAAACCGTGCAGGCCTTCTTCGAACGAAGTGGCAAAGCGTACAGCTTCGGCCCCATGCCCATGGTATGGCACCGTGCGGTGTGGGAGAGCCTGGAGCGCGAATACCTCATGCCCAGAGGCATGTCGTTTACTGACGCCATCGGGCTCGCCCCGCTTGAATCGCGTTGGTACGGTGAAGCCCTGCTGAAGTACAAGGCCGTGCCGCTGCTGCCGAGCGAGCCTTTTTTCAAGGTCTACCACTATGCCTGGCAGCTGGATCAGGATCGTCGCAAGCAGATCGACTTGCCGCAGTTGGCTCGCCTGTACAGCGGCGTCATCTACCAGTCGTCCTGGGAACGCGAAATGGACTGGCCCCAGGAGGGAGGATCGCGCCTTTCCTGGCTGGCACGCCGTCTTCGCCGCCAACTGGGCCGCGTTTGAGAGAGCCCTTCACTGAATTGCCAACGCATGTCTCCCCTTGAGTCTCATTCGCCTGCAGTCATTCCATTGCTGCTGACCTCCAGTGTGGTCGCCCATGACATCGCGGTGAAGCTCAAAGACACCGAGGCACGCCTGCATCACGTTCTCGAGTCGATCACCCAATGGCTCAGGATCAACCCGCGGCAGCCCATCGTGCTGTGCGATGGTTCAAATTTTGACTTCCGCCCTATTGTTCAAGACGCGTACCCGGACGCGCAGATCGAGTCGCTTTTTTTCGAGAATGACCAGCAGAAGGTCAGGGAATTCGGTCGCGGCTATGGCGAAGGGGAAATCGTCAAATACGCCACCCAGCACTCGAAGCTGATTCAACAGGCCGGCTGCTTTGCCAAATGCACGTCAAAGCTCTGGGTCGAGAACTTCGAGGCTTGCAAGAAACACTGGAATGGACAACTTCTCCTCTCCGGCGTCTTCCTGAATGTATTTTCCCCCTTGCAGCCGACGGCGCTCCAGCAGATCGACACCCGCTTCTACTTTGTCAGTCTGAGCATGTACGAACGGTATTTCATGAACGCGCACCTCACCATGGACTCCCGTGCGGGACACGGCTTGGAAGACAGCTTCTTCGACACTCTGGTTCGCGAGAACATCTCGCACTGCCTGCTGCCAACGCCGCCTGTCATCTCGGGCGTCGGCGGCGGCACGGGGGCCTACTACAGGAACACGTTCAAGCGGACCCTCAAGGAAAGACTTCGACTCTATCTGGTCCGGCACGACAGGAAATTTGCTCGCCTTTTCAGCGCCTGAAGTGCGGCACTAGCCTCCGCGTCGTTTCTTCAACCAGCGTTTGAGCTGATCTTTCAAGGGTGGGCGATAACCGTCTTGCGGCTTGATGCTGTCACAGTATTCACCGGGCAGGTCCGCTCCGGTGTCGATGCTGACGCCGAGGACTTCAGACAAGAACCGTCCCAGCGCACCGGTCTGCGTGTACTCGAAGCAGACCCCACCGACGGGACTTGCCACCGGCACCGGCTCAAAGGCCTCCAAGGCACGTGGCACCTTCATGCCATCCGCAATGGCAAAATTGACGGACTGGTTCCCGACATAGACCCTGCAGTCGTGCATCTTTCGAGCCAGTTCGAGCGCATTCTGCACTGGCACATGTTGTACCGTGGAGAGGCCATAGCGTTCGCAGAAATCCTCATACTCGTACCGAAGCCCGATGAAGCCGACCTGCTCAATCGTGTCCAGAAAGCTGTAATTGATGGACGTGTTACAGAAGCGCGTGGTGCGACCGATCAGCACATTGAATGCCGGTGATTGAGCCGCCCCGCCCCGCTCTCCCTCGGGCAGCAGCAACCAGGGCGCCTCCAGCGGAAAAGCCACGCCGAAGGCCTTGCGGTACCACCCCTGGATCAAACCAGCCTTGAGATTGAGGCCGCTGGTCTTGAAGGCATCGAGATCGATGTAGTCCGCCGGCAACTCACTGCTTTTCACAAAGTGAACGTTTTTGAGATACGGCTGAACCGCAAGCAGCGGCTCGATGAAGCCGAACAAGGCCGGTCCCACCATCAGTTCACCGCCAGGATGATAGACATCATTGCCCAAGCGCGAAGGCACATCCGAAGGAATGTAGAAGTCAGCGGGAGTACCACGCATCTCCGCCATTCTTTTGACC
This sequence comes from Curvibacter sp., assembly GCA_031426755.1. Lineage (GTDB taxonomy): Bacteria > Pseudomonadota > Gammaproteobacteria > Burkholderiales > Burkholderiaceae_C > Hylemonella. The sequence continues at coordinate 128,761 of JASJPI010000011.1, forward strand.
AATGGCAGCGCGTAAACGATATCGCCCAAGCGCCCTGAATGTTTGAATACCAAGTTCACGGAAGTCATGGATAAAGGTTAGTTGATCGCTGCCGTATCGGGTGTCTTGACGTTTTTGGCGTGCTGTATGCGCCAGTAGGCATAAGCCATCAAAGCCGCCTGCATCTGCAGGTAGTGCTCCCTGTAGACCGAATCCACCATTCCTCTCGCGATCCAGAATGCACTGATCAGGAACAAGGCCGTGCCGAAAGCCACGAAATCTGAACTTCCCATGCTGCGCCATCCTTGCCGCATGAAATAGAGCATCACGGCAGCAAAAAGCAGTGCCCCTACCCAGCCAAGTGCAAGCGACAGATCAATCCACGATTGATGTGAGTGTGCAAAATGCAATCGGGGGATGTGACCGCATTTCCTTTCCATGAGCTTTTGATACGACTGTCTGGAGCCATCCAGTCCGTTGGGATTTTCAAGCATCAAATCCAACCCGGCCCGCATCAGCAATATGCGTCCACCGTCCTGCCCCTTCAGACCTTCGAGCACATCATCCACATAGGCCGGACTTTGGCCCGCAAGCCCGCTGCGAATTTGACGCTCAACCTCCGAAGGCAACCCCTCGCACAGGATATCCAAAGGGCGATCGAGGTGCAGACCCAGCTGAACCTTGTCCACCATTGAATGCCACCTCGTGTCGTGCTTGACCGATTGATAGGCGACCAGAACCAGCAGGCACAGCGCCCCGATCGCCCCGATCGCCCACTTGGCCGACAGGCGCCCTGATTTCTCCACCTTCAAGTGCGTCGTGGGTGCCGGACTCCACTTGAAGCGATAGACCGCAACAGTTGCCAACAGCATCAGCAGAGCAAACAATACGGCACCTCTGGAGCGCGCAATCAAGATACTCAAGAAACACAACACGATAGCCAATGCAGCCAGATAGAGTTTCTTCTGATTTTTTTCGCGCCCGGCCGTGAAAAAACAAATGCCAAACAAGGCAATGGCCTGGCAAGCCGCATATCCCAAATTGCCATGCATCGGTTCGACACCCCTGAATCCCAAGGGGAGGTCACGCCATTTCCCGATGCCCTCAAAGCCCGCATGGAACTGACTGATGAGCGCATGCCAAACAGCGCCCAAGGTATCAAGCGATTGATAGCCCTCACCAAGAAACCCGGTCCAACCGAAGAGAAGCAGCAACAAATGAATGGCCAGCGGGAATGCGCTTGCAACAGCCAAGGACCACAGACTTGGTCCGTTCTGACCCAAGAGCAGCACGGCGCCAAAGCCGACAAACCACGCGAGCAAGGACTCAATCCACTGTCCTTTCAGGTTCTGCCACGCGACATCGGGCTGCTCCGCCCATAGCGGGAAGAACAGCAAATACAGCACCCACAGTATCAAAATCCAGGGGACAAGCCGGAATCCCTTGGACACAGGCAGCATCAATCGCTTGGGCGCCAGCACCAAGCAGGCGACAACCGTAGCAACCAGCACAAGCAACAGCAGATTGCGCAAAGCAATCGTGCCGGACATCGGCAGAACAGCCAAGTAGCCCAGGAAACACCACTTGAACAGCGTCGATACCTTATCCATCAGCCCCCCATGCACCATCGAACTTTCCGTTTCCACAGCCACCGCTTCACGATACTTCTGGGGGCGTCCCCCTCCAACGCACCGACACGCAGCTGATGACGCGCTTCCAGTGCCGGGGACCACGCCCCTTCGCTCTTCAGTTCGCGGTGACGCCGCAAGACCTCCAGATTTCCCAGCCGTGTGTGCTCGAAACGGGCATCCGGATGCTTGGACTGCAGAAGCTTCTTGTTGCGTTTGATCAGCACCCGCGCCGCAGCATTGCCCTGAAAGGTGGCACTACCGACATGCAGGATAAAGACATCCTCGGTGATCATTTGCCGATAGCCGGCTTTGGCAAGGCGCAGACTGAAATCGAAGTCTTCGTAATAGCCAAGCCCGAACGCGAGATCGAGTCCGCCCAGTTGGCGCCAGACATCACGCCGGATCGCAATGCAGAAGAAATCGCAGCGGTAAGCCGGCATCAGCTGGTGCGAGGGATGTTCGTTGAGCCAGTGTCCGATCTGCAGCCATTGCGCATGCGTGGCACCCGGCTTCCACAGGCGCTGGCCATTGCCGGCCGCGTTGGTCACCGGCCCCAGCATGGCCACATCTGACGGAGCCTCCCGGATCACGGCCTTCAGGGCATCCAGTGTTTTGGCCGGGAAAATGGTGTCATTGTTGACCAGCAACAGCCATTGGCCGCTGGCCTGCTCCGCGCCCCAGTTCATGCCGCCGGCATAACCACGGTTGGTCTCGCTCAACAGACATTTGACTCGCGGATGCGCCGCGTACCATTGCGCCGTTTTCTGCGCCGAATCATCGGGAGAACCGTTGTCGACCAGCAGCACCTCGACTTCGGGATCATCCAGCCACGGCAGCAGCGACTCCATGCAGGCCCGTGTCGTCACATCGAAATTGCGAAACCCGAGAACCACGAGGGAAAGCAGCGGCGTCATCCAGCCACCTCTGCGTCGATTTGCCGCGCCCAGCCCAGCAGGTTGGCAACGGCCGCCTGCGTCGTGTAGGGGCTGGCCTGGCCACTGTCGGGCAGCCCCTGGGTCTGCCATCGGTCAAACAGCGGTTCCAGGGTGGCGGCAAGTTCGCGGTTCACCACGGCAACGTCCTGTCCTTGCCCCCCAGAAAGCACCGCCACATGCCCTTGAGAGCGCAGAATTTCTGCCATCTGCGGATTGTCGTGCACGATGCCCAGGATCGGCCGCTGCATCCAAAGGTACTCGTAAAGCTTGGAGGGGATGTACTCCGAGCAGATCGGCTCTTCCCCATGCAACAGCAGCAACACGTCCGCTGTGCGCATGAGGCGAAGGATCTGCTCGCGTCCACTCATGCCGCTTTGTGGATCGACCTCGATGCGGCCGAAATGATGCACGCAGTCGCGCACCGGCGAACGAAGCAGTTGATCGCTGGACACGGGATCGAGCGGTCCGCCGTACACATGCAGCTCGGTTTTCGCGATCAGGTCGGGACGGCGGTCCTTCAAGAGTTCCAACGCCGTGATGATCGACCCCAGATGTCGCGTCGCAGAGAGCGAGCCAAAATGGCTGATGATGAATTTCGCTCCTGGCCGGTACGATGGCAGCACCTGAAACGGCTGATCGATGCCGGGCAACATCATCTTGCCGCGCGCGCCCAATTGCGGGTGACGCTGGCGTGCGCTGGCCAAAGCCTGTTCGGTGAACCAGATCGCGACATCGGCCTCCGTGCAGATGAGTCGCTCGACCTCGGCCTGCATTTTCTGCTGTGCCGTCACGGGCGATGAACCGGGCATCACCATAGGGTCGTGCACCTCGGCCAGCCAAGGCGTGCCAGTGGCACGCTTGAGTGCCCGGCCCGCCAGGTGGGCCGCAAACGCGCCACCGGTGGAGTAGATCAGGTCGAAGGGCTGGCGACGTGCCAGCAACCGCCCCTTCAGGTAGGCACTGAACCACCAGGACCAGGAGCTTTCCACCGGACGCAGCAGCTTCTCGACCAGCATGCCCGGCAGCAGAACCAGCGAAGCCAGCACCATCAAGGCGCGATACAGCGCACCGCGGCCGAATCGTCGCCGCAGAACGTGCCGCAGCTCGAAGCGCAAACCGGCCGGACCGGCCGGCCAGAGCTGATGGTGTTCGACCACGGCATCCCGCGTGCCGGAGACACCGCTGAGCACCACCACCTCGATGCCGGCGCGCCGCAGATGCGGCAGTTTGTCGGTGATGGTCTGGCTGGCCGCCCGACCGTCCATGTTGAATGCATGGGCAAGAATCAGCCAGCGTTGCCGGGAAGGTGCGGTCATGAAGAAGCGGAAGAAATCACCTGTTGATACAGGTGTTCGTATTGTAGAGCGGCACTTTCCCACGAATGGAGCTGCGCAAACGCCAGTGCATGCTGGCGCAGCTGCTGAGCCAATGCCGGCTGTGCCAGCAAGGTATTGACCCTGCCAGCCAGGCTGGCCGCATCACGCGGATCGCTCAGCAACAGGGCTTGCACGCCATCTTGCAGCTGGCGCGAGATGCCGCAATGCGCCGGGCCGCTGACCACCACCGGCAAACCGTGCGCCATGGCTTCGAGCACCACCATGGCGAAGCTGTCTTCCAGTGTGGGATGGGCCAGGCAGTCGGCAGCGAAATAAACCGGCGTCAGGTCGTTGCGCGAACCGAGGAAATGCACCCGCCTCAGCAGCCCCAGTTGCGCCGCCAACTGGCGATAGCGCGGAATGGGTGCTGGGTTGCCTGCCACGGCCAGATGCACCTCGGGCGACAGCTTCGCCAAGGCCTGCAACAGGGTGTCGAGCCCCTTGCGCGCATAGTCGTTGGCCACGAAGAGCAGCAATGGCGCCTCCGGCGGCAGATCGAGCTGGCAGCGCGCTGCGGCACGCGTCAGCGTACCCTCCTGCGGTAGATGGGTGCCTGGCGTGATGACCGACAGCACTTGACGGCTGGCCGGGTAGGCCAGCTCGCACTCGCCTTTGAGGGTCTCGGAGGTGGCCACCACGCGACGCGTCGGCACCGGCCTGAAACGCGCGCCCTCCAGCCAGACGTAGGTGATCAGGCGGGGGCTGAAGATCACCTTGAGCCAGCGCAAGGCTCGCCGTAGGCCGTGCCGGCCATGCAGCAGGTTGTAGCGCAAAGGCCGGACATGGATGGTCTGGATCTGGCCGTGCCAGGTATTCTCGTGCGAGTGCACCACATCGAAGCCGGTGCGCGTACGCCACCAGGTGGCCATGGCAAACAGCAGCTGGTTGATCCAGCGCGGCTTTCGGCTCAGGCAAAACACCGGGTGATAGGTCACACCCGACACCGGCTGGTTCGACTCCTGCGCGAACACATGGATTTCATGGCGCGTCGCCAACTGCTGCACCAGCGCGACGGAATAGCTTTCGGCCCCGCCGCCGGACTTGGAAAATACCCGACTGATAACAGCAATCCGCATGACTCAAAGAAGCACGATGTCGTATTGTTCCTGCCCCATCGCCGTCTCGCTCTGCAATGAAACCGGCTTGCCGATGAATTCACTCAAACCCGCCAGATGCTGGCTCTCCTCGTCCAGCAGCAGTTCGATCACCCTGGGAGAGGCCACGACACGGAATTCGTGCGGATTGAACTGTCTCGCCTCACGCAGAATCTCGCGCAGGATGTCATAGGCGACGCTGCGCGCCGTCTTGACAATGCCCTTGCCTTCGCAGGTCGGACAGGGTTCGCACAGCATGTGTGCCAGCGACTCACGCGTGCGTTTGCGCGTCATCTCCAGCAGCCCGAGCTGGGAGAAACCACCCACCATGGTTTTGACGCGGTCGCGCGCCAGTTGCTTGCGGAATTCAGATAGCACCGCCTCGCGGTGATCGTCGCGCGCCATGTCGATGAAATCGACGATGATGATGCCGCCCAGGTTGCGCAGGCGCAGCTGCCGTGCAATGGCCTGCGCCGCCTCCAGATTGGTCTTGAAGATCGTGTCGTCGAAGTTGCGCGCCCCGACGAAGCCGCCGGTATTGACGTCGATGGTCGTCAGGGCCTCGGTCTGGTCCACGATCAGATAGCCGCCGGACTTGAGGTCGACCCGGCGTCCCAGGGCCTTGGCAATCTCCTCGTCGATCGAGAACAGGTCGAAGATCGGGCGCTCACCCTTGTAGTGCTGCAGCTTCTCGGCGGCGGCCGGCATGAACTCGCGTCCGAACGCGCGCAAGGCCTCGAACTGCTCACGCGAATCAACCCGGATCGACTGTGTCGATTCACTCACCAGATCGCGCAGTACGCGCTGCAGCAGGTTCAGGTCGAGGTGCAGCAGCGATTTGGGAGCGATGCGCAGCGAAGCGTCCTTGATGCGTGCCCAGGTCTTGCGCAGGTAGGCAATGTCGTCCGCCAGCTCGGCGTCCGAGGCATCCTCGCCGTTGGTGCGCAGGATGAAACCACCGCCCTGCTCGCCCACCAGCGCCTGCAGCCGCGCACGCAGTTCATCCCGCTGCTCTGCGGGGATCTTCTGTGACACCCCCACATGGTCGTCCTGCGGCAGGAACACCAACAGGCGACCGGCAATGCTGACCTGGGTCGACAGACGCGCCCCCTTGGTGCCGATCGGATCCTTGATCACCTGCACCATCAGCGCCTGGCCCTCGAACACCTGTTTTTCGATCGGAATCTGCGGCTGTGCCGCACGCGAGGCACTGAGCGACTCGCCTTCCGCCGGCGGGTGCCAGACGTCGGCCACGTGCAGAAAGGCGGCGCGCTCCAGGCCGATATCGATGAAGGCCGACTGCATGCCCGGCAACACGCGTGACACCTGGCCCAGATAGATATTGCCCACCAGGCCGCGTTCATAGGTGCGCTCGACGTGCAGCTCCTGCACCGCGCCGTTTTCCACCACGGCAACACGCGTTTCCTGCGGCGACCAGTTGATCAGGATGTCTTCTTGCATGCTAGGCACACCCCCAGGCTGCGCGCACTTCGTGTCGCTCCGCCCTTCCCCTTGCAGGGGGCGACACCAGCGGCCCGGCCGAGCCGGTTCCGCGGTGTCCCGCGATTGGCGAAGCGGTCATCCAGAAGTCTGAGCTGATGGGCCACATGGTTGAAGCTGAATTAGATTTTGAATCCGAAGGAACTTAGCAATTGTGCAGTCTCGTAGACCGGCAAGCCCATGATGCCAGAGTAGCTGCCCGCGATATGAGAAATGTAGGCAGCCGCCCGGCCCTGCACGGCATAGGCACCAGCCTTGCCCATCGGCTCGCCACTGGCCACATAGGCAGCGATCTGCTGCCGGCTCATGTCGGCAAAGGTCACGCGCGACACGCTCAATGCGTGCTCGCGCCGCCGCGCTGTGCCCACGGCCACGGCGGTCAGCACGCGGTGGGTGCGACCGGCCAACGCCCCCAGCATGCGGGCGGCGTCCCCGGCATCTTCGGGTTTGCCGTAGATGGTGCGTCCCAGCGCCACTGTGGTGTCCGAACAGAGCACGGGTGCAGCCGGCAAGCCGCGACGCTTGAGGCGAGCCAGCGCGGCATCGAGCTTGAGCCGGGTCACGCGCTGTACATAGGCCGTTGGGGCCTCGCCGGGCAGCACGGCCTCCAGGCTTTCCGCATCCTCATGCGCATCGGGCAGCAGCAATTCATGGCGCACGCCCAACTGCTCCAGCAACTGGCGCCGGCGTGGACTTTGCGAAGCGAGGTAAATGAAATCAGGCATGCGTCAGGCCGTTCTCACTCGCGGTGGTAAGGATGGTTGGCATTGATCGACCAGGCCCGGTAGAGCTGCTCGACCAGCAGTACGCGCACCATGGCATGCGGCAAGGTCAGATCGGACAAGCGGATGCGCTCGTGCGCCGCCTGGCGAAACGCGGGATCGAGGCCGTCCGGTCCGCCGATGACCAGCGCCACATCATCGCCTTCGAGCTGCCAGGCCTTGAGCTTGGAAGCCAGCGCCACGGTGGTCAGCGCGGTGCCGCGTTCGTCCAGCGCGACGATGCGGTTACCCCTGGGAATGGCGGCCTCGATGCGGGTGCGCTCGGCAGCGTAGAGCTGCTCCAGTGTTTTCGAGCCGCGGGGCTCGGTCTTGATCGCCTTGAGTTCGACCCGCAGCTCTGGCGGGAAACGCTTGGCATAGTCATCCCAGGCGGTCTGGGCCCAATCCGGCACCCGTTGGCCGACGGCCACGATCAGCAGCCTCATGCAGGCCTCGATGTCCTCGTGTTGACCCTGGCGTCAGGCCTTGCGTGCCGCGGTCTTTTTCGCCGGCGCTTTGGTACTGCCCGTCTTGGCACTCGTCTTGGCCGTTGTCTTGGCGGCCACCTTGGTGGTGCCAGCCGACTTGCCGGCAGCGCTCTTCTTCGCCGGCGCTTTCGCGGCCGGCTTGGCGGCCGCCTTCTTGGCTGCGGCCTTCTTTTCCTGCGCCTTGGAGGGGAAAACCTCGGTGACGCCCTTCTTGGCGGCGCTCGAGCGCTTGAGGGTGGTCGGCTTGGCCTCCGCGCTGGTTTTGGCCGGGGCTTTGGCGACCGGCTTGTCGGCGCCGAACTTCAGCCGCACCGGCTTGTCGCCCCACAGGTCTTCCAGGTGGTAGTACTGGCGGATGTTGGGCTGCATGATGTGCACCACGGCCTGGCCGCAGTCCACGATGATCCATTCGCCGTTGTCCTCGCCTTCCATGCGGGGCTTGGCAAAGCCGGCGTCACGGACAGCGTCGCGCACGCTGGCGGCCAGCGCCTTGGTCTGGCGGTTGGAAGTGCCGGAAGCGATCATCACGCGCTCGAACAGCGGCGAGAGGTGTTCGGTGTTGAACACCTGGATGTCCTGCGCCTTCACGTCCTCCAGTCCATCGACGATGGCGCGCTGGAGTTTTTGGATGTCTTTTTTGGCAGCGGTTTCGGTAGTCATCAAGAGGTCGTGTAAAGGTGATGGTCTTCAATATAGCGCGCAACGGGCTCGCAGACCAGTGGGGCGATGCCCTGCTGGCTCGCTACCCGGGTGCGGATGCCTGTGGCACTGATGTCCATGGCGGGCATGTGCAGCTTTCGAAAGCGTGCCGCCATCTCGGGCGGAGGTAAGAATCGGGTCTCTTGGCCCGTCAATCCATCGCGATCAGCTACACAAATTATAGCAAGATGGACGATCTCCTGCCAGTCGCGCCAACTGGGCAGTACATCGGCCTGGTCTTTGCCCATCACCAGGAACAATTCCGCCTCAGGTTGCTCGGCATGCAACTCGCGCAACGTATCGAGCGTGTAAGACGGCCCGGCACGCCGGATCTCGCGGTCATCCAGCACCAGCCCGGGCAGCCCGGCAAAAGTCAGCTGGGCCATTGCCAGGCGATGCTGCGCCGGCGTGAGTTGCCGGCTTTTGTGCCAGGCGTGGCCGGTCGGCAACACCCGCAACTCGTCAAGCTCAAGTTGTGACAGCGCCACCTCGGCCAGCGCCCGGTGTGCCAGATGCGGCGGATCAAAAGCGCCGCCGAAGATGCCGAGTCGTTTCGATGGCGCGTTCAAACCCAGTCCCGCCGCGGTAGGAACTTCGTGTACAGCGCCTCTTCCGGGGAACCCGGCTCCGGCTGCTGCTGATAGGCCCAGCTCACCAGCGGCGGCATGGACAGCAGGATGGACTCGGTGCGCCCGCCCGATTGCAGACCGAAGTGCGTGCCGCGGTCCCACACCAGATTGAACTCGACATAACGGCCACGCCGGTACAGCTGGAACTGACGCTCGCGCTCCCCGAAATTCAGGTGCTGACGCCGCTCGACGATGGGCAGATAGGCTCCCAGGAAGGCGTCGCCGACGGCACGCATCATGGCGAAACTGCCATCGAAGCCGAGTTCGGAGAAGTCATCGAAAAACACCCCGCCGACACCGCGCTGCTCGTTGCGGTGCTTGAGGAAGAAATACTCGTCGCACCAGGTCTTGAAGCGCGGGTACTTGTCGTCACCGAAGGGCGTCAGCGCGTCGCGGCAGACGGTATGGAAATGCACCGCATCTTCCTCGAAGCCATAGTAGGGTGTCAGGTCCATGCCCCCGCCGAACCAGCAGACGTCCTGCCCGTCCTTGCCCTTGGCGGCCAGCATGCGCACGTTCATGTGCACCGTGGGCACGTAGGGGTTGCGCGGATGGAACACCAGCGAGACGCCCATGGCTTCGAACGGCGCACCGGCCAGTTCCGGTCGGTGCTGGGTCGCCGACGGCGGCAGCTTGGAGCCGCTGACATGCGAAAACCCGCAGCCGGCGCGCTCAAACACGCGCCCGCCTTCCAGAATCTTGGTCAGGCCATTGCCCTGCAGCGACTCGCCAGGCGCCTTTTCCCAGGCATCGGCCAGAAAGTCGCTGCCGTCCACCTCGGCAATGGCCGCCGTGATGCGCCGCTGCAGATCCTGCAGGTACTGGCGCACGGCACTGACATTCGTGGTTTCTGTGGTCATGGTCATTTCACTATGGTTTCAGTCCGCGGCACTTCCGGCTCGAGCAGCCGTATCGGTGCCGCGTTGGCGGGTTTGCAGCCCGTGACGCCCGCATAAATATGGGCAATGCGCCGGAAATCGTCCCTCTCGCAGCCCGTCAGACGAATGAAGTTCTGCACCGTCACTTCACGCAGACGGTAATCAAGCCGCACCAGCCCCAACGGTACACCGGCCCTGACCGCTGTACGGTAAAAACCCGTGCGCCAGCCGGGGATGTGCTTGCGCGTGCCTTCCGGCGCCAGGGCCAGCCAGAAATACTCATCCCGCTCGCGCGCCTGCGCCAGCTGCGCCGCTGTTTCGCTCACCACGCCGTTCGACGCGGTGCGCTGCACCGGCACACCGCCGAGCCAGCGCAGCCAGCGGCCGAACAGCGGCAGCCGGAACAGGCTGTCCTTGCCCCAGAAGCGCACCGGAATTCCGACCGCCCATTTGGCGATGATCAGGATCACGAAATCCCAGTTGCTGGTGTGCGGATAGACCGCCAGCACCCCCTGCTTGGCCGGCAATCCATCAAAGTGCACGCGCCAACCCAGCCGCCGCAGAATCCAGCGCGCCAAGGCGCTGCCGGGAAACTGCACCGCGAAGGGCCTGGAATAGTCGCTCAGGGACATCCTGGGGCGTCAGTTTTTGATGGCACGGTAGCCGATGTCGCGGCGGTACTGCATGCCGTCAAAATGGATGCCCTTGGCCACCTCATAGGCGCGGTGCTGCGCCTGTTTCACGCTGTCGGCCAGGGCCGTGACGCACAGCACACGCCCCCCGGACGTCAACACCTGGCCATCCTTCATCGTCGTTCCGGCATGGAACACCATGGCATCGTCCGCATCCGGCGGCAAGCCGCTGATGACATCGCCCTTGCGCGGATTCATCGGGTAACCGTGAGCCGCCATCACCACCCCCAAAGCACAGCGACGGTCCCACTCCAGCTCGACCTGGTCGAGCCGGCCGTGCGGGCCAGGCTCGGTGGCGGCCAGCATCACGTCAAGCAGATCGCTCTTCAAGCGCATCATGATGGGCTGGGTTTCCGGGTCGCCCATGCGGCAGTTGAACTCCAGCGTCTTCGGTGCCCCCTGGGCGTCGATCATCAGACCGGCGTAGAGGAAGCCGGTATAGGGAATGCCATCCTTTTCCATGCCCTTGATGGTGGGCAGGATGATCTCGCGCATGGCACGCGCATGCACCTCGGGCGTGACCACCGGTGCCGGCGAATAGGCCCCCATACCGCCGGTGTTGGGGCCCTGGTCGGCATCCAGCAGACGCTTGTGGTCCTGACTGGTGGCCAGCGCGGTGACGTTCTTGCCGTCGCACAACACGATGAAGCTGGCCTCCTCGCCTTGCAGGAACTCCTCGATCACCACGCGCGCGCCGCCTTCGTTGTGGCTCACGCCCAGCTTGTTGTCCAGCAGCATGAAGTCGATCGCTTCATGGGCTTCAGCCAGGCTCATGGCCACCACCACGCCCTTGCCGGCCGCCAGGCCGTCGGCCTTGACCACGATGGGCGCGCCCATCTTGTCGACATAGGCATGGGCTGCCACCGGGTCGGAGAAGGTCTCATACTCGGCGGTCGGAATGCCGTGGCGCTTCATGAAAGCCTTGGAAAAGGCCTTGGAGCTCTCCAGCTGCGCCGCCGCCTGGGTCGGGCCAAACACCCGCAGGCCGTGGGCGCGGAACTCATTCACCACCCCGGCCGCCAGCGGGGCTTCAGGACCCACCACCGTGAGGCCGATTTTTTCGGCCTGCGCCCAGATGCGCAATTCCTTGACGTCCGTGATCGGCACGTTTTGCAGGCGCGCATCGCGCGCTGTGCCGCCATTGCCCGGCGCCACATAGACCATCTGCACCTTGGGGGACTGGGCCAGTTTCCAGGCCAGCGCGTGTTCCCGGCCGCCGCCACCAATCACGAGTACTTTCATATCAATCCTTAACTAAGCCCGAAACGCAGGCGTACAAACCAGGCAAACCCAAGGGGCACCGCGGAACCGGCTTGGCCGGGCCGCTGGTGCCGCCCCCTGCAAGGGGGTGGCGGAGCGACACGAAGTGCGCGCAGCCTGGGGGTGTTCAATCACACCTCAGCGTTGTGATAGACCTCTTGCACGTCATCAAGATCCTCGAGAACGTCGAGCAGCTTCTGCATCTTGGCGGCATCGTCGCCGCTGAGTTCGATGGTGTTCTCCGGCCGCATGGTGACCTCGGCCACGTCGGGCTTGAGGCCGGCGGCTTCCAGCGCGTTCTTCACGGCTTCGAAGTCACCCGGCGACGTCAGCACCTCGATGGCACCGTCCTCATCCGTGACCACATCCTCGGCACCGGCTTCCAGCGCCACCTCCATCACCTTGTCCTCAGATGTCCCCGGTGCGAAGATCAGCTGACCGCAATGCTTGAACTGGAACGCTACCGAGCCTTCGGTCCCCATATTGCCGCCATGCTTGCTGAAAGCGTGGCGCACTTCGGCCACGGTGCGCACCCGGTTGTCGGTCATGGTGTCGACGATGATGGCCGCGCCACCGATGCCATAGCCTTCGTAGCGGATTTCCTCGTAGGTCACGCCCTCGAGGTTGCCGGTGGCCTTGTCGACATTGCGCTTGATGTTGTCGGCCGGCATGTTGGCCGCCTTGGCCTTGTCGATCGCCAGGCGCAGGCGCGGGTTGGCGGCCGGATCGCCGCCGCCGGAGCGGGCGGCGACCATGATTTCGCGGATGATGCGGGTCCAGATCTTGCCGCGCTTCTCGTCCTGGCGGCCTTTACGGTGCTGAATGTTGGCCCATTTACTGTGTCCAGCCATGGGGATTCCTTAAAAGTTCGTTACGCTATGGGTCTGCTCTGTTGAAGAAGCAGACATAGGCTCAATTGTACTTTTTGGGAATGCCATGGCTGATCCGATCCTGATTGCCCAGCACAACGACACACAATGCTTCCTCCGGCCCGACAAGGCCAACCGGCATGGTCTGATCACCGGCGCCACCGGCACCGGCAAGAGCATCACGCTGCAGACCCTGGCCGAGGGCTTCTCGCGCATCGGCGTGCCGGTCTTCATGGCCGACGTCAAGGGTGATCTCACCGGCATCTCGCAAGCTGGCATCGTCGGTGAAAAACTGGCCAAGGTCCTGAAGGAACGTGCGCTGACCGCTCCTGAATCGATAGCATTCCCTACCACCCTGTGGGACGTGTTCGGCGAACAGGGCCACCCGGTGCGCGCCACCGTGAGCGACCTCGGCCCCCTGCTGCTGGGCCGCATGCTTAACCTGAACGAGACGCAGGAAGGCGTGCTGCAGCTGGTCTTCAAGATCGCCGACGACCAGGGTCTGCTGCTGCTCGACATGAAGGATCTGCGCGCCATGTGCCAGCATGTGGGCGACAACGCCTCGCAGTTCACCACCCAATACGGCAACATCAGCGCCGCCAGCATTGGCGCCATCCAGCGCGGCCTGCTGCAGATCGAGGCCCAGGGCGGCGACAAGTTCTTCGGCGAGCCCATGCTCAACATCGCCGATTTCATGCAGACCGTGGATGTGGCCCCCAAGACGCCTGCGGCGTCGGCCCCCCAAGGGGGCGCTGCTTCAGCTTGGGGCGGCCCGGCGATGACGCAGAGCCGTGGTGTGATCAACATCCTGACGGCCGACCGGCTGATGAACGCGCCGCGCCTGTACGCCACCTTCCTGCTGTGGCTGCTGAGCGAGCTGTTCGAACACCTGCCCGAAGTGGGCGACCTGGACAAACCCAAGCTGGTGTTCTTCTTCGACGAGGCCCACCTGCTGTTCAACGACGCGCCCAAGGCGCTGCTGGAGCGCATCGAACTGGTGGTGCGGCTGGTGCGCAGCAAGGGCGTCGGCGTCTATTTCGTGACGCAGAACCCGCTCGACATCCCCGACAGCGTGCTCGGCCAGCTCGGCAACCGGGTGCAGCATGCCCTGCGCGCCTTCACGCCGCGCGACCAGAAAGCGGTGAAATCAGCCGCCGAGACCATGCGGCAGAACCCGAAGCTCGACATCGCCACCTCCATTACGGAACTGGCCGTCGGCGAAGCGCTGGTGAGCTTTCTCGACGACAAAGGCCGTCCCGGCATCACCGAACGCGTCTATGTGCTGCCGCCCGGCAGCCAGATCGGTCCCATCACGCCTGAGCAACGCAAGGCCCTGATCGCCAACTCGGTGGTGGCCGGCGTCTACGAAAAAACCGTCGATCGCGAATCGGCCTTTGAATTGCTGTCCGGTCGCACGCAAAAGCGCATGGGCCAGGCCGAAGTGCCCTCGCCGGAACAGGAATCCTCCGGCGGCGGCCTGCTCGACACCCTGGGCGGCCTGCTCGGCGGCGGGCCGAAGCGTACGCGTGCCAGTGCCGGCGAACAACTCATCAAGAGCGCCGCCAGCTCGATTGGCCGGGAAGTGGGACGACAAATCATTCGCGGGGTGCTGGGCAGCATCTTCGGCGGATCGAAACGGAAATAACCTTTTCTCTCTGTCAGAGTGATGGGGGTCGGGTTGCGCACCCGACACCCACCAAGCACGTCTGAGAAAAATTAACGCCGCCGCGCCGACCGCACCCCAGCCAAGCCGGCCACCGCCCCCAGCACCTTGCCCAAGCGGCCCGAATCGGAGATCTCCACCGTCAACGTCATCCAGGCGATGCCCTTGACGGTCTGGGTCTGGGCGCCGATGACGTTGAGCTTTTCCTTGGCGAAGACTTCGAGCACATCGCGCAGCAGGCCTTGACGGTCGATGGCTTCCACCGTCACGTCCACCGGATACAGGGCCAGTTCGCTATTCTTGGAGCGGCCCCATTCAACCTCGATCACACGCTCGGCGTTGCGCGCCGCCATTTCCCGCAGGTTGGCGCAATCGGCCCGGTGGACACTGACACCCTTGCCACGCGTAACGAAGCCGCGAATCTCGTCGGGCGGTGCCGGCTTGCAGCATTTGGCCAGCTGAGTCAGCAGCGAATCAACGCCCACCACCAGCACGCCACCACGCGAGGCACCGTCGCTCCTTGATTTTTTGAGCTGCGGCTGCTCGTCTTGCGTGGCCGGTGGCGCCGGCGGGCGCAGCAGGGTCTCGATGTTGCGCAGCGAAAACTCATCCTTGCCCACCACCTCGAACAGGGCATCGGCCGAACCGAAACCCAGCTGGGCTGCCAGGTCATCGAGCTTGATGGCGGTCTTGCCTTCACGCTGCAACAGCTTTTCCACCGCCTCGCGGCCCCGCGCCACGGTTTCGTGCATGGCCAGCGCGTTGAACCAGGCCCGCACCTTGGCGCGCGCGCGCGGGCTGACCAGAAAGCCGAGCTCGGGATTGAGCCAGTCACGTGAGGGGCCGCCGTCCTTGGCCGCCACCACCTCCACCGTCTGGCCATTTTTCAGCGGCGTATTGAGCGGCACCATGGCGCCATCGATGCGTGCGCCGCGGCAACGGTGTCCCAGATTGGTGTGCACGCTGTAAGCGAAGTCGATCGGGGTCGCCCCCTGCGGCAGTTCCACGATGGCCGCATCCGGCGTCAACACGTAGATCCGGTCTTCGAAAAACCCCTGGTCTTGCTGTGGACCGGAGAGATCGCGCTCCCAGGCCAGCAGCTGGCGCAGCACGGCGATCTTGGTGTCATAGCTACTGTTGGCCGATACCCCGGAATAGCCCTTGGTTCCGGCTTCCTTGTAAGCCCAGTGCGCAGCCACGCCATGCTCGGCATGTTCGTGCATGGCCTGGGTCCGGATCTGGATCTCGATCGGCCGGCCCTCGGCATCGCGCACGATGGTATGCAGCGACTGGTAACCATTGGCTTTCGGCTTGGCGATGTAGTCGTCGAACTCCTCGGTGACGGGCGTGAACTGGCTGTGCACCCAGCTCAAGGCTGCATAGCAGTCGGGAATCGAGTTGACCACGATGCGCAGTGCCCGCACGTCGTAGACCTGGTCGAAGTGGAGCGACTTGCCGCGCATCTTCTTGACGATGCTGTAGATATGCTTGGGACGGCCCTGGACCCGGGCGTGGATGCCTTGCGCATGAAGTTCGGACTCCAGTCGGGTGCGCAGGTGTTCGACATAGGCCTCGCGCTCGATGCGTTTTTCATCGAGCAGCCGTGCCACCTCCTTGTAGGTATCGGGCTCCAGGAAGCGGAAGGACAGGTCCTCCATCTCCCACTTGACTTCCCAGATGCCCAGCCGGTTGGCCAGCGGTGCGAACACCTGCAGCGACTCGGCCGCCAGGCCGGGCGGCACCGGCAGCTTGGTGGCGGCGAAGTGGCGCAGCGTCTGCAGGCGCGAGGCCAGACGCAGCATGACGACCCGCAGGTCGCGCGAGAAGGCCAGCAGCATCTTGCGCACGTTCTCGGTCTGGGCGGCCGCCGTCTGGGCCATCGGTACCGGCGTGCCCGAGCCAGAAGCTGCCACCTGGGCCGCGCGCGCCTGGCGTTGCACCTGCACCAGCTTGGTGGTTTCCACCGCCAGCTCGGCAAAGCTGTCGCCAAAGGCCTTGGCGATGACTTCCTGCGGCTTGTTCAGGTGGGCGCTGGCATAGACCAGATAGCTGGCGGCCTGCATGGCCTCCGAACCGCCGATGGTCTTGAGGATGGCAGCCACCGCATCGGCGTGCGCCAGCATGTTTTCCCCGGTGTCCAGTGTCTCGCCGGCCAGCAGCGGCTCGGCAAAGGCGCGCGCGCGCGCCAGGGCCTGGTCCTGCTCGGGCAGGCTGTGCGCGGTGGCGGCAATGACCTGCGGCAGCGGTTCTGCGTTTTGGTGTTCGGCGGCGTGGCTTTTCATGGACGGCTCACTCTGCGCCGAACAGGAAATCGCTGACCACCTGCACCTGATCGGGGGCGATCAGGGTCGGCGCATGACCGACACCGGAAAACTCCACCAACCGGGCCTTGGGACCGCGTTGCGTCATGGCCTGTGCCGTCTCTGGCGACAACAGATCGGACTGTGCGCCGCGGATCAGCAGCGTCCGGGCGCGGATGGCGTCATACAGGCGCCACAGCACGGCTTCGCCCTGGGCTGCCGACGCCTTCGTCAGCGCCCGGAACGGCACAGCGATGGCCGGGTCGTAATGCAGCATGAAACCACCTGCCGCATCAGCGGCCGGCTTGATCATGTGCCGCGTCAGGGCCAGCCACTGCTCACGCGTGTGCGGCCCGAAACTTGAAGAAATGGTCCAAAGGACGTCCGCCGCCTGCTCCAGCGACTGGAACCGGACCGGCTGCCCCAGATAGGCGCCGATGCGCTCGATCGCCTGCCACTGGACCACCGGGCCGACATCATTGAGCACCAGGCGCCGGATGGGCGCCGGCAACGGCAGATCCGGCTGGCCGCACAGTCCCAGGCCGATCAGTCCGCCCATGCTGGTGCCCACCCAGTCCAGCGTGCCCGGCTGCAACTGCTGAAGCAGCACCAGCATGTCGGAGGCATAAACCGGCAGCTGGTAACTCATCGGGTCCTTCAACCAGTCGCTGCGGCCACGGCCGACCACGTCGGGGCAGATCACACGCACACCATCCGGATCGCGCGCGCACAGGGCTTGCGCCAGCACATCGAAATCACGCCCCTGACGCGCCAGGCCATGGACGCACATCACCACGTGACTGGCTTGAGGCGCGCCCCACTGCCAGTACGCCATGCGATGGCCGCCGCCGGCATCGGGGCAGGATACGTAATTCAGCGTAGGCTCGGTCATGGTGAAATCAGATAATGGGCAACGCGCCCCCTGATCCTAATTCAATCGTGTCCCCCTGATCGGAGAAACACCATGCTCAAAGGCAAAACCGCCCTCGTGACCGGCTCCACCAGCGGCATCGGCCTCGGCATCGCCCGGGCGCTGGCCCGCCAAGGCGCCAACATCGTGCTCAACGGCTTCGGCGATGTTGAAGGCCCCAAGGCTGAGATGGCTGCGCTGGGCGCCACAGTGGCCTACCACGGTGCCGACATGAGCAAGGCGACCGACATCGAGGACATGATGAGGTTCGCTGCGGCGCAGTTCGGCCGCGTCGACATCCTGGTCAACAACGCCGGCATCCAGCATGTGGCGCGCATCGAGGACTTCCCGCCCGAGCGCTGGGACGCCATCCTGGCCATCAACCTCACCAGCGCCTTCCACACCACGCGCCTGGCGCTGCCGGCGATGCGTGCTGCCGACTGGGGCCGCATCATCAACGTCGCCTCGGTGCACGGCCTGGTGGCCTCGGCCGAAAAATCGGCCTACGTGGCGGCCAAGCACGGCATCGTCGGCCTGACCAAGGTCACCGCGCTGGAAAACGCCACCAGCGGCGTGACCTGCAACGCCATCTGCCCAGGCTGGGTGCTGACGCCGCTGGTGCAAAAACAGGTGGACGCCAAGGCCGCCGCGCTGGGGCTGTCCAACGAAGAGGCCAAGAAAGTACTGCTGGGCGAAAAGGAGCCGTCGATGCAGTTCACCACGCCGGACGAGTTGGGCGAGCTTGCCGTGTTCTTCTGTTCGCCGGCCGCCAGCAATGTGCGCGGCGTGGCCTGGAACATGGACGGCGGCTGGGCGGCCCAGTAAGCGTCCGGACGATTGCCGGAACGCCAGCCCCGCACTGCCTCACACCGGCCTTATTTCAGCTGCACCGAACCACTCACGGTCACCTGAACCGTTCCCTTGCCGGCCTCCACCGGCAGCGGGGCATCGGCCACAGCGCTGCTGGCCGCCATGGCGAGAAACCGCGGGCGTGGCGGGTTCGGCTCGCTGCTGCTGATGGCGACTTCACGCAGGGTGTACGCGGCAAAGCCAAAGACCTTGGCAATGTCGGCCGCCCGCGTCTTGAAGCGCTCGATGGCCTGCGCCTGCACCTGCGACTCGACGGCCGCCTGCTGCTCCCGGCTCAGGCTGAACGCCACACTGCTCACGGTCAGGGTCTGGATGCGTCCGGCCGCGGCACTGATGCGGGCAAAGTCACGCCCTTCCAGCACGAGTTCGGCCGAGCCCTGCCAGCCGTTGATGTGACCATCACGGCCGCGACGCGGTGCCAGGTTGAAATTGCCGGTGCGCACCTGCAGCGCGCCGGGCTGGACACTTGCTCGGGCCTCGGCGAGGGCGGCGTCCAGCGCCGCTTTGAGCTGGGCTTGCACCGTCTGGGCATCCGGACCGTCGCGGCTGGTGCTCATGGCCAGCACCAGCCAGTCATACGGCACTTCGAGCGCGGCCGAGGCCGAGAGCTGCACCACGTTCTGCGGCGGCGAAGTTTGCTGCGCAAATCCGCCTGTTGCCCCGGCCAAAATTGAATAAGCAGCTATTATTTTGATAGCAAATCGCATGTTACCCCCGTATTACCAATGCCCATGTCATGCCTTGTGGCGCCATCGGTCACGGCGCAGACCGGAGCGCCGCCCCTTGCTGCTGTTGCCGCAGCTGCTCACGCAAGGCCTGCCGCTCCTGCGGCGACAGTTGGCGAGGCGACGGGCGTGGCCCCTGGGCCGGCTGGCGCTCGGATTGCAGCGTCTGGCGCAACTCAGCGCGCCGCTGTTCCTGCAGCGCTTGACGTTCGGCGGCGCTTTGGACACCGTCGGCCGGCTGCGCCATGGCCGCGCTGCCGACCAACAGCGCGCAACTCAGCAAGCACTGCATCTTCACCGTTCGCAATGTAAGCCTCCTTCAGAATCCCGGCATCCCTGTTCCCGCATTGTTCCGAGCCCCCCTGGCCCCTAGCCAGCATATTTGTAACAGACTGTCAAAGTCGGCGTTCAATCGCGCCAAACCACGGTTTGGGCCTGCAGAATCGGCTCTGTTACAAATTTGCCGAGAGAGATCATGGCCACTTCAAGCTCCAACCGTACCGACAAGATCCTGGTCGTGGATGACGATGCCCGCATCCGCGATCTGCTGCGTCGCTACCTCACCCAGGAAGGATTTGAAGTCTTCCAGGCCGAAGACGGCAAGTCACTCACCCGCATTCTGCTGCGCGAAACCGTGGACCTGATCGTGCTCGACCTCATGATGCCGGGTGAAGACGGCCTGTCCATCTGCCGCCGACTGCGCGCCGCCAATGACAAGACCCCCATCATCATGCTGACCGCCAAGGTCGAGGATGTGGACCGTATCGTCGGCCTGGAAGTCGGTGCCGACGACTACCTCGGCAAGCCCTTCAACCCGCGCGAACTGCTGGCACGCATCAATGCCGTGCTGCGCCGCCGCCCCACGCAGGAAGCGCCCGGCGCACCGTCGAGCGACAATGAAATGGTGAACTTCGGCCCCTTCAACTTCGATCTGGGGGCCCGAACCCTGCGCAAGGAAGGTGAAGAACTGCCACTGACCACCGGCGAATTCGCCATGCTCAAGGCCTTGGTGCGCCATCCGCGCCAGCCGATGTCGCGCGAGAAGCTGGCCCAGCTGGCGCGCGGCCGCGAATTCGAACCGTTTGACCGCAGCCTGGACGTGCAGGTCTCGCGCCTGCGCAAGCTCATCGAGGTCGATCCGGCCTCGCCGCGCTACATCCAGACCGTCTGGGGCGTGGGCTATGTCTTTGTACCGGACGGTGCGGGTTGAAACTCCCCTTTTCAAAGATCCAAGCCAGGCGAAAGGCCTCTGCGCCGCCTGACCTCACCAGTCCGGTGCCCCTGGAGGCGGACATGGCCGGGCTGGAACGCCAGCAGCGCGGCCTGAGCCTGTTCTGGCGCACCTTCTTCCTGCTCGCCATGCTGTTGCTGGGCAGCATTCTGGCCTGGCTGCAGACGCTGCGCACGCTGGAAATCGAGCCACGAGCCATCCAGACGGCGCAACAGATCGCCTCGCTGGTCAACCTCAGCCGCGCCGCCCTGGTCCACTCGGATGCCATTGCCCGTGTTTCGCTGCTCAAGACCATGAGCGACGAGGAAGGCGTGCACATCCTGCCGCGCGAGCCCGGCGACACCTTCGGCCCCTTCGACGACGACAAGCTGGACCGGCGCATTGCGCTGGAACTCGTGGCACGTCTGGGCCCGGGCACGGTGGTGGCCGACAGCGTCAACCAGCAGCCTGGTCTGTGGGTCGGCTTCGTCATCGACGGCGACAACTACTGGATGCTGACCGACCGCGCCCGTTTTGATCGAACCGGTGGCAAGACCTGGCTGATCTGGCTGCTCACGGCCGCGGCGCTGTCGTTGGCCGGCGCCGCGCTGATCGCACGCCTGATCAACCGTCCGCTCAAGCAGCTCTCGTTCGCTGCCAGCCGCGTGCGCGAAGGCGACTTCGCTGCCAGCCGCCTGGACGAAAAAGTCGCCACCAGCGAAATCCGCCAGGTCAACATCGGCTTCAACCGCATGGCCCAGCGTCTGGCCAAGATCGAGCAGGACCGCGCCGTCATGCTGGCCGGCATTTCGCATGACCTGCGCACGCCACTGGCCCGGCTGCGGCTGGAAACCGAGATGAGCGTGGGCGACGGCAATGCCCGCGCCCACATGGTGGCCGACATCGAGCAGCTTGACGCCATCATCGACAAATTCCTCGACTACGCCCGTCCCGACCACGTAGAGCTCAGCCCGGTCAGCCTCAACGAAGTGATCCGCAATTGCATCTATGCCTTCAAGAACCGCTCCGACATGCGCATCCGCCTCGATCTGGAAGACAAGCTCTGGGTGCTGGCCGACGATGTGGAACTCGGCCGCGTCATCTCCAACCTGCTGGAGAACGCCCGCCGCTACGGCAAGACGCCGGCCACCGGCGTGACCACAGTGGAGATCGTGGCACGCGCGCGTGAACAATCGGTGTTGCTCAAGCTGCGCGACCACGGGCCGGGGGTCGACCCCGAGCACCTGCCCAGCCTGACCAAGCCCTTCTTCCGCGGCAACGCCGCACGCACCGAGGCCACCGGTGCTGGCCTGGGCCTGTCCATCGTGGAAAAAACCATTGGCCGCATGGGCGGCAAGTTTGCGCTGGGCAACTCCAGTTCAGGCGGCCTGGTGGCCCAGATCAAGCTGCAACGCGCCCCGAACCCCAAATAAGAACAAGCCGCAGCCCTTGCCGGGCCTGAGCCACTCGCTATCGGAACAGGAGCGCCACCGCGCGTGCCTCGATGCTGAGCCCCTGTCCCACGGGTCCGAGCTTCTCCGCCGTCTTGGCCTTGACGTTGACCGCGCCAGGCTCGATGCCCAGCGCCGCCGCAATCCGCTCGCACATCGGCACAATATGCGGCGCCATCTTCGGCGCCTGGGCCATGATGGTGCTGTCCACGTTGCCGATCTTCCAGCCTTGGGCGCGCACGCGCCGCGCGGCCTCGCTCAACAGTGCCACCGAATCCGCGCCGCGAAACTGGGGATCGGTGTCGGGAAAATGCCGGCCGATGTCGCCCAGTCCTGCGGCGCCCAGCAGGGCATCGGTGATCGCATGCAACAGCACGTCGGCGTCGGAGTGGCCCAGCAGGCCGAGATGAAACGGAATCTCGACGCCGCCGATGATGAGCTTGCGCCCCGCCACCAGGGCATGCACATCCCAGCCTTCTCCCACACGAATGTTCATGCCATGCTCCTGTCCGCGGTGCGCGCCCGGAGCACGGCTTCGGCCAGCGCAAAGTCCTCCGGATACGTCACCTTGAAATTCTGCGCGCTGCCGGGTATCAGGCGTGGCGCCAGGCCGAGCGCCTCGACCGCGCTGGACTCGTCGGTCACCTGGTCGCCCGCCTGCAACAGTGCACGGCGCAACAGGCCGAGGCGGAACATCTGCGGCGTCTGGGCCAGCCATTTGTCGCTGCGGTCGAGCGTGGCCGCCACGCACCCGTCCACTTCGCGCTTGAGGGTGTCGGGCAGCTTATGGGCCAGCAGGCCGCCCACATCATCATGCTCACACGCGTCGATCAGGCTGGTGATTTGCGCCGGCGTGATGAGGCAGCGTGCTGCGTCGTGCACCAGCACCCAGTCACTGTCCCGGGCGCCCTGGACGGCCAGCGCGTTCAACCCATTGAAAACGCTCTGAGCCCTGGTAGAACCTCCACAATTTGCTATCAAAAGTGAAGCAATTTGCCGATCAAGAAAGCCATCCCCCGGCGCCAGCACCACCAGCGTACGGTGCAGGCGCGGCACGGCGGCAAAAGCCGCCAGGGTGTGCATGACCAGGGGTTGCCCCGCCAGAGGGCGGTACTGCTTGGGCCCATCGGCACCCGCCCGCGAACCGGTTCCCGCACAGGGGATCAGGGCCCAGAAACGTGGCAAAGACGGCGGTTGTGAAGACGAATCGATCATGCGAAGTGCCGCCATTCTAAGACCCGCCGAGTCCTGTCCTGTCCGGCACGGGCGGGCTACTGCGGCAGCGTGTAGCCCTTGTCGTGCAATAGCCGGGAAAAGGCATCGATCGCCTCCGGGTCGTACTGCATGCCGCGTCCGCGCTCCAGTTCCTCAAGCGCCGCATCCAGGCCGCGGGCGGGGCGGTAAGGCCGATGACTGGCGATGGACTCGATCACGTCGGCCACGGCCAGCACCCGTGCCTCAGGCAGGATGGCGTCGCCCTTGAGGCCTTGCGGATAGCCGTTGCCGTCAAGCCGCTCATGGTGCTGGTGGATGATGTCGGCCACCGGGAACGGGAACGGCACATCCTTGAGGATATCGTAGCCGGTCTGGGCATGCTCGCGCACCAGCCTCATCTCCAAGTCGGTCAGACGTCCGGGCTTGGTGAGGATTTCGGCCGGCACCCCGATCTTGCCGATGTCATGCACCAGGCCCACCATCTCCAGCTTGTCACAACGGTCTTCTGGCCAGCCCATCTCGCGCCCGATGGCGCCGGCAATCAGGCCAACGCGCCGCTCATGGCCGGCAGTGTAGGGGTCGCGCTGGTCGATCATGTTGGAGACTGCCTGCAGCGTACCGCGCATCGACGCTTCCAACTGCTTCACATAACCGGCAATCTGCGTCTCGGCCTGCTTGCGCTCGGTGATGTCCTCCGCCATGACAATGGTCGCGGCCTGGCCATCCCAACTGATCGGGTTGGCGTGCAAGCCAAATTCACGGACATCGCCGTTCTGGCACAGCACCGGCACCTGGTAGTGCACGCTGCGCTCGCCCGCGTCCAGCCGGGCCCAGTTCGCCTTGATGCGTGCGATGTTCTTCGGGTCCTGGCTCGTGAATTTCCATATGTCCTGGCTCAGCAACTCTTCACTCGACCAGCCGACCATCTCGCAATAACGCGGGTTCACATAAATGAATTTATCGTTGCGCCGGACATAAATGCCCATGACCGTCTGCTCGATCATGCTGCGGAAATGCTGCTCGCTTTCTCGCAGGGCCTGCTCACTGCGCCGGATCTCGGTCAGGTCGGTCCAGGCGACGACGGCGTCATCGCCCACCAGGGTCATGGTGCCGCGCGCAATGCGTTCGCTGCCATCCTTGCAGCGCAAGCTGAGTTCGGGGGAACGAACCGCTTTGCCTGAACGCCTGGATTCCTCGATCGACTGAGTCCACGCGGCCTTGAGTTGCTGACGCACGGCAGGGTCGGGATAGACCAGACTGAACCAGTTTTCCTCGCTGCGGATCTCCTCCAGGGCATAACCCAGCCATTGCTGGTGGGCCCGGTTGATGGCACGCATGGTACCGACCGAAAGCGACTGGATCTGCATCGGCGTTGGTGACGCCTCGAAGACTTCGCGAAAACGGAATTCGGAAATTTCAGCCCGCGCCTCGGCGGCCTGCCGTCGTTCGTTCTGCGCAATGCCATTGAGGGCGAACTCCAGATCGGCCGTCATCTCATTGAGCAGGTTGAGCTGCGACGGGTCGAACGCACCCGGCCCTTGGGCATACAGGCCCACGACACCAAACAGCCGGCCCTCACGGATCATCGGCAGCATGGCCCTTTCCGTGATCCCTTCTGCGCCCAGGTAAGCGTACCACTGGGCATGTGCCGGCGCATTCTTCAGCCTTGACGAGACCACCTTGCCACGGCGAAGTTCGTCAAATGTCTCGCCGAAGGGGCTTTGCGGGTCGGCGATCACCGCATGAAGCTCGTCCAGCTCCCCGCTATCGATGCCATGGGAATGCACCAGACGCAAGGGCATGTTCCCCGTGTCGGATGTCGCGATGAACAGCATGGGGAACGCGCTGTGGTGGATCAATGCATCGAACACGTGGGCCAGCAATTCGTCATTGCTGCGGCACCGCACAATCGCCCGGTTGGTCGCGCTGAGCATGTCATACAGGTAGGTCAGGCGCTTGATCTGAACGCTTGCCTGCATCCGCTCGATCGCCTCGCCCACACGCTGCGCCACGGTACGAAGCAATTCACGTTCCTCGGCCAGGAAGGGATCCGCCGCCTGCTTCAAGTCGGCGGAATAAAAGACCCGGATCGACCCCACACTTTGGCGATTGACGAGCAGCTCATTTCGAAGGCAATGCCGGGCCAGTTCCGAGCCCTGGGCACCAAAGGTCCCCCAGTCGCTCACGAACGCGGCACGCGCATGCGCAGGAAACAGGAAACCAGAAGGCAAGACCTCCACCACCTGTGTCAACAAGGTAGGAACGTCAACATCCGGCCGCTCCAGTACATTGGATATCTCATGCTGGCAGCGCAGCTCCTTGACGCGTTCGCCCAGGTCATGCACCAGCAGTTCACGGTCGACCAGAAGCTGCTTTTTCTCGGTGACGTCGCGCACGACCTGCACATAGCTGCGATCATGGCCTTCGATGATGAACGGAGCCACCGTGCACTCCACGATGCCGGCCGAACCGCCGCGATCGATCTCGACCGAAAACCGGTTCTCGCCGCTTGCGATGCGGGTACACGCCGGGCAGTCTTCGGCCGGCACCTTGCCAGCATGGAAGACAGCATGCACGGACCGGCCAATCAGCTCTTCCGGTTTCATGTCGGCATAGACGGCCGCCGCCTGGTTGGCTTGGCGAATCAGGCCATCTTGACGAATCACGATCGCCGGATCGGGGACTGCATCGTAGGTGCTGGCCGTGCGCGACAGCATGCTGAAGGGCTCGCGCAAGGTACTCTGCACCAGTGCCAGGTACACGAACCAGTAGGCAAAGATCTTGAAGACATGGCCTAACTCGTTCGACAGGCCATAAACGTTGGCATAACGCGTGAAGGCGAATTCCGACAGGATCATGGCCCCCAAGGCCAACTGCATGCACAGAAACAGGCTGGGCAGCATCAGGCGCCTGTTGCGCCAATACAGTACGCCTGCGACAACCAGCATCGCGATGATCACATACTCGGCATAGATCTTGAAAGGCGTCAGGCCTTGCCCCTCGACAAACATGACGGGAAAGTAGCCGGAGAAGATCCACGCGGCAGCCCCCAAAGCCGCCAACCCATAACCGAGATGCAGGGAGTTGATGCGGGCCGCGCGCCGCAAAAACAGCGGCGAACTCAGCAGCGCCACCGCCTGGATGAAGCGCGCCGCAATCCAGAACTGGGTGGGCATATTGGCATCGGTCTGAGGCAGGAGATTCATGCCCTTGTACGACACCATGTGGATCAGGTCCAGCGCGGCACACCACCCAATGGCCACCGCCACATACACCGTGAAGTGATTGCGCGTGAAACGGCGTGAGGTCGTCGCCACCACCATGGCCGTGTGGGCGATGATGATGGAGAAAGCCTCGGCCAGGGTATGGAACAGCAGATAGTGGACCTGGCCCGCAGCGACAGCAATGGCCGATATCAGGGCCGCCGGCGCCAGAAGTTGCAAGATCGCCCAGAATGGAGGAATTCGTCCTTCCGAAAGAAAGACATCCTGCTCGATCAAGCCGTTATCGCGCACTTGGGCTCCCGGTAGAGTTGTCATTCGAATAGGCTTGCGCCTGGCCACCCACCCACGGGTTAGGTCAGCCCATCTTAAAGCGAGTTGACGTCCACCGCAGGATTCCTTGCACTGCCCAAGTAAAATCCAGGCATTGACAGCTCTTCGACACCCCCCGCGCCAGCACCGGGGGGTGTTTTCTATTTGTATTCCTGATGGACCTCCCCAAACTCCAGACCGGCAAACGCTTTACCCTGCCCCGCCCTGTGGGCTCGGCTGACGCCTTGCTGCTGGCCACGCTGGGCCAGCGGGAAAAGGCCTGCGGTAAGCTCATGGCCATCGTCACGGCCGACGCCACCGACGCCCAGCGTCTGATCGAGGAAATTGCCTTCTTTGCGCCGGCGCTGCGCTGCGCCCTGTTCCCGGACTGGGAAACCCTGCCCTACGACACCTTCTCGCCGCACCAGGACCTGATCAGCGAGCGCCTGGCCACCCTCTGGCGCCTGTACAACCACGGCCGGCGCAGCGATGGCGAGACGGCTGATGTGGTTGTTATTCCGGCCACCACCGCCCTGTACCGGCTGGCCCCGCCCAGTTTTCTGGCGGCCTACACCTTCGAGTTCAAGGTCAAGCAGAAACTCGACGAAGCCCAGCTCAAGGCCCAGCTCGCCCTGGCCGGCTACAACCATGTGACGCAGGTGGTCAGCCCCGGTGAATATGCGGTGCGCGGCGGCCTGATCGACCTCTTCCCCATGGGCTCGGCCGTGCCCTACCGCGTGGACCTGTTCGACAACGAGGTCGATTCGATCCGCACCTTCGACCCCGACAGCCAGCGCAGCCTGTACCCGGTGCCCGAAGTGCGCCTGCTGCCCGGGCGCGAGTTCCCGATGGACGATGCCGCCCGCAAGCTGTTCCGCCAGCGCTGGCGCGAACTGCTCGAAGGCGATCCGACCAAGAGCCGCATCTACAAGGACATCGGCAACGGCGTGGCCAGCGCCGGCATCGAGTACTACCTGCCGCTGTTCTTCGAACAAACCGCCAGCGTGTTCGACTACCTCGGGGCGGATGCCATCGTGGTGCTGCACGGCGACCTGGAGCCCGCCTTTCAGCGTTTCTGGCAGGACACCAAGGAGCGCTTCCGCCTGGCCCAGGGCGACCCGGATCGCCCCGCACTGCCGCCCGAAACACTCTTCCTGAGCGTCGATCAGTTCTACGCACAGACCAACGGTTACGCCCAACTGGCGCTCCGTCCTGCCGAACGCCCCGACGGCGAAGATGGCGCTTTCAGCACGACGTTTCAGAAGCTGGAAGAACTGACCGTGGTGCGCGGCGCCGAGGACCCGCTGGCCCGCATCAAGGCCCATATCCGCAACACGCAGCACCGCGTGCTGCTGCTGGCCGAGAGCGACGGCCGCCGCGAAAGCCTGCTCGACTTCCTGCGCGCCAGCAGCCTGACTCCGCCGGCGTTCGATTCGCTGCAGGAATTCCGGGCCAGTGAGGAAAAGGTCGGCATCACCACCGCAGCGCTGACCAGCGGCTTTGGCTGGCTGGACGAAGGGCTCGACTTCATCACCGAGACCGAACTGTTCGCAGCCGGCCCTACCACGCGCCGGCGCAAGAAGCAGGAGCAGGTCAGCGACGTCGAAGCATTGATCAAGGACCTGAGCGAGCTCAACGTCGGCGACCCGGTGGTGCACTCTGCCCACGGCATCGGCCGCTACCGCGGCCTGGTCAACATGAGCGTCGGCCAGTTGCAGGACGACGGCACGCCCGAGATGCAGGAATTCCTGCACCTCGAATACGCCGACAAGGCCGTGCTGTACGTGCCGGTCAGCCAGCTGCAGTTGATCAGCCGCTACACCGGGGTCAGCGCCGACGAGGCACCGCTGCACCGGCTCGGTTCCGGCCAGTGGGAAAAGGCCAAGCGCCGCGCGGCCGAGCAGATCCGCGACGCCGCGGCCGAGTTGCTCAATATCTATGCCCGCCGTGCCGCACGCGAAGGCCACCCGTTCCGCTTCTCGGCCAAGGACTACGAGGTGTTCGCCAACGACTTCGGCTTCGAGGAGACCGCCGACCAGCGTGCCGCCATCCATGCCGTGATCCAGGACATGATTTCGCCGCGCCCGATGGACCGGCTGGTCTGCGGCGACGTCGGCTTTGGCAAGACCGAGGTCGCGCTGCGCGCCGCCTTCATCGCCGTCACCGGCGGACGGCAAGTGGCCTTCCTGGCGCCGACCACGCTGCTGGCCGAACAGCACTACCAGACCCTGGTCGACCGTTTCAGCAAATGGCCGGTGAAAGTGGCGGAGATGAGCCGGTTTCGATCCGGCAAGGAAATCACGGCCGCCATGAAAGGCATTGCCGACGGCACCATCGACATCGTGGTCGGCACCCACAAGCTGCTGAGCCCCGACACCCATTTCAAGAACCTGGGCCTGCTCATCATCGACGAAGAGCATCGCTTCGGCGTGCGCCACAAGGAAGCCATGAAGGCCTTGCGCGCCGAGGTGGACGTGCTGACACTGACCGCCACCCCCATTCCGCGCACGCTGGGCATGGCACTGGAAGGCCTGCGCGACCTGAGCGTGATCGCCACCGCACCGCAGCGCCGCCTGGCGATCAAGACCTTTGTGCGGACCGAAGGCAACGGCGTCATCCGCGAGGCCGTGCTGCGTGAATTGAAGCGCGGCGGCCAAGTCTACTTCCTGCACAACGAGGTGGAGACCATCGAGAACCGCCGTGCCAAGCTGGAAGAGCTGCTGCCGGAAGCACGCATTGCCGTGGCACACGGCCAGATGCCCGAGCGCCAGCTGGAGGCCGTGATGCGCGACTTCGTCGCCCAGCGCTACAACCTGCTGCTGTGCTCGACCATCATCGAGACCGGCATCGACGTGCCGACGGCCAACACCATCGTCATGAGCCGTGCCGACAAGTTCGGTCTGGCGCAGTTGCACCAGTTGCGCGGCCGCGTCGGCCGCAGCCACCACCAAGCCTATGCCTACCTGATGGTGCCCGACAAGGACGGCCTGACCAAGCAGGCCGCCCAGCGCCTGGATGCCATCCAGCAGATGGAAGAGCTGGGCTCCGGCTTCTACCTGGCCATGCACGACCTGGAAATCCGCGGCGCCGGTGAAGTACTGGGCGAAAACCAGAGCGGCAACATGCTGGAGGTGGGCTTCCAGCTCTACAACGAGATGCTGAGCGAGGCCGTGCGCAGCCTGAAGGACGGCAAGGAGCCGGACCTGCTGGCCCCGATGAGCGCCACCACCGACATCAACCTGCACGCCCCCGCCCTGCTGCCCGACGACTACTGCGGCGATGTGCACATGCGCCTGAGTTTCTACAAGAAGCTGGCCACTGCCAAGACCACCGAGCAGATCGACGCCCTGATGGAAGAAATCGTCGACCGTTTCGGCAAGCTCCCCGCCCAGACGCAGACCCTGATCGACGTGCACCGCCTGCGCGTGATTGCCAAGCCCTACGGCGTGGTCAAGGTCGATGCCGCACCGCACCTGATCACCATCACCTTCAGGAAAGACGCCCCGGTCGACGGCATGCGGGTGATCGAGCTGATCCAGAAGAACCGCCACATCAAGCTGGCCGGCAACGAGAAGCTGCGCATCGAGCGCGAACTGCCTGCCCCGAAATCACGTGCGCACCTGGTACGCGACGTGCTGCGCTCGCTCGGCCAACCCACCATTGCAACCGCTTCCGCGTAAGACAGAAACACGAACATGACCGCCCAAGAAATTGCCCCCGGCCTCGTCATCCAAGGCATCACCATCCCCCAGCGTCTGAGCGATTACAAGCTGATCGCCTTCGACATGGACTCCACCCTCATCAACATCGAATGTGTGGATGAAATTGCCGATGCCGTCGGCCGCAAGACCGAGGTCGCCGCCATCACCGAGGCCGCCATGCGCGGCGAGATAAGCGACTTCAAGGAAAGCCTGCGCCGCCGCGTGGCCTTGCTCAAGGGCGTGACGGTGGCCGACATGGAGTCGGTCTACCGCGAGCGTCTGCAGCTCAACCCCGGCGCGGCCGAGCTGATCGCTGCCTGCAAGGCCGCCGGCATGAAGGTGCTGCTGGTCAGCGGCGGCTTCACCTTCTTCACCGACCGCGTGCGCGACCGGCTGGGCATCGACTTCACCCGCTCCAACGTGCTGGAGATCGAGAGCGGCCCCAACTGCGGCATGCTGACCGGCCGCCTGGTCGACCAGTCCTGGGGCGACATCTGCGACGGTGCGGAAAAGCGCCGCATGCTGCTGCAGACCTGCGAACAGTTGGGCATCCGCCCACAGCAGGCCATCGCCATGGGCGATGGCGCCAACGACCTGCCCATGATGGGCGAAGCCGGCCTCTCCGTGGCCTACCACGCCAAGCCCAAGGTGCGCGAACAGGCCATGGTCGCCATCAACAGTGGCGGCCTCGACCGCCTGCTCGAAATCCTGAGGTAAGGCGGACACCCTGCCATGCGCGTGCGCCGGTTCCGGCTCGGCCTCACTTCCTGGCTGCTGGACTGGCGCTCGCATGGCCTCACGCTGCTGACGGTGGTGCTGGTCTACGCCGGCCTTCACCTGTGGCAGACACGCCATCTACCCGGCGGGCCGGCGCCAGCGTTCAGTGCGCCGCTGGTCTCCCGGCAAACCGTGAACAACATCGACCTTGAACAATGGCGCGCCACCCACTCTGGCCGCGCCGTGGCCCTGCACTTCTGGGCCGAGTGGTGCCCGATCTGCCGCATGGAAGAAGACAGCATCAGCGCCGTGCAGCGCGACTGGCCGGTGCTGGGGGTAGCAATGCAGTCGGGCGATGCGGCACGGCTACAAACCGTGCTGAACCAGCGCGGGCTGGCCTGGCAGACCGCCGTCGATGCCGATGGCCGTGTGGCGCGACGCTACGGACTGGCTTCCGTCCCTGCCTTCATCGTGCTCGATGCACAGGGTCACATCCGCTTTGCCGAAGTCGGCTACACCACCGAAATCGGCATGCGTTTGCGCCTGTGGTGGGCCCAGAATTTCTAAAGCTACACTGCCTGCCGGCAGCCTGCTGTTTTCAAATCTATTGATTCTTGGGAGTTCGTGATGAAGTTGTTTGCGCGCATCGTTGCAACAGCCCTCGTCTGTGGTTCCGTTTTTCCGGTCCAAGCCCTGGTCATCGGCATCACGGAGGGCGTGACCTACCGCGCCACCGACAATGAGATCGAAGCCCGCTTCGAGGCTATTGCCAAGGTGCTGGCTACCGCGACCCGTCAGCCGGTCAAGCTGCAGGTCATCAGCAGCTACAACGGTCTGCGCGATGCCCTGAAAAAGGGGCAAGTCGACCTCGCCTTCATCCACCCGTCTCACATCGCGTTCGAAACCATCAAGGGCGGCGGCTTCAAGGCCATCGCCTGGACCGCCGGCTACACCCAATACAAGGTGTCCTTCCTGTGCAAGGAGCCGCAGCCGATCCAGAGCTGGACCACGGTCGCCGGCAAGGCCTTTGTCACGCCCGATCCGGACTCGATCACTGCCATCATGACGCGCGCCATGCTGGCTGAGCACAAGCTGAAACCGTCCGACGTGAAACTGCAGACGACGCGCTATCAGGACGCCGTGCCTTTCTACGTGGAGCACGGCTTCGCCGCATACGGTGCCACGGCCTCCGGCAGCGTGATCAAGGCCTGGAAAGACAAGGGCGGCAAGACCTGTGCCGAATCGCGCCCCATGCCCATCAAGCAATGGATTGCTTCCAACCGGCTCGATCCCTCTCTTGCCAACGCCCTGCGTGATGCCCTGCTGGGCCTGGATCAGAACGAGCCAGGCCGCCGCGCCCTGGCGACCTCGGGCTACAAGGGCTTTGTCGCGCCGTCCGAAGAACTGGAAAAGCAGCTCATCGTCTGGCTCGGCCTCTAGGCCGGCCCGCACGCATGCGCGTCAGACCCGCTCGATCACGGGACGTCCGGACGCCACCGCAAAACGCGCCAGGGTCGTGATGCCCGAGTCCGGATTTGTCACATCCTCCACCGCACGCAGCGTGGTGCTGAGCTGGCCCGGTGTGAATTCCACCACCCCATAGCCCCGGTACTGGGCATCGGCAAAGACGAAGTGCGGATTCTCGGCCAGCCGCTCGGCCACCTGCGCTGCGCCGCCTGCGCGTGAGCTGATGCTGGTACCGCAGAACTCCACACCGATCGCGGGACTGGACGCAATGGCATAGTCGGCCTTGACGTGCCCGACCCAGTTTTCGTGCACATCGCCCCCCAGCAGCACCGGATTGGCCACTTGGTTGCGGCGCAGTGCATCGGTCAGGCGGGTACGGGCGGCCGCATAACCGTCCCAACCGTCGTTCCACAGGCTTTGCCCCGGTCCGGGGCGCGCATCACGCTGGCCAAACAGCGTCTGCTGCCCGAGCACATTCCACCGCTGCGCTGAACGCGCTAACGCAGCGTCGAGCCACTGCTCCTGCGCCGGGCCCAGGTAGCTGCGCTGCGGGTCGCCCCAGGCCGGGCAGGCGGCCGGATCGACCAGACTGCCGCCCGGTTTGCCGTTCTTCAGGCAAGGCTGGCGGTCGCGGTACTGGCGGCCATCCAGCAAATAGAGCGAGGCCAGCCGGCCAAACGGCACCTGGCGGTAGATGCGCATCTCGGCCCCCCTCGCCAGCCCGGCCAGCGCCTGGGTCAGCACCGAAGCCCGCAGTGGCATGTGCTCATAGTAGACCTGGTAGGCCGCAGCACGGCGGACCGCGAAGTCCGGCACCGTACCCATGCCGAGTACGCCATTGCCCTCTTGCAGACCCGCGTAATCGTTCTGCACCTCGTGGTCGTCCCAGGTCATCAGCCAGGGGCAGGCCGCATGCATGGCCTGCAAATCGGCGTCGCTTTTGTAGAGGGCATAGCGCTGGCGGTAATCGTCCAGCGTCAATGCCCAGCCGCCGGTCACGGAGCGCACGGCATTGACGGCCCCCGGGTATTCGTAGATGTAGTCGCCCAGGAACAGCACGGCGTCCAGATTTTCGGCGCGCATGTGGCGCCAGGCAGCGTAGTAGCCGTGCTCCCGGCGTTGGCAGGAGGCATAGCCCAGCCGCAGTCGGGCGGGGCTGGCATGAGGAGCCGGGAAAGTGCGGGTCCGGCCGGTCGGGCTGATCGCATCACCGGCCATGAAGCGGTAGAAGTACCAGTGGTCCGGCGCCAACCCCGTCACTTCGGCATGCACCGCATGGGCCAGTTCCGGCAGCGCCTGCACCTGACCGCTGCGGGCGATACGGCGGAAGCCTTCGTCATGCGCCACCTCCCAGCGCAGCGTTACCGGGCCGTGCAAGGGTTCGACCGGCAGCAGGCGCGTCCACAGCACCATCGAATCGTGCGCCGGCGAGCCGCTGGCCACGCCCAGCGCAAACGGGTCGCGCGTCCAGCGCGGCTGGCTCCAGGTGCTACGCGGCAGCCACAAGGTCGCAGCCGAGGCCACGGCCAGCTTGAGCCACTTGCGGCGCTCGGAGGCAGAGATGAAGGGTGCGTGATGCAACATCGTGTTCAGCCAGGTGCAGTACCTGGGCCATCATGCCATCGCATCCGGTTACAAAGTTGCCGTTGACACGCTTTCGCCCCAGGCCTAGAGTCAAAAACAACATCACTGGAATTCCAGGAGTTCCTCATGGCAGTTTCCTCCGCCACCCAAGCCATCAGCACCCCGCCGCCGCCCAAGACGCGTCAGGCCGAGGAAGTTCGCGCGCAGGAATACCGTGCCGAGCAGCAGAAAGCAGCCGAACAGGCGCAGCAGGAAACCCGGCGCAACGCTCAGCCGGTAGTAAACACCCAGGGCCAGACCACTGGCCGCATCGTCAACGCCACCGCGTAAACCGGAGTCTGTCGTGTTCGGCCTCGCCCCCTCCTCCAGCGGCCAGTCGAGCGTGCAGTTGAGCCTGTACAAGACCCGGCTGCAGCAGGCGCAGCGCGAGGCGGCGCAGGCCCAGACCAAGGTGCATTCGCTGGAAGGTCAGACCGAAACCGCGCGCCAGGCAGCAGCGCAAGCGCAAAACGAGGCCCGCAGCATCGCGAGCCAGGTACCGCCACGCAGCAGCACGGCGCCCACGCTCAACACCCAGGGCGAAACCACCGGCCGCTTGCTGAGCGTCCAGGCCTGAAGTACGGCCGTCTTGGTCGGACTCAGCCGCGCTGGCGCAGCGCCTCGTACAGGCACACGCCGCTGGCCACCGACACGTTCAGGCTCTCCACGCCGCCCTTCATCGGGATACTCACCAGCTCGTCACAAGTCTTGCGCGTCAACTGCCGCATGCCCTGCCCTTCGGCGCCCAGCACCCAAGCGACCGGCCCCTTCAAGTCGATCTGATACAGGGTCTTGGGCGCATCATCACTGGTGCCGATGCACCAGATGTTGCGCTCCTTGAGTTCGTTCAGGGTACGCGCCAGGTTGGTCACCATGAAGTAAGGCACCGTCTCGGCCGCACCACTGGCCACCTTGGCCACCGTGGCATTGATTCCCACCGCATGGTCCTTGGGCGCGATCACGGCATGCGCACCGGCGCCGTCGGCCACGCGCAGGCAGGCACCCAGGTTGTGCGGATCGGTCACACCGTCGAGCACCAGCAACAGCGGCGGCTCGGTCAGGCTGTCCAGCAGATCATCCAGCGAATGAACTTGGGCCACCGGCTCCACCCGTGCAGCCACCCCCTGGTGGCCATGGCTGCCGGCCAGCTTGGCCAGACGCAGGCCGTCGGCCTCGATCAGGCGGACGCCGGCTTCCTGGACTTTTTCGAGGAACTGGCGCATGCGCGCATCGCGCCGCGTCGGCTCGTAATAGATTTCAATGATGGATTTCGGCGCCGTCTTCAGACGGACACCCACGGCGTGAAAGCCGAACAAAACTTTGGGCGAAGACATGGGGATGGATTATCCCCCTTGTCACCCGGCCGCTTCGGCTGCCACGCGCCCGGCCTCGATGGTGATGCGCCGCTCGCAACGCCGGGCGATGCCCGCGTCATGCGTCACCAGCAGCAGCGTCGTGCCTTGCTCGCGGTTGAGTTCGAACATCAGCTCCATCACCTTCTCGCCGGTGGCAAAGTCCAGGCTGCCGGTCGGCTCGTCGGCCAGCAACACCGCCGGCTGCACCACAAAGGCACGCGCCAGCGCGACGCGCTGCTGCTCGCCACCGGACAGCACCTTGGGGTAATGGCCCAGGCGCTGCGCCAGTCCAACGCGCGCAAGCATTTCGGCAGCAGCCTGCCGCGCATCCCGACGGCCGGCCAGCTCCAATGGCAGCATCACGTTCTCCAGCGCCGTCAGATGGCCCAGCAGCTGGAAGCTCTGGAACACGAAGCCGACTTTGTGTGCCCGCAGTGCGGCGCGCGCGTCCTCGTCCAGTGCGAACAGGTCCTGCCCGGCCAGGTGCACCGTGCCGCGGGTGGGTGTATCGAGCCCGGCGATGATGGACAGCAAGGTGCTTTTGCCCGAGCCCGAGGCACCGACAATGGCCACGGACTGCCTTGCTGGCACGCTGAAGTCGATATCGCGCAAAATGTCGAGCGTGCCGGTGGAGTCGGTGACCGACTTGTACACATGCGCCACGGAGATGATGGATTCAGACATGAGGCTTTCTTTGTTTCGACGCTACTTTATCGCGGTTGGCCTGCTGGCGGCGGCTGCAGGGTCTTGCCAGGCCGCAGAACCTACCCCACGCACACTGCTGGTGCTGGGGGACTCACTCAGCGCCGAATATGGCCTGAAGCGTGGCAACGGCTGGGTGGCCCTGCTGGAGCAGCGGCTACTACGCGAGAAGAAACCTGTCACGGTCATCAACGCCAGCATCAGCGGCGACACCTCCTTCGGCGGACGTGCACGCCTGCCGGCCCTGCTGGCACAGCACCGCCCCAGCATCGTGGTCATTGAACTCGGTGGCAACGACGCGCTGCGGGGACTGGCCCTGGCCAATACCGAGGACAATCTGGCCTGGATGACGCAGGCTGCGCAAAAAAGTGGCGCCCGGGTGCTGCTGCTGGGCATGCAGATGCCGCCCAATTACGGCCTGGACTACGCCAACCGTTTTGCGGCTTTGTACCGCAACGTGGCACGCACGCACAAGGCCGCACTGGTGCCTTTCCTGCTCAAGCGCGTGGGAGATGCGCCGGACGCCACGCGACTCTTCCAGGCTGACCGCATTCACCCGAACGAGCAAGCGCAACCCATCATGCTGGACAACGTCTGGCCGGAACTGAAGAAACTGATTTCATGAGTTTGACCACCATTACCGCTGAAGAGGCGTTGCGCCGGCTCGGCGAGTTCGACACCCTCATCGATGCCCGCAGCGAAGACGAGTACGCCGAAGACCATCTGCCGGGTGCCGTCAACTGGCCTACGCTCAACAACGAAGAGCGCAAGCTGGTGGGCACGATATACAAGCAGGTCAACGCCTTCGAAGCCAACAAGCGTGGTGCGGCGATGGCGGCGCGCAATATCTCCCATCACATCGAGCGCGAGGTGCTGGACAAGCCCAAGGGCTGGAAGCCGCTGGCCTACTGCTGGCGCGGCGGCAAGCGCAGTGGCTCGCTCTCGCTGGTGCTGAGCCAGATCGGCTTTCGCATCACCCTGCTCGAAGGCGGCTACAAGGCCTTCCGCAATGCCCTGCTGGAAGACATTCCGCGCCTGGCGCCGAAGTTCGACTGGCGCGTCATCTGCGGCACCACCGGCTCCGGCAAGACACGGCTGCTGCAGGCATTGGAAAGCGCCGGCGCCCAGATACTGGACCTGGAAGCGCTGGCGAACCACCGCAGCTCGGTCCTGGGGGCGCTTCCCGGCGTACCGCAGCCTTCACAAAAGCACTTCGATACCCGCATCTGGGACGCGCTGCGCCGGCTCGACCCGGCGCGCCCGGTGTTCGTGGAAAGTGAAAGCAAGAAAGTCGGCAATGTGGCAGTGCCGGCGGCCCTGATCGAGGCCATGCGCGCGGCTCCCTGCCTGAATCTGCTGCTGCCCGATGAGCAGCGGGTGGCCCTGCTGCTGGAAGACTACGACTTCTTCGTGCGCGATAGCGAAGCCTTTTGTGAACGACTCGACGCGCTGACGCAACTGCGTGGCAAACAAGTCGTTGAGGGCTGGAAGACCCAGGTTCGTGCCGGCCAGATCGAGTCCGTGGTGCGCGACCTCCTGCTGAGCCACTATGACCCGGTGTATCTGCAGTCGATGGTGCGCAACTTCAAGCAATACGCCCAGGCGCTGAGCATCAGCCCGCAAGACCGCTCGGTGCGGGCGATGCAGGCACTGGCGCATGAACTGGCAGCGCAACAGCACGCCCTCGCCGCGACATGAGCATCAGCCTGTCATCGGCCAGCCTGCCGGTGTTCCAGAAATCACTGGGCCATCTGCGGCATATCGTGCAAAAGGGCATCGACGACGCGCAGGTGCGCGGCTATGCGCCGCAGGTGTTGATGCAGGCGCGCCTGGCGCCCGACATGTTGCCGTTTTCACGGCAGGTGACGGTGGTCTGCGACGTGGTCAAGATCTGGGGCCACCGCATGCTGGGGCTGGAGCCGCCCAAGTACCCGAACGATGAGACCCGGCTGGAACAGCTGCAGGACAGAATCGACCAGACTTTGGCCTGGCTCGCCACCGTGCCGGCCGCCGCGCTGGATGGCGCCGAGGAACGTGACATCACCATGCCCGCTGGTAACGGGCAGACCCGGACTCTGTGCGGCGAGGACTACCTGAAGCATTGGGCTCTGCCCAACCTGTTTTTCCATATCACCACGGCCTATGCCATCCTCCGGCATAAGGGGGTGCCACTGGGCAAGCATGATTTTCTGTACGGGCCAGCCACGCCATGAGCGCGCATCGCCCCGAGGGGGCACGACTGATTCAGGGCGAACCGCTCTGGCCTGCGGATGTCGTCAGCCTCAATGCGGGAAGAACAGCATCACCCCGAAGTTGAGGCCCACAAAGAGCGCGCCTGCGGCAATCAGACTCCCCAAGGTGCGGGGGCGGCTTCGAACCCAGGTGTCGAAGCCCATGCGCATGACCTCCGCCTTCCGAGTCCAACGACGCGTGGAATACCATTGATTGGCGCGTTTCTCGAGTGCAAACAGCGTTTCCGGAAAGAAAAACAACATGATGCCCACTGCCAGCACGAGCAGTTCGCCTGCAATCAGCGCCCATTGAACCGTTTCCACGAATATCTCGGCGACCAATGAATACCGGGTATCTTGAAGACCCCATGCAGCCACGAATTTGCCCGGATGAACCTGCACGACCAGCACGAACGTCGAATAAACCACCAGCAGCATGAGCACCACCCAGATCCGGCGGCAAAAGCGATAGATATCCGCATCAACATCCCGCGACACATTGACCCAGCGCAGGCTGCGTCGCGACGATACCCAGCGATTCGTCCGTTCGAATACGTGGTGCATGCCCTGGGGCGCAAAGATCAGCCCGGCACCGACAGCCAGACCAATCAGGCCGAAGACAAAAAAGAACCGGATGAAAAACGGCACCAGCAACTGATCAAACAGCATATCGGTCATGATTTTTTCCCAAAACAAGCTGTCGCAGAATGCACCAAAAGCGCAAGGCAGGCAAGCCGAGACGTCGATGCCCGCATTGCGCCCCAATCCGGCCGTTCAACAAGCCGGCCGAAAGCCCAGTACAACCCTACCCCTCCCACCGCACCGCACCGCGGTAGGCGTGCCATGTCGCATGTCCCAGCCAGGGTCCGGCGAACAGCAAGCCCAGGCCCCATGGGATCAGCGCCATCAACACCAGCGTACTGATCAGCGCCCCCCATAGCAACAGCACCGGCAGGTTGCTGAAGAAGACCTGCAGGCTGGTAATCGAGGCCGAAATGGCATCGGTATCGCGGTCGAGGATCATGGGGATGGACACCACCGAGGTGGCGAATACCAGGCCG
Organism: Curvibacter sp.; assembly: GCA_031426755.1. Taxonomy (GTDB): domain Bacteria; phylum Pseudomonadota; class Gammaproteobacteria; order Burkholderiales; family Burkholderiaceae_C; genus Hylemonella. The sequence continues at coordinate 168,286 of JASJPI010000011.1, forward strand.
GCGAATACCCCGCCCACCACCAGATACACCAGCACGAACTCCCAGTTCTCGGGGTTGAAAACCGCCTGCAGCACACTGGCCGTGGAGGGCATGCCGGTGTTGAAGAACACGGCAAACACCACCAGCGAAGCACGGCCCCAGAGCAATTCGAGGATGACGAGCACCAGTACCAGCAGGCCCATGCTGCCGATGTGTGTGTCCCAACAGGTCAGTGACGTGGCCAGATTGGGTGGCAGGCCTTGCTCGCGTCGGCGGCTGACCTCGTACAGCCCCATCGCCAGAAATGGCCCGACCAGCAGGCAGCCCGAGGCGATCGACATGGTGTACTCGGGCAGGTGGCGAAACACCAGGCCCAGGACGATGGCCATGGCCCAGAAACACATGCCATAGAAGAGCCCGATGCCCATTTCGGCGCGCAGGTCGCGCAGACCACGCGCCAGCCAGCGAAATGGATCGGCAAAACCGAGCGCCACGATCTCGCGCTTGGGCCCTTCTGTGGGAGGCGGCACATAGGGTGTGGGATTCACCGGCAGGCTGGCAGTCTCGGTATCGGATGCAGAATTGATCTCGGTCATGGATTCCAAGACTACCGGGGGTCAGCATCGCTGGCTACTCAGGAAAACACCAATCTGAGTAGGGCTATCAACCGATCAGCCCACGGCTGCGGCCAGGGCCTGTGCCAGGTCGGCCTGCAGTTCATCCGCCGCCTCCAGGCCCGCTGAAAAACGCACCAGATGGCCGCGCGCCAGATGCGCCGGCCAGACCTGACGCATGCCAGCCAGCTCATACGGTACGACAAGGCTCATGGGACCACCCCAGCTGTAGCCGAGCTTGAACAGGCGCAGCGCATCGCAAAAGGCATCAACCTGCGCTTGGCCGTACTTGGCATTGAACAGCACGCTGAACAGCCCGGCCGCCCTGCCTTCTTCGCGGCCGCACAGCGCCTGCCAGTGTTCGTGGCCCGGCGAGCCGGGCAACGCCGGGTGCAGCACCTGGGCAAATTCAGGCCGCGTCTGGCACCACTGGGCCAGGGCCCGTGCCGTCTGGTCGTGCGCCCGATAGCGCAGCGGCAAGCTGGGCAGCGAACGCAGCACCGCCTCCACGTCGTTGGCCCCGATGCCCAACCCCAGCCGCATGTGGGTGAGCTTGAGGCGGATGTGCAAAGCCTCGTCGCGCGTGACGACACTGCCCATGAGCACATCGCCACCGCCGCTGGGGTATTTGGTCAGTGCGTGCACCGAGATGTCCACGCCCAGGCCATCACCCAGATCGAAGGGGTTGAAGGCCAGGCCGGCGCCCCAGGTGTTGTCCAGCGCCGAGAGCACGCCGGCTTGACGGCAGATGCGCACCTGCTGGCGCAGGTCGGGAAACTCCAGCGTCACCGAGCCGGCGGCCTCCAGCCAGACCAGTTTGGTCTTGCTGCTGAGGCGGCGCGCGAGGTCCTGCGGGTCCATCGGATCGTAGAACTGGTGCGTGATGCCCCAGGCCTTGAGTTCGCCTTCGGCCAAGGCCTTGTTGGGGCCATAGGCGTTGTCGGGGATCAGCACCTCATCGCCGCTCTGCAGCAGGGCCAGGCCGACGTTGGCGATGGCGGCCAGGCCGCTGGGCACCAGCACACACTGCGCACCGCCTTCGAGTGTGCACAGGCGCTCCTCCAGCAGGTAGGTGGTGGGCGTGCCATGCAGGCCGTAGGTGTAGCCGGTCTTGTCCTTCCACTCGCGGCTGCGCATGGCCGCCACGCTGGGGAAGATCACGGTCGAGGCCTTGAAAACGCCCGGCTGCGGCGCAGCAAAGCCTGCCGGCGGCATGTAGGCGTGGTGGATCAGCTCGGTGCTCTTGTCGCTCATGTCGTTGCCTTGGAAATAGCCAGACAGAGCTTAACGCGATCTATGCCGCGTGACGTGCTTAATCCAAGGCACCCGCGGAACCGGCTTCGCCGGGCCGCTGGGTGCGCCCCCTGCAAGGGGGGTGGCGCAGCGACACCACGTGTCGCGCAGCTTGGGGGCACCTCATATCTTCCACTTATTCAGCAGTTGCGCCGGTCGCATGCGGTCGTAGCTCTCGAAGGGCTGATGGATCCAGGGATTCGTGGGCAGGAATTCCACCGAGAAGTCGGCCTTGAAGGTGGACTGCGCCTTGGTCCAGATCACGGCGCTGCGCAGCTCGGTGATGGCCGGGTAGTTTTCGCGCAGCATGGCAATCACGGCATCCAGCGTGTGGCCCGAGTCGGCCAGGTCGTCCACCAGCAGCACGCGCCCGGCGATCTCGCCTTGCGGGGTGGTGATGTACCTGGCAATGTCCAGGTTGCCTTGGGTCGTGCCGGCATTGGCGCGATAGGAACTGGTGGAGACGATGGCCAGCGGCTTCTCGAAAATGCGCGACAGGATATCGCCGGGACGCATGCCACCGCGTGCCAGGCACAGGATGGTGTCAAACCCCCAGCCAGACTGATGGACCTTGATGGCCAGCTTCTCGATCAGGTTGTGGTACTCGTCGTAGCTCACATACAAATGCTTGCCGTCTTCCGTCAACATCCGATCACTCCTGAATTGATAGCTGGTAACACCCGTTTTACAAGGGAAAAACGGGTCATTTTCATCAAACCGACTAGTCGGCGATGTAGGGGTGCCGCATCATGATGGTGTGGTCACGGTCCGGGCTGGTCGAGATGATGTGAATCGGCACGCCGGTGACATGCTCGATGCGCTGCAGGTACAGGCGCGCGTTGATCGGCAGCTTGTCGTACTGCGTCACACCCACCGTGCTCTCGCTCCAGCCGGGCATGGTCTCGTAGATCGGCTTGCAGCGCGCGATCTCGTCGGCGCCCATGGGCAGGATGTCGGTCACTTCACCATCGAGCTCGTAGCCGGTGCACAGCAGCAACTCCTTGAGTCCATCGAGCACGTCGAGTTTGGTCAGGCACAGACCTGTCAGGCCATTGACCTGGGCCGAGCGCTTGAGCAGTGCGGCGTCAAACCAGCCGCAACGACGTGAGCGACCGGTGGTCACGCCCTTCTCGGCGCCCACGGTGCTCATGTGGTAGCCCGGGGTGCCCGGCGTTTCCCAGTCGAGCTCGGTCGGGAACGGGCCACCGCCGACACGCGTGCAGTAGGCCTTGGTGATGCCCAGGATGTAGTGCAGCATGCCCGGGCCGACGCCGGAGCCGGCAGCCGCATTACCGGCCACGCAGTTGCTGGACGTCACGTACGGATAGGTGCCGTGGTCCACATCCAGCAGCGTGCCTTGTGCACCTTCGAACAGCAGGTTGGCGCCATCGCGATTGGCCTCATTCAACTCGCGCGAGACATCGGCCATCATCGGCTTGAGCAGTTCGGCGTGGCGCATGGCCTCGGTATAGACCGCATCGAACTGCACCTCGCCGTCCTTGAGGTAGGGCTTGAGCGCATCACCGAAGGTGAAGCTCTTCGAGCCCAGGAAGGTGGTCAGCACGTGGTTGTGCAGCGTCAGCAGCTCCTTGAGCTTGGCGGCAAAGCGCTCGGGGTACTTGAGGTCCTGCACACGCAGGGCGCGGCGGGCAATCTTGTCCTCGTAGGCCGGGCCGATGCCGCGTCCGGTCGTGCCGATCTTCTCGGTACCGCCCTCCTCGCGTGCCGCTTCGCGCGCCACGTCGAGCGCCGCATGGAACGGCAGGATCAGCGGGCAGGCCTCGCTGATACGCAGGCGCGAGCGCACTTCGACGCCGGCCTTCTCCAGCCCTTCAATCTCTTCGAACAGCTTGCCGGCCGACAGCACCACGCCGTTGCCGATGTAGCACTTCACGCCCGGACGCATGATGCCGCTGGGAATCAGGTGCAGCGCGGTCTTGACGCCGTTGATCACCAGCGTGTGGCCGGCATTGTGCCCCCCCTGGAAACGCACCACGCCTTGCGCGCTCTCGGTCAGCCAGTCCACCAGCTTGCCCTTGCCTTCGTCACCCCACTGGGTACCCACGACAACGACGTTACGTCCTTTGGTTGCATTCATTTCAGTTTTCTCAATACAAGGTTTCAGTGCAGACCCGCTTGCTGGTTCACAAGCCCGGTCGGAACCAAATGGATCAAATTGCTCAAATGGCGCTCAGCACCCACTGCCCGGCGACTTCGATCAGCTCGCGATCGCACTGGAATTCATCGATTTCGCTTTCATGGCCCGGCAACACGCAGACCACGGTCTCGCCCTGCCCGCGCAGACGCGCAATCGCCTGACGCAACGCCGGCGACTCGCCCCAGGGCGCACGGATGGCAGCACGCAGCGCGCGCGCCCCCACGGTGCCGACCAGGGTCTTGAGATCCAGGCTGAAACCCACAGCCGGGCGCTTGCGGCCGAACACCGCGCCGACTTCGTCGTAACGGCCACCACGCAGCAGCGCATCGCTGGCGCCTTCGGCATAGACAGCAAAGCGCACACCGCTGTAGTAGGCGTAACCACGCAGGTCGGCCAGATCGAAACTGAGCCGGGTATCCTGGAGATGACTCGCCAGCCACTTCAAATTTGATAGCGCCTCGCGCACAGCCGGCAAGGGCGGAAGCACTTTTTCGGCCTTATCCAGCACAGAGACATCGCCATAGAGCTGCAGCAGCGCCAGCAGGCCCTGGCGCGAAGCCGCGGGGAAGTCTTGGGTGAGCAGGGTCAGCGCAGTCACATCCTTGGATGCCAAGGCCGCATGCAATTGAGCCAGGGGCTCGGCGTCGATATTCACATCAGCCAGCAAGGCACTGACGATGCGTACATCGGCCATGTCCACGGTGAAGCTCGGCAAGTTGGCTGCCTTGAGGCAGTCCAGCGCGAGCTGCAAAGCCTCCAGGTCGGCCTCCAAGCCTGCGTGACCGTAGATTTCAGCGCCAAATTGCAGCGGCTCGCGTGTGGCGTGCGGTCCGGTCGGACGCGTGTGCAGCACCGGACCGCAGTAGCACAGGCGGGCGACGCCGCGGCGGTTCAGCAGATGGGCATCGATGCGGGCTACTTGCGGCGTGGTATCGGCGCGCAGGCCCATGGAGCGGCCGGAGAGCTGATCAACCAGCTTGAAAGTTTGCAGATTGAGCGCTTGGCCGGTTCCCGTCAGCAGGGACGCCAGGTGTTCAAGCAGCGGCGGCATGACCAGTTCGTAGCCATAGCAGCGCGCCATGTCCAGCAAATCGCGGCGTAGTTCTTCGATGTGGCGCGCCTCGGAAGGCAAGACATCGGCAATGTGATCCGGCAGGACCCAGGCAGACATGGGATTTTGGGGTGCTGTTAAAAACGTGATTTTACCGGGCTTGGCGACCGGACAGAATCAGGCGGGTTTCAGGGCCGTTCAGAGCCCCTGCCACCCCAGCCACAACAGGCCGGCCAGAATGCTACACAGGCCGAAAAACCGGATCTGGCCATCACTCAACTGCAGGATCTGCGCGAACATGCGGCGCCAGCCGCCAGGGGAAAGAAAAGGAAACAGGCCCTCGATCACCAGGACCAGGGCCATGGCCAGCCAGAAGGAGTCGCTGTCCACGCCTTACTTTTTCGCGCCGGCCGGGGCACCCTGCCCACGGAACACCTTGAAGAACTCCGAGGACGACGGATCCAGCACCATGACATCGCTCTTCTTGGCAAAGCTGGCCTTGTATGCCTCCAGGCTGCGATAGAACTGGGCAAACGAGGGGTCACGGCCGAAGGCCTCGGCATAGATGCGTGCCGCTTCGGCATCACCCTCACCCTTGACCTTCTGGGCGTCACGGTAGGCGTTGGCGATCGTCACCTCGCGCTGGCGGTCGGCGTCGGCGCGAATCTTCTCGCCTTCGGCGCCGCCGGTGGAACGCAGCTCATTGGCCACCCGCTTGCGCTCGGCCTCCATGCGGCGGTACACCGACTCGGTGATCGCATCGACATAGTCAGCCCGGGTGATGCGGACATCCACCACATCCACACCCCAGGGCTTGGCACCGCGGACCTTGTCCAGCACCTCGGCCTTGACGTCAGCCGTCAGGGCCTCGCGCTTGAGCGACAGCAATTCCTTCACGGTGCGCTTGTTGATCTCTTCCTGGAAGGCATTGCGCACCACGCGGTTGAGCTGGCTGGCGCCGGCCGCCTCGTTCAGACCGACATTGCGGATGTACTCGGTCGGATCGGTGATGCGCCAGCGCACATACCAGTCGATCACGACACGCTGCTTTTCGGCGGTGAGCATCGGCTCGGTGTCGGTGCTGTCCAGCGTGAGCAGGCGCTTGTCGATGTAGGTCACGTTCTGGAACGGCGGCGGCAGCTTGATGTTCAGCCCCGGCTCGGTGATGACGTCCTTGATCTGCCCCAAGGCATAGACCACACCGAACTGCCGCTGGTCGACCACGAACAGCATGGAACTCGCCAGCGCCAGCAGCACCAGCAGCGAAGAAATGACAAATCCAACCCGGTTCATTCTGGGCTCCTATCGGGTTTCACGGTCGCGCGAACGTGCACCATCACGGGCACGGACATCGAGCGGCGAGGTGGCGGGTGCTGTCGGGACAGTCGATGCTGCCGGCGCACCGGCAGCGGGCTGAACCGCGGCTTCACTCGCGCTCATCTGCATGATCTTGTCCAGCGGCAGGTACAGCAGATTGGACCCTTGCTTGGAATCGACCAGCACCTTGGTGACGTTGCCGTAGATCTGCTGCATGGTCTCCAGGTAGAGTCGGTCGCGCGTGACCTGCGGCGCCTTCTGGTACTCGGTCAGAATGGCACGGAAGCGCTGGGCATCACCTTGCGCCTGCGCCACGATGCGCGACTTGTAGGCCTCGGCCTCTTCCTTCAGACGCGAAGCGGTACCCAGCGCGCGCGGCACCACGTCGTTGGCATAGGCCTCGGCTTCGTTCTTGGCACGCTCGCGCTCTTGGCCGGCCTTGAGCACATCGTCGAAAGCCGCCTGCACCTGCTCGGGCGGACGCACACCGCCTTGTTGCAGGTTGATGCCGACCACTTCAATACCGACCTTGTAACGGTCCAGGATGGTCTGCATCAGCGCACGTACGCGCGGTGCAATCTGGTCGCGCTCCTCGGACAGGGCCGAATCCATGCGCATCTTGCCCACCACCTCGCGCACGGCGGTCTCGGCTGCCTGCACCACGGCCTCGCTCGGGCTCTTGCTCTCGAACAGGAAGGCGCGTGCATCGTTCAGCCGGTATTGCACGGCAAACTTGATCTCGACGATGTTCTCGTCCTCGGTCAGCATGGCCGACTCGCGCAGCCCCGTGGCCTTGATCACCGTATCGCGGCCCACATCGACGGATCGGATCTGGGTCACGAACACCAGTTCATGGCGCTGGATCGGGTACGGCAGCCGCCAGTTGAAGCCGGCACCCACCGTGGACTTGTACCTGCCGAACTGGGTGATGACGGCCTGCTGTCCTTCCTGCACGATGAAAAAGCCGGTGCCCAGCCAGATCAGCACGACGATGGCGGCAATCAGACCGGCACCCAGACCCGCGCTCTTCATGTCGGGCTTGAAGCCGCCGCCATTTCCACCACCCGTGCCGCCGGAGCGGCCACCACGGTTTGAGCCGCCACCGAACAGGCCACCCAGCTTGCGGTTGAAATCGCGCCACAGCTCGTCCAGGTCCGGCGGCCCCTGGTTGGGACCCGGGTTCTGACCCCGCCCCTGCCCATTGGGTGGAGGCGGCTGGTCTGGCTCAGGCCGGGACGGCTCTGGCTTGTTGCTGTCGGCTGGCTTGTCATCGCCACGGCCCCAGCGGGGGTCGTTCAGGTTGAACATGCCCCGAATGCGGCCCGACCATTCCGCCCGGCGAAAGGCGCGTGATTGGAGTTTCATCATTTCGTCTCTTGTAGCTCTCTGGCCGGATTGTGCCCAATCAGGAAGCGGTTGGATGATTTTCGGCGGAAAGTGCCTCCACTCTTTCGGGAGATTCCCGACCCGTCTCACTGGCCCGCCGCGCCAGCAGCTGGCGCAGGGCCGGCAGACCTTCGCCCTTGCGCGCACTGGCGAAGACGCGAGACGTTGCCACACCATCGAGGTCGTACGTGTCTTCGAGCTGCAGCGGCCGGCGCGCTTCATCCAGCGCATCCAGCTTGTTGAACACCAGCACTTGTGGAATATCGGCCGCCCCGATCTCAGCCAGCACCCGCTGAACTTCTGCGATCTGCTCGGGGTAGTTCGGATTGGAGGCATCGACCACATGCAGCAGCAGGTCGGCATCGACCGCCTCCTGCAGCGTGGCCTGGAAGGCGTCGATCAGGCCGTGCGGCAGGTCGCGGATGAAACCCACTGTATCGGACAAGGAAACCGAACGGCCGGCCTCGCCCAGATACAGCTGGCGTGTTGTCGTGTCCAGCGTGGCGAACAGCTGGTCGGCCGCATAGGCACGCGCCTTGACCAGGGCATTGAACAGCGTGGATTTGCCGGCGTTGGTGTAACCGACCAGCGAAATGTTGAAAGCATCGCGCCGCTCGCGCTGACGGCGCTGGGTCTGGCGCTGGCGCTTGACCTTGATCAGGCGCTCCTTGGTGCGCTTGATCGCCTCATTGATCATGCGGCGATCCAGCTCAATCTGCTTCTCGCCCGGGCCGCCGCGCACGCCGGCACCGCCGGTCTGGCGCTCCAGGTGCGACCAGCGCCGTACCAGTCGGGTGCTGAGGTATTGCAGGCGCGCCAGTTCGACCTGCAGCTTGCCTTCATGGCTGCGCGCACGCTGGGCGAAGATTTCCAGAATCAGCAGCGTACGGTCGTTGACCGGCAACTCCAGATGACGCTCCAGGTTGCGCTGTTGGGCCGGACTCAGGCTCTGGTCGAACAGCACCTCGGTGGCACCCAATTGCTGCGCCAGCAGCTTGATCTCGTCGGCCTTGCCGCTGCCCACAAACAGGGCCGCATCGGGCGCCCGGCGCTTGCAAGTCAGGCGCGCAACCGGTTTCAGTCCCGCGGTTTCAGCCAGCAGGCCCAATTCCTCGAGCTCCCCATCAAAATGGGGCAGACCAAAGTCCACCCCTACCAGAATGGTTGGAGCCGGGGTCTTGTCGGGAAAATCAGTCAAATGGAATGCAGCCTGGAGACAGGCTCAAAAGTAACCGTCATTCAGGCGCCAGCGCCCCAAATGGCTTCAGGCTGCACCTGGCTGCTCGACCTCACCGGTCGAGAAATTCACGGCTCGTCCCGGCACGATGGTCGAAATCGCATGCTTGTAAACCATCTGGGTCACCGTGTTGCGCAGCAACACAACGTACTGGTCGAACGATTCGATCTGGCCTTGCAGCTTGATCCCGTTGACGAGGTAGATGGAAACCGGCACATGTTCGCGCCGCAGGGTGTTGAGAAAGGGGTCTTGCAAGAGCTGACCTTTGTTGTTGCTCACGATATTCTCCGTGTTCAAAAGTTCTGTTGAAGTTGCCACGATACCACAGCAACCCGATCCATGGTTGACAGAAGTGGTAAATCCCCAGTAATTGACGGCATCTAGCCGTTTTCTTTCTCGGCGTAGGGATTGTGCGAGGTTTTCATTTCGATGCGCAACGGCGTCCCGACCAGATTGAATTCCTTGCGGATTCGACCTTCCAGGAACCGTTTGTAGGCATCGGTCACGTGTTCCAGCGAATTACCGTGAATCACGACAACCGGCGGGTTCATACCGCCCTGGTGCGCATAACGCAGCTTGGGCCGGTAAATGCCCGATTTCTTGGGTGTCTGGTACTGCACCGCCTCCTGCAGCAGACGCGTCAGCACTGGGGTCGGCATCTTGCAACTCGCCGATTTGTGCGCCTGGATGATGGACGCCCACAACGGACCCAGGCCTTGGCGTTTTTTGGCAGAAATGTGGTGAAGATCGGCAAATTTAAGGAAGGCCAAGCGGGTCTCGATGGAGCGCTGCAGCAGTTGGCGCTGGTAGTCGTCCACCGCATCCCACTTGTTGACCGCCAGCACCACGGCACGGCCACTCTCCAGAATGTAGCCGGCAATGTGGGCATCCTGATCGGTCACCCCCTGGGTGGCGTCCAGCAGCAGCAGCACCACGTTGGCCGATTCGATGGCCTGCAGCGTCTTGACCACGGAAAACTTTTCGATCGCCTCGAACACCTGCCCCTTGCGGCGCAGGCCGGCTGTATCGATCAGCTCGAAACGCTGGCCATTGCGCTCGAAAGGCACGCTGATGGCGTCGCGCGTCGTACCCGGCATGTCGAAAGCCACCAAACGCTCTTCGCCGAGCCAGGTATTGATCAGGGTGGACTTGCCGACGTTGGGGCGGCCAGCCACGGCCAGCTTGATCAGGCCCGGATCGCGTTCCTCTTCGGCCTCGTCCGGATCCGGCAAATTCAGCGGCGCCAGTGCCAGCTCGACCAACGAGCGGATGCCCTGACCATGGGCGGCGGAAACCGGGTACACCTCGCCCAGGCCCAACTCGAAAAATTCAGCGAGCTGCACGCCCTCCAGCATGCCTTCGGCCTTGTTGGCCACCAGCACGCAGGGCTTGCCCAGACGACGCAGGTAGTTGGCGATGTCATGGTCCTGCGCTGACAAGCCCTGGCGGGCATCGACCACAAAAATGACGACATCGGCCTCAGCCACCGCCTGGCGGGTCTGCTTGGCCATTTCCTTGTAGATGCCGCTGCCGGCATCTGGCTCGAAGCCACCGGTGTCGATGACGATGAACTCGTGCTTGCCCAGTTTGCCGTTGCCGTAATGGCGGTCGCGCGTCAGACCGGCGAAATCGGCCACGATCGCATCACGCGACTTGGTCAGCCGGTTGAACAGCGTCGACTTGCCGACGTTAGGGCGACCAACAAGGGCCAGAACCGGTTTCATGCAATGCCTTGTCTTACTCAGGCCGGAAGCCGAAGACGCCGCCATTGCGCGTCACAACCACCAGCGTATTGCCTGCCAGCACCGGGACGGAAGCCACTGCCGAACCATCCGTGCTCACGCGGGCAACGTGCGATCCATCTTCGCGCGAAAGGAAATGCAGCAGGCCATTGCCATCGCCCACCACCACGGAACGGCCCGCAACCAGAGGCGTGCCCAGGTTGCGATGGCGCAGGAGTTCCTGGGTCCAGGCACGCTCACCATCGGTACGACGCCAAGCCACGACGGTACCGTCCGCCTCGGCACCGAAGACAAAATCACGGTCGCCTTGCACGCCGGTGGCACCGACAGCCGGCTTGGTCCACAGCACGGCGCCGCGAGCGGCATCAACGCAGCCCACGGCCGCCTGGAAAGCACGGGCGCAGAGGACATCGCCTTCGCGGCTCACGCCGGCCACCAGGTCCACCAGTCGCTCGATATCGTTCACGCCGCGCGGCGAGGCAATGGCCGTTTCCCAGCGTACGCTGCCATTGAGCGGGTTCAAGCCTACCAGTCTGCCCGACAGACCGACCACCAGCGTATCGCCCACGGCCAGCATGACACCGGCCTGGCGCAGCACCAAGGCCTCCCCCGAACGCTGCTGTTGCCACAGACGACGGCCCGATGCCCCATCGAAGGCACTGACCGTGCGGTCCGCACCCAGCACAAAGACGCGCCCGCCAGCCACCAGCGGGGCGGTCAGGCTGACGGCGTTGAGCCGCTGGCGCCAAACCTCACGGCCAGCCTCCAATGTCACGACTTCGTTGCCACGGGTAATGACCGCCGCCCGCTGACCGTCGTAGCCGACACCAGCGCTCAAGGGTGAGTTCAGCGAGGCACGCCAGAGATCACCACCGCTGCGCGCATCCAGCACCACAACCGCGCCATCCGACGCAGCGATGGCCACGCTTTGCCCGACAACGCGGACATTCAGGGGGAACGCCACCTCGCCGAGCTTGGTGGTCCAGGCCTGCGTCACACCGATCAGATTGGGACCGGACGACAGTTCGGCCGGCTTCGGCTTTTGAGGGCTGCTGGAGCACGCCACCAGCAAAGCCGCCAAGGTCAGGGCCAGCGTTCCCCGCATCACGCCAGTCAGCCCATAAAACGTCCGCTTCACTTGTTGTCTCCTGCAGCACGTTCAGCTTGAACGCTGGTGCCCAGTGCAGCCAGCTTCACGTCTATCAGGCGGCGGTATTCGCTACCGGCATCCAGCGCCTTGTAGGCCTTGAGGTATTCAGCCACCGCCTCGGCCTTCTTGCCCTGCGCCTGGTAGATGTCACCACGCCGGTCCGCCGCCAAGGCAGCAAAATCAGCCGGGAAATGGCCGGACAGCTGCTTGAGCGCCTCGTCATGGGCCTTGGACTCCAGCAGCACACCAGCGAGGCGCAGGCGGGCAATCGCCTGATAGCCTTCATCCGAAGACTTCTCTGCCACCCAGAGCAGGGCCGACTTGGCAGCATCGAGCTTGCCGGTTTCCACATAGACCCTGGCTGCCAGCAGGCCGGCCTGCTGTGCGTAGGCAGTCGAGGCAAATTTGTCTTTCATGTCGGCCAGCGCGCGATCGAGCTTGGCGACATCACCCATCATGGCAACCCGCTCCACCTCGTCGTACATGGCGGCGGCCTGCGTCGCCTGGTTGCGCTGCCAATACTGGTACAGATTCCAGCCGGCAAAGGCCGTCAGCACCACGATGAGCACCCATGTGATGGCATTGCCGTACTGACGCCAAAAATGCTTGATCTGGTCAAGCTGCTCTTGTTCTTCGAGATCGAGATGTGCCATGAGGTGTATTGGTTTAAGACCGCGATTGTAGGTGGGACGCCCAGTCGGCCACTTGCGCCAGCGAGAACGCCGTCTGCGCTCCACTGCCGTCGCGCAAGGCCTTGACGGTCACCATGTTCTGCGCCAATTCATCGACGCCGAAAACCAGGGCGTAATAGGCACCGCTGGCATCGGCACGTTTGAACTGAGACTTCATGCTGCCCATGCCCTCCCCCGTACCGGCATGCATCTGCACACGCACACCCGCGGCTCGCAGGGCCTGCAGGCATCTCATGACCACCGGCAAACTCCCGGCTTCGGGGACGATGGCGTAGGCATCCAGCTCCGGCGCAGGATTCGCCATGCCCTGCTCTTTCAGCAACTCGAGCACGCGTTCCACGCCAAGCGCCCAGCCGACAGCCGGTGCCGGCTTGCCGCCGATCTGCTCGATCAGGTAGTCATAACGCCCGCCACCGCAGATCGTACCCTGCGAACCCAGCCGCGTGGTAATGAACTCGAACACGGTCAGGTTGTAATAGTCCATGCCACGCACGAGGCGCGGGTTGATGCTGTAAGCCACGCCATTGGCGTCCAGCATGGCGCGAACCTGGTTGAAATGGGCCAGCGAAGCCTCGCCCAGGAAATCGATCAGCTTGGGTGCCGACTCCACCAGCGCCTGCATGGCCGGGTTCTTGGTATCCAGAATACGCAGCGGATTCAGGTGCAAACGCCGCCGCGCCTCTTCATCGAGCTGGTCGGCATGCTGCTCAAAATAGGCGATCAGCGCGGCCCGATGCTGCTGGCGTTCCTCTGGCTGGCCCAGACTGTTGAGCTCCAGACGCACGTCGTTCAGGCCCAGGATTTTCCACAGCGCATCGGCCAGCAGGATCAACTCGGCGTCGATCTCGGCGCCCGCGAAGCCCAGCGCCTCGGCACCGATCTGGTGGAACTGGCGGTAGCGCCCCCGTTGCGGCCGCTCATGGCGGAACATCGGCCCCATGTAGTACAGACGTTTGCCGCCGTCGTACAGCATGGAATGCTCAACCACCGCGCGCACCACACCAGCCGTGCACTCGGGTCTCAGCGTCAGATGCTCGCCATTGAGGCGGTCTTCAAAGGAGTACATTTCCTTCTCGACGATATCCGTCACCTCTCCCAGGCCGCGGATGAACAACGGCGTGGGCTCAACGATGGGCGTGCGGATGTTGTTGTAGGCGAAGCGCGCCATCAGCGCGCGCACCTGCTGCTCCAGCCATTCCCAACGGGCTGAATCAGGCGGCAGGATGTCGTTCATGCCTTTGACGGCAGTCAGCTTCTCGGCCTTGGTGGCCATCTTCTTTTCTGTCATGAATCTGTTCAGGCCGCTTCGGGCACCTTGTGGGCACCGAAACGATTTTCAATATAGGTCTCGACCACTTGTTGGAAATCCCGGGCAATCGCATCGCCGCGCAAAGTCATGCGCTTTTCGCCGTCGATGAAGACAGGCGCGGCCGGCGCTTCGCCGGTACCCGGCAGGCTGATGCCGATGTCAGCATGCTTGCTTTCGCCGGGTCCATTGACAATGCAGCCCATCACCGCCACCTTGAGCGTCTCGACGCCCGGATAACGCTTGCGCCAGACCGGCATCTGCGCGCGCAGGAAGTCGTCGATCTGCTTGGCCAGCTCCTGGAAGGTGGTGCTGGTGGTACGGCCACACCCCGGACACGCTGTGACGCTGGGCACAAAGGTGCGCAGGCCGAGAGCCTGCAGGATCTCGGAAGCGATCACCACTTCCTGAGTGCGCGCCTCGCCCGGCTGCGGCGTCAGCGAAACGCGGATGGTGTCGCCAATGCCTTCCTGCAACAGAATGGAAAGCGCTGTCGCGGAAGCAACCGTACCCTTGGTGGCCATACCAGCTTCGGTCAGCCCCAGATGAAGCGCGTAATCGCAACGCTTGGCCAGTTCGCGGTAGACCGAAATCAGGTCCTGGACGCCACTGACCTTGCAGGACAGGATGATTTGCTTGCCATCCATGCCCAAGTCTTCGGCAAAGCGGGCCGAATCAATGGCGGAAGTCACCAGCGCCTCGTACATCACTGCCTTGGCATCCCACGGTTCGGCACGACGGCTGTTCTCGTCCATCAGGCTGGCCAGGAGCTCCTGATCCAGGCTGCCCCAATTGACGCCGATGCGCACCGGCTTGTTCCAGCGCATGGCCACTTCGATCATCTGGCCGAACTGGCGGTCACGCTTGTCGCCCTTGCCGACGTTGCCCGGATTGATACGGTATTTGGACAAGGCCTCGGCACAGGCCGGATAGGCTGTCAGCAGTGTGTGACCGTTGTAGTGGAAGTCGCCAATCAAGGGGACATCGACACCCATTCGATCAAGTTGCTCGCGGATGTGCGGCACGGCCTGCGCCGCCTCCGGCGTGTTGACTGTGATGCGGACCATTTCGGAGCCAGCCAACGCCAGTTCCTTGACTTGAATGGCCGTGCCGATGACATCCACCGTATCGGTGTTGGTCATGGACTGGACGCGCACCGGTGCGCCGCCGCCAATGGTCACGACGCGTGCACCCCAACCCACACTGGCCTGACGCGTATGACGCGACTTCGGCGCCGCCTGCTCGATCGGAAAACTGGGCTGCACCTACTTCACCTCGAAACGGGCCACGTTGTCACGCGTCACGGCTTCCAGACTGAACTGTTTACCGCGTACTTGAACTTCTGTGGCGTCAGCACGCCCAATCACCACCGCCAGCGGCAGCGCGCCCGAGACACCGACCGTTTCATTCGGGGTGAGCGTACGGCGCAACTGAACCACGCCCTGTGCGTCCGTGACCTCGACCCAGGACGTACTCCGTGCCTTGAAAACGAGTACGCCGCTGCCGGACGCGCTCGCTGGTGTCCCGGCTACAGCGGCGACAGGCGGACTGCTCGTCGACAGCGCGGCTGCGGGGACCGGTTGCGTCACAGCAGCCATCGGCTTCACGCCAGGGATGACTGGCGCGACCGGCGGCTGCACCGGCACAGCAAGCTCCTGGGGCTTCTTCTCCGCAGGTTGAGCCATCACAACGGGCTGCGGTTCCTGAGCCGGCGCCGGAACTGCGATCACCACCTCGGACGAGGTGGCGCCGGCGCCTTCCTTGCGCTCCACCGTCGGGAAGAAAATCAATACCAGCGCCCCCGCGAGAAGCGCCAACGCGGCCAGCACGCCCGGACGCGAGAGCTGACCCCATGTAGAGACCGTCGTCATATCACCCGGCGCACGGAACGGCGCATTGATCCCCCACTCATCCGGCTTGAGTTGTGGTGCAGTCGTTTGCGGCAGCAAAGCCAACACCGGCACCGGATCGATTTTCAGAGTCCGGCAGACACTGGAGGCCAGTGCGCGCACGAACACGGCATCGGGCAAAAGATCAAGCCGGTCGGCCTCCAGGGCTTCCAGTTTCTTGACCGGCACTTTCATCGACACAGCAAGCGCTGCCACATGCAAGCCTGCCGCCTCGCGTGCCTCGCGCAGCATCTCGCCCGCCGTGACTTGCGGGACCGGTGGCTCGCCCACGGCAGACGCTTCGGTTTCGGCCGCCAGTACTTGTTCCTCACTCATTGAATGCCCCTCGCTCATAGGACCCGACTTCACGTGATTGTGGATAGCGTTTCTTGAGCTGTGTGGCCAACTGCTCCACAGCTTCACGATTGTTCAAACGCTGCTCAATTTTGATGCCGAGCCACAGGGACTCGGCATTGGCCATCTCACCGTTGTTCAGCCGCCGGATGTAAAACTGGGCTCGCGCCAGCTCACCACGCTGGAACAGCAGCATCGCCAGGTTGTAACCCGTGACCGGATTAGCGGCATCGAGTTCGTAGGATTTGCCCAGGCTGTATTCAGCCTCGGCCCGCAGGCCCGCCCTGGTCTGGCACAGGCCCTGAGCCATCCAGGTCTTGGCACGCCCACCGTAGGTAGAGTTGGCAATGGCCTGGGCAAAGGCCTGGAAAGATTCCGGATAGCGCGCCTGCTGGCACAACAGCCAGCCGTAGTTGTGCGTTACGTTGGCATCCCGCGGATTGAGCGCCATGGCGCGGCGGAAACTCTCTTCGGCCAGCCGCAAGTCATTCAAACGCATGTAGATCAGGCCACGCAGGTTGTAAGCTTCGGCATACGCCGGGTCCACCACCAGCGCCTGCTTGATTTCATCAAGCGCAACCGTCGTCTGTCCCTGCTCAAAATAGCCGATGGCCAGTTCCAGCCGGATGCGAGCCCGCTTGCGTACCTCGGGCTCGTCTGAATCGGTCACGATATCAGGTTGGCTGCCATGCATTCCCGTCGGCTCTGTCGTGGCACAGCCCGACAGCCCCGCCACGGCCAGCAGCGTCCAGCAGGCACTCCACAAGTAGATGGCGGCCCGCCGCGATCCTGTCACGCTTGTTGTCATGCCTTAAATCTCCTCCGACTTCTTTTCCAACGCCACCACGGGCTTGAGCATCACGATGCGCTGCTGCGCCATCCGCTCACCGACCCGAGTACGGTCCCGAACATCACCAGCCAGTTGCCCGCAGGCGGCATCAATATCGTCGCCGCGTGTCTTGCGCACGGTCGTCACGATACCAGCATCCGAAAGGATTTTTGCGAACGCCAGCACCTGACTTTGTGGCGAGCGCACCAGCCCCGACTCCGGGAAAGGATTGAAGGGAATCAGGTTGAACTTGCACCAGACGCCGCCGGTCGCGTGCTGGCGCACCAGTGCGACCAGTTGCCGTGCATGCTCGGGCTGATCATTCACGCCATCGAGCATGCAGTATTCGAAGGTGATGAAATCGCGGGGCGCATGGGCCAGGTAGCGGTTGCAAGCCGCCATCAGCTCGGCAATCGGGTACTTCCGGTTCAGAGGCACCAGGTTGTCGCGCAGGACATCATTGGGCGCATGCAGGGAAACTGCCAAGGCCACCGGGCAATCCTGCGCCAGGCGATCCATCATCGGAACCACGCCCGAGGTGGACACCGTCACACGGCGGCGCGACAGGCCATAGCCGTGGTCGTCCAGCATGATGCGCAGGGCCGGAACGAGTTCGTTGTAATTCTGCAGCGGCTCGCCCATGCCCATCATCACCACGTTGGTGATGACGCGATCCTGGCGCCCCAGATGCTGGCGCAAAAAGCGCTCGGCAAACCAGAGCTGTGCAATGATCTCACCCGTTGTCAGGTTACGGCTGAAACCCTGGTGGCCGGTCGAGCAGAAACGACAGCCCACCGCACAGCCCGCCTGTGACGAGACGCACAGGGTGCCACGATCTTCTTCAGGGATGAAAACAGACTCGACGGCATTGCCGTCGCCCACATCGAACAGCCACTTGATGGTGCCGTCGGTGGAAATTTGTTGCGAGATGACAGCGAGCCCCTTGATGTGGGCTGTCGTCGCGAGTTTTTCACGCAGGGACTTCGCCAGATCGGTCATTTCACCGAAACTGGATGCACCCTTTTGGTGGATCCAGCGAAACAGCTGGGTCGCGCGGAAGCGCTTTTCCCCCAGCCGCTCGCAAAAAAGGGCCAAACCCTCGAGATCGAAATCGAGAAGATTGGCCGTCATTGCATGTTTATCGCGAATAAACGTTCATGCCGGGGAAGAAGAAAGCCACTTCCACTGCAGCGGTCTCGGCCGCATCGGAGCCATGCACGGCGTTGGCATCGATGCTGTCGGCAAAATCGGCACGGATGGTACCCGGGGCCGCCTTCTTGGGATCGGTCGCGCCCATCAGATCGCGGTTTTTCAGGATGGCGCCTTCGCCTTCCAGCGCCTGGATCATGACCGGGCCGGACACCATGAAGTCCACCAGGTCCTTGAAGAAGGGACGCTCCTTGTGCACGGCGTAGAAAGCTTCGGCCTCACGACGGGACAGGTGAGCCATCTTGGCGGCAATGACCTTCAGGCCAGCGGCTTCGAAACGAGCATAGATCTGACCGATCACGTTCTTGGCAACGGCATCGGGCTTGATGATGGAAAGAGTGCGTTCGATAGACATGTGATTTTCCTGAGTTATTGGTGTTCAGTTTCTACCCACTGGGCAAAGCCTTGGATTTTAACCTGTAAGGGATTGCAAGCTTGTCAGCGGGTCAAAAACTCTCTGTGAAGCCGATCGACTGTCGTCGCATGGCAAGCCTCAGCGTCCGCGCCCCCCGCGGCGCTGGCCTCCGCTCCCGCCACCCCCACCGCCGTCACGGCGTTGTCCCTGACGCTGACGCGTGAAGCTGTCGGCCCCGATGTAGCCAAAGGCTGTCTTCATCGGATCCGGCTGGGCATCCCCGCCCTGGCGGTCACCACGCTCCTTGCGTCCCTGGGATTGACGGGCTCCTGGATTGGCGGCGCCCGGGCCACGCGGCCCGTTGCCACTGCCGCCACGTCGCTTGTTACGCCCGGAACCACCCGGCTTGCCTCTTGGCTGGGAACGGCCAGGCCCCTCAATATCTGCCGCACCACCTGCATCACCACTGCTCGACGCCCCACGGCGATCCGCAGCCCGCATCAAGGCCCGGATGTCGCCCTCATCAAGCTCCATCCAGGCGCCGCGCTTGAGGCCACGCGGCAGCATCATGGCGCCGTAGCGGATGCGGATCAAACGACTGACAGCATGACCGACCGCTTCCAGCATCCGACGCACCTCACGGTTGCGCCCTTCAGAAATGGTCACGCGGTACCAGCAGTTCGAGCCTTCGCCGCCGCCGTCCTCGATCGAGCCGAACTGGGCCATGCCATCGTCGAGCTGAACACCTTCGAGCAGACGCTGTTTTTCTTCCTTGCTCAGGGCACCGAGCACACGCACGGCATATTCGCGCTCCAGACCGAAGCGCGGGTGCATCAGCTTGTTGGCCAGTTCGCCGGAATTGGTAAACAGCAGCAGCCCCTCAGTATTGAGGTCCAGGCGACCGACCGATTGCCATTTGCCTTGCCCTAGCTTGGGCAACTTGCGAAAAACCGTCGGCCTGTTCTGCGGATCGTCATGCGTCACCACCTCACCAACCGGCTTGTGGTACGCAATCACGCGTGCTGCCGGCGGTTCGATGCGAAAACGCACCGGTTTGCCATTGACCTTGATGTGATCGCCGAACTGGATGCGCTGACCAATGTGGGCCGGCTCGTTATTGACCGAGATGCGCCCCTCCATGATGAGCTGCTCCATCTCCAGCCGCGACCCCATGCCGGCCTGCGCCAGCACCTTGTGCAGCTTCGGTGTTTCCACCTGGGGCGCCAGCACCCGCTTGGGCGACAGCGTCACATCCGGCGATTCCTCATCAGCATCCAGCTGACCGGACACCACATCCTCAAAGCGGTAGCTCGCCTCACTCATCCGGCTTGCCTGGGTGTCCTTCCTCGCAGACTTCGCCTGCGGCGCGCCCGCTTCCCTGGGTTCGCAGGCCATGCCGGCGCCCTCAGACGGCCCGGTGACGACCTGGGCCTCTGTTTCGGCCGGCGCCTCGGCTTGAGCCGGCAAGGGGGCTGAAGGGTTGTGATCGCTCATGGTTGTTTTCCACTCAAGACAAAGGGTTCATCCGGGGTTCCAGTCTGTTCTGACACTTCCGGCTGTTCGGCCAGTGCGGCCTCGGCTTCAGCACCAGACCCTTCCATCGGCAGGGACTCCTGCGCGGCGGCACCGAGCAGGTCGAGCATGCCGGCTTGCTGCGCCGGCGTCTCCATCAGGGGAAGCTGGTCGAGCGACTCCAGGCCGAGGTCATCGAGAAAGTGCTTGGTTGTCGCATACAGCGCTGGCCGGCCGGCAGCTTCCCGGTGGCCGATGACCTCGATCCAGCCACGGTCTTCCAGCTGCTTGAGGAGCATCGAATTGATGGTCACGCCCCGGATATCTTCCATGTCACCACGCGTCACGGGCTGGCGGTAAGCAATGATGGCCAGGGTTTCGAGCGTCGCACGCGTGTAGCGTGGTGGTTTTTCCGGGTGCAGGCGGTCAAGGTATTCGCGCATCTCGGGGCGGCTCTGGAAGCGCCATCCTGAGGCAACACACACCAGCTCGACGCCACGTTGGGTCCATTCCTGCTGGAGATCGAGCAACAACTGCTTGATCGTGTCCACCCCCAACTCGTCGTTGAACAGGGTACGCATGTCCCGCACTTGCAAAGGTTGTTGCGAGCAGATCAGGGCTGTTTCCAGCACGCGCTTGGCATCCGCCGTATTCATGGTCTTGCGAATCCAGAAAAAAGCATCATGAGGATGCGAATATCAGGGTGGTTGGCGAGGTGCGGCTCATGGACCGAGGGCCCTTGGCCGGAGGCGTCCCGGCAAGGGCCGGGGCCAAAGGGAAGCCTTCAAGGGTCTTCCTGTTTTGCATTGTAGCCCAGCCCCCAGACCTGCAAGGCCCTTTGCAAATCGTCCGGCAGCGGCGCCCGGAACACCAGGGCTTGGCCGGTCACCGGATGCGTAAACGCCAGGCGCCAGGCATGCAGGGCCTGCCGCTGCAGACCGGCTGCTGCTGCACCACCATAGAGCTCATCGGCCACCAGGGGGTGGCCGATCGATGCCAGGTGAACCCGAATCTGATGCGTACGCCCCGTGTGCAGGGTACAGCGCAACAAACAGCCATGCTCACAACTGCCAAGATGCTCGATGCTGGTTCTCGCCTGCTTGCCTGCGTGACGCGCCAGATCAACCACCGCCATGCGCAAACGATTGCGCGGATCGCGTCCGATCGGCGCATCCACATCACGACGGGCGGGACCACACCAGGGATGGTGCGCCAGCGCCACATACTGGCGGCTCACCTCGCGCAGGGCGATCAGCCGCACCAGCGCCTCCATCGTCATCCGGTTGCGGGCCACGACCATCAGGCCGCTGGTGTCCTTGTCCAGCCGGTGGACAATGCCCGCCCGCGGCAGTTGTGCGGCCAGGGTATCGTGGGCCAGCAGACCATTGAGCAAAGTGCCGGACCAGTTGCCCGGGGCCGGATGCACCACCAGCCCGGCCGGCTTGTTGATCACCATCAGATGCGGATCCTCGAACACGATCTGCAAGGGAATGGCTTCAGGCTTGAATGCCTGGCTTTGGGGCGTCGGCCGCAATTCGATGACACCCTGCTCGCCGGCCTTGACCTTGAGTGCCGGCTTGCGCAAGGTGACGCCGTTCTGGGTCACCGCCCCGGCCTCGATCAACTGCTGGAGGTAGCTACGGGAAAACTCCGGGATCAGTTCGGCCAGAGCGCGATCCAGGCGGACCCCGTGCAAAGACTCCCCGACAACCCATGCACGCGATTCGGCTTCAACAGGCCCGTCAATGCCATCCTCAAGCTCCTCGTCAGCAGGGGGGACCGATATAATTGAGTTCGATTCTTTCAAGAGAGAGTAGCCTGTAATGCTTCGTACCAAATTATCGGTTGTCTGCACCCTGCTTCTGGCAACCGGGGCATTGCTGGTCACCGGATGCTCATCCAAGCCTGTCGACAAGACGGCCAGCATGAGTCCGAACAAGATCTATGCCGAAGCCAAGGACGAACTCAGCATAGGTGCATACGACAAGGCCATTCCTTTGCTCGAAAAGCTCGAAGGCCGTGCTGCCGGCACCCCGTTGGCTCAGCAGGCGCAGCTTGACAAGGCCTACGCCCACTACAAGTACCAAGAGCCAGCCCAAGCGCTGGCCACACTGGACCGGTTCATCAAGCTGCACCCTGCCAGTCCGGCGCTTGACTATGCGCTCTACCTCAAGGGTATCGTCAATTTCAACGATGACCTCGGCATGTTCTCCTCGATCACGCGCCAGGATCTGGCTGAGCGTGACCAGAAGGCCGCCAAGGAGTCTTTCGAATCCTTCAAGGAACTGGTCGCACGCTTCCCCGAATCCCGGTATGCACCCGATGCGCGGCTGCGCATGGGCTATATCGTCAATTCGCTGGCCCAGTACGAAGTCCATGTGGCCAGCTACTACTACTCGCGCGGTGCCTATCTGGCCGCTGTCAACCGCGCCCAGATCGCCATCACCGATTACCAGGGAGCACCCGCCCTGGAAGAGGCACTTTTTCTTCTTGTGAAATCCTATGAGGCACTTGGCATGCCGCAACTGCGTGATGATGCCAAACGGGTGCTCGAGAAAAACTATCCCCAGAGCGAATACCTGAGCCTGGGCTTCAAGTCGAAGTCGAATCCCTGGTGGAAGTTCTGGTAAGCGCTGCCAGCAACTCCAGCACTTCATCCTCCGAACGGATTCGACGCATGGGCGGCAAGGCCGCCAACAGACGTCGACCATATCCCATGCTCAGCAAGCGGGTGTCGCAGAGAACCAGCACACCCCGGTCGGTTTCACGCCGGATCAGACGCCCCGCCCCCTGCTTGAGTGCCACCGCCGCCTCCGGCACGAAATAATCGTTGAACGGGCTGCGCCCGCTCGCCTCCAGGCGTTTGGCACGTGCCTGAACCAGCGGATCGTTGGGCGGCGGGAAAGGCAGCTTGTCAATGACCACCAGTTGCAACGCTTCACCGGGAATATCAACCCCTTCCCAGAACGACGCCGAAGCGACCAGGATACATCCAGGCTGCCCCGCTTCCGCCCCGAGACGGAAGCGCTCCATCAATTCGCGCTTGGGCAATTGCCCCTGGGCAAGGACCTGCAGGCCAGTCTCTGGCGGCAAATGTGCCTGCAGGGCTTCGCTGATGGTGCGCAAAGCTCGCAGGGTTGTCGTCAGAACCAGGGTACGTCCGCCCAGCAGCGGTGCCATGCGGGCGACCAAGGCGGCCACCTGCTCGCTGTGGGCCGGATCTGCCGGCCTGGGAAGATTCGCGGGGACATACAAAGCCGCCTGCTGCGGATAGTCAAAGGGGCTGTCCACCTGCAGAATTTCGGCCTGCGTCAGACCGCAGGGCTCGGTGAACCAGCTCAGGGCGGCATCATCGCCCAGCGTGGCGGAAGTGAAGATCCAGGACTTCCCGGTTTCCGTCGCCTCCGGCGGCGACAGCAGCCGGTCCTGCACCGCCGCCGCGATATCCAACGGCGACTCCACCAAACGCAACTGGCCGCCGACATCCAACCAGCGTACCGAGCCGGCTTCGCAATCGCGAGTGAAAAAGTCGGTCAAAGCGGTCAGCGCTTCGGCCCGCTCCTGCAAACGCACGAAATCCGGCGAGATTTCGCTGACCGTCGACAGGGCGGTGGTCGCCTCACGGCAGGCGTCATGCAGGGCCGACAGGGCCTCACGCCATGCCTGAGGCTCGATGTCTCCTGGTGCCACCCCTGTCCACCCCAGCTTGGTCCCTGGATAGGCGCGACCCACGCACAAGCGCAAGTCCCGGGCAGCACGCTCCAGGACTGACACGCGTTGCGACCAGTCGACCAGGCCTCGGGCCTGCTGCAGACCGCAGGCCAGCATGTCGCGGGCAAAGTCCAGCAGTTGCCCGGTGGAGAGTTGCCGGCCGAGAAACTGGACGCCGGTTTCATTGAGCTGGTGCGCCTCGTCAAATATGACCGTCCTGACCGTCGGCAGCAATTCGGCCATGCCGGACTCTCGTACCGCCAGATCGGCAAAAAACAGATGGTGATTGATGACCACGACATCCGCCGCCAGCGCTTCACGGCGGGCCAGATTGACGTGGCACTCACGGAATTTCGGGCACTGGCTCCCCAGACAGTTCTCTCGCGTGGACGTCACCAGCGGGATGACCGGCGACCGTTCGTCCAACCCTGGCAGTTCGGCCAGATCACCTGTCCGGGTCTGCTGCGCCCAGATCTCGATCCGGGCCAAAGCCCGGGTGCTCCCCGCTTCAGCAGGCGCCAGTCCGTGCCGCGCCAGTTCCATGCGGTGAACACACAGATAGCTGCCGCGCCCCTTGAGCAGGGCGGTGCGGACTGGAACACCCAGCGCAGTGATCAAGCGCGGCAAATCGCGCGCATAGAGTTGGTCCTGCAGGGTTTTGGTGGCCGTAGACAGCAAGATCCGTTCGCCACTCAGCAAGGCCGGCACCAGATAGGAAAAGGTCTTGCCCACCCCCGTTCCCGCCTCGACCACCAGCGCTCCGCCTTGCTCTATCGTCCGAGCTACCGCCAGGGCCATTTCGGTCTGGCCGGGACGTGGCCGGAACTCTTCCACGGCACGCGCCAGCACGCTGCCAGGCGAGAACACCTCCTCGACTAGGGTCTGCAAACTCATGCGTCAGGCTGGCTCGTTGGGCGTGAGGCTGCGTTCAAGGCGGGTGATTTCGTCGCGCAGGACCAGGCGTCTTTTCTTGAGCCGCCGGATCATCAGTTCGTCCAGCGGCAGCGCCTGGCTGAGACGGTCGATCATGGCATCCAGATCGGCATGCTCGATGCGCAACTCGATCAGGTGACGTTCGGGGGAGTGGAGATTGGAGTCCAAAAGTCGCAGCAAAAAGACAAACTGGGGGAGCCAGCATCCTCATCTCCCCGCTTGCTTCGATAATACGTCTTTCACACCGACTAATCGAGGACTTTGTCCTTCAGGCTGTTGAACATGAGCAAAGGTTATCGACTCACCGCATCGACCGGCATCCACAAGGGTGATCGCGAATACCAGCAGGACCAGGTGGCGCTCTTGAAGCACCCGCGCGTCAACGGCTGCTTGCTGGCGGTCGTGGCTGACGGCATGGGCGGCCGCAGCGGTGGCCGCACCGCGTCGGATCAGGTCATGATGACAGCCAAACAGCTGTTCGAGCGTTATGCGCCAAGCACCGATGATGCCCCCACCCTGCTCAAACAACTGGTGCAGGAAGCCCATCTGGTCATCAAGCTGGCCGCCATTTCCTCCGAGCAAGAGCCACACAGCACGCTGGCCGCCTTCCTGATCAACCCGGGCGGCGACTGCCATTGGATCCACGCCGGTGACTCACGCATCTACCATTACCACGGCGATCAGTTGGTCAAGCGCACGATGGATCACTCCTATGTCCAGACGCTCGTCGAGAGCGGCAGCATCACGGAGGAAGAAGCCAATGTCCATCCCCAGTCCAACATCCTGATGGGCTGCCTGGGTACGGAAAGCGATCCGCCCATGGACATGCATTTCATTCCCCAGCTGCGGCCGGGCGACACCCTGATGGCCTGTAGCGATGGGGTTTGGCACTACTTCGACAGTGCCGAACTCGGGGCGGCCCTGTTCAGCCTGTCAGCGCGCGAAGCCAGCGAATTTCTGATTGACAAGGCCCGATCGCGTGCCCGAGGCAGCGGCGACAACCTGTCGCTGGTGATCGTCAAGCTCGAACCGCTGGACTGAAGCCTTTTCAGGGCGGGGTGGGCAGGGGTCGGACTGGCGGTTGGCCGACCTTGTCGGCCAGCGCCTTGTCGCGCCGAGCTCTGCTCTCCTGTGCCTGGCGCTGCTTCTCTTCGTATTCCTGCTTATCAGCGGCCCGGCTTTCTACCGTAGGCCGATCGCTGCTCTTGTCCCGCTCGCTGCGCGGCGTAGCCGAACCCCTGTCCGTCTCGGCCTGCAACTTGTCCACTTTCTTCTGTTCGGCCCGCTCCAGCCGATCCTTGTGGTCCTGCATGGCCGCCTCGCGCCGTTCGGCGGCTTCCTGCAGCGCCTGGGGCGAGGATTTTTCATCCAGCCGCTGAATCTGCTCGGCACCTTTACGCCGGCGTTGCTCATCGTTGACGGCGATCTCCTGGCGACGCAGGTCTTCCATCACCAGCCGGCGCTTGGCCCTCACCTGGCGCACGCAGTCATTGACTGCAAAGCGCTGGTAACAAGCGGACTCTTCCTTGGCATAGCGCGCTTCCTGCCGCACCCGCTCTGCCTGAATGCGGTCAAGCTCGGCTTGCAAGGCATCTGGGGCAGGGGCAGCCAGTTCCTGCGGTTGCTGCGCCTGCAGCACAGTGACCGTGAGTCCGATGAGCAGAAAAGCGAACCAGTTTCTCATGTGAGTCGGGTATCCACCTCGCGCCGATCCAGCGCGAGGAACTCCTGTGATTGCATTTCGTTAAGTCGTGACACTGTACGCGGAAATTCGTGAACCAAGGGACCTTCCGTGTACAACGCTTCCGGAGACACCGCCGCCGACATGATGAGCTTGACGCGCCGGTCGTACAGCACATCGACCAGCCAGGTAAAGCGCCGTGCCTCCGAGGCCATGCGCACCGGCATGTGCGGCACATCGCTCAGAAACACAGTATGGAACTGGGCGGCGATTTCCAGGTAGTCGTTCTGTGAGCGCGGCCCGCCGCAGAGGGTGCGGAAGTCGAACCAGACCACACCACCGGCTTTGCGCCGGGCACGGATCTCGCGCGCCTCGATATGCAGTACCGGGTCTTCGTCCTGTGTCTCGGCCAGCGCATCGAAAGCCTGCGTCATCGCGGCATCGGCCGCGGCACCGAGTGGCGTGTGATAGAGCT
Source organism: Curvibacter sp. (assembly GCA_031426755.1). Classification (GTDB taxonomy): domain Bacteria; phylum Pseudomonadota; class Gammaproteobacteria; order Burkholderiales; family Burkholderiaceae_C; genus Hylemonella. The sequence goes on from JASJPI010000011.1 coordinate 195,159, forward strand.
GGACATGCTCCATGGCGCGGCGCCGGTAGTCGGTGCCGTTGTCCACGTTGACGACTTCGAGCTGCTGGTTGAGCAGGGCAATGGCTGGCAGGATGCGGTCGCGGTGCAAGCCGTTTGGATACAGCTCGTCCGGTCTGAAGTTGGAGGTCGCCACCAGGCCGACGCCATTCTTGAACAGTGCAGCCAGCAGGCGGTGCAGGATCATGGCATCCGTGATGTCCGCCACATGGAACTCATCGAAGCAGATGAGTTTGTACTTCTGGGCGATGCGCGTACCCAGCGCATCCAGCGGGTTCACCGTGCCCTGCATCTCGGCCAGTTCGCGGTGAACCTCGCGCATGAACTCGTGGAAATGCAAGCGGGTCTTGCGCTTGAGCGGTACGGCATTGAAGAAGCAGTCCATCAGGAAGCTCTTGCCGCGCCCCACGCCGCCGTACATGTACACCCCCTTGGGAATATCGGGGTTGTTGATGAGCTTTTTCAGTGCGTTGGAGCGCTTTTCCTTGTACCTGGACCATTCGGCGGCACAGCGGTCCAACGCGACGACCGCACGCAATTGCGCGGGGTCACTCGCGTAACCCCGCGTCTTGAGTTCAGCCTGATAAGCCTCGAGTACGGATGTCAAGCCGGCGAGCCTGCTCAGAAGTTCAGCGTGCGCTTGTCCACCGCCAGCGCGGCTTCCTTGGTCGCCTCGCTCAGGGACGGGTGCGCATGGCAGATGCGCGCGATGTCCTCGGCACTGGCCTTGAACTCCATGGCCACCACCGCCTCGGAGATCAGCTCACTCGCCATGGGGCCCACGATATGCACACCCAGGATCTCGTCCGTCTTGGCGTCGGCCAGGAACTTGACCATGCCGGTGGTGTCACCCAGCGCGCGCGCGCGACCGTTGGCCAGGAAGGGGAAGGTACCCGCCTTGTAGGCCACACCGTCTGCTTTGAGCTGCTGTTCGGTACGTCCAACCCACGCGATTTCCGGGCTGGTGTAGATCACCCAGGGAATGGTGTTGAAATTCACATGGCCATGTTGGCCGGCAATGCGCTCAGCGACAGCCACGCCTTCTTCCTCGGCCTTGTGCGCCAGCATGGGGCCACGCACCACGTCACCCACCGCCCAGACACCCGGCAGGGTGGTACGGCAGTCACCGTCCACCACAATGGCGCCACGCTCGTCGAGCTTGAGGCCCACCGCCTCGGCATTCAGGCCGGTGGTATTGGGGACACGGCCAATCGACACGATCAGCTTGTCGACATCCAGCGTCTGTGCTTCGCCTTTGGCGTTGGTGTAGGTGATGCTCACACCCTTCTTGCCGGACTTGATCTCGCCGACCTTCACGCCCAGTTCGATCTTCAGGCCCTGCTTGTCGAAAGCTTTCTTGGCTTCCTTGGCGATCTGCTCGTCGACCGCACCGAGGAAAGTCGGCAGGCCTTCGAGAATGGTCACCTCGGCGCCCAGACGGCGCCAGACCGAGCCCATTTCCAGGCCGATCACGCCCGAGCCGATCAGGCCCAGCTTTTTCGGCGTGGCACCGATGCGCAGCGCACCGTCGTTGGAAAGGATGTTTTCCTCGTCGAACGGCGTGCCGGGCAGCGCACGGGCGTTGGAACCCGTCGCCACAATGACCTGCTTGGCCACCAGTGTCTCTTCGGCTGCACCGCTGACCTTGATCTCGTAACCGCCATCCACGGCCTTCACGAAGGAACCGCGGCCATGAAAGAACGACACCTTGTTCTTCTTGAACAGGTAGAGAATGCCGTCGTTGTTCTGCTTCACCACCGCATCCTTGCGGGCCACCATCTTGGCCACGTCCATCTTCACGTCGGAAACGGAGATGCCGTGCTCGCCAAAGTGCTTGTTGGCGTGCTCGAAGTGCTCGGACGACTGCAGCAGTGCCTTGGAGGGAATGCAGCCGACGTTGGTGCAGGTACCCCCCGGTGCCGGCCCACCCTTGTCGTTCTTCCACTCGTCGATACAGGCCACATTCATGCCCAGCTGGGCAGCGCGGATGGCGCCGATATAGCCACCAGGACCGCCGCCAATGACGACCACGTCGAATTGTTTGCTCATAGGTATTCCAATCGTTGGTTCAAAGCGTAGCGAGCGGCTTCAGGGCAAGGCGCGGGTGGCAGGCAACCGGAACGTACTTGAAGTACGTGAGGATTACCTGAACGGGACCCGCAACGCCGCCATGAGGTCGCGCAGTAGCTTTTAGATATCAAACAGCAGGCGGGCTGGATCTTCCAAGGCTTCCTTCATGGCCACCAGACCCAGCACGGCTTCACGGCCGTCGATGATGCGGTGGTCGTAGCTCATGGCCAGGTAGTTGATCGGGCGGATCACGATCTGGCCGTTCTCCACCACGGCGCGGTCCTTGGTCGCGTGCACGCCCAGGATGGCCGACTGCGGCGGGTTGATGATGGGGGTGGACAGCATGGAGCCGAACACACCGCCGTTGGAGATGGAGAAGGTGCCGCCGGTCATCTCTTCGATGCCCAGCTTGCCGTCACGCGCCTTGGCGCCGTACTCGGCAATCTTCTTCTCGATGTCGGCAAAGCTCATCTGGTCGGCGTTGCGCAGGATCGGCACCACCAGACCGCGGGGCGAACCGACGGCGATACCGATGTCGAAGTAGCCGTGGTAGACGATGTCGTTGCCGTCCACCGAGGCATTGAGCACCGGGTACTTCTTCAGCGCATGCACGGCCGCCTTGACGAAGAAGCTCATGAAGCCGATCTTGACACCGTGCTCCTTCTCGAACTTGTCCTGGAAGCGCTTGCGCATTTCCATCACCGGCGCCATGTTGACCTCGTTGAAGGTGGTCAGGATGGCGTTGGTGGACTGCGACTGCAGCAGACGCTCGGCCACGCGGGCACGCAGGCGGCTCATCGGCACGCGCTGCTCGGGGCGTTGGCCCAGATCGACGGAAGGTGCCGCCACTTGCGGCAGGGCCTTGGTCGGCACGCCGGTCGGGATAGCAGCAGGAGCCGGCTTGGCGCCACCAGCCACGGCGGCCAGCACATCACCCTTGGTGACGCGGCCATCCTTGCCGGTGCCGGACACGGAGCCCGCGGCGAGCTGGTTGTCGGCCATCAGCTTGGCAGCCGCCGGCATGGCCACACCGGCCTTGGAAGCAGAGGCCTGGGCCGCAGCAGCGACAGGCGCGGCAGCGGCAGGTGCCGCTGCGGGCGCGGCTGCCGGTGCAGCAGCACCGGCCTTGGCTTCGGTGTCGATGCGAGCGATCAACTGCTCGGCCACCACCGTGCCGCCGTCACCCACCAGGATCTCAGCGAGCACGCCAGCAGCAGGTGCCGGAACTTCCAGCACCACCTTGTCGGTTTCGATTTCGATCAGGATCTCGTCGGCGGCGACGGCCTCACCGGCTTTTTTCTTCCACTGCAACATCGTGGCTTCCGCCACGGACTCGGACAGTTGCGGCACTTTGACTTCTACGATAGCCATTTGAATTCTTTCCGTATCTTTTTAGGTTCACGGGACAGGCCGTCAGGCCCGCCCCAAACTGATGAAGAAACTAGCGACCTTATTTGCTCAGAACAAAACCCTTGAGCTTGCCAAAGGCGCCGTCAACCAGCGCCTTCTGCTGCTCCTGGTGCAGGTGCGAGTAGCCGACTGCCGGCGAGGCCGAGGCGGCGCGGCCGGAATAACCCAGCCTCTGGCCTTCGCTCATGTTCTCGTGAATGTTGTGCTGGATGAAGAACCAGGCACCCTGGTTCTGCGGCTCGTCCTGGCACCACACGATCTCGCTGGCATTCGGGTACTTCTTGAGCTCAGCGGCAAAGGCCTTGTGCGGGAAGGGATAGAGCTGCTCGACGCGGATGATGGCCACGTCGTCAGCACCCTTCTCCTCGCGCTTTTTGACCAGATCGTAATAGACCTTGCCGGAACAGGCGATGACACGCTTGACCTTGTCGGCCTTGATGTCCTTCTGCTCAGGAATGACGGTCTGGAACGAGCCCTTGGTGAACTCGGACAGCGGCGAGGTCGCATCCTTGTTGCGCAGCAGGGACTTGGGCGTCATGATGATCAGCGGCTTGCGCAGGTTGCGGACCATCTGACGGCGCAGCACGTGGAAGATCTGGCTGGCCGTGGTCGGTTGCACCACTTGCATGTTGGTGTCCGCCGCCAGCTGCATGAAGCGCTCCAGGCGTGCCGAGCTGTGCTCCGGGCCCTGGCCTTCGTAGCCGTGCGGCAGCATCAGCGTGATGCCGTTGACGCGGCCCCACTTCACTTCACCGGAAGCGATGAACTGGTCGATCACCACCTGGGCGCCGTTGGCGAAATCGCCGAACTGCGCTTCCCAGATCACCAGGGTGTTGGGGTCGTTGGAAGCGTAGCCGTATTCGAAGCCCAGCACCGCCTCTTCCGACAGGATGGAGTCGATCACGACGAACGGTGCCTGGTTCTCGGCCACGTTCTGCAAGGGCACGTAGATACCGGTGTCCCACTTCTCGCGGTTCTGGTCGTGGATCACGGCATGGCGGTGCGTAAAGGTACCGCGGCCGCAGTCTTCCCCGGACAGACGCACCGGGTAGCCGCTGGCCACCAGCGAGGCAAAGGCCATGTGCTCGCCCATGCCCCAGTCCACCGGGATGTCACCCCGGCCCATGGCCGCACGGTCGTCATACACCTTCTTGACCAACTGGTGCGGCGTGACGCCGGCGGGAATGGTGGTCAGTTTCTCGGACAGTCGCTTCCACTCGGTCAACGGAATGGCCGTGTCGCCGACATCGGTCCACTTCTTGTCGAGGAAGGGTGACCAGTCAACTGCGTACTTGCTCTTGAAGTTGGTCAGCACCGGGTCCACCGTGTGCTTGCCCGCATCCATGGCGGCGCGGTAGGCCTTGACCATGTCATCACCCAACGACTCGCCCAGACCCTGGGCTGCCAGCTTGTCGGCATAGAGCTTGCGCGTGCCGGGGTGAGCCGCAATTTTCTTGTACATCAGCGGCTGCGTCAGCGCCGGCGTGTCCTGCTCGTTGTGACCCAGCTTGCGGAAGCAGGTGATGTCCACCACCACGTCCTGGCGGAACTCCATGCGGAACTCCAGCGCCAGTTGCGTGGCCAGCACCACGGCTTCAGGATCGTCGCCATTGACGTGCAGCACCGGTGCTTCGACCATCTTGACGATGTCGGTGCAATACACGGTCGAGCGCATGTCACGCGGGTCAGACGTGGTGAAACCGATCTGGTTGTTGATGATGATGTGCACCGTGCCGCCCGTGGAATAACCACGGGTCTGGGCCAGTGCCAGGGTTTCCTGGTTGACACCTTGGCCGCCAAAAGCAGCGTCGCCGTGCACCAGCACCGGCAGCACCTGGCTGCCTTTGGGGTCGCCACGGCGGTCCATGCGGGCACGCACCGAGCCCTCAACCACCGGGTTCACGATTTCCAGGTGCGAGGGGTTGAAAGCCAGGCTCAGGTGCACCGGGCCACCGAGGGTGGTAACGTCAGAACTGAAACCCTGGTGGTATTTCACGTCGCCGGCCGGCAGATCTTCCGGCGCGGTGTGGTCGAACTCGGCGAACAGGTCGCCCGGCATCTTGCCCAGCGAGTTCACCAGCACGTTCAGGCGGCCACGGTGGGCCATGCCAATGACGATTTCCTGCACGCCCTTGAGGCCGGCCTGCTGGATCAGCTCGTCCATGGCGGCAATGAAGCTCTCGCCGCCTTCGAGCGAAAAACGCTTCTGGCCGACGTACTTGGTATGCAGGTAGCGCTCGAGGCCTTCGGCCGCGGTCAGGCGGTCAAGGATCTGCTTCTTGCGCTCTGCGCCGAAGCTGGGCTTGCTACGAACGCTTTCCAGCTTTTGCTGCCACCAGCGCTTTTGCGCCTGGTCGGTGGTGTGCATGAATTCGGCGCCGAGGGTGCCGCAGTAGGTTTCGCGCAGCGCGTTGAGCAACTCGCGCAGCGGCATGGTGGTCTTGCCGAAGAAGGTGTTGCTGGTGTCGAACACCGTTTCCTGGTCGGCATCGCTGAAGCCATAGAACGAAGGCTCCAGCTCGGGAATGGCCGGGCGCTCGGTACGCTTGAGCGGGTCCAGATCGGCCCAACGCTGGCCTACATTTCGGTAGGCGGCAATCAGCTGTTGCGCCGCAGTGCGCTTGCGGCCCAGTTCGGCGTCGGCGCTGGCCACCACGACCTTGGTACCGCCCTGCTTGGCGCGCTCGGCGAAGGCATTGATGACGGGCAGGTGGGGGATATCTTTGGCGTTGCTGCCATCGACCGCGGGCACATGCTGCAATGCGTCGAAATAGTCACGCCAGTTGTCGGGAACGCTGCCGGGATTGGCAAGGTAGTTCTCGTACATCTCTTCGACGTACGGAGCATTCCCTCCGAACAGGTAGGTGTTGTCCTGGTAGGTCTGATAGACAGACGCGGCCTGGTTGGAACCCTGTGAATTGGATTCACTCATATTTCGCTGACCTCCGTTCCCCTATGGGAAACTTTTAGCTGGTTGAGAAAACCTTCCGCGACACGGCTAAACCGATTGGCGGATGCGACTGTGGCTGGAAGGGCCTAGTACGGGCGCAATTGTGCCACTGAATTGGCATCGCCGGGGAAAACTTATGCTTTCCCCGGTAGTGGCTTATGTTTTGGCTGGCGCGGAAAGCTGGCTGCGAATCTGCTGCAAGGCGGCCGGGTCGTCCATGGTCGTCAGGTCGCCCGGGTCACGCCCCTCGGCCACTGCCTGCAGCGCTCGCCGCAGCAGCTTGCCGCTGCGCGTCTTGGGCAGCAGGTTGACGAAGAACACGCGCGACGGCCGTGCCACGGCGCCGAGCTGGCTGTCCACCAGCTTCATGACCTCGCCTTCGAGCTTGAGGCGGGCCGCATCGTCCGTCAGGCCGCTGGCGTCCTTGGCCACGGCAAAGGCCATGGCCACCTGGCCCTTGAGCTGGTCGGCCACGCCAACCACGGCCACTTCGGCCACATTGGGGTGGCTGGAGATGCACTCTTCGATTTCGCGCGTGCCCAGGCGGTGGCCGGCCACGTTGATTACATCGTCGGTGCGGCCGAGAATGAAGTAGTAGCCGTCCTGGTCACGGATGCCCCAGTCGAAAGTGCTGTAGATCAGGCGACCGGGAATGCTCTTCCAATAAGTGTTGACGAAGCGATCGTCATCGCGCCACACGGTCTGCATGCAGCCGGGCGGCAGCGGGCCTTCGATGGCCACCACGCCCTTCTGGTTGGCACCCGTCAATTCGTCGCCGGTGTTTTCGTCGATCAGCTTGACGTTGTAGCCATACATGGCCACACCCGGGCTGCCAAACTTGCTGAGGGCCTTTTCCACGCCGTTGGCAATGGTCAGGATGGGCCAGCCGGTCTCGGTCTGCCAATAGTTGTCGATGATCGGCACCCCCAGACCCTCGCTGATCCACTGCGCCGTGGGCTCGTCCAGCGGCTCGCCGGCCAGGTACAGCGCCTTGAGGCTGGAAAGGTCGTACTTCTTCAGGAAGGCCGGGTCCTGTTTTTTGAGCACACGCACGGCGGTCGGCGCCGAGAACATGCGGGTGACTTTGTATTTCTCGACCAGTTGCCACCAGATGCCGGCATCCGGCCGGGTCGGCAGGCCCTCATACATGAGGGTGGCCATGCCGGCGATCAGCGGGCCGTAGATGATGTAGCTGTGCCCCACCACCCAGCCAATATCGCTGGTGGAGAAATAGGTCTCGCCCGGCTTGCCCTCATAGATGTGCCTCATGCTGGCGGCCAGCGCCACTGCGTAGCCGCCGGTATCGCGCTGCACGCCTTTCGGCTTGCCCGTCGTGCCCGAGGTATAGAGCGTGTAGCTGGTGTGGGTCGCGTCGACCCACTCGCACGGCACCTGGGCCTGCAGGTGTTTTTCGCGCAGCGCGCCCCACAGATGGTCGCGTCCGGCGACCAGATTCATCGCGGAAAGCTTCCGGTCCACCAGCAGCACGGCTTGCGGCTTGTGCTTGGACAGGTTGATCGCCTCGTCCAGCAGCGGCTTGTAGGCCACCACCTTGCCGCTGCGCGAGCCGGCATCGGCGCTGACCACCACCTTGGGCTCGGCGTCTTCAATGCGAGAAGCCAGCGAGCCCGAGGCGAAGCCGCCAAACACGACCGAGTGGATGGCGCCGATACGCGCACAGGCCAGCATGGCAAAGGCCGCCTCGGCGATCATGGGCATGTAGATCAGGACACGGTCGCCCTTTTGCACCCCCAACTCACGCAGGCTGGCCGCCATGCGCTGCACCTCGGTGTGCAGTTCACGGAAGGTATAGACGCGCTCCTCGTCCGTTTCCGTACTGACATAAATCAGCGCCGGCTGGTCGGCCCGGTCCTTGAGATGCCGGTCCACCGCGTTGTGGCACAGGTTGGTGGTGCCGCCGACATACCAGCGTGCAAACGGCGGGTTGCTGTAGTCACAAATCTGCTGCGGCGGAGTCTGCCACTCGATCAGCTGCGCCTGCTCGGCCCAGAAAGCGTCGCGCTGGTCAATGGAACGGCGCTGAAACTTGGCGTAGCGGGTCATTCTGGATCTCCTTCTGGCTCTTGAAATAAGCAACTGAATTCATAATTATGGATAACGGGCTTGCAGAAAACTGACGCGGCAAGCCACTCGACACCCCAATTTATCCATTTTGAAGCGCTGCGCCCCCCTGGGCAAGCGCCGCAAGCCTGCTGTATCGCGGGTCGGAAACTCCGCTTGAGGCGGCAACAGTTGCTCTGCCTCCCATGCAACAGTGCCCCGAAAGGCGCGCTGTGTTGTTCAGGCGACGATCGTCACACCGTGATCGGTCCGGTCCGTCAGAATCTCGAAGGCTGCGCGATGCATCGTCTTCAGGGTCCGCGCCGGCTGCCCACGCCGCTCCACGGTGATCTCGGCGCTGGCCAGCTTGGTGTTGAGACACGTCTTCGTGCCCCCCGGTGGATTCCGGTATGCCAGCCCGACAAATGCCGAGGCCGGCGCATGAATCCGGCCGTGAACCCGAACCTGAGGGGCCTGCGCATCAAGGTTCCAAGTAAAGAAATCGTAAGCCCCCGACGCACGAATGGCTTGCCCAAGACCGTTGAGCGCAATCTCCTGTCCTTCGTCGCGCAAGACGGCGAAAGACAGCCGCGGGCTCCAGAAGGGACCCAGCTTGACCTGCGCAGTGCAGCATTCCAGGAAAGCGTCCGGGGCGTTGTCGAATCCCGCCACCTGGCCCCATGCATAGCGATCGGTGTGCCGGCTACCCCAGTTGTGGTTCTGGCTACCCTGCCAGCCGTCGATCCGAATCTCGCGACCATCCACCGTGAGGGTGCCGGTGTACACGGCGTTGGGCAGCCCGACCAGAGCCTTGGCCTTCGGAAACCCGCCTCCGTACAGGGATTTGGGGAGCAGCAACAATGGCGACTCATGACCGGCGTAGTGAAGCGCCCACTGGATGGCGTGCGAGGGCGATGCGGCGCGGCCGTGCAATGCACCGTCTGCCAACGTCGCCCCGTTGACATGCACGTCCAGTTGCGTGGTGGAGAAACTGCACACCCCGATCGGAACCACTTCCTTCACCGCTGTGATGCGGTGGTTCTCGCCATCGAAGTAGATGGCCCACAATTCTCCGCAAGCTTCGTCGGGCCGCCCTTGCGGACGAAAGACGGTGTAGCGGATCCAGAAGGCCAAGGGGCGCGAAGGATGATTGGCCCGCTGAAAGTAGCTCTCATAGAACCCGCTTGCATCATCCGGCCTGAAGCGTGATCCGTTCACGAACGCGTTCGTCTGCTCCACTCGACTCCATCCCTTCTACTGATCGTGGCTCATTCCTCGCTGTCAAAGAAAAGACGGCGGTCTGGCCACCCGACCACCCGCCGTGAACACAGCCGCCCCTCAGGAACGCTGCCTTGGCCTGCCAATTCCTGCATCCGGTCTGCCAGGTTCTGACCTCAGCCGAACTACTTTACCAACGCCAGCACCTCCTTGAACGCCGGGTGTTCAGCCCCACGCAGCCACTCGAACGCCACCATCTCGGTGGTGACCAGTTCGGCGCCGGCGCCGGCCAGGCGGTCAAAGGCGGCATCGCGGTTGCGCTCGGTGCGCGAGCCGCAGGCATCCGTCACCACCCAGACGTCGAACTCGTCTTCCAGCAGATCGAGCGAGGTCTGCAGCAGGCAGACATGGGCCTCGCAGCCGGCAATCACCACAGTGTTGCGAGAAGCCGGCCCCGCCGCCGGCTTTTGCAGGTGCTTGGGCAGGCTGCGCGCATTGCCTTGGGGCACACGGGCCGGCGGGCGCAACATCTCGCCCAGCCCCTCTTCCACCGCACTGAACTGCATCTTCGGGAACGTCTTGCCACCGGCCTGCGTGATCAGGGCTTGCAGTTCCGGCACGTTGGGGCCGAGCGCCGAGGGATTTTCTTCCGTGGCCCACAGCGGCACCTTCAGCAGCCGGGCCATCTTCGCCAGGCGCTGGGCGTTGGCCAGCACGGCGGCGCCCTCATGGATGGCGGGCATCAGGCGGGTCTGGTAATCCACCAGCACCAGTTGGGAGTCATCAAGTTCAAGCAGCATGTCGTTCTTCTCAATCCATTTCAAGTCAGGCGGCGATGCGCACCACCACGCGGCCGCGCACCTGGCCGGCCATCAGTTGCTGCGCCTTGGCAATGGCGCCGTCCAGCGGTACCTCTTCAGTCATGCGCTCCAGCAGAGCCGGGTCAAGGTCACGCGCCAGCCGGTCCCAGGCGCGCTGGCGTTTGGCCAAGGGCGCCATCACCGAGTCGATGCCCGCCAGCGTGACGCCGCGCAGGATGAAAGGCGCCACCGAGCCCGGCAAGTCCATGCCCTGGGCCAGGCCGCAGGCGGCCACCACGCCGCCGTAGCGCGTCTGCGCCAGGGCGTTGACCAAGGTATGCGAGCCGACCGCATCCACCACTGCAGCCCAGCGCTCTTTCTGCAGCGGCTTGCCGGCACTGGCCAGCTCGGCACGGTCGATGATGGCGCTGGCGCCCAGCGTCTTGAGGTAGTCGGCCTCCGCCACCTTGCCGGTGGCGGCTACCACCTGGTAGCCCAGTTTGCCCAGCAAGGCGATGGCCACGCTGCCCACACCGCCGGTAGCACCCGTCACCAGCACCTCGCCACTGCCGGGCTTGACGCCATGATCTTCCAGCGCCAGCACGCACAACATGGCGGTGTAGCCGGCGGTGCCGATGGCCATGGCTTGGCGCGGCGTGAAAGCCTGGGGCAGCTTGACCAGCCAGTCGCCCTTCAGGCGTGCCTTTTCAGCCAGACAGCCCCAATGCGTTTCGCCCACACCCCAGCCGTTGTGCACGAAGGCATCGCCCGCCTGCCAGGCCGGGTGGCTCGATTCCAATACGGTCCCGGCGCCATCGATGCCGGCCACCATGGGCCAGTTGCGCACCACCGGGCCTTTGTTGCAAATGGCCAGCCCGTCCTTGAAGTTGAGCGTGGAGTACTGCACCGCCACCGTCACGTCGCCGGCGGGCAGGCGTCCCTCATCAATCTGCTGCAGTGCAGCAGAAAAGCCGTCAGCATTGGCCAGCAAGAGGGCTTTGAACATGACATGTCTCCTGTTTATTTCAATATGAATCAATGTGTTGGCATGGTTTTACGGAAAAAACTTTAACTTGACACCAAGCTTGCCAGCCCGCTATGCTACCCGCCATGCGCATTCCTGTCCTCATCGCCAGCCTTTTGCTCGCTCTCAGCGTGCACGCCGAACCGGCGGGCACGGCCGACGACATGGACCGCTTCCTGGCCGAAAAAGGCTTGTTCAGCAAGATCAGCCAGGTGGGACAGAACGTCAGCAGCAAGGCCTCGGAACTGGTGGTGGCCGCCATGGGCGCCCTGGGTGTACCCTACCGCCGCGGTGGCAACAACTACGAGACCGGCTTCGACTGCAGCGGCTTTGTACGCGCCGTCTATGAGCAGACCCTGGGGCTGATGCTGCCACGCCGCGCCGAACAGCAGGCCGCCGCCACCCAGAAGATTGACCGTACCGAACTGCAACCCGGCGACCTGGTGTTCTTCAACACCATGCGTCGCACCTTCAGCCACGTCGGCATCTATGTCGGCGACAACAAGTTCATCCACTCACCCAAGCCGGGCGCCGAGGTGCGGGTGGAAGACATGCGCGTGGCCTACTGGAGCCGCCGTTTCGATGGCGCACGCCGCGTGCCGGATCAATCGGTCCTCGCCCAGACCGACTAGTCCTCCGGCCTGTGCGCTGCCCCGGCCGCTCGGCATTAAGCCAACCTCGCTCTTTCTCATGACGTCTCGCGTGGCGAATACGACGCGCCCCATACGCTTTTGCTTTGCGTTTACTTAACGGGGCCAAGCAAGACCTGTCACCAGGCCAAACCCCAGCGGCCAGCCCGTAACACCGCCGCGGGCACTGACGCCTATCGGCCAGGCGTCAGATCGATCTCCACCGCCTGCCCCTTGTCGATGGACTCGCCGGCCTTGCCCGCCGCACTGCGGCTCGTCGGCGCCAGCCGCGTGCCGGCTGTCACGGTGCCTGCCGAGCGGCCGGCGCCGCGATTTCCACCTGACGAGGCGCCGGAAGAACCGCCCCCCCCGCTACCCGACGTGCCGGAACCGGAAGACGCCCCGCTCTCACCGCCCCCGGAAGTCGAGGATGCCCCCCTTCCCCGCCTCCGGACGAAGTGCTGCTGGAAGACGTGCCGCCAGACGAAGTGGAGGACGAGCCTGCATTGCCTCCCGATCCACCCGCGCCATTCGAGCCGTTGCCACCGCCGGAAGATGGCGCAGACGCGGCTCCGCCACCCGACGACATGCCGGCACCGGCAGAGGCCCCGCCCCCACCGCCAGCGGGCGTGCCAGGTGCTGCGGCCGGTGCAGCAGGCGCCGGTGCGGGTGCTGCGACCGGCGTCGGCGCTGGCGCGGGGGCCGGTACGACAACAGGCGCCGGCGGCGGCAATACCACCGGCATCGGAATCGGAACGGGCACCACGATGACCGGGATCACGGGAATGTTCTCGAGTTTCTTCTCCACCTCTTCCTTGACCTTGGGCTTGCCGTTGACATCGACGGTGCCGTTGCCGATGACGTCCACCTGGTCGAAGTTGCCGCTCAAATGGCCATGCGGGGCGCTGATCGTCATGCGTGCCGACCGGCCGGAGACATCGGCACGATCACCGGCACGTACGTCGGCCGTGGTCGTCGCCATCGCGACATCGATCCGGCTGTCTGCTTCCAGACTAGCGCTGACAGCACTGATCGTACCTTTGATGGTGTTGCCGCGCAGCGAGGCTGCATTGGTGGCTGTCGCGACAACATCCACCGTCCCGTCGGCCGTCGCGGTGATGTTCGCGCCGGTGAGGGTGCCACTGATGTTGTCCGCCGTCACGCTGGCGCTGCCGCCGGCGGTGATATTGGCCACCACATTGCCATCGCTGTTGACCACGATGCTGCCCTGGCTGACGGTAGAGCCGCTGACGTTGCCGCCGGCCGACAGCGAGCTTGTCACATCAGCCGCCGTGGCCTTGAGCGTGTTGTTGCTCAGGGCCACATTGCCGGTGGCCGCCACCGTATAGCCCCGCACCCAGGCAGTGCTATCCAGGGTGACGTTGCGTGCCGTCACGTCCAGCTGCCCCAGCGCGTTGCCGTCGGCGCCGCCACTGTGCAGCGTCACGTCGCCGCGGTTGTTGCCGCTGCCGGCATTGGTCGCCAGCGTCAGCTTGTACGCCGCGCTACCGCTGTTCTGTACCGCCCCGCGCAGTTCGATGTCACGGCCATGGGTCTTGAGTGTGGTGTCGGCCAGCAGCTTGAGGGCGCCGTCGGACACCAGCTTGCCGTTACCCGTCGCCGTCAACTGGCCACCGATGCCCGAGCCAGTGGCACCGGCATTCAGGGTCAGCCCGACCAGGGAGACGTCATCAAAGAGCAGGTTGGAGCGGCTGTTCAGCGCCAGTTCCTCGGCATAGATTCCAGCCGCCACGTTCACCGTGCCGCCCACCCCGGCCACGTTGATGCCCTCCTGCACACGGCCCGTCGTGTCGTCAGACTGAGCGCCCTGGGTGGTCACCCGCACGTGGGTCGTGTCACCCTGAAAGCCGGCGATGCTGGCGGCTGTGTCCGTACCGCTCATGAGGAACGGTGAGAAATCCACCGAGCCGCGAGTACGTGCCGCAACAGCGGTTTCGCTGTTGCTGCCCCACCAGTTGCCCGAAGCGTTGACGGTCGCATTGCCCGCGACGTCGACGCCATAGCCGGTCCCGGTCAGGCTGTTGCCTGAGACTTCGATGTTGGACGCGGAGGAATTGGCATTGGCCCTGGCATCGATGTACACACCCGCCGTATTGGCCACGGTGGACGTCGCCAGATTGACATCGTTCTGACTGACCTGCGCACCCGGCGTCGGTCCGCTGAGCTCGATGCCGTGGCTGGAAACGCCGCCCGCCACATCGCTGATGCGGTTGCGACTGACCACCAGGCCTGTGGTGGTGCCGCTGGACGGTGCACCATACATGCGGCCGTGGTTGACCAGTATGCCTTCGGCGATGAGGTTGGAATGCACGCCACTGATCTGGTTGCGCGCAATCGTGACACCGCTGGCCGTTGTCGTTCCCTCCGAACTGCCGATCCAGATGCCCTTTGCGCCGTTGTAGACGGTCTCGCCGTTGTACTGCGAGGAAGTTGCACCGGTGATGCTGATATCGCGAATGATGTTGTCTTCAATCGCCAGATCGGAGGTGGCGCCACCACGGACGCGGGCGAAGATGCCGGCCACCGTCTTGCCCCAGCTGTTGGCCGCGGCGTTTGTCGGGCGAATGTCCTCGATCAGGTTGTATTTGATGGTGACGTTGTCCGCCGGTTCGATCGCGACCGCACGGATGCCATCCCCACTGTTGACACCGTAGACGCCGTGAATACGGTTATAGGACAAGGTTGCGTCGTTGGCGCGCACCGCGCCGAGGCTGCTCAACCCGATCTGGACACCGTACGGCCCGTTGGTATTGCTGATGTTGAAGCCGCTGACGGTCACGCCCGCGGCATCGATCAGCACGCTGGAGCAGACGCCGCCCCCCCAGGCTGTGCACGAGTTGATGATCGGCGCGTTGGCCCCCGCACCGACCTGCGTCAGGTCACCCAGATCGCCCAACACTTTGAGCCCAGCGACATTGACCTTGAAGCCGCCATACGTACCGGCAGCCACATTCACCGTGTTGCCTGCAGAAGCGGCATCAATGGCGCGCTGAACGCTGCCACTGGTCGGCGTCACGTAAAGGTTGCCGGCATTCCAATTCACCAGACCGAGCCCTGTCGCATCCAGTGCGTGGCCGACGCGATCTTCGATGTCGAACCCGCTGCTCGCACCGGTGAAGGAGGCGTGAGTGGCATCGACGTTGGTCTTGACGTTGTTCCGGCTGTTGGAGCCCGAGACGATGTTCATTGAGGTCGTCGGATTGGTGCCCGTGCCGGTGATCGTTCTGTCCGGCATGCCAAAAGCGGTGTTGCCGATGTTGAGCGTCGAGCTCAAGCCTTCCAGGAACATGCCATGGCCGACCGTCTGGTTGAGCTTGACGTTATTGAAGCTCACGTTGGCCACCGAGCCGTACTCAAAAATGTGGATTGCATGGCCTGGACCGCTCGGGTTCCAGGTACCGGCACTGCCGCTCGGGCGACGGAAGCTGCCAGCGAGCGTGACGTTGTCAAATATCCAGGTACCGGCGTCCTGCACGGCACCGGTACTCGCATTGTGGTACCCACGGAAATGGATCCCGGTGTGCTCGGTCGCGCCAGTGATCGTCAGATCTTTCAGCGTGGCATTGCCGTTGTAGTAGTTGAAGTGGATATCGCCCTGGCCGAGCGACGTGGCACTGGCCGAGGGCGCACCATTGCCCTCGAAGGTGCTGTTGAGCAGCGACACCTTGGCCAGCCCCGGAATGCCGGCCGTATCCGAACCATTGGCCGTGAAGCCAAACACGCCATTGCCACGGAACTCGCTGTTCTGGACCGTGAGTTGCCCCAGCACGGTATTGCCCTCGACGCTCACGCCGGCGGACGGTGCATCACGGAAACTGAAACCGTCGATCAGCACCGTTGAACCCGCCCCAATGGCACCACTCACCGAGATGGCGTTGCCGCTGGTCGGGTCGATGATGGACTGGCCGGCACCGGCGCCATCCAGCGTCAACGCCTTGGTGAGGCTGACGCTTTCGGCATAGGTACCGGCGTTGACGTTCACCTTGCCACCCGCGACTACGGCATTCACGCCCCCCTGGATGGTGTCAATCGGTGTCAGGCGGCTGCCCTGGTTGCTGGCCGCGCCGGTCGTGGCCACGGTCACCCGCGTACGGTTGGATGCGGTATAGCCCTGGTCCTGCACTGCCCAGCCGTTGTTGGCCGTGCTCAGGTTCAGCAGACTTTGCTGCCATGACGAGGTCGGTGCCGCAGCAATCGGCGTCGAATTGCTCAGAATGGTGCCGGAGCCGTCCACATGGCCATTAAGGTGCAGATTCAGCCCCCATTCGTTACCGACGCTCCCTTCGCTGTTGCCGGCAATGCTGATGCCCGTTGCATCGGTGTATTGCACCGAGATGCCACTCTTGGTGTTTTCGATGCGGTTGTTGCTGACCGTGCCCGTGCTGTTGCGGCCGTGGATCAGGATGCCGTTGCGCACGTCATGGATGTTGTTGTTCTGGATCGTGAAGCCGGTGATGCCGTCACCCACCGCGATGCCACGGCTGATGTTGGGCTTGGTCGTGGCGTAGTAGTCGTAATAGGGTGAATTGATCGGCCCGGCAATCTCCATGCCTTGCACCGTCACGTTGTTGGCGCTGATGGCAATGCCGTTGACCTCCGCCGCATCGGGCACCACCAGCTTGGCGCCGGCCTGCCCTGTCAGGGTCAGGTTGGCCTTGTTCAACGTCACCTGCTCGTTGAAGGTGCCTGCCTGCAACTCAACCGTGGCGCCGGCACCGGGGGCACCGGTCTTGGCAATCTTCACCGCATACTGGATCGAGGCCGTGTCATGCACCTGCACGGTGTTGGAACTACCCGAAATGCTGGGCGCATCGAGGTCGG
Organism: Curvibacter sp.; assembly: GCA_031426755.1. Classification (GTDB taxonomy): domain Bacteria; phylum Pseudomonadota; class Gammaproteobacteria; order Burkholderiales; family Burkholderiaceae_C; genus Hylemonella. Next base: position 212,181 of record JASJPI010000011.1, read on the forward strand.
ACTTGAGCACCACCGTGCTGCCATTGACCACGATGGCGCTGCTGGCCTGCTGCACGCCCTGCAGGTTGATGACGCCGGACACCAGATTGGCGGCATCCCCCGTGCTCATGAGAATGCTGCCGCCGCTCAGGGAGGCGCCCGCCGCATTGGTGATCGACGCATTGGTGCCGAGCGCGCCGCTGTCCACGGCAAACTCATACAGCCCATTGTTGAGCGACACCGTGGCCCGGTCGGCACCCGAGAGCGCAATGCGTCCGCTGGTGGCCGCGATGACGCCATGATTGGTCACCGAAGGCGCCACCAGCGCCACCAGGCCGGCATTGGCCGCGGTAATGCTGCCCTGGTTGGTGATGCTGCCCGCAGTGGCCCCGGTGATCTGGAAGGCGCCACCGGCCTCGAACGCCGACTGGTTGATGGTGCCGGTCGTCACAATGAGCGACGCCACGTTGATCGTCGAGCCCTGGTGGAACAGCACCCCGTTGGGATTCATCAGCAGCACCATGCCATTGGCCGACATCTTGCCGTAGATCTCCGACATGCCGGCATTGGCCGAAACGAGGTTCAACACTGCCGCCGAGGCGTTGGGCTGGACAAACTGGACCTCCTTGCCCTGGTCGATGTTGAAGGATTTCCAGTCGATCACGGCGCGTTGACCGGTCTGGGTCAGCGTCAGCTTCGTGCTGCCGTCCAGGACACCGCTCACGTCGCCGGACAGCACGCGCCCCCGCTGCGGCAAACCGTCGACATTCGGGTTGATGACCTGGGCCTGAAGCGCAGGACAAAAACACAAGGCCACCGCCAGAGGCAGCGCCTTGAGCGTCAGACGGTCCGCCGGTGCCGGCCGCCGACGCCGGCGGGCGGCGGCAAGATGCGGTGGATGTGGCGTGGTGCTTTTTTCCATGGCGGATTCGCTCAAATCGGCTAGAAACGGACCATCAGCGAGGCCAGCAGCCGGACGGCCTTGTCGTTGCCCCCGGAATTGGCCAGGGGCTTGGTCAAGGGCCAGACTGCTTCCAGCTGGGCCATCACATTGCCGACCAGAAACAGGCGCGCACCGAACCCGGCCGAGGCCAGGCTCTGGGTGGCGGGGGTGCCGGCCGATTGCACCCCGACCTTGGTGACCTCGCCGATTTCGTAAAAACCCAGCAACTGGTAGGCAGGAAGCCACGGCTGCGTCGTGCTGTTGCTGAAACGCGGCTCCAGCCGCACGGCCAGTCCGCGATCGCCCACCAGTTCGGCTGCGTCGTAGGCGCGGCCGAAGCGCCGCCCACCCAGGGCAAATTGCTCGGACGATAGCAGGGGGGTGTCGCCCGTCCACTGCCCTGCGGCGCCGAGCGTCAGAGCCCAGCGGGCGCTCAGCGGCTGCACGCGCGTGTAGTCGAACACCAGCTTGCTGAACATGCCATTCGCCCCTTCCCGACTTTTGAGCGCATCGCCCTGCGTTGTGCCGCCCACGCCCTGACTGAGGTCAACCTCCAACGTGTTCTGCCCGTCGAACCGGTCGTACAGCAACCAGCTCAGGCCGGCGCGCAGGGCACGGATACGGTCCTCGGTCCGGCGTGAGCCATTCACATCGGAATCGATGTCCGTGGTGTCGGACACCAGCCGGGTGAGCACGCTCTGGTTGCGGGTACGCAGCAGCGGGTAGCCCAGCGACAGCGACACGGTCTCGGAACGCCCGCGCACATCGAACGCCCGCAGGGTATCGCCCGGCTGGGTGCGCGCCTGCGAAACGCTCACCCCCACCTTCACGCCCTCCCCGTTCAGTGTCTGGCTGTAGGACAGCTGGTGGTAGGCCATCTCGGTGCCGCCGGTGCCGACACCGATGTAGCGCCACTGGTCGTTGACGCCGAGCAGCTGGTTGGCCGAGACGCCCAGCGTGGCCTGGTTCGGCCCCATGTAGCGCGAACCGTAGTTGTCTACCGAGGCAAAGCCCTCGATCGGCTTGACGCTGGCAATCAGCGTCAGGTCGGCGGCGCCGACCGCCTGCGAGGGCGACAACACGCTGCGCAGCTGCACGCCGGGAAACTCGTTGGCGATCAGCAGGTAGCGCTCCAGCACCTGCGCCTGCAGCGGACGGGAGGCCTTGATCTTTGCGGCCATGGTGAGCAACTCGCTGCTCACCCGCGCATCGCCTTCGACATACACCTCGGCGATGTAGCCCTCGATCACCCGCAGCGTCAGGACGCCGTCGCCCGGTGATTGCGGCGGCACCACCACCAGCGACAGGATGTAGCCGGCATTGCGGTAATACGCCGTCAGCGCCTGTGCCAGACCAAAGATATCGCTGCCGCTGATCTCCCGTCCCAGGTAGGCATCGGTCTGCGTGCGCAACTGCTCGGACGTGAAAACAGTGGCGCCATCGATCCGGATCTCGTGCAGCGTGACGCGGATCGCCTTGACCGCCTCGGGGAGCCCTTCGGCGCCTGCGGCCTTGAGTTCCGGCAGCTGCACGCCCGTGGCGGGCGGCACCGGCACGTCGAAGCGCTGCCGCAGACGGCCGGGATCGGTCGTCGGCGGGGACGTGTCCACCTGTGCCAGTGCACTGCACGCCCACACCGCCAAGGCCAGCCCCTGGCACACCACAGTAAAACGCAATGACCCGAACAAGCCCGCCCCCCTTCATTTGAGATGAACGGGCAAGTTCTTGTTGAGTCGCGCGCCGGTCAAACCTGCGCGCTCGCCACCCTATTCAGCTAGAAACGAACTCTAGCAGCGCAGGGAAAAATTTCCACCCCCTTGGGGGGTAGGGTATGCCGCTCATATTGACAGGCAAAAAAAACGGGCGCAATCAATGCGCCCGTGGCTTGGAGCAGAACCCTCTCAGCGCCTGGCCGGCGGCACGTCCGTGCAACTGCCGTGTGCCACCTCCGCCGCCATGCCGATGCTCTCGCCCAGCGTGGGGTGCGGGTGGATGGTCTTGCCGATGTCCACCGCGTCGGCACCCATCTCGATAGCCAGCGCTATCTCGCCGATCATGTCGCCGGCATGGGTGCCGACGATGCCGCCGCCGACGATGCGGTGCGTCTCTTCGTCGAACAGCAGCTTGGTCACACCTTCGTCGCGGCCGTTGGCAATGGCGCGGCCGGAAGCCGTCCACGGGAACAGGCCCTTCTTGACCTTGACGCCCTGCGCCTTGGCCTGGTCTTCGGTCAGGCCGACCCAGGCCACTTCGGGGTCGGTGTAGGCCACGCTCGGGATGACGCGGGCGTTGAAGGCGGCGCTCGCCAGTTCCTGGTTGCCCTGCAGTTCGCCGGCAATCACCTCGGCCGCCACGTGCGCCTCGTGCACCGCCTTGTGCGCCAGCATGGGCTGGCCGACGATGTCGCCGATGGCGAAGATGTGCGGCACATTGGTGCGCATCTGGATGTCGACATTGATGAAACCGCGCTCCGTCACGGCCACACCGGCCTTGTCGGCGGCGATCTTCCTGCCGTTGGGGCTGCGGCCCACGGCTTGCAGCACCAGGTCGTAGGTCTGCGGTGGCGGGACCGCCCCACCCGGCTCAGCACTTTCGAACGTCACCTCGATCCCGGCCGGTGTCGCTTTCGCCCCCACGGTCTTGGTCTTGAGCATGATGTTGTCGAAACGCGGTGCATTCATCTTCTGCCAGATCTTGACCAGATCGCGGTCGGCACCCTGCATCAGGCCATCCATCATCTCCACCACGTCCAGGCGCGCGCCCAGCGTGCTGTAGACCGTGCCCATCTCCAGGCCAATGATGCCGCCGCCCAGGATCAGCATGCGCTTCGGCACATCTTTGAGCGCCAGCGCGCCGGTGCTGTCCACCACGCGCGGATCGTCCGGCATGAAGGGCAGACGCACGGCCGAGGAACCTGCCGCGATGATGGCCTTCTTGAACGCCACCACCTGCTTCTTGCCAGTCTTCTCCTGCGCCGTGCCGGTGGTTTCTTCCACCTCGACGTGGTTGGCGCCAACGAAGGCGCCGTAGCCGCGCACCACCGTCACCTTGCGCATCTTGGCCATGGCGGCCAGGCCGCCGGTGAGCTTGCCGATCACTTTCTCTTTGTGGCCGCGCAGCTTGTCGATGTTGACCACCGGCTTGCCGAAGTCCACGCCGAGGTCGCCCAGGTGGCTGACCTCGTCCATCACCGCCGCCACGTGCAGCAGCGCCTTGGAGGGAATGCAGCCCACGTTCAGGCAGACGCCGCCCAGCGTGGCGTAGCGCTCCACCAGCACCACCTTGAGGCCCAGGTCGGCTGCACGGAAGGCGGCCGAGTAGCCGCCGGGACCACCGCCGAGCACCAGCACGTCGCAATCCAGGTCGGCACTGCCGGCGAAGCTGGCTGCCGACGGCGCAATGGATGCTACAGTTTTAGGAGCTGCCGTCGCAGCAACAGCGGGGGCTAAAGCCTGTTTTTCTTCAGATTTGGCGACAGGTGCCGCAGCGGGATCAGCCGCCTCCAGCAGCAGAACGACCGAACCTTCCTTGACCTTGTCACCGAGCTTGACCTTGAGCTCCTTGACCACGCCGGCGTGGCTGGATGGGATCTCCATCGAGGCCTTGTCAGACTCGACCGTGATGAGCGACTGCTCGGGTTTGATGGTGTCGCCGGCCTTGACCAGCACTTCGATCACCGCCACCTCGGCGAAATCGCCGATATCGGGAACCTTGACTTCTACCAGTGCCATTCAGTTCTCTCCTGGTCTCAGAGCAGCACGCGGCGGAAATCGCCGAGCACCTGGCTCAGGTAGGCCGCGAAACGCGCGGCAGTGGCACCGTCGATGACGCGGTGGTCGTAGGACAGCGACATGGGCAGCGTCAGGCGCGGCTCGAAAGCCTTGCCGTCCCACACCGGCTCCATGAAGGTCTTGGTCAGACCCAGGATGGCCACCTCGGGCGCATTGACGATGGGCGTGAAATAGCGCCCCCCGATGCCGCCCAGCGAGGAGATCGAGAAGCAACCACCGGTCATCTCGGCCGGCGTCAGCTTGCCGTCGCGCGCCTTCTTGGACAACTCGCCCAGTTCCTGCGTGATCTGCACGATGCCCTTCTTGTCCGCATCCTTGAGCACGGGCACCACCAGGCCGTTGGGCGTGTCGGCGGCAAAGCCGATGTGGAAATACTTCTTGTAGATCAGTGCATCGCCATCGAGCGAGGCGTTGAACTCGGGGAACTTCTGCAGCGCAGCCACACAGGCCTTGATCACGAAAGCCAACATCGTGAACTTGATGCCCGCCTTCTCGTTCTCCTTGTTGAGCTGGACGCGCAACGCCTCCAGTTCCGTCACATCCGCGTTCTCATTGTGGGTGACGTGCGGAACCATGACCCAGTTGCGATGCAGGTTGGCGCCGCTGATCTTCTTGATGCGCGACAGCTCCTTGCGCTCGATCTCGCCGAACTTGGCGAAGTCGACCTTGGGCCAGGGCAGCAGGCCCAGCGCGGCACCATCACCGCCGCCAGCCGGTGCCGACCCCATGGCCTGGGTACGGGCGCTGCCACTCATGACCGACTTGGTGAAGTTCTTCACATCCTCGTCGGTGATGCGGCCCTTGTAACCGCTGCCGCGCACCTGCTCCAGGGGCACGCCGAGTTCACGCGCGAACTTGCGCACCGACGGACTGGCATGCGGCAGCTTGCCGGCTGGTGCCGTGGGCTCATGCGCTGGCACGGCGACCGGGGACGACACGCGTGCCACGGGTTCACTGGCCAACGCTGGCACGACAGCAGATGCTGCGGCAACAGGTGCCGGGGTGGATGCCACGGGGACCGAGAGAGCCGAGGGCGTTGCAACTGGCGCAGCCGCATCTCCGGCGACCTCCAGCATCAGCACCACCGAGCCTTCTTTCACCTTGTCGCCCAGCTTGACCTTGAGCTCCTTGACCACGCCGGCGTGGCTGGACGGGATCTCCATCGAAGCCTTGTCGCTCTCGACCGTGATCAGCGACTGCTCGGCCTTCACCGCATCACCCGGCTTGACGAGCAGCTCGATCACCGCCACTTCGGAAAAGTCGCCGATGTCGGGGACCTTGATTTCAACGATTGCCATGTTTGTTCTTCCTGTTGGGAAGCGGGTCTTGCAGCGCCCACACCACATCGCCAGGCGATAGGTGTGCGCCGCAAGCTCAACCCGCTTTATGCATACAGCGGATTCACTTTATCAGCCTTGATGCCGTACTTGGCAATCGCCTCAGCCACCTTGGCTGCCGGCACGCTGCCCTCCTCGGCCAGCGCCTTGAGGGCGGCCACCACGATGTAGTGGCGGTTCACCTCGAAGTGCTGGCGCAGCTTGCTGCGGAAGTCGCTGCGGCCGAAGCCGTCGGTGCCCAGCACCTTGTAGTTGCGGCCCTTCGGCATGAAGGAGCGGATCTGCTCGGCGTAGGACTTCATGTAGTCGGTCGATGCCACCACCGGGCCACTGTGCTTGTCCAGCTGCTGCGCCACGAAGGGCGCGCGCGGGGTTTCGGTCGGATGCAGCAGGTTCCAGCGTTCGCAGTCCTGGCCGTCGCGTGCCAGCTCGTTGAAGCTCGGGCAGCTCCAGACGTTGGCCGCCACGCCCCACTCTTCCTCCAGCAGCTTCTTCGCGGCCATGGATTCGCGCAGGATGGTGCCGGAGCCCAGCAGGTTGACGCGCGGGGTCTTCTTGGCGCCTTCTTCCAGCAGGTACATGCCCTTGATGATCTGCTCTTCGCATCCGTGTCGAAGGCCCGGCATGGCGTAGTTCTCGTTCAGCAGGGTGATGTAGAAGAACACGTTCTCCTGCTTCTCCACCATGCGCTTGAGGCCATGCTGCATGATGACCGCCACTTCGTGCGCGAAGGTCGGGTCGTAGCTGACGCAGTTGGGAATGGTGCCGGCCAGGATGTGGCTGTGGCCGTCCTCGTGCTGCAGACCCTCGCCATTGAGCGTGGTGCGCCCGGAGGTGCCGCCCAGCAGAAAGCCGCGCGCCTGCATGTCGCCGGCCGCCCAAGCCAGGTCGCCTATGCGCTGGAAGCCGAACATCGAGTAGTACACGTAGAACGGGATCATGATCCGGTTGCTGGTGCTGTAGCTCGTGGCCGCCGCAATCCAGCTGGCCATGCCGCCGGCTTCGTTGATGCCTTCCTGCAGGATCTGGCCCTGCTTGTCTTCCTTGTAGTACATCACCTGGTCCTTGTCGACCGGTGTGTACTGCTGACCTGCGGGGTTGTAGATGCCGATCTGGCGGAACAGGCCCTCCATGCCGAAGGTACGCGCCTCGTCCACCAGGATCGGCACCACGCGCGGGCCGAGCGCCTGGTCGCGCAGCAATTGCGTGAGAAAGCGCACATAGGCCTGCGTGGTCGAAATTTCACGCCCTTCCGGCGACGGCTCCAGAATGGCCTTGAAGGTGTCGAGCGAGGGCACGGTGAATTGCTCATCGGCCTTGACGCGACGGTGCGGCAGGTAGCCGCCGAGGGCCTTGCGACGCTCGTGCAGGTACTTCATCTCGGGCGTGTCGTCGGCCGGCTTGTAGAATGGCAGTTCGGCGATCTGGCTGTCCGGGATCGGGATGTTGAAGCGGTCGCGGAAGGCCTTGATGTCCTCGTCCGACAGCTTCTTGGTCTGGTGCACGGTGTTCTTGCCTTCACCGATCTTGCCCATGCCGAAGCCCTTGACGGTCTTGACCAGCAGTACGGTGGGCTGGCCCTTGTGCGCATTGGCCGCATGGAAGGCCGCATAGACCTTCTGCGAGTCGTGACCACCACGGCGCAGGTTCCAGATCTCGTCGTCGCTCATGTGGGCAACCATCTCCAGGGTGCGCGGATCGCGACCGAAGAAATGCTTGCGCACGTAGGCACCGTCATTGGCCTTGAAGGCCTGGTAGTCGCCGTCGTTGCACTCCGTCATGATCTTGCGCAGTGCGCCTTCCTTGTCGCGCGCCAGCAGGTCGTCCCAGCCCTTGCCCCAGATCAGCTTGAGCACGTTCCAGCCCGAGCCGCGGAATTCACCTTCGAGCTCCTGGATGATCTTACCGTTGCCGCGCACCGGGCCGTCCAGGCGTTGCAGGTTGCAATTGATGACGAAGATCAGGTTGTCCAGCTTCTCGCGCGCGGCCAGGCCGATCGCCCCCAGGCTTTCCACCTCGTCCATCTCGCCGTCGCCGCAGAACACCCAGACCTTGCGGTTCTCGGTGTTGGCAATGCCGCGGGCATGCAGGTACTTGAGGAAACGCGCCTGGTAAATGGCCATCAACGGGCCCAAGCCCATGGAGACGGTCGGGAACTGCCAGAACTCGGGCATCAGCTTGGGGTGCGGGTAGCTGGAGAGGCCCTTGCCGTCGACTTCCTGGCGGAAGTTCAGCAACTGCTCCTCGCTGATGCGGCCTTCCAGGTAGGCGCGCGCATAGATGCCGGGCGAAACGTGGCCCTGGATGTAGATGCAGTCGCCACCGTGCTCTTTTCCTGGTTCGGCGCTCTCGGCATGCCAGAAATGGTTGAAACCGGCACCGAACATGTTGGCCAGCGATGCGAACGAGCCGATGTGGCCCCCGAGGTCGCCGCCTTCCGGCGGGTGGTGGCGATTGGCCTTGACCACCATGGCCATGGCATTCCAGCGCATGTAGGCGCGCAGGCGGGCTTCGATCTTGATATTGCCGGGGCAGTGCACCTCCTGATCGGCCTCGATGGTGTTCACATAGCCCGTGGTGGCTGAGAAGGGCATGTCAATGCCTTCCTGGCGAGCCTGCTCCAGCAGTTGCTCCAGCAGGAAGTGCGCCCGCGCACGGCCCTCGGCGTTGGTCGTGCCACTGGCAATCACCGCCGACAGTGCATCGATCCATTCGCGGGTTTCCTGGCGATCCTCGTCATTGGCACTGACGCCCAACAGGTTTTCAGGTAAGGCTGACATGCGGGTCTCCTTCTTTATGTCAACGTAATTTAGTACGGTGTTTTCACAGTGGCGCGGAGTTTCTCACATTTTTATCCACATTTCAAATCATGCCTACCTATTTCTTAATATGAAATTTAAATGACATTCCCATCGTCATGCATCAACCGGCACCACTACACTTGCGCCCTATGTCCCTGCGTTTGCCCTTCACGCTTCCCATCCTGAGCAACCTGCCTGTCAGTGGCCGGATACGGCAATGGTGGCGCCAGCAGTCGCCCCACCGGCAGGACCGCTATGCCATGCTGGCGCCGCTGGTGGCGGTGATGCTGTTTCTCGCGGTCATTGTGGTCGTGTTCGCCTACCTGCGCCTGGAAGAAATCGACCGTGAGCAGGAAGCCCTGCGCCACGATCTGGAATACGCGCAACAGCAGTTGCGCCTGCGTTTGCTGGAGCGCCAGGAGCAGCTCATGCGCGTGGCGCGCGAGCTGGGCAACCGCGAAATGGACGCCGAGGAGTTCAAGACCCGGGCCGAAGCGCTGGTCAACCAGTACCCCGAACTCAACAGCATGAGCTGGATCGACGAGCGCCGCCGCATCAAGGCCAGCTACAGCAACATGTCGGCCAGCCATTTCCGGCTCGCCGGCGAAACGCTGGGCAACGGCGACACCGAAAACACCTTCCACCTGGCGCGCGAACTGCAGCAACCGGTCTACTCGCAACGCAGTCCCGGCCCGGACAGCCTGGCCCTGCTGGAGTTGCACATTCCCCTGTCGTGGCGCAACAAGTTCGCCGGCGAGATGCTGGTCGAGTATTCGGTGGACGGCCTGTACCGCTTTGGCGTGCCGGCCGAAGTCACGGCACGCTACTCCTTCTCGCTGCACGACGCCAAGGGTGCACTGCTCGCCGGCACCAGTGTTCCGAAGCGCAACCCGGCCAGCCGGCTACTGCCCTGGGCCAGCCCGGCCAACGAATATGAAGCGCCGGTGTCGCCGGTGGGCAACGGCTTGGTGCTCAAGGCCCGGGCCTACCGCACCTCGCTGGGGGTGATCGGCAGCGGCCTGTTCTGGCTGGTCTGCACCCTGAGCGCCATGACGGCCTGGATGCTGATTGCCAACTGGCGCCACACGCGCCGGCGCATGCAGGCGCAAACGGCGCTGCAGCTGGAAACCAACTTCCGCCGCGCCATGGAAAACTCCATGCCCACCGGCATGCGCGCACTTGACCTGCAAGGCCGCATCACCTATGTCAACGTGGCCTTCTGCCAGATGACCGGCTGGAGCGAAAGCGAGCTGGTCGGCCGGACGGCCCCCTTCCCCTACTGGCCGGAGGAGGACAGCGAGCTGCTGAGTTCACGACTCGACGACGAACTGCAGGGCCGTGTCAGCAATACGGGCTTTCAGATCCGCGTCAAGCGCAAGAACGGCAGCATCTTCGACGCCCGCATTCACGTCTCGCCGCTGATCGACGCGCGTGGCCAGCAGACCGGCTGGATGACCTCGATGACCGACATCACCGAGCCCAACCGGGTGCGCGAACAACTCTACGCCTCGTACGAGCGCTTTACGACCGTGCTGGAGGCGCTCGACGCCTCGGTTTCGGTGGCGCCCCTGGGCACCGACGAACTGCTGTTTGCCAACAAGATGTACCGGCTCTGGTTCAACGAACAGAGCAGCGGCCATGTCCGCCTGGCCGGAAACACCAGCCAGCCGATCAGGCTCTCGGGCGGCGATGCGCGCGACAGCGTGGACGCCTTGGTCGGCATGCCCACCAGCAACCTGCCGGACGTGGAGACCGAGAGCGCCGAAATCTATGTGGAGGAACTCGGCAAATGGCTGGAGGTGCGCACGCGCTACCTGACCTGGGTCGACGGCCGTCTGGCGCAGATGGTGATTGCCACCGACATGACGGCGCGCCGCCTGGCCGAGGAACAGGCGGCTGCCCAGGCCGAGCGCGCCCAGACCGCCAGCCGCCTCATCACGATGGGCGAGATGGCCTCCAGCGTGGCGCACGAGCTCAACCAGCCGCTGACCGCCATCAACAACTACTGCAACGGCATGGTCTCGCGCATCAAGGCACACCAGATCTCGGAGGAGGATCTCCTGAGTGCGCTGGAGAAGACCGCCAAGCAGGCGCACCGCGCCGGCCAGATCATCCAGCGCATCCGCGCCTTCGTGAAACGCAGCGAACCGAACCGCACGCTCTCCGACATCGGCAACATGGTGGACGAAGCCGTCGAGCTGACCGAAATCGGTCTGCGCCGCTTCAACGTGCGTCTGACACACCATGTGGCCAAGCACCTCCCCCCCCTGCTGGTGGACCCGATCCTGATCGAGCAGGTACTGGTCAACCTGCTCAAGAACGCCACCGAATCGGTGGTCCAGGCGCACCGCCCGGCCGATCGCCGCCGCATCGAATTGCAGGTCGCCCCCTCGGTGGCCGACGGCAAACGGGTGGTGGAATTTTCAGTGACCGACACCGGCAAAGGCATCGAGCCCGAGGTGATGGAGCGGTTGTATGAAGCCTTCTACACCACCAAGGCCGAGGGCATGGGCATCGGCTTGGGCCTGTGCCGCTCCATCGTCGAGTCGCACCAGGGCCGGATGAAGGCCGAGAACCTCTACAATGGCGCCGATGTGACAGGGTGCCGTTTTTCCTTCTGGCTCCCCCTGGCCGAACCGGCGCCTGGCACGGCGGCACTTCAACACCCAGCAGAGAAAGTCTCAGGTTAAAGCATGAGTTTGATTCCGAAAAAGGGTACGGTTTATGTGGTGGATGACGACGAGGCCGTGCGCGATTCGCTGCAATGGCTGCTCGAAGGCAAGGACTACCGGGTGCGCTGCTTCGACTCGGCCGAATCTTTCCTCAGCCGCTACGACCCGCGTGAAGTTGCCTGCCTGATCGTCGACATCCGCATGGGCGGCATGACCGGCCTGGAACTGCAGAACCGCCTGATCGAGAGCCGCTCACCGCTGCCCATCGTCTTCATCACCGGCCACGGCGACGTGCCGATGGCGGTCGACACCATGAAGAAGGGCGCCATGGATTTCATCCAGAAGCCCTTCAAGGAAGACCAGCTGGTCAGTCTGGTCGAACGCATGCTGGAGACCGCACGCGACTCCTTCAGCGTGCACCAGCAGGCTGCCAGCCGCGATGCCCTGCTCTCCAAGCTTACCCTGCGCGAAAGCCAGGTGCTGGAGCGCATCGTCGCCGGCCGCCTGAACAAGCAGATCGCCGACGACCTGGGCATCAGCATCAAGACGGTGGAGGCGCACCGCGCCAACATCATGGAAAAGCTCAACGCCAACACCGTGGCCGACCTGCTCAAGATCGCACTGGGCCAAGCCGCATCAAAAACCTGATACTACTTTTTTCATAGCACTTAACGCCCGCTGAACAAGGACTAGCGGGCGTTTTTACTTCAAAAACGGAAAGAACCATGACGCAGACTACCGGCCGCCTGATCGACGGCAATGCCCTCTCTAAGCAACTGCGCGCCGAAGTGGCGCAGCGCGCCGCCGCCCTTAAGGCGCGCGGCATCACGCCCGGCCTGGCCGTGATCCTGGTGGGCGACAACCCGGCCTCGCAGGTCTATGTGCGCAACAAGGTCAAGGCCTGCGAAGACAGCGGTCTGCACTCGGTGCTGGAGAAATACGAAGCCACCATGACCGAAGCCCAGTTGCTGGCCCGCATCGAGGCGCTCAACAGCGACCCCAGCATCCACGGCATCCTGGTGCAGCTGCCGCTGCCGGCGCACATCGACGCCCACAAGGTGATCGAGGCCATCTCCCCGGCCAAGGACGTGGACGGCTTTCACGTCGCCAGCGCCGGCGCGCTGATGGTCGGCCAGCCCGGTTTCTGGCCCTGCACGCCCTACGGCTGCATGAAAATGCTGGAATCGATCCACTACGACCTCAAGGGCAAGCATGCCGTGGTGATCGGCCGCTCCAACATCGTGGGCAAACCCATGGCGCTGATGCTGCTGGGCCAGAACGCCACCGTTACCGTCTGCCACAGCGCCACCCGGGACCTGAAGGCCATGACGCTGCAGGCCGACGTGATCGTCGCTGCGGTCGGCAAGCGCAACGTGCTGACCGCCGACATGGTCAAGCCTGGTGCGGTGGTGATCGACGTCGGCATGAACCGCAACGACGAGGGCAAGCTGTGCGGCGATGTGGACTTCGAAGGCGTCAAGCAGGTCGCCGGCTGGATCACCCCGGTGCCCGGCGGCGTCGGCCCCATGACCATCACCATGCTGCTGGTCAACACGATGGAAGCCGCCGAGCGCGTGGCGGCGGCCTGATCGGCATCATCAAGAAATGCAATGGCGGCCCGGCTTGAAACCGGTGCCGCCTGCCTCAAAATCGGATCCATGAGCAATCCCCTCCTCGACTTCTCCGACCTCCCGCTGTTCGACCGGATCCGGCCCGAGCACGTGGCCCCTGCCCTCGACGCCCTGCTGCAGGAATCCGACGCCGCGCTGGAGACCGTCACCGCGCCGGACTTTCCGGCCGACTGGACGGCCATTGCCCGTGTGCTCGATGTCACGACCGAAAAACTCGGTCTCGCCTGGGGTGCCGTGAGCCACCTCAACAGCGTGGCCGACACGCCCGAGCTGCGCGCCGCCTACAACGCGGCCCTGCCCCGTGTCACCGAGTTCTGGACCCGCCTGGGCGCCGACGAGCGCCTGTACGCCAAGTACAAGGCGGTGGATCCCGCCACCCTCAACGCCGAACAGCGCCAGGCGCACAAGAACGCGCTGCGCAACTTCGTGCTCGGCGGCGCCGAGCTGCAGGGCACGGCCAAGGCGCGCTATGCGCAGATCCAGGAGCGCCAGGCCGAACTGACCCAGAAGTTCAGCGAAAACGCGCTGGATGCCACCGATGCCTTCGCCTACTACGCCGCCGAGGCGGAACTCGACGGCCTGCCCGAGGATGTGAAGCAGGCCGCGCACGCCGCCGCCCAGAAAGAGGACAAGGAGGGCTACAAACTCACGCTCAAGATGCCCTGCTACCTGCCCGTGATGCAGTTCGCCCGCAGCAGCGCGTTGCGCCACACGCTCTACCGTGCCTACGTCACCCGCGCCTCCGACCAGGCCGAGGGCGAAGGAGCGAAATTCGACAACAGCGCGCTGATCCGCGACATCCTGGCGCTGCGCCAGGAAGAGGCCGAGCTGCTGGGCTATCTGAACTTCGGTGAAGTCTCCGTCGTGCCCAAGATGGCCGAATCGCCCGAGCAGGTGGTGCGCTTCCTGCGCGACCTGGCGCAAAAAGCCCGGCCCTATGCGGAGCAGGACATTGCCGACCTGCGCGCCTTTGCCAGCGAGCAACTGGGCATAACCGATCCGCAGCCCTGGGACTGGCCCTATGTCAGCGAGCGACTCAAGGAAGCGCGCTACGCCTTCAGCGAGCAGGAGGTCAAGCAGTACTTCACCGCGCCGCGCGTGCTGGCCGGCCTGTTCAAGATCGTCGAGACGCTGTTCGAGGTCAACATTCGCCGTGACAGCGCACCGGTGTGGCACCCGGCGGTCGAGTTCTACCGCATCGAGCGCGCGCACCCGGAGGGCGCCCCCAAGGGCACGCAGCTGGTGGGCCAGTTCTACCTCGACCAGCCGGCGCGCACCGGCAAGCGCGGCGGCGCCTGGATGGACGACGTGCGCGCACGCTGGCTGCGCCCCGACAATGGCCGCCTGCAGACGCCGGTGGCCCACCTGGTCTGCAACTTCGCCGAGGGCGTCGACGGCAAACCCGCCCTGCTGACGCACGACGACGTCATCACCCTGTTCCACGAGTTCGGCCACGGCCTGCACCACATGCTCACCCAGGTGAACGAACGCGATGTCTCGGGTATCAGCGGCGTGGAGTGGGATGCGGTGGAGCTGCCCAGCCAGTTCATGGAGAACTTCTGCTGGGAGTGGGATGTGCTCAAGCACATGACGGCCCATGTCGAGACCGGCGAGCCGCTGCCGCGTGCCCTGTACGACAAGATGATTGCCGCCAAGAATTTCCAGAGCGGCATGCAGACCTTGCGCCAGATCGAGTTCTCCCTGTTCGACATGCTGCTGCACACCGAGCACGACCCGGCGCAGGACTTCATGCCGCTGCTCGACCTGGTGCGCGCCGAAGTGGCGGTGCTGCAGCCCCCAAGCTGGAGCCGCACCGCGCACACCTTCAGCCATATCTTTGCCGGCGGCTATGCGGCGGGCTACTACAGCTACAAGTGGGCCGAGGTACTGAGCGCCGACGCCTATGCCGCCTTCGAGGAAACAGTTGGTAAAGACGGCTTGCCCAGCGTGCAAACCGGACGACAATACCGGCAAGCCATCCTGGAGGCTGGCGGCAGCCGCCCGGCCATCGAGTCGTTCAAGGCCTTCCGCGGCCGCGAGCCCAGCCTCGATGCCTTGCTGCGGCACCAGGGCATGAGCCATTAGTCCAAGGGAATCCGCACACCATGAAACGGTCGATCCGCCAGCACCCGGCCACCCTTGCGGTCGCCAGTCTCCTGCTGGTGCTGGCCGCGTCCTCCGTTCAATCCCAGACCATCTACCGCATCGTCGGGCCGGATGGTCGTGTGACGTTCTCCGACAAGCCACCCGCCGTCAACGACAAGGCCACGGCACTCGGCGCGGATGGCCGCGGCGAGAACCCGTCCGCCAGTGAGCTGCCCTATGAACTGCGTCAGACCGTCAGCCGCTATCCCGTCACGCTCTACAGCGCCGACAACTGCTCTCCGTGCGACAGCGGCCGCGCCTTGCTCGTCAGCCGCGGCATTCCTTTTACCGAACGCACCGTGAACACACCGCAGGACGCCGACGCCCTGCAGAAACTCAGTGGCGAAACCGCACTGCCGCTGCTCACCATCGGCGGTCAGCGTCTCCAGGGCTACACCGAATCGGAGTGGTCGCAGTACCTTGACGCGGCCGGCTACCCCAAGGCCTCGCAACTGCCGCCGGCGTACCGCCCGTCGCCCGCCGTGCCGCTGGTGCCGCCATCGAAACCCATCCCTGCCGACACTCGGCCTGAGACCGCGCGCGAGGCATCACCCTCTCCACGCGCTCCAGCCGTCAATCCGGACAATCCGGCCGGCATCACCTTCTGAGCCGTCGCCGGTCTGGCGCCTAGAAGTTCAGTGTTTTCACGCCGCTGCTGGTGCCCAGCAGGCAGACCTGGGCGCGCTGGTGCGCGAACACGCCCACCGTCACCACGCCCGGCCACTGGTTGACCTCGGACTCGAAGGCCAGCGGGTCGCTGATGCTCAGCCCGGTCACATCGAGGATGTGCTGATCGTTGTCGGTCAGCAGCGGCTCACTGCCCTGCAAGCGCACCTTGGCGGTGCCACCGAGCGCGGCGAACTGGCGGATCAGGCGCTGCGTGGCCATGGGAATCACCTCCACCGGCAAGGGATACTTGCCCAGCGTCTGCACCAGCTTGGATTCGTCGGCGATGCAGACGAAGCGGCGCGACTGCGCCGCCACGATCTTCTCGCGCGTCAGCGCCGCACCACCACCCTTGATCATGTAGCCGCGGCCATCGATCTCGTCGGCGCCGTCGATGTAGACCGCGAGTTCGCCCACCTCGTTGGCGTCAAACACTGGAATCCCCAGCGCCAGCAGGCGCTCGGTGCTGGCCACCGAGCTCGACACCGCGCCCTTGATCTGGTCCTTCATCGAGGCCAGCGCATCGATGAACTTGTTGACCGTGGAGCCGGTGCCGACGCCAACGATTTCGCCGGGAACCACGTATTGCAGGGCCGCCTGGCCAACCAGGGTCTTGAGTTCGTCTTGGGTAAGCATGTCTGAAAAGGGTGTTTGTTTGGATTGATCTGGGAAAATGGGATGAATTGCAGGAATTATCCAATGTCTCTGATCCCCTATGCCCTTTCCCGCGCCTTGCTGTTCCGTCTCGACCCGGAAGCCGCGCACGACGTCACCATCGACATGCTGGCGCGCACCCAGAACACGCCACTGGCCTGCACTTACAGCCAGCCCCGGGTGGATGATCCGGTCACGCTGGCCGGCCTGCGCTTCCCCAACCGCGTCGGCATGGCCGCCGGCCTGGACAAGAACGCGCGCTGCATCGACGGCCTGGGCGCCATGGGCTTCGGTTTCGTCGAGGTCGGCACCGTCACGCCGCTGGCGCAGCCGGGCAACCCCAAGCCGCGCATGTTCCGCCTGCCGTCGGCCAACGCGCTGATCAACCGCATGGGCTTCAACAACGACGGGCTGGACGCCTTCCTCGCCAACGTGCAACGTGCCACCTTCCGTCGCAAGCCCGGCATGCCGCTGCTGCTGGGCCTGAACATCGGCAAGAACGCTGCCACCCCGATTGAAAAGGCCACCGACGACTACCTGATTGGTCTGGCCGGCGTCTACCCGCACGCCGACTACGTCACCATCAACATTTCCAGCCCCAACACCAAGAACCTGCGCGCGCTGCAAAGCGACGAGGCGCTGGACGCCCTGCTCGGTGCCATCGCTGCCAAGCGTGAACAGCTGGCGCAGCAACACGGCAAGCGCGTGCCCATCTTCGTGAAGATCGCGCCCGACCTGGACGAGGAACAGGTCAAGGTGATCGCCGCCACCCTGCTGCGCCACGGCATGGACGGCGTGATCGCCACCAACACCACGCTGAGCCGCGAGGCCGTGCAAGGACTGGAACATGCGGCGGAGACTGGCGGCTTGTCAGGCGCGCCGGTGCTGGCGGTGAGCAACCGCGTCATCCGCCAGCTGCGTGCCGCACTCGGCCGTGACTACCCCATCATCGGCGTCGGCGGCATCCTGAGTGCCGAAGATGCGCTGAGCAAGATCGACGCCGGTGCCGACCTGGTGCAGATCTACACCGGCCTGATCTACCGCGGCCCGGAACTGGTGCGGCAGAGTGCGGAAGCGATCAAAAAACACCTCCAGCCCTCTACCAACGAACGTTGAAAGCTACTGTTTCGATAGCATTTCGGCGACGTACTCGCCGATCGCCATGCTGCTGGTCAGCCCCGGCGACTCGATACCGAACAGGTTGACCAGGCCCGGCACACCGTGCGCTGCCGGACCATCGATGCGGAAATCCGGCGCTTTCTCGCCGGGCCCGTAGATCTTGGGCCGCACGCCGCTGTAGCTGGGCTGCAGCGCCCCATCGGGCAAAGCAGGCCAGTAGCGCCGCACCTCGGCGTAGAAGCCATCGGCACGGCGCGGGTCCACTGTGTAATCAATGCTCTCGGGCTGCTTCGTGTCCAGCCATTCCAGGTCGGGGCCGAACTTGGCTTGCCCGCCCAGGTCCAGCGTGAGGTGCACGCCCAGCCAGGCGTCGGCCGGTGCCGGGTAGATCAGGCGCGAGAACGGCGAGCGGCCGGCCAAGGCGTAGTAGCTGCCCTTGGCGTAGGTCTCCTGCGGCACATGGCGCGTCTCCAGGCCTTCGAAGTGGCGTGCCAGCGCGCACGCGTGCAGCGATGCCGAATTGACGACGATGGACGCAGCGATCTCGCTGCCGTCGGCCATCCGCAGCACATGGGGCGCACCGCCCTGCCCCAGCACGGCCGATTCGACCGCCGACCCGAGGGCCACCATGCCGCCCGCCCTCTCCAGGTCGCCCTGCAGCGCCAACATGAAGCCGTGGCTGTCCACGATGCCGGTGGTGGGCGACAGCAGCGCGGCCGTGCATGCCAGCGCGGGCTCCAGCGCCTTGGCTTGCGCCGCGTCCAGCCATTGCACGGGCACGCCGTTGGCCGCTGCCTTGTCCTGCAGGCCGCGCAAAGCCGCCACTTCGGCTTCGTTGGTGGCCACGACCAGCTTGCCACAATGGCGGTGGTCCACGCCATGGCTGGCGCACAACGCGTAGAGCAATTCCTTGCCACGCACGCACAGCTTCGCCTTGAGCGAGCCGGGCGTGTAGTACAAGCCGGCGTGGATCACTTCGCTGTTGCGCGAGCTCACGCCCTGGCCGATGGCGGTCTGCGCCTCCACGACGATCACTTCGCGCCCGGCCAGCGCCAGGGCCCGCGCCACGGCCAACCCAACGACACCCGCCCCGATCACCACGCCATCGACTTGTTCCACGCTCAACTCCGTTCAGACAAGAAAAAAGGACCGGGCATTTCTGCCTGGTCCTTTATTTTCGTTTGGTGGGCGATACATGGATCGAACATGTGACCCCTGCAGTGTGAAGACGTTGTACTCAGGAAACAGTTCAGCTTTTATGCGACATACAAGCGCTTTTTCAAAATGTAGTACGAAATAGTAGTACGCTTTTCTGCCGATTCTTTGAGCAATCAGACCCCAGCTCCCACCCAAAGCTGCCGCTTTAAGTAGAGGCTAGGTTTGCAGCAGTTTGCTTGCATAGCGCACGTAGTGCAAGCCAAAAAGCGCACCACATACAAGTTCTGCAGCACTACGCTTATCAAGCGGGTGCTCCAATACGCCCGTATGCGCGAGTTCGTTGCGAAGACTACGCAATTTATTGAGCACACCCCTTACATGATCAGGAAGTGCAGGCAGTGAGTGCAAAGAGCTCAGCAGAGGAAGGATTACGTTGAGTTGATGCCCGTAGGTGGCCGCATTCTCCAGAAAATCTTCGACCCTTCCCTTGGCAATGAACTTCTGAAGATATGTTGTAAGCAAACGCGAGAGAGCCGACTCAACTGCAACGTTAGCTGGAACGACCATTGATGAGTATTGGTTTTGAGCATAGTGCTCAAACGCATCCGTAAGGTTTTGCCATGAATCGTCATCCGCAGCTCGTGGCACCCAACTCACCATCACACTCACTTTCGTTTCCACAGCGGGAACATCTAGCGCTAGCGGCACAGGGAATACAACGACTTCGTCTCCGATGAGCTTTCGAGTCGGAACATTTCCGTGAAGCTCTACTGGGAACAATCCTCCGCCCTGCGGCGTGTAGTTCACGTACAGAATTCGGGCGTCAGCAGGAATTTCGTAATCGGAAAATTTGTATGCGACTCTCTTTCCTGGCTGTAGATCAATTTGAAAGATCACTGTCTGCGCACCAAGGAAAGCGAATGCTTGATTAAGCATGAAGTTCTCTTCAATTTCGCGACACGCAGCTTTCCACCAGTCATCCACTTTATGGCCGTTGGAGCACAAGACAGGATGGCCACTGAAATACCCAATGACTTGGCTATCTGATACCTGGATTGATTCACCGCACTCAGGGCATCGAACCCAAGGGGCAACGAGCATCGGAAATTTCATGAGCGACTCAGACAACCTCTCATAGAGAACCATTTCTCTGCACTATACAGCCTCCTCAGAGCTTCTTCGTGATGCGCACTGCAAACGCATCCGCACAACTCTCTCTGTAATGGGTCTGCGAGCTCGTCCTGTTTGAAGTCGCCTGCGTTGTCGCAGGCGGCCTCCTCCGTCACCTGTTAAAGCCAGCGCGTAGCGCACTGCCTGCAGCTTCAATAGCGGCGTCCATCTCACCATTTTCTGCGCACTCTTTCAGCAGTTCCAAGGTCGGCACTAGCTGCGCAGCAGACGCAATCTCAATTGCGTTCTTGCCCTTGCCGCCCAACTCCAGGGTCTTACTGCCGTAGCGAACAGTCAGCGCCAGCTTGCCGCTGTCAGCAGCCCACCACCATTGCTTTACACGCTTAGTAGCTTCAATGCTGCGGCGCTCGCCATGCTCGTCTGTAACGGTCTTGAACCGCACAGGAGCATAAACACGCCCCTCTGCTTGCGCAGTTGCCAGCGCAATCTGTTCAGCGATCTTGGTCACCAGCTTGTTTCGACGGAGCTGAACGGGCGACTGCTGAGACGGCTTCTTAGCAGACGTGAACTTGAGAGATGCGAGTGCGGTTGCCATGTGCTTTGTCCTTTCGAATGTTGTTAAAGCACAGGTAAGTATGTTGTCGAGGACACGCCTGGACAACCGATAGCACGTCGGTTCGGTTGGTTATTGAGGTTTGATAGGTTGAATGCGTTGCACAGCGGATAGCTTCTGCTGCGCCTTAGCGACCTGCTGTCGCTTCCGTTCTGCGGTCAAGCTTTGGCTTGCACGGTCTTTGGCGGCTTTCAATGTGTCCAGACGCAGCTGGTCTGGCGTTTTTGGGGCTGCGGGGGCTGCGATTTCGGAAAGTCTCATACAGCTATTTAGTGTCAGCACCGTCGGCAAATGGCGAGACCAAAGAATTGGCAGAAAAAGACGCTCTTTCCTTTACCGAGCTAAATACTGCATGGAAGGAAAAACGAGAGGTCAAACGCTACAACAGGCATATCGCGAATGCGTTGCACCATATGCGGAACATCTGCAAATTGCCGTGACATTCACCTTGAAGCAACGGGCAAAGATCAGAGTTCGACGCTTTGAGAACTACGGCGATGACTACTACGAGTACTGGCACGCGCTGACTGAAGAGACTCTGAATAGCACTATTAGGTACTTCACCGCGCTTCTGACCGATGCGTTGTATGGCAACGCCAGTAAGCACAAGAACAAGCGTGCCTGGGCGCGGCCATTGGTGATTGTGGCTGTCGAGGGCAGGAATACCGCTAAACGAACGCATCTGCATCTCGCGATTGGCAATATTCCAGCAGAGAAACTTGGCGCGATTGAGGACCTGATCTTGGCAGCCTGGCGCCGATGTGACTTCGGCTACAAGAAGAACGAAGTGAAGCCGCTGAGCAACAGCTATGGCTGGCTCACCTACATGACGAAACAAGTGGGCTACACCGACAACGATGCCGTGGACATCGTCTCGTCATCCATTCCATCAGTTCTCGTAAAGAGCGTTTGTACAGAAGGTCGTTCGCTCTCAGCGTGAATTGAACAACTTGGATATTGCGAAGGAGGTTGAAGCCTTTTATTGCTATTGCTTTGGCTGAAGATTCAGTAACACAGCGTCAATCAGTTCTATGCGTCAGCAGCACGTCAAATCAGCCCGACAAGCTGCGAATGCAATGCTGGGTACAGCTAGGTAGCGAAGAGACTAGAAAACACGCTGCAGAGCTTTATAGAGCAGAGAGCAAGCTTAGTCGTGAAAGAGCGACAGATGAAGGCAATGAAGCGCTGCGGCGACCGCCAAAGATTTCTACATAAAAAATTATGCGATGCACGCAACGCATTGATTTTCAAGAAGTTTGTGCAAGTCATTCAATCGGTTGCACTTCTGGGCCAAAGAAAACAAACTGTCTATGTGTATTTATTTGGAGAAGGAGAAAGACACATGGCACAAGCAAAAACGCTCACGCAGGACGAGCTGAACAGAGTCCTCGCATACATCGCAGGTCGCAGCTATGCACTGCGCAATCGGGTGATGCTATTGGTCAGCTTCTACTCGGGCATGCGAGTTGGCGAAATTGCCAGCTTGAAAGTTGGTGATGTGATGGGGCAAGACGGAAAGATCAAACCAGAGGTGCGGCTCACTGCCGATCAGACCAAAGGGCGTCATCCACGCACCGTTTTCCTGGGTGGATTCAACCGGTCGATGCAACACACTAACCAGCGCGTAGGCGCAAGGAGTG
>JASJPI010000012.1:0-288102 GCA_031426755.1 Curvibacter sp.
CCAAGAAGGTAGCAGCCAAGAAAGCTCCGGCCAAGAAAGCCGTAGCGAAGAAGGCGCCTGCCAAGAAGGCTGCTGCCAAGAAAGCTGCCAAGAAGCCGGCCGCGAAAAAGCCTGCTGCCAAGAAAGCTGCCAAGAAGCCGGCTGCGAAGAAAGCGGCGAAAAAGCCTGCTGCCAAAGCCGCCCCGGCCCCGGCTGCCCCTGCGGCTCAGACCACTCTGAACCCGCAGGCTGCTTGGCCGTTCCCCACGGCCAGCAAGCCCTGATTCAGCGGCTTGGCCTCAAGCCCGATGCTCCCAAGGCATCGGGCTTTTTCTTTGTCACATTCATTCCGTCATGACCGTTCCCCAGCAGTCCTTCCTGCGCACCGAGAAGGATGGCGCTGTCATCGTGGATATCCATGTCATGCCCAATGCGCCGCAGACCCTGATCCAGGGACGGCATGATGGCGCCTTGCGCGTGCGCCTCAAGGCGCCGCCGGTGGACGGCAAGGCCAACCTTGCCTTGCAGGCTTGGCTGTCAAAAACACTGAGAGTGCCGCGCGCGGCCATCGAGCTGATCCGTGGCGACACCGCCCGACGCAAGCAGCTACGCGTTGCGGCCAGCCATGTCACAGCGGCCGACTGGGAGCGCTTGACACCGCCCGACGCCGACTGAGCGCGTCGACCTTACAGGCCA
Source organism: Curvibacter sp. (assembly GCA_031426755.1). Lineage (GTDB taxonomy): Bacteria > Pseudomonadota > Gammaproteobacteria > Burkholderiales > Burkholderiaceae_C > Hylemonella. The sequence continues at coordinate 676 of JASJPI010000012.1, forward strand.
AAGGCCTTGGCATCCACCGTGTAGTTCTGCGGGCCACGGTGTGCAATCTTGTGGGAGCCCATACGGTTGCCCAGTTCAGCGCAACGTGCCAGCGACCAGCCCTGCTCCAGGCCATAGAGCAGACCGCCGCGGTAGGCGTCGCCGCAACCGGTGGGGTCAATCACGTCAACCGCCTTGACCGGCGGCACCAGCGTCTTCTGGCCATCGACCCAGACTTCGCTCCCCTCGTGTCCGAGGGTAATGATCAGGCCACGAACACGGCGCGAAATCTCGGCCGGGCTCCAGCCCGTGCGATCGCACAGCATCTTGCCTTCGTAATCGTTCACGGTCACCCAGCTGGACAACTCAACAAAACGCGCCAGCTCTTTGCCGTCGAACATGGGCAGGCCCTGGCCCGGGTCGAACACGAAAGGAATATCTGCCGCCTTGAACTGCTCGGCATGCTGCAGCATGGCGTCACGGCCATCCGGCGAGATGATGCCGAGCTTGATGTCGGGATGGCGTTCGATGCGGGTCACATGGGCCTGCATCATGGCGCCGGGGTGAAAAGCGGTGATCTGGTTGTTGTCCCGGTCGGTCATGATCAGGGCCTGTGCGGTATAGGTCTCGCCCATCTCGCGCACGAACTGCGTGGCAATACCCAGTTCGCGCAAACGATGCACATAGCCGACACCATCGTTGCCAACGGTGGCCATCGGCAGCGGTGTGCCACCCAACGCCTTGAGAGCATAGGCAATGTTGCCGGCGCAACCACCGAAGTCGCGGCGCAAGGTCGGCACCAGAAAAGACACATTGAGGATGTGCAGTTGGTCGGGCAGGATTTGCTCAGCAAACCGACCCTCGAAATTCATGATGGTGTCAAAAGCCAGTGAGCCGCAGATAAGAGATGCCATGATGATGAATAAAAGTTTCAGGGATAAAAAGCGAGAACACGATAACCGGCAATCCGTTCGGCATTGCCATTGGTCTTGATGCCGAGCGCCAGGGACACCGACGACTCCGCACCTGCTGCAAGCACATCGGAAGGCACGCCCAATTCGCTGACGGGAAAGACGCGACGCATGAGCGCCTGGTCCTGGGCGTCGGTCAGCGACAACTCGATGGCGGGCAGCGCAATATCGGTTTCAGCCGCATTCTTGAGCGTCAGATTCAGGCGGTAAACGTCGGCCCGAAGCTTGTTGAAGGAGGAACTGTCGATCAGCACCGATTCAATCTGGCGCAGCGGCGTCACACGGCACTGCATCAGTACACAAACCACCTCCACCACTGGTTTGAAGCCTGGTGCGGCAGCCGCGATCCGGTCACGTTCATGCACCAGCCACTGCACGAGCAGGGTCAAGCTCAAGAAGGCGGCGGCCAGCTTCCAGCCGAAGCGCAGCCAGGGGCTCGGAGCAAGCGCAACATGATCAGGGGCCTCGCGCAGGAAGGATGGCGCCAGCGGCTCGGTGGGCTCGGATGGCAGCCCCGGCTCGAACGTCCCGGCCAATTCTTCCACCACCTCTTCAGGCGTAGACAGCGCGGGCTCCCAAGCTGGCATGTCATCCAGCCCCGGCTGAGACGATACCAGTGCGACATCATCTGGCGCCAGCGGCTCCTGGACCGCCAGCGGCTCCGACGGTTCGTCGAGCGGAACCTGCGGCATCTCCAGTTCAATATCGACCGGCTCTGGCTGCGATACTTCGGCCAGCCGTGAATCTTGCAGATTCGCCGAGGCATCAAAGACCTCGTCGCACTGACCGCAGCGCACCCACCCCCCGGAAATACGAAGCTGGTCGGGCACGACCTTGAACATCGTCCGGCAAGCAGGGCAACGGGTGATCAGGCTCATGACGTCGGGATTGTAGAGCGCAGCCCCGAACCACCGATCAGAAGCTGGCCGTCATCAGAATCCAGCCGTCTTCCGCGTCGCTCACCGCCAATTGGCAATAAGGCGCATAAGCCTGCGTCAACTCATCTGCCTGGCGCTCCAGAATACCGGCCAGTACCAGAGAACCACCCGGCGCCACCCGGGCGCACAGCAAAGGTGCCAGCACCTTCAGCGGGGTGGCCAAGATATTGGCCAGCACCGTCTGGTACTGGCCGCTGACCGCATCAGGCAAGCCCGCGTTGAGCGCGACCTCATTGGCTTGCGCATTGAGGATGGTGGATGTCACGGCGGCATCATCAATGTCGACCGCATCGACCTCACGTGCGCCGTATTTGGCGGCGCCGATGGCCAGGATGCCCGAACCGCAACCGTAATCCAGCACCCGGCCCAGGCGGCCCTGATCGGCGGCATGGTGCGCGATCCAGCGCAAGCACATGCGCGTGGTCGGATGCGTGCCGGTGCCGAAGGCCAGGCCGGGATCGAGCCGGATGATGGTCCGTGCTTGTGCCGGCGGCTCATGCCAGGTCGGCACGATCCAGAAGTCCGGTGTGATCTCCACCGGCGCAAACTGCGACTGCGTCAGACGAACCCAGTCCTGCTCGGGCACCTCAGTGATGCCGACCAGGCGGCAGTCGTCGAAAAAATCCTGCGCCTGCAGCAGGGCTGCCGCTTCGCTGGCAGCCGCTTGCGTCGGGTACAGGGCCAGCACGCGCGAGCGCTGCCAGCCATCTTGCGGCGGCGGCATGCCGGGCTCGCCGAACAAGGCCTGCTCGGCCTCGGTCTGGGCATCGGCATCCTCGACGCTGACGCTCAGGGCATCGAGGGCATCGAGCGCCTCGCTCAGGACCTCGACCCGCTCCTGCGGGCACAGCAGACTCAGCTCATGCATGGTCGTTGCCTAGCGCTTGTGGCGCCCCATCCACTCCTCGAGGTAGTGGATGTTGGTCCCGCCGGTCATGAACTTGGCATCCGCCATCAGCTCACGGTGCAGCGGAATGTTGGTGCTGATACCTTCGACCAGCGTCTCGCCCAACGCCGTACTCATGCGCGCGATGGCCTGCTGCCGCGTGTCGCCATGGACAATGATCTTGCCAACCATCGAGTCGTAGTTCGGCGGCACGAAGTAGTTGGTATAGACATGCGAGTCCACCCGCACACCCGGTCCGCCTGGGGCGTGCCACATGGTGACGCGTCCCGGGGACGGCGTGAATTTGTAGGGATCTTCCGCATTGATGCGGCACTCGATCGCATGGCCGCGGATCTGGATCTCGCGCTGGGTGAACGGCAGCTTCTCGCCGGCCGCCACCATGATCTGCGTCTTCACGATGTCCACGCCGGTGATCATCTCGGTGACCGGATGCTCCACCTGCACGCGCGTGTTCATCTCGATGAAGTAGAACTCGCCGTCTTCATACAGGAACTCGAAGGTGCCGGCGCCGCGGTAGCCGATCTTCTTGCAAGCCGCCACACAACGCTCGCCGACCTTGTCGATCAGCTTGCGCGGAATGCCCGGTGCCGGCGCCTCCTCGATGATCTTCTGGTGGCGCCGCTGCATGGAGCAGTCGCGCTCGCCCAGGTAGACGGCATTGCGGTGCTTGTCGGCCAGGATCTGGATTTCGATATGGCGCGGGTTCTGCAGGAATTTCTCCATGTAGACCGCCGGGTTGTTGAAGGCTGCGCCGGCCTCGGTCTTGGTCATCTGCACCGCATTGACCAGCGCCGCCTCGGTGTGGACCACGCGCATGCCGCGCCCACCACCGCCGCCTGCGGCCTTGATGATCACAGGGTAGCCGATGGCCTTGGCGATACGGCGGATCTGCACCGGATCATCCGGCAGCTCGCCCTCCGAGCCCGGTACGCAAGGCACGCCAGCCTTGATCATGGCCTGCTTGGCCGACACCTTGTCGCCCATGATGCGAATCGATTCGGGCGTCGGGCCGATGAACTGGAAGCCGCTTTGCTCCACGCGCTCGGCAAAGTCGGCGTTCTCGCTGAGGAAGCCATAGCCGGGGTGGATGGCCTCTGCATCGGTGACTTCCGCCGCCGAGATGATGGCCGGCATGTTGAGATAGCTCTGCCCGGAGGGGGCCGGGCCGATGCACACGGCCTCTTCGGCCAGCTTGACGTACTTGGCCTCGCGATCGGCTTCGGAATAGACCATCACGGCCTTGATGCCCAGTTCGCGGCAAGCGCGCTGAATCCGCAGGGCGATCTCTCCCCTGTTCGCAACCAGAATCTTCTTGAACATGAGACGGCTTGCCTTATTCGATCACGAACAGGGGCTGGCCGTATTCCACAGCCTGGCCGTTCTCGCCCAGGATCTGCGTAACGGTGCCAGCCTTGTCCGCCTCGATCTCGTTGAGGATCTTCATGGCCTCGATGATGCACAGCGTCTCGCCTTCCTTGACCACCGAACCCAGCTCGACAAATGCCTTGGCGCCGGGCGAGGCCGAGCGGTAGAAAGTGCCGACCATGGGTGACTTGACGGTATGACCGGTTGCAACGGGTGCCGCCGGCGCAACGGCAGGCGCCGGCGCAGCGGGTGCTGCCGCTACCGGCGCGGCAGCCACGGGGGCCGCCAGCGGCGCAACAGGCATCGGATAGCCCTGAACCATGGCACCGCCTCCCTTGACGATACGCACCTTGCCTTCGGCTTCGGTGATTTCAAGTTCCGACACATTCGAATCGGACACCAGGTCAATCAGGGTCTTGAGTTTTCGCAAATCCATGGGATCTCCAACATCTTTCCAAAAGATTGCTTCAATTTACTTCGAACTGAAGCGATTTCCACCCAAATTTGGGGAATTCCAAAAAACAAAATGGCGGACATTTGCCGTCCGCCATCATAAAGGATGCGCTACAGGCCCTACTTTAACTCACGCCAGCGCGCCAAATCGACCGGGGTAACCTTGCCAAGTTTACGATTTTTGACCTCGCCGTCAGATCCCAGCACCACGGAAAATGGCAAGCCGCTACTGACATTACCCAATGATTTGCTCAAGCCGACACCTTCCATACCGGCCAGAGCGACTGGGAAAGCCAGCGGCTGCTTGACCAGAAAGTCACGCACCGGGCCGACCTTATCCACCGCCAAACCAAGAACTTGCCAACCTTTAGATGAATTTTCCTTGTAAAAGGCATCCAATAACGGCAACTCCTCTATACAAGGCGGGCACCAGGTCGCCCAGAAATTGATCAGCAAGGGACGCCCCTGCAGGCTTCGCAGCGCCAGCCGCTCCCCCGTCGGGGTGTCAAAAGACAATTGCCACAGAGCAGCAACCGCCCCATCATCGACCGACTGGGGCGTGAACTTCCACCAAGCCAGACCAGCCCCCCCCAGACCGGCTGCAGCCGCAACAGCGGCATATAACCAGCGTCGCCGGGCAGGGCCCAAGTTATTTTCCTTGCTCACAAAAATCCCTTAAATAGACTCAACATCTTCCAAAAGCCGACGAACAGCCGCCAAATCACCGCGAGGAGTCCTCCCCTTCGCATCCCTCAGCAACGCACCGCGCAAGTCATCAAGGTCGTGGATCATCAGATGAACTCCCACCATCTCCCCAAGTTCCGGGCAGCAGGCGTGCAGACTCAGGACCTCGACTGGCTCGTGATGGAAGCCGGTCACAGTGCGCGGCTCATAAGCCACACCCATGTCGATCAGGGCGATTTCCGCCGATTTTTCATCATCGCAAAACAACTGCAGGTAAATATCTGACAGCCGGGTTGCCGTACCGTGCCAGACCGCGCCACTCAGGTAGGGCCGAAACGCCGCCAGCCGCTCCATCCAGTGCAGTGCCAGCCGGCGCAGCGCCAGCAACTCCGCCGGTTGCGTATCGGCACAAAACACGGCGATGTACTCGCGTACCGCATCCTCTACCTTATCATTGTCGGGCAGGGACGTGCGTTGCGGCAGGCCGAGCTGACGCACGGCGCGGCGCTTGGCCGGCCCGTACTCCAGCCCTTCTTCCACCACCATCTGCGCCGCCGCAGCGGCAATTTCCTGTTTGCTCATGCCAAGGGTATTGTGCACCTGCGCCTGATCCCCGGAAGGCCGCAAGGACACCTGCAACCACCCCCTAGAATCGGGCGATGCACATTCACATTCTCGGTATCTGCGGCACCTTCATGGGGGGACTGGCCGCCCTCGCCCGCGAGGCGGGCCACAAGGTCACCGGCTGCGATGCCGGCGTCTACCCGCCGATGAGCGACCAGCTGCGTGCCCTCGGCATCGAACTGATCGAGGGCTTCAGTGCCGAGCAACTGGCGCTGCAGCCCGACATGTTCGTGATCGGCAATGTGGTCAGTCGCGCCCGCCAAGCCGACGGCAGCCCGAAATTCCCGCTGATGGAGGCCATCATGGAAGCCGGCCTGCCCTACACCAGCGGCCCGCAGTGGCTGGCCGAGCATGTGCTGCAGGGTCGCCATGTGCTGGCGGCGGCCGGCACCCACGGCAAGACCACCACCACCTCGATGCTGACCTGGATCCTGGAAGCGGCCGGCCTGCAGCCGGGTTTTCTGGTCGGCGGCGTACCGATGAATTTCGGCGTGTCGGCCCGTCTTGGTGCGCCAGTTCGTCCCCACGCCAAGACGCCGGCCGATCAGCGCCCGCTGTTCGTGATTGAGGCCGACGAATACGACACTGCCTTTTTCGACAAGCGCAGCAAGTTCGTGCACTACCGGCCACGCACCGCCGTGCTCAACAACCTGGAGTTCGACCACGCCGACATCTTCGACGACCTGGCTGCCATCGAGCGCCAGTTTCACCACCTGGTGCGCACCGTGCCCGGCTCAGGGCGTGTCGTGGTCAACGGCCTGGAGGAGAGCCTGGCCCGCGTGCTGCACGCCGGTTGCTGGAGCGAGGTACGCAGCTTCGGCGCGGCGGTGAGCGATTTTTCCGCCCGTGGTGAACCGCATGATTTTGAAGTACTGCAACAAGGGCATCCCGTTGCCAAGGTGGAGTGGGCACTCACCGGCGTGCACAACCAGCTCAATGCACTGGCCGCCATCGCCGCAGCCGAGCATGTCGGTGTGGCGCCTGCGGTGGCCGCACGCGCGCTGGGCGATTTCCAGAACGTCAAACGCCGCATGGAGGTGCGCGGCAGCGTCCATGGCATCACGGTCTATGACGACTTCGCCCATCACCCGACCGCCATTCGCACCACGCTCGACGGCCTGCGCCGCAAGGTCGGACCGGACAGCCGCATCCTGGCCGTGTTCGAACCGCGCTCCAACACCATGAAGCTGGGCACCATGAAGGCACAACTGCCATGGAGCCTGGAAGATGCGGACCTGGCCTTCTGCCATGCCGGCGGCCTGGGCTGGGATGCGTGCGAGGCCCTGGCCCCGATGGGAGAGCGGGCGCAGGTGTCGGACACGATCGATGATCTGGTGCACCAGGTGGTCGCCAGTGCGCAAGCGGGCGATCACATCCTGTGCATGAGCAACGGCGGCTTTGGCGGCATCCACCTCAAGCTGCTGCAGGCCTTGTAACCCGCGAGCCCCTGAGCGCCGCCGGTCATGCTCGCTTGCCCTAATGCGGGAAGCGAGCGAAGATGCCGATAAGATGAAAATGGCTTCCGTTTGATTCTTTGTTTGTCTCAGAGGACAGACCATGACTTCCGACACACCACCCAAAAGCAGCACAGCCCAGGTGAAAGTCACGCCGTTCGCCCCGCACGGGCAGGTGGACATGTGGATGGACGGCAATCTGCTGCATTACGAGTCGACCGGGCCTTTCAACAAGGAACTGGCAGATTGCTTGGCGGTGGCGCAGTCGAATTTCCTGCAGGCGCTTCAACCGAGCGGTCCCTGGGTCAGCATCTGCACCGTGCGCAAAAGCGCCTTGGCCACGCCGGATGGTCTGCAGCGCTACGCCGAACTGATCCGCCAAGCGCCGCCGCACTTCACCCCGGTGGCTACGGCCTATGTCATAGGCCCGGAGGTCGAGGGCGGCCAATTCATGGCCCCCCACTTCGCCAAGATCTTTGCCGCTGCCGGCCGGCCGTTCCAGACCTTTGAAACCATGACCGAAGCCCAGAACTGGGCCAAGGCCATGATCGACAAGGCCGGTACGCCTTAACGCTCCCGGCGTGCCTTGACCGCGCCGGACAGGGTTTCCAGCACCTCCAGCGAGTCGTCCCAGCCCAGGCAGGCATCGGTGATGCTCTTGCCGTATTCCAGCTTGCAGGCCTCGTCCTTGCCCGGCGTGAACTTCTGTGCGCCGGCATGCAGGTGGCTCTCCACCATCACGCCGAAAATGTGGCGCGAACCGCCCGCCATCTGGGCGGCGATGTCGCGTGCCACATCGAGCTGCTTCTCATGCTGCTTGCTGCTGTTGGCGTGACTGCAGTCCACCATCAAGGTGGCGGGCAGTTTGGAGGCCTCCAGTTCCTTGCAGGCCGCCGTGACGCTGGCGGCATCGTAGTTCGGCGCCTTGCCGCCGCGCAGGATGACGTGGCAGTCCTTGTTGCCGTTGGTCTGGACGATGGCGACCTTGCCGTTCTTGTGCACCGACAGGAAGTGGTGGCCGCGCGCCGCCGCCTGGATGGCGTCGGTGGCGATTCTGATGTTGCCGTCGGTGCCGTTCTTGAAGCCGATCGGGGCCGACAGGCCGGAGGCCAGTTCGCGGTGCACCTGGCTCTCGGTGGTGCGCGCGCCGATGGCGCCCCAGGAGATCAGGTCGCCGATGTACTGCGGCGAGATCACGTCGAGGAACTCGCTGCCGGCCGGCAGGCCCAGGCGATTGATCTCGATCAGCAGCTGGCGCGCGATGCGCAGCCCCTCGTCGATGCGGTAGCTCTCATCCAGGTAGGGGTCGTTGATCAACCCCTTCCAGCCCACCGTGGTGCGCGGCTTTTCGAAGTACACGCGCATGACGATCTCCAGCGTGTCCTTGTACTTCTCGCGCTGCGCCTTCAGACGACGTGCGTACTCGAGCGCGGCAGCCGGGTCATGGATGGAGCACGGGCCGATGACGACCAGCAGGCGGTCATCCTTGCCGTGCATGATGTTGTGGATGGCGTGGCGGGTGTGGGAGATCAGGCTCTCCACGGGCGTTCCCTGGATGGGGAAAAAGCGGATCAGATGCTCGGGCGGGGGCAACACGGTGATGTCCTTGATACGTTCGTCGTCGGTGCGGCTGGTCTTGTCACCGGGATGGGCATACCAGGCATCGGTGCTGGTGGGTTGTGCTTTGGCAGTCATCGTGTCGCTCCTTGTCCTCGGGATTTGCTGAGTGATCTGGTCAAAAAAAAACCGCCGGACTGGCCGGCGGTTTGGTGGAATTCGGTACGTTTCTTGTGGGTACGTTCAGAACTCTCTTCCGCCGACGGCGCTTGAGAACCAAAAGTAGCCAAAAAAGTAAGAACGGGTCGAAACCATGGCTGCAATATAGCACAGGTCCCGGCCCGTGGATCCGCCATCCATAACGCAACACGGACGCATGAAGCGATCTAAGCGGGAAACGCCGTGGAACCGGCTATGCCGGGCCACTGGCGTTGCCCCCTGCAAGGGGGGGGGTGGCGAAGCGGAACGCAGTGAGCGGAGCCTGGGGGTGTTCAACCACCCCTACGCCGTACCGCCTACTGTCAAGCCATCGATGCGCAGCGTCGGCTGCCCCACGCCCACCGGCACGCTCTGGCCTTCCTTGCCGCAGGTGCCGACGCCGCTGTCGAGCTGCATGTCGTTGCCGATCATGGTCACGCGCGTCAGCGCATCGGGGCCGTTGCCGACGATGGTGGCGCCCTTGACCGGATACAGGATCTTGCCGTTTTCCACCCAGTAGGCCTCGCTGGCAGAGAAGACGAACTTGCCGGAGGTGATGTCCACCTGGCCGCCGCCGAAATTGGTGGCGTACAGCCCCTTCTTGATGCTGGCCACGATCTCCTCGGGGGTCTTGTCGCCACCCAGCATGTAGGTGTTGGTCATGCGCGGCATCGGGATGTGGGCATAGCTCTCGCGCCGGCCGTTGCCGGTGGGCCGCACCTTCATCAGGCGCGCGTTCATGGCATCCTGCATATAACCCTTGAGGATGCCGTCCTCGATCAGCACGTTGCGCTGGCTGGCGTTGCCTTCGTCGTCGACGTTGAGCGAGCCGCGCCGGTCGACGATGGTGCCGTCGTCCAGCACCGTCACGCCCTTGGCCGCCACGCGCTGGCCGATGCGGCCGGAAAACGCGCTCGAGCCCTTGCGGTTGAAATCGCCTTCCAGCCCGTGGCCGATGGCCTCGTGCAACAGCACGCCGGGCCAGCCGGGGCCGAGCACCACGGTCATTTCGCCGGCCGGGGCCGGGCGCGATTCGAGGTTGGTCAGCGCGGCATCCACCGCCTCGTCCACGTACTGGCGAATGCGGGCTTCATCGAAATAGGCCAGGCCGAAGCGGCCACCGCCGCCGGACGAGCCCATCTCGCGCCGACCGGCCTGCTCGGCGATCACCGTGACACTCAGGCGCACCAGCGGGCGCACATCGGCCGCCAGCGTACCATCGGCACGCGCCACCAGCACCACATCGTATTCACCGGCCAGACCGGCCATGACCTGCACCACGCGCGGATCGCGAGCGCGTGCCAGCTGCTCCACGGTTTCGAGCAGCTTGACCTTGGCAGTGCTGTCGAGCGTTGCAATCGGGTCCATGCCCGGATAGAGCGAGCGCGCCGAAGCGATCTTGGGTGTCCCGGCTTTCACACGCGTCGATTTGGCGGCGCTGGAGATGGTACGCACGGTATGAGCGGCATCGAGCAGCGAAGCTTCGGAGATGTCGTCCGAATAGGCAAAGGCGGTTTTCTCGCCGCTGACGGCACGTACGCCCACGCCCTGATCGATGGAAAACGAGCCGGTCTTGACGATCCCCTCCTCCAAGCTCCAGCCCTCGCTGCGCGTGTACTGGAAATACAGGTCGGCGTCGTCCACCCGGTGCGCGCGGATTTCGGCCAGCGCGCGCTTGAGGTGGGACTCGTCAAGCCCGAAGGGCGTGAGCAGCAGATCCCTGGCAATGGCCAGGCGCTCCAGGGTGGGTTCGCGGGAAATCATGGGTTCATTTTAGGCCGCGCCGATCCCCCGGCGCGACGTGGGGGCTAGCGGCGCCGGTCTTCGAGCCACTGCAGCACGGCAGCGTCATCCAGTTCGGCCAGGCCGGCGGCGCTGGCACTGGCGAACACGGCTGCGGTCCGTGCACCCAAGGGCCCGTCGAAACCCGCGGCGGTGGCGGCCTGCACCGCCAGCCGCGTGTCCTTCTCCAGCAGCGTCATATGGGCACGCGGCACGTAGTCGCCGGCAATGGCCCGGCGCATGCGGTCGGAGCCGATCCAGCTCTGGCCGCTGGACTGCTCGATCACATCCAGCGTGCGCCCGGCGTCCAGGCCCATGGTGCGTGCCATGGCCAGCACTTCGGCGGCCCCCACCAGATTGATGCCGGCGAGCAGGTTGTTGACCAGCTTGGTGCGCGCGCCGTCGCCCACGCGGGGGCTGATGCGAAAAACCCGGGACGACAGTGCCGTGAGCAAGGGCGCGAAACACCGGTACACGTCGTCGGCGCCGGCCACCATCAGGCTCATGCTGCCGTCGCGCGCCCGGGCAGGCCCCCCTGACATCGGCGCATCAAGCACCGCCATGCCATGCTCGGCCAACCGCTGCGCCAGCGCCTCGGTGTCTTCGGGCGCGATGGTCGGGCACAACAGCACCAACTGACCGGGTTGCATCGCAGCGACCGCCCCGTTCGGGCCGAACAGCACCTGTTCGCATTCGGTGGCATCGACCACGCAGACAATCAGTGCAACACAGTTGAGAACGGTCTGCGCGGCATTCTCATGGCCCAACGCCCCCAAGGACTCCAAATCGCGAACCCGTCGTGGCACCAGGTCGCACACATGCACCGGCCAGCCGCGCGCCAGCAGATTGGCCGCCATGGCACCGCCCATGTTGCCAACGCCGACCACGGCGACTGGAAACAAAGAGTTTGTCATCATCCAGCGCAGCTTAGCGCCCACAAAAGACCAAAACACGCCAAGCCAGCCGCGGGACACCGCGGAGCCGGCTTTGCCGGGCCGCTGGTGCGCCCCCTGCAAGGGGGGGTGCAGCGACACGCCCTTTGCACAGCCTGGGGGTGAGCATCGTTCATGACTGAACCAGCCGCTTTGACTTGGCGATCGACATCAGGATGCCCAGCCCCATGCCCAGCGTCACCATGGCGGTACCACCGTAGCTGATGAACGGCAGCGGCACCCCCACCACCGGCAGAATGCCGCTGACCATGCCCATGTTGACGAAGGCGTAGGTGAAGAAGATCATGGTCACGCTGCCCGCCAGCAGGCGCGCAAACAGCGTAGGCGCCTCCAGTGCAATGGCCAGGCCACGCAGGACCAGGAAGATGAAGCCGCCAATCAGCAGCAGGTTGCCGAACAGACCGAACTCCTCGGAGAAGGCGGCGAAGATGAAGTCGGTGGTTCGCTCGGGGATGAATTCCAGGTGGGTCTGCGTGCCCTGCATGAACCCCTTGCCCAACACGCCGCCCGAGCCAATGGCGATCATGCCCTGGATGATGTGGAAGCCCTTGCCCAAGGGGTCGCGTGTCGGATCCAGCAAGGTGCAGATGCGCTGCTGCTGGTAGTCGTGCAGCACCGGCCAGCGCACACCCTGCGCGCACAGCTGCGGCTCGAACACCACGATCAGGATCAGGCCCACGATTCCCAGCAACACCGGCGGAATGATGAGTTTCCAGCTCAGACCGGCGAAGAAGATCACCGACAGACCCGCCGCCAGCACCAGCAAGGAGGTCCCCAGATCGGGCTGCTTGAGGATCAGCCCCACCGGCAGCGCCAGCAGGGCGCCAGCCACCAGGAAGTCGAGCGGGCGCAACTGGCCCTCGCGCTTCTGGAACCACCAGGCCAGCATCAGCGGCATGGCGATCTTGAGGATTTCGCTGGGCTGGATGACGATGCCCACATTCACCCAGCGCCTGGCGCCTTTTTTGGTGATGCCGAACACCGCCACCGCGATCAGCAGCGAAACGCCCAGCGCATACAGCGGCACGGCCAGCGTCATCAGCCGCTGCGGTGGAATCTGCGCCACCACGAACATGATGAATCCCGCAATCAGCATGTTGCGGCCATGATCCAGAAAACGTGTGCCATGGTCGTACCCCGAGGAGAACATGGTCAACATGCCGGCACAGGCCAGCAGGAAAACGGCAAAGGCCAGCGGACCGTCAAAGCCACGAAACAGCGGCATCAGCCGCTGCGGCAGGGAGGGTCTTTCGAATACGACAGCCATGGCGCCATTATCCCGCGACTGGCGCGCCGTCGCTCGCCAGTCCTGCGATATCGACCTCCATGTGGCCCGGCGGCGCCGTGACGTCGCCCGGGCCGCGGCTCTTGGCCTACGATCGCCGTTCCACCATACCGCCGACGACCATGCCCACCACCCATCTGCTTTACCTGCACGGCTTCCGCTCCTCGCCCCGCTCGACCAAGGCGCAGCTGGTGCGCCAGCGCATCGAAGCGCAGTACCCCAAAGTGACCCTGTGGTGCCCGCAACTGCCGCCCTCGCCGCGCGAGGCCATGGCCCTGGTGATGCAGGGCATCGCCGGCTGGCCGCGCGACAAGATGGCGGTCGTGGGCTCGTCGCTGGGCGGCTTCTACGCCACCTGGGTGGCCGAGCAGACCGGCTGCCGCGCCGCCCTGCTCAACCCGGCTGTGCACCCGGCGCGCGACCTGGCCAGGTACATCGGCGAGCAGACTGCCTGGCACGACCCCGAAGAACGCTTTTTCTTCCGCCCCGAGTTCGTCGACGAGCTGCGCGCCCTGCACTGCCCGGCCCTCACCCGGCCCGAGCGCTACTACGCGCTGATTGCCAAGGGTGACGAAGTGCTGGACTGGCGCGAGATGACGGGCCGTTACCCGGGCGCACAGATCCGGCTGCTCGAAGGCAGTGACCACGCCATCAGCGACTTCCCCGACTACCTGGACGAGGTACTGGCCTTTCTCGACCTGACCGAATAGGGCACACCCCCAGGCTTCGCGCACTGCGTGTCGCTCATCGCCGTAGGGCATCGGCCGGAGACCGCAGCTCTTCGACCTGTCCAAGCCTGCCAGGCAGGCTTGGAGCCGCAGGCCTCAGTCCCCCTTGCAGGTGGCAACGCCAGTGGCTAAGGCATTGCCGGTTCCACGGCGTTTCACGCCCTCGTGCATCTGGCGCGGGGCCGCTTTTTGCACTATGCAACGCTCGCCTCTCCCCGCTTGCCATAAGGGGCATGGGACAATTGCGCCCATGCATGCATTGTTTGATGAAGCCGGCAAATTCCTCGCCGGACGGATCCTGTCCGAGGCCGAGGCCTCGATCCAGGTCGAGTTGGAATCCGGCAAGCGCGTCAAGGTGAAAGCCGCCAACGTGCTGCTCAAGTTCGAGAAGCCCGGCCCGGCCGAGTTGCTGGGTGCCGCCCAGACACTGAGCCAGGGTATCGAGCTGGAACTGGCCTGGGAGTTCGCACCGGAAGACGAGTTCGGTTTTGCCGACCTCGCCAGTGTCTATTTCCAGGACCCGCCCACGCTGCCGCAGCAGGCGGCGGCGCTGCTGCGCCTGCAGGAGGCGCCGCACTACTTCCGCCGCGCCGGCAAGGGACGCTTCAAGAAGGCACCGGCCGAGATCATCCAGCAGGCACTGGCCGCCATCGAAAAGAAACGCGTCCTCCAGCTGCAGATCGAGGACTGGGCCGCCGCCCTGGTCAAAGGCGAGTGTCCGCAACCGATCCGCGAACAGCTCTACAAGATCCTGTTCAAGCCCGACAAGAACGCGCCCGAGTACAAGGCCGTGGTCGAGGCCTCGCGCGCCAGCCACACCGCGCCGCTGGACCTGCTGCAAAAGGCCGGCGCCATCGACTCGCCCTACCAGTTCCACTGGCGGCGTTTCCTGTTCGAGAATTTCCCCAAGGGCTACGGCTTCCCGCCGCTGCAAGCGCCCGAGATTCGCGACGAGCTGCCGCTGGCCGCGGTGCAGGCCTTCTCCATCGACGACTCGGCCACCACCGAGATCGACGACGCCCTGTCGGTGCAGGGCCTGGGCGAAGGCACGGTGACGGTCGGCATCCACATTGCCGCGCCGGGCCTGGCGGTGCAGCGCGGCGACGCGATCGACAACGTCGGCCGCGCGCGTCTGTCCACCGTCTACATGCCGGGCTACAAGCTCACCATGCTGCCCGACGAGGTGGTGCAGCGCTACACCCTGCAGGAGGGGCGCGACTGCCCGGCGGTTTCGCTCTACGTGGCGCTGGACGAGGCCACGCTGGAGATCCGCGGCCATGAGACGCGGCTGGAACGCGTGCCGATCGCACACAACCTGCGCCACGACCAGCTCGACACCATGGTCACGGCCGAGTGGCTGCAAAACCCCGAGTTCGAGCATCAAAATGGCACGCAGCCCGTGTCGCATCTTCGCGGGCAGCTATCATTTTTATACCGCCTGGCCCAGCACCTGAAGGCGCAGCGCGAGGTGGTGCGCGGCAAGCCCGAGACCTTCAACCGGCCGGACTACACCTTTAAACTGGTCGGTAACAACGGCGCCGAGCCGACCGGCCACGAGCAGGTGCAGATCGGCACGCGCCAGCGCGGCGCCCCGCTCGACCTGATGGTGGCCGAGGCCATGATCCTGGCCAACAGCACTTGGGGCCAGTGGCTGGCCGAGCACGGCGTGCCCGGCATCTACCGCAGCCAGGCGTCCCTGGCGCCGGGCGTCAAGGTGCGCATGGGCACCAAGGCGCTGCCGCACGCCGGTATCGGCGTCAAGAGCTACGCCTGGAGCACCTCGCCGCTGCGCCGCTACACCGATCTGGTGAACCAGTGGCAGATCATTGCCTGCGCGCGCCATGGCAAAACGGCCCCGCTGGCCGCACCCTTCAAACCGAAGGACGCCGACCTGTTCTCCATCGTCTCCGGTTTCGATGCCGCCTACAGCGCCTACAACGGCTACCAGGGCGCCATCGAGCGTTTCTGGACGCTGAAATACGTGCAGCAGCACGGCATCACCGAACTGGTAGCCACCGTGTTCAAGGACAACATGGCGCGCGCCGACGAGCTGCCGCTGGTGCTGCCGGTGCTCGGTGCGCAGGACCTGCCGCGCGGCGCCAAGGTGCGCGTGAAGCTGGGCGAGATCGACGAGGTGGCGCTCGATGTGAAGGGCACCGTGATCGAGCGGCTCGACACCGCGCCTGAGGCCGTGGCCGAGGAAGATGCCGAGGAAGAAGAGGCCGAGCACCTGGCCGCCGGCCCGATCGAGATCGCCGTGGACCTCAACGAGGCCGAGCCCGCCGCGGGCGATAATTCTGCTCCGTGAACCTGCGCGCCCTCAGCCCTTTGCAGCTTGCCCTCGGCATTTCGGTGGCCGTTCATGCGGTCTTGCTGACGGTGCGCATCGTCGACCCCGAAGCCTTCAACCGGGTGTTCGAGGACACGCCGCTGGAAGTGGTGCTGGTCAACGCCCGCACAAATGAGAAACCCGACAAGGCCCGTGCCATCGCCCAGGCCACCATGGCCGGTGGCGGCGAGGCTGAGCGCGGCCGCGCCACCAGCCCCCTGCCCTCAGCCCTGTTCAGCGACAGCGGCGAGACACTGGAAGAAGAAACCCAGCGCAAGCTGCAAGCCATGCAGCAGCAGCAAGCCCTGCTGCTGAGCCAGATCAAGAAGCAGATCGCCGCCCTGCCCAAGACCGACCCGATCCAGCCCAGCGATGCCTCCGAGCTGGCCGCGCGCGAGGACAAGCGCCGCCAGCTGATCAAGCTGCTGGCCGAGATCGAGCGCCGCATCAACCAGGAAAACGCCCGCCCCAAGAAGCGCTACGTCAGCCCGGCCACGCGCGAAGAGGTCTATGCGCTGTACTACGACCAGCTGCGTCGCAGCATTGAGGACCGCGGCACGGAAAACTTTCCCGAGGCCGGCGGCCGCAAGCTCTACGGCGAGCTGACCATGGTGGTCACCGTCAACCATGACGGTCGCGTGCTCGCCACCGAGGTGGTGGAGAGTTCGGGCAACCGCACGCTCGACCGCCGTGCCCAGGCCATTGCCAAGAGCGCCGGTCCCTTCGGCGCGTTCAGCCAGGCGATGCGCCGTCAGGCCGAGCAGATCGTGGTGGTGTCGCGCTTTCGCTTCACGCGCGACCAGACCCTGGAAACCCGCATCAGCGCGCCGGCGTCACAGCGATGAAAGGCCTGCTGCGCTGGACCCTCCTGCTGGCTGCCGCGCTGCTGGCGCTGCAGCTGTTCTTCGTGGCGCGCATCGCCTTGATGGTGGCCGTCAATCCGCAGTCCACCGCCTTCGAGCGTTCCGAAGCCTGGCGCATCCTGAACGAGAAAGACCGATTGCGCTGGCGCCAGCAGTGGGTGGACTATGCCGACATCTCCGACCACCTCAAGCGCGCGGTGATCGCCTCGGAGGACGACGGCTTCACCTACCACGACGGCGTCGACTGGGACGCGCTGGAGAAAGCCTGGCAGAAGAACGCCCGGGCCGAGGCGCTGGCGGCGAAGAAAGCGGCCAATGGCGCCAAGGTGGTGAAGCCGCCCAAGATCGTCGGTGGCTCCACCATCACGCAGCAGTTGGCCAAGAACCTGTTTCTCTCGGGCGAACGCACCTTCTTGCGCAAGGGGCAGGAGTTCGTGCTGACCTTTCTGCTGGAGCGCCTGCTGAGCAAGCGGCGCATCCTGGAGATCTACCTCAACCACGTCGAATGGGGCGAGGGCGTGTTCGGTGCCGAAGCCGCCGCGCAGCACTACTTCCGCAAGCCGGCAGCCCGGCTCACACCGCTGGAGGCGGCACGGCTGGCGGTGATGCTGCCGCGCCCCAAGTACTTTGAGAAGCTGCCCAACTCCAGCTACCTGGCCGAGCGCTCGGCGGTGATCGCCACACGGCTGTGGAATGCCGAGTTGCCATGATGGGGCCCGTATGAGAATCCTCGGCATCGACCCCGGCCTGCGCACCACCGGCTTCGGCATCATCGACGTCGCCGGCCACCAGTTGAGCTATGTGGCCAGCGGCACCATCAGCACCATGCACCTGGCGCAGGGCGAGCTGCCGGCGCGTCTGAAGGTGCTGTTCGAAGGCATCCACGAGGTGATCGCGCGCTACCAGCCCGAGACGGCTGCGGTGGAGATCGTCTTCGTCAACGTCAACCCGCAATCCACCCTGCTGCTGGGCCAGGCGCGCGGCGCCTGCGTCAGCGCCCTGGTCACGCGCGACCTGCCGGTGGCCGAATACACCGCACTGCAGATGAAGCAGGCCGTGGTCGGCCATGGCCGCGCGCAGAAATCCCAAGTGCAGGAAATGGTGAAACGCCTGCTCAAATTGCCCGGCCTGCCCGGGCCGGACGCGGCTGACGCGTTGGGTCTGGCCATCACCCATGCCCATGCCGGTCAATCCATGGCCCAGCTGGCCAAGGCCACCCCCCTGGCACGCAAGACCAGCGGCATGTACCGTGCCGGACGCAGCCGCTGACCAGCAGCGGCCTCAGATCTCGATGCCGGGCTTGTAGTCCACGGTCGCCACCATCTGCCAGCGCCGCACCAGGCTGGCCAGCAGCAGCGCCAGCGCGCCGATCAGCATCACCTCCAGCCAAGCCAACACCCACCCATTGTCAAAGGCACCGAACAGGCTGGCACGGAAGGTCTTGACGACCCAGGTGAACGGCAACCAGCCATGCACGGCCTGGAAGAAATCAGCCGTCAGTTCAATCGGCATCACGCCGCCCCCGGCTGCCAGTTGCAATGTGAGCAGCAGAATCACGATCAGCTTGCCGGCCTCACCCAGCGCCCGCAACAGCAGGAAGACGATGGCCAGGAACGCCTGCCCCGCCGTGATCATGGACAGCGAAAAACTCAGGTAGTCCGGCACGGCAATGCCCAGCCCGAAGACCAGCATCAGGAAAGTCAGGAAGGTCTGTGCCAGCACCAGCAAGGCCGGCACGGCAAACTTGCCCAGTGTCTTGGCCAGCGTGGGTGCGCCGGCGTTTTCGGCAGCGAGCACGCGCACGTTGAACAGATAGAGTGCCATCACCGCGCCCAGCCACAGGGCCATGGCAATCATGTTGGGTGCGAAGGCGCTGCCGTTGTTGGCCACCGGCGCCAGCACCTCCAGCGCCGGCTCCACCGAATCGGCCAGGCCGCGCGCGCTGCCATCCACTTGATCCAATGTCGCCGGCAGCGCCGATTCCACCAGATCAATGCTGGTACGCAACTTGGCCGCACCGCGCACCAGCTCCTCGCCGCCCTTGGCAAAGGCCTCCAGGCGTGCATCCTCCGGCAGCTTCTCGGTCAAGGTCCGCAGGCCTTCGCCCAAAGCGCTGGCGCCTTCCACCAGCTTGCCAGTTCCTTCTTCCACTTTGCTTGCGCCACGCGTCAGACGCGCATTGGCATCGAGTGCCGTGGTCAAGCCGTCCGTCAACTGCTGGCCGCCAGCGGCCAGCTCACCGGCGCCAGTGGCAATTTTTTCGCCAATGAAGGGAAGGCCGGAGGTTTCCTCCTGCAGTTGGGTCGCCCCGGTGGTCAGTTTGCGTGCCCCGGCCTGCAATTGCTCCAGCCCTTCACCCATTTCGCGCTGACGCAGGGCCAGGCGCTGGGTTCCGTTCTTGAGCATCTGGAGTTCGGCCTCGGGCGGCAGCTTGGACTCCATGGCGCGGATACTCGCCCCCGCCTGTTTGAAGCCGCCCGCCAGCTGCGCTGCCGCGCCGTTGTAACGCGCCAGACCTTCGCCATAGGTCTGTGCGCCGGTACGCAACTGGGCCATGCCGCCCTTGAGCATGTCCAGACTCTTGCCTGAGCCGTCGACGGACACCAGCACCTGCTCCCAGCGCTTCTCGTTGAGTGCCTCGTTCACCTGGTGCCCAAGATCCGCCGCAAAGCGCCGCGCAAAACCGGCAGCCGCGTAGTTGTTGCCCTCCGACATGACCACCGTCACCTTGCCTGCACCGGCGTATGTCCCCGGTACGGCGTTGGCGCTGAAATCTTTCGGAATGATGACCGCAAAGGCCAGGTCGCCGAACTTGACCGCCTGCCGTGCGGCCTGCGCATCCTCCATGGAACGAAAGCCGAAGGTGGCGGACTGGATCAGCTCGGTCGTCAGCTCCGCGCCAACATTGGTGACCCGCCCCCGATAGTCATACCCGTCGTCCAGGTTGACGATACCCACCGGCAGATCGCTGGTCTTGGCATTCGGGTCCCAGACACTGGAAAGGTAGATCAGGGCATACGCGGCCGGCACCAGCGCAATCGCCAGCGCCGCCAGCCCCAGCCGGGGAAAGCGCCTGAACAGCGACAGATCGGTCTTCACGATCTGCCAGATGGATTGGACAAAATGGGTCGGCATGTTCGGCAAGCTCATGCCATCGGATTGTGCGGGCTTTCCCGCCGGCATGTCACGGAAGAAGCCCGGCTCACCTCATGTTTTACATAACTTCATCAAAACGCTGTGACTCATCCGCCTGGTGAGAAGTCCCGAATGCGCGCCAGGAAGGGCGCTAGGCGATGCGCTCCAGAATCAGCACGGCAAAGAAGCCGCCTGCCGCCATCAGCGTCCACTTGAGCGTGAGCAGACCCCAGCGCTTGTAGCGCGGTTGACCGGTGCCGGCGTAGAAGGCGAATGACACGGCGGCGCCGAGCAGCAGCAGGAGAATGAGCCAGCGAAACAGCAGCATAGGTCTACCTCTCGCGGACAACTCGCCGCCGGGCCGCCCCAAGGCGAGTTAGCCCCCTTGGGGGGCAGCGCCCCGTGCAACGGCGGAGCGTGGGGGCCATGTCACCAGGCGCGCGCCAGCTGGGCAAAGCCCTTGGGAGCGAGCTTTTCGTCGGGGAAGGTGACGGTTTCCCAGGCGTCGGTGCGCGCCAGCAGTTCGCGCAGCAGCTTGTTGTTGAGCGCGTGGCCGGAGCGGAAGGCGCTGTAGCTGGCCAGCAGCGGGCGGCCCAGCACGTAAAGGTCACCCATGGCGTCGAGGATCTTGTGCTTGACGAACTCGTCGTCATAGCGCAGGCCGCCGGCATTGAGCACCTTGTAGTCGTCCATCACGATGGCGTTGTCCAGGCCACCGCCCAGGGCCAGGCCGTTGGCGCGCATCATCTCCACGTCCTTGGTGAAACCGAAAGTGCGGGCGCGGGCAATGTCGCGCGAGTAGTTGTGCATGCTCATGTCGAACTCGACGCGCTGGCCAGTGGAGTCCACCGCCGGATGGCTGAAATCGATCTCGAAACTGAGCTTGTAGCCGTGGTACGGATCGAGCCGTGCCCACTTCTCCGCGGCGCCCTGGCCTTCGCGCACCTCGATCGGCTTGGTGACGCGGATGAAGCGGCGCGGCGCATTCTGCAGCTCGATACCGGCGCTTTGCAGCAGGAAGACAAAGGATGCGGCCGAGCCGTCGAGGATGGGCACCTCTTCGGCCGTGATGTCCACATACAGGTTGTCGATCCCGAGGCCGGCGCAGGCCGACATCAGGTGCTCCACCGTGTGCACCTTGGCACCGCCATTGGACAGGGTGGACGCCAGGCGCGTATCGCTCACCGCCATGGCGGAGACCGGGATGTCCACCGGCTGCGCCAGATCGACGCGCCGGAACACGATGCCGGTGTCGGGCTGGGCCGGGCGCAGCGTGATCTCGACCCGCTGGCCGCTGTGCAGACCCACGCCGACGGCACGGGTCAGGGACTTGAGGGTACGTTGCTGCAGCATGGACGAGATTTTAAGTGGGCAGGCACTTCCCCGCCCTGAGAGGATATTTATGGGTGTGATAGCCGACGATTGACGGGATGGAAAGCGTCGCGAGCGGCCCGAGGTGAGGCCGAGACGCACAGCCGTACTTGGGTACGGCGAGCATCGCAGGCCTCAGATCGGACCGCGCAGCAGCTTGACTGCCCACCGCCGGGCCGCCCCAAGGTGGGCGCTGCCCCCTCGGGGGGCAGGAAGCCACACGCAGTGGGCGACCGTGGGGGCGAACATCCTCAATCAGCTTGTTTGCGGAGGAAGGCCGGGATCTCGAAGTCGTCCATGCCACCGGAAGACAGCGCATCGACCTTGGCCGCGGCCTGCGTGCGGTTGGTGCGCCAGACGCTGGGCGTGGCCATGGTCTGGTAGTCCGGCTGCGGCACGCCAGGCACGGTCGGCGCGGCGCCCGGGGCCATCATGCCGGCGCCCATCGTGCCGGGCGCGGTGCCACCGCCCAACGGGGTGCTGAGCGTGGGAACCTGGAACGGCACGTTGTCGGTACCGGTGCGCAGCACCTGCAGCGGCGGCGCGGTACGGCGCATGCCCTGGCGGGACAGGCCGGTGGCCACCACGGTGACGCGAATGTCGTCGCCGAGCTCGTCGTCGTAGGCGGTGCCGTAGATCACGTGCGCATCCGGCGAAGCGTAGGCACGAATGGTGTTCATCGCCAGCTTGGACTCGGACAGCTTGAGGCTGCCCTTGGCAGCGGTGATGAGCACCAGCACGCCCTTGGCACCGGAGAGGTCGATGCCTTCGAGCAGCGGGCAGGCCACCGCCTGCTCGGCGGCGATGCGGGCGCGGTCCGGGCCGTTGGCCACGGCCGTGCCCATCATGGCCTTGCCGGGCTCGCCCATCACGGTGCGCACGTCTTCGAAGTCGACATTCACATGGCCGGGCACGTTGATGATCTCGGCAATGCCGCCGACGGCATTTTTCAGCACGTCGTTGGCGTGGGCAAAGGCCTCGTCCTGCGTCACGTCCTCGCCCAGCACTTCGAGCAGCTTCTCGTTGAGCACCACGATCAGCGAATCCACGTTGGCTTCGAGTTCGGCCAGGCCGTTGTCGGCATTGGTCATGCGGCGGCCGCCCTCCCAGTCGAAGGGCTTGGTCACCACCCCCACGGTGAGGATGCCCATCTCCTTGGCCACGCGCGCGATCACGGGCGCCGCACCGGTGCCGGTGCCGCCGCCCATGCCGGCGGTGATGAAGAGCATGTGGGCGCCAGCGACGGCGGCGCGGATGTCATCTTCGGCGATCTCGGCGGCATCACGCCCCTTCTCCGGCTTGCTGCCGGCGCCCAGCCCGCTGTTGCCGAGCTGGATGACCTTGTGCGCGCTGCTGCGCGTCAGGGCCTGCGCGTCGGTGTTGGCGCAGATGAATTCAACCCCCTGCACATCGCTGGCGATCATGTGCTCCACGGCGTTGCCGCCGCCGCCGCCGACACCGATCACCTTGATCTGGGTGCCTTGGTTGAAGCTTTCGTCTTCAATCATTTCGATGCTCATTTTGATTCTCCTGTATTGCAGTTGCCTTTGATTTCTTTACGGTATCTCTCGAATTCATATGCGTGCGGCGGCCCCGTACACCGCCATCGTTGGTGGGGACTTCCTCGTGCCAGCCAGATCCTGTGTTGCATGATCAGAAGTTCCCGATGAACCAGTCCTTGACGCGGCCCATGGCCGTTTTCATGGAACCGTTTTTCTGTGCCACCTTGAAGCCACGCAGGCGCGCCATACGCGCCTCCTCCAGCAACCCCATGACGGTGGCCGCGCGCGGCTGCGCCACCATGTCAGACAGGGCGCTCGAATATTTCGGCACGCCGCGGCGCACCGGCTTGAGGAAAATGTCCTCGCCCAGCTCGACCATGCCGGGCATGATGGAACTGCCGCCGGTGAGCACGATGCCGGAGGACAGCACTTCCTCGCAGCCCGACTCACGCAGCACCTGGTGCACCAGCGAGAAGATCTCTTCGATGCGCGGCTCGATCACGCCGGCCAGCGCCTGGCGGCTGAGCATGCGTGGGCCGCGGTCGCCCAGGCCCGGCACTTCCACCTGGGTCTCGGGATCGGCCAGCAGCTGCTTGGCAAAGCCGCTTTCCACCTTGATGTCTTCGGCGTCCTTGGTCGGGGTGCGCAGCGCCATGGCGATGTCGCTGGTGATGAGGTCGCCGGCGATCGGGATCACCGCCGTGTGGCGGATGGCGCCGTTGGTGAAGACGGCCACGTCGGTGGTGCCGGCGCCGATGTCGACGCAGGCCACACCCAGTTCCTTCTCGTCGTCGGTCAGCACTGACAGGCTGGAGGCCAGCGGGTTGAGCATCAGCTGCTCCACTTCCAGCCCGCAGCGGCGTACGCACTTGATGATGTTTTCCGCCGCACTCTGCGCGCCGGTCACGATGTGCACCTTGGCTTCCAGCCGGATGCCGCTCATGCCGATCGGCTCGCGCACGTCCTGGCCGTCGATGATGAACTCCTGCGGCTCCACCAGCAGCAGGCGCTGGTCGGTCGAGATGTTGATCGCCTTGGCGGTCTCCACCACGCGCGCCACGTCGGCCGCCGTCACTTCGCGGTCCTTCACCGCCACCATGCCGCTGGAGTTGATGCCGCGGATGTGGCTGCCGGTGATGCCGGTGTAGACGCGCGTGATCTTGCAGTCGGCCATCAGCTCGGCCTCTTTCAGGGCCTGCTGGATGCTCTGCACCGTGGCGTCGATGTTGACCACCACGCCGCGCTTCAAGCCGTTGCTCGGGGCAATGCCCAAGCCGGCGAGCTTGAGTTCGCCATTGGGCAGCACCTCGGCCACTACCGCCATCACCTTGGCGGTGCCGATGTCCAGCCCGACAACCAGGTCTTTGTACTCTTTTGCCATATGCGGTCCTGTGTGTCTTTGTTGCTCTCTACTTTTTCTGCGCCTTCTGCGCCTCCGACAGCACGGTACTGACACCGCGCAGCCGAACGGCATACCCCTCCTGATGACGCAGGTCGGCCGCCTCCAGCGCCGTGACCGTACGGCCATAGCGCGAGGTCACCTGCGTCAGGGTCCCGAGGAAGCGCTGCGTGCGCGCCACCAGTTCGTCTTCCGTGCCGCGCCCGAGCTCGATCCGCGCCCCGGCATCGAGCTTGGCGCGCCAGCTGCCGCGGCCGGTGAGTTCCAGCTCGTCGATCGACAGTTCCAGCCGCTCGAACAGCGGCTGCAAGGCGCGGTACATGGCCAGCACCTGGGCCGATTGGTCCTGCGGGCCGTCCAGGCGCGGCAGCTCGTCCTGCTCGACCTCGTCCACATTGGCCTCGAACACCTCGCCGAAGCTGTTGATCAGGGTGGAGTCGCCCTCCGCCCCCCAGTAGCCCACGGCCTGGTGCTCCTGCAGGATGGCCTTGAGCCGGTTGGGAAACTCGCGCCGCACCACGGCCTGGCGCACCCAGGGCATGGCTTCGAAAGCCTGGCGTGCGGCGGCCAGATCGATGGTGAGGAAGGTGCCGCGCAACTGCGGCGCCACATTGGCGCGCAGCGTGAGCGCATTGTTGTGGTTGACGTCGCCCGCCACCGTCACGCCACGAATGGCGAACAGTGGGTGCGCCTTGACCCAACCCGCCAGCGCCCCCAGTGCCAGCAGCACGAACGCGGCCAGCAGCAAACTGCTGGTCAGGTTCATGAGCTTGACGTCCAGGGGGGCGGGCAGGTTGTGGGTCATGCACGCTCCTGCGGGTGGTCGAGCGTGGCAGCCTGCAGCAGCCGCACGCAGAGGTCTTCGTAGCTGATGCCGGCGGCACGCGCCGACATCGGCACCAGCGAGTGCCCGGTCATGCCGGGCGCAGTGTTGATCTCCAGCAGATAGGGCTGGCGGGTGCGGGCGTCGATCATGACGTCGGCACGCGCCCAGCCGCGGCAGCCCAGAACGGTAAACGCCTTGAGCACCAGTTGCTGGATGTGTTCCTCTTCGCCGGCGGGCAGGCCGCAGGGCACCAGGTACTGCGTATCGTCGGTGAAGTACTTGTTCTGGTAGTCGTAGTTGCCGCCGGGCGCCACGATGCGGATCACCGGCAAGGCGTGCGCCTGGGCCCCCGTGCCCAGCACCGGCGCCGTCACCTCGTCGCCGCTGACGAACTGCTCACACAGCACCTGCTCGTCCTCCTGCGCCGCTCGTGCATAGGCCGCGTCGCACTCATCGACCGACATCACCTTGGTCAGACCGATGGAGGAGCCCTCGCGCGCCGGCTTGACGATCATGGGCGCGCCGAGTTCGGCGAAGGCCGCACGCGTGGCGTCGGCGCTCGCCACTTCTTTCCAGGCCGGCGTCGGCAAGCCTTCCGATCGCCAGATGCGCTTGGTCATGACCTTGTCGATGGCGATGCTGGAGGCCATGACGCCCGAGCCGGTGTAGGGGATGCCCAGCAATTCGAGCGCACCCTGCACCGTGCCGTCTTCGCCGAAACGACCGTGCAAGGCGATGAAGCAGCACGCATAGCCGTCGCGCTTGAGTTCGCTCAGATCCCGCTCGGCCGGATCGAAGGCATGGGCGTCCACGCCCCGCTCGCGCAGCGCCTTGAGCACGCCGCCGCCCGACATCAGCGAGATGTCGCGCTCGGCGGATGCGCCGCCCATCAGCACCGCGACTTTTCCCAGATTGACTTTCATTTCACCCATTTCTCTCACGTCCTGCGGGCCGCGCCCGTCTTCCCTTGCTTGTCTGCCTGCAACTCCACCACCTTGGCCGGCACGGCACCGATCGAGCCGGCGCCCATGCACATCACCACATCACCGCCACGCGCGTTGTCGACGATGGCCTGCGGCATGGCGGCGATGTCGTCCACGAACACCGGCTCCACCTTGCCCGCCACGCGCAGGGCGCGCGCCAAGGCACGGCCGTCGGCTGCCACGATGGGCGCCTCGCCGGCGGCATAGACCTCGGCCAGCAGCACGGCATCGGCCTCGCCGATCACCTTGACGAAATCCTCGAAGCAGTCGCGCGTGCGCGTGTAGCGATGCGGCTGAAACGCCAGCACCAGGCGCTGCCCGGGGAAGGCACCGCGCGCCGCCGCCAGCGTGGCCGCCATCTCCACCGGGTGATGGCCGTAGTCGTCGATCACGGTGAAGCTGCCGCCGCCGTTCTCGGGTTTGACCGGCACCTCGCCATAGCGCTGGAAGCGTCGGCCCACGCCCTTGAACTCGGCCAGCGCCTTGAGCAGCGCAGCATCCGGAATATCGAGCTCGGCCGCCACCGCAATCGCCGACAGCGCATTGAGCACGTTGTGGCGGCCCGGCAGATTGAGCACCACCTCCAGGTCGGGCAGCACCACACCGTTGCGCCGTTGCGCAGTGAAATGCATCTGGCCGTCGACCGCACGCACATGGATGGCACGCACCTGGGCGCCTTCGTCGAAGCCATAGCTGGTGATCGGGCAGGCAACCTCGGACACGATCTCGCGGATGGCCGCGTCATCGGTGCACAGAATCGCTGTGCCATAGAACGGCATGCGGTGCAGGAAATCGATGAAGGCTTTTTTCAGGCGGCCGAAGTCGTGACCGTAGGTCTCCATGTGGTCGGCGTCGATATTGGTCACCACCGCCATCACCGGCATCAGGTTGAGGAAGGAGGCATCCGACTCGTCGGCCTCGACCACGATGTGCTCGCCGCTGCCCAGGCGGGCATTGGCGCCGGCACTGTTGAGCCGCCCGCCGATGACAAAGGTCGGGTCCAGCCCGGCTTCGGCCAGCACGCTGGCCACCAGGCTGGTGGTGGTGGTCTTGCCGTGCGTGCCGGCGATGGCAATGCCCTGCTTCAGGCGCATCAGCTCGGCCAGCATGACGGCGCGCGGCACGATTGGGATGCGCTTCTCGCGTGCCGCCAGCACCTCCGGGTTGTCGCCCTGCACGGCGGTGGACGTCACCACGGCGTCGGCGCCGGCAATGTGGGCCGTCGCATGACCGACGAAGGTCTTGATGCCGAGCGAGGCCAGGCGCTTGAGCGTGGCACTGTCGGCCAGGTCGGAGCCGGAGATCTGGTAGCCGAGATTGCACAGCACCTCGGCGATGCCGGACATGCCAGAGCCGCCGATCCCGATGAAGTGGATGTGTTTGATGGCGTGCTTCATCGGCTCAACTCCTCACACGCCGCCACCACTCGGGCGACAGCGTCGGTTTTGGCAAGCTTTTTGGCCTTTACGCCCTGTGAAATCAGCGCGGATCGCTCTGTTTTTTGTAGCAATTCAGCCAATCTTTCAGGTGTCATGTCATGTTGCGGCAGCAACTGGCCAGCGCCCTGGTCAACCAGGAAACGTGCGTTGGCGGTCTGGTGATCGTCCACCGCCGCAGGGAAAGGCACAAACAGTGCCGCAGCGCCAACGGCGGCGATCTCGGTCACGGTACTGGCACCGGCGCGGCAGACGATGAGATCGGCCTCGGCAAAGGCCTGCGCGGTGTCATCGATGAAGGGTGTCAGTTCGGCCTGCACGCCGGCGGCGGCGTAATTGGCGCGCAGCGCGTCGATCTGCTTGGCGCCGCTCTGGTGGATGACCTGCGGCCGTGCTGCAGCCGGGATCAGCGCCAGGGCCTTCGGCACCGTGTCGTTGAGCGCCTTGGCACCCAGGCTACCGCCCACCACCAGCACGCGCAACGGACCGGTGCGACCGGCCAGACGCGTGGCCGGTTCAGCTTGTGTCAGGAATGCCTCGCGCAACGGGTTGCCGACCCAGGCGGCTTTCTTGATCGCGCCGGGGAACGCCGTGAAAACGCGATCCGCCACACCGGCCAGCACCCTGTTGGCCATGCCGGCCACCGAGTTCTGCTCGTGCAGCACCAGCGGTTTGCCCAACAGCACGCTCATCATGCCGGCCGGAAAGGTGATGTAGCCGCCCAGGCCCACCACCACGTCGGGCTGCACGCGGCGCAGCACCCGGATGCTCTGCCAGAAGGCTTTGAGCAATCGCAGCGGCAGCAAGGCCAGCGTGACAAAACCCTTGCCGCGCACGCCGGAGAAGTCAATCGTCTCGAACGGGAAGCCGCGCGGCGGCACCAAGGTGGCTTCCATGCCGCTGGCATTGCCCAACCAGTGCACGCGCCAGCCCAGGGCGCGCAAGGCCTCGGCCACGGCCAGGCCCGGGAAGATGTGCCCGCCCGTGCCGCCCGCCATGACCAGAGCACACTTGCTCATACCCGGCCTCCGTGCATGAGCCATGCCGCGTGCCGCGCCATGTTGCGCTGCGCGCAAAGCCTATTTTGTTGAAACAGCCAACTCATACCCGGCCTCCGTGCATGAGTTGTCTGTTTTCATAGTCAATCCGCAGCACCACGGCGATGGCCACCAGGTTCATCAGGATGGCCGAGCCGCCGTAGCTCATCAGCGGCAGGGTCAGGCCCTTGGTCGGCAGGGCGCCCAGGTTCACGCCCATGTTGATGAAGGCCTGGAAGCCCATCCAGATGCCAACCCCCTGCGCCACCAGACCGGCGAAGACGCGGTCCAGTGCGATGGCCTGGCGGCCGATGTGCATGATGCGGCGCGTCATCCAGAGGAACAGGCCGATGGCGGTGAGCACGCCGATCAGGCCGAACTCCTCGCCGATGACGGCCAGCAGGAAGTCGGTATGCGCCTCCGGCAGCCAGTGCAGCTTTTCCACGCTGCCACCGAGGCCGACACCGAAGATCTCACCGCGACCAATGGCGATCAGCGAGTGCGACAGCTGGTAGCCTTTGCCCAGCGCGTGCTTCTCGTCCCACGGATCGAGGTAGGCAAAGATGCGCTCACGCCGCCATTCGCTGAAGGCAATCATCATGCTGAAGGCCACCACCAGAATGGCGGCAATCAGGAAGAACATGCGCGCGTTGACGCCGCCGAGGAAGAGAATGCCCATGGCGATGACGGCGATCACCATGAAGGCGCCCATATCGGGCTCGGCCAGCAGCAACAGGCCGACCACCGCCACCGCCACGCCCATGGGCAGCACGGCGCGGAAGAAACGCTCCTTCACATCCATCTTGCGCACCATGTAATCGGCCGCATACAGCAGCACGGCAAACTTGGCCAGCTCCGAAGGCTGGAAGTTCATGATGCCCAGCGCAATCCAGCGCCGCGCACCGTTGACACCCTTGCCGATGCCGGGGATCAGCACCGCGATCAGCAGCACCAGCGAGACCACGAACAGCCAGGGCGCCAGCTTCTCCCAGGTTTCCACCGGTACCTGAAAGGCAATCAATGCGGCGACAAACGCCACCACCAGTGACAGCATGTGACGGGTCAGGAAATGGGTATGGGCATAGCGCGCGAACTTCGGGTTGTCCGGCATGGCGATCGAGGCCGAGTACACCATCACCAGCCCCCAGACCAGCAGCGCCACGGTGACCCAGACCAACGCCTGGTCAAAGCCGGCCATGCGCACCGGCGCACCATTGCCGGCCGCACCGCGCATGCCGCCCAGACGCACGGGCAACGCGTCCGTGCCCGGGCGCGTCATGCCGCCCAGCCAGCCGGTGAAGCGTTGCGCCAGGGTGTTCATGCCATGCCCCCTTCGGCCACACCGGCATCCTGTGCCAGCGCCTGCACCGCGTCCACGAAAACGCGGGCCCGGTGCTCGTAGTTGTCGAACATGTCGAAGCTGGCGCAGGCCGGCGACATCAGCACCGCATCGCCGGCGTGGGCGCGCTGGGTCGCCCATTGCACCGCTTCTTTCATCGAACCGGCATCCAGCAACGGCACGCCGCTGTTTTCGATCGCGGCGCGGATGGCCGGTGCGTCGCGACCGATCAAGACCACGGCGCGCACATAACGCGCCACGGGAGCCGCCAGCGGCGCGAAGTCCTGCCCCTTGCCGTCGCCGCCCAGGATGACGACGATTTTCCGTTCCGCGCCCAGCCCGGTGAGGGCTGCCACGGTGGCGCCGACATTGGTGCCCTTGCTGTCGTCGAAGTACTCGACCCCGTTCACGATGGCCACCGGCTCCACACGGTGCGGTTCACCGCGGTATTCGCGCAGGCCATAAAGCATGGAAGCCAGACTGCAGCCTGCCGCCTGGGCCAGTGCCAGGGCGGCCAGGGCATTGGTGGCGTTGTGGCGCCCACGGATGCGCAGGGCATCGGCCGGCATCAGGCGCTGGATGAACAGCTCCACCTCTTCACCGCGCTTGCGCTTCTGCGTTTCATCGGCTTCCATGGCACGCACCAGCCAGGCCATGCCATTGACGATCTCGATGCCGAAGTCGCCCGGGCGCTGCGGCATCTCGAGCCCGAAGCTCACGTACTCGCGCCACTGCGGCTTCTGCAGCTTGACGCGCACCGGCTGCGTCTTTTCTGCCCCCACGCTTGCCACTGCGTGTGCTGCTCTGCCCCCCGCGGGGGCTTTCGCGCCTTGGGACGGCCCGACGACGCTCAGCATCGCCATCACCGCCGGGTCGTCGCGGTTGAGTACCAGCAGGCCGCGTTCGCCGAAGATGTGCGCCTTGGCCGCGCCATAGGCCGCCATGCTGCCGTGCCAGTCCAGATGGTCCTGCGTCAGGTTCAACACCACGGCCGCCGTGGGTTCGAAGCCCTGCACGCCGTCGAGCTGGAAGCTCGACAGTTCAAGCACCCAGACCTCGGGCAGCGTGCCCGCATCGAGGTGTTGGGCCAGCGTGTCCAGCAGACTGGGGCCGATATTGCCGGCCACCGCCACGCTCTTGCCCGCATGGGCCACCAGCTGGCCGGTGAGCGAGGTCGTGGTCGTCTTGCCATTGGTCCCGGTGATCGCCAGCACCTTGGGGACATAGCCGCGCTCGGCCTGCAGGTCGCGCAGCGCACGCGCGAACAGGTCGAGCTCGCCGCCCACCCACAGGCCGATGGCCTGCGCCGCCTGCCAGAGCGGTGCCACGCTGGCAGGGCTCAGTCCCGGACTCTTGAAGACGGCGCGGAAGTCGCTGCCTTCGGTCAATGCCGCGTCGAACGCACCGCTGCGGAAGGCCACCTCGGGCAACTCGCCGCGCAGGGCCGCCAGTTGCGGCGGCGCCTCGCGGGTGTCCGCCACCGTCACGCGCGCACCCAGGCGCGCACACCAGCGGACCATGGCCAGCCCCGAAGCCCCCAACCCGAGAATGAGCACCGGCTGGTTCTGCAACGGCGACGGCGCCACCTCGCCAGCGGGTTCGGTGATCGCCGGCGTTTCCGCATCCTCGCCAGGCACGCTTTCTTCCGATGGCGGTTGCAGCCCTTCCACCGGCGTGGCCGGAGCAGCGGGCTCAGCCGCACTCACCTCGGCAAACAGTTGCGCCACAAAGGCCGCCGCATCGCGTGCGGCCGTGAGAGTTTCTGGCAGCGCTCGTGCCGCTTTCGTGCTGGCGGCGGCCTCAACGGGTACCGGGACCGCTTCTGTCGCAGGAGGCGGCAATGCAGGCTCCGCGGGCAATGCCGGCACAGACCATTCAGCCTCAGCCTCAGGCACATCCGTCTCCAGCTCTGGCACGCGCACCGGCGTCACCTCCTCCTGAGGCGGTGCAGGCACATCACTGGGGCTGAGGGGCTCGTTCGGATTCATCGCAATTTCAGGGTCGACAGACCGATCAGGCACAGCAGCATGGTGATGATCCAGAAGCGCACCACCACCTGGGTCTCCTTCCAGCCGCTCTTTTCAAAATGATGGTGCAAGGGCGCCATCTTCAGGATGCGCCGGCCCTCGCCGTATTTCCTCTTCGTGTACTTGAAGTACGTGACCTGCAGCATCACGGACAAGGCTTCCACCACGAAGATGCCGCCCATGATGGCCAGCACGATTTCCTGCCGCACGATCACTGCAATCGTGCCAAGCGCGCCGCCCAGCGCCAGCGCGCCGACATCGCCCATGAAGACCTGCGCCGGGTGGGCGTTGAACCAGAGGAAGGCCAGGCCGGCGCCGGCCATGGCAGCGCAGAAGATCAGCAGTTCGCCCGAGCCCGGGATGTAGGGGAAGAACAGGTACTTGGAATAGACCGCACTGCCGGTGACGTAGGCGAACACGCCCAGCGCCGAGCCGACCATGACCACCGGCATGATGGCCAGGCCGTCCAGGCCGTCCGTCAGGTTGACGGCGTTGCTGGCGCCGACGATGACCAGGTAAGTCATGATGACGAAGCCGAACACACCCAGCGGGTAGCTCACTTCCTTGATGAAGGGCAGCAACAGGCCGGCCTTGGGCGGCAGGTTGACGTCGAAGCCGGAACGCACCCAGGTGATGAAGAGCTCCAGCACACGCAGGTTGCTGCTCTCGGAAATGCTGAACACCAGGTAGAGCGCGGCAATCAGGCCGATGAGCGACTGCCAGAAGTATTTCTCGCGCGAACGCATGCCCTCGGGGTCCTTGTTGACCACCTTGCGCCAGTCATCGACCCAGCCGATGGCGCCAAAGCCGAGCGTGACCAGCAGCACGATCCAGACGAAGCGATTGGAAAGATCGAACCACAGCAGCGTGGAGACGGCAATCGACAGCAGGATCAGCACGCCGCCCATGGTGGGCGTGCCGCTCTTGGACAGGTGTGTCTCCATGCCGTAGCCGCGCACCGGCTGGCCGATTTTCAGTTCGGCCAGACGACGGATCACATAGGGACCCGCCACCAGCCCCATCAGCAGCGCAGTGAGCGCCGCCATGACGGCGCGGAAGGTCAGGTACTGAAACACCCGGAAAAATCCGAATTCAGGTGACAGGGTTTGCAGCCACTGGGCCAGGCTAAGCAGCATGGGATTCTTCCTTGTTCTGTTGCGCACGCGCCGTGATGGCCTGCACCACGCGCTCCATGCGCATGAAACGCGAGCCTTTCACCAGCACGCTGCGCAGATCGGGCAACGTGCTGAGCACGGCAGTGTTCAGCGTCTCGATATCCGTGAAATGACAACCGCCCTGGACTGTCGGCTGCGTGAAATGCTGGACCGCCACGGCGGCCTGCTCACCGAGTGCGAACAGCATCTCGATGCCACGCTCGCGCGCATAGGCACCGACTTCGGCATGGAAGCGTGGGCCTTCCGTACCTACCTCGCCCATGTCGCCCAGCACCAGCAGGCGCGGCCCCGGCAGGCCGGCCAGTATGTCGACGGCAGCGCGCACCGAATCGGGGTTGGCGTTGTAACTGTCGTCCACCACCGTGAGCGTACGGCCGACCAGTTCGACAGCCAGTGCACGCGAACGGCCCTTGACCGGCTCGAAGGCTTCCAGCCCGCGCGCGATCTCGGCCAGCGGCACACCGGCGGCCAGCGCGCAGGCCGCCGCCGCCAGCGAGTTCTTGACGTTGTGCAGGCCGGCCACGTGCAGGGTATAGGTCAACGGGCCCGCCGGCGTATGCGCCCGGATCTGCCAGGCATTGTTCACCCATTGCGGCGCAGCGCAGCTCAGGTCGGCCGCCTCGGCATCAGGCGTGACGGCAAAGGTCAGCTGCGGCCGCATGCCCGCCAGGCCATGCCACAGCGCACTGTAGGCGTCGTCCGCCGGGAAAATCGCCGTGCCGCTGGCGGCCAGTGCCTCGATCACGGCACCGTTCTCGCGCGCCACCGCTTCGATGGTGGCCATGAACTCCTGGTGCTCGCGCTGTGCGTTGTTGACCAGCGCCACCGTCGGTTGCGCAATACCCGCCAGCACGGCAATTTCGCCCGGGTGGTTCATGCCGAGCTCGACCACCGCCAGCTCGTGGCCGGCGCGCAGGCGCAGCACGGTGAGCGGCACGCCGATCTCGTTGTTGAGGTTGCCTTCAGTGGCCAGCATGGTCTGCGGCCGCCAGGCGCGCAGGATGGCAGCGACCATCTGCGTCACCGTGGTCTTGCCGTTGCTGCCGGTCACCGCAATCAGCGGCAGCTTGAACTGGGCGCGCCAGCCAGCGGCCAGTTGCCCCAGCGCCAGCTTGCTGTCGCTCACCACCAGGCCTGGCAGTCCGGCGGCACGTAGCTTCGCTTCATCGTTGCAGATCGCTGCCACGGCGCCCTTGGTCCGGGCCTCGACCAGAAAATCGTTGGCATCGAAACGTTCGCCCTTGAGCGCAACGAACAGATCGCCATCCTGCAAGGTACGGGTGTCGGTGTGCACGCGCTGTACCGCCACGCTGCCGTCGCCCACGAGTCGCGCGCCCGCCATCCACTGTGCTGCCTGTTGCAGGGTCATCATGGCGTTCATGGGTGTACTCCCTCCACCTGCGCAGCACGGGCCTGCAGCGCCTTGTCCACTTCAGCGCGGTCGGAAAACGGCGCGCGCAGGCCGGCCGCCTCCTGGTAATCCTCATGCCCCTTGCCGGCCACCAGCACCACGTCTCGCGCGTCCGCCTGCTGCAGCGTCCGGACAATCGCCAGCGCGCGGTCGCGCTGCACGCTCACGGCCTCATGGCCTTCCAGGCCCAGCAATATCTGGCTGATGATGGCTTCCGGTTTTTCGCTGCGTGGGTTGTCGCTGGTCAGCACCACCTGGTCGGCATGCTGGCCGGCGACGGCCCCCATGAGCGGGCGCTTGAGCGGATCGCGGTCGCCACCGCAACCGAAGACACACCAGAGCCGGCCGCCGCGTTGTGCCGCCAAAGGTCGCAGTGCCAGCAGCACCTGGGCCAGCGCATCGGGTGTGTGCGCATAGTCCACCACCGCCAGTGGTTGGCCGGCACTCCCCAGGCATTCCATCCTGCCCGGCACCGGGTGCAGATCGCGGCAAGCGTCCACCGCGGCGGCGAGCGGAACGCCGAGCGAACGCAGGGTCCCGATGACACCCAGCAGATTGGCGACGTTGTAGTGCCCGATCAGGTGCGTGGCCAGTTCTTGCTGCGTCTCGCCCTCGCAGACGGTAAAGCGCAGGCCTTGGCCCTCGAAACAGATGTCGCGCGCGTACAGCCGGGCCGGCTCCTTGCACGACAAGGTCCACAGGTCGAGTGAGCGGCCCGCCAGCTGCTCCGCCAGTCCGGCGCCTTTCTCGTCGTCGATGTTGACCACCGCGGCGCGCAGGCCCGGCCAGTCGAACAGCGCCGCCTTGGCCTGCCAGTAGGCCACCATGCTGCCGTGGTAGTCGAGATGGTCCTGCGTGAAATTGGTAAAGACCGCGGTGCGGATCTGTGTGCCGTCCAGGCGCCGCTCCTCGATGCCGATGGACGAGGCCTCGATCGCACAGGCCTGCAGCCCCTCGCCGACAAAGCGGCGCAAGGTCTGCTGCAGCAGCACCGGGTCGGGTGTGGTCAGGCCGGTGCTCACCACCTGCGCTGTGCCGCCGTCGGCACCCGGCAGCGGCGCACGGCCGATGCCCAGCGTGCCCACCAGACCGCAGGCGACGGGCGGCTGGAGTGATGACAAGGCCTGCGCCAGCCACCAGCTGGTCGAGGTCTTGCCGTTGGTGCCGGTTACCGCCAGCACCTCCAGTTGTTGCGAAGGTTGCTCGTAGTAGGCCGCAGCGATCGGCCCGCTGGCCGCCTTGAGACCGGCGTAGGCGGCCACGCGCTCGCTCTCGAACGTGTAGCCGTCGACCCCGGCCTGCTCCACCAGACAGGCCGCCGCGCCCTGTGCCAGCGCGCCGGCCACGTACTGGCGACCGTCGGTGGCAGCACCCGGCCAGGCGATGAAGCCATCCCCCGCACGTACCTTGCGGCTGTCGGTCTGCAACGTGCCGGCGACCTGGGTCCGCAGCCATTGCGCAGCCTGGGCGGGTGTTTGGAGCTCGATCATCAGAAGCTCTCCTCCACCGCCTGCGCCACGATCTGCGGCTTGACGGCCATGTCGGGCTGCACGCCCATCATGCGCAGGGTCTGCTGCACCACCTCGCTGAACACCGGTGCGGCCACGGCGCCGCCATAGTACTGGCCCGCGCTCGGCTCGTCGATCATGACCGCCACGACGATGCGCGGTTTTTCGATCGGCGCCATGCCGGTGAACCAGGCGCGGTATTTGTTGCTGGCATAGCTGCGCCCGATCTGCTTGTGCGCCGTGCCCGACTTGCCGCCCACCGAGTAGCCGATGGTCTGCGCCTTCGGCCCGGTGCCGCCAGGGCCGGCCGCCATCTGCAGCATCTTGCGGATCTGTGCCGCCGTCTGCGGCGACAGCACCTGCACGCCCACCACGGATTCGCTGCTCTTGAGAAGGGTGGACGGAATGATCTGGCCGTCGTGCGCGAACACCGTGTAGGAGCGTGCCATCTGGAACAGCGAGGCCGACAGGCCGTAGCCGTAGGACATGGTGGCCTGCTCGACCGGCCGCCAGGTCTTGTAGGGACGCAGCCGACCCGAGACCACGCCGGGGAAACTGAGCTGCGGCTTCTGGCCGAAACCGGCGGCCGAAAAGATCTCCCACATTTCGCGCGGCTGCATCTGCATGGCCAGCTTGACTGTACCCACGTTGCTCGACTTCTGGATCACCTCTTCCACCGTCAGCACGCCATGCGGGTGGGCGTCAGAGATCGTGGAGCCGGTGATCTGGATACGGCCGGGCGCGGTCTGGATCTGGGTGGACGGCTTGACGCGCCCGCTTTCCAGCGCCAAGCCAACGGTGAACGGCTTCATGGTCGAGCCCGGTTCGAACACGTCGGTCAGGGCGATGTTGCGCAGTTGGGCGCCCGTCAGGTTCTGGCGCTTGTCCGGCACGTAGCTCGGGTAGTTGGCCAGCGCCAGCACCTCGCCGGTCACGGAGTCGAGCACCACCACGCTGCCGGCCTTGGCCTTGTTCTCCAGCACCGCGGATTTGAGCTTCTGGTAGGCGAAGAACTGCACCTTGCTGTCAATCGACAGCTGAATGTCACGGCCGTCGACCGGCGGCACCTGCTCGCCCACATCCTCCACCACACGCCCGAGCCGGTCCTTGATGACACGCCGCGAGCCGGCCCGGCCGGCGAGCGACTTGTCAAAGGCCAGTTCCACGCCTTCCTGGCCGTGGTTCTCGACATTGGCAAAGCCGACTACATGCGCGGCCGCCTCGCCCTCCGGGTATTTGCGCTTGTATTCCTTGCGCAGGTAGATGCCCTTGATGTTCAGGGCCGCAATCTGCTGCGCCACCGGTTCGTCCACCTGACGCTTGAGCCAGACGAAGGTCTTGTCCTCGTCCTCCAGCTTCTTGTTCAGCTCGGCCTGCGGCACACCCAGCAGCTGCGCCAGCCGGCGCAGCTTGGCCTTCACCTCGGCGTCATCGCGTTCAACGTCCTCGGGAATGGCCCAGATGCTCGGCGCCACCACGTTGGAGGCCAACAGCAGGCCATTGCGGTCCAGGATACGACCACGGTGGGCCGGCAGCTCCAGCGTGCGCGCAAAACGCACCTCGCCCTGGCGCTGGAAGAAATCATTCCCCACCACCTGTACATAGGCAGCGCGCGCCGCCAACCCGCCAAAAGCCAGGGCCAGCGCCGCCACGATGAACTTGCTGCGCCACACCGGTGTACGGCTGGCCAGCAGCGGGCTGGAGGTGTAGAGAATGCTGCGGCTCATTGCACGCGCCCCTGCGCTTGCGGCCGGCGTACAGACTCGGCAGCCTCGGCCGCGGGTGCCGCATAAGTGACGTAGTGTGTGATGGCCGGCGTGGTCACGCGCATCTGCAGCTGTTCGCGCGCCAGCTTGTCGACCCGCAACGGCGTGGCCTGCGCCCGTTTCTCGATCTGCAACTGTTCGCGCTCGGTTTCGATCCGGCGCGCATCGAGCTTGGCACGGTCAATTTCCGTGTACAGCCGGCGCGACGCGTACTGCACGTTGACCAGGTACAAGGCACTGGCCAGCACGGCGAGCAGCAGCACGAGGTTCAGCCGGGTCATGCCGTTGTCCTCTCGGCCACGCGCATGATGGCGCTGCGCGCGCGCGGGTTGGCAGCCACTTCCGGCGCGCCCGGCTTGATGCGGTCCAACGCCTTGAGCTTCATGGGCTTCGGCTCGGCAAACGGCACGCGGCGGTCATACACCTCGCGCGAATGCTGCGCGATGAACTGCTTGACGATGCGGTCTTCCAGCGAATGGAAACTGATCACCACCAACCGACCTCCGGGCTCCAAGACATCCAGGCTCGCCTCTAGTGCCGCTTGCAACTCTTCAAGCTCGGCGTTGATGAAAATCCGAAGAGCCTGAAATGTGCGCGTTGCAGGGTTCTGGCCCGGCTCGCGGGTTTTGACCGTGTCAGCCACGAGCTGGGCCAGCTCGGTGGTGGTTGAAATTGGGCCCCGTTCCTGTCGGCGAGCAACAATCGCCTTTGCAATTTGCCCAGCAAACCGTTCTTCACCATAGTCACGTATCACCTCCGCGATCTGTCTGGTTTCGGCACTTTCGAGCCACTCGGCCACGCTCTGACCGCGCGTGGTGTCCATGCGCATGTCCAGCGGCCCTTCGAATCGAAAACTGAATCCCCGCTCGGGGTTGTCGATCTGTGGCGAACTCACGCCCAGATCCATCAGCACGCCGGCCGCGCTGGCCGGCGGCAGTTCGCCCAGATGGCGAAAGCCCTGGTGGCGGATGGCAAAGCGCGGGTCGGCGATGCGCTGCGCCTCGGCGATGGCCATCGGATCCTTGTCGAAGGCGATCAGCCGCCCCTTGGGCGAGAGCCTGGAGAGGATGAGGCGCGAGTGCCCGCCACGGCCGAAGGTGGCGTCGACGTAGGTGCCATCGGCCGGGTCCGGCCCGTCCGCCTGCGCGGCCGGCTTGTTGAATAAGGCTTCGATGGCTTCGTTCAACAAGACGGTGGTGTGTGTCCATGCGGAGTTTTCCACCGTCAACCTTCAGAAGGAGAAGTCCTTGAAGACATCGGGCATCTCGCCCTGCATGGCCTGGGCCTCCTGCGCGTCGTAGGTGGCCTGGTCCCAGAGCTCGAAGTGGTTGCCCATGCCCAGCAAGATGGCGTCCTTGGCAATGCCGGCGGCGGCACGCAATTCAGGCGAGACCAGCACACGGCCGGTGGCATCCATCTCCACATCCATGGCATTGCCAAGGAAGATGCGCTTCCACCACTGGGCCGCCATCGGCAACGCCGCAATGCGCTCGCGGAACTTCTCCCATTCCGGGCGCGGGAAGACCATGAGGCAGCCGTGCGGATGCTTGGTGATGGTCAGCTGGCCGGCCGCGGTGGCGCTCAGCACGTCACGGTGCCGCGTCGGCACCGACAGGCGGCCCTTGGCATCCAGACTGAGTGACGAAGCACCTTGAAACACGACAGCAAACCCCTCTCGGACAGAAAAGCCAGGAGGTGAAAAGCACAAAGGCACTTTTCACCACTTAATTCCACTTTTTTGCACTGTAGCAGCAAAATAGTTCGCCGCAAGAGGGATTACAAGAAAATTTTCAATGAAATCAAGGACTTAGAACGGTTTTCAGAGAAATATCAAGGATAAAAATCGTTCTAAATTAAGCACTTAGCCAGTGATATGAATGTGATGCTTGAAGGACTGGCCGCCTCCAGGAAATCACTCACAAAATGTAACGGAAGAGGTCCTCGTTACGGCTCAAGCCATCCAGCCGGGCATCCACGTCAGTGGCGTCGAATCCATCCTACGTCTGGCGCCGCACGCTGATGATGGTGGTGCCGTGAAATTGTTCCATGCTGTTTTCCAAAAATTCAAAGGTGTTCACGGGGCGACGCGCCAGCCATGGCCAAGTGAAGTGCGTGCGTCAGGTACTGCGGGGCACGATCCGGGCATGCTCGTTGATGCCGATGACCCGGAAAAAGGCGGCCACGATGCGGTTCACATCGTGGAAATGCACTTGGCGCCCCTGCGTCTCCTGAGCCGCAACCCAGTTCAATATGCTGCCGGCGGCCGAGAAATCAACCCGAATGAGACGGGCGCAGGAGATCACCAGGCGTTTGGCGCCCTCCATGCCGGCTTCGAGCCGGGCCAGCAGATCGGAGGCATCCCCCACGATCTCGCCGGCCAGTTCGACGGCGCCGGCATCCGTCTCCTCCTGGCTGGCCACCGCGTCATGCGGCTCGGCAGCCGCACCCGCCCCACGGGCGGCAAGCCCCTCGAACTCGCAACCGCAAAGCGCCTCTTGCCAGGAAGGCGGAGAAACCTCGAAGGTCACGCAGTAATCGAGTGCCACCAGTTCAAACTCGTCCTGCAGGCGCATGACACGCAAGGCGTCCATGCGCAGCTGCCAGCCCAGGGGATCGGCCCGCCGGTCCCCCGAAGGCGTGAGCGCCTTGAGGGCTCGATCCAGACTCTCATGTCCGCGAAAAACCAGCTGCACCGGTGTGTTGCACCAGGTGACGAACAGCTGCGCCAGGGCCGCCACGGCATCGGGTGCAATCGTTTTCAACGCCTGCCAATCCAGCACCCAGGAAGCGCTGTCACCCGGCGTGATGGTTTGCAGTTGGGTCAGGGCCGCGGCTCTCAACTCGGACGGACTGGTCCAGACCAGGTCATGCGTGGGCGCCATGCCTCCCCGAACGACCCGCGATACCGGTTTGCGTTCCAGCAGATCCGGAATGGAGAACCAGGCGGGTGGTGAACGCCCGAAGCGCTTGGCAAAGTCGAGGGCAACGTTGTCGAAGCGGGCCTGCTGGCCGGTGGCCCGATACAGATCGAACAGGGCCGACATCCAGACCTGCGCCAGTTCGGGGCGCAGATTGTCCCCCTGCAAGGCGGCCAGCAAGCCGGCTTCGGCGCCGGCGCTGTCGCCATTGGCATAGCGGATGGCCGCCTCCTCCAGATCGGGATCGGTCAGGTTATCCAGCAAGTCGGACGTCGACTGGCGAGAGTTGGCAAAGCCAGCCCCCATCACGCTGGCGGCCTTGGTGGACGCAAAGGGCTGACGCAGAGAGGGCTGCAAGGGCGCATACCCGGATTCGGCCGGATCCTGACGTGTCAGCGCATACTCTTCCGGCACCTCAAACCAGTTGGACCCGGTCTGCAAGGCCGAAGACTGGGTCGAAGCAAACTTGCTGTCCCCTTCATGCGCCATGGGTTCGGTCGGTCCCGCCTCGGGTCCGAGCACCGGCTTGGACGTGATCGGGAAACCGGCTGCGCGGGCGGCACCGTCATCCTGCTTGCCCTGCCACCACTGGCGCGACATCTGCGCCTCGATCTCATCGATCTTCTTGAGCGTCATGGCGCGCTCATCTGGGTTGGTGGGCAGGCTGCTCTGGAAGAACGAAGGGCGGCCCGCCTGATCCGGGCCGTTGCGTGATTCACGCCGGCGCAGCTTGCGCAGATAGTCGAACTCGCGCTTGCGCACGAAATCGTTCTGCCGCTTGCGCTCGATCATCTGCCGCAGCACTTCCTTGCTGAAGCCACTGTCGGCAGCAGGCTCCTCCTTCTGGTCGAGTTCAGACCAATCCCGCGTGGGATTGCGCACGAACTTCGCCACCTTGGACAGCAAACCAGGGGAGGAATCGCCTTTGGCCATGTCTCTCTTGTCTGGGCTGAACGGGATCGCCGCAACGACCTCCGGGCTCAGTCCCCGAACATCTTCTGCTTGAGCTCGCGGCGCTGCTGCGCTTCGAGCGACAGCGTGGCCGTGGGACGCGCCAGCAGGCGGCCGACACCGATGGACTCACCGGTTTCGTCGCAGTAGCCATAGTCACCGGCATCGATGCGCGCGATCGATTGCTCGATCTTCTTGAGCAGCTTGCGCTCACGGTCGCGCGTGCGCAATTCCAGCGCGTGTTCTTCCTCGATGGTGGCGCGGTCCGCCGGATCGGGCACGACGACCGTGTCTTCGCGCAGGTGCTCGGTGGTCTCACCGGCGTTGTTCAGGATGTCCTGCTTGAGGGTCGACAGACGCAAACGGAAGGCAGCAAGCTGCTTGTCGTTCATGTATTCGCTGTCAGGCATGGCCAGCAACTCGGCATCGGTCAGTTCTTCTGCCGATTTGGTTTTCCAGTTGTTGGCGAGCTTGGGGTCTTTTTTGATGGCCGTAGGCAAAGGAGGTGCAATCAGAGTGGATGACATGGTCTGGAGGAAACTGGATTTGGCGGCGGTGGAGGCCACCGACTGCGCCATGGAAGGAACGGTCAGTTGAGCCAGACGGGACGAAACCCGCTTGGCCACCGGCGCTGCCGGGGGGGCGGCCACCGGCACCGCGGGTGCACTGGGCTTGGCCACGGCGGCTGGCACGGGCTTGGTGGGTGCAACGGCCTTGGCCGTCGCCTTGACAGCAGGTTTGGCAGCTGCCACCACCGGCTTGGCCGCCTTGGCGCTGGGCTTGGCCGCCTTGGCGACGGGTTTGACCGGCTTGCTGGCGGCCTTGGCCGCAGGTTTGGCAGCCGGCTTGGCCACCACCTTGGCTTTGGTCGCCGGCTTGGCCGCTGCTTTTTTGGCCGCAGGTTTGGCGGCCGGCTTGGCGATCACCTTGGCTTTGACCGCGGGCTTGACGGCTGCTTTCTTGGCAACGGTCTTGACCACCGGTTTGGCCGCAGGCTTCTTGGCACCAGGTTTGGCGGTCTTCACGGAAGCCTTCGCTGCAGGCTTGGCGGCCGGCTTGGCTTTGACCACAGGCTTGGCCTTGCTGGCCGGTTTGGCTTTGGCCGTCACGGGTTTGGCTTTGGAAGACACGGTCACCTTTCCTGGTTTGGCTTTCACTTTTATTGTCTCCTCGCAGAATTGGCCTGCGTATTCACCTGAGTGCCTGCTGTTATACCCTCAATGCAGACGGGCAAAAGACCGAATTGAGAGTTTTTCATTGGCGCGCGAGTGTACAGGTTTTCACCTCGCCCAAACCGTCAGTTGCGAAACAGAGACATTCCAGCGAACAGGCCCTTTACCGGGTCCTCCACCTCGGACTGACCCAGATCAAACCAGGCTCTGCTCCAGCCCCTGCAGGAAGATGTCGCGCGGCAGATCGATGCCGATGAACACCATCTTGCTGGTGCGCGATTCACCCTCGGCCCACTGGGGTCCAAGATCGCTGCCCATGAGCTGGTGCACCCCCTGGAAGATCACCTTGCGGTCGGTGCCTTTCATGTTGAGCACGCCCTTGTAGCGCAGCATGCGCGGTCCGTAGATATTGACGATGGCGCCCAGAAAATCCTCCAGCTTGGCCGGATCGAAGGCGCGCTCGGAGCGGAAGACGAAGCTCTTGACATCGTCGTCGTGGTGGTGATGGTGGCCGTGGGCATGTTGGTGCGACGGGTGGTTGCAGTGCTCACCATGTTCGTGGTCATGCTCATGATGGTGGTGATCGTGTTCGACCTCCTCCTTGAGGAAGTCCGGATCGATTTCCAGCTTGGCGTTGAGGTTGAAACCGCGCAGATCGAACACCTCGTTCAGCGCCACCTCACCGAAGTGCACCGCCTTCTGCGGCGCGCGCGGATTCATGTGCTTGAGGCGGTGCTGCAAGGCCTCGAGTTCCTCG
This sequence comes from Curvibacter sp., assembly GCA_031426755.1. Lineage (GTDB taxonomy): Bacteria > Pseudomonadota > Gammaproteobacteria > Burkholderiales > Burkholderiaceae_C > Hylemonella. The sequence goes on from JASJPI010000012.1 coordinate 44,459, forward strand.
GTCGACACCAGATCGGCCTTGCTGATGAAGATCTGGTCGGCAAAGCCGACCTGGCGGCGCGCTTCCTGCCGGTCGTTCAACTGCTGCGCCGCATGCTTGGCGTCCACCAGCGTGATGACGGAATCCAGCAGGAAACTCTCGGCGATCTCGTCGTCCATGAAGAAGGTCTGCGTCACCGGGCCGGGGTCGGCCAGACCGGTGGTCTCGATCACCACACGCTCGAAGTCGAGCAGGCCCTTGCGCTTCTTGGCCGCCAGCAGTTGCAAGGTGGCGCGCAGGTCTTCGCGGATCGAGCAGCAGATGCAGCCGTTGCTCATCTGGATGATCTGCTCGTTGGTGTCGGCCACCAGGATCTCGTTGTCGATGTTTTCTTCACCGAATTCGTTCTCGATCACGGCAATCTTCTGGCCGTGCGCCTCCTCCAGCACGCGCTTGAGCAGGGTGGTTTTGCCGGAGCCAAGGAAGCCGGTCAGGATGGTTGCTGGGATCAGGGCCATGGATGCGCTCTCAGAAAGGAGTGGCCGCCAACTTGCGCGGTGCGTAAGCGGCGGGGTGTCGAAGGTGGGGAATAGATAGGAAGTTTAGCGGAATGCTTCAGCCGGGGAATGCCGTGGAACCGGCTAGGCCGGGCCACTGGCGTTGCCCCCGGCAAGGGGGCTGAGCCCTGCGGCTCTGAGCCTGCTGCGCAGGCTGGGACAGGGCGAAGAGCCTTGGCCTCTGGACAAGGCCCCACGGCGTTGAGCGACACGCCCTTTGCGCAGCCTGGGGGTGCGCCTATTTCCGCATCACCACCAGTCCCTTGAGGTACTCGCCTTCCGGGAAGTTGATGGTCATCGGGTGATCCGGCGCGCCGCCCATGCGTTCGTGGATGTAGCCATCCACGCCGGCATCCGTGCCGGCCGAGGCCACGATCTTGTGGAACAGGTCGGGGCTGATGCCGCCCGAACAGGAATAGGTGAACAGCACACCGCCGGGCGCCAGAATCTTGAAGGCCAGCCGGTTGATGTCCTTGTAGGCACGGGCCGCGCGCTCGGCATGTGCCACGGTGGGGGCGAACTTCGGCGGGTCGAGCACGATGGCATCGAAGCTGCGTCCTTCCTGCGCGAACTGGCGCAGGGAAGCGTTCACGTCGGCATCCATGAAGCTGGCACGTGCCGCATCGAAGCCGTTGAGCGCCACGTTGGCACCGGCGCGCTCAATGGCCGGACCGGAAGAGTCGATCGAGGTGACGTGCGCCGCACCGCCGGCCAGGGCGGCGACCGTGAAGCCGCCGGTGTAGCAATAGCAGTTGAGCACGCGCTGGAACTGCAGGCGACGTGTGTAGTCGGAAAATTTCTTGCGGCTGTCGCGCTGGTCCAGGTAGAAGCCGGTCTTGTGGCCCGTGGCAATGTCCAGCCCGAGTCGCCAGTCGTGCTCGCGCAGCACCCGTGCGGTCTCACCCTCGCCGCGCAACCAGCCGGTGACCTCGGGCAGACCCTCCAGGCCGCGGGCGCTGGCGTCCGAGCGCTCATACAGTCTGCTCAGACCGGTCTCGGCCAGCAGGGCGTCGGCCAGCACCGTCTTCCAGCGCTCGACGCCGCAGGAGAGAAACTGCGCCACCAGCGTGTCGCCATAGCGGTCCACGATCAGGCCGGGCAGGCCGTCGGCCTCGCCATGGACCAGGCGGATGCCGTCGCTTTGCACATCGAATCGGGCCCTGGCCCGGATGGAATTTGCGATAAGCGCTCTCAAAAAAGTAGCATCGATGCGCTGCTGATCATCAAAACTCCAGGCCCGCGCCCGGATCTTGGAGCTCGGGCTGAAGGCGGCCCAGGCCAGAAAGTCGCCCTTGGCGGACTCCACCCGCACCGTCTCGCCGGCATCGGCGCCGCCCTTGGCAATGGCGGATTCGAAGATCCATGGATGCCAACGCAGGAGTGAGCGCTCCTTGCCCTCTTTGAGTCTTATGGTTTTCATGGCTGGAATTGTCGGGCTTTTCCGGGGTTCCAGATGGTGCGGATTCCGCTAGAGTGACCTGATCCGATCGATACGAATTCAGGGGGAGACTTTTTATGAAGCTGACGGACATCAAGATCGGCACCAAGCTGATGGGGGGATTCATCCTGGTGCTGTGCCTGGCGGCCGCCCAGACCCTGTACGCCGTCTACGGTGTCGGCGAACTCAACGACAACTCGAGCGAGATCGCCGACCAGTGGCTGCCCGGCACCCTGTACACCGGCTCCATCAGCACCCAGGCCAGCCGCTTGCGTGCCGTCCAGTTCCAGCATGTGCTGACCTTCGGCGAGGATGAACGCAAGGCCCTGGTCAAGGAAATGGAGACGTTGCAAGGCGCTGTCGCCAAGGAGATGCAGGCCTATGCCGCGCTCATCCGAGGCGACCAGGACAAGAAGCTGTATGACGCATTCGCGGCCGAGTGGAAGAAATACCTGACGCAGAAGTCCGAGATCGTGCAACTGGCCGGCCAGCGCCGTGACGAGGAGGCCCTGGATACCCTCAAGGGACCGGCGCTGCAGACCTTCGAAGCCATGATGGCGCAACTCAAATCCCTCTCGCAGATCGCACAGGACGGCGCCGCCAAGGCCCGCGACGCCAATACCGCCCTGCAAGCGCAGGTGATGTACGGCAATCTTGGCGCACTGCTGGCCACCATCATTCTGGGGCTGCTCATCGCCCGCACGCTCAGCAACGTCATTGCCCGCGGTATCCGTCATGCCGCCGAGGTTGCCGGCAAAGTGGCCCAGGGCGACCTCAGTTCCCGCATCACCGTCAGCGGCCGCGATGAACTCGGCCAGATGCTGGCCTCCCTGCACGCCATGCAATCCGGCCTGGCCCAGGTCGTTGCCCGCGTGCGCGCCGGCGCCGAAAGCGTGGCCACCGCCAGCGCTGAAATTGCCCAAGGCGACCTCAATCTCAGCGCCCGCACCGAGAGCCAGGCCAGCGCCCTGGAGGAAACCTCCGCCTCCATGGAGGAGCTCGGCTCGACCGTCCGCCAGAACGCCGACAACGCGCGCCAGGCCAACCAGCTGGCGCAGCGCGCCAGCACGGTGGCCGTTCAGGGCGGCGAGGTCGTCACGCAGGTGGTCGACACCATGAAAGGCATCAATGACAGCTCGCGCAAGATTGCCGACATCATCAGCGTGATCGACGGCATCGCTTTCCAGACCAATATCCTGGCACTCAATGCCGCCGTCGAGGCGGCACGGGCCGGCGAACAGGGCCGCGGCTTTGCCGTGGTGGCCGGGGAAGTGCGTAGCCTGGCTGGCCGTTCCGCCGAAGCGGCCAAGGAAATCAAGACCCTCATCACCGACAGCGTGCAGCGCGTCGAGCAGGGCAGCGCGCTGGTGGACCAGGCGGGCAGCACCATGACCGAGGTGGTGACCTCCATTCGCCGGGTGACCGACATCATGGGCGAGATCAGCAACGCAAGTTCAGAGCAAAGCGCTGGCGTCGCCCAGATCGCCGAAGCCGTGACGCAGATGGACCAGACCACGCAGCAGAACGCGGCACTGGTGGAGGAAATTGCGGCAGCCGCTTCGAGCCTGAAGAACCAGGCGGCAGATCTCGTCAACACCGTCGCGGTATTCCGGCTGGACCCATCGGAATCCGCCAGGCGTGACACCATGCTCCTGGCCGCGGCGTCCTAGGACTTGGGCGGGCTCTTGCTGCGTGCCCGCGGATGCGCCGCGTCGTAGGCCTTGGCCAGGTGCTGAAAATCCAGCCGGGTGTAGACCTGCGTGGTGCTGATGTTGGCATGACCCAGCAGCTCCTGTACCGCACGCAGATCGCTGCTGGACTGCAGCACATGGCTGGCGAAGGAGTGGCGCAGCATGTGCGGGTGCACCGGCGTGGCCAACCCGGCCTGCTGGCTGCGGCGCTTGAGGCGCTGCCAGATCGACTGCGCCGTCAGGCGTGTGCCGTTGCGGCCGATGAAGAGTGCATGCTGGTCCGCCGGCGCGCCCAGTTGGGCACGCAAGGTCAACCACCTGGAGAGTGCGGTGAGCGCCTCGCGCCCCACCGGAACGCTGCGGCGTTTGCTGCCTTTGCCCAGCACATGGGCCTCTGCCGATGGCAGATCGATCCAGCCACGCGCCGCCGCACTGGCCGCCACGTCGAGCCCGGTCAATTCGGCCACACGCAAGCCGCTGCTGTAGAGCAACTCCACCATGGCGGCGTCGCGCGCTTCCAGCCAGGGATCGGCCTCTTCATTGCGAAACGCAGCCAACTGCACCGCATCATCGACGCTAAGCGCTTTCGGCAAGGGCTTGGCCGCTTTCGGTGAGCGCACGTCCTGCACCGGGTTGCTGGTCACCTGCCCCTCGCGTCCGAGCCAGGCGTAGAAGCCGCGCCAGCCCGAGAGGATGAGCGCAATACCGCGGCCGCTGCGGCCACCGCTGTGCATCTGTGCCACCCAGCGGCGGACGTGGGGGCTCTGCACGCCCGTCAGCGCCACCGGCACCTGGGCCGCGAAGTCCTTGAGTTTCTGCAGGTCGAGCGCATAGAGCTCGACCGTGCGTTGCGCCAGCCGTTTCTCGACCCGGACATGCTCCAGGTAGCGCTCGATCAGGGCCCCCACGCTCGGCACTTCCGTGTCCTCGCTGCCCCCCGAGGGGGCTGAGGACCGTGGCTCCGGGCCTGCCTGCGCAGGGTCGGACGGGCCGAAGAGACGCTCGCGTCCCGCGTCGTCATGTTTCGCACCTTGGGACGGCCCGGCGGCGCTCATCGTCTCATCGCCACCCGCCTGGACAGGGCTCGACGCCACGGTTTACCTCAGCGGCGAGAGCGCCGCGCTGGCCAGTTCGGCAATGCGCTCCAGGAAGTCGGTGCCCATGGTGCTCACGAAGCGCTGGGCATCGGGCGAGGCCAGCACCAGCATGCCGAAGGCCGGCGTCGTGTTGCCGGAGGCGGCGGCACGCAGGGGCAGCAGCGCCAGCGAAGCAGCCTGCGCCGGCTCGTCCAGCCAGCCAGCGGCCTCGAAGCCGGAGTTGACGCCGCAGAAGGGCTCGCGCAGCGAGGAGGCAAACACCTTGGCGTCTTCGCTGACGTTCTGCGCGAAGGCCGCGCTGGCGAATTCCGGCGCCACGTCCCAGACCTTGATGGCCACCTGCGGCACCGAGAACTGCGACTGGATCGAGGTGGCGATGGTGGCGGGCAGATTGGTGAAGTCCAGCGTCAGGAACAGGTCACGCGCCCAGACCAGCAGCTTGTCCAGCAGCGCCAGGTTGTCATTGCCGTGGCGGATCATGTCCATGATGCGGCCTTCGAGCATGCGGATCTTGTCGCGCAGCATCTCGGCCTGGCGCTCCTGCAGACTCACCGCCCGCTTGCTGTGCGGACTGGTCAGGTGCACAGCGGCCAGCAGCTCGGCGTGGCGCTCGAAGAACTCGGGGTTGTTGCCGAGGTAGTCGGCAATATCGTCCTCGGTCACGGGGTTCAGATGTTGGTTGCTCATGTCAGTTCTGGTAGTTCTATCTCGCCCTGGAAAACCGTGGTGGCCGGTCCCGTCATCATCACCGGTGCAGCGCCGTCATGGCTGACACCGGCCCATTCAATCGTCAGCACGCCGCCGCGGGTCTGCACGTCGACGCGCGCATCCAGCAGCCCGAGGCGGATGCCCGCCACCACGGCAGCGCAGGCACCGGTGCCGCAAGCCAGCGTTTCGCCGGCGCCGCGCTCCCAGACGCGCAGCTTGATGTGCGTGCGGTCCAGCACCTGCATGAAACCGGCGTTGACGCGCCGCGGAAAGCGGGGATGGTGCTCGATCAGCAGGCCCTGCATCAGTACCGGCGCGTGTTCCGCATCAGCCACCACCTGCACCGCATGGGGGTTACCCATCGACACCGTTGCCACAAAAACAGTAGCCTCCTGCGCATTGGCAGCAAGGTCCAGCGGCCATTTTTGCCAGGAACCACTGGGCTCGGGCGTCAGGCCGGTGGCGTCGAAGGGAATGCGCGCCGGCTCGAACACCGGCGCCCCCATGTCCACCGTCACGCGGCCGTCGGCCTGCAGGCGCGGCTCGATCACGCCGCCCAGGGTCTGCACCCGGATCGTGTCTTTGGGGGTCAGCCCCTGGTCGTGCACGTAACGTGCAAAGCAGCGCGCGCCGTTGCCGCACTGCTCGACCTCGGCGCCGTCGGCATTGTGGATCACGTACTCGAAGTCGATGCCGGGCATGGGTGCCGGCCGCACGGTCAGGATCTGGTCGGCGCCGATGCCGAAGTGGCGGTCGGCCAGCCAGCGGTACTGGGCCGTCGTGAGACCAAGCCGCCCGCGCGTCTCGTCCAGCACGATGAAATCGTTACCGGCCCCCTGCATCTTGGTAAAGCGGATTCGCATGGCAGCAAATTATCCGCTGATTTCTGCGCTTATCCTTGAGGACTGACAGCCTGTTACTTCCATCCAACGCGAGACAACCGACATGCGACTGCCCGACTGGACCCCCGAACGCAAAGCCCAACCGCAGGATCTGGTGGAGGCCATCCTGGCGCGCCGCGGCGGCGCCCTGCTCAACCTCGACCGCGCCCTGCTGTGGAGCGAGCCGCTGGCGCGTGGCTGGAACACCTACCTCAAGGCCGTGCGCACCGAGCTGCCGACCAGCCGCCGCTTGCGCGAACTCGGCATCTGCACCGTGGCGCTGCTCACCGGCGCACACTACGAATACCACCACCATGCGCCCGACTTCCTGGCCGCCGGCGGCACCCAGGCCCAGCTCGACGCCCTCAACGCGTTCGTCCAGGCCGACCCGCGCGGCATTCCGGGCGACCCGTCCCTGGGCGAGGTGGAGAAACTGGTGATTCGCTACGCGGCGCAGATGACGCTGGACGTGAACGTCAGCGACGCCGTCTTCGACGCCCTGCGTCAGCATTTCGACGAGACGCAGATCGTGGAGCTGACCAGTGCCATCGCCACCTACAACATGGTGGCGCGCTTTCTGGTGGCGCTGGGCATCACACCAGAGCACTAGCTCACCCCCAGGCTGCGCGCACGATGTGCGCTCCGCCACCCCCCCTTGCAGGGGGCAACGCCAGTGGCCCGGCGGAGCCGGTTCCACGGCGTTCCCAGGATTTCCAAGCTATCGCCTGGCAACAGGTTTCGCCGCCGGGCCGCCCCAAGGCGAAACGCGGCCCCAGGCCCCAGTACAGCGCAGGGCAGGGCAGGGCAAGCCTGCGCCGGGGGCAGGGAGCTCCACGTCAGTGAGCGACCGTGGGGGCGACATCAATCCGGCTTGATGTTGTTGTCTTTCACCACCTTGGCCCAGATGTCCATCTGGCGCTCGATGAAGGCTTGCCCGGCCTGCGGCGTGCCGCCGACCACGTCGATGCCCTGGGCTTCGAGCCGCTTGGCCACATCGGGGTTCTTCATGACCTTGTTGATGGCCTCGTTCATGCGTGCCACCACCTCCGGCGGGGTCTTGGCCGGCGCCAGGATGGCCCACCAGGCCGGTGCCTCGAAACCGGCGAAGCCGCTCTCGGCAATCGTCGGCACCTCGGGCAGCTGCGGTGCACGCTTCGAGGTGGTGACCGCCAAAGCGCGCATGCGTTTGCTGTCCACGTGCGGCTTGACGACGAACACCGAGCCGATCGCCAGCGGCACATGGCCGGCCACGGCGTCATTCATCAGCGGACCGCCGCCCTTGTAGGGGATGTGGGTGAAGTTCAGGCCGTTGTTCTTGCCCAGCAGCGCCATGGCCAGATGGCCGAGGCTGCCCGAGCCGATGGAGCCGAAACTCGCGCCTTTGGTCTGCCTGGCGGCCGTCACCACGTCGGCAAAGGTCTTGAATTCGGACGCGGCATGGGTGGCCAGCACCATGGGCGAGGTGCCGATGACGATGACGGTGCTCAGGTCCTTTCGCGAATCAAAGGGCAGGTTCGGAATCAGGCTCGGGTTGACGCCATGGGTATCGAACACGGCGGCGAAGGTGTAGCCATCGGCCGGTGCAGCCGCCACGGCGGCAGCACCGATGGAGCCCGAGGCGCCGCCCTTGTTCTCGACGATCACGTTCTGCCCCAATTCCTGCTGCAGATGGGGTGCCAGCAGGCGTGAGACCTGATCGACCGAACCGCCAGGCGGAAACACCGCCACCAGCCGGATCGGCTGCTTGCCCGGCCAGGCCTGGGCCAGGGCGCCCAGAGGAGCCGCCAGCGAAGTGGCCGCGGCCAAGACGCACAGCGTGCGCAAAGCGTGTCGTTTCAGAGTCATGTAGTCTCCTCGGGTCGTGTTGTGCTGGAAGTATCCGGCGCGCCGGCCCCTCTGTGCGTAGCGGAAATTACCAATCGGGTTTACGCCTAGAGCCCGCCTGGGCGCACTGCCGTGACTGCCAGTCGGGGCCGCTTGGCGGCACAATGCAGTCCATGCCGCGCCTGAACCAGCTCCTGCACGCCCAGCGTGAACCCGTTACCCCCTTGCACGCCGCCACCGTGCTCCTGCTGCGCGACGGCCCGCAGGGCTTGGAAGTGCTGATGACGCGCCGCTCGCTGAGCGCCAGCTTTGCGCCCGGCGCCTACGTCTTTCCCGGCGGCGGCATCGATACGGCCGATGCGCAGAGTCATGCGCTGGCACGCTGCCGCCCCGGTCAGCGCGACGAACACCTGACGCAGGCGATTGCCGCCATCCGCGAAAGCTTCGAGGAACTCGGCATCCTGCTGGCGCGCCGCGCCGACGGCACAGCTGCTGACGCCAGCGACCTGGCCCGGCTCGACCGCCACGCACCGCTGCTGCCGCAATGCCAGGCGCAGGGCTTGACGCTGGCCGCCGACGAGGTCTTCGTGCTGGCGCGCTGGATCACCGACCGCGACCTGCCGCGCCGCTTCGACGTCCCTTTCCTGGTGGCGCGCATGCCGCACAAGCAGACCCCGGTGGCCGACGAGCGCGAGCAGTTCGACCCGGTGTGGGTGCGCCCAGCCGATGCGCTGGCGCGCCACCGCGAAGGCAGCTTCTTCATGATCTTCCCCACCGTGCGCACGCTGGAGCGGTTGCTGCACTTCCCGGACGTGGCCGCCGTGCTGCGGGCCTGCGCCGAAACGGAAGAGCCGCTGTGGACCAGCTGCCCGCGCGCCGGCCTGCTGGCAGGCCGTGAAGCGCGCTACATGGAAGGTGATGCGCCCTTCGGCGAACTGGCCCTGGTCTGCCCCGACGGCCAGATGCTGCACCCCCTCGACTGGCAGAACGAGCAGCCGGTGCCGCTGCTGAAGAACGTGCAGCGCCTGACCGCCGCCAACCCCGGCGTGATGACCGGCCCCGGCACCAACAGCTATCTGGTGGGCGACCCGCGCACCGGCTACATCGTGATCGACCCGGGCCCGAACGACCCCGAGCATCTGGAGCGCCTGTGGCGCGCCGCCGGCGGCGACATCCGCCTGATCGTCTGCACCCACTCGCATGCCGACCATGCGCCCGGTGCCCGGCCGCTGCAGGCGCTGTGCCTGAACGCCGGCCAAGGCCATGGCGTGCCGCCGGTGCTGGGCCTGCCCTCGGCGCCCACCGCACGCGCCGCCAGCCACTTCACGCCCGACCGGGCGCTACAACATCAGGAGCTATTGACGCTTATTTCACGAGGGTTGGAGCCCGAAATCACCCATACCCTGCAGGTGATCCACACCCCCGGCCACGCCGCCAACCACCTGTGTCTGGCGCTGCTGGAAGACGGCCTGCTGTTCTCGGGCGACCACATCCTCAACGGCAGCACCACGGTGATCGACCCGCCGGACGGCGACATGACGGCCTACCTCGACTCGCTCGACGCGCTCGATGACGCCTGTGCCGAGCACAGCATTGATTTCATCCTGCCGGCGCATGGCCACGTGCTGGGCACCGCGCGGCAGGCCCTTGCGCAATTGCGCGCGCACCGCCTGCAGCGCGAGGCCAAGGTCCTGCGCGTGATGCAGGCCCTGCCCGAAGGCACCATGGACGAATGGGTGGCGCTGGCCTACGACGATGTGCCCGAGCGCATCTGGCCGGTGGCCAAGCGTTCGCTGCAGGCCCACGTGGAACGCCTGCGCGCCCTGCCGCCCGGCAACGATTGACCCCATGCCCTCTTTTTCAGATTCCTCCGATTCTTCCTCCACCGCCGGCATGCGCCTGGCCCGGCGCGTGGCCGAACTGGCCGGCTGCTCACGCCGCGAGGCCGAGCTCTACATCGAAGGCGGCTGGGTGCGCGTCAACGGCGAGGTGGTGGAAGTGCCCCAGTTCCGCGTGCTGGACCAGACCGTCGAGCTCGACCCGGCGGCACGGCGCCAGCCGGCCGCGGCCCCGGTGCCCGTCACCCTGGTGCTGCACAAACCGCCGGACTTCATCGCCACGGCAGCTGCCGGGCAGGCCCGCGCCGCCATCGACCTGCTGCGCCCGGAACAGCGCGACAGCAGCGACCGCTCCGGCATCCGCCAACTGCAACGCCACCTGCGCGGCCTGGAAGCCGTCACCCCGCTGGAGCCCGCAGCCAGCGGCCTGCTGGTCTTCACGCAGGACTGGCGCGTGAAACGCAAGCTGGTCGAGGATGGGGCACTGGTGGAGCACGAGGTCATGGTCGATGTGCGCGGCACCGTCTCACCGCAGGCGCTGCAGCAACTCAACCGCGCCCCGGTGGTCGATGGCCGCGCCATGGCACCGGCACGGGTCAGCGTGAACCGGCAGACGGGTGATGTCACCGGCCTGCGCTTTGCCCTCAAGGGTTATTGGCCCGGCCAGATTGCGCACATGTGCTCTGCCGCCGGCCTGACGATCCTGGCCGTCAAGCGCATCCGCATCGGACGCCTGCCGCTGGCCGGCCTGCCCGCAGGGCACTGGCGCTACCTGATGCCGTACGAACGTTTCTGAATACACCCCCACGCTCGCCCACTGCGTGTGGCTCTCTGCCCCCACGCAGGCTTGCCCTGCGCTGCACTGGGGCCTGGGGTTGCGTTTCGCCTGGGAGTGGCCCGGCGGCAAAACCTCTTCAAGCGCTGAACAGCCGGCCGCGCGCTGCCTGTGTGATGGCTGCCACGGCCGGGTGCTTGATGCGCCGCTCCACCGAGACGGCGAAGAACTCCTCCACCAGCTCGTCGCTGCGGCCGATGACCTCCACGCCATAGTGCGCCACCGTCTCGGCTTCCAGCACGCTGGGCGACATGAAAACGCCGCGCCCTTCGCGGCCGAAGGCCGTCATCAGCGCGCCGTCGTCGAATTCGCCCACGACACGCGGCTGGATCTGTTGGCGCGCCAGCCAGCCGTCGAGCTGCTGACGCACCGAGGAAGATGCGCCCTGGATCAGCATCGGCGCACCGTGCAGACACTGCGGGAACTCGCCCTGCAACTGGCGCTTCAGCGCCGGGGCACAGAAGAAGCTCATGGGCGATGTTCCCAGCGCATGGTTGAAGGCCTTGACGCTGATGCGGCGCGTCAGCGGCTCGTCGGCGATCACCAGGTCGAGCCGTTGCAGCGCCAGTTGCGCCAGCAGGTCGGGGAACTTGCCCTCGCTGCCGATCAGGCGTACCGGCACCTCCATGCTCATGGCCGGCTCCAGCAGCCGGTAGGCCACCGACTTGGCCACCGAGTCGGCCACGCCGACCCGGAAGTCCAGCACGCGCGGCCCGCTGCGCGGCTGGCGCAAGGCCGACTCCAATTCGGCCCCCAAGGTGAAGATGTCGTCGGCGTAACCCAGCGCCACCCGGCCATCATCAGTCAACTCCAGCTGGCGACCGCTCTTGCGAAACAGCCGGCAACCCAGCCGTTCCTCCAGCAGCTTGATCTGGCCCGACAGCGTCTGCGGCGTTGTATGTAACTGCTCACCTGCACGCATGATTCCACCAGCACGTGCCGCAACCCAGAAATAATGCAAATGCTTGAAATTCATGGCGCTCCATATTATTCGGTTTTATCGAAGTGATTAAACCAAAAATACGAATTTACGAGAAGTGACACAATGACTATAGTAAGGATGCGCGGGTACCTTGTCCGTGCAACTGATTGCTGAAAGGAACAGCCATGCGTTTAAGCACCAAAAGCCGTTTTGCCGTTGCCGCCATGATCGACCTGGCCCTGCGCGAGCAGTCCGGGCCCGTGCCGCTGGGCTCGATCGGCGAGCGTCTGCAGATCTCGCTGTCCTACCTGGAACAGATGTTCAGCAAGCTGCGCCAGCAGCATCTGGTGGAAAGCACGCGCGGTCCCGGCGGCGGCTACACCTTGGGCCGGGCGGCCCAGGCCATCAGCGTGGCCGACATCATCATCGCGGTGGAAGGCGCACGCGCCCTGCAGATGGAAGCGGCCACGGGCGCCGGCGAAGCCGGCTGCGCACTGACGCAGGAACTGTGGACCAGCCTGAACAACAAGATGATGGAGCACCTGCAGTCCATCACGCTGTGCCAGCTCAGCGAAGAGCAGCGCGCCAAGGGCGGCGTGCAAGTGGCGGCGCGGCCCGCCAGCAAGCGTGGCATCTTTGTGCAACGCAAGCCCGAGGCGCCCAAAGCGACTGTCCCGAATTCGGTGTTTGCACTGGCCGGCGTGCTGGGCACCAGCCGCTGAAAAACGCAGCGCTGTGCAACGCTGCGTCATGAATAAGTGTGAAGTCCGCCGATAAGCCGGATTCTGTGCGCCGAGGTTGCCCTCGGTGTGACCGCCATTAATCTGGGCCGGGGGTCGCCCCACCGGCTCGGTGCTACCTACCCGCACACAGCCCGGGGGCCCCGGGTAGAACATCGCAGCGAACTGCGCTGCTCAGCGTGTGCCTATTTGGTATTGCTGCGCGTAGAGATTGCCCGTTTCACCCGCAACAGGTTGCCCCGCTGCGACTCGTCTCTGTTGCTCTGATCCTCACCTCGCGGTGGACAGCCGTTAGCTGCTACGCTGCCCTGTGCAGTCCGGACGTTCCTCCAGTGCCTGGTTTCCCAGATTGCACCAGCGGCGGTCTGGCGGGCTTCACAGCCCAATTATCGCGGATTCAGCATAAGCTTGCATCGGATCCGATCGAACGACTCGTTCAGAATACGGCGCAACATCTTCCCCCCCCCAAGGAATCCTCATGAAAGCCGACAACATCCTCCAGACCATTGGCAACACGCCGCATGTGCGCATCAACCGCCTGTTCGGCGCTGGCCACCATGTGTGGATCAAGTCCGAGCGCGGCAACCCGGGCGGCTCCATCAAGGATCGCATCGGCCTGGCCATGATCGAGGATGCTGAAGCACGCGGCCAACTCTTGCCTGGCGGCACCATCATCGAGCCGACCTCCGGCAACACCGGCGTCGGCCTGGCCATGGTGGCGGCCGTCAAGGGCTACCAGCTGGTGCTGGTCATGCCCGACAGCATGTCGATCGAGCGCCGCCGCCTGATGCTGGCCTATGGCGCCAGCTTCGACCTGACGCCGCGCGAAAAAGGCATGAAAGGCGCGATTGCCCGTGCCGAGGAACTGGTGGCCAGCACGCCCGGCGCCTGGATGCCGCAGCAGTTCGAGAACCCGGCCAATGTCGAAGTGCACGCCCGCACCACGGCACAGGAAATCATCCAGGACTTCCCCGAAGGCCTCGATGTACTCATCACTGGCGTCGGTACCGGTGGCCACCTCACCGGCTGTGCCCAGGTGCTCAAGGCCAAGTGGCCCCAACTCAAGGTGTTCGCGGTAGAGCCCGCTGCCTCGCCGGTGATCTCCGGCGGCGTGGCCGCGCCGCACCCGATCCAGGGCATCGGCGCCGGCTTCGTCCCGAAGAACCTCGACACCCGCCTGCTCGATGGCGTCATCACGGTGGACGCCGAAGCCGCGCGCGAGATGGGCCGCCGCAGCGCCCGCGAGGAAGGCATGCTGGTCGGCATCTCCTCGGGCGCCACGCTGGCAGCGATTGCGCAGAAGCTGCCCGAGTTGCCGCCCGGCGCCACCGTGCTGGGTTTCAACTACGACACTGGCGAGCGCTACCTGTCGGTGGAAGGTTTCCTGCCGACGTGAACCGCAGCAAATGCAGGCGCGCTGGCTGCACGCCCCCATCGGACTGCGCTTGCTTGAATTCAGTAGGACGCCGCGCTCAGAGCGAACGGCCATCGAAGTTCTTGACCGGGATGGCGGCCAGGTCGACGCTCTCCAGACAACGCACATTGATGGCCGCCATGCGCTGCCCCTTGGAATCAACACCTTCTCCGTAGGGATGAATGCCGCACACGGGACAGAATCGGTGCTGGATCGCGTGCTTGTTGAACATGTACGTGCTGGCCGCCTCCTCGGGCGTCAGCAAATGAAGCTTTTCGCGCGGAACAAACCACAGCAGCGAGCCTTTGCGCGAACAAATGGAGCAATTGCAGGCCATGGCTCCATTGATTTCGCCGTCCACTTCAAACGCAATTCTGCCGCAATGGCAACTCCCTTTGTAGATCATCAGGTCCTCCTCCGGTTGGTCTCACCGGCTGCCCGCAGCAGCGTCTCGGCGTATCATGACGCCCTTCTTCTGCTTGATCAACACAAGCCATGATCCGACTGACTGAACTCAAGCTCCCGCTGGAGCACGCGGCCGACGCGTTGCCCGCGCTCATCGCCCAGACACTGGGCCTCGCGCCCGAAGCCATCACCCGCTTCACCATCTACAAGCGCAGCTTCGATGCGCGCAAGGCCGACCTGCTGCAGGCCTACATCGTTGATGTGGAACTGCCGCCAGCACTTGAAGCTGAGCTGCTCGCCAAGTTTGCCGGCCGCCCGCACATCGGCCCTTCGCCCGACCTGGTCTACCACCCGGTGGCACAGGCGCCGGCTGGCTTGAAAGAACGTCCGGTGGTGGTGGGCTTCGGCCCCTGCGGCATTTTTGCCGCGCTGATCCTGGCGCAGATGGGCTTCAAGCCGATCGTCATCGAACGCGGCACCACGGTGCGCCAGCGCACCAAGGACACCTGGGGCCTGTGGCGCAAGCAGGTGCTGAACCCCGAATCCAACGTGCAGTTCGGCGAGGGTGGTGCCGGCACCTTCAGCGACGGCAAGCTCTACAGCCAGATCAAGGACCCGCGCCACCTGGGCCGCAAGGTGATGAATGAGTTCGTGCAGGCCGGCGCGCCGGCAGAAATTCTGGTGGAGGCGCACCCGCACATCGGCACCTTCAAGCTGGTGAAGGTGGTGGAGAGCATCCGCGAACAGATCATTGCCCTGGGCGGTGAGATCCGCTTCCAGCAGCGCGTGACGGATGTGCAGATTGAAGACACGCCCAAAGGCAAACAACTGTGCGGCCTCACCGTGCTTGATCTGACCACCAACACGCCTTACGAATTGAAGGCCTCGCATGTGGTGATGGCACTGGGCCACAGCTCGCGCGACACCTTTGCCAGATTGTTCGACCGCGGTGTGGCGATGCAGGCCAAGCCGTTCTCGGTAGGCTTTCGCATCGAGCACCCGCAAAGCGTGATCGACCGGGCGCGCTGGGGCAAGCACGCCGGCCACCCGCTGCTGGGCGCCGCCGACTACAAGCTGGTGCACCATGCGCAAAACGGCCGCGCGGTCTACAGCTTCTGCATGTGCCCGGGCGGCACGGTGGTGGCCGCCACCTCGGAGCCCGGCCGCGTAGTGACCAACGGCATGAGCCAGTATTCGCGCAACGAACGCAACGCCAACGCCGGCATCGTGGTCGGCATCGAGCCGGTGGATTACCCGAACGGCGTGGATGACGCGGCTGACTGGCAGGCTGCCTTCGGCCAGGAGGACGGTGCCCGCTACGCGCAGCAGGCCGCAACCATGGCACGCCAGCAGCCGCCCCAGCCGCACCCGCTGGCTGGCATCGTGCTGCAGCGCAAGCTGGAGGCGAAAGCCTACGTGCTGGGCGGCGGCACCTACGAGGCGCCGGGCCAGCTGGTGGGTGACTTCATTGCCGACCAGCCGTCCACCGACTTCGGCAGCGTGCTGCCCTCCTACAAGCCGGGCGTGCACCTCGGCAGCCTGGCCGGCGCCCTGCCAGGCTACGCCATCGAGGCGATCCGCGAAGCGCTGCCGGCCTTCGGCAAGAAGATCAAGGGCTTCGACATGAAGGACGCCGTGCTGACCGGCGTGGAAACGCGCACCTCGTCGCCGCTGCGCATCCCGCGCAGCGAGAACCTGCAAAGCCTGAATGTGCGCGGCCTCTACCCGGCCGGCGAAGGTGCGGGCTATGCCGGCGGCATACTGTCCGCCGGGGTGGACGGCATCAAGGTGGCCGAGGCGGTGGCACTCGACATGCAGCCCCCGGCTTAAGGAGCGCGCGGGGGCGGGGATGGCGAAGGGGATGGCGGAGGAGGTGCCGGTGGTTTGGGCTTGCGCACACGCGGCGGCGGTGGGATATCGGCCCCCGGTGGCGCCGGCAGCGCCTCGGCACCGCAGGCTGCGCGCACGGCCGCACCTTGTACCGTCAAGGTGTACTGTGACTCTTCCATCACAGTGCGCTCCTTGAATTCGTTGTACTCGGCCCAGGCCTGCTCACATGTGGAGGGCTGCGCCAGTGCCAGCGGCGTCACCAGCAACACGGGGAGCAGCCAGGCTGCATGCGACCGACGTTGGTTCGGCAGTCTCTTGCTCATATGACCCAATCTCCTTCCAGCAACAACTGCCGACCCGACCATTGCGCCACGAAAGCGGCAAAGGCCGGCGCCGGCATGGGCCGGGCAAACAGATAGCCCTGGACCTCGTCACACCCAAAAACGCGCAGCCACGCCAGCATGTCGGCGTCTTCCACACCTTCGGCAATGGTACGCAGGTTCAGGCTGCGCGCCATCTGGATGATGGCACGGATGATGGCCGCATCGCCTGGATCGGCGGCCAGGTCGCGGATGAAGGACTGGTCGATCTTGAGCTTGTCCACCTCGAAGCGTTTGAGGTAGGACAGGCTGGAATAGCCGGTGCCGAAGTCGTCGATCGACAGCTTCACGCCCAGGCGCTTGAGGCTCTGCACCGTGGCCAGCACCTGTTCGGTGTTGTGGATCAGGATCGACTCGGTCAGCTCCAGCTCCAGGCAGTGCGGGTCCAGCCCGCTGCTCTGCAGCGCACGCGTCACCTTCTGCTCGACATCGCCGCGCCGGAACTCCACCGCCGACAGGTTGACCGCCATCACCAGCGGCGGCAGCCCGGCCTGCTTCCACGCCGCGCCCTGGCGGCAAGCCTCCTGCATCACCCATTCGCCAATCGGCACGATCAGGCCGCTGTCTTCGGCCACCGGGATGAAGCGTGCCGGAGACACCATGCCCAGGTCGGGATGGTTCCAGCGCAGCAGGGCCTCGGCTCCGACCACATGCCCAGAGGTCAGATCGATCAGCGGCTGGTAGTGCAGTTCAAATTCGTCTCGCTCCACCGCGCGGCGCAGGCCGCTCTTGAGACTGAGGTGCTCGATGGCCTTGACGTTCATCTGCTCGTCGAAAAAGCGGTAGCTGTTGCGTCCGGCATCCTTGGCCTGGTACATGGCGGTATCGGCCTTCTTGAGCAGGGTATCGAAGTCCCTGCCGTCGTCCGGGTAAATGGCAATGCCGATGGACGCCGAGGTGGTGAGCTCATGACCATCCAGTTGGAACGGCTCATGCAGGCGGTCCCGGATCTTGGCCAACACAGGCGTGATGGCATCGGTGTCGTACAGATCCGGCAAGACGATGAGAAACTCATCACCGCCCTGCCGGCTGATGGTGTCGGTCTCGCGCACACAGGTGCCCAGGCGCACCGCGATCTCCTGGAGCAGCGCATCGCCCACGGCATGCCCCAGCGAGTCGTTGATGGTCTTGAAATTGTCCAGATCGATGAACAACAGCGCCACCTGCAGCCCGGCACGATCGGCATAGGCCACGGCCTGCGCGAACCGGTCCTGCAGCAGCAACCGGTTGGGCAGGCCGGTGAGGACGTCGCGGTAGGCGAGGAATTCGATCTGCCGCTCGGCCTGCTTGCGCTCGGTGATGTCGGTGGCGATCGCCAGATAGCCGTCGATCGCGCCCGAAGGACCGCGCAAAGGCGCCAGGGTGGTGCTCAAGTCGAACAAGGTTCCGTCGCGCTTTTGCCGCTGCACCTCGAACTGGATGATGCTCTCGCCGCGCAAGACCCGCTCGCGCAGTTCCCGCGTTTCATCTTCCTTGCCAACCGGCACGCTCAGGAGCGGCTTGCCCACGACCTCGTCGGCGCGCCAGCCAAACAGCTTCTCCGCGGCCAGATTCCAGGCGGTGACGATGCCTTGCTGGTTGCGCGTGTAAATCGCAAACGGCGAACTCTGGATGATGGTCTGGTTCAGATGCTTCTCGGCATCGAGGAAGCGGTTGGCCTCCCGCAACGCCGCGACGGCGTCCGCCTGCTGATGCCAGACACGGTAGATGAACAACGACAGCGCCAGCGTCACCAGCATGAAAGTCACGACCATGCCCATCGCCTTGATGACTTCCTGGCGCCAGCCGGCAAAAGCGTGTTCGATCGCCAGCCCGGTCACAATGTGCAGCGGAACGCCGCTCACCTTGCGATAGGCAAACAGCCGGGGCACCCCATCCAGGCTCGAGGTCGCCTGGTAGCTGCCTTCGATCGCCCCCGAGCGGAGCAGATTCTCCAGCGGGGGCGAGCCGAACTTCATGCCCGCCATCGTCGCGGCGCCCACCACCTCTGGATGCTGGGTCACAAGACGCATCTCGCTGTCAAACAACGCGAACGAGCCCCCCGCCCCCAGCGCCAGCGCGGCAAAGGTGCGGGTAAAGCGAGACAGCGGCACCGAGCCGACCACCACGCCAGCAAAGCGGCCTTCCGGACCGCGAATGGCCCGCGCCAGGTTGATGACCCATTTGCCGCTGATCCGCCCCCGCGCCGGCTGCCCCAGCACCGGACCGGCGCTTGGCGCCTGCCGCAGGCGCACAAAATAATCGCGATCATCGACCATCAGCTGCGCGCCTGGCGGCACGCCGGTGCCGTACGTCATGCGCCCCTGTGCATCCGCCACGCGCAGCCCGTCCAGGTCGGGATGCTGGAACAACTGCTGCTCGATATAAAAGTTCAAGGCCTGTGCATCGACCCGGTCGGCAGCAATCTGGCGTTCGATCTCCATGACGGTTGCCTGCAACGCCAGGTCGAGCGAGCGCATGGAAGTCGTGATGTCGTGATCGAGCAGCAGCGCCAGGTTCTGGGCTTCCTCCGTCGCACTTTCTTCGTATTTGAGGCGACTCTCATACAGGGCCCAGACAGCCAGCCCCGCCACCAGCAAATTGAGCAGCAGCAGACCGGAGAGCAGGCGCGCCAGGAAGCCGAGCGCCAAGACAGGACGCAGCCATGCCGGAACGCTGAGAAACGTCCGTATCAACCCGGCGTGGGTCTTGGGCATGGCCTTCCTGATCTGCAACGCATCCTCCCGAACGGTTGTCTGCCGGCTCCTGTCGTCCCATTGTGGTCAGGCCCCCCAGTGGACGCAAGTGGTTTTTCCCTCCCGTTTCATGGCGACACAAAAAAAACGGCCGGACTGGCAAGTCCGGCCGTTGTTGTCTCGGCAATCCGAGATGGTGAATTCAGGTTGAGGCGTTTTGCAGCGCAGCGATGCGCTCTTCGATCGGCGGGTGCGTCGAGAACAGTTGGCCGATACCACCGGCGATGCCCATGGCCGCCATGCTCTTGGGCAACTCGCCCGCATGCAGGCCGCCCAGGCGGGCCAGCGCATTGATCATGGGCTGCTTGCGGCCCAGCAGTTGCGCAGAGCCGGCATCGGCGCGGAACTCGCGCTGACGCGAGAACCAGGCAACGATGATGGCAGCCAGGAAGCCGAGCACGATGTCGAGCACGATGGTAGTGATCATGTAGCCGATGCCGGGGCCGCTGTCGCGGTCGTCACCTTTGCGCAGGAAGCTGTCCACCGCATAGCCGATGACGCGGCTGAGGAACACCACGAAAGTGTTCATCACGCCCTGGATCAGCGTCATGGTGACCATGTCGCCATTGGCGATGTGGGCCACCTCGTGACCGATCACCGCCTCGACCTCTTCACGCGTCATGCCCTGCAGCAGGCCGGTGGACACCGCCACCAATGCCGAGTTCTTGAAGGCACCGGTGGCGAAGGCATTGGGCTCGCCTTCGAAAATGCCGACTTCGGGCATGCCGATGCCGGCCTGGTCGGCGAACTTGCGCACGGTGTTGACGATCCAGGCCTCGTCGGGCGACTGCGGCTGCTCGATCACGTGCACGCCGGCACTCCACTTGGCCATGGGCTTGCTGATCAGCAGCGAGATGATGGCGCCGCCAAAGCCCATCACCAGGGCGAAGCCAAGCAAGGCCCCCAGGTTCAGGCCGTTGGCCGTGAGGTAGCGGTTGACGCCCAGCAGGTTGGCGACGATGCCCAGCACCACCACCACCGCCAGGTTGGTCAGAACAAACAGAACAATGCGTTTCATGCTTTCCTTCCACAACAGCCCGTCACTCGCGGACCGATGGCGCGAATGGTAAGGGCGGAACGACGAAAATCAAGGTGGAGACGGGGAAAGTCCCCATCACCTGTGGCCATTTGCCTCACCGGTCGCGGGATGATACGGGAAACGTCGCGTCGCGCGCCGGGCGGAACACCTGCGTGTCGTCGTAGAAAGCCGGCTCGTCATTGGCCGGCCACCAGCCGGGCACGCCCAGCACCGGCAACGGCACGAAAGGCTTGCCCGCCAGTTTGGCCGCCGTGAGATCCTGCGCCAGCCAGGCATCCAGATCCGCTATCGAATCAGTAGCAGGCTGCACACGATAGACGTGGGCGGTGATCGGTTTTCTTGGAGAAACCAGCTTCTCCAGCAAGGCATGGCCGAACAGCCGCAGCGAAGCCTGCGCCCACAGCGGCCGCAGGTCGAGGAACAGGCGCCGCCAGTCCCGGGCCACCAGGGCATCCCACAAGGCATCGGGCGCGCGCAGCAGCGCGGCGTTTTCGTCGAACACGGTGATGGCATCGCGCACCGGGCCGCGCACTGCCTGCACGCCATCGGCCGCGATCTGTGCCGCCTGCAGCTGGTTGAGCCGCTGCTTGGCCAAGGGGAAATGCTGCCAGATGATCCCGTTGAAGAAATCGTGCAGGCCATCGCGTGTCGGCACGCCGCGCTGCTCGAAAATGTACTGCTCGTAGGCCATGCCACCCGGCAATGCCGCCTGCGGCACGAAGCGCACCGGCATGGCCGCGCAGCTGTTGAGCGCCTCGGCACAGGAAGCGCCGGCCATGACCTGCTGCGCCAGCGGCTGCCCCGCCGCGCGGTACGGCGCCAGCCAGGGCGCCTGCCAGTCGATCCGCTCTAGACCATGCGCCACGGCAACGACTCGCCGGAACGCAGCGGCTTGAGTTCGGCCTGGCCGAAGGGAAAGCTCTCCGGCGGCGTCCACGATTCGCGCCGCAACGTGATGGTACCCGTGTTGCGCGGCAGGCCGTAGAAGTCGGCACCATGCAAGCTGGCAAAGCCTTCGAGCTTGTCGAGCGCACCCGCCAGGTCAAAGGCCTCGGCGTACATCTCGATCGCCGCATGCGCGGTGTAGCAGCCGGCACAGCCGGTGGCGTGCTCCTTCAGGTGCACCGGGTGCGGCGCGCTGTCGGTGCCGAGGAAGAACTTCGGGTTGCCGCTGGTGGCCGCGGCCACCAGGGCCTGGCGGTGCACTTCGCGCTTGAGCACCGGCAGGCAGTAGTAGTGCGGCCGGATGCCGCCGGTGAAGATGGCATTGCGGTTGTACAGCAGGTGGTGCGCCGTGATGGTGGCGCCGGTGTAGCGGTCGCTGGCCTGCACGTACTGCGCCGCCTCCTTGGTGGTGATGTGTTCGAACACGATCTTCAGCTCGGGGAAGTCGCGGCGCAGCGGCATGAGCTGCTGCTCGATGAACACCGCCTCGCGGTCGAACAGGTCGATCTCGGGCGAGGTCACCTCGCCATGCACCAGCAGCAGCAGGCCCTCGCGCTGCATGGCCTCCAGCGTCTTGTAGGTCTTGCGCAGGTCGGTCACGCCGGCATCGCTGTTGGTGGTGGCGCCCGCCGGGTAGAGCTTGGCCGCCACAACGCCGGCCTCCCGGGCGCGCTGGATCTCGTCCGGCGGCAGGTTGTCGGTGAGGTACAACGTCATCAGCGGCTCAAACGCCACGCCGGCCGGCACGGCGGCCTGGATGCGGCGCTTGTAGTCCAGCGCCTGCTGCGCGGTGGTCACCGGCGGCTTCAGGTTGGGCATGATGATGGCGCGGCCGAACTGGGCTGCCGTGTGCGGCACCACGGTGGCCAGTGGCTCACCGTCACGCACGTGCAGATGCCAGTCGTCGGGGCGGGTGATGGTAATTTGCGAGGTCATGGGCGCTATTGTCCCAGACCCGCCAGCAGATGTATTCACCAGGGCCGCCGCAGAACCGGCTCCGCCGGGCTGCTGGCGGCGTCCCCCTGGGGGGAAGCGGCGCAGCCGCTCAGGGGGCCTCCTAATGCCCCAGGATCTTGTTCAGGAAATCCTTGGTACGCGGCTGCCGCTTCTCCGGATGACCGAAGAATTCGTCCTTGCTGCAATCCTCCAGGATGCGGCCGCCGACGTCGATGAAGATCACGCGGCTGGCCACCTTGCGGGCGAAGCCCATTTCGTGCGTGACCACCATCATGGTCATGCCCTCCTTGGCCAGATTCACCATCACGTCCAGCACCTCGCCCACCATCTCGGGGTCGAGCGCCGAGGTCGGCTCGTCGAACAGCATCACGATCGGGTCCATGCTGAGCGCGCGGGCAATCGCCACGCGCTGCTGCTGGCCGCCCGACAACTGGCCGGGGAACTTGTCCTTGTGCGCCATCAGGCCGACGCGGTCCAGCATCTTGAGGCCACGGACCTTGGCCTCGTCGAGGCTGCGCCCCAGCACCTTGACCTGCGCAATGGTCAGGTTCTCGGTCACGGAGAGATGCGGAAACAGTTCGAAGTGCTGGAACACCATGCCGACCCGGCTGCGCAGCTTGGGCAGATCGGTCTTGGCGTCATGCAGCGGCACGCCGTCGACAAAGATCTCGCCTTGCTGGATCGGCTCCAGGCCGTTGACGGTCTTGATCAGGGTGGACTTGCCCGAGCCCGAGGGGCCGCAGACCACCACCACATCGCCCTTGTTGATGCTGACCGAGCAGTCGTTGAGCACCTGCACCGGGCCATACCACTTCGAGACGTTCCTGATTTCAATCATGTCATGCCTCCTGCTGAGCCGCCTCAAGGGAGGCATGCGTCCCCTCGGGGGGCCGCGAACGAATGTGAGTTTGGGGGTTCATAGTGTCTCCGATGCTTAACGGACGATGGCGATCCTGGCCTGCAGGCGCTTGACGAGCCAGGACAGGGCAAAGCAGATCGCGAAATACACCACGGCAGCCAGTAGATAGGCTTCTTCCGGCCGGCCATAAATCTTGCCGGCATTGGTGAAGCCCTTGAGCAGGTCGTAGGCGCCGATGGCGTAGACCAGCGAGGTGTCCTGAAACAGGATGATGGTCTGCGTCAGCAGCACCGGCAGCATGTTGCGAAACGCCTGCGGCAGCACCACCAGGCGCATGTTCTGGCCGTACGTCATGCCCAGGGCCTGGCCGGCAAAGACCTGGCCGCGCGGGATGGACTGGATGCCGGCGCGCATGATCTCGCTGAAGTAGGCGGCTTCGAAGGCGATGAAGGTGATGATGGCCGACACTTCGGCACCGATGGGCTTGCCGATCAGGAAGGGAATCAGCAGAAAGAACCACAGGATCACCATCACCAGCGGGATGGAACGCATGCCGTTGACGTAGAGGGTGGCCGGCAGCATCAGCGCCGGGCGGCCCGACAGGCGCATGAGCGCGAGCAAGGTGCCGAAGAAGATGCCGCCCAGCGTGGCGATGAGCGTCAGCTTGATGCTGAACCAGAAACCGCCGAGCACGAACTTGCTGATGATGTCCCAGTCGAGGAAGGTGAGGTCGAGGCCTAGCATGTCAGACCTCCTGCAATAGCCGGCCACAAAAGACGACCTCCGCCTTCAGAAACCAAATACCAGGAACGCCGTGGAACCGGCTTTGCCGGGCCACTGGCGTTGCCCCCTGCAAGGGGCTGAGGGCCGCGACTCCAAACCTGCCTGCGCAGGTTTGGACGAGCCCGAAGAGCCGCTGACTCCGGGAGCGGCACGTTGGCGCAGTGACACGGCGTGCGCGGAGCTTGGGGGTGTGCCATATCAGTGCCCCCCGCCGGTGCCGCCCGCCACGATGAAGCCAGGAATCTGTACCCGCTTCTCGATGAAGGCAAACACGCGGTTGACGGCGAAGGCCGACAGCATGTAGAGCGCCGTTACAGCCAGGTAGACCTCGACGCCGCGCGAGGTTTCTTCCTGTGCCTGCATGGCAAACATGGTGAGCTCGGCAATCGAGACGGCAAAGGCGACCGCCGAGTTCTTCAGCAGGTTCATGGACTCGCTGGTCAGCGGCGGCAGGATGATGCGAAACGCCATCGGCAGGATCACGTAGCGGTAAGCCTGCGCCGTGGTGAAGCCCATGGCCAGGGCCGCATAGCGCTGGCCCTTGGGCAGGGTCTGAATGCCGGCGCGCACCTGCTCGGCAATGCGCGCCGAGGTGAAAAAGCCCAGTGCAAACACCACCAGCACGAAGCCCGGCACCTGCTGGAAGGCCGGGAACATCTTGGGCACGACAAAGTACCAGAGGAAAACCTGCACCAGCAGCGGAATGTTGCGAAACAGCTCGACCCAGACCGTGGCCAGGCGCACCAACCAGGGGCTGCCTTGCAGGGTACGCAGCGTGCCCATGAGCGCGCCCATGACCACCGCCACCACCCAGGAGCAGCCCGCCACCGCGAGCGTCCAGCCCCAGGCGTCCAACATCCATTGCAGGTAGGTTCGGCCACTGCCGTCGTCGTTGAGGAATACCTGCCAGTCCCAGCTCATAAGGCGTCTCCATCAAGAAAATGGTGTTGCGTTTCCGGTCATGGCGCTGAAAGAACAAACCCCGCCCGGGGTAGCACCTGGGCGGGGATGGATTGGCCTGATGGGAAGCCGCTTTTTACTTCTTGGCGTAATCTTCCATTGGCTTGTCGTTCGGCGTCGCCCAGGCGGTCTTGGTGCTCTCGCTGACCGGCAAGCCCACCTTGTTGTTCTTCGGCGGGATGGGCTGCATGAACCACTTGTCGTAGATCTTGGCGATCTCGCCCGACTTCATCAGGCCCTTGAGCGTGTCATCGGCCAGTTTCTTGAAGGCCGGGTCATCCTTGCGCAGCATGATGGCGATCGGCTCGACCGACAGCACCTCACCGACGATCCTGAAGTCGGCCGGATTCTTGGCATTGGCGATGTTGCCGGCCAGGATGGAGCCATCCATCACAAAGGCGTCAGCACGGCCGGATTCCATCAGGAGGAAGCTGTCGGCATGGTCCTTGCCGTAGATTTCCTTGAAGTCGATGCCGTTGGCGCGCTCGTTGCGGCGCAGCGTCTGCACCGAGGTGGTGCCGGTGGTGGTGGCCACGTTCCTGCCGTTGAGCTGGGTGATCGAGGTGATGCCGGAGCTGGCCTTGACGGCGATGCGCACCTCCTCCACGAAGGTGGTGACCGCAAAGGCCACGTCCTTCTGACGGGTGGCATTGTTGGTGGTGGAGCCGCACTCGATGTCGATGGTGCCGTTCTGCATCAAGGGAATGCGGTTCTGCGAGGTGACCGACTGGTACTTCAGGTCCAGCTTCTTGCCCACCGCTTTTTCCAGGCTGCTGACGATGCGCTGGCAGAGCTCGACATGAAAGCCGGCGTACTTGCCGTCGCCCAGGGTGTAGGACAGCGCACCGGAAGAGTCGCGCACGCCCATGGTGACGCTGCCGGCGGCCTTGACCTTGGCCAGGGTGTCATTGGCCTGTGCCAGCACGCTGCCGGCCGTCAAGGCCGCAACGGCCAGTGCGAAAACTTGTTTCTTCATGCGATCTCCTTCGGATGTCGGGTTTGAAAATGCTAAGCGCATTCTAGGGAGTTGGCGAGAAAAAAGAACTCCAGTTCATCCCTGATGGCGAACAGGCGTGACCGCTGATCCAGCAGAACGCGCCGGAACGGCCTGCCCAGAATCGGACAATCGACTTATTTACCAGCCGACTGCGTCTGCAAGTAGTCCCACAAGGCCTGGGCCGTTCGTTTCGGGCTGGCGGCCGCCCCCCGGTGCGCACCGGCCTTGTGCGCGTCCCGCGCCGCAGGCTTTTCCCGGTAGGCCCGGATGTCCATGGTGATCTGCAACCCCTTCAGACCGGGTGGTGCAGCACTGACCAGTTTTTTGTTGCACCATTCATTCTTGATGGCGCTGTACGGCAGAAAAGCCAAGCCATGGCCCTCCAGCGCCATGGCCTTGAGCCCCTCGGCCATGTCGGTCTCGTACACGCGGTCCAGGTGGATGGGCACCCCCGCCTGTTTCAGCATGAAATCCACCACCTGCCCGAGGTAAGCCCCGGGGGCATAACCGAGGTAGGGCAAGGGCTGGCCGGCGTGCCCCGGCAGTTGAAACAGCGGTTGGCCTTGCGCATCCGGTCTGGAAAAAGGGGCGATGACCTCCTCCCCCAGGCTGACCATCTCATAGCGGTCGGCATCGAGCTGAAACGGTTGCGACGGATGGTGGTAAGCGATCAGCAGATCGCAGCTGCCCTCGATCAGCCGCACCACGGCATCGTGCACGTTGAGCGCAATCAAGCGGCTCTTGATGGGGCCGAACTTGTCACGCAAGCCCGACAGCCATGCGGGGAAAAAAGTAAAGGCCAAGGTGTGCGGCACCGCGAATTCGATCACGTCCTGCCCGGCCGCCGTATGGCTGCGCAACATCGCGCGTGTGTTCTGCAAGGCCTGCAGCATCTCCAGTGCCTGGCCGTACAGCGTCTCGCCGGCCGGCGTCAGTCGCGTAGGATAGGCACTGCGGTCCACCAGATCGGTCCCGGCCCAGGCTTCCAGCGCCTGGATCCGACGTGAGAACGCGGGCTGCGTGACATGGCGCAATTGTGCTGAGCGGCTGAAACTGTGCGTTTCGGCCAGGCTGACGAAGTCCTCAAGCCACTTGGTTTCCATGTTGCGGATTATGCGTCGCCCACATCTGCTATTGATTTAATAGCTGGTAACGACCATTTCAAAAGACTGGCAGCCCAAGATCACTCCGAGCTTTGCTGCAGGGCCCACATGCGCGCGTAGACCCCGTTGTGCGCCAGAAGCTCGGCATGCGCACCGCGCTCGACGATACGTCCCCGCTCCATCACCAGGATCTCGTGCGCATCAACCACCGTGGACAGCCGGTGCGCAACCACCAGCGTGGTCTTGTTGTGCGCCACGCCCTGCAGCTCCGCCTGGATGGCGCGTTCGTTGGCCGAATCCAGCGCCGAGGTGGCTTCGTCGAAGATCAGGATCGGCGGGTTCTTCAGCAGGGTGCGCGCAATCGCCACGCGCTGCTTCTCGCCGCCCGAAAGCTTCAGACCGCGCTCGCCCACCATGGTGTCGTAGCCCTTGGGCGTGGCAGCAATGAACGCGTGGATGTGCGCCGCGCGCGCCGCTTCTTCCACCTCAGTACGGCTGGCGCCGGGGTGGCCATAGGCGATGTTGTATTCCACGGTGTCGTTGAACAGCACGGTGTCCTGCGGCACGATGCCGATGGCCTGGCGCAGGCTGGCCTGCGTCACCTGGCGGATGTCCTGCCCGCCAATGGTGATGCGGCCCTGCTGCACATCGTAGAAACGGTAGAGCAGCCGCGCCAGCGTGGACTTGCCGGCGCCGGAAGGCCCCACCACGGCCACCGTCTTGCCGGCCGGGATCTCGAAGCTGACGTGGTGCAGGATGGGTCGACCACCGGAGGGGTCACCTGCGGTGCCCGGGTCATAGGCGAAGCTCACGTTCTCGAAACACACGGCTGGGGCTCCCCCACACTCGCCCACTGCGTAGGGCCCGCTGCCCCCTGAGGGTGCGTTCGCGCCTTGGAGCGGCCCGGCGGCGCTCAGGCGCCTGTCCGAAGGCAGCCGGAGGGCCGGCGCACCGGGTGCATCGGCCACCTCACGCTCGCGCTGCAGCAGCGTGAACATCTTGTCCAGATCGGTCAGGCTCTGTTTGATCTCGCGGTAGATCACACCGAGGAAGTTCAGCGGGATGTAGAGCTGGATCATGAAGGCGTTGATCATGACCAGATCGCCCAGCGTCATGCGTCCGTCCACGACCCCCTGGGTGGCGCGCCACAGCATCGCCACCAGGCTGATGGCGATGATGAGTTGCTGCCCGGTATTGAGCACGCTCAGGGTGGACTGGCTCTTGAGCCTCGCCTGGTGCAGACGCACCAGGCTCTCGTCATAACGCGCGGCCTCGAAATCCTCGTTGTTGAAGTACTTGACGGTCTCGTAGTTGAGCAGCGAATCCACCGCCTTGCTGTGGGCGGCAGAATCGAACTCGTTGGCCTGCTTGCGGAACTGGGTTCGCCATTCGGTCACCGTCACGGTGAACAGGATGTAGCCCGCCAGCGCCCCCAGGGTGATCCAGGCAAACCAGGTGTCGAACTTGACGGACAGGATGGTCAGCACCAGCGCCACCTCGATCAGGGTCGGCACGATGCTGTAGAGCGAATAGGAAATCAGCGACTCGATGCCGCGCACGCCGCGCTCGATGTCGCGCGTCATGCCGCCGGTCTGGCGCTCCAGATGAAAGCGCAGGCTCAGGGCATGCAGGTGCCGGAAGGTCTCCAGCGCAATGCTGCGCGCCGCACCCTGGGTCGCCTTGGCAAACACCAGCTCGCGCAGCTCGGCAAAGAGCGAGGTCGCCAGGCGCAGCGCCCCATAGGCCAGCAACAGCCCGACCGGCACCACCAGCACCGCCGCCGGGTCGCCGGGCTTGATGTCCATGGTGTCCACCAGGTTTTTGAGCAGCAGCGGCACGCTCACATTGGCCAGCTTGGCGCCCACCATGAAGGCCAGCGCGGCGAGCACGCGCCACTTGTACTGCCACAGGTAGGGGAACAGGCGCCGCAGCGTGTCCCAGTCGGAATGCGGTACGGCCGGCCCGGCAGGCATGCCGGCAGCGGAAGACAGGGCGGTATCGCCAAAGCGGCGCATGGAGGACAATCCTGGTTGTTATTGTTCCAAGATTGTCCCCCATGTCCGAGATTTCAAGCACCGCCCCCATCCAGCCGCCGTCCGACGAGGAACTGGTGCTCAAGGTCATCCCGATGCCGGCCGACTGCAACGCCAATGGCGACATCTTCGGCGGCTGGGTCATGGCCCAGGTCGACCTGGCCGGCTCGGTCATTCCGGCGCGCTACGCCGACGGCCGCATGGCCACGGTGGCCGTCAACGAGTTCATCTTCAAGCAGCCGGTGCGGGTGGGCGACATCCTGTCGTTCTATTCCAAGCTCACGCGCCTGGGCCGCACCTCCATGACGGTCAAGGTCGAGGTCTATGCCGAACGCTTCCGCGCCCAGGGCCGGTTCGTCAAGGTCACCGAAGCCAGCCTGACCTATGTGGCCATCGACAACGAAGGCAAACCGCGCGAGCTGCCGCGCCAGAAATCCCAATTGCTATAAAAAATATAGCATATTGCGCTTGACTATCAAGGGCCAGCAGCACTTTTCATCCCGAGCCTCAGCCACCCCGACGCACTGGGGTGAACCCTAGACTGGGAAAACCCCAAGCACGGCCGCGGCCCTCCCCCGATATAACGGGACTGCAATGATTCGGGAGACATCGTGCAGTTTCTTCAGCTGGTCATCAGCGGCATCGCCCAGGGGTGTATCTACGGGCTGATCGCCCTGGGTTTTGTCTTGATCTACAAGGGCACCGAGACCGTGAGCTTCGCGCAGGGCGACCTCATGATGCTCGGGGCATTCGGCGGCCTGGCGGGCATGACCTTTCTGGGCTTTCCCTACTGGCTCGCGATCCTCAGTGCAGTCGCCGCCATGGCCGTGTTCGGCGTGGCGCTGGAGCGGCTGGTGATCCGCCCCATCCTGGGCCAGCCCGCGTTCTCCATCGTGATGCTCACCATCGGCATCGGTTACGTGGCACGCGGCCTGATCACCATGATCCCCGACATCGGCACCGACACGCACACCCTGCCGGTGCCCTACAAGGACGAGATCTGGAACGTCGCCGGCCTGGTGCTCAACGTCGAGCAGA
Organism: Curvibacter sp.; assembly: GCA_031426755.1. GTDB lineage: Bacteria > Pseudomonadota > Gammaproteobacteria > Burkholderiales > Burkholderiaceae_C > Hylemonella. The sequence continues at coordinate 74,447 of JASJPI010000012.1, forward strand.
TGGTGGTGATCGGCGCCACGGCCGTGCTGTGCCTTTTGCTGTTCGCCCTGTTTCGCTACAGCAAGATCGGCATTGCCATGCAGGCCGTCTCGCAAAACCAGCTGGCCGCCTACTACATGGGCATTCCCGTCAAGCGCCTCAACGGCCTGGTGTGGGGCCTGGCCTCGGCGGTGGCGGCGATTGCCGGCCTGCTGCTGGCACCCATCACCTTCGTCCACGCCAACATGGGCTTCATCGGCCTGAAGGCCTTTCCCGCGGCGGTGGTGGGCGGCTTTGGCAGCCTGCCCGGCGCCATCGTGGGCGGGCTGGTGATCGGCATCGTGGAAGCACTGGCCGGCTTTTACCTGCCCGACGGCTTCAAGGACACGGCGCCCTACATCGCGGTGCTGGTCATGCTGATGGTCCGGCCCAACGGCCTGTTCGGCGACCAACTGAGAAAAAAAGTATGAGCCCCCACGTTCCCGGTTGCACCGTGTCACCGCCCTCCGAGGGGGCGTTCGCCTCCTTTGGGACGGCCCGGCAGGAGGCTTGATGCGCTTCATCTTCAAGACCCGCTACGAACAGGACCTGCTGCTGGCCAGGCACGGCGGCCATGTCTTCTGGTACGGCGCATTGCTGGCGCTGACCCTGGCTGCCCCCTGGCTGTTCAGCGAGTACTGGCTGGCCCAGCTGACCTTCGTGCTCATCTACGGCATTGCCGGCCTGGGCCTGATGCTGCTGGCCGGCTTCACCGGCCTGTTCTCGCTGGGCCACGCGGCCTTCCTGGGCGTGGGCGCCTACACCCAGGCCGTGCTGACCAACGCCGGCCTGTCCTTTCCCCTGGCCCTGACCTGCGCGGCCGGGCTGTCGGCGGCTGCCGGCTGGGTGGTGGGCCTGCCGGCCCTGCGCGTCAAGGGCATTTACCTCGGCATGGCCACGCTGTCCTTCGGCTTCATCGTGGAGGAAGGGTTTGCGCGCTGGGAATCGGTCACCGGCGGCAACGCCGGCATTCACCTCAAGCCTCCCAGCATGCTGGGCTGGACGCTCTCCAGCGGCGAAGGCTTCTACTTCCTGTGCCTGGGCCTGGCCGTGCTGGCCACACTGGGCATCCTGAACCTGCTGCGCTCGCCCACCGGACGCGCCTTTGTCGCCATCCGCGACTCCGAGATCTCGGCGCAGAGCATGGGCATCCACCTGGCCCGCTACAAGACCCTGTCGTTTGCGCTGTCGGCCGCGCTGGCGGGCGTGGCCGGCGCGCTGTATGCGCACAAGCTGCAGTTCATCTCACCCGACCAGTTCAGCGTGCTGCAGTCGATCGATCTGCTGCTGATGATCGTGATCGGCGGCGTGGGCTCGGTGCACGGCGCCTTCCTGGGCGCCATCTTCCTGATCTCCATGCCGCAGGTGATTGCCCTGGGCAAGGACTACCTGCCCGCCGTGGTCGGCCAGGCCCCAGGCCTGCAGGGGCTGGTGTATGGCGTGGTGGTGATCGTCTTCGTGCTGTTCGAGCCCATGGGGCTGTACGGCCGCTGGCTCAAGATCCGCACCTACCTGCAGATGTTCCCGTTCTACCGCAAGGGCATGTTCAAGCGGCAGAAATCCTTCCAGAAGTCCGACAGGCTGAAGTGATGAACGAACCTCTTCTCTCTGCCCGCAACCTGAGCGTGCGCTTCGGCGGCGTGCTGGCCGTCAACAACGTGAGTTTCGATGTGCAGCCCGGCGAGGTCTTCACCCTGATCGGCCCCAACGGAGCCGGCAAGACCACGGTGTTCAACCTGATCAGCCACATCTACACGCCCACCAGTGGTGAGATCCACTTCCAGGGGCAAGCGCTGGCCGAGTTGCCGCCACACCAGATCGCTTCGCTGGGCATCGCGCGCACCTTCCAGAACATCGAGCTGTTCGAGCACGCCACCGTGCTGAACAACCTGCTGATCGGCCGCCACACCCACCGCCGCACCGGCTTCTGGCAGGACCTGCTGTTCACACCCGACGTGCGGCAGGCCGAATTGCACTCGCGCGAAAAAGCCGAGGAGGTGATCGACTTCCTCGACCTGCAGCACTACCGCGACACCCTGGTGGCGGGCCTGCCCTACGGCGTGCGCAAGGTGGTGGAGCTGGCGCGTGCGCTGTGCACCGAGCCCAAGCTGCTGCTGCTGGACGAGCCCTCCTCCGGCCTGAACGTGGAAGAGACCGATGACATGGCCTTCTGGATCCAGGACATCCGCAACGACCTGGGCATCACCGTGCTGATGGTGGAACACGACATGTCGCTGGTCTCCAAGGTGTCGGACCGCGTGCTGGCCATGAACCAGGGCGAGGTGCTGGCTCTGGGTCTGCCGCGCGAGGTGCAAAGCGACCCGCGCGTGATCGAGGCCTATCTGGGCTCGGTCGATGACGTGGCCTCCTTGCGCCGTCCTCACGCCGCCCGCCTGCCCCCCGGAGCCAGCGTATGAGCACCCTACCCCCCTCCGTCAGCGACGCCCCCGTCCTCAAGCTGCTCAACGTCGAGAGCGCCTATGGGCCGATCAAGGCGATCCGCGGCGTGAGCCTGCAGGTGCGGCGCGGCGAGATCGCCACCGTGCTGGGCTCCAACGGCGCCGGCAAGTCCACCATCCTCAAGACCATCTCCGGCATCCTCGACCCGAACAAGGGCTCGATCGAATTCAAGGGCCTCAACATCACGGCGCGTGACCCGGCCTATGTCGTGCAGCAGGGTCTGAGCCACGTGCCCGAGGGACGCGAGGTGTTCCCGCTGCTGAGCGTGCGCGACAACCTGCTGATGGGCGCCTACACCCGCCACGACCGCGACGGCGTGGCGCGCGACATGGAAACGGTGTACCACTACTTCCCGATCCTGCGCGAACGCGCCGACCAGGATGCCGGGCTGCTCTCGGGCGGCCAGCAGCAGATGCTGGCCATTTCGCGCGCCCTGATGGCCGCGCCCGACCTGATCCTGCTGGATGAACCCAGCCTGGGCCTCTCGCCGAAGCTCACCAAGGAGATCTTCGAGATCGTGGTGCGCATCAACCGCGAGCGCGGCACCACCATCCTGCTGGTCGAGCAGAACGCCAACATGGCGCTGAACGCCGCCGACTACGGCTATGTGCTGGAAAACGGCCGCATCGTCATGGAAGACACCTGCGCCCACCTGCGCGAGAAGGAAGACATCAAGGAGTTCTACCTCGGCATGAAGGAAGACGGCGTGCGCGGCGAGCGCCGCTGGAAAAAGAAGAAGACATGGAGATGAACATGAACGCCGCGCAGAGCCGCCTCCAACCCGTGAAGCCGCCCTCGGGGGGCTGCGCAGTTCACGCCATGACACGCACGGGGGCGATGCCATGACCGGACTCTGGGACACCAGCAACATTCAGCCCAAGCACGACATCGTGGTGGCGGGCGAGACCGTGCCCGCCATGTTCTGGAACGCGGTGCAACAACGCGGGCCCCGAACCTGGTTGCGCCAGAAGCACCTGGGCATCTGGCGCAGCTGGACCTGGGCACAAACCGGCGATGCGGTGCGCGAGATTGCCGGCGGCCTGCTGCAACTGGGTTTCCAGCGCGGCGAGTGCGCCTCGATCCTGGCCAACACGGTGGTCGAATGGGTCTGGGCCGATCTGGCCGTGCTCTCCGTGGGCGGCGTGTCCAACGGCATCTACCCGACCGACGCCCCCGCCCAGGTGCACTACCTGTGCGAGGACTCGCGCACCACCGTCCTGTTTGTCGAGGACGACGAGCAGCTCGACAAGGCGCTGGAAGTGCGGACGCAACTGCCCGGGCTGCGCAAGATCGTCGTCTTCGACATGGAAGGCCTGCATGAGCTGGATGAGCCCGATGTCATCAGCCTCGATCAGCTGCGCGCCCTGGGGCGCGACTACCTGGCCCGGCATCCCGGCGAACTGGAACAGCGCGTGGCCGCCTGCCGCCCCGAAGACCTGGCCATTCTGGTCTACACCTCCGGCACCACCGGCAAGCCGAAGGGCGCCATGCACCTGCATGCCGGCCTGGTGTACACCGTGCGCGGCTTCAACACGCTGATTGCGCAGGACGAACACGACGAACGCATGTGCTTCCTGCCGCTGTGCCATATCGCCGAGCGCATGGGCGGCGAGTACTTCGCGCTGTACACCGGCGCCATCCTCAACTTCGTCGAGAACCCGGAAACCATTCCCGAAAACGTGCGCGAGATCGCCCCGACGGTGTTCACCGCCGTGCCGCGGGTGTGGGAGAAGTTCTACTCCGGCGTGATGATCGCCCTGAAGGAAGCCGACGCACTGCAGCAGGCGGCCTATGCCTGGAGCATCGGCGTGGGCACCGAGATCGCCAACCGGGTGATGGCCGGCCAGGCCATCGGTCCGTGGCTCAAGGCCAAGTTCAGACTAGCCCGCTGGCTGGCACTGGACAACGTGCGCAAGCTCATCGGCATTCACCGGGCCCGCTTCCTCGTCACGGGGGCCGCGCCGATCTCGCCCGACCTGGTGCGCTGGTACCTGGCGCTGGGCGTGCCGATGCTGGAAGTCTGGGGCATGACCGAGACCTGCGGCGCTTCCACCGGCGTGCCGGTCTCGCAGATCAAGCCCGGCTCGATCGGACCGGCGGCCGGCTTCAACGAGGTCCGGCTCGACCCGGCCAGCGGCGAGATCCTGGTGCGGGGCAAGAACGTGTTCGCCGGCTACCTGAACCTGCCGGAGAAGACGGCCGAGGCCATCGATGCCGACGGCTGGCTGCACACCGGTGACGTGGGCGTGGTGGACGCAGACGGCTTCTTCCGCATCACGGACCGCATGAAGGACATCATCATCACCGCCGGCGGCAAGAACGTGACGCCCAGCGAGCTGGAAAACGACCTGAAGTTCTCGCCCTACATCACCGATGCGGTGGTGATCGGCGACAAGCGGCCGTACCTGACGGCCATCGTCATGATCGACCAGGACAACGTCGAGAAATTCGCCCAGGATACGGACGTGCCGTTCAGCAACTACGCGTCGCTGACCCGCAGCCCCGAAGTCCAGGCCCTGATCCAGGCCGAGGTGGACCGGGTCAACAAGAAATTTGCGCGGGTGGAACAGATCAAGAAGTTCTTCCTGCTCGACACCCGGCTCACCGCCGAGGACGAGGAGCTGACACCCACCATGAAGCTCAAGCGCAAACTGGTGGAAAAGAAGTACGCCCCGCAAATCGAGGCGATGTACCGTTAACCACGAAGGAGACAGGCAATGAAACTCAAATCTGCAGTTCTACTGGCCACGCTCACGCTGGCCGCTACCGTAGCCTCGGCGCAAAGCCAGGGCGTGAGCAAGAATGAGATCCTGATCGGCACCATCCAGGACCTGTCGGGGCCGCTCGCCGGCTACGGCAAGCAGCTGCGCAACGGCATGCAGCTGCGCATCGAGGAACTCAACGAGCAGGGCAGCATCCACGGCCGCAAGCTGAGGCTGGCGATCGAGGACGACGGCTACGACCCGAAGAAATCGGTGCTGGCGGCCCAGAAACTGGTGAACCAGGACAAGATCTTCATCATGGCCGGCCACATCGGCACGGCACAGAACATGGCGGCCATGCCGGTGCAGTTCGAGAAGAACGTGATCAACTTCTTCCCGCTCACCGCTGCACGCGAGATGTACGAGCCCTTCCATCGCCTCAAGTACTCGTTTGCCGCCACCTACTTCGACCAGATGCGCGCCGCCGTGCCCAAGATGGTGAAGGAAAAGAACATCAAGAAGGTCTGCACCATCTACCAGGACGACGACTTCGGCCTGGAGGTGCAACGCGGCGCCGAGGCCGGCATGAAGGCCGTCAACATGGAGCTCACGGAAAAAACCAGCTTCAAGCGTGGCGCCACCGACTTCTCCTCGCAGGTGGCCCGCATGAGGGCGGCCGGCTGCGAACTCGTCGTGCTGGGCACCATCATCCGCGAAACCATCGGCACCATGGCCGAAGCCCGCAAGACCGGCTTCAACCCCGTCTTCCTCGGTTCGAGTGCGGCCTACTCCGACCTGATCCACCGGCTCGGCGGCAAGGCGGTCGAAGGCCTGTACGCCACCATGACCGTGCAGAACCCCTACCTGGACGACACCTCCCAGGCCTTGCGCTTCTGGGCCACCAAGTACAAGACCCGCTTCAACGAAGATCCGGCCGTGTTCTCCGCCTACGGCTACCTCGTGATCGACTCCTTCATCGCGGTCGCGCAGAAGGTCGGCCCCAACCTGAGCACCGACAGCTTCATCAAGGCCATGGACACCATGAGCTTCCCCGGCGACATCTTCGGCAGCGCGCCGGCAACCTACAGCCCGACCAAGCGCCTGGGCAGCAATGCTTCACGCCTGTCGCAAATCCAGGGCGGCAAGTGGAAAGTGGTGTCCGACTACTTCAAGCTCTGAGAGCGGGGGCGAGGCACGGTGCCGTGCACCGTGCCTCGCGTTCGAGCCTGGAATGGATATTCCGTTGAGCGGCCGGCCATGACGGGCACGTCGGCTTCATCGCCGATGCCTGATCGTGGCACCGGACCGGAAGCGCACCGTCAGGAGACGATGTAGGCGGCCGCACCGCTGGACAGCAGCTTGCCGTCGGCCCCGAGAAACTCCATGCGCGTGGTGGCCACGCGCGAGCCCAGACGCAGCACGTCGGCACGCAGCTCGAAGTGCTCGCCGATGCCGGGCCGCAGGTAGTCGATCCGCAGGTCGATGGTGCCGAGCTTGCCAAAGCGATAGAGCCGTTGCAGTGGTGGTTCATCCATGTGGCGCGCGCCGATGGCGGCCATCACGGCCAGCCCGCCCATGGCGTCGAGTCCGGCACTGATGACACCGCCATGAACCCGGTTGTGGCCGTAGTGGCCAATCAGCTCGTTCTTCATGGTGATGCGCCCCACGACCCGCTCGGGCTTGAGCGAAGTGATCTTCAGGCCCAGCACCTGGTTGAAGGCGATCTTCTCTTCGAAGATCAGCTTGAGCCCGGCCACGAACTCGTCTTCGAATTCGATCGCGGGTGCGGGCGCGGCAGAAACAGGTTTGCTCATGTGCGCACTCAGAGTTTGGAGAAGTCCGGACGGCGCTTCTCCATGAACGCGGTGAAGGCCTCGCGCGCCGCCGGCTCGCGCAGCATGCGGCCGAAGCTCGCCCCTTCCTCCGCCATCTGTTCCAGCACGCGTGCAGCCTGGCCCTTCTTCATCAAGCGCTTGGTCTCGACCAAAGACGACAAGGGCTTGGCCGCCAGCTTGCGTGCCTGCGCCTGGGCATAGCCATTGGCCTCGGTCGGCGGCAGGACGCGATTGACCAGGCCGGCCTCCAGCGCCGCTTCGGCCATGAACGGCTCGCCCAGCAGCAAGGCCTCAGCGGCGCGGTGGTAACCGAACATCTGCGGCACCAGCAGGCTGGAGGCGAACTCCGGGCACAGGCCCAGATTCACGAAGGGCATGGAGAAGGCCGCATTGTCACCGGCGTAGACCAGATCGCAGTGGAACAGCAGCGTGGTGCCGATGCCCACCGCCGGGCCGCTGACGGCCGCAATCGCCGGCTTGGGGAAAGCGGCCAGGGCGCGCATGAAGCGCCACACCGGCGCGTCTGCGCTCGCGGGCGGCTGGTTCAGGAAGTCGCCAATGTCGTTGCCGGCACTGAACACCGTCTCATGCCCCTGGATCACCAGCACGCGCACCGCCGCATCGGCGGCCGCCTGCTCGACGGCATCCGCCATGGCGGCATACATGGCGCCGGTGATGGAGTTCTTGCGCTCCAGCCGGTTGAAGCTGAGGGTGGCTACACCGTCTTCGGTGTGGACGAGGATCTCGGACATGTCGCTCATTCCTTGAAATAGACAATCTGGTGGGAAGTGGCCAACAGCTGGCCGGCCTGGTTCCAGAGTTCGGCACTCTGGTCGAAAAAACCGTTAAAGAAGGATTGTGCCCGCGCCTGACCCAGCAGGTAGTCACAGTCGGTGGCGGCCAGTTCGGCAGCACCGGTGTGGAAGTACACCGTCATCGACACCGTCCCCACCGGGGTCATGCGGGCGCGGCGACGCCAGACGCGCGGGAAGAACACATCGGCCAGCGCCAGCAGGCTGCAGAAGTCCAGCGGGCGCGGTGGATCGTCACGCATCCAGAGCTGCGTCAGGCTGTCGGCCTCCGTGCCGTCCCAGTGTTCGGGCATCACGCCGGCACAGGGCCGGATGTCATAGCGTTGCAGCCAGGCCACCGGTCGCGCCAGGCTGCCGCGCGCAATGGTTTCGGGCGCCGGCACCTCGGGCATGACGGCATCGATCGCGCTCCAGGTCGTGCGCCGTACCGCCGTCACGACGGTGGCCGTGAGCACGACCGAATCCAGCCCGTCCGGGTCGGACTGCGACAACAGCACCAGCCAGTGCTGGGTGGACCGGTTGGTCCGTACCGGCCGCGCTTCGATGCGAAAAGGCCCCTCGCTCAGCGCGGCGGCAAAGTTGGCCGTGAACGACACCGGCTCGCCCAGGCGCTTGGGGTGTTGCAGTACTGCCTGCAAGGCCTGCGCGGCGCTGATGCCGCCGAACGGCCCGACCATGTTCCAGTAGGCCGGACTCGTCTTCCCCAGATAGTGGCCTTCGGTTTGCGCCGTCAGCGCAATCGCCTCGTCAAACACATGGTCCGCCATTCAGATGCTCCAGAAATCGGCGCGACTCATGCCGCAGCCGAACGCGACAGACCGGCCAGCCACTGCCCCATCCTGGGCCAGAGCAGCGCCTCATGCTCGCGCCGGAACGGCCCGAAGTGGCCGATGCGGCGCACCGACAGATCGTTCGGCGCAACGCATTGGACTTCGCGCGGTGCGTTCTCGTACAGGTTGATCAGGCTGTGCGTGCCGCGCAGGGTCATCAGCTCATCGTCGGTGATCGACAGTGCCAGCACCGGGAAAGTCGCGTTGGCATAGCGTTGGCGCGCCGCCTCGCCTTCCGCCCCCACGCTGTAGCGCGGGTTCAGACACCACTTGCGCCACTGCAGCATGACGCCGGCCGGCAGGTCGCCCACCATCTTCAGCCGGCGGCCCGGGAAATAGCCGCACAGACGGGTCGCCAGGGGCACGATGAAGAACCAGAAGCAGGGAACGATGCGCTTGAGTTGCGGCGCGTTCTCGCGCCAGTAGCCGCTGCCGGCGGCCACGCTGAGCAGGCCACTGACCTTGTGCTGGTTGCCGATCAGGCCCGGCAGTTGCGCGCCCAGACTGTGCCCCAGCAGGTACAGCGGCTGATCCGGTTGCGCCGCGTGGGCGTGGTCGATCACGGTCTCGTAATCACGCGTCCAGTCGTGCAGGTCGGCCTTGAAACCGCGCAGGCGGCCATGCGGGGTGTCCGGCACGGAGTCGCCAGAACCGCGGTAGTCGAAGGTCGTCACGCGCCAGCCCTGGCCCGCCAGCCACTGCGCGAACGCCGCATAGTAGTCCTGCCGCACGCCCATGGCGCCGCCGATCACCACGCTGCCCTGGCTGGGGCTGTCGGGCTCGTAAATGCGGGCCATGAGCCTGGCGCCATCGCTCGCCTGAATGACTTCTGCTCTCATGTCTTGCTCCTCCAGTTCATTAAAAAAGGCCACTCTGCGGTGGCCTGAATCGATGTCTCAGACGCGCTCGAAAATACCGGCGGCGCCTTGCCCCATGCCCACGCACATGGTCACCATGCCGTATTTCTTGTTGTGCCGGCGCAAGGCATGCACCACGGTGGCCGAGCGGATGGCACCGGTGGCACCCAGCGGGTGGCCCAGCGCGATGGCGCCGCCCATGGGATTGACCTTGGACGGGTCCAGGCCCAGGGTGTTGATGACGGCCAGCGACTGGGCGGCAAACGCTTCGTTGAGTTCGAACCAGTCGATGGCGTCCAGCTTCAGGCCGGCTGCACGCAAGGCCGCGGGGATCGCCTCGATCGGGCCGATGCCCATGAGGTGCGGTGGCACGCCGCGCGAGGCGAAGCTGACAAAGCGCGCCAGCGGCGTCAGGCCGAAACGCCTGACCGCATCGCCGCTGGCCAGGATCAAGGCGCCCGCGCCGTCCGAGGTCTGCGAGCTGTTGCCAGCCGTGACCGAACCGCGCGCCGCGAACACGGTCTTGAGCTTGGCCAGCGCTTCGAGCGTGGTGTCGGCACGCGGGCCTTCGTCGAGGTTGACGGTGCGCGACTTGGCGATCAGCTCGCCGCTGGCCAGATTGGCGCTGCGGTCGGTCACCTCGATCGGCGTGATCTCGGCCGTGAACTCGCCGGCCTGCTGCGCACGGATGGCGCGCAGGTGCGACTCCAGCGCGAAGGCATCCTGCATGTCGCGGCTGACCTTCCACTGCTGGGCCACCTTCTCGGCCGTCAGGCCCATGCCGTAGGCAATGCCGACGTCGCCGTCACGCTCGAAGATGGCGGGCGACAGCGAGGGCGAATTGCCCATCATGGGCACCATGCTCATGCTTTCCACGCCGGCGGCGATCATGACCTCGGCCTCGCCGACACGGATGCGGTCGGCCGCCATCTGCACCGCCGACAGGCCGGAGGCGCAGAAGCGGTTGACCGTGATGCCGCCCACGCTGGTGGGCAGGCCGGCCAGCACGGCGCCGATGCGCGCCACATTGAGGCCCTGTTGCGCTTCGGGAATGGCGCAACCGCAAACGATGTCTTCGATGGCAGCCGGATCCAGCCCCGGCGCCTGGGCCAGCGCGGCTTTCAACGTGGTAGCCAGCAGGTCGTCAGGACGGGTGTTGCGGAAGAAACCGCGGTGCGAGCGGCCGATGGGCGTGCGCGTGGCGGCGACGATGTAGGCGTCTTGAACTTGTTTCATGTTGATCCTTCGAAGATCACGTTAATAGAGACGGGGTTCGTGGCTGAGGAAGCGTAGCGAGCAGGCCTCAGGCAAGGCGGACGGAGCGCAGCCACCGCAACGTACTTGCTGTACGTGAGGATGGCGAGCACCGCCCAACGCGGCATGAGGGCTGCGCAGTAGCTTCATCAGTTACGAACCGGTTTGCCGGTGGAGAGCATGCCCATGATGCGTTCCTGCGTCTTGGGGTGCACGATGAGCGAGCAGAAGGCCTGGCGCTCCAACGTCATCAGGTACTCCTCGGACACCAGCGTGCCGGGGTCGACCTCGCCGCCGCACACCACGTTGGCGATCAGGCTGGCGATGTGGAAGTCGTGCTGGCTGATGAAGCCGCCGTCACGCATGTTGACCAGCTGGCCCTTGATGGTGGCCACGCCGCTGCGGCCGGCCACCGGGAACAGGCGCTTGTGCGGCGCGCGCCAGCCGCCCTGGTACATGGACCTGGCTTCGTTCAGGGCAACGAACAGCAGCTCGTCCTTGTTCGGCACGATGATGTCGCTCTCCAGCAGGTAACCCAGCTTGCGCGATTCCAGCGCGCTCGTTCCCACCTTGGCCATGGCTGCGGCGGTGAAGCCTTCGGTCAGGAAGGGCAGGATGTCCTTTCCGGTGGAGGCGGTGGCGTTCTCGGCGGCACGGCGGGCAATGTAGGTCAGGCCACCGGCGCCCGGGATCAGGCCCACGCCGACTTCCACCAAGCCGATGTACGACTCCATGGCGACGACACGGCGGGCCGAGTGCACCGCCAGTTCGCAGCCACCGCCCAGCGCCATGCCGCGGACGGCCGACACCACCGGCACGCCGGCATAACGCAGGCGCAGCATCATGGTCTGCATTTCGTGCTCGGCGCCCTCAACGGCACCGACGCCGGCCACCATGAAGGCCGGCAACATGGCCTGCAGGTCAGCGCCGACACTGAAGGGTTCGTCGCCCGACCAGATCACCAGGCCCTGGTAGTCTTTCTCCGCCAGTTCGATGCCTTGCATCAGGCCCTCAACCACATCCGGGCTGATGGCGTGCATCTTGGTCTTGATGCTGGCGATCAGCACCTCATCGTCCAGGGTCCACAGGCGAACGCCGCTGTTTTCCTGCAGCGTCTTGCCGGCGGCCTGGTATTTCACACTGCCGTCCCCCAGCACGCTCTCGGGGAAATGCTGGCGCGCATAAACCGGCAACTGACGGCGCGGTTCGAACTGGCCCGTCGTCGGATTGAAGGAACCTTCAGGCGTATGCACGCCGCCGGCCTTGGCCACCGGACCGTCGAACACCCATTTGGGCAGTGGCGCGTTGCACAAGGCCTTGCCAGCATCGATGTCCTCCTGGATCATCTTGGCCACGTCCAGCCAGCCGGCTTCCTGCCAGAGCTCGAACGGACCCTGCTTCATGCCGAAGCCCCAGCGCATGGCCTGGTCGACATCGCGCGCCGTGTCGGCCACCGCGGCCAAGTGCACGGCGGCGTAATGGAAACTGTTGCGCAGAATGGCCCAGAGGAACTGTCCCTGTGCGCCTTCGCTGTTGCGCAACAACTTCAGGCGTTCGCCGGCCGGCTTCTTGAGCATGCGCTCGTACACTGCATCGGCCTTCTGGCCGCCCGGCACGTATTCCTTGCCCGCCAGGTCGAAACGCAGGATGTCGCGCCCGACTTTCTTGTAGAAGCCGGCTTTGCTCTTCTGGCCCAGGTTGCCCATCTCGATCAGGGTCTTGAGCACTTCGGGCGTGCCGAAGCTGCCGTAGAACGGATCGCTCTTCTCGTCCAGGTTGTCCTGCAGTGTCTTGATGACGTGCGCCATGGTGTCCAGGCCCACCACGTCAGCGGTGCGGAAGGTACCGGAGCTGGCACGACCGAGCTTCTTGCCGGTGAGGTCGTCGACCACGTCGTAGCTGAGGCCGAAGTTCTCGACTTCCTTCATGGTGGCCAGCATGCCAGCGATGCCGACACGGTTGGCAATGAAGTTGGGCGTGTCCTTGGCGCGCACCACGCCCTTGCCCAGGCCGCTGGTGACGAAGGTTTCGAGCTGGTCGAGGATGGCCGGCTGCGTGGTCGGCGTGGCGATCAGCTCCACCAGGTACATGTAGCGCGGCGGGTTGAAGAAGTGGATGCCGCAGAAGCGCGGCTTGATTTCTTCCGGCAGCGCTTCCGACAGCTTGGTGATCGACAGACCCGAGGTGTTGGAGGCCACGATGGCGTGCTTGGCAATATGGGGCGCGATCTTCTTGTACAGATCGAGCTTCCAGTCCATGCGTTCAGCGATAGCCTCGATGATCAGGTCACACTCCTTCAGCAGTGCCAGATGTTCTTCGTAGTTGGCGGCCTGGATCAGCGTAGCGTCATCGGCCACACCCAGCGGAGACGGCTTGAGCTTTTTCAGGTTGTCGATGGCCTTGAGAGCGATGCCGCTCTTCGGGCCTTCCTTGGCCGGCAGATCGAACAGCACGACCGGCACCTTGACATTGACGAGATGCGCGGCAATCTGCGCGCCCATCACGCCGGCGCCGAGCACGGCGACTTTTCTGACTTGGAAACGTGACATGAATGTCTTCCTTGTTTATTGCACGCGGACCCAGATCTGGGTCCGGTAGAAGGGGCCGATATAGCCCCGGATTTGCAACTTGCTGCCGCCCTCCAGCGGGGTCATGCGCAGCGTGTAGGTCTTGCCGTTGTCGGGGTCGAGGATCTTGCCGTCTTCCCAGACGTCCTTGCCCTCGGCCTTCTGGGCGCCGCGGATGATCTCCATGCCCAGCTTGGGCTGGCCCTTGCGGTCATCGGTGCAGAGATCGCAGTTCGGCGACGCCGACGGCGCCAGCGATTTCTCGACCACGCCGGTCAGCACGCCGCCTGACTCGCGGATGCGGATTTCCGCCTTGGGCTTGTTGGTCGCATCGTCGATGCTCTGCCACAGACCCACCGGGGTGCTCTGAGCCCATGCCATATTGCCGGCCAGCGCCAACGCAAAGGCCAGGGCACCCGTGGATCCGGCTTTGCTGGTCCACCGGGTGCGCCCCCCTGGGGGGGAGACGCCAAAGGCGTCTCGGGGGGGGGCCATGACTGCGCTTCGGGGGGGAATCATCTTCATGCCAAGGCGAGGTCGGTGTCCATCAACACCTTGCTGCCGGCGCGCGCGGTGCGCATCAGCGTCGCGGTCTCGGGGAACAGCTTGGCGAAGTAGAAGCGTGCCGTCTGCAGCTTGGCCTGGTAGAACGGATCGGTGTTGCCGGCCGCGATTTCGCGCAACGACACGGCCGCCATGCGGGCAAAGAAGTAGCCAAACACCAGGTGACCGGCCACGCGCAGGTAGTCCACCGCAGCAGCGCCCACTTCGTCGGCGTTCTGGAAACCCTTGAAGCCGATCTCGGTGGTGAACTTGGTCATCTGGTCGCCCAGGTAGGCCAGCGGGTTGATGAACTCGGCCATCTTCTCGTTGACGCCTTCTTCTTCCACCAGCGCACCAACCAGCTTGCCGAACTTCTTGAGCGTGGCGCCGTTGTTGCCCAGGATCTTGCGGCCCAGCAGGTCCAGCGACTGCACGGTGTTCGTGCCTTCGTAGATCATGTTGATGCGGGCGTCACGCACGAATTGCTCCATGCCCCACTCCTTGATGTAGCCATGGCCGCCAAAGACCTGCTGGCACATCACGGTGGCTTCGAAACCGTTGTCGGTCAGGAAGGCCTTGATGATGGGGGTCAGCAGGGCCAGCATCTCGTCGCTGTCCTTGCGCACCTTCTCGTCGGGGTGGTAGAGGTGCTGGTCCAGCAGCATGGCGCAGTAGCAGGCCAGGGCGCGGCCGCCTTCGGCATAAGCCTTGGCGGTCAGCAGCATCTTGCGCACGTCGGGGTGCACGATGATGGGATCGGCCTCCTTGTCCTTGGCCTTGACGCCGGAGAGCGAACGCATCTGGATGCGGTCCTTGGCATAGGCCAGGGCGTTCTGGTAGGCCACTTCGGTCAGGCCCAGGGACTGGTTGCCCACGCCCAGGCGCGCGGCGTTCATCATCACGAACATGGCCTGCAGGCCCTTGTTGGGCTGACCGACCAGGGTGCCGACGGCATTTTCCAGAATCATCTGGCAGGTCGAGTTGGCGTGGATGCCCATCTTGTGCTCCAGGCCGCCGCAGTAGATGCCGTTGCGCGTGCCCAGGGAGCCGTCGGCCTTCACGTTGTACTTGGGCACGGCAAACAGGCTGATGCCCTTGCTGCCCTTGGGCGCGTCGGGCAGGCGGGCCAGCACCAGGTGCACGATGTTCTCGGCCAGGTCGTGTTCACCGGCGCTGATGAAGATCTTGGCGCCGTTGAGCTTGTAGCTGCCGTCGCCCTGGGGCTCGGCCTTGCTGCGCAGCATGCCCAGATCGGTACCGCAATGGGGTTCGGTCAGGCACATGGTGCCGGTCCACTCGCCGCTGACCAGCTTGGGCAGGTAGAGCTTCTTCTGCTCGTCGGTACCATGGGCGTGCAGGGCCTCGTAGGCACCGTGCGAGAGGCCGGGGTACATGGTCCAGGCCTGGTTGGCCGAGTTCATCATTTCGTAGATGCACTGGTTCAGCACAAAGGGCAGGCCCTGGCCGCCGAAGTCCGGGTCGCAGCTCAGCGCCGCCCAGCCGCCTTCGACGTACTGGGCATAGGCTTCCTTGAAGCCCTTGGGCGCGGTGACCTCGTGCGTGGTCTTGTCCAGCTTGCAACCTTCTTCGTCGCCGCTGATGTTGAGCGGGAAGATCACATTGGCCGCGAACTTGCCACCCTCTTCGAGCACGGCATTGATGGTGTCGGCATCGGTGTCGGCGTGGCGCGGGATCTGCTTGAGCGCATCGGTGACATTCAGCACTTCGTGCATCACGAACTGCATGTCGCGCAGGGGCGGGTTGTAGCTGGGCATGGGTTTACTCCTTGGTGAATTTGGTCGTGGATTTGCGGGTGTTCTTGACGGTTGCGCTTTTGGCCATGGGGCTTCTCACCGCCGTGGCACTGACAGCAGCGTCGCTGCCATACTGGGCCAGGATGCGCTCGAAGCCCTTGTTGGCACGCTCGATCGAACCTGGGGTCTTGAGGAAACGCGCCTCATAGTGCAAGCCCAGGATCAGGCTGTGGATTTCGAACACGATCTGGCGCTCGTCGGCGTCCGGAGAAAGGTGGCCTTCCTCCTTGGCCTGCACCACGGCGCGGTGCACGGCTGCCAGCCAGGTCTTGACGGAACTTGCCAGCGCATCGCGCACCGGACCGGTGCGGTCATCGAAATCGACGGCGCCGCTGATGAAGATGCAGCCGGACTGAAGCTCAACGGTCACGCGCTTCATCCAGTTGGCAAACAAGGCCTGCAGACGGGGCAGGCCGCGCGGCATCTTCAGTGCGGGGTAGAAGATTTCCTGCTCGAAGCGGTGGAAGTATTCGCGGATCACCGAGATCTGCAGCTCTTCGCGCGAACCGAAGTGGGCAAACACGCCGGATTTGCTCATGCGCGTGACTTCGGCCAGCACACCGATGCTCAGGCCTTCAAGACCGATCTGGGACGCCAGGCCGAGCGCGGCATCGACGATGGCCAGCTTGGTCTGCTGTCCCTTGTGCAGGGCGCGCCCTTCCCGGGCACTGTCGCGGCTTGCTGCGCGCGAGGTCTTGGTGGATAGCTCGACGACGGTCATGGCGGAAAATAAAACGAACGATCGTGCTATTTTGCATGAAAAAAAGAGAACCCCGCAAGTCCCCTGAAAAATAAAGGCCTCCGGACGGGAGGCCTTGGGGCGAGCTGACTGATCCTACAGCTTGAACGGCACCACCACTTGGCGTTGCTCGCCCAAGCCTTCAATGCCCAAGCTCATCACATCGCCTTTTCTCAAGAAACGCTGCGGCTTCATGCCCATGCCTACGCCGGGCGGGGTGCCGGTGGTGATCACGTCACCCGGCATCAGCGTCATGTACTGGCTCAGGTGGCTGACGATCTTGGCCACGCCGAAAATCATGGTCTTGGTATTGCCAGTCTGCATGCGCTGACCATTGAGGTCCAGCCACATCGCGAGCTTCTGCGGATTGACGATCTCGTCGCGCGTCACCAGCCAGGGACCGATGGGCCCGAAAGTGTCGCAGCCTTTGCCCTTGTCCCACTGGCCGCCGCGCTCGAGCTGGAACTCGCGCTCGCTCACGTCGTTGACCACGCAATAGCCCGCCACATGGTCCAGCGCGGCCTTTTGCGACACATGGCGCGCCGGTTTGCCGATGACGATGCCGAGTTCGACTTCCCAATCACCCTTGACCGAGCCCTTGGGCAGCATGACCGGATCGTCCGGCCCCTGGATACAGCTGATGGCCTTGGTGAACACCACCGGCTCCCTGGGAATCGGCATGCCCGCCTCTTTGGCATGGTCGCTGTAGTTCAGACCGATGGCAATGAACTTGCCAATGCCGTTGACAGGGCAGCCCATGCGCGGCTTGCCACGGACCAGCGGCAACTTGTCGGTCTTGAGTTTGGTCAGCTTGGCCAGAACCGCATCGCTCAGCTGCTCGGGGCCGATGTCATGGACTACGCCACTGAGGTCGCGCAACTTGCCTTCGGCATCGATCAGACCCGGCTTTTCCTTGCCGGCATTGCCATAGCGAACGAGTTTCATGGGCGCTCCTGGGCTGTTATGCGATTAGGATTTTGAGTTGAATTGAAGCTTGGTCCTTGCCAAGACTTCCAGACACGCTATCGAATCAATAGCAAATCAGAGCATCTGCGCCAGGCTGGCTTCCAAGTGCTCGGACGGCAGGCGCCGGAAACCCGAGCGGGCGAAGCGCTGCAGCCGGCCGACAACGAAAGCCGTCAGGACCGATGCCGCCACCTGCACGTCCACGCTGGGCGTGGCCGAGCCGGCGACTTGCGCGCCATCACGCAGGCACTGCTTGAGAGTCGATTCGATCTTATCGAAGAACTGATTCATGCGTTGCTGCAGGCGTTCGTTCTCGAACACCAGCGCATCGCCCACCATCACGCGGGTCATGCCGGGGTTCTTCTCGGCAAACTGCACCAGCATGGTCACCACTTTACCGGCATGGCGCACACCGGCCTCTGCATCGCTGGCACCAGCCTCGCGCTCGGCAATCTGATTGATGAGCGAAAACACGGTTTGCTCAATGAACTCGATCAAGCCCTCGAACATCTGCGCCTTGCTGGCAAAGTGCCGGTACAGCGCCGCCTCGCTCACCTCCAGCTTGGCCGCCAGTGCCGCCGTGGTGATGCGTTCGGCCCCTGGCTGCTCCAGCATGGTGGCCAGCGCCTGCAGGATCTGCACCCGGCGTTCGCCCGGCTTGGGGCGCTTGCGGACCGGGGTCGCAGCCTCACCGTCTGCGGATGTGGAGGAGGTGGTGTTTTCGACGTCAGACATGGTGCTCAGGAATCCGTTTTTTTGATTCTCGCACAGTGGCACCGAGGGTTATCCTCAGTACCCTCCGGCCCGTTCAATGCGACCGAATCATGGTCCCGTAGGCCTGATCGGTCAGGATTTCAAGCAGCATCGAATGCGGCACACGGCCATCGATGATGTGCACCGCATTGACGCCACTCTTGGCGGCGTCCAGCGCCCCCGCGATCTTGGGCAACATGCCCCCAGAGATGGTGCCATCGGCCACCAGCTCGTCGATGCGTTTCATGGTCAGTTCGGTCAGCAGCTGCCCCTGCTTGTCCAGCACGCCCGGAATGTTGGTCAGCATCAGCAGCTTTTCGGCCTGAAGCACGGTGGCCAGCTTGGCCGCCACCACATCGGCGTTGATGTTGTAGCTCTCGTTGTGCTCGCCGAAACCGATCGGACTGATCACGGGGATGAACTGATCATCCTGCAGGGCCTTCACCACGCTCGGATCGATTGCCACGATGTCGCCGACCTGGCCGACGTCGTATTCCTTGCTGGGGTCGTTGTTGTCGACCATCTTGAGCTTCTGGGCGCGGATCAGGCCGCCGTCGCGCCCGGTCAGGCCCACAGCCTTGCCGCCGACCTGATTGATCAGACCCACGATGTCCTGCTGCACCTCGCCGGCCAGCACCCACTCGACCACTTCCATGGTCTCGGCATCGGTCACGCGCATGCCCTGGATGAACTCGCCCTTCTTGCCCAGGCGTTTGAGCGCGGTCTCGATCTGTGGGCCGCCACCGTGTACCACCACCGGGTTGATACCCACCAGCTTGAGCAGCACCACGTCTTCCGCGAAGTCGGCCTGCAAGGCCGGGTCGGTCATGGCGTTGCCCCCGTATTTGATGACCATGGTTTTTCCATGGTACTTGCGGATGTAGGGCAGCGCCTGGGCCAGGATTTCGGCCTTGTCGCGCGGAGGAATGTGAGTGGTATCGGTCATGGTGCAACGGTTAACTTGTCAATGGCCAAATTGTGCCGCATCCCCCAAACGTCTTCGCCTGAGATTCGCGCTCGTCGCCATGCCACGCGTGCCCATCACCGTCCCTCGAGGAACAACCAAGCCAGCCCCTCCATAAGAAACCGCCCGAAGCCAAGCCGGCCTTAAACCGCAAAATCCGCCTTGTTGCGCCCTTGCGCCACCAACGCCGAAAGCCAGCGCGGCGTCAAGCCCCTGCCGCTCCAGGTCTCACCGTTCGGGCCACGGTATTTGGCGGCCACGGTTGAAGTGCTTTTTGCTTTCGCCGCACCTTTTGCACGCTTTTTCAAACCGGTGCTTTTGGCCGCCTTGCTTTTGCCCCGGCCCTTCGCAGGCTGCAAATCTTTCAAGGTAATGCCAAAAGCTTCCATCTTCGCCCGGATTTCCTGCACGGTCTTGTCGAATTCACGCGCCTTGATTTCAACCGCCTGCTTTTGCAGTTTCTCAATTTGGTTTTGAATATCTATCAAATTGCTCATTGAATACTCCTTACAAGAATTTAAAACCCAACAGAATTCAACGTTTTGATTATCCTATCATTCAGCATCCAGCCCCCCCGCAGCCAGAACAATATCTGACGCAATGGCATCATTGCCGACCACCCTGCGGGAGGCTGTAAAATCTTGTTGGCAGTAATATCCATCGGGGGGATGGCGATGAACTGGTATCTCATTCACACCAAGCCACGGCAAGAAAATGCCGCCCTGCTGAATCTCGAACAGCAGGGCTACGAGTGCTACCTTCCCATGCTTCCCTCAGAAAAACTACGGCAGGGGGCCTTGAGCGTCATTGAGGAGCCTCTGTTCCCGCGCTACCTCTTCATTCGCCTCGACCCATCGGGAGGCGCCCAAAGTTGGGGCCCCATCCGCTCCACCAGGGGGGTGAATCGTCTCGTCAGCTTTGGCTCGGAACCCGCCAAAGTGGGGAGCGGACTGGTTGAGATGCTTCGTGTTCAGGAAGGCGTCCGGGGCAGACAGCGACAACGCCACTTCCTACCGGGCGAGCGTGTTGAACTCAGGAGCGGCGCCTTCGCTGGCATGGAAGCCATTTACCAAATGAGCGACGGGGAAAGGCGGGTCCTGGTCCTTATTGAGTTGCTCAACAGGCCGGTGCAGATGAGCATTGCGCCGTCCACCCTGCGCAAGATCGGCTGATTCCGCCGAGGCGGACACCTCGCCCGCCTAGGGCTTCACAAAGTAAATCCCGAGAATGCGCTTGATGATTTGAAAAATCAAGATCGCCCGCTCGGGAATGATCTGCAATATGCTCCGTCTCTTCATGGTCGACACGTTCTCGCCATGCCTACGGTAATCAATCAGCGGCTCGGTCAGGAATATTTTCTTGTAACCCAGACATCCCGCCATGATGCCAATCCAGGCATCATGAAATATGCCTCTTCCCACAGGTATCGGCAGAACGCTATCGAGCACCTTCTTCTTGAAAGCCATGCAGCAACCGGTGTGGGTATTGCTGACAATATTTCTCATGACACCCGGAGAACTGTTGCAAAGCTTGAATAGTGAGTCATCAATGATCCGCTCACCATCAGTCAGCCGCGCGTCATGCACAATCAGGTCCACATCCTGAGACGAGAACAGCGTCTTGATCCTAGTGACCTTATTGTCGTACCAGCGGTCATCCTGGTCGCTCAGAAATACCAAATCCCCCTGGACCAGATGAAGTGCACGATCAAAGGTTCGTACCGCACCGAGATTGACTTGATTGAGATACAAACGGATTCTTGGGTCATTGAAACTCCGGATGATGTCAACCGTGCTGTCGACCGATCCATCATCCACGATGACCAGCTCATCATCAGGTCCGAGTTGCCCCAGAATTGACATCAATTGAGTTTGTATGTACTTGGAACCATTATAGGTTGCCATGCAAACGGATATTTTCATAAATCAATTACGGCAGAGCGTTTTAACGCATCGTCACTTTGGTTCTCAGGCTTTCAGTGCCAAAGCTACACCCAGGAAGGCTGGAGTCCAACTCCAGGGGATCAGTAAGTCGAAATCGCTTCTCGAATAGCGCGTCCCCGGCTCCCCATGGACGTCATTTCAGTATTTTTTTGTAATGGAACGTGCTTGATTGCAGATCCAGCAACTGTATCTCCGCATTCTCATGGAACTGACGGAAAACAGAAAAATAGGTACACAGGGCCAGATTAACCAACACACCAGGTGAACGTGCGATCATTTGCGCCACCAGACGCGCCCGCCTGGAGTGCATTCGTGGCGCCAGGAACTGTGCGTATTCCTCGGGGCCGAACGCACCTCGCACACGAAAAATCGTAATTAAGCGATGAACTTGGCCTTCAACAAATCGCCGACCTCATCTGCCACCCAGATACTGTGATCGATTTTACCCGCGAAGACTGAGACATAACTCCCATCGTAGTTATTGACGATGGAAGGCCTTGCGTCCGAGGCTTCTTTTTTTGCCAGAACCATTCTCGGCCCCTCCAAGAAACCGACCAACTCTGCCCGCTCTAATGCCGGGACATACTCTTTACAGAGTTTGATCATTTCGTCAAAAAAGCCTCTCTTATCCTGATTCGCGAACGGTGCGGACTCGGGCATCAGCCAACACGGGTTCATCAACTTTGACACTGCCGAAGCAACAACACTGTGCCTCACGTTATAGAGAAGAAAATTGTCTGACTTGCCATGCGGAAGAATCGTCATGAATGGACCATCCATAATCGTTATGCCGACCCGCGGCATGCCGACCTTGATGATCGGCACAGCCGTGTACTCGTACAAGTTCTCCACAACGGGGAAGCCCAATTGTTCAGTAATGCGGTTGATGTCCCCGTAGGAAGCATTGACCACGACATTTGCAAGGATCCGTCCATGGTTGGGAGTTTCGACATGAAAGCATCCTCCCTTTTTTGAAACCCTGGAAACTCTTTCGCCAAGAAGAGCATCTACCTTGTCATGCTGCAATCTCTGCCAAACCAATTCACGCAAGATATTGCAGTCATAGACGACCTCGTCACACAAAATGCCGAAATCCGCCCCCGTCACCGCCACCGGAAAATCAGAGGGCTTGATTGGCTTGAATGGGACGCCCAGACGCTGGCAAAAATCCAAATATGAACCCGCCGAAGTCAATGAGTTTTCATTGGCAATGAAATAGGCATTCTGGAATCCCACCTGAATACACTCGGCATATTTCGCCCGGAAGGCCTCGAATCCTCGGATTGATTGCCTGCCGGTTTCAAGATCGCGCGGATAATGGAAACCAAGATGCAGGCGATTTTGATTGTTCTTAGATGCGCCCGACAGAATGTCCGACTTGGCCTCGAATATTTTCACCGAGAGACCGAGTGATGCCGCCTTCAAGGCAATTTCCGCCCCGAATATCCCCCCGCCGATTACCGCGACGTCAACAGATTGCGCCATAGGAGTACTCTTTGAAATATATATCCGTTCACAACACCCACGCCAATGACCCAGTGCCGGGCCAAGACTCACTCGGCCTATAACGAAAAACCGTCATCCACAATCAGATTTTGGCCCGTCATATATTTGGATCCATCTGACAACAAGAATAGAAGAGCACCCACAATGTCAGCCGGCTCCAGCATCCCCTTTTCCCCGCAAAATCGCTTGTATTCGCGAAGAAAAGATTCCGGCTGATTGTCGATGATTCCACCCGGACTCAAGCAGTTAACCCTGATTTGATCCGCCTTCAAATATTGAGCAAAATATCGTGTGAGGTGGATCACTGCCGATTTGATGGCCGCATACTCCACAGGCATTGTCATGGGCGTCTCTTCATAAATCTCAAACCGAGGGGCTACGACGCCATAAATTGAACCCATATTGACAATATTGCCGTGGCCCTGCTCTCGAAAGTAAAGGCTGAACTGCTGCGCTACCAGAAAGTAGCCGCCCAGATGCAAGCTCGTGTTCTCACAAAAATCCTCATATGACACTTGCTCCAGTTTTCGCCCATAGTTGCGATTACGCGGATAAGCGTTATTGACCACCGCATCAATGCAACCATGCTGGCTCTTGACCCGGTCTATCAAGTTGCAAACGGATGCCTTATCGGTGATATCCAGCATTTCGGCATGTGCTTTACCGTTGCCCGCCGAGACGATTTCTTGTACCACTCCACTGGCGGCCTCTATATCAATATCTGCCACGATGGCCGTGGCACCTTGCCCGGCAATCGCCGCGGCAAAGGACCGCCCCAGCAGCCCTGCGCCACCAGTGATCACAATGATTTTCCCATTCAGCATATTTTTCAACCCAATATTTTTCTGAAATAGGCGATCGTCTCTTTCAGCCCGTCCTCCAACTGCACCGTCGGCTGCCAATCCAATTTCTCACGGGCCAGGGATATGTTCGGCCGCCGCACACGAGGGTCATCTTGCGGCAACGGCATGAATATCAGTTTCGATTTTGACTGCGCAAGCCGCAGTATTTTCTCTGCCAACTCCAGCATAGTGAACTCCCCAGGATTTCCCAGATTCAGCGGCCCCGTCAGCTCTGCAGGCGAATTCATCATCCGCACAAACCCTTCGATCAGGTCATCCACATAACAGAAGCTTCGGGTTTGCTGTCCGTCGCCATAGATGGTTATGTCCTTCCCACCCAGCGCCTGGACAATGAAGTTGCTGACCACACGTCCATCTTGCGGGTGCATGTTAGGTCCGTATGTATTGAAGATCCGAACCACCTTGATTTCGATCTTGTATTGCCGGTGGTAGTCGAAAAAGAGGGTCTCCGCACAGCGCTTGCCTTCGTCATAGCAACTGCGGATTCCCACCGGGTTGACCCGTCCCCAATAATCCTCCGGTTGGGGATGAACCTCTGGATCGCCATACACCTCAGAAGTCGAGGCCTGCAAAATTCTCGCCTTGGCACGCTTGGCCAACTCGAGCATATTGATCGCACCGTACACACAGGTTTTGGTGGTTTGAACAGGGTCGCGCTGATAGTGCACCGGGCTCGCTGGACATGCCAGGTTGTATATCTGATCTGCCTCCGCGTCGAACGGGAAAACAATGTCATGACGCAAGACACTGAAACGCGGGTTATTCAGCAGGTGCTCGACATTTGGCAGATTGCCTGACGAATAGTTGTCAACACACAAAACCTCATGCCCGTCATTGAGCAGGCGTGCGCACAAGTGGGAGCCCAGAAACCCGGCGCCGCCCGTGACAAGAATACGTTTACTCAATTTGATTTCCTGTTGAAAGCTTGCAAGCACTGCTGCATCGACCGTGTGCGCATGATGAATAACGGCAGTGGCATGCACGACCCTGCGCAATAAGCGGCAGCCCCTTTGAACGAAAGCCTGTCTAAAGCCACCGAGGCTCCACGGTTCGGCTCATCTAAAACTTGAACTCAAATTGCGGCGCCAAATAAAAGGGGGCGCTCATGGCCCTCCCATCATGCGTCAAACTTGTACTGCTCCAGCTTGTCCTTCTCCGTCAGCTTATATGCCTCGAGGCCAACGGAACTCTCCCCCGGCCTGGGCAGCACAAATGACACGACTTCATCCAGAAATCCCATCCGTACGCCCGCGCCGTGAATACGCAGGGAGAGATCGACATCCCAGACACGGTTCCACTCCTTGCGCCAACAGTCGACGTTGTACCGCATGAAGCGCAAATAAGATCGATAAAGCCAAGTCGAGACACCACCAATCTTCGGACTGCTGTCGTTCGGGTCAGCGGGCCGTCGCGTGTAGTACGGATCCAGCGCTCTCACACCATCCACGACCTTGCGCTCTCCGAAGCGCTCTTCGACATACAGGCCAGATACGAACTCATAGCGTCCTTGCTGCGCGAATCGAAGCAACTTTTCGAGATGGTCGGGCGTCCACGTATCATCATCATCCACTCGTGCGATCCATTGGCCACGTGCAAGCTCCATCGCCTTATTGGCCGGAATAGCCCCGCCCACAAACCAGTGGTTCTCTACTGTCTGCGTGTATTTCCTGCTGCGACTCGGCAAGTTATAGAAACGCAGCCGAGGATCCCGGATTTCAGCGAGCAACTCCGCCGTGTTGTCGGTGCAATGGTCGCCCACGATCATCAACTCAAGATTTTCATAGGTCTGCGAAAGCACCGAAGCAACCGCCCTCTCGATCAACAGTGGGCCCCGGTTATACGTGGGTACGCAGATGGTGACCAGCGGCGTCTGATTGGGCGCTTCGTACTCATGCGCGTGCTTCATACGCTCCAGCCGCAACTGGATGGGCTCCATGACGGCAAAACGCCAGCTGTTGAACCCCGCAATCAATCGGTCTTCGATCGTGCGCGCATTGCCGTCAGGCCTATCGGACATACTGCCCTCCATTGAGATCAATACAGGCCCCATTCAAATGCGCCCAATGATCCTGACAAATATCAAAGACCACGTTCGCCAGATCCTGCTGGCGAAGTAACTGCCCCGAGGGCACTTGTTGCCGGTGGTATTCCCGTCTCTCCGCCTTCATATCCTCGAACATGGCACTGTCTTGTATCAGCCCCGGAGCGATTGCATTGATGCGGGCGCCTGGAGGAAGCTGGGTCGCCAGGGACTTGACAAACGAGAGCAAAGCACCTTTCGACGCCGCATAAATCGGGTCAAAGCTGCCGCGCTGGGCTGAAATCGACGAGAACATCAGCACGCGCGAACGCGCCGTCAAGAGCGGCAACATCTTCGCCAGAAGTTTTGCCTGCCCATTGAAATTAATCGACATGACTTCGTCAATTTCCGGAAACTCATACCCCCCCAAGCTTTTCCCAGGGAGTATTCCTGACAGGAAGATAGCAACGTCAACTCGCGGCGAGATGCCTTTGATGTCTTGCACAAAACCATCAATGCTTGCGTTGTCTCGCAGATCGAGATGATGCGTATTTGCCTGCTCTGCCGAGGACATGGGCGTTCGTGACGAATAAGTTGTCAGGACGCGTGTCATCGGACTTTGGAAGCGCGATGAAATCTCGTGGCCTATGCTTGATGACGCGCCAATGATGACAACCGTCTCGAAATTTCGTTCGGCTTTCATGTCAGCGTCTCCCCTGAAGGACCGGCACCGAGCACCACAAGCGCATCCGCGGAAAAAATCTTTCCCGTCTCGCGCGCCACCCAATCGAGGATTCCAGATTTGTAACGGGCAGCGCAAATCACCAGAAGTTCGCTTTGAGCAATGTGCTCGATGCAATTTTTCGGCTCTGACACAAGAACCCCTTCCTGCGCGAGGTGATCCCTACGCCGCGGGTCAGAATCCACCACGATGGCCGTTCCCGGCAGCGCGAAATTGACGAGCAGGCGACGCATGAGGTCCGTGACCGCCCACAAGGTGATCTTCTTTCGTTCCTTGCCCATTGTCGCGAGTCGCTGTCTGAGGGCCTCGATCTGCGCCTCTGTCCGCTGGATCTGCTCCATGCCACCGCGTACACACGCCAAGGCATCAATGAATTCGCATTGTGAATCAACATCGCCCATGGCCTGAACCGGCTCCTTGCGAAAGACGGACAGAAATCCATAAGGACGGCTACAGATATGACCAATCTCAACCAGATTGAAACCAACCTGCTGCGCAATGGCATTGAGCGTTGTCGCCGAGAAATGATTGACGTGCTCAAACTCCAGCAACAGAAGATTCCTCGGGTACAAGCGAAGATCTGGCACCTCACAGATCATGACCCCCCCCGGTCGCAGGGCGCGCTGACAGGCGGCGAGAAACTCCTTGACGTCGGCGACATGCTCAAGCACATCATAGTGCGCCAGGACATCGACTGAGTTCTCTGCCAGGTCGTGCACACTCCGGAGTTCGGCCGGCGTGTCTTCCGAAATCTCAACAACCAGTTGTTTTCCGAAGAGCGGGGCGCAGCGCCGGTGGAACTCTCCCGGCTGATCTCCGCCGATTTCCGCAAACACGCCGTGCGGCACGCTATACCGCTCAAGCACGGTCATTCGAGCATCGACGGAATAGGGGAGGCCGATCTCTTTATGGCCAGCCAGTCCGTCGGCATGGTAGCGCGCCAAGTCAGCACGGCTGGGTCCAGGAGAAGCAAAGCAGAACCCGCAATTTCGGCAAACAGCCACCCGAAACGGGAATCTCCATGTATTCTTGGCTCGCGCAACGATGCTCTGGCTAGACCAGAGCAGTTCCAGATCGGTTCCGCCACAACATTCGCACGCACGCGGTTCAAGGGTGATCTCAAGCACTTTTTTTGTGGAAGATAGATTGAAAGAACATTAGCGCAGGCTCAAGAGGCATTCTGCTATTCTGAAATCCAGGAGTGTGTCGATGTCAATTGCTCGCTCTACCGGAACATGCACATGACGCACCCGCCCCTCAAAGGTTGCGTTATGAGTGAGAACAAATTCTGGCCGTGCGACATAGGCGACCGTTGTCATGTCGAAGACTGTTGGCACATCCTGACGACGCGCAACGACTGACGACGGAGGAATGACCAACCCGACCGTCCCATCAGCGTTGACTTTCACCATGTTGAAGTACGGGCTGCGGTGCGCATCGGTTACGGTAATGACCATATCTGCACCGCCTTTCTCATATTCATCAAGACAGTTTTCAATGTCGAGGGACGATCTCAAAGGCGCGGTCGTGGGCACAGAAACCATTGCATCCGGCAGCACGCCATCCACATCCAGCAGGTAGTTGAGCGCATGCCGCCAAGCCAGCCACTCGGGGCTGTCATCACGTGCCAGATCCTCCGGCCGGATAAATGGCACTTCTGCACCATGCTCGCGAGCCACTGCAGCGATTTCATGCGAATCGGTCGAGACGATGACGCGCGCGATGCGCCTAACGGCAAGCGCATGCTCGATTGACCACGCGATCAATGGTTTGCCACCCAACGGGCGGATATTTTTCCCGGGCAATCCTTTGGAACCACCACGGGCGAAAATGAAAGCGGTAGCCTTCATACATTTATCTCCGTGTTTGCCGGGTTCTTTGCAACCTGTACCTGGCCGCCCGATTCTGACGCTTGGCGAGTCGCCTCAATGATCTGCATGACCCTGAGCCCATCTTCACCACTGACCAACGGAGCACTATGCTCCTTGACGCAAGCCAGGAAGTGCAGCCATTCAGCCCGGTAACTCTCATCGCGCTGGTGCGGGTGACGAAAAATCTCACGCCATTCCTTGGAGCCGGCCTCTAAATGCTCGACCACGCCCGTTAATCCGTTCCAGCGCAAGCTGCCTTCCTCCCCAATCGCCACGCACAGGCGCACTGCATCGTGGCGTATGAAGTCCATGTTGAGGGCACCAATGAGCTGGCGGCCATCATCCTCTGGCACGAAGCCCAAAATCAAATGGGCGGTATCTTCAACATCAATTTTCAAGCCGCTTTGCCGACTGAGGGTCGCCTTCACCCAGTCAACTTCACCGAAAATCCAGCGCAGGTAATCAATCTCATGGCTCAGTTCAAGCAGCGCACCGCCGCCCAGCTCCCGACGAGCAGAGACTCCCAACCGATAATCGGCATCAGGACGCCAAGATGGCAAATACTGCCCAATTTCACAGCGTACGGACAGCACCCTGCCGATCAGATTCTCTTTCAACTCGCTCCGAAATCGCTGAAGCGACGGGAGAAACCGGAGGTTGTATCCAGTCAGCAAGACCAATCCTTGCGCACGGCAGGATTCAAGCAAAGGCGGTACGCCATCCAACGAAGCTGCCAGCGGCTTCTCGACCAGAAGATGGACGCCGGTTCGCGCCAATGACCGGGCCATATCCAAGTGGAATGTAGCCGGGCTTGCGATAACTGCGATCTGTGGGGCGAAGTCAAGCGCTTGCTCCAAGCGCGAGAAACAGCCGTTTGCATACTCTGGAATTGAATCGCACTCCTGATGACGCAAGACTCGTATATCCGCATGGGGCAGCAACTCCCTGGCCAAGCGCAAATGACGCTGGCCGATGCTGCCAAGGCCCACGACGAGGACGCGCTTAATCTGCACAGAACCTTCTAAGAATTCTCAACCCCACCTCACCACTTTTCTCAGGATGGAACTGGCAACCTGTTATCCGGTCCCGGCTAATCACGGCCGGAATCAGGTGACCGCCATACACGCAATCGGCGATGCGATGTGCAGGGTCCGTGGGAACAGCCATGAATGAGTGGACGAAATACGCAGCGTCCCCAGGGCGGGTATCCTGCAGCAAAGTTCCGCTCCAACTTCCAGCTGCTGATGATGGCTGCAATGCGCTCCAACCGATATGGGGAATTTTTTGCGCCTGGCCCGATACTGACTGCGCGGGGACAGGTACCACCCGCCCGGGGATCAGGCCCAATCCAGCTGTAATGCCGAACTCCTCACTCTCCTCCAGCAGGAGCTGCATGCCAAGGCAGATGCCGAGCAACGGAGTCTGCCGACGGGCAAGACTCCGAATCACTGCCACCAAATTCAGCTGCTCGAGCGCTCGCATGGCATTTCCGAAAGCCCCGACCCCAGGAAGAACAACACGCTCGGCAGCAAGAATTCGCGCTGGATCCGCGGTCAGTGTGACATTTGCCCCGCAATGTTCAAGCCCGCGTTGTACGCTAAGCAGGTTGCCCACCCCATAATCAATGACGGTGACGTCAGGTGCTGCGCTCATAGTTTCTCACTCCCAGGCCCGCGGCTTGCGCCACAGCCCTGATTTCACCAATGTCCGCCCGCTTGTAGTGCAGGATGTCGGCCATGGCGACAGCATCTGCTCCACCGTCGCAAACGGCCTCCAACAAATCTTCCGGCTTTCCCATGCCCCCACTGGCGATGACTGGAACAGAAACCGCAGATGACACCGCCTTCACCAAGGCGACATCAAAACCTTTTCGGGTCCCCTCCCGATCCACTGATGTGAGCAGCACCTCGCCAGCCCCCTGAGCCACGCCTCGCTTCACCCACTCAACGACGTCCAATCCAGTACGCTCGCGACCATTATCGGTATAGACCTCCCAGCGCTCCAGGCCGACCTGCTTGGCCTCAATTGAAAGAACCATGCACTGGCTTCCAAAGCGACGCGCTATATCGGTGATGAGTTGCGGATTGGCAACCGCCGCGGTATTGACCGCCACCTTATCAGCACCCGCCCGCAGAATCTGCGTTGCATCGTCAACCGATCGGATACCGCCACCCACCGTCATGGGAACAAAGATATCCCTGGCCGCCGATCTGACGATATCGCCCAGGTGGTTGCGACCATACAGGCTGGCCACGCAGTCCATGTAGATCAATTCATCTACGCCCTGCTGGTAGTAGCGCAAAGCATGCTCACTCGGAGACCCGATGACGCGCAGGCCTTCCAGATGAATGCCTTTGATCAGGTTGGGACCCTTGATATCCAAACGGGCGATGAGCCGAATATTTTTCACGGCGCCCCGCTCATTGCTTATCGTTTGAAACCGAATGCCTCAATTTCCACGCTCCATTTTCCTGGTACCACAAATGGGGGGAACGGAACTGATCTGTGAGCAAGCGGAAGTATTCGCGATCCATGATCGGTTTTTCAAACATCTTGCTCGCTTCAGGAAACTCTTTCGCGGGAAGACCCAAATAGCGGAACATTTCCTCCACGAAGCGCTCCGGGTACTCGTGGTCAAAGCGTTTTACCAGCGCCACACCTTCTTCGCGATTGATGTCTTCAGACCGAATTTCTTGCGCGGCATCGTAGCTGGCTCGACCAATGCCAAACTTGATCCCCGTTGTGAAGTAATGGAGATCGTCGATCCGGTCATCAATGCTGTTGTACTTTGAATAAGTGCCGGGAGTCCGCTCCGGCGAGGCCTGGAACCCCCCATGCTCAACCGCATAGTAATAACAGGCTTGCGGATGCCATTTCAGGTAATACCCCAGGTAGTGCACCTCGACGTTTTGCTCGGCAATCCGGTTGGGATCGGCCGGCAAATAAGGCTGCAGATCATTCTGGTCGAGCCCGAACTGCGACTTCAGATCTGCCACAGAGACACCACCGAGATAGATCTTGGATTGATCTTCGGCGGCGAAGTAAGACCAGTCGCGCTTTGCACTGTCCGTGTCGCCGATCGGGTTCCCATATTCGGCCTCGTTTTCTCCGTAGAAGACCAGCGGAATATTGAACAGCAGCGACATCTTGGGGGCCAGCGCCTTCTGCCCGAACATGAATGCCTGGAACGGGTGGAAGAGCAACTCAGTCGACAACCGCGTCAGCAGCCGGTGGACACGACCATTAGGCGTCATCAGATAATTGTCGTGCCCGGCATGAATCCATGCTTGAAAGTTTTTCCAGCCCCACTCCGTATAGACATGCGGCGCCCACGTCACGGTCAGCGGGTGCATTCCATACTTGGTTTTCAGCATGTGCGAGGCATAAAAACTGTCTTTTCCTCCAGAACCGGGAACGATGCAGTCGTAGGAGCCATCGCTCTTGCGATGCCGGTCGCAGAGCTCGCTCAACTGTTTTTCACGCTCAACCCAGTCGATGCTGTGACGTTTGCGCTCGGCAAAATTACAGGCATCACAGACGCCATTCTCATCAAAATGAATCGTGGCTTTCTTGGTGTCCTTGGTGTGCTTGTACTCAACGGCCGAGTTCGGTCGTTGATTAGAGATCACACACTTCTTGCAATAGACAACGTCAGAGGGCAAACCATAAAACGCTTTGGGATTCGGCGCTTCTTTGGCATAGAGACTCAGATCAACCGGCCCGGGATACTTAATTTTTTCCATACTCGTTTCAACTAAAACTTTTTCAGAATCTTCTCACGCATTCGCAAGGCTCAGATCATCCGGCCGCCCCACATCCAGCCAAGGCTCGTGCATGGGGTAAGCCACCGTTCTTTTCATTTTTGCCTGGAGGCGCTCGAACAAAGTCGGCATATCGCAAGGCGCCCCCTCTTCCAGGACACTCAGAGCGTCCGGCTCAAGGACGTAGACACCTGCGTTAATGTGCGTTCGGGCAATGGGCTTTTCTTCAAAGCCGACGATTTCCACGCCTTTTGTCTGCACCACACCAAATGGATGCTGCCATTCATGCAGTCGCACAGCCATCGTCGCCGAGGCATTGTGGCGCATATGGAAATCGAGCAATTCTCCATAACGTATGTCCGTCAGGACATCGCCATTCGTCACGACAAACGAAGCATCCGGTCGCGGCTTTAGAAGGCCCAGGGCGCCGGCTGTCCCCAAGGGAGATTGTTCGCGCAAGTAGTCGATCCGCACCCCCAGACGATCACCATCCCCAAAGTAATCCTCAATCATGTGTCCCAGGTAGTGAATGGCGAGCACAAAGTGGCGGAAGCCTTCCAGTTTGCCACGCTCAATGATGTGCTCCAGCATCGGCTTGCCGGCGACCAGGACCAGAGGCTTTGGACAGTTTTCCGTGAAGGGGCGCAGACGAACGCCCTTGCCACCCGCCATGATCACCATCAGATTGGAGCGCACGGGCGGGGTAGAGATTTCATCCCAGAGGTGCAGACCAACAACCTGTTGGCGCTCATCAACCACCGGAATCTGCTGAATCTTGTTGACCCTCATCAACTGCATGACCGTCTCACGCCCCAAGGCCGGCGGCACCACCAAGGCATTGCGATGAATGATGCTTTCGATCGGACTATTGAAATCCAGGCCCTTCAGCAGGCCCCGTCGTATATCGCCATCCGAAATCGTCCCCTCCAGTTCGCCACGCGCATTGACCACGACGATGATCTTCATCGAGGACTCATTCAGATTACGAATGGCCTGCTGAATGGTGGAGTCGATCGGCAAAATAACTTGCCGCCAGATATCTTCAGGAGTTCTCATGGGTTATTGAGGGGATACGGATAGATCATGAAACACCTTCTTGACGATGTGAGTCAAGTCCTGGTTTTTCAATGCACTCACCACTTTCTCGCTTGCACCGCCCTCGCCATAAGGATTGCTCACCTGGCGCAAGCTGGCTTGAAACGCCTGGGAGTAAAGCTTGTCCAAGGCTTCGGCAATGCACCACCGATCGGGTTGGCAATTGATCACGCTTGCCGCCTGCACCCGCCCCCGTTGGCGATCGCCGATATTAATGGTTCCCTTTTTGAGACTTGGCGCTTCGAGCAGTCCGCTGGAGGAATTGCCGATCACGCCATCGACATGGGCGAGGCATGACAAATAACGCAGTTGACCAAGCGAGCTGTAAGCGCGCGCGTTGGCATGCTGCGCGACAAATTGCTCAACCATCTTGATCAGCAACCTGCCGTCGGCATCCGCATTGGGCATGGTGAAGACGAGATTGGTGTCCGGCAATGCGCTCAAGGCCGCCAGCAGTTCTTCCATTTGCTTGGCCGCCGTGGCCGACTCAAGCGTCACCGGGTGAAAAGTGATGAGCAGGTTCTTGGGACCGAGTTTGAAATCAAGCGAGGCCTCCAGCTCCGTGCGATCCAGGAGCTTGAGCCGCTTGATGTTGTCAATGCCGAGCCCCCCAACCAGAAACACCCGCTCCGACTGTTCCCCCAGCTGGATCACGCGCCGCCGGTATTCCTCCGTCGCCACGAAATGCAGGTGCGACATCTTCGTGATCGAATGGCGAAGCGCTTCATCGAAAGCCCCTTCTGTCGTCTCACCGCCATGCAAATGGGCCACCGGAATGCGGGCGACCAGAGCGGCCGAGACCGCCGAGAAAATTTCAAACCTGTCGCCGAGCACCACCATCAAATCCGGCTGCAGCTCACTCAAGGCGTCTGCAAACCCGATCAACCCCAGGCCCATGGATTTGGCAATGCCGACCGTGCTGTCTGAGCTCACCAGCATTTCGAGCTTGTGGTCGATGCAGAAACCGTCATCCTCAATCGCTAGATAAGTGAGACCAAACTCCGGGGACAGATGCATGCCGGTGGCGATGACCTGGAGCGTCAGCTCGGGATCGTCCTTGATACCTTGCATGACCCAGCGCAACAAACCATAGTCGGCTCGCGTACCTGTGACGACACAAATCTTGCGTTTCATAGTTCAATCAACTCGTCTTCCGCAAAATCACGCGGCGCGATACGACCTATGACCTCGTCCCAACGCATTGGAGAGATGCCTGTACCAGGCCGCTTGGCCGTCAGGTTCTGCTCACCAAAGACATCGCCCGCCTTGATCTGCTGCTTCGCCACCAAGGACTTCCGTGCAACAGGCTTGTTCTTCGCCTCGCTCGGCGTCAGCCGTTTGATGCCATCGCCCAGAGCGATTTCAATGCTCCGAATGGCGGCGACCATGGCCTTGAGCTCTTCTGGCTCCAGACTGGCCTTGTGATCGGGGCCGGGCAAATCACGATCCACAGTGAAGTGCTTCTCGATGACCGAAGCGCCCATGGCTGCCGCAGCAATTGCCACCTCAATACCAGGCGTATGGTCCGAATAGCCAACGGCCACCCCAAAAGCGGCGTGAATGCTCTGCATGGCACGCAGGTTCACTTCGTTCATGGGCGTGGGGTACTCGGTCGTGCAATGCAGAACTGTCAGTTTGGTGCGCGGCGTGCCGGCTTGCTCGAGCACCTCGATTGCAGCCTCGATCTCTCCCAAAGTCGCCATGCCAGTAGAGAGGATGACATCACCACCAAACTGTCCAATATGACGTAAATACGGCAGGTTGGTGATCTCCCCGGACGGAATCTTGAAGAGATTCTGGCCGAGGCCTCGCAACAGATCGACACTTTCTACATCAAATCCGGTGGACAGAAAGCCGATGTTGCGCGCCGCACAGTGCGCGATGAGCTCTCGATGCATCTCGACGCTGAGCTCCAGGC
The DNA here is from genome assembly GCA_031426755.1 of Curvibacter sp. Lineage (GTDB taxonomy): Bacteria > Pseudomonadota > Gammaproteobacteria > Burkholderiales > Burkholderiaceae_C > Hylemonella. The sequence goes on from JASJPI010000012.1 coordinate 109,280, forward strand.
GGCGAAGCATCTCATGCTGGGACTCCGTGCTGTCCGTGGTCTTGATCTGGTAATCAGCTTTCTGGGCAACACGCGTGACTTGGCGGTCGGCCCTGAAGGTCTGGAACTTGACGCAATCGGCACCGGCCTCGGCCGCCACGTCGATCAGGCGCTTGGCGAGCTTCAGGTCTCCGTTATGGTTGACGCCTGCTTCAGCAATGATGAGGGTGCGAGTTGTCATGTTTTATTTTCACCCACAAATCGAGCATGGTCCACCTGGTCATGACGCAGGGAGAGACCCATCCCCACAAGACATCCACGCCCGATGACGACGCCCTCCTTGATGACAGAACCACTCCCTACATAGCTGCTTTCGCCAACGCAGACATTGCCATTCAGGATGGCTCCGGTGGAGATATGACAGTGGTCACCGACGATCGCATCATGCTCGACAAGTGCCCGCGTATTGAGGATGCAGTTGTCACCCACCCTGGCGCCCGCATTGACAACCGCACCGTGCATCACAATGCTGCCCGCGCCAACGGTTGCGTGGCGGGAAACATGAGCGAAGGGCGAAACGATCGTCGGCAATTGAAACCCGAGCTCAAGGAGCTGCCGATGCAGCCGGATCCGGTGATCTGGCGACTGGATCTGACCGACGGCAACGAACGCGTACCGATAGGTCTTGGCCAGCTCCGGCAAATCGCTGTCTGTTCCAATGACTGCGTAGCCAAGGTGCTGGGCATGCATCTCCTCCTGCATGCCGATCAGCCCCGCAATCTGATATTGACCGCACAGCTCGATGACATCGATGCACGCATGGGCATGTCCTCCAGCCCCGATCAAAATCAAATCTGGCTTGCTCATGAAACCAACCCCGCGCTGCTCGGAATATTGATCAGACACTGCGACAACGACTGCGCATTCGCCAGGTCCATGCGCGGACAATCCTTAAATGGCAGCAACTGATGCATCAGGATCCAGGCAGGCCGCGTCATGTAACCCGCGGCATTGGTTGCCTTCAGAACGGCGTCCCGCAGGGAGGACTCCGTCGCATCCAGCAAAAGTGTCTGCAGCCAATAGTTACTTTGGCACCGTTCGGGTTCAGGTACCAGTCTGACACCTGCCACCGAAGCAAATGCCGCCTGGTAATGCTGGAACAATCTCCTTTTTGAAGCCAGCATCATGGGCAACTGCTCCAGTTGGGCGCACCCCAAGGCAGCGTTCAGATTGGGCAGGCGATAGTTGTAACCGACTTCGTCATGCCTGTATTCCCACGCATGCGGCAACTTGGCGGTGGTCGTCAGGTGCTTGGCATGGCGCGCCAGCTCTGCGTCGTTGGTCAGGATAGCGCCGCCGCCACCGGTGGTAATGGTCTTGTTGCCATTGAAGCTCAAAGTACCCATCCGCCCGAAGGTGCCGGTGTGCTGACCGCCGTAGTAGCTCCCCAAGGATTCGGCCGCATCTTCGACCAGAACAAGATTGAAATCCTGGGCCACCGCCAGCAGTCGCTCAAGATCAACCGGGTGGCCGAAGGTGTGCATGGGCACGATGGCCCGAATGACGCGCCCGGTCGCGCGATTGATGCACTGCCCGGAACGCTGTTCGGTGTGGCCAGCCAGATAGTCACGAAGTTTTTCGGCATCCACGCCCATCGTCGGCATGCTGCTGTCGACAAAATGCGGTGTGGCGCCACAATAAGCCACGGCATTGGCCGTGGCGACGAAGGTGAGCGCCGGGATCAATACTTCATCGTCGGCCTTGACGCCAGCGAGCTTCAGGGCAATGTGCAGTGCAGCCGTTCCATTGACGACGGCAACCGCGTGCTTGGCACCGGTGAAGGCAGCCAAATCAGCCTCGAAGCGGTCGACAAACTTCCCCACGGAAGAAACAAAGGTGGAATCCAGGCACTCCTTCAAATAGCGCCATTCGTTGCCGGTAAAACTGGGCTCGTGCAGCGCTACAGGCCCCGAACCCACAACGGCACGAATGGCTGCAACGATTTGCTCAGGAAGCGCGGTCACGGTGCTCATAGGTTATAGATATCGGCCTTGTACCCACGCAGATTCTCCGGCTGCGCGAACCATTCAGCCGTCTCTGCCAAGCCTCGCTTGAACCCCTCTCGACCGCCATAGCTTGGTTGCCAGCCGAAAAGCTGATTGGCCTTGGCATTGCTGGCCCACAAACGCTCTACCTCCGAGTTTTCCGGGCGCAAACGGGCCTCATCCGTGATGATTTCAATCTCGGCATTCATGGCTTCAGCAATCAGCTGCGCCGTGTCACCGATAGAAATCTCAAAGTTGCTGCCCAAATTAACCACCTCACCCAAGCCCTGGTCCGAATTCAGCACCGCGATGAAGCCGGCAACCGTATCCTGCACAAAATTGAAATCACGCGTAGGCGACACCGCGCCGAGCTTGATCTGTCGCCGGCCATTGGCGATCTGGGTAATGATGGTCGGGATCACCGCGCGCGCCGACTGGCGCGGCCCATAGGTGTTGAAAGGGCGAACGATGACGACGGGCAGGCCAAATGATGCATAGAAGGAATAGGCCAACTGATCCGCCGCGATTTTGGTAGCGGAGTAGGGGGATTGCCCCTGCAGCGGGTGCTCCTCGGTGATCGGCACAAAACGCGCGGTACCATAGACCTCGCTGGTCGAGGTGTGAATCACCCTCCTGACACCAAGCTCCCGCGCCGCCTGCAGCACATTCAATGTGCCTTTGACATTGGTATCGACGTAGGTGTCAGGTGAATGATATGAGTATGGGATCGCAATCAGCGCAGCCAGATGCAACACCGCATCGCAGCCTCGCATCGCCTCTTTGACGCCGTGCGGATCGCGGATATCCCCGGCGAAGACCTCAAAACCGCCCTTTACGTCGGCCCCGCAGTGGTCAAGCCATCCCCAGGAATTGAAAGAGTTATAGAGGGCAAAAGCCTTGACCTCGTGCCCTGCGCGCACGAGCGCTTCGACAAGATGCGAGCCGATGAAGCCATCGGCACCGGTGACCAGAATTTTCATATTTTCAATTCCCTGCGCAATTTTGATGCTTCACTGAAACAGGGGCAAACCACTTTATGCGGCACCACCGACGATTTCCTGATAGGTGCCGCTCCGTTTGACACGTCCATCTGCCAGTTCGATCACCTGTGTGCAATTTTTTAACGTGCTCAGCCGATGGGCAACGATGATGACGGTAAGTTCCTCGCCCAGCCCCTCAATCGCCTCCATCACAGCCCGCTCGGTCTCGTTATCCAGTGCGCTGGTGGCCTCGTCAAACACAATGAAATCGGCCTGTTTATAGAGCGCTCGAGCAATGCCGATGCGCTGACGCTGGCCTCCCGAAAGGCGAATGCCGCGTTCACCCACCAAGGTGTTGTATTGATGCTCCCAGGATTCGATCGTTTGAGCAATTTGTGCCTTCTGTGCGGCTTGGCGCACACGGGCATGATCGATTTGATCCGGAGGTACGCCAAAGGCGATGTTCTCAGCAATGGATGTATCAGTGAGAAAGATGGCTTGCGGTACATGCGCAATGTGGGCCTGCCAAGAGCGATGATTTGCCGAGGTGATGGCAACCCCATCAATGGCCAAGCTACCTTCCGTTGGCTGTAGCAATCCCATAATCACATCAAGCAAGGTGCTCTTACCACTACCGGTAGCACCAATAAAGCCAATGCGACCACTTTTGGGTAGATTTATGCTCAAACCTCGCAAAATCCACGGCGCCTGCTCAGCATAACGGAACGCCACCTGATTCAAAGTAATTGAATGTTGAAACAATATCGGCTCGGGCAAGGGCTCATCTGCATGCGCCGGCAAGGGCTGATCCAAAAGGTCGAGGACATCCAATAGCGTCGCCTGACTGCCGCGGATGGTAGTCCAGCTCGAGTATGCTTGTTGAAGTGCCGGCAAGAGTCGCTGAGCGCCAAGCGCCAACGCGCCAAGTACGGGAATCACACTGGCAATCCCATGCTGCCTCCCAGCCAGCGCAAATGCCAACGCGGTGATGAGCACCATCCCCATCGCCTCCACCCCGAAACGCGGGCTGTTGCCAATAATTAGCATGTTTGCCTGCGCGCGGCGCAAAGAAAAATCAGCGCGGCGATAGAACTCACAGAAAGTAGCTTGCGTGCCATCGATCAATATATCGCGAACACCACTTAACCCCTCCTGCAAGGCTTTTACAACATTGACCTGCTCTCGGTTGACGCGCTCACCGTAAGCAAGCATTCTTTTTTTTGTCAGCACAATAACAATTGTGTAAATAAGCCCAAAACCAATAAATGCCGACAATGCCACAGTTGGCTCGATATAAATCAAGACCAACATAATGGCAATCAATATGAAGAAGGAGCTCAGGACAACCAGAAATGGCAATAATGTTTGATAGACAACTATAGTTGTCTTATTCGAAATGGCAGCAACAATCTCACTACTATTTCTGGCTACATGCACAGCATAAGGTTGATAAAGCGTTCTCCTGAAAATACTAATGCTGCAATCCGTACCAATGGCACTGCTGTATCGCGTCTGCGACCAGAGAAGCATAAGCCGCATCGCCCCGGCGAAAAGCGCTGCGGCGGCAAAAATCACAGTTAAAGGCAGAAGAAGCTGTCCAGCCTCGGTAATCCCGAGCATTCGAACCAGAGGTTGTGCAACTGGATGATGGAAACCTTTTTCCGGCTCGGCAAGCACCCCGAGGAACGGGAGAACAGCACCGATACTAAAAACCTCGGCGATCGAGGTGAGTATCATTAGAATCAACAACAAAACGAACTGCAGGCGACGCCGCCGATCCAAATGAATCCAGAGACGATGCAATGATTCAATCATAAAATTAAACGTCTAGCTTTCATATATATAGAAAAACCAACAGAACACCTAATTGCAACTTTTAAAATTCAACCGATTTGAATGTCGTCACACTTCAAATATGAGATCAGATCCAAGTTGACAGCAGGATTTGAACTCTCGGCCATCTGCATAATTTTACCCTGCACTTTCATTTCAACATCCTCACGAGACGATCTCGAATTCGCTCCGAAGCCAATCCATCAGCCTTGTAAACAACATTATTCAAGTATTTTTCACGCGCAACTCTTAAGCTCGAAGGGGACTTCAAGTCAATTCTACAAGCGATATCTGCAAATATTTTTTCAACTTGCTTTGATGACTCCGGAATCAGTACCGCACCCGAGTCTCTGAAGGACTCACTGAACGGCCATCCCGGAAATATAGGGCAAATAGAAATCTTGTCTGCAATCAGCGCATCTATTGTTGCCGTTGAACCGAAAGAAAAAAACACATCACACAGAACAATCAGATTCCGAATGTCTGATTCTCGATCTGCAAAAATAATATTCTTTGCATCGCCCGCAAGCGCACGTGTCTCATTTACATCTTCATGAGGATGCGGTTTTACAACAAGAATTATTTCCGGATTTTTCTCTGCCGCATTAAATATTGCCCGCTTCATGGCACGCAGAATTTCTGGGCGCGAGTACTCTGTGTGCGTACCATCGGTATAAGTTGAGGCCAGCAAGATCACTGGCCGCCCATCCACCAATCCCAGACGAGTCCGCGTTGACACTATGGTCGACTGCGATGGCCTGACTAGGGAATCGTGCCGAGGTGATCCAGTAATAAGGATCTTCCCCTCCGGCACCTTCTGTTTAAGCAAAGCAGCCTTCGAGCTCTCACCCCAGACCGCGACAAAGTCCGCAGAGAAGAATCGCCATTCGACACCTTCATCGCCAGTCAATCCGAACTGCACGTCCATTGATGGGACGTGCATACTTCTGCTCAGCAGTGTATAAATCCTAGCCCTTGCGTCGGATGTATCAGGAGAGAGAACCAGGCTTGGACGGCACTCGCTCATAATATGTTTTGCAACGACGGCTTGCCGCAAAATCAAGGGCAGATAACATCTGAACAACAAATAAAAAATCTTGTGCAATGCCTCCGAAATACGCCGATCATCTTTCGGGAACAAGCTGTCCAATCTCTTTGAGGTGACTAGCTCGATTTCGATCCGGCGGACTGATTGCTTGAGTGCACGCAACTGACGTTCTAGATCAGGCCCCCAGTATTGCCACACCTGTTGATACAGAATATTTTCATTCGAATTTCGGTCACCTCCCGGATATGGAGTATCACCGAGCACCACAACCCTGCAGTCACCTTTCGCCGTTAAACACGCCACCACCGGCTCAAGTACATCCCTATACATGCGTGCGGTAAACCCAAGACAAAGAACTGCCGGATTAGCCGGCCAATTCGAGGCGTTACGCGCTATGCATTGCGTATTACCAAATCTTTTCAGTCGATCTTTGAATCGTAATACATAGGGTTTCGCCAGCAGCTTTGCAGATGCTAAAGGCGTAGTCGCCGCAATCGCCGTCGTCAAATGCCTCCATGCCAACTCGGAGGAAAAAACATCCCAAAACGGTATACCATCAACTGTCAAAGCCTCCGATAGCGTTTTCCCATTAGAGAGGGTGGAACGCCCAAGGCTTTCAATCACAGATGCATAATAGTTTTGCTCATCAGCAAAATTCATAAATGCCTTGCATCAATCATTACTTATTCTTGACAAAGCTTCACGGGGAAACCATGGTTAACAACGACTCCAACTTCAACTCCAACTTCAACTCCAACTCCAACTTCAACACATTTATTCACAGCAAAAATCAACAATTTATTACTAATGTCAACTTATTGAATACGGTGATACCTCACCGCATCTCTGATGCCATTTTCATATGCGCGTCAAGTTTTTCGGACGACTGGTCCCAGGTCCAACGCTCAAGCATCCGCTGGCGACCCAATTGAGACATTCGAGCCCACGTAGCCCTATCTTGCATCAACTCGATAATGGCTCGCGCAAATTCACGCGGATCACGTTCCGTCAGTAGTCCATTTTCATTGTGTTGCACAGTTTCACGGATTCCAGCCTCAGCGACTCCCACAACTGGCGTGCCACAGGCCATCGACTCAAGGGCGACCAGGCCAAGAGGCTCTAATAGATTAGGACAAGCCGTGACCATAGCTGAGTTGTACGCATGAACCAGATCATCATCTGTTATCAAACTATCAAAAACCACCGAAACCCTCAGTTGCTCTCCAAGGTGCGCCAGTTGCTCTTTGTAATCGACTCGATAGTGTTCAGAGCTGTAGATGATCTTGACCTTGGGCCGGACTTCTTCTTTAATCATGCCGACGCTTCGAATGACAAAATCATGTCCTTTTGATGGATTGAGTGAGCCAACACTCAGAACGATAGCCTCGCGCTCAGTGCCCAAAGGTTGGAAATGCTCTGTATCTACTCCCGGATAATTCAGCCGCGGATACAAACCATACGCTCTGTATAGACTTTCTCGAGAATAAAGTGAACTAGTACATATCAGCGAAGCCTTGACAGCATTGCTTCTATCAAGTGACAGATAAGCATTCACCACTTGCCTTTTCACCAAAGATAAATAGCCTTCTTTCCATTTCGCTGGGTAATGTGGCTCGAGCATTCTTGTGAGAGGCTCGTGGCAAAAATACAAACTAGGAGTTTTCAAATGACGCAGAATAAACGGACTGTTACTAACTCGGCATTGCATTACAAAGGCAAGATCGTAACCCGCGGAGTCAATTTTTTCTGCAAGTAATCGTGAAAGAAGACGAACTCGATTTAATGCCAATAAACGTCCGAAGTATCCTTGACTGGCCGTGCTAGCTCCTCCAATAAGTACGATCTTATTTACCAGTGGGCGAATATCTAAAAAGTTCTCGGCACATGGATCATATGAATACAAATCCACCTCATGTCTTTGAGACATGCGCTTTACCCATTCGTAGGCAGATCGCTTACCTCCGCCTGGTGGCAAATTGTGGAAAAAAGCAACGCGCATTCGACTATCCTCTTACCATCTCATCCGATCCGCTCGGCGACAGAATTTGCAGTGGCGCACAATCATTCAGAGAGCCGGCAAGGCTCGAGATTACATTGATCGCTAATTCACTTAGATAATTTCTCACACGTCTGACTGAGCCAGGTGCAGAGGGGGAACCCGAAAAGTATCATCCTCGTACCGACCTCCTCCGCGCGGGCCTTTTGTAATAATGATCAAAACTGAATCTTTCACCGCATGAAGTGCATGGCGCTCCATCGGCGGAGATTCCAGCATATCACCTTCATAAAGACGGCACGATTCCACCTTCATTTCGGGCATTTGCGAATAAGCGATCATCTCGCCTGAAAGCACATAGGAATACTGAATTGACTCCTTATGGTAATGATTGGCGCGGATTGCCCCCTTATTGCATGTAATCAGAGTAACACTGTCAACTGGAACGTGCTGAAGAATATCAGTGATATCACCACGATCATCTTTGAAAGCGGGCTTCAAGTGATGCAAAATCATGACAATTTCCTTTTGGTTAGATAATTTTGGGCTCTGGAATCGGGATGATGAACTTTCCACCCGCCTCACGATACTCGCTCAGATTTGCAATTATTTCATCTGCAAAGTTCCAAGCCAATAGCAGCACATAGTCAGGTCGCCGCGAGAGGAGTTCCGGATCCGGCAATACCGGGATGTGTGCACCAGGGGTGTAGCGACCTATTTTCAATTTCGACTTTTCCGTAATAAAGTCGAGTAGATCCGTTCCAATTTCGCAAAAATTCAGCAGCGTCATTCCCTTTGCTGGCGCACTAACACCCGCTAAAGTCCGGCCCTCCCTCTTGAGGGTGCGCAAAAGATTTACTAGTTTTTGACGATGCGCCATGACTTCGTCACTAAACCTTGTCAATCTTTCTAAATCGAAGGCCCCACCCTGCTCTTCGTTTGAAATAATTTGGGCAACCGCATTAGTTGATTTATTTCTCCCAGTTCTTGAAACGTAAATTCTGACCGTTCCACCATGAATTGGCATCTCCTCCACATCAAAAACCTCAAAACCAAACCGCTTAAAGAGATGATTCAATGGCCGAACGGAAACGTACAACAAATGTTCATGATAAATGGTGTCGTACTCTAGATGATTAATCAACTGCAGAAAATGAGGCGCCTCGATAACGAGAACTCCGTCAGCATTTAGCAAGGCATTCACGGCTTCCATGAAACCATCTAAATCATGAATATGTGCAAATACATTCGTTATGCAAACGACTGATGCCAGACCGTTATCCGCGACAACCCGAGTAGCCAAGCCCGGGCTTATAAACTCATTGATTGTTTGAATGCCGCGCTCTAGCGCCTTTTCGGCGATGTTGCCCGAGGGCTCAATGCCGATTGTTCGACATCCTTGTTTTTTGAACCCATCCAGAAGCACTCCAACGTTGCTCCCAACATCGATGACTAAATCATTCGATCCAAGCTTAAATTTATCAACAATAGTTTTGGCAAGACCAAAAAAATGCGCCCGGCCCGTTTGCGTTGTAGACGACTCATATGGATAGTCGTATTTATATAGAGTTTCTGGAGGAACCGTATAACCCAGCTGCGAAATCCCACAAGTGGCGCATAAACAGACCTCTAAAGGATATACCGGATCCTCTTGGCCAAGTGCCTCATCAGTGACAAAAGAATCTGCCGCCGGCGTGGCGCCAAGATTCAGGTACGGCACCAAGTGCGCTCCGCCGCAGATACGACAAAATTTTATGTTCATTTTATTTCAATTTGAAAAACAAAACATTTTCTCTTTTTGATATTCCAACCCACCATCCAAGCTTTGGCTGAGCCAAGCCACCGCATTAAAGTGGGTGACTGATTTCGTATAATTTTTCAATTATTTTTATATTCTCCCAGGCATCTTTAGCAGACCTGTAATTCAAATTTCGAGTGAGAACCACTTCAGCAAATGCCTGCAATTGCTGGGTATATGTGCCTGAAACATCCACCATCACCTCTTGATTCAAGTTCGAGTCCCTAAATGAAACATATTTCAAAGTCACAGCATCCCAACATGCAGCAAAACTGTTCACGATGATCTCCCCATCATCGCCACGAACGGTCAGGCTACTTGAGTAGGGGGCATTAGAACAAACCCTCAGCGAACCGGATACACCGGCCGCTGTAAAACTGCATCTCGCTATCTGCTCAATGCCACTTGACCCGAGTGCGTCCATCCTCGCCTCTAATGCAATTAGCGGATCACCAACAAGAAAACGTACTGCATCAATGCAATGAACGCCTGCATCCATGAGCGCTCCACCGCCAGAAAACTCCTTGCGAAAGGCCCAAGGCCTCTTGCTTTCCGGAAGATCATAGTAAAAGCTCACATCAATTGATCGAGGTTTTCCAAGCCAGCCACTTTGAAGCCACCTCCGCACCCCTTGCAGCGCTGGCGAGTAGCGCAACATATGTCCAATCGTTAGCTGCAGTTCTAATTTTTGAGCAACGGACAGCATTGACTCACAATCTCTGCTATTCGTGGCCATCGGCTTTTCACAAAGCACATGTCGCCCAGCTTCCAAGCACTGCAAGGTTTGTTGACAGTGCATATGATTCGGCGTGGATATATAAACCGAATCAGCATGATTGCTTCTAAGTAGATCATCAAGCGAATTAAAACGTTTGATGTTTGGCAATAATTCTGAAGTTGCCATCGATCGGTCGACAACTGCGACCAGCTCAATGTTGGGACAAGAAATCAACGCCGGCAAAATCCGTCGTTTCGCAAAGCTGCCCAGCCCACAAATCGCCAGCGCTATTTTGTTATTGCCAGCCATCTATGCAAGCTTAATTTAAGGATTCGCGCCATTACCATCAAAAAAATAGCCGCCTCGCCTCCCGATCGCCGCCTCAAATTGCGTGCACTAACAAGCGAGTAATCAAACTTCTCTTGAAGATAAATGTCATTTTTTCCGAGCGATAATTATCTGGTCGAATCCCTTGACAAGCCCAATGCGACAGAGCAGACGATCCAAAGCGACGAGTGCTCGTGCTGTCGGATATCTAAATGCGTCGCCCCCTGCCATGGTCATTAATGGCGTTCCGACAAACGCGTTTTTACGCAAAGTCAACAACACCTCAAATTGTTCATGAAGAATTCTGCTGATATCTTCGACGCTGCAATGTTTTGCCTCCTCCATCGGCGAAAAACCCTCTTCAGGAAGATGCTTTTTCCCAATAAGCAAATCTATCGCAATGGATAATTTCTGCAGATAAGAATAATGACATTGCGGCAATACAAATCGCAAAAAAAGTTCTAGCGTTTTTTCAAGTCGGCCCATGTGCAGATCATCATAGGTCGCGACAATTCCGCCAGGCTTGAGCGCCCGCTTGACGCGCTCCAAAAATGCAGGCGCATCGGGCAGGTGGTGAAAAGCAGCCCACCCAGAGACGGCATCGTACTTTTCTACCCCAAGGTCAATCTCACTGACATCCTGCAGGTGGTAGTTCACTTCGCCAAACCCCTCTTTAAAAGGATTTTCTTCCAACGTTTTTTTCGCCAAGGCAATTGCTTTGGGCGACAGATCATAGGCATCCACTATTTGCCCTCGTCGCCCCAACTCTAAAGCCAGCCAACCAGAACCACAACAGATATCAAGGACACGTCCGCCAGGTTTGTGGGCAACCATGTCCAAATACTTTTCGCGCGCACCTCCATCAAGAATCGCACTCATTTCAGGATCAATTGCCGGAAGTTTTTCTGAGCGCTTAGGAATAAATTTCGTTGCGCGACGAATATCCGCTTCCAACGGAATATGACCGTCTTGAGTTCTCAGATCAGCAATTTGATCAAAGAAAACAGCTTCCGCCTGCTTTAAGCTTTCCAAATTATCTTGAGACATGCACTCTTTCCTTTGCTAGGTTAACCATTGGCTCTCTACCAGAGCGCTCACTCGTGATAGTCCATTGACTTGAACCCATGATTTTTAATGAGTTCATCTCGCTTTGCCGATCTCAAATCTTCGCGCACCATTTCAGCAACTAGTTCACTGAAAGTCGTCTTTGGCTTCCATCCAAGTTTCTGTTGAGCTTTAGACGCATCCCCCAGAAGGGTTTCGACCTCCGTTGGCCGGAAATATCTTGGATCAATGGCGACGATAGCTTTACTGGCTTGCTGCGGGCTTCCCGGAGGATTCATCCAGTAGCCCTTTTCTTCGACACCATATCCTTCCCAACGGATATCCATGCCTAGCTCTTTGGCCGCGGCATTGATGAAGTCACGCACGCTGTATTGAACCCCAGTCGCGATCACAAAGTCTTCCGGCCGTTCCTGTTGCAGCATCAACCACTGCATTTCGACATAGTCTCGAGCATGCCCCCAATCTCGTTTGGAATCCAGATTTCCCAGATACAAACAATCCTGCAGGCCCAACGCGATGCGCGCCAGCGCGCGGGTCACTTTACGGGTAACGAAAGTTTCACCCCGGACGGGACTTTCGTGGTTGAAGAGAATGCCATTGCACGCGTAAATGCCGTACGCCTCACGATAGTTGATCGTTATCCAATAGGCATAAAGTTTGGCCACTGCGTAAGGGCTACGCGGGTAGAAGGGCGTCGTTTCCTTTTGAGGCGTTTCCTGGACCAAGCCATACATCTCTGACGTACTAGCTTGGTAGAAGCGGGTCTTCTTTTCGAAGCCCAACAGGCGTATCGCCTCCAGAACTCTCAGGGCTCCGAGCGCATCGGAATTCGCCGTGTACTCCGGCTCCTCAAAGCTAACCGAGACATGCGACTGTGCAGCCAAATTGTAAATCTCATCCGGCTCAACTTGCTGAATGATGCGAATGAGGCTTGATGAGTCCGTCATGTCCCCATAATGCAAGAACAAACGCGTATCGGGCTCATGAATGTCTCGATAGAGATGATCAATACGTGCCGTATTGAACATGGATGCACGGCGACGAATACCGTGGACCTCATACCCCTTCTCCAGAAGCAACTCAGCCAAGTAGGCACCATCTTGGCCGGTAACTCCGGTAATAAGCGCTTTTTTCATTGGTTTCCCGTAGTTTTCATCCATCCCGGCGGCACCGTACGAATTCTGGCAACAAGCAGACGGTATCGCCCCGATCGCCGGCGAGATGCATTTTCAGTCAATCATCCGGACTTCACGAGCCATCTCAACCGCCCGTTGCGTACGACCTAGCTACCCGGAATGTTCGGCGCTTTTGCCCGTACAGATAAGCTATTGACCACACGTTTTACCGGCACCGCTTGAACATCTTTCCAAATCAAGAACTGTCGCCAAGACCGACCAATACGCCGGCCTAATCGCTTCCAAATTGGTCTCTTGTAAATACCTTCGCTTCGATATCGGCAAGCGCCGATTCCATGCGATTCGTGATGACCACATCCGCCTCCCGCTTGAAGGCCTCCAAGTCATTCACCACACGAGCGTCAAAGAACTCACGCTCCTGAAGTCCCGGCTCATGCACAATGACCCCAATGCCTTTGGCTTTGATCCGCCTCATCACGCCCTGAATGCTGGAGGCACGGAAGTTGTCTGAGCCGGCCTTCATGATCAGGCGGTACACCCCGACAACTTTGGGGTTTCGCTTCACGATAGCATCAGCAATGAAGTCCTTGCGTGTCACGTTGGAGTCAACGATGGCACCGATGAGATTCTGCGGTACCCCATGGTAGTTCGCAAGGAGTTGTTTGGTGTCCTTGGGCAGGCAATAGCCCCCGTAACCGAAGGATGGATTGTTGTAGTGACTGCCTATGCGCGGATCCAGCCCCACGCCTTCAATGATCTGACGTGAATCCAGCCCATTCATGACAGCATAGGTGTCCAGCTCATTGAAATAGGCCACGCGCATTGCAAGGTAGGTATTGGAAAAAAGCTTGACCGCCTCTGCCTCGGTCGAGTCGGTAAACAATACCGGGATGCCGTCCTTGACCGCGCCCTCTTTGAGCAGGTTGGCAAAAACTTCGGCACGCGTGGAGCGCTCGCCGACAATGATGCGCGAGGGGTGGAGGTTGTCGTAGAGCGCTTTTCCCTCACGCAGAAACTCAGGCGAAAAAATGAGGTTGCTGCACCCCATCTCTTTTCCCGTCCTGGCGGTATAGCCCACGGGCACGGTGGACTTGATGACCATCACCGCCTTCGGGTTGAAGGCCATGACGTCGCGAATCACGGATTCCACGGATCGGGTATCAAATTGATTGGCGTCCGCATCGTAATCGGTCGGCGTAGCGATCACGACATAGTCCGCCCCCTCATAAGCCTCTTTCTTGTCCAGCACAGCACGCAAGTTCAGTGCCTTATTCGCCAGAAAGTCCTCAATCTCAGGATCCGCGATGGGACTCTTTTTCTCATTGATCATCGCCACCTTCTCGGGGACGATATCAAGTGCCACCACCTCATGGTGCTGCGCAAGAAGGATGGCGTTAGACAGCCCCACGTAACCGGTGCCGGCGATAGCGATTTTCATGAGGCCGCCTTTGACTCAGCCTGTCTTTTGACATGGCACTTTTCGAGCTTGGCCCTGAAGCGCACAGCTTCCTGAAATTGAGTTCGTCGGTTTGTCATCTCGGGGATTAAGAAGCGTTTTGGCACGCTACCGCCATGCCGTTTCACGATCAGCAAGCGCGGTCAGGTGGGTATGGGAGAGCCTCAAACAGCCAAAGAGCCGTTGCCGCTCAAGGAATGAAGAATTGTGCCATAACCAGTATGGATTTTGTCGCCACGACAACGAATGCCGGACCTGCTCGCCCGGAGGTGACGCACGCGACAAAACCGGACTTTGCCATGAAAACCCCACGCCCCATGGCCTTCAATTGGCCTGCACTTGAAGAATCCCGACTGACACACAACGGGGCAGTTCACCGTTCGCCGCAAACCTCCGCCTCCTGCTCCATATAGACCCAATCCACAATCTGGCTGTCTGGCTTGTAGCCCGAAACCAGATCCTCAAGGATCGTCCGCAAAACGCGAACATCGTTCAAATCCAAGGCAATCCGCAGCGCGTTGAGCTTTTCTTCCAAAATTGGCCAGAGAAGAAAGTTCTCATGCGCCTTCATGATCTGCGTATGGGAGGTGGGCTTGGGATTGTCTCCGATGAGCAGCTCCTCATAAAGCTTTTCCCCCGGGCGCAAGCCGGTGATTTCGATCTCGATATCACCCTCCGGATTTGCCTCATCGCGAATCGTCAGCCCCGACAGTTCCAGCATGCGTCTTGCCAGATCCATGATCCGAACCGATTGCCCCATATCCAGCACAAACACATCGCCACCCTTGGCCATCGCTCCGGCCTGGATCACCAGCTGAGCAGCCTCAGGAATGGTCATGAAGTAGCGGGTGATTTCCGGATGAGTCAGGGTGATCGGGCCGCCATCGCGGATCTGTTGTCGGAATTTGGGCACCACGGAACCGGATGAGCCCAACACGTTGCCAAAGCGCACCATGGAAAATCTGGTCCCGGGCGACATCGCCACCAACGCCTGCAACACCATTTCCGCGAGTCGCTTGCTCGCCCCCATGATGTTGGTCGGACGCACCGCCTTGTCGGTGCTGATCAGGACAAAGTCCGCCACCCCCTGCTCAGCCGCCACCCGGGCGGCGGTCAATGTCCCGAACACATTGTTCTTAATGCCTTCGGCCGGGTTGTGCTCGACCAAGGGCACATGCTTGTAAGCTGCCGCGTGGTAAACCGTCTCCGGCTTCCAGGTGGTCATGATTTCGCGCATGCGCTCTTCGTCACGAACCGAAGCGAGCAACGGAACGACCCGGATCGCCTGACTTTGATGACCCGTCAACTTTCCATGGAGTTCCTGATGGATGTTGTAGAGAGCGAACTCGCTCTGTTCCACCAACAGCAAGGTCGCAGGTGCCATCTTCACGATTTGCCGGCAGAGCTCACTGCCGATCGACCCCCCCGCTCCGGTCACCAGCACGACCTTGTCGGCAACATTCCTGCCTAACAGGATATGGTTCGGGGCAACGGGCTCACGCCCTAACAGATCGTCGATATCCAGTTCCCTCAGATCCGAGGTGCTGACCTTCCCCTGTGCCAGTTCCGTAACGCTCGGCAGGGTGCGCA
Source organism: Curvibacter sp. (assembly GCA_031426755.1). Lineage (GTDB taxonomy): Bacteria > Pseudomonadota > Gammaproteobacteria > Burkholderiales > Burkholderiaceae_C > Hylemonella. The sequence continues at coordinate 125,251 of JASJPI010000012.1, forward strand.
CCGAGACCTTGGCCTGCCGGATCTGGGCCAAAATTTCATTCCGGCGCTTGCGGCTGACAGAAGGCAAGGCCAACAAAACATCGCTGACCTTGAGTGACATCACCAAGCCCGGCAGATCGACGGGGCCGTATATGGGCAGGCCATTCAAGACATGTCCGTGCAAGCGGTCGTCATCGTCCAGAAAGCCCACCACCCGCATTTCCAGGCTGTTGGCCATCGCGGCAGCAAGCTGCCGCCCCGCAGTCCCCGCGCCGTAGATCAACACCTTGGGGAGGGCCGCCAGCTTGAGTTGACTCTGATACAAACCACCCAACCAGAACCGCGCCAGCGCCCGCGATGCACCGACGGCCAAGAGCAGCAGCATCGGCTGGATCAACCCGATGGTTCGGGGGACACCCTGGACACCGATGGCCGTGAAAACGGCAGCAAACAGCAAGCCATAGACCGCAGTGGCCTTTGTGACTGTCAGAAGGGCGGGCCAGCCCGAATAGCGAAAAATCGCGCGATAAAGGCCAGAAATAAGAAATATCGGCAAGGCGAACGCCATGGCAGCAAGCGCTGCCCATAAGGCGGGACCAGACAAGGCAACGAACTCACCCAGCCGTAAATAAAAAGCCAGCCAGACCGTCAGCACACAAAGACTGGCGTCGACAACCAGCACCACCAGTCGCTTGGCAAAACGCGGCAGGGCCAGTATGGGCAAGGCTGCACTACTCAGCAGAGGCATTGACATCCCTTTGAATCAGTGGGAAACACCATCTCGGCGAAGAACCTTCAGCACAGTCAGCCAGAGAATCCGGAGATCGAACCAGAAAGACTGACGATGCAGGTACTCCGCATCCAATTTGACCTTCTCCGCGATAGACCGCTCATCTCGACCGTTAACCTGCGCCCATCCCGTGAGACCCGGGATCAACTCATGCACGCCTTGCGCCGTCCGCAAGGCAATCAAATCGTCTTGATTGAACAGGGCCGGGCGCGGCCCCACAAAACTCATATCGCCTTTGCAGATACTCCACAGCTGCGGCAACTCATCCAAGCTTGTTTTGCGGAGAAAAGATCCAGTCGGCGTCAAGTATGCCGCAGGGTCAGCCAGCAAGTGCGTCGCCATTGCCGGCGTGTCCGTGCGCATGCTGCGGAACTTGGGCATGCTGAAAATTCGATTATGCCGACCCACCCTGTCGCTCCAGTACAAGGCCGGCCCTCGCGATGACACCCGGATCAGAAGAGCAATCAATCCGGCCGGAATGGCAACGAGCGGGATCAAGGCAGCCGCCAATAAAAGATCAAATATCCGCTTGTTCATGAGACTTTTCGACACGCACGAATCATGCAAATTGATTGTAAAAATCCATCCAGGCCTCGCTGACTGCTGTCGCCGTAAACGTCTCAACGACCCGCTGTCGAGCGGAAAGTCCCAGGCTTTTGACATGCAGGGGATGGCCGGCCATGAATTCCATTTTCCGAGTCAGCGCCTCCACATCTCGCGGCGGGACCAGTACGCCGGTGATACCGTTTTCAACGGCATCCACAACCCCGTCGATTTCATACGCCAGCGTTGGGATCCCGCATCCCGCCGCCTCCACAACCACAAGCCCAAAACCCTCGCGGTAACTTGGCAACACCAGCAAATCGGCTCCGGCCATGAATGTCTCCGGCTCCGCTGATGGACCGACCCAGCGCACAGAGGCGCCAGCATCCCCGGCCAACGACTTGAGTTCTGACCCCAGCCCTTCCTCGTCTGGTCCGACCACCCACAGTGAAAGATTCGCACAACCACTTCTGCCGAAGTGTCGAAAAGCAGTTACCAAATCGAATACACCTTTGTCCCGTGCAATGCGTCCCACAAACAAAAACACAAAGGCATCTTCCGCGACATTCAAATGCTGGCGGATAGCCCTACGCACCGCCTCGCTGGGGCGGAATCGGGCGACGTCAACCCCGGCAATTGAGCCTGCGCCCAACATCCCCACCCTGCCGGCAGCCAGCCTCAACTCCTTCTCAAGAAACCTGCTTTGCGAAGCGCTGTCGGAGAGCACCGTGGTCGCCAAGCCTACGATGAGACGATCTACAACTTTAAGCAAACCCCGCATCGCGCCTGCTCGAGTAACCCATACCTGCCCCGTGAACGTGTGGATCCGGTTCGGGACACGGCACAAGAAACTCGCCAACATCGCCAGCGCGCCTCCCTTGGGGGTGATGCTATGCACAACATCAAAACTGGACTGGCGAAAGATCGCAATCAATCGAATCAATGCCCGCAAGTCATTGAATGGCGATATTTTTCTTGCAATCGGAACATGGAGGACACGAACTCGCTCGTCAATGTTCCGGGACAGCTGGAATTCGTTTGTATTGACACACAGCGTAATCTGAAAATGCTGCGCGAGCATATGAAGATGCCCCTGCAGAAAAGCGTTCACAGCAAAGGGGCTTGTTGCAACAAAGCAGATGGACTTCACTCCGCCCTCTCAAAAGCCGAACTCAAAAGAAGGTGACTGGACAGACCCCTCGTCAGCTTCATCAGCTTCTTCCGTAGCTATCTTCAAACCGCACAATGTCATCTTCCCCGAGATAGGCACCGCTTTGCACCTCAACGATCTCCAGCGGTACCTCGCCCGGATTGGCCAGCCGATGCACCTGCCCTTGCGGTATGTAGGTACTCTGGTTTTCCCCCAGCACCATGGTCTTGTCCCCATTCGTCACCTCAGCCATGCCGCTGACCACCACCCAGTGTTCAGCGCGATGGTGATGCATCTGCAGCGACAGGGACGCCCCCGGTTTGACCGTGATCCGTTTGACCTGGTGACGCGCTCCGACATCAACACTGTCATACCAGCCCCAGGGACGTGCCACGCGGCGATGCTGAACCGCCTGCGCAGCGTCCAGCGCATCCAGCTTGGCCACCACCTCCTTGACCGCTTCGGCATGCGCCACATCTGCCACCAGCAGCGCATCGGGTGTATCAATGACCAGCAACCCAGTCGTTCCCAGCACCACCACCGGACGTTCGCCTGCCGCATGAATATAGGTATCACGCGCATTCAGGTGGTGGGCGTACTGCACCTCACCTCCGCTGCGATTGCCCGAGGCATCCGGTTCGGCCAGCGCGGCAACGGCGTTCCAGCTGCCCACATCACTCCAGATGCCGGCAAAAGGGAATACGCAAACATTGGCAGCTTGCTCCATCACGGCGTAATCAATCGACTGGCTGCGACAGCCGGCAAATGCCTGCGCATCCGGGCGGATGAAGTGACCGTCGTACTGAGGCTGTCGCATGGACTGGCGGCAGGCCTCCAGTATGTCGGGCGCATGCGCCTGCAAGGCATCGAGCCAATCCTGGGCCCGCCCCAAGAAAATCCCTGCATTCCACAGGTACTGGCCGCTGACCAAGAACTCCACTGCCTTATCCTGCGCAGGTTTTTCCACGAAGCGAGCAACCAGGAAGCCACCTTCCCGCCCCGGTTGGCCTTTTTGAATGTAGCCGTAAGCCGTGCTCGGAAAACTGGGAAGAACGCCGAACGTCACCAAGTGGCCGGCCAATGCTGCCGGAGCCGCTTGCCGCACCATGTCGGCAAATGCCGGCCCGTCAGGTATGTGGTGATCTGCCGGACAGAACAGCAGCAAGGCATCCGCCGGCGCCACCAACGCGGCCAGCGCCATGGCTGCCGCCGTGTTCCGTGCCTGCGGCTCAAGGATCTGACGTACCTGCAAGCCTGTCTGCGCGGCCACATCGGCCACCAGGAAGCGGTGCTCTTCAGCGGCGACACAAGTGATATTCGCCTCTTTTGCCAGCGGTGCCACACGCTCCAGCGTCAGCTGCAACAGCGACTTCTCGCCCAGCAGGGGAATGAACTGCTTGGGGAAGGCCTTGCGCGACAAAGGCCAGAGGCGGGTGCCACTCCCGCCGCAGAGGATGACGGGATGGACCACCGGAAGCGCGGCTTGCGTCACACGAACACCTCGGCCGTCGCCAACAGCTGCCCCGTTTGGTCCTTGGCCGAGAGATGTGGCGCACCATCCAGCGGCCACGCGATACCGATAGCCTCGTCGTTCCAGGCGATACAGCGCTCATGCTCAGGTGCATAGTAGTCGGTGGTTTTGTAAAGAAAGTCTGCCGATTCGCTGGTGACGACAAAACCATGCGCAAAACCAGGTGGCACCCACATCTGGCGATGATTGTCTTCACTGAGCTCGACTCCGACCCAGCGACCAAAAGTGGGGGAGCCCTTACGGATATCCACCGCCACATCGAACACGTTGCCGCGCACCACGCGCACCAGCTTGCCCTGCGGCTGCTTGATCTGATAATGCAGACCGCGCAGCACGCCGCGACGGGAGCGGCTGTGGTTGTCCTGCACGAACGGAACTTCCTGTCCCACGGCCTGGTTGAAGGTGCGCTGGTTGAAACTCTCGAAGAAAAAACCACGCGCATCGCCGAACACCCTGGACTCAAGGATCAAGACCTCCGGGATAGCCGTTGGAATGACGTTCACAAGAAGTTCCTCACTTGGTTAAACCGCAGTTCTGTCAGTCAGCAACTGCAGAAGATATTGACCGTAGCCGTTCTTGGCCAACGGCTGCGCCAGTTTTCGCAACTGCTCACCGGTGATCCAGTGGTTGCGCCAGGCAATCTCCTCAGGGCAAGCGATCTTCAACCCCTGGCGGTGTTCCAGGGTCGAGATGAACTGGCTGGCCTCCAGCAGGCTCTCATGCGTACCGGTATCCAGCCAGGCATAACCGCGCCCCATGATCTGCACGCTGAGTTCGCCCTGCTCCAGGTAGCGCTGATTGACAGCGGTGATCTCCAACTCGCCGCGGGCACTCGGCTTGACCGACTTGGCGATGTCGACCACCTGGTTGTCGTAGAAATACAGACCGGTGACGGCGTAGTTGCTTTTGGGTTGGACCGGCTTTTCCTCGATGCTGCTGGCCTTGCCCTGCGCATCAAAGGCCACTACGCCGTAGCGCTCGGGGTCCTGCACATGGTAGGCAAACACCGTGGCGCCCTGGGTTCTCGCATCCGCCTCGGCCAGCAAGCCCTGGAAGTCATGGCCATGGAAGATGTTGTCGCCGAGTACCAGCGCGCTGGTGCTGTTGCCGACAAATTTTTCACCGATGATGAACGCTTGCGCCAGGCCGTCGGGCGAAGGTTGCACGGCATACTGCAGGTTGACCCCCCACTGACTGCCATCGCCCAGCAGTTGTTGAAAGCGCGGCGTATCCTGCGGCGTACTGATGACCAGGATATCGCGCATGCCCGCCAGCATCAGGGTGCTCAGCGGGTAGTAGATCATGGGCTTGTCATACACCGGCAGCAGTTGCTTGCTCATGGCCAGCGTGGCCGGGTGCAGGCGCGTACCGGAGCCGCCCGCGAGGATGATGCCTTTGCGTTGTGTCATGGTAGATGGTTCAAAGGATTTCGTTCAGCATGCGTGCCACGCCATGCCGCCAGTCGGGCAAGCTTAAACCAAAGGTTGCGCGGAGCTTGGCGGTGTCAAGCCGCGAATTGTTCGGTCGGCGCGCTGGCGTGGGATAGGCCGAACTTGGAATCGGGAACACTTTATCCGACCCGGCCCGCAAATCCAGGCCGGCCTTGCGGGCGGCATCCAGCACGAAACAGGCATAACCATGCCAGGAGGTCTCGCCGCTGGCCGCCAGGTGGTAGATGCCTGGCTGGGCCAGGTGGTTATGGCCAACGGCCGGCAAAACCTGCCGCAACACATGCGCGGTGATGTCGGCCAGCAGGTCGGCACCCGTCGGCGCGCCGATCTGGTCGTCGATCACTGACAGCTGCTCACGCTCACGGGCCAGGCGCAGCATGGTCTTGGCAAAATTGCCACCGCGCGCAGCATAGACCCAACTGGTCCGGAAAATCAGGTGCCGGCAGCCGCTGGCCAGGATCTGCTGCTCTCCCTCCAGCTTGGTCTGGCCATACACGCTCAGCGGGGCAGGCTGATCGGCCTCGCACCAGGAACGGGTGCCATTGCCGTCGAACACGTAATCGGTGCTGTAGTGCACCAGCCAGGCGCCGAGTTGCTGCGCTTCCCGAGCCAGCACGCCCGGCGCCAGCGCATTCAAGGCACGCGCCAGCTCGGGCTCGCTCTCGGCCTTGTCCACCGCCGTGTGTGCAGCAGCATTGACGATGACCTGCGGCTGCACCCGCTGCACGGTTTGCGCCAGCCCGGGCAAATCGCTCAAATCGCCGCACAGGCCCTCGGCGCCCTGCCGGTCCAGCGCCACCACCTCGCCCAACACGCTCAAGGAACGCTGCAGTTCCCAGCCAACTTGGCCGCTCTTGCCCAAAAGGAGGATTTTCATGCTGGAGTCAGGCGTAGTGCCGCTCTACCCACTGACGGTAGCTGCCGCTGGTGACGCCAGCAACCCATGCCTGGTTGTCGAGATACCAGCGCACCGTTTTGCGAATGCCGGTGTCGAAGGTCTCCGCCGGCCGCCAGCCCAACTCGCGCTCCAGCTTGTGAGCGTCAATGGCGTAGCGGCGGTCGTGTCCAGGCCGGTCTTTCACAAAAGTGATCTGCTCACGGTAGGATTTTTTGTCCGCCCTCGGTTGCAGCTCATCGAGCAGGGCGCAGACCGTGTCAACGATTTCGATATTCGGCTTCTCGTTCCAGCCGCCCACGTTGTAGACCTCACCCAGGCGCCCGGCCTCCAGTACCCGGCGGATGGCGCTGCAATGATCTTTCACATACAGCCAGTCACGGATCTGCTGGCCGTCGCCATAGACGGGCAGCGCTTTGCCCCCCAAGGCGTTGACGATCATCAGCGGAATCAGCTTTTCCGGGAAATGGTAGGGACCGTAATTGTTGGAGCAGTTGGTGGTGAGCACCGGCAGACCGTAGGTATGGTGGTAGGCGCGCACCAGATGGTCACTCGCCGCCTTGCTGGCCGAGTACGGACTGTTGGGCTCGTAACGGTGCTGCTCGGTGAAGGCAGGCTCGCCCGACTTGAGTGAACCGTAGACCTCGTCGGTGGAAACGTGCAGGAAGCGGAAGGCCGCCTTGGCTTCGCCCATCAAGCCGTTCCAATAAGTCCGCATCGCCTCCAGCAAGCGGAAAGTGCCCACGATATTCGTCTGAATGAAGTCCTCCGGGCCGTGGATGGAGCGGTCCACATGCGACTCGGCCGCAAAGTTCACCACCGCACGCGGCCGATGCTCACTCAGCAGGCGCTCCACCAACGCCGTGTCGCCGATATCGCCACGCACGAAGACGTGATGCGCATCACCCTGCAGGGAAATCAGGTTTTCCAGATTGCCGGCATAGGTGAGCTTGTCCAGGTTCACCACCGGTTCATCCGATTGCGCCAGCCAATCCAAAACAAAATTGGCACCGATGAAGCCGGCGCCGCCCGTCACGAGGATCATGAGATTCCCTGTCAAAAAAGGGGGCTCCAGGCCACCCGTGTCATCTGTCGAATTATTCCATGCCTTTCCCCCTCTATCCAAGCGTCACCGTCGGGGGTAAAGTTCGTGCACCCGCCACCTCAAGGAGCACCCCATGGTCAGGAAATCCGCCAAGCCCGCCCGCAGCGCAGCCCCCTTACCGGACGCCATCAAGGATTCGGCGCACGAGATCTGGCTGGCTGGGCTGGCCGCCTTCAGCAAGGCTCAGCAAGAGGGCAGCAAGGTATTCGATGCCCTGGTGCAGGAGGGCTTGACGATACAGCGCAAGACGCAGGTGGCCGCCGAAGAAAAAATGAGCGCGGCGACGCAGAAAATGAACAGCATGGCCAGTGAAATCGGTGCCCGTGCCACTGGTCAGTGGGACAAGCTGGAGTCCATCTTCGAAGACCGGGTCGCCCGCTCCCTCAAGAGCCTGGGCGTCCCGACGGCAAAGGAGGTGGATGCCCTGGCGGCACGCCTGGCCGCGCTTGAAAAGACGGCGCAGCCCCGCCCGCCCCGATCGGCGGCCGTCAAGCCCCCCCCCGCCCGCAAACGCCCAAGCGCCCGCTAGTCGTCCGGCGATGGCGAAGAAGGCGCCGCGACGTACGGCACAGCGCATCCTGGACACCGCGCTGGCACTGTTCAACCGCTTTGGCGAACCTCATTCCTCAACGGCACTGATCGCCAGCGAACTCGGCATCAGCCCGGGCAACCTGCACTACCACTACCCGGCCAAGGACCAGCTGGTCAGCGCCTTGTTCGAGCAGTACGAGCAGGCCTTGGCCCAATTGCTGCCCGCAGGCGGCAGTGTCAAGGATGTGGAAGATGCCTGGTTCTTCATGCACAACCTGTTCGAACTGGTCTGGCAATACCGCTTTCTTTACCGCGATCTGAATGACCTGCTCAGCCGCAACCGCCGGCTGGAAGAACGCATTCAGGTCAATATGGCCGGGCAGGTCAGCGCCTTGCGCGCCATGCTGGAGAGCCTGCGCGCAACCAAGGCCCTGGACATCGATGCGCGCGAACTGCCCATCATCGCCAACTGCCTGGTCGTGGTGTTGACGTACTGGCTGAGCTTCGAGTATGTGCGCGACCCACGCCATGCACTGGAGCCCGAACACGGCCAGGCGGCCTTGCTGCGCGGGGCGCAGCATGCACTCGGCCTGCTCGCGCCCTATCTGGCTTCGCCCCAACGGGCGCACCTGCTGGGGCTGCGGGATGCTTACACTATGTCTTCGCCCCAACTTTTTTCCGCATCATGAGTGATCTCCAAACCCGTTTCGAAGCTGCTGTCGCCAACTCCAAGAATCTGAGCGAACGCCCCGACAACCCCACCCTGCTGAAGATCTACGCGCTGTACAAGCAGGCCACCGCCGGCGACGTCGAAGGCGAGCGCCCTGGCTTCTCGGACTTCGTGGGCCGTGCCAAGTGGGATGCCTGGAACGGTCTCAAGGGCAAGTCGGCCGATGAAGCCATGCAGCTCTACATCGACCTGATCGAATCGCTGAGCTGACACGGCATCCATGCTCTACAAATTCAAGTCCAAGGCCGCGGCCGACTTGATCATGCTCGAACCTCACGGCCGCCGCGTGCTGGGCCTCATCGGCAAGGACATTGAAGCCCGCCAGGGCATTCTGCTGCCCGAGCAGATGCCGGCGGCCATGGCTGCACTGGAAGCGGCTATTGCGCACGAAGAAACCGAACGCCGGACGGCAGAGGAAGAAGCCGCGGCGCGCGGCGAGGAACTGCCGCCGCTCGAAGGCGTCACGCTGCGCCAGCGCGCCACCCCCTTCATCGAGATGCTGCGCAGCTGCCAGCAAGCCGGCAAGGAAATCGTCTGGGGCGTCTGAATTGGCGCACCCCCAGGCTGCGCGCACTGCGTGTCGCTCCGCCCCCCCCTTGCAGGGGGCAACGCCAGCGGCCCGGCAAAGCCGGTTCCGCGGCGTTCCCGACCTTAAACTCTTCAGGCGTAGCCGTGTAGCGAACCTGGCTCGTCAGTCCACTTTCGCCCCGGAGTCTTTAACGACCTTCGCCCACTTTTTGTGCTCGGCATCGATCAAGCGTGTGAATTCAGCCGGCGAGTTGCCGCTGGGAATGGCCCCTTGTGCCAGCAGCTTTTCCTTGATCGCCGGGCTGTTGAGTGCCTTGGCCGTTTCCTGCTGAATGCGATTGACCACATCGGCCGGTGTCCCAGCCGGTGCCAACAGGCCGAACCAGCTGCTGGCCTCGAAGCCCTTGAGATGGCCCGCCTCCTCGATCGTCGGAATATCCGGCATGGCGGTCGAGCGCTGGGCACTGGTCACCGCCAGTGCCTTGAGCTTGCCCGCCTTGATCTGCGCCATGCTGGAGGGCAGGTTGTCGAACATCACGTCCATGTTGCCTGCCACCATGTCCAGCAAGGCCGGGCCGGAGCCACGGTAGGGAATGTGCGTCATGAAGATGCCGGTCATCGACTTGAACAGTTCGCCTGCCAGGTGGATGGATGTCCCGTTGCCGCTGGACGCCATGTTGAGCTTGCCTGGATTGGCTTTGGCGTACTTGATGAAATCCGTCACGCTGTTGATGCCCAGGCTTTTTGCCTTCTCGGCATTCATCACCATCACATTGGGCACGCCTGCCACCAGGGTGATCGGCACGAAATCCTTTTGCGGGTCGTAGGGCAGCTTGGCATACAGCGCCTTGTTGATGCCGTGCGTGCCGACCGTGCCCATGAGCAGGGTATAGCCGTCACCCGGTGACTTGGCCACGATGTCGGCGCCCACGTTGCCGCCGGCACCCGCGCGGTTGTCCACCACGAACTGCTGGCCGAAGGCTTTCGAAAGCTCGGGCGCGACGGCACGCGCCAGGATGTCGGTGGTGCCGCCGGGGGCAAAGGGCACGACGATGCGCACCGGCTTGTTCGGCCAGGCACTCTGCGCCAGGCCCGCACCAGCTATCAAAAACTGAGCAGCCCCGGCAATCAGGGCGAGGGAAAGGCGGCGATTCTTCTTGAAATTATCCAGTGCAGACATACACATCTCCGGTTGGTCTTTGCCCCTCAGTGTAGACAGCCTGCTCTCCCTTGTGTCTTAGGGTTTGCCTCCAGAGCGCCCATGAAAAAGCCACCCGAAGGTGGCTTTCGCTGCGGGGTTGATTTCAATCAATCAGCGTACACACCCGCCGCCTTGATGACGGGGCCCCACTTGGCGATTTCAGCCGCCACGAACTTCTTGTGCTCGGCCGGCTCGACGCGCTTGTCGGTCACCACCACGGCACCCAGACCTTCCTGCTTCTTGATGAACTCGGGGTCCTTCAGCGCCGTCTTGAGCGCCGCATTGAGCTTGGCCAGTACATCGGCCGGCGTGCCCTTGGGGGCGTACAGACCGTGCCAGATGCTGACGTCAAAACCCTTCAGGCCGGATTCCTGCAGCGTCGGCAGGTCCTTCAGTGCCGGCGTGGTCAGACGCTTGGTCGTGGTCACGGCAAAGGCCTTGACTTTCTTGCCCTCGATCTGGGACGTGGTGTTGGTGGTCTGGTCGCACAGCAGATCAATCTGGCCGCCGATCAGGTCGGTGATGGCCGGCGCTGTGCCCTTGTAAGGCACCGTGGTCATGTCCACGCCCAGCGCGCTCTGGAACATCAGACCGCACAGATGCGAAGCGGCGCCCAAGCCGGCATTACCGAGGTTGATCTTGCCCTTGTTGGCACTGATCCAGGAGGACAGCTCCTTGTAGTTGTTGGCCGGCAGACTGGGGCGGCCGATCAAGGTCATGGGGACTTCATTGACCATGCCCAGGTACTCGAAGTCATTCTCGACCGAGTAGGGCAGTTTGCGATAGAGCGCCGGGCTGGTCGCCATGCCAATATGGTGCAGAAACAGCGTATGGCCGTCCGGGCTGGCTTTGGCCACCTTGTTGGCACCGATCGTGCCGCCGGCACCGGCCACATTCTCGATCACGACGCTCGCCCCCGCCAGCGGCTTGCGCATGGCTTCGGCCAGGTCGCGGGCCACGCGGTCCGTCGGACCACCCGCAGCAAACGGCACGACGATGGTGACGGGCTTGGCGCCGGGGAAAGCGGTTTGCGCGTTGACCGCAAACGCAGCCACAGCAGCCGCAAGAATCAGCAAGCGTTTCATAAGGGCTCCTTCAAAGAATGGCAAAAGTTTAAATCGCCCCCGACGCCCCTGACAGCGGGGAACTACGTAGAGAAATGAAAGCAGCTACTTGTAGCTGCGCGCATCTTCGATGACCTTGCCGTCATTGGGCAGGCTGCCCGGCAGCATCAGCTCCACCTCACCGCGCAGCTTGGTCACGTCCCGGATCGCTTGGCCGATCCGCTCAGCCAATTCGTCCGCCCCCCTGCCGGCCGTCTCCACTTTCAGGGTCATGGCGTCGTTGGCCATCTCGCCGGCCACCACCAGGCGGGCGCGCACCACCTCGGGAAAACGCTTGACGATCTCGGCCACCTGCCCCGGGTGCACGAACATGCCGCGCACCTTGGTGGTCTGATCGGCACGCCCCAGCCAGCCCTTGATGCGGGTGTTGGTGCGCCCCGTGGGGCAGGTGCCGCTGAGGATGGCAGACAGATCGCCGGTACCGAAGCGCACCAGCGGGTAATCCGGGTTCAGCACCGTCACCACCACCTCGCCGACCTCGCCCTCGGGCACCGGGTCGCCAGTGCCCGGGCGCACGACCTCCAGAATGACGCCGTCGTCCAGCACCAGCCCCTCACGCGCCGGCGTCTCGTAGGCAATCAGCCCCACATCCGCCGTGGCATAGCACTGGTAGCCCGTGATGCCGCGCTCGCCCAGCCAATCGCGCAGGCTGGGCGGAAACGCTTCACCGCTGACCAGTGCCTTGCTGAACGACAGCTTCGCCCCCACCTCCTCGGCTTTCTCGATCAGGATCTTCAGAAAGCTCGGCGTGCCGGCATAGGCCGGCGGCCGCAGGTCGGCAATCGCCGCCAGTTGCTGCTCGGTATTGCCGACGCCGCCGGGGAACACGGTACAGCCCAGCGCCTGCGCACCGGCCTCCATGATCCAGGCCCCGGGCGTGAGGTGGTAGCTGAAGCAGTTGTGCACCAGATCACCGGCCTCGAAGCCGGCCGCGGCAAAGGCGCGCGCACTGCGCCAGTAATCGGCAGCGTGTCCCTCGGGCTCGTAGATCGGCCCGGGCGACTGGTAGACCCGGCGTGCGCCGCTGCCCCGCAGCAGGCCGCGCCAGCCGATGGCGGAAAAGCCGCCAAACGGGTCGCTCGCATCGCGCGAGCGTGCCGCCTGCTGACGCTCCAGCAACTCGTGCTTGCGCGTCACCGGCAGTTTCGCCAGCGCCGCGCGGCTGGTCACGGCCGCCGCATCCACGCCACGCAGGATCGCTGCAAAAGCCGGCGCCGCCTGCTGCGCCCGCGCCACCTGCCCCGGCAACGCCGTCAGCAGCGCGGCTTCCCGCTGCGCCGGATCGCGCGTCTCCAGTGCATCGTAATGTTTGCTCATCTCAGCCTTCCCTGTGCAGAAACTCTGCCGCGCATGAAACGATCCAATCGGGAAACGCCGTGGAGCCGGCTTTGCCGGGCCACTGGCGTTGCCCCCTTGAGGGGGAGGCGGCCACAGGCCGCTTCGGGGGGGGAGCATCATGCCAGCCAACGTTTTCTCCGCTTGTAGCTCTTCACATCGCGGAAGCTCTTGCGTTCACCGCCGCCGACTCCGAGATAGAACTCCTTGACGTCCTCGTTGCTGGCGAGGTCGCTGGCGGCGCCATCCATCACGATGCGCCCCGACTCCATGATGTAGCCGTAGTCGGCATATTTCAGCGCCATGTTGGTGTTCTGCTCGGCCAGCAGGAAGGTGACCTTTTCCTTCTGGTTCAGGTCTTTCACAATCTCGAAGACCTCTTCCACGATCTGCGGCGCCAGCCCCATGGAGGGCTCGTCCAGCAGCACCATGCTGGGGTTGGCCATGAGGGCGCGGCCAATGGCACACATCTGCTGCTCACCGCCCGAGGTATAGGCGGCCTGCGAAGTGCGGCGCGTCTTCAGGCGTGGGAAATAGGCGTAGACCTTTTCCAGATTGGCGGCGATTTCGGCCTTGCTCTTGCGCGTATAGCCACCCGTGAGCAGGTTTTCCTCGATGGTCAGGTGCGCAAAGCAGTGGCGCCCCTCCATCACCTGCACCACCCCGCGCTGCACCAGGTCGGCGGGTGACAGGTTCTCGATGCGCTCGCCGCGCAACTCGATCGACCCCTTGGTGACCTCACCCCGCTCACCCTTGAGCAGGTTGGAGATAGCGCGCAGGGTCGTCGTCTTGCCGGCGCCGTTGCCGCCCAGGATGGCCACAATGCCGCCCTCGGGCACCTGCAGCGATACGCCCTTGAGCACCAGGATCACATGGTTGTAGATGACCTCGATGCCGTTGACGTTCAGAACGATGTTTTTTGTGTCCATAGCTTCTTCCTGTGACCAATCGACAGACCTGCGTCAGCAGCCCTGTCGATTGGCGGCTCGCGCGAGCCGCTTGCCCCTCCCCGCGCCGCTCAAGCGGCGCCTCCCGTTACCGGGGGAGGGGCCGGGGGAGGGAGCCGTCAATACGGCGGCTCGCCGCGCCCCTGTGATTGACAGAGCATCAGCTCTGACAATCCGCAGGAGTACGCGGCGCGATCTTCTTGTCAGCCGCGTATTTGGCGGCGGTGGACTTCACCAGCGGCTTGAGGATCATCTCGTCGGCCTGCAGCCAGTCCGAGCTGAAGTTCCACTTCTTGCCGTCCCAGGTGTGCACCCGGGCCCAGTTGGAACCCATGTGATCCACGCAGGAGGTGCTGACCGGGCGCATCACGCCGGCGAAGCCCAGCGCGTCCAGTTTCTTCTGGTCCAGCGCCAGGTTCTCCAGGCCCCAGCGGGTCTGCTCGCCCGTCATCACCTTGCCTTTGCCATAACGCTCCTGCGCCCGGCGCACGCCCTCAACGCCCAGCATCGCGCTCATGGCACCGCGCATGTACAGCACCTGACCGACTTCCTCCTTCGGACCCGTGCCGTGGCCCTTGCCATGCACCTGAGCCAGGATGTCCTTCACCACCTTGGAGTTCGGCTCGGCGCCGTGCTGCATGGTGACGGCGTTATAGCCTTTGGCGCCCTCGCCCACGTCCTTGACATCGGGCTCGGCACCAGACCACCACACGCCGTACATCTTGTCGCGCGGATAGCCAGTTGCCTGCGCTTCCTTGAGGGCGGTGGAGTTCATCACACCCCAGCCCCACAGCAGCACATAGTTCGGACGGCTCTGGCGAACCTGCAGCCAGGTCGCCTTCTGCTCCACGCCGGGCGCGGTCACCGGCAGCAACTGCAGTTCAAAGCCCAGCATCTTGCTGCGCTCCTGCAGCAGTGCGATGGGCTCCTTGCCGTACGGGCTGTCGTGGTACACCAGCGCGATCTTCTTGCCCTTGAGCTTGTCCAGGCCGCCCTCTTTCTTGCCGAGCTGCTGAATCAGTGCATCGGCGGCCAGCCAGTAGGTGCCAGCGAGGGGGAAGTTCCACTTGAACACGGTGCCATCCTGGCTCTCGCTGCGGCCATAACCCGCGGTGATCAGCGGAATCTTGTCGCCGGGCGCCTTTTCGGTCAGGGCAAACGTGATGCCGGTGGACAGCGGCTGGAACAGGGTGGCGCCGCCATGCTTGCCCTTGAGCCGCTCGTAGCACTCCACCCCGCGGGCGGTGTCATAGCCGGTCTCGCACTCTTCGAAGATGATCTTCACACCATTGATGCCGCCGCGTGCATTGACCAGCTTGAGGTAGTCCACATAGCCGTTGGCCCATGGCACGCCGTTGGGCGCGTACGGACCGGTGCGATAGGGCAGCACGGGGAAGAACTGTTCCTTGGCCTGGGCGAAAGCCGTGATACCCACGGCAGTCATGCAAGCAGCCAAAGCGAGATTGCGTAGTTTCATAACGTCTCCTGGTTGTTATGGCACGGGATGTGCCGTTGGGTAAAAAAGTGACCTCAATGCGGGAACGGCCACAAGCGCAACTTCTGTTTGCCGATCGACCACAACTTGGCCAGACCATGCGGCTCCACGATCAGGAACCAGACGATCAGGGCACCGAAAATCATCAGTTCCGCATGTGAAATGCCGGCGGTGGATATCTCCAGCCCGACCAGTTCACCCATCAGCGGCAGCAACTGGTTCAGCAGGATGGGCAAGACCACAATGAAAGCGGCCCCGAAGAAACTGCCCATGATGGAACCCATGCCGCCGATGATGACCATGAACAGCAGCTTGAAGGACTGATCCACGGAAAAGGCGGCCGGCTCCCAGGAGCCCAGGTAGATGAAGCCCCACAGCGCCCCCGCCACGCCGACGATGAACGAACTGACCGCGAACGCGCTGAGCTTGGCGTACATGGGCCGGATGCCGATCACGGCAGCGGCCACGTCCATGTCGCGAATGGCCATCCACTCGCGCCCGATGGCGCCACGCACCAGGTTTTTCGCCAGCAAGGCGACGACCACCAGAATGCCGAGACAGAACAGGTACTTGGAAAGCGGGTTTTCAATGTCCAGGCCGAATACCTGCAGGTTGGACACCGACACCGAACCGGAAGGCGAGTCGTTGGTGAACCACTTGATGCGCAGGAACATCCAGTCGCTGAAGAACTGCGCCGCCAGCGTGGCGACCGCCAGGTAGAGCCCCTTGACGCGCAGGCTGGGCAGGCCGAACAGGATGCCGAACGCCGTGGCACACAGGCCGCCGACGATCAGCGCCGGGATCAGCGGCATGTCCGGGATGCGGACAAAGGCGTTGTAGGCCCCATAGGCCCCAACGGCCATGAAGGCACCCGAGCCCAGCGAGATCTGGCCACAGTACCCGACCAGGATGTTGACCCCGACCGCCGCCAGTGAAAAGATCAAGAAGGGAATCAGGATGGCCCGAAACATGTAGTCGCTGGCCAGCAGCGGCACGCCGGCAAAGGCGAACACGATGAGCGCCACGATGATCCAGCGGTCCTGGGCAATCGGAAAGATCTGCTGATCCGCCTTGTAGGAGGTTTTGAACTGGCCGTTTTCTCTGTAGAACATCTTTCAGCCTCTTACACGCGGTCAATGATTTTTTCGCCAAACAGCCCCTGCGGCCGGAACAGCAGGAA
Organism: Curvibacter sp.; assembly: GCA_031426755.1. Taxonomy (GTDB): domain Bacteria; phylum Pseudomonadota; class Gammaproteobacteria; order Burkholderiales; family Burkholderiaceae_C; genus Hylemonella. Next base: position 141,766 of record JASJPI010000012.1, read on the forward strand.
CACCAGCGCCAGCACATAGGCGAACCAGATCTCGATGCCGCCCCCCACATACGGACCCAGAAACACCTCGGACAGCTTCTCGCCGACGCCGATGACCAGGCCGCCGATGATGGCGCCCGGAACGGACGTCAAGCCGCCCAGAATCACGACCGGCAGGGCACGCAACGCGACGGTTGCCAGCGAGAACTGCACGCCGAGCTTGGAACCCCAGATCATTCCCGCCACCAGCGCCACCACGCCGGCGACGCACCAGACCACCACCCAGATGCGGTTGAGCGGAATGCCGATACTTTGTGCTGCCTGGTGGTCGTCCGCCACGGCACGCAAGGCCCGGCCCGTCACCGTCTTCTGGAAAAACACGCTCAGCAAGGCCACCAGCGCCGCCGCGATCACGGCGGCAATCACGTCTTCCTGGTTGACGAGCACTCCTCCCTCGAACATCGACTCCAGCACGAACACCGGCTCCTTGGGCATGCCCACATCGATCTTGTAGATATCGCTGCCGAAAATGGTCTGCCCCAGACCTTCGAGGAAATAGGTGATGCCCAGCGTGGCCATCAGCAGCGTGGCGCCCTCCTGGTTGACCAGGTGGCGCAGCACCAGCCGCTCGATCAGCCAGGCGACGACAAACATCACGGCGCCGGCGATCAGGAACGCCACCGTATTGGCGAGCACTGGATTGCTGATGCCCGTCCACATCGGGAACCACTCGGCAAAACGGGCCATCGTCAAGGCAGCAAACAGCACCATGGCGCCCTGGGCGAAGTTGAAAACGCCCGACGCCTTGAAGATCAGCACGAAACCGAGCGCCACCAGCGAATACAGCATGCCGGCCATCAGGCCGCCAAGCAGGGTCTCAAGAAAGAAAGCCATGTTCTGTCCTTAATGCGAGGTACCGAGGTAGGCGCTGATCACCTCGGGGTTGTTGCGCACTTCGTCCGGGGTGCCGTCCCCGATCTTCTTGCCGTAGTCGAGCACCACGACGCGGTCGGAGATGTCCATCACCACGCCCATGTCGTGCTCGATCAGAACCACCGTGGTACCGAACTCGTCGTTGATGTCGAGCACGAAGCGGCACATGTCCTGCTTCTCCTCCACGTTCATGCCGGCCATGGGCTCGTCCAGCAGCAGCACCTGCGGCTCCATTGCCAACGCCCGCCCGAGGTCGACGCGCTTTTGCAGGCCGTAGGGCAGCTGGCCGACCGGCGTCTTGCGGTGCGCCTGAATCTCCAGGAAGTCGATGATGCGCTCCACCTGCTCGCGGTGGCGGATCTCCTCCTGCTCGGCCGGGCCGATGCGCAGCGCCTGCATCAGCAGGTTGCTCCTGATCTTCAGGTTGCGCCCCGACATGATGTTGTCGAGCACGCTCATGCCCTTGAACAGCGCCAGGTTCTGGAAGGTGCGTGCCACCCCCATTTCGGCCACCTGGCGGCTGTTCATGTGGTGAAAGGTCTGGCCGCGAAAGGTGATGGTGCCGTGCTGCGGCGTGTAGACGCCGTTGATGCAGTTGAGCATGGAGCTCTTGCCGGCGCCATTGGGTCCGATGATGGCGCGGATCTCGTGCTCGCGCACATTGAAGGAGATGTCGGTCAGCGCCTTGACACCGCCGAAGGACAGGGAAATGTTCTGGACGTCCAGAATGACGTCACCCAGGGGGCGTTGTTTCATCAGGTCATTCCTCAGGCGGCCTTGGCCACGCTCGGGTAGCGCTTTGCATCGCGAATCTGCAGCGTGGCCGAGACGACGCCGGTACGGCCATCCTCGAACTTCACCTGCGTTTCAATAAACTGCTCGCTGCGCCCCGAATAGAGCGCTTCGATCAGCACCGCGTATTTGTCGGCAATGAAGCCGCGCCGCACCTTGCGGGTGCGGGTCAACTCGTCGTCGTCCGGGTCCAGCTCCTTGTGCAGCACCAGGAAGCGGGCAATCTGCGTGTCGCTCATGCCCTCTTCGGCGGCAAGGTCGGCATTCACCTTTTGCACACACTCGGTCACCATGTCCAGCACCTGCTGCTTGGCTGCCAGATCGACATAGCCGCCATACGGCAGCGCTTGCCGCTCGGCCCAGTTGCCGACCGCATCGAAATCGATGTTGATGAAGGCACAGACCTGGTCGCGACCGTCGCCGAAGCAGACCGCCTCCTTGATCTGCGGGAAGAACTTGAGCTTGTTCTCGATGTAGTTGGGCGCGAACATGGCGCCGCTGGCGAGCTTGCCCACATCCTTGGCGCGGTCGATGATGTGCAGATGCCCGTCGTGGTCGATCAGGCCGGCGTCACCGGTGTGGAAATAACCCTCGGCGTCCATCACCTCGGCCGTGGCATCGGGACGCTTGTAGTACTCCTTGAGCACCGAGACGCCGCGCACCAGCACCTCGCCGTTGTCCGCAATCTTGATCTCGATGCCCGGCGCCGCCTCGCCCACGCTGTTGAGCTTGACGCGGCCGTTCTTCTGGATGCAGACATAGGCGCAGGTCTCGGTCTGGCCGTAGAGTTGCTTGAGGTTGATGCCGATGGAGCGGTAGAAGCGGAACAGGTCGGGGCCGATGGCCGCGCCCGCCGTGTAGGCCACGCGGATGCGCGACAGGCCCAGCACGTTGCGCAGCGGGCCGTAGACCAGCACATTGCCCAAGGCATACAGCAGGCGGTCCGTCAGCGGAACCTGGTGGCCGTCGAGAATCTCGGCACCACAGCGCCGCGCCACCGCCATGAACTTCTGGTACAGCCAGCGTTTTGGCGCCGCCGCATCCTCCATGCGGATGGAGACTGAGGTCAGCATGCTCTCGAACACGCGCGGCGGTGCGAAGTAATAGCTGGGCCCGATCTCGCGCAGGTCGATGGAGACCGTGGCCGCCGACTCGGGGCAGTTGATGGTGAAGCCCGCCACCAGCCACTGCGCGATGGAGAACAGGTGGTCGCCCACCCAGGCCGGCGGCAGGTAGGAGATGATGTTGTCGTCGGGGTTGAGGCCATCCACCTCCACACCGCCACGCGCCGAGTTGATGAAGCTCGCGTGCGTCTGGCACACGCCCTTGGGCCGCCCGGTGGTGCCCGAGGTGTAAAGGATGACCGACACGTCGCTCGGCTGCCCCTGCTCGACCGAGTCCTTGTAGAAGGCCGGGTGCGCGCGCTCGTACTCGCGGCCCAGCTCGAACAGCTGCTCGATGCTGATCAGCCCCTCGTGTTTGTAGTTGCGCAGGCCGCGCGGATCGTCATAGATGATGTGCCGCAGGCTCGGCACGGTTTCGCGCAGCTCCAGCAGCTTGTCCACCTGCTCCTGGTTCTCGGCGAAGACGAACTGGACTTCGGCATCTTCCAGCACGAAAGCCATTTCACTGGCCACCGCATCCTGGTACATCGGCACCGGCACGCCGCGCAGGCTTTGCGCGACCAGAAAAGCCAGGTAGAGGTGAGGCCGGTTGTCGCCGATGATGGCCAGGTTATGGCCGGGTTCAAAGCCCAGTGCGGCCAGGCCGCAGCTCATCAGGCGTACATCTTCGGCGGCGCGCTCCCAGCTCCAGGTCTGCCAGATGCCGTATTCCTTCTCACGCAGCGCGGGCGCCTGCGGTCGTTCGGCAGCGTGCTTGAGCAGAAGTCGCGGAAAAGTCGTCTGCATCCCAATTCCTTATCTACAGTGGGCAGCCCGGCATGAGAGCCGTGTGCTGGCATGTAACGAATGGTAGGCCTCGATTTGACGCCATGTTGTCGTTCCGACGACAATCTAGGGTAGTCCCTAGGTGGTAATTTCCCTTGCCGTCTGCCCCCGCATGTCCCACGACCAAACCCTGCACCAGCGCCGCCGCGCGCCCACCCCCGCCGAACTGGCCGGGATTCCCTGGCTGGCCTTGCTGACGCCGGCGGAACGGGACATCGCCGTGGCCGATCTGAAAATCGGCGAAGCCCAGCCGGGTGATCTGGTCTGCCGCATCGGCCGCCCGGTGACCTACTGGTTCGGCGTGGTCGATGGCCTGCTGAAGATGAGCGGCGAAAACGCCGACGGCCAGGCCCTCACCTTTGCCGGCCTGCCGCCGGGCGGCTGGTTCGGTGAAGGCACGGCCCTCAAGCGCGAGATCTACCGCTACAACGTGCAGACCCTGCGCCGCAGCCTGGTGGCCGGCCTGCCGGTGGACACCTTCCACCGCCTGCTCGACCACTCGATCGGTTTCAACCGCTTTGTCATGAACCAGCTCAACGAGCGGCTGGCGCAGTTCATCGCCGCGCGCGAGATCGACCGCATGAACAACCCGGACCTGCGGGTGGCGCGCAGCCTGGCCGCCCTGTTCAACCCGGTGCTCTACCCCGGCGTGGGCGAGGTGCTGCGCATCACGCAGCAGGAGCTGGCCTACCTGGTGGGCCTGTCGCGCCAGCGTGTCAACGAAGCCCTGGCCGCGCTGGCGGCGCAGGGCACGATCCGGGTCGAGTACGGCGGGCTGCGGGTGCTCGATCTGCCGGCGCTGCGTTCGCGCATTTTTTCACAAGAAATTCAACCCGGCCCGCGTAAAATAAGCGCAACTAGCTACTAAAACTATAGCACTCATGTCCGAACAAAAACCACCCAACAAATTCCGCCGCGCAGCACCCCCGCCGGCGAAGGCGCCCATCCCCGCCGGGCAGACCAACACGGCGGCGTATGGCGCCAATGGCACCGTGCGCCTGAACAAGCGCATGGCGGAACTCGGCATGGCATCGCGCCGCGAGGCCGATGACTGGATCGCCAAGGGCTGGGTCAAGGTCAATGGCAAAGTGGCCGAGATGGGCATGCAGGTTGCCCCGGACGTGGCGATCGAGATCGACCCGCAAGCCCGCGGCCAGCAGGCCACCCAGGTCACCATCCTGCTCAACAAGCCGATCGGCTATGTCAGCGGCCAGGCCGAGGACGGGCACGAACCGGCCGCCGTCCTGATCCAGCCGCAGAACCGCTGGCGCGACGACAACGCCCGCTTCTTCTTCCATCCGTCCCAGTTGCGCGGCCTGGCGCCGGCCGGGCGGCTGGACATCGACTCCACCGGCCTGATGGTGCTCACGCAGGACGGCCGCGTGGCGCGCCAGCTCATCGGCGAAGACTCGGTGATGGAAAAGGAATACCTGGTGCGGGTGGTCTACACCGGCGTGGCCAACGAGGCGGCTGCCACGTCCGCCGCTGCCACCTATGGCGCACGCCCCGCGTCCCGGCCGGCACCGCCCACCCAACTCAGCCGCATCGACGATGACGACCCGGTCAGCGCCGATGTGCAGTCCGTCTTTCCCGCCGACAAGCTGCGCCTGCTGCGCCACGGCCTGAGCCTGGACGGCCAGGCCCTAAAACCCGCCAAGGTCGAGTGGCAGAACCCGGAGCAGCTCCGTTTTGTGCTGACCGAGGGCAAGAAGCGCCAGATCCGGCGCATGTGCGAACTGGTCGGCCTGAAAGTCGTCGGCCTGAAACGCGTGCGCATCGGGAGTGTCATGCTCGGAAACCTGCCGGTCGGCCAATGGCGCTACCTGGCGCCGCATGAGCGGTTCTGATTTCCCGTCATTCGCCAGGGGGCCTTGAAACCCCAAGAGACGCCCATAATTCGGGGTTCGACGCGTACCTGCCGGTACGTGCATCTCGGTTGAACCTGACCTTGTATTTCATCCCATGAGCAAGAAAACCCATTCCTTCCAGGCCGAAGTCGCCCAGCTGCTGCACCTCGTCACCCACTCGCTTTATTCCAACCAGGAAATCTTCCTGCGCGAGCTGATCTCCAACGCCTCCGACGCCTGCGACAAGCTGCGCTTCGAAGCGCTCAACGACGCCGCGCTGTACGAGGATGCGCCCGAGCTGAACGTGCGCGTGACGCTGGACAAGGCGGCACGCACGCTGACCATTACCGACAACGGCATCGGCATGAGCGCGCAGGAGGCGATCGACCACCTCGGCACCATTGCCAAGAGCGGCACACGCGACTTCATGAGCCGCCTCTCGGGCGACCAGAAAACCACCGCCTCCGAACAGGGCCAGCTGATCGGCCAGTTCGGCGTCGGCTTCTACTCCGGTTTCATCGTGGCCGACAAGATCACCGTCGAGTCGCGCCGCGCCGGCCTGAAGGCGGAGGAAGGCGTGCGCTGGACCAGCGGCGGCAGCGGCGACTTCGAAGTGGAGGCCATCACGCGCGCGCAGCGCGGCACCAGCGTCATCCTGCACCTGCGCGAAGATGCCGACGACTACCTCAACGGCTGGAAGGTCAAGAGCATCATCAACAAGTACTCGGACCACATCTCCCTGCCCATCCTCATGCAGAAAGAGGAATGGAAGGAAGGCGAGAACAACGAGGGTGGCGGCATGGTCACCACCGACGAATGGGAAACCGTCAACCAGGCCAGCGCACTGTGGACGCGGCCGAAGAAAGACGTCACCGCCGAGCAGCACGAAGAGTTCTACAAACAGATCAGCCACGACTTCGAAGCGCCGCTGACCTGGAGCCACAACCGCGTGGAAGGCGGCACCGAGTACACCCAGTTGCTCTACATCCCGGCCAAGGCGCCGATGGACCTGTGGAACCGCGACAAGAAGGGTGGCCTCAAGCTCTACGTGAAGCGCGTCTTCATCATGGACGATGCCGAGGCGCTGCTGCCCAGCTACCTGCGCTTCGTCAAGGGTGTGGTGGACTCGGCCGACCTGCCGCTCAACGTCAGCCGCGAGCTGCTGCAGGAAAGCCGCGACGTGCGGGCGATTCGCGACGGCAACACGCGCCGCGTGCTCGGCCTGCTGGAAGACCTGGCCAAGCACGACGTACCGGCTGCGGACGCCAGCGACGAAGACAAGGCCAACGCCGGCAAGTACACCGCCTTCTACGCCGAGTTCGGCAGCGTGCTGAAGGAAGGCCTGGGCGAGGACTTCGCCAACCGCGAGCGCCTGGCCAAGCTGCTGCGCTTTGCCAGTACCAGCAGCGACACGCCCAGCGTGAGTCTGGCCGACTACAAGGCCCGCATGAAAGAGGGCCAGGAGGCGATCTACTACATCACCGCCGAAACCCTGGCCGCCGCCAAGAACAGCCCGCAGCTGGAAGTGTTCAAGAAGAAGGGCATCGAGGTGCTGCTGATGACCGATCGCGTCGACGAGTGGGCGCTGAACTACCTGCAGGACTTCGACGGCACGCCGCTGCAGTCGGTCGCCAAGGGCGCGGTGGACCTGGGCAAGCTGCAGGACGAGGCTGAAAAGAAAGCGGCTGAAGAAGCCGCCGAAACCTTCAAGCCCACGCTGACCAAGCTGAAAGAGGCCCTGAAGGACAAGGCCGAAGACGTTCGCGTCACCACCCGCCTGGTCGATTCACCGGCCTGCCTGGTGGTGCAGGACGGCGGCATGAGCACGCAGCTGGCGCGCCTGCTGAAACAGGCCGGCCAGAAGGCCCCCGACAGCAAGCCGGTGCTGGAGGTGAATCCCGAGCACCCGCTGGTGAAAAAGCTGGAGGGCTCGGTGCACTTCCATGACCTGGCCCAGATCCTGTTCGACCAGGCCCTGCTGGCCGAAGGCGGCCTGCCGGAAGACCCGGCGGCTTATGTGAAGCGGGTCAACGCGCTGCTGGCCTGATAGCCAGTGGACCCGTTACAACAGGAAAGCCGCCTTTGGGCGGCTTTTTCGTTGCTCGACAACGAGCACCATCGACCGGTTGAATCCGCCACCCTAAGCGGTCCGTCAGCTAATGCGTTCGAGTGCCTGCTTTGCAGCTGAAAGCGGCAGGTAATAGCCGCTCCGCGGGTGCTCGCCCGCTGGTCAGCACGCCATGATCGCCAAGCCGCCGGTGATCACCAAGGCCCCACCCAGGCGGCGGCACCAGTCCATGCGCTCCCGAAAGAGCGTGATGGACAGCACGGTCGCCACCACAATGCCCGCATTGGTGTACGAGACCACCTCCGCCGAGGGCAGATAGCGCATGGCATGGATGACCAGCGCGTAGGCCAGACCGATGCACAGCCCGCCGGTCAGCCAGGCGGCCGCACCGATGCGGCGTGCCGGCATCCAGGCCCCGGTGCTGCGCTTGAGCGCGACGGAGATGCTGATCCAGGAGGCCAAGTAGCCGACGGAAATGAAGCCGACCAACCCGGCGAACGACGGGACGCTGGCGGTGGCCGCCTTGTCGCTCAGGGAATACACGCTGGTGGCCAGCATGGCCAGGCACGCCCAGGGCAGTGCGCCCCGGTCATGGCTGCGCAAGGCGCCACTGGCCATCCACCACAAGCCCAGCACGCTCACGGCGATGCCGACCCAGGCATTCGCGGGCAAAGGTTGATCGAACAGCAATGCGCCCCAGGCGGCAATCAGCAACGGTGAACTGCGCACCAGGGGATAGACCAGTGAGACCGGCGCATGCTCGTAAGCCTTGCGCAGCCCCAGGAAGTACACCACGTTGGCCAGGGCCGAGATGGCCAGCAGGCCCGCGAACCCGGGCGTCCAGTCGGTCTGCAGCCACAGGTGGTAGAAGCCCCAGGGCCCCAGCAGGACCAGATGGGCCAGCAGCACCCACCAAAGCGGATAGGCCTCCTTGGCCTGCTGGCGCGCAATCAGGTTCCATGCCACATGCATGAGTACCGAGACGGTGACGGCCAAACCTGCTTCGTTCATGGGGCCACATCATCCACCAGGCGCTGCAGGCCATCGCGTGCGATCTGGATGTGCGCTGGCAGATGCGCCGAGGCGGCCATGTGCCAGGCGTCGAGCTCATGGCCGATATGGGTCAGCCAGCCGCGCTGTGCGGCCAGTTCCTGCACCAGCAACACGGCCTGCGGCCAGTCGTTGTGGCCGCGGGCTTGCGGGCGTGGCGGGAAGGAGCAGTCCAGGGCCACTTCAAAGCGTCCCCACTGCTGCAGCCAACCCATGGTTTTAGGTGGCAGGCCCTGGGTATCGGTCAAGTAAGCGAAGCGGTGTCCTCGGGCGTCTTCCACCGCATAGCCAAGGGTGGGCTTGGAGTGGATCAGGGGCAACGGCGTGAAGCGCAGGTCGCCGACCTCGAAGGGCGCGAACTTGTCGGCCGCCTGGAAGGCCAGCACGCCCGGGTGCTTGTACAGGTCGGCGCATCCTTCGGCATCGTGCGGTCCGATCACCGGGATCTTCAGGCCGGCGCCCCAGCGCAGGTGGAACAGGCCCTGCACGTGATCCGGGTGGTAGTGGGTCAGCACGATGGCCGACAGGCTGCCCGGTGCAAACCGCGTGTGCAGGTCCGGCAGGCCGGCGTCCAGCAGCACCCGGGTGGAGGCGGTCTCGATGAGCGCACTGCAGGGGCGGCGCACGAAGACCGAACTGGCATGCGCGCGCTGGCAGGCGGCGCAGTCGCAGCCGTACAGCGGCACGCCGCCCGCAGCGCCGGTACCCAGAAAGGTCACGCGCATGCCGCAACCCCGCCGTACTGCCGTATCGCCGCGACCAGCGCCTCGCCCGCGACCTCCAGGCGGCTGTCGTTGCGGATCACGAGGCCGCTGGTGGGGCTGTTGTCCAGTTGGCAGTTGCGCGCCAGGCGCTGCGCCACCTGTTCTTCGGTTTCGCGTCCGCGGGCCAGCAGCCGCTGCCGCAAGATCTCGCTGGACACGGTGATGTGCACCGGCCGCAGTTCGGGGTAGCTGACCCGGGCCTGGGGCAGGTGGGCGCGCGAGCCGTTGACCACCACCGCCACGCCCTTGCCCAGCCACTGGTTGATCTCGATGCCGATGCCGTAGTGCAGACCGTGGCTTTGCCAGTGCAGCGCAAACAGCCGGGCTTGCAGGCGCGCGTCGAACTCCTGCGGCGTCAAGGCCACGTGGTTCTCGCCGCCCGCATCGGCCGGCCGTGTGATGTAGCGGTGCGCAAAACAGACGCCCGGTTCCTGGCCCAGCTGCTGGCGGGCATAGGCGATCAGGCTGTCCTTGCCGCTGCCGGACGGGCCGACCACATAGATGAGCGATGCCGCCATGGCTGCTCAGGCGTGGTCGAAGTGTGCCGACAGGGCCGGCTTGCCGGCCGACCAGACGCGCTCGGCCTGGGGCAGCCCGCCCATGAGCTTGACCGCCACCAGGTCGGCGCGTTGGCCCGCGGCAATCTCGCCGCGGTCGTGCAGGCCGGCGGCGCGGGCGGGGTTGCAGGTCACCAACGCAATCGCCTCGTGCAGGGCGATGCCGGCCAGATCGGGTAGGCACATCACCGAGGGCAGCAAGGCGGCGGGCGAGTAGTCGCCGCACAGGCAATCGGCCACGCCGGCCAACACCGCGTCCAGCGCGCGCATGTTGCCGGACTGTGATTTGCCGCGCAGGATGTTGGGAGCGCCGAACAGGGTGGCCAGGCCGTGCTGCCGCGCCGCCTGCGCCGTTTCCAGGTTGATGGGGAACTCGGAGATCACCGCACCAAGCGCCTGCACCGTGGCGACCTTGGCCACCGAGTCGTCATCGTGGCTGGCAATGGCCACGCCGCGCGCCCGGGCCTGAGTCGCCAGGGCTTCGATGCGGCTCATTGCGCCTTGGGCCGCTTCGGCCTTGCGCGCAAGGATCTCGTCGAAGGCTGCGTCATCGGTCTTGTAGGTCTTGGCCAGGTAGGCACGGTAGGCCTCCACATCGCGGAACTGGCCCTGGCCCGGGCTGTGGTCCATGAACGACAGCATATGGGCATGGCCTGCAGCAAGCAGGCCATGCAGCACCGCCGGCGCCGTTTCGTCAGTCACCTCGTAGCGGGCATGGATCCGGTTGTCCACCAGCGCATGCGGTTGCCAGTCGTGGACGGCGCGCGCGATCTCGGCCGCAAAGGCGTTGTTGCGCACCCCCAGCTCATGGTTGGCGAACGACAGGGCGTGGTACACGGTGGTGATGCCCGCGGCCGCGTTGCGCTTGTCGGCCTGGGCGCAGGCGAAGTCCAGCGGGAAATGCACGCCGGGGCGCGGCTCCACTTCCTTTTCCAGTGCGTCGCAGTGCAGGTCCACGATGCCCGGCATCAGCACGCGGCCGGCCAGGTTCAGCTCGGTGGCGCCAGCGCTGGACACCGGGTCGAGCGCGGCAATGGTGCCGCCTTCGATAAGCACCGCAACATCGTCGCGTACCTCGTTGGCCAGAACGACCCGGGCGTGGGTCAGCAGAATCGGTTTCATGATGCACAGGTCTCCAGCAGGTCGGTGGCGGCCACCGGCGGTTTGAGTTCGACGACACGATCCGCCAGGCGCTGGACCAGTCCGGGTTGATGGAAGATGGCCAGCATGGCCACGCCCTCGGCCTTGATGGCCTGCAGCAGCTCGATGACGCGCTCGGTGGTAGCCGGGTCGAGGCTGGCGGTGGGTTCGTCCAGCAGCAGCAGCCGCGGGCGGGCAATCAGGCCGCGTGCCAAGTTGACGCGCTGCTTTTCCCCGCCGGAGAACGTGGCGGGCGGCACGCCCCACAGGCGCTCGGGCACATTCAGCCGCGCCAGCAGTTCACGTGCCTTGTCGTGCGCCAGATGGCGGTCGACACCCTGGCTCATCAGGGGCTCGGCCACCACCTCCAGGGCCGACTTGCGCGGCAGGCAGTGCAGGAATTGGGTCACGAACCCGATGTCGCTCTGCCGCAGTGCCAGCATGCGGTGTTCGGAGGCTTGCGCCAGGTCGGTGACGTGCCCCGCCGCATCGCGGTACAGCATGCGCCCGGCGCTGGGCAGGTAGGTGCGGTAGATGCACTTGAGCACCGAGGACTTGCCGGCGCCGGTGGGACCGATCAGCGCGCAAAGCTCGCCGCTGAAGACTTGCAGCGCCACGTGGGCGCAGGACGGGATCAGCTTGTGCTGCTCGTGGAGCTGGAACTGCTTGGACAGTCCTTCGATGCTCAGGATGGCGTCGCTCATGGCCGGTTTCCTCACAGGGCAGACGCCACCAGCCGCTGGGTGTAGGCGTGCTGCGGGTCTTCCAGGATCTGGTCGGTCAGGCCCGATTCGATGACGCGGCCGTACTTCATGACGATGGTGCGGCCGGCCAGCAGGCGGATGACGCCGAGGTCGTGCGTGACCACGATCATGGCGGTCCCCAGTTCCTGCTGGATTTCCAGAATCAGATCCAGGATGCGGGCCTGCACCGACAGGTCCAGCCCGGTGGTGACTTCATCGAGGAACAACAGCGGCGGCCGCGTCGCCAGCGCCTTGGCGATCTGCACCCGCTGCTGCATGCCGCCCGAGAACTTGCGCGGCGACTCGTCCATACGCTCGGGCAGCACCTCGGTGCGTGACAGCAGTTGCCGGGCCCGCTCGCGGATCTCGCCGTAATGCGCCAGATCGCTCATCAGCAGGCGCTCGGCGATGTTGCCGCCGGCGGTGACGTTGAAGTTCAGCCCCAGGTGCGGGTTCTGGTAGACCATGCCGAAACGGTGGTTGCGCAGCCAGCGCTGCTGTGCGGCGTTGAGGTCGAACAGGTCCCATTGGCGCTCACCGTGGAAGAACAGGGCATCGCCGGCGCTGGGTGCTTCATCGAAGAACAGGGTCTTCACGACCGTGGACTTGCCGCTACCCGACTCGCCCATGATGCCCAGGATCTCGCCTTCATGCAGGTCGAAGCTGACCCCGTGCGTGGCCACGACCGAGCCGCAATGGGCGCAGATGTTGGTGTCCATCTCGGGGCCGGTGCTGTCGATGCAATGGGCGCAGCCGCGGCCGTGGATCTTGGCCAGTCCGCGCACTTCCAGGATTTTCTTCATCGCACGAACTCCGCAGGCGGTTGTGGCTGGCCGGCGAGCCGGTCATTGCAGTAGTCCGAATCGGAGCAATGCCAGGTCTTGCGACCGTCGTCGCCGATCAGCTCATCCAGAAAGCTGTCGCGTGCGCCGCAGCGTGCACAGGCGCGACGCTGGCCCTGCTCGTCCAGGAAATCTTCGCTGCGAAACGGTACGTCATCGAACGCCAGGGGCACCGCCTCCGTGTAGGGCGGCACGGCGTAGATCTTTCGCTCCCGGCCGGCGCCCAGCAGCACCAGTGCCTTGGACTGGTGCAGCCGCGGGATGTCGTAGCGCGGGATCGGGCTGGGGTCGATCACGTAGTGGCCGTTGATGCGGGTCGGGTAGCGGTGCGAAATGGTGATCTCGTTGAATTGCACGATGTCCTCGTACAGCTTGGTCAGCAGGCGCGAGTAGTCGCCTTCGCCGTGCATCACCTTGCGCCGGGCCTCGGACGGCTCCACCACCACCAGCGGGTCGGGGTAGGGCACTTGCAGCACCAGCACCTGCTGCTCGGTCAGTGCCACCTCCGGGATGCGGTGGCGCGACTGGATGAGGCTGGCCTCGGTGGTGTGCTCGGTGGTGTCCACGCCAGGGCAGGTCAGTTCCACGAACTGGCGCAGGTTGACCGCGTTGACGGAGTCGTCCGCGCCCTGGTCGATCACCTTGAGCGTGTCGCCGGCGCCGACCAGCGACAGCGTGAGCTGCAGGCCGCCGGTGCCAAAGCCCCGGCCCATGGGCATTTCGCGCGAGGCGTAGGGCGTCTGGTAACCCGGGATGCTGATGGCCTTGAGCACCGTGCGGCGGATTTCCCGCTTGGCGAATTCGTCCAGGAAGCCGAAGCTGTAAGCTGCTTCGTCCAGCGGCAGTTCATAACCCGCGTTCATGCCGGGGCTCCTTGTATCGGGTCTTGTGCCGCGGCCGCCTTGGCCTGGGTGGTGCGCAGGCGGTCCATGTCGGACTGGAAGGTCACGTAGTGCGGCATCTTGTAATGGCTGGCAAAACCCATGGAGTCGACGCCGTCGACGTGCAGCAGCACGAACTCGGGGTTTTCGGACGGGTTGCCGGGGCCGTCGCGCATGCCTTTTTGCAGCGCGCGGTCGAGGATGGCCATGGCAATGGCCTTCGTTTCGTTGTGGCCGAAACAGGCGCCATAGCCCAGCGTGAAGACCGGCGGACCGCCGGCAGTGTTGCCTTCGTACATAGCCACGACCTCGCACTCGGTCATGAGCACCTCGCCGGCCTCGATCGGCTCGCCCGTCACCGGGTGCGGCAGCAGCACCGGCAGGTAACCCACCCGCAGCTCGGCCACCGTGGGGTGCACGTCGCCATAACCGCGCATGTTGGAATAGGCCATCGCCAGCAGCGAACCAGTTTCGGCCCGCGCCATGGTGGCCAGTGCCGCCGAGCGCGGCACCGGAAACACCAGCGGGTCACGGGTGATGTCGAAGGGGGCGCGCCTGCCCGGCGCCAGCGGCGGCAACAGCCCTTCGGCACGCAGTGCCTCCACCACTTTGGGGAACGTGTCGGGCAGGTCGGTATCGGCCACGCCGTCCAGGAAGCGCCGCGACACATCGCGAAACACCTCGGGCGTCTCGTGGGCCAGCTCCATGCGCATCAGGCGCAAGGCGTAGTCGCTGGTGGGGCCCAGCATCTGGCCGCCCGGGATGTCCTTGAACGCGCTGGAGATGCGGCGGATCAACCGCATGCGGCCTGTGTCCTGCAGCGGTGCCTCCAGCAGGCGCGGCTTGGTCGAGCGGTAGGCGCGCAAGGCGAAAGCCGCCTCCAGCGTGTCGCCCTGCATCTGCTTGATGGCCAACGCCGCCAGGCGCGGGTGGTACAGACCACCTTCGGACACCACGCGCGAGGTCAGCAGGCGCAGCTGCTGCTCGATGGTCGACAGCGACAGCGGCGTGCCCGCCGCGCCTTCGGCGGTGCGCAGGGCTTCCAGCGCGGCCTCGGCGCCCCGGATGGCGCGGCCGCCGCCCTTGATGGCAACATAACCCATCAGTGCTCTCCTTGACGGTGGGTGCGTGTCGTGCGCGGCAGCGCCGCCACGTGCTGACGGCTCACCAGCAGCAGGTCCACGCCCATGGGAAAGCTGGCGTTCCAGCCGGTGCGCAGCGACCACCACAGCGGGTCCATGCCGCTCACCAATAGCTGCGTCTGGCCGTTGATGCCGGGGCCGCTGAGGGTCCATGCGGCGCCGGCATCCAGGGCCTCGACCGCCACGATCACGGTGGCGCCCTGCTCCGGGTTTTCCAGCGTGCCCAGACGCGGAGACCAAGCGGGCGGCTGGGTGCCGGGCACGACGACGAACTGGGCCTCTTCCGGCGCTGTGGTGCGCGCACCCAGACGGCGGTGCTCGTCGCCATCGACCAGGCCACAAGGATCGGCCAGCGTGGTCGCGGCATCGATCAGGGTGGCCAGCACCAGCCGCAAGGCCAGGGTGTGCGTGGTGCCGAGCTGGACCACCCGGCCGGGGTAGGCGAAAGCGTCCAGCAGTGCGCGAAACGCCTGCTGCTGCGCTGCCGGTTGCCAGGTGGACGGTGTGCCCTGGGGGGGCGCGGCCAGCAAAGCGTCATGCATCATCGTCGTCCTCCTCGTCGGCACTGCCCAGCAGGGAGAAATCCACCCGGGTGGCAGCGAGCAGGGCACGCCGCTGGCGTTCGTGGTCGCGGACCACCGCGGCGCCCTCGTGCAGCAACGCCTCGGCCAGTTCATGGCCGGGGAGCCGGGCCGCCAGCACGGCATCCAGAATCGCCATGGCATGTGCCACGCCGGTACGGTCGTCCAGCAGCAGCGCGGCGCCTTCGGCCGTCTGCCCCTTGTCGCCGCGCAGGCGCACGTGCGCCTGTGCCAGCGGGATTTCGCCCAGAAAGTAGGCTTCGCCCAAGGCGCTGTCGGCTAGCGGCAGCAGGCCCAGACCGGACTGCGCCAGCCCCAGGTCTTCCACCTGGTAGCGCTGTGCCAATTCACTGGCGGCGGCTTTGAGCTTGCCTTGCGGCAGCACCGACCAGTGCCGCAGCCACTGGCTGCGCGGGTTGGTGTGAGGAGGAGGCGTGCTTGTCATCGAAAGTGGCAGGTAACGGTTTCAGATCAGCTTGGCCCGCAGGCGTGCGGAGAGCTGGTCGAGCAGGAAGACGAAGAGGAAGATCGCGATCAGGATGGTCATCACATGGCCATACTGGAAGAGGTCGAAGCGCCCCTTGAGCTCCTGGCCGATGCCGCCCGCGCCGACCAGGCCGATGACGGTGGCCATGCGCAGGTTGCGGTCCAGGATGTAGGCGGTGTAGGCGATGTACTGCGGCAGCACCTGCGGCATCACGCCGTACCACAGCGTCTTGAGCTTGCCCGCGCCGATGGCCTCCAGCGCTTCCTGTGGTTTGGTGTCCGCGTTCTCGATGTCCTCGGCGTAGAACTTGCCCAGAAAACCGGCCGCATGCAGCCCGAGCGCCAGCACCCCGGCAATCGGCCCGAAACCGTAGGCCAGCACCAGGAACAGCGCGACGATGAGTTCCGGCGCAGAGCGCAGCAGGCTGATGAGGCCGCGTGCCGTGGTGTAGGTGAAGCGGTGCGGGCTGTAGTTGCGCGCCGCGAAATAGGCCAGTGGAATCGACAGCAGGACCGACAGGATGGTGCCCCACAGGGCAATCTCCAGCGTCTGGATCATCTTGACGAAGACAGTCCAGACGTAACCCAGCGGCTGGACCAGCACCTCCACCTGTTCGCGCGTCACCTCCAGCTGCAGCGTCTGCAGGTTCATCTTCTGCTCCACGTGCTCCTGGGTCTCGATGTAGGCAAGCGGGGGCAGGCGGTCGCGGTTCAGCTCGGGCAGACGGCCTACCTCTTCGGTTTCGGCGATCACCGGCGGCCACATCGAGTCGGCCACGCGCGACAGGCCGCGCACCACCTGCGAATCGTCCACCACGCCGAGCAGATTGCCAACCGCCTGGGTGCTCATGACCACCATGCGGTCCATCTCGGTGCGGTGCCCGGTGAACAGCAGCAACAGCACGACCAGGATGAGTGCCAGCAGGTGCCGGGCGTTGTAGGGCGGATCGAGGTGCCATTGCAGCGGTGTACCGCGGGCCGGGACAGGAATGGGTTTGCTCATCATGGTGGGTCCTCAGGCGACCAGCGCCAGGCGCGGAGACGTTTCCTCGTCCGCCGTGGTCTCGTGCGTGTCGTCCCAATGCGCGCCGTGGTAGAGCCCCTGCACGCGTTCATCGGTGAACTCGGCGGGTGTGCCGTCGAACACGACGCGGCCATTGCGCATGCCGACGATGCGGTCGCCGAACTCGCGCGCCAGGTCTACTTGGTGCAGGCTGCACAGCACGGTGGTGTTGCGCTCGCGGGCGGCGTCGCGGATCAGGGTCAGGATGTCGCGCGAGATCTTGGGGTCCAGGCTGGCAACCGGCTCGTCGGCCAGCACGACTTCCGGGTCGAGCATGAAGGCGCGGGCAATGCCCACGCGCTGCTGCTGGCCGCCCGAGAGGTCACCAGCGCGGCGCTTGAGGTGCGCCGGCGACAGCCCCACACGGTCCAGCAGGGCGCACGCCTTGTGGCGCTGCTCCGGCTTGAACCAGCCGGACAGCGCCCGGGCGGTGGACACCACCGGCAGCAGGCCCGACAGCACATTGCCCGCCACGCTCATGCGCGTCGTCAGGTTGAAGTGCTGGTGGATCATGGCCACCCGCTGGCGCAGCTGCTTTTCGCTCGCGGCAGTCAGTGACGTGCCGTCGATCACCACGCCGCCCGTGCTTGGTTTCATCAAGCCATTGGCCGCACGCAGCAGCGTGGACTTGCCGGCACCGGACGGACCGAGGATGACGCAGAATTGCCCGCGCGGGATGTCGAGCGTGACCTCGCTCAGCGCCTTGGTGCCATCGGGCCAGGTCTTGGTGATTGATTCAAAGCGGATCATGGTGCTTCCTTCTGGGCGTGTGGGGCTTCACCAGGCCAGGCGCCTGGTGAGCCGGATGCAATGGGCGCTGCAGGCCTTCAGCGTGCGCTGGCCTTTTTCATGATGTCCTGCTTGACCTGGTCGGTCACCAGCTCGAACATCTTGCCGGTGGCAGCCATCTCGGCCTCGCTCACCTTGGCGGTGTAGCCGTCCACCTTGCTGCCGCCGTAGCCGCGAATCTGATCCTTGCTGATGCCGGGCAGCTTGTGGATGTTGTTGAATGCCTCGCGCAGCTTGGCTTTCACGCTGTCGCTGACCTTGGGGTGGATGGCCAGCGGCGGGTAGGGAATGGGCGAGCTCTTGGCAATCACCTTGATCTTGCTCGGGTCGATCGCCTTGCTGTTGACGGCCTTTTCGAACGAGTCGAAAGACGCTCCGCCGGCGTCCACCAGGCCCTCGGCCAGCGCCTTGATCACATTGGCATGGCTGCCTGCCATGTTGATGACACCCAGATCGCGTGACGGCTGGACGCCGGCCTGCATCAGCATCGCCACCGGGACATTGAAGCTGGAGGTCGAGTTCACATCCCCCAGGGCCATGCGCTTGCCCTTCAGGTCCGCCAGTGAGTTGATGCCGCTGTCGGTGCGTGCAAAGATGCCCGAGTAGTAGACCGAGTCGCCGCCGCGCACCGCCAGTGCCAGCAGCTCGGCGCAACCGCGGTTGCGGGCTTGCAGATAGGAGACCGGGCCGTAGAACGCGATGTCGGCCGCGCCGTTGCATTGCGCCTCCACCACGGCGCCGTAGCTCTGGCCGACCTTGATGTCGAACTTCAGGCCGGTGGCTTGCTCCAGGGCGGAAAAGATGGGCTGGAAATCTTTCTTGGTGCCATCTTCCGTGCCGCCATCGGCAGGGATCAGCACCACGCGCAGCGGCCGGTTGGCGCTGCCATCGTGCTGGGCTTGCGCAAAGGCTGCAGCGGGCAACAGGGCCGCAGCGGCGAGCCCAAGGGCCAGGGATCGGCGGCGGAAGGTGTGTTTCAGAGACATGACAAAAGCTCCTGCAGGTGGAAAGATGAAAAATCAGGTGGTCGAGACCATCAGGGATTGATGCGCAGTTGGATCCGGTCTGCACGAAACCGGGTAATGGCGTATTCGACCGGGACACCATCCCGCTCGTCCACATTCACACTCTTGACCCGCAGCACCGGTCTGTTCTGCGGCATGCCCAGGTACTTGGCGTCGTCCCCTTGCGGAAGCACCGCCGTCACATGGCTTTCGGTCCGGCGCAGCTGGCAGCCGTAGCTGGCGCTCAGGAATTGGTGCAGCGAGCCTTCTTCATAACGGGCGATCAGGTCGGGAAAGCGCTGCGCGGGAATGAAATGGGAGATGACGCACATCGGGCGTCCATCCACCGTGCGCAGCGATTCGACCCAGTGCACCGCTTCGCCTTCGGCCAAGGCCAGCCGTTGCGCCACGCGCGCGATGGCTGGCAGGGTCTGCTTGCGCAGAATGCGGTTGACGGCCAGCAGGCCCAGGGCTGCGAGGTTTTCGGTGAAGCGGGTGCTCTTGCCAATCTGGTAGTCGAGTTGCGTGTCCAGCACGAACACACCCCGCCCATGCCGGCGTTCCAGCAGGCCGGCGTCGACCAGCTCGTCAATGGCCCGGCGCAGCGTGTGCCGGTTGACGCCGAATCGGAGCGCCAGTTCGCCCTCGGCGGGCAGGCAGTCGCCCGGCCCGTACAGGTTGACGACATCCTGCTCCAGCTGGCGGGCGATCTGCGCATACAGCGCTTCGCCAGTGTCGCGGGTGACGGCATAAAGACTCATGGGCTCGGTGGTCTATACATGTAGATGAGCGGGAGCGTAGGGGGAGAATGTGACTGCGCTGTGACAGCATCCTGCGGTTTTCGGCCGCAAGGGATCCGCCTTGCCGGGATCGAGTCAAACATTCCGGCATGGCATTGGACTCGATTAAAAAGTGGCTGTAAGCCTTATGAACTTTGCGCTGCCAGCTATGAAACCAGGAGCATTCGAGGCGATTCGAATAGCTGGAGAAACGGGGGGGTGTCGACCCTGTGAACGGCTGGCAGGTGGCATGGGCCAGGCCGGCTTCACCCAGCGCCAGATAGCGCCTCAGCCATTTGCGTACGATCGCGCGCTCACACGCCGCATCACATCTGATGAATCAGGGCGAAGGTCCACAATCAGCCTTCAAGCAGGCGATCGGCTCAGCATGTCGAAGGCCGTATCTGGCCGTTAACGGACACCCGCGTTCCGTGCGTGATTGATGCGCGAAGTGTCTACTCGAAACCGCCCGCGCGGCGCAACTCCGCCGCGGCAGGCGCGGTCAGCAGATCGATCATCATGCGAGCCGCCTGCGGCTGGTCGGCGTTGGCCGCCATGGCGGCGGTGTAGACCGTGGCCAGTTCGAACTCTTTCGGCAACACGCTCACCAGCTGCACGCCGGGCGTGTAGAGGATCTCCGTCACCTGGGTGCAGCCGATCAGGCCCGGGCCTGTGGCGGCGGCCATTTCCTTCATGGCGGTGGCGCCGTTCGGGAAGGGGCGCAGCGCGCCGGCCACCTGCTCGGCAATGCCGAGCTTGTTGAGCACGTTCATGAAGTGGATGCCGGCCGTGGCCTTGAACGGGTCCGGAAAGTAGATGCCCTGGGCTGCCAGCAGCGCTGCCTTGAGCGACTTGGCGGTGTCCACCTTCGGCTGCGGCTCGCCGCTCTTCACGGCCACGCCGGTGCGCACCACGCCCAGCGGCTTGGCGCTGCCGGGTTGCACCTGGCCGCCGGCGGTGAGTTCGTCGATCAGCGCCTGCGTCAGGATGAGCACGTCGCATGGTTCACCGGCGAGCAGCTTGTCGCGCATCAGGCCAACGGCGCCGAACTGGCCCTCCACGGCGCGCCCGGTTTCGCTGTAGATGGCGCCGCGCAGCTGGTTGACCAGCCCCTGTGCCGCGCCACCGCTGAGGATGTGAAGTGAGCTCATAGGTGTCGATTATTCAGCTGAAAAAAATCAAAGGGCTTCGCAGAGAAGGGCCCGTGCGGGAAACGCCGTGGAGCCGGCTCTGCCGGGCCACTTGGCGTTGCCCCCTGCAAGGGGGGTGGCGCAGCGACACGCCCTTTGCGCAGCCTGGGGGTGAGCATGTCAATCCACTTTGATGCCGGCGCTCTGGATGACGCGCGCCCACTTGGCGATGTCGTCGCGCATGTACCTCTCGAAGTCCTGCGGGTTCATCAGCAGGGGTGTGGCGCCCTGCTTGACCCAGAGCTGGCGCACCTCGCTCTGGCTGACGATCCGGCTCACCGCCTCGTTGAGTTGCTGCACCACGGCGGCGGGCGTGCCCTTGGGCGCCATCAGGCCGAGCCAGATGGTGGCCTCGTAGCCCGGCACGCCGGCTTCGTTGAGCGTGGGCACCTCGGGCAGCACTTCGGAGCGCTGGCGGCCGCTGGTGGCGATGGCGCGCACCTTGCCGGCGCGGGCCTGCTCGGCCATGGTGGTGACGGCGTCGAACATCATGTCGACCTGACCGCCGATGACGTCGGTGCGCGCGCCGGAGCTGCCGCGGTAGGGGATGTGCACCAGGTAGATGCCGGCCAGGCTCTTGAACAGTTCGCCGGCCATGTGGTACGGCGTGCCCGGGCCGCTGGAGGCGTAGTTGAGCTGGCCGGGCTTGGCCTTGGCGAGCTTGATGAGGTCCTGCAGGTTCTTCGCCGGCAGGGCCGGGTGCGTCACCAGCACCAGGTCCGAGTAGTTGACCGGCGCCACCGGCACGAAGTCGCGCAGCAGCACGAAGGGCTTGTTGGGGATGAGCGTCTCGTTCACCGTGTGGGTGTTGGACATCATCAGCAGGGTGTAGCCGTCGGCCGGGGCCTTGGCCACCACGTCGGTGCCGATGATGGAGCCGGCACCGGGCTTGTTCTCCACCACGAAGGGCTGGCCCAGTGCCTCGCCCAGGCGCTGGGCGAGAAAGCGCGCGTAGTTGTCGGCCGGGCCGCCGGCGGCAAAGGGCACGACGATGCGCACCGACTTGGCCGGGTAACCCTGCGCCAGCGCAGCGCCGGCACTCCAGCAGAATACGAGAACCAGCAGTGACCAGGCACGCAAGACGACTCGGCGCATGAGGGACCTCCATGGGTTGCCGCATGCTAGCGCGCAACATGCCATGGCACACCCGGGCTATCCCTGCCCCCGGTGCAGCTACACCACCAGCGGCGACTCCTGCATGGCCTCCACCTGGTCCTGCAGCATCTGCACCTGGCCCTGCCAGTAGTCACTGCTGCCGAACCACGGGAAGTTGAGCGGGAAGGTGGGGTCGTCCCAGCGCCGGGCCAGCCAGGCGCTGTAGTGGATCAGGCGCAGGGTGCGCAGCGGCTCGATCAGCGCCAGTTCGCGCCGGTCGAAGTCGCGGAACTGCTCGTAGCCGTCGAGCAGGCAGCTCAGCTGGCGCGTGCGCTGGGCGCGGTCGCCCGACAGCAGCATCCACAGGTCCTGCACCGCCGGCCCCATGCGGGCATCGTCCAGATCGACGAAATGCGGGCCCGGGCCGGCACTGGCCGGCACATCGACCGGCGTCCACAGGATGTTGCCGGCATGGCAGTCGCCGTGCAGGCGCAGCCGCTGGATACCGGCGGATTCAGCATCTTTTTGGCCCCCAGCCCTGGAGAAATATGCGCAATCAGCTATCGAATTGATAGCATCCTGGCAAGCCTTCTGCCAGGCCGATTGCACATCCAGCGGCACCATCTGGTGCGCCAGCAGCCAGTCGTACGGTTCCTGGGCGAAGGTCTGCAGGTCCAGCGCCGGCCGGTGCACGAAGGGGCGCGCCGCCCCCACGGTGTGCAGCCGCGCCAGGAAGCGGCCGATCCATTCCAGCACCTCGTCGTCGTCGAGTTCAGGCGGGCGACCGCCGCGGCGCGGGCTGACGGAAAACACAAAACCGCCGTGGTGGTGCAGGGTGGCGCCCGCCAGGCTCAGCGGCGCCACCACCGGCACCTCGGCGGCCACCAGCTCGGCGGCGAAGTCATGCTCCTCCTGGATCTGCGCTTCGCTCCAGCGTTCGGGGCGGTAGAACTTGGCCACCACGATCTGGCCGTCTTCCAGATGCAGCTGGTACACCCGGTTTTCGTAGGAGCTCAAGGCTTGCAACCGGCCGTCACCATACAGGCCGATGCCGGCCAGGGCGTCCATGACCTGGTCAGGCGTGAGAACATCAAACGGATGTGGTGCGTTACTCATGCCGCATTGTCTCGCACCCCCCCCTGCCTGACCTTGCGCAGCGTGTGGCCACGGCCTCGAATCGAAAGCTTTTGACAGCAATCCCGGGCGGTTTGCTGGAAAAATCTGGGATTCATCCTGTTTCAGGCTACCCCTCCAACGCCGTGAGCAACTCCCTCGTTCGCAGCAGATACTCCATAGCGACCACTGACTTCTGGCTTGTGCTCTGGCAGTTTCTGAACCGCCCGACCGCACCGCGCATCGTGCAACCCGTTCCAGCGTGGAAATACCTGA
Source organism: Curvibacter sp. (assembly GCA_031426755.1). Classification (GTDB taxonomy): domain Bacteria; phylum Pseudomonadota; class Gammaproteobacteria; order Burkholderiales; family Burkholderiaceae_C; genus Hylemonella. The sequence goes on from JASJPI010000012.1 coordinate 164,829, forward strand.
GCTACATGACCGCACAGGTCATGCTGGCCACGGCCATCGCGGTGGCCTGCTTCACGGCCGGCCGCTTCTTTCCCATGAGCGCCCCCCTGCCCAATGGGGGTCCCGCGCTCATACTGGGTGGTACCGCTGTGCCGGCCGCAATGCAGATGCCCACGCAATCAGAAACGGCTACCGAAACAGCCACTGAACCGCAGCCACCCACCAGTGCAGCTCAGCCGGGAGGTAGCGACCATGGCCTGACACTGCCGGAATTCACGGCTTGGACGGCCAGCAATGATCCCAGTCATTTGCGCTATGCCTACACGCTGGTCAACACCGGGCCGCGTTTTGTCGGCAAGGCAACGTTGCGGCTCGGTGGCACCCGTGGCGGGAACCGCCAAGTGCAGGAGTATCCCGGCCCGCTTGACAACCAGCAACTCAACCTCAACGTGCGCCGCTTTTTGAAGGCGGAGGGCCAGGTCGACCTGCCGCCGGGCTTTATCGCCCAGACCCTGCAGCTGCAGCTGCAGGGGCCTGACCAGGTGCTTCTGAGCAAAGTGGCTGTTGTGCGCCCACCCGCTTTGCCGATGCATTAAGCGGCCTGAGTGAAGGCTGACGGCCGGCTATGTCGGCTGCGGCAACGGCAGCCAGACAAAGGCGGCAAACCCCTGGCGCTCTGCACTCTCCACCCTCAACGTCCCGCCCTGCACCTCAATCATCTCGCGCGCCAACGGCAGCCCCAGACCCGTCCCCGGCACATGGGCCGCATTCGCACCACGATAGTAGCGACGAAACAGTTTGGGCAGATCTCTGGCGGCCACGCCAGGGCCATCGTCCCGGACTTCCAGCACCACGCCGCCATCGGCAAGTCCCCCCAAAAGTTCCACATGTGTTCCAGCAGGGGTGTACTTCACGGCATTGCTGGCCAGGGTCCTCAGCGCCAGCCGAGTCAGTTCCGGGTCGCACACCAAGCTGGCCGGCAGGGACTCGACGTTGACATGCAGGTGATGTTGCGGCGAGATCAATCGTGCCGCGTCATGGGCGTCGTAGATCAACGCGCGCACATCTGTCGTTTCGCGCCGCACGCCGCGCGCAATCGCGTTGAACCGATCTTCCTCAAAACAGTTCCGGACCAGTTCCGCCAGTTGATCGGTCGCACGCAGTATCCTGCCGCAACGCAGACGGGCCGCCTCGTCGGCCTGCGCCATGTCCATCTGCAGATTCAGTGCCGTCGCATTGATCACCGCCAACGGGGTACGCAGCTCATGCGAGACGGTGGCAAAGAACTGCCGCTGATCCTCGTGTGCCTGCCGCTCCAGCGCCAGCGAGGTCTCGACCTGATTCAGCGCCTGGTTCAGTTCCGCCGTGCGGCTTGCCACGTCGAGTGCCAACTGCTGCTCGGCCTGTCTGGACAGTTCCAGTGCCATTGCCTGCGCCCGCTCCTTGCTCTTCATCATTTTCTGGTAGCGCTGGATGGCCGCGAAGTACAGCACCATCAGAAATGCAACGAACCCCCAGTGAAAAGCGTAATCCGTCACGGCGCTGGCTGGCAGCAAGCCGAGATTGCGGCCGGCCCGCAGTCCCGAGCCAATCAGAAGCCACACGATGGCATGGATCATGATGCGTGCACGGCGATGCCCCGCCATTGCATGCGCGACCAGGACCAGTAAATGCAGGACGATTTGTACCAATGTCCAGACTTGGTAGAACTGAACGGCCGAACTGAAATAGCCGTTCAGTGCAGCCACGGCCGTTACCGCGGAAACAAGCCAGAGTAGCCGAATGTAGAGCTTCGCCCACTTTTCCCATATTGCATACAAATCCGCATAGCGCAGCATGAACTTGCTGAGCAGAGGCATCATCGGCACCCAGAACAGCACCATCAGCACATCGGAACTGCCCGGTACCGTCGGCAGCAGGTATTTGAATGCCACGCCCTCGACGGCGAGGAAATGCCCCAGATTGCTGCCGATGAATGCGGCCAGAAGTGCGTAAGAGCCATCGCGGATCGACCAGCAAAAGTGCAGGCTGCTGAAGAAGAGCAGCAGGCTGGCAGCGATGAACGCGCCGAAGAACAACTGCTCAAAACCGTAATACGTCACAAAACCCGACGCCGTCCAGAGCCTGGGGGCAATCACCATGCTGTTGTTGCCGCTCATGCGCAGGTAATAGGTCTGCGGCGTGCTGCTGCGCAGCGGCCCAAGCTTGTATATCGGAGACCGGTAATGCACATCGCGCTGCGCAAATAAATGCTCTGCGCCGACTTTGGCGCGCGCCGTGTAGGAGCCATTGGCTCGGGGCTCGAACAGCTGCGCTTCATCCAGAGGCGGCAAATTGAGGTCCAGCCACCAGCGGTCTGCAACGCCATCTGGCTGCGTCAAGGTGAATCGCAGCCAGATGGCACCTGTGACATATCCCAGACTCCTGGGCTGTTCCAGCAGCACAAAGTCCTTCGCCACGCCAGGGTGCCGCACATCCTCGATCCCCAGCGCCCCGCTTGGATCCCGCAAGACATGGACCGCCCCGTCCAGACTGACCGCGTCCCCATCCAGCGTCTGTGTCTGTCCCGGCATGGGGGCCACAAGCAACCACAGCAGCAGCCCCAGGAAGCCGCACCCTCGCTGGGTAGCGGCCAGCCAAGGCGCCATCCGTCGCAAACACACTGCAGCACCACTCATCGAATATCCCATATGCGCCAAGGGTTTTGCAAGAAATTGCAAGCAAATCTATTACAAATGATTAAAAATACATATCTGACAATTTTGCAATTTTAGCTTATCCAACAGGAAACGTCTTTTTTGACTGATCTATGGTCAAAAACGAGATCAAGAAAGAATTTCATGAAAATTGCCATCATTGAGGATCAAGCCGATCTTCAGGAAGAACTGGTTTACTACTTGAGCAAAAACGGCCATCAGGTCCACGGCGTCACCAATGGCATAGAACTGGACCAACTGATGAGCGCCGACCCGCCGGAGCTTTTGCTGCTCGACATCGGCCTGCCTGGCGAAGACGGCATTGCCATCGCCAACCGGCTGAAGGGCATCCCCGGCCTGAGCATCGTGATGCTGACGGCGCGCAGCGGCGCGGAGGATCGCATCCAGAGTTTCGAAGCCGGCGCAGACACCTACCTGGTCAAGCCGGTCAGCTACCGCGAACTCGAGGCTGTCATCCAGCGTGCCGATGCACGACTGCAAGCCGCCAACCAGGACCAGGCCGGTTGGCAGCTCCGCCCGCGAGAGCGCGTACTGAGCACCCCCGACAACACCCAGGTTCCGCTCACGCTGACAGAGTCGCGCCTGCTGACGGCCATCATCAGCCGCACCGACAAAGTGGCCACCCGTCAGCAGCTGGTCGAAGCCTTGGGACTGGACTTCCTGAGCTACGACGACCGGCGCATCGAAGTCTGCGTGAGCCGTTTGCGCAAGAAGATCCAGCAGCTCACCGGCCTGAAAGCCCCGATCAAAGCCAGCAGGAATGTGGGCTACATGTTCCAGGAACTGTGTACCTTGCACTAAAGAAATAAAGAAATACGACAAGGCAAGCTTTTGCAAGCATGGGGCGAACGCCGCCTTGTACCCTGCAGAAGCCATGTGCAACTGCCTTGCTGCGATGATGATTCTGCTCGCACGGCAGTCGACAGCTTTATATGACACCCAGGTTCAATTCCATTCTGGTCGAGCGCTTATCGGAGGCCGTTGTTTCACTCAACGCCGGCGGCGATATCGTCAACTTCAACAGCGCTGCGCGCCCATTGTTGCGCCATTGCTTCGACATCCTGCCACAGGTCCGGCAGGAACTCCGCGCCACCGGAGGTACGCCCCCCCTGCTGCCTCGCCCCCTGCCTTTGACACCGCGGCTGAGCCACCAGGGCCAGCCGCTCGAAACCTGGCTTTGCGAAAACGGGACCGGGTTCATTCTGCTGTTCCTTCCCGCAGGCAACGCCGTTCCTCACGTGGCACAGAACATCACGACCAACAGCGATCTCGCGTTCACCTCGCTGATTGGCGCCGAGATCAGACATGAGATCGCCGCATTGACCGAGAAGATGGCAGCAGCGGAAGGCAAGCTCCCCCAGGAACAGAAGGATTTCCAGCAGGCCGCCGAACGGCTCAGCCGCTTGCTGACCGTGATTGACCTGCTGGCCGACACCCTGCAGGCCCCTGCATTTCTTGAAAGCGAACGGCTATCGCTGCCCACCTTGCTGGATGAGGTGCTGCAGCAGATGCCGGGACCGCATGGCGACTACGCCATCAACCAGGAACTCAGCGATCAGCCCGCTCAGCAAGGCACCCTGTATGGCCATGCTCAGTGGCTGAAAGCAGCCTTCAGAGCGCTGCTTGAAACGCTGGATGCGAATGCGCCAACACATGGCCAGATGGAGTTGCGTATCCGGCAGAACGGCAGCTTCATCGTGCTCACCGGCGGTTACCGCCATCTGCAACACCAGCCCACCAAGTCACGCCCGGCCCCCTCAACGCCGCAGCAAGACCCCTCTGCCGGGGGAGGGGGCAACTCCCGAACGCTCAGGGTCGATGCCGGCATCCGGTTGGCCATCGCCCGGCAGATCGTGGAGCTGCATGGCGGCCAGCTGCGCGTTCTTGACGTTGAAGGCGCGCCAGGAATGCCCGGCCTGATTGACGGCTTCACCCTGGTCATGCCCACCGGCATCCCAAGCCAGGGGCGCTCACCGGCGATCTGCAGCCAATGCATCTACCCCCAACAAGCCAAATTCCTGGCACAGGATCTGGCGCGCCTGCTGCCCAGACCGCCCCTGCAGACCCGCATGAGCCCGGACGAATTGCATTTGCTGGCCCAACTGACGTGCGCCGTGCCGCGCCAAGATACTTCACGATAGACACATCATGCAAAAAATTCTCATCGTCGAAGATCACATCGACATCCGTCAACTCCTGGCCATCACCCTGGAAAGCGAGTACGAGATCCTCGAAGCCAGTGATGGTGTCGAGGCGCTGCAGCTTGCCAAAAGAGAGCAACCATTTGCCATCCTGCTGGACATCATGCTTCCCGGCGAACTCGACGGTCTGCAGGTACTCAACGCCATCAAGACGGACTCCCAGTTGAAGGACATTCGGATCGCCATGGTGACGGCAAGGGGGCAAAGGTCCGACTACCAGCTGGGCGAGAAATACGGCGCCGATGGGTACTTCGTCAAGCCGTTCAGCCCCTTGCAAATCGTCAACTGGCTGCACAAGCAGTCTCATCAACTCGACGCCAGGCCAAGCACTTGAGCAACACCTCTGCCAAGCCCCAACCCACCCATGGATCTCTTTCTACCCGAACTGCCCAAGGTGCTCTATGTCGGCGCGGCACCGACCTCCGGAAGCAGGTACCTCGCATGGCTCAGAGATGTCTGCCAAGTCGAAATCGTCCCCCCCGACATGCCTGCCGCCTTGGACATCCGGCCTCCTGAGGCCGACGCACAACTGATCTTGGTGGATGCCGACGCCCCCCAGGCACGCGACATCTGCCGCTCGCTCAGGCAAAGCCCAAGCACCCAGCACCTGCAGGTCGTCGCCTTGGGCAGCCACGCCTACCCCGGGCATGAGGCTGCCTTGCTGGAAAACGGCGCGATCGACTACATCGCAGAGCCGATCGAACAGCCGACTTTCATTGCGCGCATCAAGGCCCACCTCTCCTACCAGTTCAGCGCGGAAGTCATACGCGCGCTCAAGACCTGCCTGGAAAAAGAAGTGGCCCGGCGCACGGAGGAAATTTTATCCATCCAGGACGCCATGATCCTGGCGCTCACCACCCTGGCCGAGACGCGTGACAACTCGACGGGTCATCACATTCAACGGACGCAGAATTACGTGCGGGCTCTCGCGCTCTACCTCAGCGACGACCCTCGCTTTGCCGACTTCCTGACACCTCATAACATCGATCTGCTCTTCAAGTCTGCGCCGCTGCATGACATCGGCAAAGTCGGCATCCCTGACCGGATATTGCTCAAGCCGGGACGGCTCGATCCCGAGGAATTCGAGATCATGAAGACACATCCCGCCCTGGGCAGGCAGGTCCTGGAGAACGCCGAACGTCGACTGGGCCAACAGATCGACTGCCTGAGCATCGCCAAGGAGATCTCGTACTGCCATCATGAAAAATGGGACGGATCGGGCTACCCCCAAGGTCTCAAGGGCAAGGACATCCCCATTTCCGCCCGGTTGATGGCAGTGGCCGACGTGTACGACGCCATCGTCAGCCGGCGCGTGTACAAAGATGAACTCTCCCACGCGCATGCTATTGACGTCATCATCCAGGGAAGTGGGGCACATTTCGATCCTGACGTGGTTGCTGCATTTGTCAGCATCGAGGACGAATTCAGGTACATCGCCGAGCGCTTCAGCGATGTCGAGCCAAAGGGCAGCGACGTTTCCGAAGCCCCCTTGAACACGGCCTCCGAAGGAGTCACCGCAGCGACCGAGGCTCTGGCCCGCTGGATGACGCCGGAAACCGACCCACTGTTGGATGCTCTGCACGTGCGAATCGACGCCCTCAGCGATGAAGCGGCTCCGTTTGCCATTTCCATATTGACCGGTACGACCACTGTCCCCCAGCCCCTGGCGAACCTGATCGCTGACCGCCTGACCCGCAGGGTTCCGACCCCGCTGGGGCCTATCCACCATGCGCTGGCACAGATGCTCGTCGCGCAACCGTCGAAAACGGAGGAGGCCCGCCATGCCCGGAGCAACAGTCTGGCCTTGATTCAGGCGTGCCACGGCAGCAAGGCCGCCAATGCGGCCTTGCAATTCATTTTTGATTTGCCCAGTTTGCTGACAACCAGCAAGCGCATGCCGGCGCCATTGGAAAAGTTGCCGCATCCGGGCTCCCGCAGCGCGTCTCCTCCAAGCCCTCGCTAGTCAGCCCGTCATCACGCAGGTCCGTGCATGGATAATCCCCGGGTCGCCTGGGAGAAAGTCCATGATGTCATTCAAGCGCCAAATTGCCTTTGGGATCGGCAGCGTCTCAGTCGTCTTGGCCGGCCTGTCGGTCCCGCCCGTCTGGTGGCTGGCGCGCGAGAACGCCGAAGGCAGCATCGTTTCCATGGCGTTGGAAGAGTCACGCCGCCTGCTGCACCATGAAGCCTTCCGCCCGGAAGGCTCGCAGGCGCAGCAGCACGCGCAAGCCGCAGCGCGCGCCCTGGTGGGCGGTCTGTTCGATATTGCGGAAATCTACGCGGCCGACGGCGTGCGGCTGGCCGAGGAGATGACCGCCACCGGCAGCGAGCTCGAAAAGGACATCGCGCCCCACGGCCCGCCGGCCTACCAGTTCCCGTTTTATGAAAGCCAACGCCTGCCGCGCGACCGCTGGGTGCTGCGCGTGTTCGTGCCGCTGCGCGGCGACAACCAGGCCATCACCGGCTACCTCGAAGGCGTGCGCCTGGTGCCGGACTGGCAACGCAAACAGATGCGCGCGGAAGCCCTGCGCGTGGCGCTGCTGGTGGCGCTGGCCGCCCTGCTGTGCGGTGTTGCCCTCTATCCGGTGATGATCCGCCTGTTTGCCGACAACCAGCGCAAGACACGCGAGGTGCTGGAGTCCCACATCTCGATGATGGAGGCGCTGGGCCGTGCCATCGCACGGCGCGACTCGGACACCGGCGCCCACAACTACCGCGTGGCCTGGATCGCAGCCACGCTGGGCGAGGCCGTGGGCCTGCATGGCAGCCGCATGCAGGAACTTATTGCCGGCAGCTTTCTGCACGACGTGGGCAAGATCGGCATCCCCGATGCCATTCTGCTCAAGCCTGGCCGTCTGAATGAGGACGAAATGGTGGTCATGCGCACCCACGTCGGCATGGGCGAAGACATTGTCATCGGTGCCGGCTGGCTCGAAGGCGGCCGGGCCGTGGTGGCCGGCCACCATGAGAAGTGGGATGGCACCGGCTACCCGCGCGGCCTGGCCGGCGAAGACATCCCGCTGGTGGCACGCATCTTCGCGCTGGTCGACGTGTTCGACGCCTTGTGCGCGCGCCGCCCCTACAAGGAGCCGATGTCGCTGGACGCCGCGCTGCAGGTTCTGACGGAAGGCGCGGGCAAGCACTTCGACCCGCATCTGGTCAAGGTCTTTGCCGGCCTGACACAGCACATCCACCGCACCATCGTCAACGCCAGCGAAGACGAGGCCAGGGCGCTGCTGGAGATCATGGTGCGCAAGCACTTCGGCCTGCAAGCCTAGAACGGCACATCCCTGTCGTCCCGCACCCGCTCGTCTTCCTCCACCTTCAACTGCTCGAACGGCAGGGATTGCTTGACCAGGATCACCGTGCAGGGGGCGTCCATCGCCACCTTGATCGGCACCGTGGCCAGGAAGCGCTGGGTCTTGAGGCCGTGCGTGGCAGCACCAATGACAATCACGCTGACGCGGTTGCCGCGGGCGTAATGGAGCAGTGCCTGCGCCACATCGCCCGATTCGAGCACGTGGCAGGAGGTCTGGTGCCCCGTCAGATCGAGCGGCTGCAGCCATTGCCGCAATTGCGTGATGTAGCGCCGGTGCACGCTGGTTTCGCTGTCTTCATCCCGCGTGCTGCTGGTCTCGCCGGGAGAAATCACCGTCACGCAGGCCAGCTGGGCGCCCGGCCGCGTGCCCAGTGAGCGCGCCGCCGCCTGGCGCAGCGAATACAAGGTGGCATCACTCGCATTCTGATGCGGCACCGCCACCATCACGATCGGCACCTCGTCGATCTGCTGCACCGGCAGGGGGCTGGGCTGGTAGTGCATGCCGGCCGCCTTGATCCAGCGCTTGAAATGGACCCAGGCGCCCGTGCCCTGGGTCGCCAGGCCCCGCGACGTCACTTTGACCTGCTCCGGATGCAGCAGGTCAAACGCCAGATGCGCCGCTGAGGGGTAACGCTGCGCCGCCTCCTGCGCCAGGCAGCGCAGCACCACCTCCTGCAACCAGGGCGGCAGTTCCGGCCGGCTCTGGCGGAGCGGGGGCGGGTCCATCCACAAACGCTGGCGCAAGCCGCCCGCCGTCTGCGGTGCACCGAACGGCAATTCGCCGATCAGCAACTGGTAGAGCATGACGCCGATGGCGAAGATGTCGCTGCGCGGATCACCGCGCACGCCCACCACCTGCTCCGGCGCGATCCAGGCCGGCGAGCCCACCGCCTTGCGCAATTGCTCGGCCAGCAGGTCCGGGTAGAGCGCATTGCACGACAGGCCGAAGTCCAGCAGCACGGCGCTACCGTCGGGCCGGATCAGCACGTTGGCCGGCTTGAGGTCCAGGTGCACCGTGTTCTGCTGGTGCAGGCTGTGCGCCGCATACGCCATGGCAGAGCCGAGCCGCACCACCTCGTCGACCGGCGGCCGTTCGGGTTCGTCGAGCCAGTGTTGCAGCGTGCGTCCTGGCACGTACTCCATCACCAGATACGGCGTGCGCTCCAGGTCGCCGGCCGCGACGAAACGTGGCACGTGCGGACCGGTCAGTGCCTGCATGATCTGGTGTTCGACTTCGAAGCTGACGATGTTTTCCGCGCCATCGCCGGCCGTCATGCGCGGCACCTTCATGACCATGGGGAACCCGGGATCGGGCGCCCCATCGGCGTAATGCACCCGGTAGATGTGGGCCATGCCGCCGGAGTGGACACACTCCTCGACCACGAACCCGTCCAGCACAGATCCCGGCTCCAGCAACTTCATCGTCCCTGCTCCAGTCGACTCGCAAAGTATTCCGGCAGACCGGCCCGCCGCACGGCGGCCGCAGCCGAATAGTGATCGTAGTCCACGCGGTGAAACGTCAGTTGCGCACGCTCGCTGTCGAACAGGGCGTACATGGCTTTGGGGTTGCCATCGCGCGGCTGGCCGACCGAGCCGACGGTGGCCAGCCAATGGCGGTGGCGCGGCACCGGCACCGCCACGCCGGCGGTCGGCTCGAACTTCATCAGCCCGCCGGCACTGCCCTGGTAATACAGGGTCTGCATGTGCACATGGCCGCCGAACACATAGCGCACCTCCGGCATGTCGCGCACGGCGTCCAGGCTCATGGCGGCCCCCCGGCTGTCGTAGACATAGCGCCACCGTTCGGGCGCCTCGGCCGAGGCATGCACCAGCAGCACCGACGCCTGTCGCAGGGTCAGCGGCAGCGCGGCCAGAAATTCTTTGTGCTTGGCATCAAGTTGCGCGTGCGTCCATTGCGCCGTGCTGTCGCCGATGGTCTTGACCTCGGCCGGTGGCTGCAGGGCCATGTCGTCATGGTTGCCACGGATCACCAGCGCCCCCTGTTCCGCCAGGGCCATCACCCGATCCACCACGGCGGCCGGGTCGGCACCGTAGCCGACAAAGTCGCCCAGGAACGCCAGTTGCTGCGCCCCCTGTCCCTGCGCGTGTGCCAGACAGGCGTCCAGCGCCTGCACATTGGCGTGAATATCAGACAACAGGGCAAGCTTCATGGGTTCGCTACACTTTTCAGGCGTCATCTTGCGCTCAAAAACTTGCCGACAGCTTGCATCGACCGGGAAGCGTCATTATTGACACAAATCAATTTGCACCGGATGAAGCCAGACACATGGTGCGTCGGCACACAATGGCGGTGTTCCCCTGAAGTTGGGCAGGCCCACCGGTTGCAGACCATCGGCCAGCAGCGTGTTGACGTCAGAAACAGCACGCCAGGATCCGGGCGACAGCGCGTTCCAACCTGAGTTGAAAGGGCATTCATCATGTTTGACTACCTCATCGTCGGTGGCGGTTCAGCGGGCAGTGTGCTGGCCGCCCGCCTGAGCGAAGACCCCGCCATCAACGTGGCACTGCTGGAGGCCGGGCCGCGCGACGACAGTGTGCTCATCCATTGCCCGGCAGGCCTGGCGCTGCTGGCCAAGAGCGGGCAGGCCAACTGGGGCTTTCAGACCGTGCCGCAAGCCGGCCTCGACGGGCGACGCGGCTACCAGCCGCGCGGCAAGGTGCTGGGCGGCTCCAGTTCCATCAACGCCATGATCTACACGCGCGGCCACCGCCAGGACTACGACCACTGGGCCGCGCAGGGCAACCCGGGGTGGCGTTGGGACGACGTGCTGCCCTACTTCAAGCGCGCCGAGCACAACGCGCGCGGCGCCGACGACTTCCATGGCAGCGGCGGGCCGCTCCATGTGATGGATCTGCGCAGCCCCAACCGCCACAGCCCGGATTTCGTCGCCGCCGCCCAGCAGGCCGGCTTCACCCAGAACCCCGACTTCAACGGTGCCGAACAGGAGGGCGTCGGCCTGTACCAGGTGACGCACAAGAACGGCGAGCGCTACAGCGCCGCCAAGGCCTACCTGACACCCCACCTCGGCCGCCCCAACCTGCAGGTGATCACCGGCGCCCAGACCACGCGCATCCTGCTGGAAGGCAAGCGTGCCGTCGGCGTGGAATATCGGCAGGACGGGACGCTGAAACAGCTGCGCGCCACGCGCGAAGTGCTGTTGTGCGCCGGCGCCCTGCAATCACCCCAGTTGCTGATGTTGTCGGGCATCGGGCCGCAGGCGCAGCTGCAGGACAAGGGCATTGCCACGTTGCACCATCTGCCCGGTGTCGGGCAGAACTTGCACGACCATGTCGATGTGGTGCTGGTCTACGATGCACCGGCGCTGACCGACCTGTTCGGCCTGTCCTTCAAGGGCGCACTCAACGTGTTGCGTGGTATCGGCGAATGGCGACGCCATCGCAGCGGCATGCTGACCACCAACTTCGCCGAAGCCGGCGGCTTCATCCGCAGCCAGGCCGGCGAGGCCATCCCGGACCTGCAGCTGCACTTCGTGGTCGGCAAGCTGGTCGACCACGGCCGGACCACCACCACGGGCCACGGCTATTCCTGCCACGTCTGCCTGCTGCGCCCGCAAAGCCGCGGCAGCGTGCAACTGGCCAGCAAGGACCCGCTGGCAGCCCCTCTGATCGACCCCAATTTCCTGGCCGAGCGCGACGACATGGAACGCCTGGTGCGCGGCTTCAAACTGATGCGCCACATCCTGGCGCAACCCGCGCTGGCCGGCTTGGGCGGCCGTGAGTTGGCCACCTCCGCCACGGCGCGCAGCGACCAGGAGATCGAGCGCTACATCCGCGGCCATGCCGACACCATCTACCACCCGGCGGGCTCGTGCCGCATGGGCCCGGGGGCGATGGACGTGGTGGATGCCCGGTTGCGGGTACACGGGCTGCAAGGCCTGCGGGTGGTGGACGCCTCCATCATGCCGAGTCTGGTGGGTGGCAACACCAATGCGCCCGTCATCATGATCGCCGAAAAGGCGGCCGACCTGATCCGCGCCGATCAGGCGGCCGCAGGCCCCGCATAGAATGAACTGGTGTCCATGTTCAACCTGACTCGCTACTTCTCGACCCTGTCGTTCGCGCTGATTGCGCTGGCTGCCAGTGCGCTGACGCTCTATTACCGCCATACCACCCACAAGCAGCTGCTGCACCACGAGCAGAACCGGGCCGAGGAGTTCACGCAGGTGTTCGAGAACTCGCTGTGGCCGTATTTCGAGCCGGTGATCGACGCCGCCACCTCCGGCACCGCCGACATCCTGCGTGAGCGCGCCGCCAACACCAAGCTGCGCGAGGCGATGGGCATGATGGTACGCGGCACCACCGTACTCAAGATCAAGATCTACACCCGCGACGGCATCACCGCCTTCTCAACCGACCCCCAGCAGATTGGCGAGGACAAGGCCGGCAATGCAGGCTTCCAATCTGCCCTCCGTGGCACGCCAATCAGCGAGCTGACCCACCGCAACCAGTTCGACGCTTTCGAAGGCACGTTGCAGGACCGTGACGTGATTTCGACCTATGTCCCCATCCACAGCACGGCGGCAGGCAAGGATCGCATCGCCGGCGTGTTTGAGGTGTACCAGGATGTCACCCCTTTCGTCAGCACGGCCGACCAGCAGCTGAAATGGGTCTCGATCAGCGTGGCTGCTGTGCTGGCGGCGCTGTATCTGGCGCAGTTCATGGTGGTGCGCCGTGCACAGGCCATCATTCGCACGCAGGCACGGGCACTGGAAGAGACCAACCTGGCGCTGGACCACCGCGTACAGGAACGCACGCATGAGCTGGAAAACGAAATCTCGGAGCGCCGGCGCGCCGAGGCACGGCTCGACTACCTGGCGCACCACGATCCGCTGACCGACCTGCCCAACCGGCTGCTGTTCAAGGAACGCCTGTCGCAGAGCTTGCAGCAGGTCGCCCTGCGCGATGCGCAACTGGCCGTGCTGTTCATCGACCTGGACAACTTCAAGGATGTCAACGACACCCTGGGCCATTCGGTGGGAGACACCCTGCTGACCACGATCACCCGCCGCCTGCAATCCTGCATCCGGCCGACTGACACGCTCGCGCGCCTCGGCGGCGACGAGTTCATCTGCATTCTGGAGAACACCAAAGGACCGGCCACCGCGCTGGCCGTGGCCGATCAATTGCTGGAGCTGTTCCGCCAACCGTTCACCGTCGACGACAAGCAGCTCTACCTCTCGGCCAGCATCGGCATCAGCCAGGCACCGGTCGATGGCATGGATGTCGATGTGCTGGTGCGCAAGGCCGACGCCGCGATGTACCAGGCCAAGGCGGACGGCCGCAATCGCAGCCATTTCTATACCAGCGCCATGACGGCTTATGCCCAGGAACGCATCCAGCTCGAGGGCCAGCTGCGCGACGCCATCTCGGCCAACGAACTCAGCGTGCACTTCCAGCCCAAGATCGAGGTGCAGAGCGGTCGCCTGCTCGGCGCCGAGGCCTTGCTGCGCTGGAACAGTGCAGAACTCGGCAACATCCCCCCTTCGCGTTTCATTCCTCTGGCCGAAGAAACCGGCTTCATCATGGACCTGGGCTTCTGGGTGCTGTGTGAAACGTGCCGCCAGGTGGCCGCCTGGGACGAGGCCGGCCTGCATGTGCCGGTGGTGTCGATCAATCTGTCGGTCAAGCAGCTGGAACGCGGCAACTTGCCGGAGCTGCTGCGCACCGTCATGCGCGAAACCGGTATCACGCCGGACCGCCTTGAACTCGAGATCACCGAATCCGTCATCATGGCCATGGATGATGCTTTCGCCATGCTGGCTGACCTGCGCGCCCTGGGCGTCCGCCTGGCGCTGGACGACTTCGGCACCGGCTATTCCTCCCTCTCGTACCTGAAGAAATTGCCAGTTCAGACCCTCAAGATCGATCGGGCTTTCATCATTGGCATCGGCGAGAACCGTAGCGACGAATCCATCATCCAGGCCATGGTGGACATCTCGCGCAGCCTCGATCTGGTCAGCGTGGCCGAAGGGGTGGAAACCGCCGAACAATTCGCCTTTTTGCGCCGGCTGGGCTGCGACCAGGTGCAAGGCTATCTCTTCGGCAAACCCATTCCGGCCCCTGAATTTCTGTCACGTTGGCAGGCGCTAACGGCCGCCGCCTTACCAGCGCTGTAATCGACGGATCAAGGGTTAGCCCTGTCGGACAAGTTCCTACAGCGCAAAGCGCCAAACGCCGACTTAAATTTCTTGGCCGCGTGTCTACAGTTGACTCACCACACCAGACACCGGTGTGAAGCGGGGAATAAACATGCGGACCAATGCCATTTCACTCAATCCTTTCAGCCTGATGATGGAGCCTGAAAGCGTGCTCCAGGCCATGGAGCGCTCCCAGTCGCTGCGCGGCCTGCGCCGTCGCCAGCTGCGCCCCCTGGACAAGCCGTTGATTCCCTATGCGAAAGGGCGCAACAACGTCTGCAACGACGCCGCACTGGTCGACAGCTGCGACGACGACCTCGACAACTGATCCCCCAGGGCGAGACCTCGCCCGCCATGACCTGGCCCCATGGCGGGGCCGGCCAGCCGAAGGGCCCAGCCGCGAGACGGTCGCGAAGGTCGCCTACCCGCGCTTACATGCTGCGCCGGTACTGGCCACCCACCTCGAACAGCGCGCTGGTGATCTGGCCCAGTGAGCAGACCCGCACGGCGTCCATCAAGACCTCGAACACATTCCTGTTTTCGATCACCGCCTGCTGCAGGCGCTTGAGCTGCGCCGGCGCCTCGCCCGCGTGGCGCGCATGGAAATCGGCCAGGCGCTGAAGCTGGCTCTGCTTTTCCTCTTCGGTCGAACGCGCCAATTCCAGTTTTTCCAGCACGGCATCACCATGCGGGTTGCGGAAGGTGTTGACGCCGATGATGGGCAGCTCGCCGGTGTGCTTGAGCATCTCGTAGTGCATCGATTCGTCCTGGATCCGGCCACGCTGGTAGCCGGTTTCCATGGCGCCGAGCACGCCGCCGCGCTCGCTGATGCGCTCAAATTCGGCCAGCACCGCCTCTTCCACCAACTCCGTCAATTCTTCAATGATGAAGGCGCCCTGGTTCGGGTTTTCGTTCTTGGCCAGTCCCCACTCGCGGTTGATGATGAGCTGGATTGCCATGGCGCGCCGCACACTGTCTTCTGTCGGCGTGGTGATGGCCTCGTCAAACGCGTTGGTATGCAGGCTGTTGCAGTTGTCATAGATCGCGATCAGCGCCTGCAGTGTGGTGCGGATGTCGTTGAACTGGATCTCCTGCGCGTGCAGGCTGCGGCCCGAAGTCTGGATGTGGTACTTGAGCTTCTGGGAGCGCTCGTTGGCACCGTATTTCTCCTTCATCGCCACCGCCCAGATGCGGCGCGCCACGCGTCCCATCACGCTGTACTCGGGGTCCATGCCGTTGGAGAAGAAAAAGCTCAGGTTCGGCGCGAAGTCGTCGATGTGCATGCCACGCGCCAGGTAGGCCTCCACCAGCGTGAAACCGTTGGACAGCGTGAAGGCAAGCTGGCTGATCGGGTTGGCACCGGCCTCGGCGATGTGGTAGCCGGAGATCGAGACGCTGTAGAAATTGCGCACGCCGTGGTGCACGAAATACTCGGCGATATCGCCCATCACCTTGAGGCTGAACTCGGTGGAGAAGATGCAGGTGTTCTGCCCCTGGTCTTCCTTCAGGATGTCGGCCTGCACCGTGCCGCGCACGTTCTCCAGCACCCACTCGCGGATCTTCTCGATTTCGGTATCGGTGGGTGCGCGGCCGTTGTCGGCCTTGAACTTGTCGATGTTCTGGTCGATCGCCGTGTTCATGAACATGGCCAGGATGCTCGGCGCCGGACCGTTGATGGTCATGCTGACCGAGGTGCTCGGGCTGCACAAATCGAAGCCACCGTACAACACCTTCATGTCGTCCAGCGTGGCGATGGACACGCCCGAATTGCCCACCTTGCCGTAGATGTCGGGCCGCGGGTCGGGGTCACTGCCGTAAAGCGTGACCGAATCGAAAGCAGTGGACAGGCGTTTGGCCGGCATGCCCTCGCTCAGCAGCTTGAAACGACGGTTGGTGCGGAAAGGATCGCCCTCGCCGGCAAACATGCGGGTCGGGTCCTCGTTCTCGCGCTTGAAGGCAAACGTGCCGGCGGTGTAGGGGTAGCTGCCCGGCACGTTGTCGAGCATCAGCCATTTGAGGATTTCGCCATGGTCTTCGTACGTGGGTAGCGCCACCTTGCGGATGGTGGTGCCCGACAGCGACTTGGTGGTCAGTGCCGTGCGGATCTCCTTGTCGCGGATCTTCACCACGTATTCGTCGCCCGCATAGGCCTGCTGCATCTCCGGCCACTGGTCCAGCAGCTTGCGTTCGGCCGTCCCCATGCGCTGCTCACGCTGTTGCGCCAGATCGATCGAGGCCTCGGCCGCCTGGGCCCGACCTGGCTTTTCCGCCTCCAGCATGCGCGCTGCGGCGCGTAGCTGCTGGATTTCCCTTGCCAGGCGGGCCTGTGCGCGAGCACGCTGTTTGTAGCCACGCACGGTATCGGAGATTTCGGCCAGGTAACGGGTCCGCCCCCCCGGCACGATCTGGGTCTGGTTGCTGCTGTGACGCACTGTCACCAGCGGCAGCTGCCCCGCCTGCAACGACAAACCCAGTTCCATGAGGCGGGACTTGAGCGCCTGGTACAGCGCCGTCACCCCATCGTCGTTGAAACGCGAAGCCATGGTGCCGAACACCGGCATCTGATCGGGCGGCGTGCTCCAGGCCTCGCGGTTGCGCTGCACCTGCTTGGCAACATCCCTCAGTGCATCACTGGCACCCTTGCGATCGAACTTGTTGATGGCCACGAACTCGGCGAAGTCGAGCATGTCGATTTTTTCCAGCTGGCTGGCGGCACCGAACTCCGGCGTCATGACATACAGCGGGACATCGACGTGCGGCACGATGGCCGCATCGCCCTGGCCAATGCCGGAGGTCTCGACGATGATGAGGTCGAAGCCGGCACACTTGGCGGCAGCCAGCACGTCCGGCAGCGCGGCGCTGATCTCGCTGCCGGTGTCGCGCGTGGCGAGGGAGCGCATGAAGACGCGCGCGCCGGTATCGTCGCCGGGCCGCCCCAAGGCGATACCAGCCCCCTCGGGGGGCAGCGAACCACACGCAGTGGGAAGCGTGGGGGCATGTTGCCTCCACGGCGTAATGGCGTTCATGCGGATGCGGTCGCCCAGCAAGGCGCCGCCGCTCTTGCGGCGCGACGGGTCGATGCTGATCAGCGCCACGCGCAAGGCATCGTTCTGGTCCAGGCGCAGGCGCCGGATCAACTCATCCGTGAGTGAAGACTTGCCGGCGCCGCCGGTTCCGGTGATGCCCAGCACGGGCACCTTCCTGGTGGCGGCCTGCTTGCGCACGGCATCGAGCAGGGCGGCGTCGGCCTGGCCATTCTCCAGTGCGGTCATCAGTTGCGCCAGTGCCCGCCAGGCCATCTCGCCATGGCCGCGGATGGCTTCCATGGACTTCGGTGCATGCGTGCTCAGTTCCTTGTCGCAGCGCATGACCATTTCGCCGATCATGCCCGCCAGCCCCATGCGCTGGCCATCTTCCGGGCTGTAGATGCGGGCCACGCCATAGTCCTGCAGTTCTCGGATTTCCGCCGGCACGATGACGCCACCGCCGCCGCCAAACACCTGGATGTGCTCACCGCCTCGCGCCCTGAGCAGATCGACCATGTACTTGAAATACTCGACATGACCGCCCTGGTAGGAACTGATGGCAATGCCCTGCACATCCTCCTGCAGCGCCGCCGTCACCACCTCGTCCACGCTGCGGTTGTGGCCCAGGTGAATCACCTCGGCACCCATGCTTTGCAGGATGCGACGCATGATGTTGATGGCCGCATCATGCCCGTCAAACAGACTGGCCGCCGTGACGAAGCGCACCTTGTGCGTGGGACGGTAGTTTGCGAGCGCCTTGTATTCGGCAGACAGATCGGTCATGGCGAAATTTCCTGAGAGGACGGGGTCAACCCGGCCGGTGGTGCTCCGAAAGGGAAGCACATCCGCTGTGGTTGACGTTTACGTAAACGTCAATCTTACCGTTTTTCCAAAGCAAAGGGGGCGCTTTCGCGCCCCCTTGATCCACGCTCCCAGTGGCTATGCCTTAACCACCGTACAGGTAGTTTGGCAGCCAGAGGGTCAGCCCCGGCCAGATGTACATCAGCACCATGCAGATGATGACGATGAACATGTACGGCATCATGCCCGCGAAGATCTGGTTGATCGTCACATGCGCTGGCGAGACCCCCTTCAGGTAGAAGGCCGACATCGCCACCGGCGGGCTCAGGAAGGCCGCCTGCAGGTTGACGAAGACCAGCACACCCCACAGCATGGGATCGATCTGGAAATGCTGCAACAAGGGCAGGAAGATCGGCACGAAGATCACGATGATCTCGGTCCACTCCAGCGGCCAGCCCAGCACGAAGATGATGGCCTGCGACAGCAGCAGGAACTGCATCGGCGACAGGTTCATGCCCAGCACCCATTCCTCCACCAGACGCTGCCCGCCCAGGATGGCGAACACGGCCGAGAACAGTGCCGAACCGACGAACAGCCAGCACACCATCGAGGTGGTCTTGGAGGTCAGGAACACCGCCTCCTTGATTTTCTGGAAATTCAGCGTGCCGGCCTGCCAAGCCATCAGGAAGGCCCCTGCTGCGCCGACAGCCGCCGACTCGGTCGCCGTGGTGATACCGAACAGGATCACGCCCAGCACCACGAAGGTCAGGATGGCCAAAGGCGCCACCGAATGGATCAGCATGGACACGATCTCATACTGCTCGGCGTCGAACTTCGAGTAGTAGTAGCCCAGCAAGGCCAGCGTGATGAGGCAAACGATCCAGAAGCCGTTGTAGAAGCTCTCGGGCACCGGTTCCGCTTTGGGCACCTCGGTCGCCTCCCCGACCCCCATTTCTTGCAGGGGTTCGTCTTGCTCAACCTTGGCAGCACTCGCTTCGGAACCAGCGGGCTCCGCCAGATCACCAGAACCGGGAGGCGCTTGCAAGTCACCTTCGGCTGGAGGTGCCTGCAGACCACTGGCCGCCGGTGGTTCTTGCACCGACTCAGCCGCCGGGGCTGCCGATTTTTCAGCCATCTGCGCCACCTCGACCGGTGCAGGCTCGTTGTCTTTTTGCGAGTAAATGGTCACATACCACCAGACCGCGCCGAGGGTAATCGCCGCCAGAATGACCGGCGCCAAGGCACGCATCAGGCCGGCCAGCAACTGCCACCATTTCAGGCTCACGCCCTCAACACCGCTGCGCAAGGCCTTGGCGGGCGAAACCACCGCCATCAGCAAGGCGGGCAGCATGAAACGTGAGTAGCTCGATGAAATATGTGCGACCCACGGCGAGATGGGTGCCTTCATCTGCTCCGGCGGCAACTTGGGCGCGACTTTCGGGTTGATCAGGCACCAACCGATCACGTAGATCAGGTACAGAAGTGCCAGGAAGAACCCGGGGAACATGGCAGCGGCGTACAGCTTGACGACCGACTGTCCCGCCACGGCGGCATAGACGATGATCATCACCGAAGGCGGGATGAGAATACCCAGCGTGCCCCCGGCGGTAATGACGCCGGCCGCGAGACGCGTGTCATAGCCGGCGTTGAGCATGGGGCGCATGGCGATCACACCCATGAGCACCACCACGGCGCCAACCAGGCCGCTGGCAATACCCCAGAAAGTGCAGATCACCAGCGTGGTCACGGCCAACGAACCGGGCAACTTGCGGAACGCCAGCTGAACGCTGTGGAACATCTTGTCCACCAGCGCGCCACGCTCCATGACGTAGCCCATCAACACGAACAGCGGGATCGACAGCAGTGTGTCGTTGTTCATGGCACCAAAGGCGCGCTGAACCATCAGGTCAAAAATCCGGTTGTCCAGCCAGGGCTGCGTCGGATCGTAAAAGGCGACGAAGCCAAACATCATGCCCAAGCCCATCAGCGTGAACGCCGTGGGGAAGCCCATCATGATCACCACCACGATCAGGCACAGCATGGTCAAACCAAGTGCAGCATTGCTCATCATCAGCCCTTCATTCCTTTCGATTTCTCGATGGCCAACTGCTTGGCTTCTTCATCGACAAATTCACTGCCTTCGAGCTGCTGAGCAACCACATCGGACTCTTCGGCGTCCTTGATCCGGGGCGTCCACTCGCCCGTCTTGAGACAAACCACACAACGCACGATTTCGGAAACACCTTGCATCAGCACCAGTGCGCCCGCCAGAGGAATCATGAACTTGAACGGATAGACCGGGAGCGGATCCGCGTTGAACGTCTGCTCGTGGATGGCCAGGGAATCCTGGAAGTAGCTCCAGCCCGACCAGGTCAGTGCCGCAATACCGGGCAGGAAGAAGGCGATGTACAGCACCAGGTCAATGCTGGCCTGGGTGCGCGGCCTGAAACTGCCATAGAGAAAGTCACCGCGCACATGGCCATCGTGGGCCAGGGTGTAGGCGCCGCCCATCATGAACAGGGTGCCGTAAAGCATGTTGCTGGCGTCGAAGACCCAGGCTGTCGGCGCATTGAGCGCATAGCGTTTGAATACTTCGGCAACGACCAGAAGCATCAGCACCACGATGAGCCAGGCAAACGCCTTGCCTACCCAGGTGCTGATCTGATCCGCCGTATGGAGTAATGTTTGGACTCTCATCAGATCTCTATCGGAACTACAAAAAACAAACCAGCCACCCGGCTAGCCGGATGGCTGGCATGATCAGATAGCCTGAAATTTTCAGGCTATATCAGTCAGCCCGGAATTATCAGGCTTTCTTGGCGCCTTTGCCAAAGTAATGGTTGTAGGCCATCTTGAAATCGACCATGTAGTCGTTCTGCCACTGGCTGGCGCGCGCAGCATAGGCACGCTGCGATTCGATCACCTTCTTGAACTGGGCGTTTTCGCCGCTCTTCTTGGCGATGATCTTGTCCCACGAATCCAGCTGGGTCTTGAGAATGGCATCGGGCGTCTTGTAGAACTTGATGCCCTGCTTCTTGAGGTCGATGTAGTCCTTGGAATTGCGGTCGATCGCCTTCCAGCTCATGTCGGCACTGGCCGCCTGCACGGAGTAGTCGACGATCGCGCGCAACTCGGCCGGCAGCGCATTGAGCTTGCCCTTGTTGAACAGGATTTCGAACTGCTCGCCGGACTGGTGGAAGCTCTGCAGCATGCAGTTCTTCGTCACATCGGGGAAGCCCAGGATGCGGTCGGAGGTGGCGTTGTTGAACTCGGCGCCATCGATCAGACCGCGGTCCAGCGCCGGCACGATTTCGCCGCCGGGCAGCGGGTTCACGGCCGCGCCCATGTCGGTGTACATGTCAACCGCCAGGCCGACGGTACGGAACTTGACACCCTTCATCTGTGCGACGTTGGAGATCGGCTTCTTGAACCAGCCGAAGGGCTGGGTGGGCATGGGGCCATACAGGTAGGACACCACATCCATGCCGAGCGACTTGTAGATTTCTTCCAGCAGGGCCTTGCCGCCGCCGTAGTTGTGCCAAGCCAGCACCATGTTGGGGTCCATGCCGAAGGCCGGGCCGGAACCCCACAGGGCCAGGGCCGAGTTCTTGCCGTAGTGGTAGGCCACCACACCGTGACCGCCGTCCAGCGTCCCCTTGTTCACCGCCTCCAGCAACTGGAAAGCCGGCACCACGGCACCTGCCGGCAGCACTTCGATCTTGAGCTTGCCGCTGGCCATGTCGTTGACCTTCTTGGCGAAGTCCAGCGCATATTCATGGAAGATATCCTTGGCCGGCCAAGTGCTCTGAAAGCGCAAGGTCGTTGCGGTTTGCGCCGTTGCCACCATGGGGGCGGACATGGCACCAGCAGCAAGTGCGGCGCCCTTGAGCAGGCTGCGACGACGGGGGGTTTTGTTATCGGTCACGGTAATCTCCAGTTGTAGAAAAGATGAGTTTGCTTACCATCTCGGCCGTGATTCTCTCCCCTTTGACTCACTGCGGGATCTAGGGGTTTTCACCAAGGTCACGAGCCGCCCGCCATAAAGCTGTTTTTACTTTTCTGCGCGTATGTGCACCGCAGAGGAGACACCGTTGACAGGCGCAATTTCTTTCAGCGTTCACATGGGTGGACACAGTCCCACCGCCTGCACCGACGCTGTAGTTGTGCGGTGCGCCCAATTCATTGCATCGCCCGCAACTAACGCCGGCCTAGACCCGCCCAGTGTCGCCCCGTACGCCAGGCCAATAATCCTTTAGAGTTGCAGTTCTGTTTCCGGCTGAGCGTCCTCCCGCCCCTTGCGCACCCCATGAACCCTATCCAGCTCTTCGATCCTGCGTCCTGCACCTACACCTATGTGCTGTTCGACGAAACCTCGCGAGACGCCCTCATCATCGATCCGGTGGACGATCAACTCGAGCGCGACCTGCAGGTGCTGCGCGAGTACGGTCTGAAGCTGCTGTGGACTGTTGAGACCCATGCCCATGCCGATCACATCACCAGTGCCGGACGACTGGCCGAGCACACGGGCGCGCAGACGGCAGCACCCGAAGCCTGCGGCATTCGCACCGCCGCCATCCAGCTTGCCGATGGCAGCACGCTGAAATTCGGCAGCCAAACCATCCGCGCCCTGCACACCCCAGGCCACACGGCCGGCAGCATGAGCTATCTGTGGCAGACGAACAAGCAGAGTCATGTATTCACCGGCGACACCTTGCTCATCAACGGCTGTGGCCGCACCGACTTCCAGTCCGGCAGTGCCGAAGCGCTCCATCACAGCCTGACGCAGGTCCTGTTCGCCCTGCCAGACGACACGGTGGTCCGGCCTGGCCACGACTATCAGGGACGTACGCAATCGACCATTGGTGCAGAGAAGACCGGCAATGCGCGCGTGGCCGGCAAGTCCCTGGCCGAATTCAAGGCCATCATGGATACGCTCAACCTGCCGAAGCCGCACCGTATCGACGAGGCCGTTCCAGCCAACCCGAGTTCCGGCCTGCGCCATGATGCCGGTGGCGCCTTGCTGTTGAACGTGCGTCCCGCTGCAGGCTATGCCGGCGATGTCTCGCCGCAGCTTGCCTACAACTGGTGGAAAGCCGGCATTGCCGTGCTGCTTGACGTACGCTCCGATGCCGAACGTGAA
Organism: Curvibacter sp.; assembly: GCA_031426755.1. Taxonomy (GTDB): domain Bacteria; phylum Pseudomonadota; class Gammaproteobacteria; order Burkholderiales; family Burkholderiaceae_C; genus Hylemonella. Next base: position 188,191 of record JASJPI010000012.1, read on the forward strand.
TGGGTCGGATTCGTCCCCGATGCGGTTAACCTGGCCTGGAAGCAATGGCCTGGCATGGTCCTCAACCCAGGCTTCGACGCCGGCATCCAGGCTGCCGTGCCACCGGGCAAGAAGGCTGTGCTGCTGTGCCGCAGCGGCGTGCGCTCGATTGCCGCGGCCAAACGCGCCACCGAACTCGGCATCGAGGCCTACAACATCCTCGAAGGCTTTGAAGGCGATCCGGACGAGCAGGCCCACCGCGGGCACCGCGGCGGCTGGCGCTACCATGGCCTGCCGTGGCGTCAAGGTTGAGACAGCATGCAGCCTCTGACTGCGTCGATAATGCGGCAACCTTGAGCCATGACCATGACATTTCTCGCCATTGACGTTGGAAATACCCGCTTGAAGTGGGCGCTGTTCGATGCGCCGCGTCCTGGCGCCAATCTGCTGGCGCAAGGCGCCGAATTTCTGGACAACATCGACAAGCTGGCCGATGGTGCGTGGGCCAGGCTGACTGCACCCAGCTGCATGCTCGGCTGCGTCGTGGCCAGCGATGCCGTCAAGCACCGCGTCGAGGATCAGATGGAAATGTGGGACGTTGCCCCGCAGTGGGTGGTCTCCAGTGGCCATGAAGCCGGTCTGACGAACGGCTACGACCATCCGGCGCGGCTCGGCCCCGATCGCTGGGTCGCCATGATCGGCGCCTGGCACCGCATGCTGGCCATGGGCGCGCCGCGGCCCATCGTGGTGACCATGGTGGGCACGGCCGTGACCGTAGAGGCGATTGACGTCAGTGGCAAATTCCTCGGCGGCTACATTCTGCCTGGCCACGGCATCATGCTGCGCGCGCTGGAGTCTGGCACCGCCGGCCTGCATGTTCCCACCGGCGAAGTACGCCCCTTCCCCACCAACACCAGCGACGCCCTGACCAGCGGCGGCACCTATGCCATCGCCGGCGCCATGGAACGCATGGTGCAGCATGTGCGCCAACATTGCGGGACGGAACCCTGGTGCGTCATGGCCGGTGGCGCCGGCTGGAAGATGGCGCCCAGCATGTCCGTCCCGTTCGAACTGGTCGACAGCCTGATCTTCGACGGCCTGCTGCAAATTGCCGCCAGCCGCGGCTTTTGCGATAAATCCTGATCAGTCGTCCGGGGCCAGCCAGGCTTCTGCGAGCTTGACCCAGTAGGTGGCGCCCAGCGGAATCAGCTCATCGTTGAAGTCGTAGCTCGGGTTGTGCAGCGTGCAGGGCCCCCCGCCATGCCCCATCTCGCGGTGCACGCCGTCACCATTGCCGATGAAGCAATAGGCACCCGGCTTCGCCTGCAGCATGTAGGCAAAATCTTCCGCCCCCATGGTGGGCTCCTGGCGCAGCACCTGGGCTTCACCAACGATGCCCCCCATGACCTGGCGCGCAAATTCCGCCTCGTGCGCGGAGTTGATGGTGGGTGGGTAGTTGCGTTCGAACTCGAATTCGCAGCTCACGCCATAAGCCGCGCAGGTGTGCTCGGCGATCTGGCGCATGCGCTGCTCGATCAGGTCCAGTACGTCCAGGGTGAAAGTACGCACCGTGCCCTGCAATTCACACCGATCCGGGATGACATTGTTAGCCTCGCCAGCGTGGATCATGGTGACGGAGATGACGCCAGCATCGATCGGCTTCTTGTTACGGCTGATGATGGTCTGGAAGGCCTGGACGATCTGGCACGCCACCGGCACCGGATCGATGGCATTGTGCGGCAAGGCCGCATGGCCACCCTTGCCGTGCAGGGTGATCTTGAACTCATTGCTGGAAGCCATGACGGGCCCCGGGCTGACGGCAAAGCTGCCAACCGGCATACCCGGCCAGTTGTGCATGCCGAAGACGGCCTCCATCGGGAACTTTTCGAACAGCCCGTCACGCATCATTTCACGCGCACCACCACCGCCCTCTTCGGCCGGCTGGAAGATCAGGTACACCGTGCCGTCGAAATGACGCTGCTTGGCGAAGTGCTGTGCGGCGGCCAGCAGCATGGCGGTATGACCATCGTGGCCGCAGGCGTGCATCTTGCCAGCGTGCCGGCTGGCGTGCTCAAAGGTATTGAACTCCTGCATCGGCAGGGCATCCATGTCGGCACGCAAGCCGATGGCGCGTGCGGACGAGCCGCTCTTGACGATACCCACCACCCCGGTGCCCCCAAGACCGCGCTGCACCGGGATACCCCACTCGGTCAGCTTCTGCGCCACCAGATCGGCGGTGCGGATCTCTTCAAAGCACAATTCGGGGTGGGCGTGGATGTCACGCCGGATCGCAGCCATGCTGGCCGACTGCGTGACGATGGAATCGATGACTTTCATGCGCGCTCCTAGATTGCAAGTCTAGTCGGGTCTGATGCATGTTGCCAGCACAGAGACTCTCGGGCAAGCAACCTGCTGCCGCGGATACAAAAAAGCCCTCATGAAGAGGGCTTTTGTGTTGGTTGCGCGAGGAGGATTTGAACCTCCGACCTTTGGGTTATGAGCCCAACGAGCTACCAGACTGCTCCATCGCGCGGTAAGAAAGAATTATAGCTTATTCTGACTTCGCTGTCTCGGCAGCAGGCGCTTCGACCACTTCAGGGCGATCAACCAGTTCGACCAGCGCCATGGGGGCGTTGTCACCCACGCGGAAACCCATCTTCAGAATGCGGGTGTAGCCACCGGGACGCGTCTTGAAACGCGGACCGAGTTCATTGAACAGCTTGGTGACGCTGTCGCGATCACGCAGGCGGTCAAAGGCCAGGCGGCGATTGGCCACAGTGGCTTCCTTGGCCAGGGTGATCATGGGCTCGACCACGCGGCGCAGTTCCTTGGCCTTGGGCACAGTGGTCTTGATGACCTCATGCTCGATGAGCGAGTTCATCATGTTACGCAGCATGGCGAGGCGGTGCTCGCTGGTGCGGTTGAGTTTACGGAGTCCGTGTCCGTGGCGCATGGTGCTTTCCTTTCTTTATATAACAGGCAGCCGTATCAGGTACTGCCTGGGGCACCGGACCCGGTGACCGGGTCCGCTTTTAAAAATTAACGCTTCTCGAGAGCGGCGGGCGGCCAGCTTTCCAGCTTCATGCCCAGCGTCAGACCGCGGGAAGCCAAGACTTCCTTGATCTCGTTGAGCGATTTGCGACCCAGATTCGGGGTCTTGAGCAATTCGTTCTCGGTGCGCTGGATCAGGTCGCCGATGTAATAGATGTTCTCGGCCTTGAGGCAGTTTGCCGAACGGACCGTGAGCTCCAGCTCATCAACAGGACGCAGCAGGATCGGGTCGAACTGCGTGCCGCCGCGCGTTGCCGGTGCTTCGAAGGCGGCGAGTTCGCTACCTTCGAGCTGGGCAAACACAGCCAGCTGTTCAACCAAGATTTTAGCCGAAGCACGAACGGCGTCTTCAGCGGTGATGGCGCCGTTGGTCTCAATTTCAACGACCAGCTTGTCCAGGTCGGTGCGCTGCTCGACGCGAGCGCTCTCGACGGTGTAGCTGACGCGCTTGACCGGAGAGAATGAGGCATCGAGCACGATGCGACCGATCGATTTGGTCGTCTCATCGGCGTGGCGACGCAGCGTGCCAGGCACGTAACCGCGGCCCTTTTCGACCTTGATCTGCATGTCAAGCTTGCCGCCGGCCGACAGCGTGGCGATCACGTGGTCGGGGTTGATGATTTCGACGTCGTGCGGCGTCTGGATGTCACCGGCGGTGACAACGCCTTCGCCATCCTTGCGCAGGCTCAGCGTCACCTCATCGCGGTTGTGCAGCTTGAACACAACGCCCTTGAGGTTGAGCAGAATGTTGACGACATCTTCCTGCACGCCGTCAATCGACGAGTACTCGTGCAAGACACCTGCGATCGTCACTTCCGTCGCAGCATAACCCGGCATCGACGACAACAGGACACGGCGCAGCGCATTGCCCAGCGTATGGCCGTAGCCACGCTCAAACGGCTCCAGCGCCACTTTGGCGCGGTTGGGGCCGAGTTGTTCGACGTTGATTGCTTTGGGTTTAAGCAGACTGGTTTGCATGCAGACTTCCTGTCAATACCCCCGGCTCGTTACACCGGTAAGGCTGGTGAAGCACCCGGCAGCGCGGCCCGCGCTCCGGGAACGGATTCGAAATGCGCCTGGATTAGCGAGAGTACAACTCGACAATCAGCGATTCGTTGATGTCAGAGCCAAACTCGTCACGATCCGGCACCTTCTTGAAGGTACCTTCTGCCTTGTCGAGGTTCACCTCAACCCAGGCCGGCATGCCCACTTGCTGTGCCAACTGCAGAGCTTCCACCACACGGTTCTGCTTCTTGGACTTGTCACGCACGGCCACCACATCGCCGGCCTTAACCATGTAAGACGGGATGTTGACGGCATTGCCGTTCACCGTGATGGCCTTATGCGACACCAGCTGGCGTGCCTCGGCACGCGTGGAGCCGAAGCCCATGCGGTAGACCACATTGTCCAGACGCGACTCGAGCAGGAACAGCAGGTTGGCACCAGTGTTGCCCTTGCGGCTGTCAGCTTGCTCGAAGTAGCGGCGGAACTGGCGCTCCAGCACACCGTACATGCGCTTGACCTTCTGCTTTTCACGCAGTTGCAGACCGAAATCAGAGGTACGGGCACCCGAAGTGCGGCCGTGCTGACCAGGCTTGGAATCGAATTTGGCCTTGTCGCTGATGGAGCGGCGTGCGCTCTTGAGGAACAGGTCGGTGCCTTCACGGCGGGAGAGTTTGGCCTTGGGGCCGAGATAGCGTGCCACTTGAGCTTCCTTCTATGTCATCTTCCACAGTTGCCTGTGGGAGCCACCAGCGACAGGCCGGTGGCGGTGGGCTTGGTTAAAAAAACTTGTTCGAACCGGGCGTACAACGCTCAGATACGACGACGCTTTTGCGGACGGCAGCCATTGTGGGGCACCGGCGTCACGTCAGAAATCATGTTGATGCGGATGCCCAGAGCGGCCAGTGCACGCACCGAGGACTCGCGACCAGGACCAGGGCCCTTGATCTCGACGTCCAGGTTCTTGATGCCCTGCTCCAGCGCAGCGCGACCAGCCACTTCGGACGCCACCTGAGCGGCGAACGGCGTGGATTTGCGCGAACCCTTGAAACCTTGGCCACCAGAGGAGGCCCAGGACAGGGCATTGCCCTGACGGTCCGTGATCGTGATGATGGTGTTGTTGAAAGACGCGTGAACGTGTGCGATGCCATCGGCCACATTCTTGCGGACTTTCTTGCGCACACGCTGCGCGGCATTATTGGCGGGTGATTTAGCCATGGTAATCTTTCAATGCCTGTTTATTTCTTCAGAGACTGAGCAGCCTTGCGCGGACCCTTGCGAGTACGGGCGTTGGTACGCGTACGCTGGCCACGCATCGGCAGACCGCGGCGATGACGGAAGCCACGATAGCAACCAATGTCCATCAAACGCTTGATGTTCATGGTCGTCTCGCGACGCAGGTCGCCTTCGATCGTGAGTGCAGCAATCTGGTCACGGATCTTTTCCAGATCACCGTCGGTCAGATCTTTGATTTTTTTGGAATATGCAATGCCACAGGCTTCGCAAATTTTGCGAGCGCTCGTGCGACCGATGCCGTAAATGGCGGTCAAGCCAATTTCAGCATGCTTATGCGGCGGAATGTTGATGCCAGCGATACGTGCCATTTTCGTCCTCTATAACTCTTGCAATCAGCCTTGGCGCTGCTTGTGACGGGGATCCGTGCAGATCACGCGCACAACGCCCTTGCGGCGGATGATTTTGCAGTTGCGGCAAATTTTTTTGACCGAAGCCGAAACTCTCATTTCACTCTCCTAAAACTTCTTACGCCTTGTCCCGAAACTTTCCGGAACCCATGCCATTTATTTGGCCCTGAATACGATCCGTGCTCGCGTCAAGTCGTACGGTGTCAACTCAACAGTCACCTTGTCACCGGGCAAAATCCGGATGTAATGCATACGCATTTTCCCAGAGATGTGCCCCAGAACTACGTGGCCATTTTCCAGCTTCACGCGAAATGTTGCGTTCGGCAGGTTTTCCACCACCTCACCCTGCATTTGAATAACGTCGTCTTTCGACATGTCGCTCAACCGCCCAGTGAAGTCTTGAAATTAGCCTTTTTCAGCAGCGATTCATATTGCTGCGACATCAGGTAGTTCTGCACCTGAGCCATGAAATCCATAGTCACCACCACAATGATCAAAAGCGAGGTGCCACCAAAATAGAATGGCACGTTGTACTTCAGAACCAGAAACTCAGGCAGCAGGCAGACGAACGTGATGTAGATCGCGCCAGCCAGCGTCAAACGCAGCAAAATCTTGTCAATGTAGCGTGCCGTCTGGTCTCCCGGACGAATGCCCGGAATGAAGGCGCCGCTCTTCTTCAGGTTGTCTGCTGTTTCACGGCTGTTGAACACCAGCGCCGTGTAGAAGAAGCAGAAGAACACAATGGCCGACGCGTACAGCATCACATAGATCGGCTGACCCGGCGTCAGGCTGCCAGCAATGTCTTTCAGCCACGTCATGGACTCGCCACTGCTGAACCAGCTCACCACCGTCGCCGGCAGCAGGATGATCGACGATGCAAAGATCGGCGGAATCACGCCAGCCATGTTCAGCTTCAACGGCAGGTGCGACGACTGGCCACCATAGACCTTGTTGCCCACCTGGCGACGTGCATAGTTCACCAGAATCTTGCGCTGACCGCGCTCGACGAACACCACGAAATAGGTCACCAGAGCCACCAGCACCACAATGAACAACGCCACGATGATGCTCATTGCACCGGTACGCACCAGTTCAAGCAAGCCGCCGATGGCACCCGGCAGACCTGCCGCGATACCGCCGAAGATCAGGATCGAGATGCCGTTGCCCAGACCGCGTTCGGTGATCTGCTCACCCAGCCACATCAGGAACATGGTACCCGCTGTCAGGGTGACGACGGCCGTCATGCGGAAGCCGAAACCGGGGGCCATCACCAGACCAGCGGAGCTCTCCAGTGCCATGGCAATGCCCAGCGACTGGAAAATGGCCAAGCCCAGCGTGCCATAGCGCGTGTATTGCGTGATCTTGCGGCGACCGGCCTCGCCCTCTTTCTTCAGCTGTTCGAAAGCCGGCAGCACATAGGTCAGCAGCTGCATGATGATCGATGCCGAAATGTACGGCATGATCCCCAGCGCGAACACGGTGAAGCGGGACAGCGCGCCACCCGAGAACATGTTGAAAAGACTCAGGATACCGCCCTGTTGTCCTTGAAACAGTTGCTGCAACTGGTCCGGGTTGATGCCCGGAACAGGGATGTGCGCACCGACACGGTACACCACCAGCGCGAGCAGCAAAAAGACCAGCCGGCGACGGAGGTCGCCGAACTTGCCCGTTTTTGCGATTTGAGCCGCGTTAGTTGCCACGTGGATCTTCCCTCAGTCCGCTCAGGCGACGCTGCCGCCGGCAGCTTCGATCGCAGCCTTGGCGCCAGCCGTGGCACCAATGCCATTGAGCTTGACCGCCTTCTTGATTTCACCGGACTTGATGACCTTGACCACCTTGGCCAGCTCGCCCACCAGGCCAGCTTGCTTCAGCGTCAGCAGGTCAACCGAATCAGCGCCCAGCTGATCCAGTGCCGTCAGCGTGACTTCGGCGTTGAACTTGAGCAGGTGAGACTTGAAGCCGCGCTTGGGCAGACGGCGCTGCAGCGGCATCTGACCGCCTTCAAAGCCGACCTTGTGGTAGCCGCCCGAACGGGACTTCTGACCTTTGTGGCCACGACCAGCGGTCTTACCCAGGCCCGAACCAATGCCACGGCCAACGCGACGCTTGGCGTGTTTTGCACCGTCCGCGGGCTTGATGCTATTGAGTTCCATCATCTGCCTCTCAGAGAACCTTGACCAGATAGCTGATCTTGTTGATCATGCCGCGCACTGCCGGGGTGTCCTGCAGCTCGCTCTTGCTTCCCAGCTTGCGCAGACCGAGGCCACGAACCGTGGCGCGGTGCGATTCCTTGCAACCGATAGGGCTGCGAACCAGCTGGATCTTGACTGTTTGTTGCGTTGTCATTTTTGAAGTCTCCGATTAAGCGAAGATCTCTTCAACGGACTTGCCACGCTTGGCAGCCACTTCAGAAGGAGTGGTGCTGTTCTTCAGCGCGTCGAGTGTGGCACGGACCATGTTGTAGGGGTTGCTTGAACCATGGCTCTTGGCCACGATGTCGGTGATGCCCATGACTTCAAAGACGGCGCGCATCGGACCGCCAGCGATGATGCCGGTACCCTTGGGAGCCGGAGCCATCATCACGGAAGCGGCGCCATGGCGACCCATCACCTGGTGATGGAGCGAGCCATTCTTGAGCGACACTTTGGTCATGTTGCGGCGGGCTTCCTCCATCGCCTTCTGCACGGCAGCAGGCACTTCCTTGGACTTGCCCTTGCCCATGCCGACACGGCCATCGCCATCACCCACCACGGTCAGTGCAGCGAAACCCAGAATACGACCACCCTTGACCACCTTGGTCACGCGGTTGACCGCAATCATCTTCTCGCGCAGGCCGTCCTCAGGACCTTCGGCCCCTTTACCTTGCATTTTTGCTTGAACTTTAGCCATCTTAAATTCCGATCTGCTTAGAACTGCAAGCCAGCTTCACGTGCCGCATCAGCCAGCGCCTTGACGCGGCCGTGGTACGCAAAACCTGCACGATCAAATGCCACCTTCTCAACACCAGCGGCCTTTGCCTTTTCGGCAATGCGCTTGCCGATGATTTGGGCAGCAGCAGCATTGCCGCCTTTACCAGAACCACCCAGCGATTTGCGCACATCGGCTTCTGCGGTGGAGGCGCTGGCAAGCACCTTGGCGCCGTCGCCGGAAATCACGCTGGCGTAAATGTGCAAATTGGTGCGGGTTACGCTCAGACGGGCAACGCCTTGCTGGGCGATGCGGATGCGGGTCTGACGTGCCCGACGAAGACGCTGCTCTTTCTTGGTCAACATGTTGCAGCTCCTTATTTCTTCTTGGTCTCTTTGATCGTGACCTTTTCATCCGCATAGCGGATGCCCTTGCCCTTGTAGGGCTCCGGGGGGCGGATCGCACGAATTTCGGCGGCTACCTGGCCCACGCGCTGGCGGTCTGCACCCTTGATCACGATTTCCGTGGGGGCAGGCGTCGCCACCGTGATACCGGCAGGCATGTCCACATTCACCGGGTGGGAGTAACCCACAGCCAGGTTCAGCTTGGCGCCCTGGGCCTGGGCCTTGTAGCCCACACCGATCAGGGTCAGCTTCTTCTCGAAGCCTTTGCTCACGCCCACCACCATGTTGTTCACCAGCTGACGCATGGTGCCGCTCATGGCATTGGCTTCGCGAGATTCGTTGGCGGGGACAAAGCTCAGCTTGCCACCCTCATTGCTCACCGTCACCAGGGCGGACTGAGCCAGCGACAGGGCACCACCGGCACCCTTGACACTGATCTGATCAGCCTTGATGGACACATCCACCCCAGCAGGGATGGCAACGGGCATTTTTCCTACACGTGACATTTCAGTTTCTCCTCAATGCCGCGTTAAGCCACGTAGCAAAGCACTTCGCCACCGACACCGGTAGCGCGCGCCTTGCGATCGGTCATGACACCCTTGGGGGTGGTCACAATAGCCACACCCATTCCGTTCTGGACCTGGGGGATGGCGTCGCGGCCTTTGTACACGCGCAGGCCGGGACGGCTGACGCGCTCGATACGCTCGATCACCGGACGGCCGGCGTAGTACTTCAGGGCAATTTCAAGTTCGGACTTGCCGGCTTCGGCTTTCACCTGGAAACCGTCGATATAGCCCTCATCCTTCAACACTTGCGCAATGGCAATCTTCACTTTGGAAGACGGCACAGACACAGTAGCCTTGGCCACCATCTGCGCATTGCGAATGCGTGTCAACAGGTCGGCGATGGGATCACTCATGCTCATGTTTAATCTCTCCTACCGCTTACCAGCTGGCCTTGGTGACACCAGGAATGTCACCGGCGAAAGCCAATTCACGAATCTTGGCGCGACCCAAGCCGAACTGGCGGAACGTACCGCGCGGACGACCCGTGATCGCGCAACGGTTGCGCTGACGCGTCGGGTTGGCATTGCGCGGGAGTTTTTGCAGACCCAGACGGGCAGCTGCACGCTCTTCGTCGCTACGCTTGGCGTCGTTTGCAATGGCCTTGAGTTCCGCGTGTTTTTTCGCGTACTTGGCGACCAGTTTGTCTCGCTTGAGCTCGCGCTCGATCAAAGCTACTTTAGCCACGGGTCACCTCAGTTCTTGAACGGGAAACGGAAACCAGCGAGCAGTGCCTTGCACTCTTCGTCGGTCTGGGCCGTTGTGGTGATGCTGATATTGAGACCGCGCAAGGCATCCACCTTGTCGTACTCGATCTCAGGGAAAATGATCTGCTCTTTGACGCCGATGTTGTAGTTGCCGCGGCCATCGAAGGCACGACCGGAGATACCACGGAAGTCACGCACGCGCGGCAGAGCCACGGTGACGAAACGGTCCAGGAACTCGAACATCTGAACGCCGCGCAGGGTCACCATGCAGCCAATGGCCTGCTGTTCGCGGATCTTGAAACCGGCGATCGCCTTCTTGGCCTTGGTCACCACCGGCTTCTGGCCAGCAATCTTGGTCAGGTCGCCCACGGCGTTGTCCATGACCTTCTTGTCAGCGACAGCTTCGCTCACACCCATGTTCAGGGTGATCTTGGTGATACGCGGCACCTGCATGGGCGACTTGTAGCCGAACTTGGCGGTCAACTCAGGGACCACCTTCTCACGATAGTGTTGTTGCAGACGTGCCATGGTTATGCCACCTTGATTTCTTCGCCGCTGGACTTGTAAACGCGAACGCGCTTGCCATCTGCCAGCAGCTTGATGCCCACACGGTCAGCCTTGCCGGTGGCCGCATTGAAAATAGCCACGTTGGACTGATGAATCGGCATGGCCTTTTCGACGATGCCACCCGTGGTGCCCTTCATCGGGTTGGGCTTGGTGTGCTTCTTCACCAGATTCACACCCTCAACCAGAATGTGCGAATCATCCTTGCGCAGCGCAACCTTGCCGCGCTTACCCTTGTCGCGCCCCGTGAGCACGACGACGTCGTCGCCCTTGCGAATCTTGTTCATGGCGGTGTCCTTAGAGAACTTCAGGAGCCAGGGACACGATCTTCATGAACTTCTCGGTACGCAACTCACGCGTGACCGGTCCAAAGATACGGGTGCCAATCGGCTCCAGTTTGTTGTTGAGCAGCACAGCGGCATTGCCGTCGAACTTGACCAGCGAACCGTCGCCACGACGGATACCCTTGGCCGTGCGAACCACCACAGCGCTGTAGACCTCGCCTTTTTTGACGCGGCCGCGCGGAGCAGCTTCCTTGATGCTCACCTTGATGACGTCGCCCACGCTGGCGTAGCGACGCCTGGAGCCGCCGAGCACCTTGATGCACAAAACGGACTTCGCGCCGGTGTTGTCGGCGACTTCTAACCGAGATTCAGTCTGGATCATTTCAATATTCCCAACTTGCACCAGGCAGCTCTCGCACCGCGAAAACACCCGGTCAGTCTTGGGCCCGTCGTCCTCGGCATGAACCACTCACACCGTCTCCGCTGGGCAGAAACTCCGCGTCTTTTAACGCGAAGCCTTTGATTATGCCAAACTAATTTCCGGCCGTCAAGCGTTATGTCCCAAATCAAGAAGATACCGGCCAGCCAACGCCTCAAATGCAACCGTCTGCGGGTCCGCATCGGTCTCGGATGAGAGTATCCGGGCGACCCGGGGGGCAAGGCGGCGGGCCAGGGCAGCGTCCAGAAACAACAGCCTGGACCGGCGCGCCAGCACATCTTCGACCGTGCGCGCGTACTCGTAACGGGCAGCGAAGCGCACCATCGCCTCGGTCAAGCCTCCTCCCAATTCAATGTCCGCACCGGGCAGGGACGCCAGCAAGGCCCGCTCGCTGCCATACAAATGAGGCCCCGGAGGCGCACTGACTGATAACGAGACACCATCCGGAGGTGCCCCAACAAGCTTTAAGTTGGCGGTCACTTTCGGACGGATACCTTTTGATATTATATTCTTGAAGCATTGATCAAGAACATCCTCCGCCATGGCCCGGTAAGTCGTCCATTTCCCCCCCGTCACCGTGACCAGCCCGCTGCGGCTGACCAACACCGTGTGCTCGCGGCTCAGGGCCTTGGTACTCTCCCCCTCCTCGTCAGGCGGCTTGACCAATGGGCGCAAGCCGACCCAGACACTGCGAACGTCAGCACGCGTGGGCGCCTTGGCCAGATAACGGCCCGCCTCCGTAAGGATGAAGTCAATCTCTTCACAAAACGGGTCCGGCTCGCGTGCCAGGTCGTTTCGCGGCGTATCTGTCGTCCCCAGAATGGTTTTACCCAGCCAAGGCACGGCGAACAGCACCCGCCCATCGCCTGTTTTGGGGACAAGCAGGGCATGGTCGGTCGGCAGATACTCACGGTCAACCACCAGGTGCACGCCTTGGCTCGGCGCGACCATGGGTTTGACAGGCCGGCTCAATGCGTCGCCGTCCTTTTGCCGGAACTCATCGACCCAGACACCCGCCGCATTGACCACGCAGCGCGCCTGGATCCGGTAGACGCGTCCGGTTTCGCGGTCCTCGCACATCAAGCCGGCAACCTTGGCCTGGTCATGAACCAAGTCCGTGGCGGCACAGTAATTGAGCAGCAACGCGCCGCGGGCCGCCGCCGTGCGGCCAATCGCCAAAGCCAGCCGGGCGTCGTCGAACTGGCCATCCCAGTATTTGACGCCCCCTTTCAGGCCTTGCGCCTGCGCCGTGGGCAAGCACTGCAACACCTGTCCACGGCTCAGGAACTCGGTGGCGCCCAAGCCGGCCTTGCCGGCCAATGCGTCATAGGCCTTCAGGCCGATGCCATAAAAAGGCGTTTCCCACCAATGGTAGGAAGGCATCACGAAAGGCAATGGCTGCGCGAGATGCGGCGCATTGTGCAACAGGGTGGCACGCTCATGCAGCGCTTCTCGCACCAGCGCGATATTGCCCTGCGCCAGATAGCGGACACCACCATGCACCAGCTTGGTAGAACGCGATGAAGTGCCTTTGGCAAAATCATGCGACTCGACCAGCACGACGGAGAGTCCGCGCGCCACCGCATCCAGCGCCACACCGAGGCCGGTCGCGCCGCCGCCAATGATGGCCAGATCCCACAAACGCGGCTCGGCCAAACGCTGGACGAGTTGCGAACGTAAGCTGGGTTGCGGAAATTGAGGTTCACTCATGACTTTTGCGCACTGTGGCAGCCCGCAGGCCAAACCACCCTTTCATCGAAGGCGGCAGATGGGGGTCCGCCGATCAGACATCGATCCAACCACGGGTCGACGCGCCTCTCGAAGCGGCGTCGACCCGACCAGCCGGTCAGCGAACCTTACCGTCCTTCCATGCCTGAAGCAGTTTGTCGTAGTTGATGGTTTCCCCCTTGGGCTTTTCGTTGGCCAGTTTGGCCCACGGTGCGGCCTTGTTGCTCAGCCACTTGGCAGGATCGCCCTTCGGATTCAGCTTGGGCGGGCATTGGGCCATGCCGGCGCGCTCCAGCCGGGCCATGACCTGATCCATTTCGTCAGCCAAGGTATCCATGGCGGCCTGAGGCGTCTTCTCACCGGTCACCGCCTGCGCCACGTTCTTCCACCAGAGCTGGGCCAGCTTGGGGTAATCGGGCACATTGGTGCCGGTCGGTGACCAGGCCACGCGTGCCGGGCTGCGATAGAACTCAACCAGCCCGCCAAGCTTGGGCGCCATCGTCGTCATGGCCTTGGATTGAATGTCGCTCTCGCGAATCGGCGTCAGACCGACCATGGTTTTCTTGAGCGAAACCGTTTTCGCCGTCACGAACTGGGCGTAGAGCCAGGCCGCGGCCGTCTTGTTGGCGTCATGGCCCTTGAAGAAGGTCCACGAACCCACGTCCTGGTAGCCGTTCTGCATGCCCTGCTTCCAGTACGGACCGTTGGGGCCCGGCGCCATGCGCCACTTCGGCGTGCCGTCGGCATTCACCACCGGCAGGCCGGGCTTGGTCATGTCGGCCGTGAAGGCGGTGTACCAGAATATCTGCTGTGCAATCTGCCCCTGCGCCGGCACCGGGCCGGCTTCGCCGAAGGTCATGCCGGTGGCCTCCTTGGGCGCGTACTTCTTCATCCAGTCCACGTACTTGGTGAGCGCATAGACCGCCGCGGGCGAGTTGGCTGCGCCGCCGCGGGCGACCGAGGCCCCCACCGGCGTGCACTTGTCCGCCGCCACGCGAATACCCCATTCGTCGATCGGCAAGCCGTTGGGCGTGCCGATGTCGGCTGTGCCCGCCATGGACAGCCACGCATCGGTGAAACGCCAGCCCAGGCTGGGGTCTTTCTTGCCATAGTCCATGTGCCCATAGATTGGCTTGCCATCGATGGTCTTCACATCATTGGTGAAAAACTCGGCGATGTCTTCATACGCGCTCCAGTTCAGCGGCACGCCCAGGTCGTAGCCGTACTTGGCCTTGAACTTGTCCTGCAAGTCCTTTCGGGCAAAGAGGTCGGCGCGAAACCAGTACAGATTGGCAAACTGCTGGTCGGGCAGCTGGTACAGTTTGCCGTCGGGCGCCGTCGTGAACTTGGTGCCGATGAAATCCTTCAGGTCCAGCCCCGGGTTGGTGAACTCCTTGCCCGTCCCCGCCATGTAGTCGGTGAGATTCATGACCTTGCCGTAGCGGTAATGGGTCCCGATCAGGTCCGAGTCGCTGATCCAGCCGTCGTAGATGGACTTGCCAGACTGCATGGACGTCTGCAGCTTCTCGACCACATCGCCTTCCTGGATCAGGTCGTGCTTGACCTTGATGCCCGTGATCTCCTCGAACGCCTTGGCCAGCGTCTTCGATTCGTATTCGTGGGTGGTGATGGTCTCCGACACCACCGAAATTTCCTTGACGCCCTTGGCCTGCAACTTCTTGGCCGCATCGATGAACCACTTCATCTCGGTGAGCTGCTGGTCCTTGCTCAGGGTCGACGGCTGAAACTCGCTGTCAACCCACTTCTTCGCCTCGGCCTCGCCCGCCATGGCCGCCGGCCCAGTCAAGACGGCTATCGCCAAGGCCACCGCTGTATACCGCGTCTTCATGATGTCTGTCTCCTCATAGTCGCTCCCCCTGGGATTCAAGAGATCGTCCGGCTCAGGGGAAGGAGGGAGCCGGGCGAAAGGAAAGGCTCAGCCCTTGTGCATCACCAGCAGCAAAAGAGCCATGGAAAACACGAAACTGAACCAGACGGAAGGCTCCGAGGACATCCCCAGCCATTGCGCCAAGGTGCCGCCGGCGCCGACGAAAACCAGATTCACGTACGCGGCCAGCAGCAGCCCGATGAAAAGGCGGTCGCCGCGCGTGGTTTCCAGCGGCAGCCAACCGCGGCGACGCGCGGTTGGCGACTTGATCTCCCACATCGTCATGCCCAGCAGCAGCAGGACGATGCACACGAAAAAAACCGCCACGGGCGTGGTCCAGGCCATCCAGTCAAACATTTGTACCCCTCTGTGCGCCTGCGGCGCTTCCCCCCAAGGGGACGTCGCCTGTGGCCTGGCAAAGCCAGTTCCACGGCGCCCGCTGGGCTTTGCTGCGGTATGCGACCGCGGGCTGTTGAAAATGAGTCGAGGTTGTCGGGTTGAGCGTCATGGCTTTTCCTCTGGGCTCACACCCGTCCCATCGCGAAACCCTTCGCGATGTAATGCCGCACAAACCAGATCACGATGGCGCCCGGCACGATGGTCAGCACGCCGGCGGCCGCCAGCGTGGCCCAGTCCATGCCGGCTGCAGACACCGTGCGCGTCATCGTCGCCACGATGGGTTTGGCATTGACGCTGGTCAGCGTGCGCGCCAGCAGCAACTCCACCCAGCTGAACATGAAGCAGAAAAACGCTGCGACGCCCACACCGGCCTTGATGAGAGGCAGGAAGATGGTGAGGAAAAAGCGCGGGAAGCTGTAGCCGTCGATGTAGGCGGTCTCGTCGATCTCACGCGGGATGCCGCTCATGAAGCCCTCCAGAATCCAGACCGCCAGGGGCACGTTGAACAACAGGTGCGCCAGCGCCACCGCGATATGCGTATCCATGAGTCCCACCGTCGTGTAGAGCTGAAAGAACGGCAGCAGGAAAACGGCCGGCGGCGTCATGCGGTTGGTCAGCAGCCAGAAGAACACGTGCTTGTCGCCCAGGAACTGGTAGCGCGAGAAGGCGTAGGCCGCGGGCAGCGCCACGGTCACGGAGATCACGGTGTTGATGGCGACATAGATCAGGCTGTTGATGTAGCCCGAATACCAGGAGGGATCGGTGAAGATGGTCGCGTAGTTCGCCAGGGTGAAGTGCTGCGGAAAGAACGAGAAGCTTGAGAGGATCTCCTCGTTCGTCTTGAAACTCATGTTGACCATCCAGTAGATGGGCAATATGGCGAACACCAGATAGGTGATCAGGAAAAGCGTGCGTTTCTGGAAACGTTTTTCATTCATGGCCGGCTCCCTGCTTGTCCGCCGTGCCGACGCGCTGCATCCAGTTGTAGAGGATGAAGCACAGCAGCAGGATGATGAGGAAATAGATCAAGGAAAACGCCGCTGCCGGGCCCAGATCGAACTGGCCGACCGCCTTCTGCGTCAGGTATTGCGAAAGGAATGTGGTCGCATTGCCCGGCCCGCCACCCGTGAGCACAAAGGGCTCGGTGTAGATCATGAAACTGTCCATGAAGCGCAGCAGCACGGCGATCATGAGCACGCCGCGCATCTTGGGCAGCTGGATATAGCGGAACACAGCGAACTTGCTGGCCCCGTCGATGCGGGCCGCCTGGTAATAGGCGTCGGGAATCGAACGCAAGCCGGCAAAACACAGCAAGGCCACCAGCGGCGTCCAGTGCCACACATCCATCACCAGCACCGTGATCCACGCATGGGAGGAATTGCCGGTGTAGCTGTAGTCGAGCCCGATGTAGTCCAGCGCCGCCCCCAGCAACCCGATATCGGCCCTGGCATAGATCTGCCAGATGGTGCCGACGACGTTCCAGGGGATCAGCAGCGACAAGGCCATCATCACCAGCACGGCCGATGATTTCCAACCTTGTGCCGGCATGGCCAGCGCAAGCATGATGCCCAGCGGCAGCTCGACCGCCAGCACCGCCAGCGAAAATCCCAGCTGGCGCAGCAGCGCCTCGTGCAGTTCCGGATCGCGCATCACGGCGGCAAACCATTCGGTCCCCACAAAAACGCGGCGCTCGGGTGAAATGATGTCCTGCACCGAATAGTTCACCACCGTCATGAGCGGCAAGATCGCCGAAAACGCAACGCACAGGATCACCGGCAGGATCAGGAACCAGGCCTTCTGGTTCACGGGTTTGTTCGCAGCGCTCATGACACCAGTTCCTCATTCACATAAAAGCAGGTGTGCTCACCCACCAGCTGCAGCCAGACCGTGTCACCCGGCACCCGTTCTGGCGACTCGACCCCCAGACGGGCCTTGACCAGGGTGCCCTGCACCTCAGCCGTCAGCATCAGATGGGTGCCCACGTCCTGCACCTGACGTACGCGCGCGGGCACCGCTCCGGCCGCATCGGATGCCGCCACCGCCACATACTCGGGCCGAATGCCCACCTTGACCGGCCCGTCCGGCAGCGCTGCCTGGCGCGGCAGCGGCAGCATCCGGCCCGCCAGGAGCAGGCTCGCGCCTTGTACTTCGGCCGGCAAGAAGTTCATGCCCGGCGAGCCGATGAAATGACCGACGAAGGTATGCTGCGGCCGTTCGAACAGCGCATCCGCCGGCCCCACCTGCACCGCCTTGCCGCGTGTCATCACCACCACCTGGTCGGCAAAGGTCAGGGCCTCGACCTGGTCATGGGTCACATAGATCAGCGTCAGCTTGAGTTCGTGGTGGATCTGCTTGAGCTTGCGGCGGAGTTGCCACTTGAGGTGCGGGTCGATCACTGTCAGCGGCTCGTCGAACAGAACGGCCGAAACATCGGAGCGCACCAGGCCGCGGCCGAGCGAAATCTTCTGTTTGGCATCGGCGGCCAGGCCGGCGGCGCGCCGATTGAGCTGGCCGCTCAGGTCGAGCATCTCGGCGATCTCGCCGACGCGCTTGCGGATCTGCTCGTCCGGAACATGGCGGTTGCGCAACGGAAAGGCCAGGTTCTCAGCCACGGTCATCGTGTCGTAGATCACCGGGAACTGGAATACCTGTGCGATGTTGCGCTCCTGCGGGCTGAGCCGGGTGACATCGCGCCCATCGAACAGGACCTTGCCATGCGAAGGCGCCAGCAGACCGGACATGATGTTGAGCATGGTGGTCTTGCCACAACCGGAGGGGCCGAGCAAGGCATAGGCGCCGCCATCCTCAAACGTCATCTTCAGCGGCAGCAACGCGTAATCGCTGTCCTGCCAAGGGTTCGGCCGATAGGCGTGCGCCAAATCAAGTTCTATGCGCGCCATCTCACTGTCCTTGGGCTCGTTGCGGTGCGATGCTCAGCTCACCCGCGGCATCGAAGAGATAGGCTTGCGCGGGGCTGAACCACACCGTCAGCGCAGCCCCCAGCTCGAAATAGTGCACCCCTGTGAGCTGCATCACCAGCTCTCCGGCGGTGGTGCCCACGTGCACGAAGGTGTCCGATCCCGAGATCTCGGCCAGCTCGACGCGGCCGGGCAAGGCCACATCGTGCTCGCGCGGAACGACACGCAAGGCACTGGCCCGAAGCCCCACCGTGACGGCGCCGCCCGGCAGCGCGCCGGATGGCGCCAACGGCAGGACCGGGCCGCCACGCAGGCGCAGGCCGTCGGCCGTGACCTCCGCCGCCATCAGGTTCATCGGTGGATCACTGAAGGCGCGCGCCACCCGCAGC
Source organism: Curvibacter sp. (assembly GCA_031426755.1). GTDB lineage: Bacteria > Pseudomonadota > Gammaproteobacteria > Burkholderiales > Burkholderiaceae_C > Hylemonella. The sequence goes on from JASJPI010000012.1 coordinate 207,056, forward strand.
GAGCGGGGCCGATGAAAGACGTCGACCGTGGGACCGTACTGGAGCAGTTCACCCTGGTCCAGCACCGCCGTGTAGCCGCCCAGCAGCAGCGCTTCAGCCGGTTCCGTCGTCGCGTACACCACCGTCGATCCTTCGGTGGCGAAGAGCTGGGTCAGTTCTTCGCGCAACTCCTCGCGCAGCTTGTAGTCCAGGTTGACCAGGGGCTCGTCCAGCAGCATCAAGGGCGCCTGCTTGGCCAGCGCACGGGCCAGGGCCACACGCTGCTGCTGGCCACCGGACAGTTCCGCGGGCAAGCGGTCCAGAAACGGTTCAATGTGCAGCTTCGCGGCCAGCTCACGCACCCGGGCGTCCACGTCGGCCTGCCGGCGCAGCCGCATGGGGGAGGCAATGTTGCGCGCCACCGTCATGGACGGGTAGTTGATGAACTGCTGATACACCATGGATACATCCCGGTGGCGCACCGGCACGCCGGTCACGTCCCGGCCGTCCACCAGCACGCGGCCGGCCGTGGGTGCATCCAGCCCGGCCATGAGCCGCATCAGACTGGTCTTGCCGGCCTGTGTCGCCCCCAAAAGAACCGTCACGGCGCCGCTGCGCAAGTCCAGACTCATGGGGTGAAGCCAGGTCTCTGCGCCAACTTTCTTACCGATGCCATCCAATACCAGCTGCATCGAGCTACCTTTCCAAGACAAGAATTCGGCCTGCACCGGACTCGTGCGTGAATCCGGCAAGCAGGTCTTTATTTGTTCGTAATTTTTCGATTGTCATTCTTTTATTTTCGTTTTTGCTACTGGTATTCCCTTAAATTCGTTCTTTTTGATTCGGTTTATAGTCATCCGCTGATGAATTACCACCTGAGCGAATCGTGAATTTCAATCCCCGGCAACTCAAACTGATCGACGTCGTGCGCGCGCGCGGCTCAGCCACGGTGGAACAACTGGCCGAGGAACTCGCCGTCACCCTGCAGACGGTGCGACGGGATGTCCAGCGGCTGGCGGAAGCGGGAACGTTGACGCGTTTTCACGGCGGCGTGCGGGTGCCCAGCTCGACAACCGAAAACATTGCCCACCAGCAGCGCCAGCGGCTCCATTCGCAAGGCAAGGCGTGCATTGCGCGCGCCATCGCGCAGCAGGTGCCCAACGACTGCTCCCTGATCCTGAACATCGGTACCACGACCGAGGCGATCGCGGCAGCGCTGCTGCAGCATTCGGGCTTGCGCGTGATCACCAACAATCTCAACGTGGCCACGATCCTGTGCAGCAATCCGAGTTTTGAAATCATCGTGGCCGGCGGTGTCGTGCGGCCACGTGACCGCGGCATCGTGGGCGAGGCCGCGGTCGACTTCATTCGCCAGTTCAAGGTCGACATCGCGCTGATCGGCATCTCGGGCATCGAGTCGGACGGTTCGCTGCGCGACTATGACTACCGCGAAGTCAAGGTCGCCCAGACGATCATCGAACACGCGCGTGAAGTCTGGCTGGCGGCGGACGCGAGCAAGTTCAACCGACCCGCCATGGTGGAAGTCGCCACCCTGTCGCAGATTGACCGCCTGTTCACGGACGCCGAGCCCCCCACACCGTTCCAGTCACTGCTGGACGACGCCGGCGTGCGCCTGGACGTATGCGTCGAATGACCTTCCACTGCCAAGCATCACCTCATGACTTATCTGCTGGCCCTCGACCAGGGCACCTCCAGCTCACGCAGCATCATCTTTGACGAACAAGGCCAGATCGTTGCGCTGGCCCAGCAGGAGCTGCCCCAGATCTACCCCCAGCCCGGCTGGGTCGAACACGATCCGATGCTGATCTGGCAGACCCAGCTGGCCACGGCCCGTGAGGTGCTGCGCAAGGCCGGCATCAGCGCCACGGCCATCCACGCGATCGGCATCACCAACCAGCGCGAGACCACGGTGGTCTGGAACCGCAAAACCGGCCAGCCCATCCACCATGCCATCGTCTGGCAGGACCGCCGGGCCGAACCGGCCTGCGCGCAATTGCGGGAACAAGGCCATGCCCCGCTGATTCACGAACGCACGGGCTTGCTGGTCGACGCCTACTTCTCCGGCATGAAGCTGCAATGGATCCTGAACAACGTGCCGGGCGCACGGCAGCAGGCGCAGGCCGGCGAGCTGGCCTTCGGCACCGTCGACAGCTGGCTGATGTGGCAGCTGACCGGCGGCGCCGTGCACGCCACCGACGTCAGCAACGCTTCGCGCACGATGCTGTTCAACGTGCACCGCAACCAGTGGGATGCCGAACTGCTCGCCTTGCTCGACATCCCGCCGCAGCTCATGCCCGAAGTTCGCCCCTCCAGCGCCGATTACGGCGCAGTCCAGGCCGAACTGCTCGGCCAGGCGATCCGCATTGGCGGCGTTGCGGGCGATCAGCAGAGCGCCCTGTTTGGACAGGCGTGCTTTCGGGCGGGGATGGCCAAGAACACCTATGGCACCGGCTGCTTCATGCTCATGCACACCGGGCACACATTCCAGACCTCGCGCAACGGCCTGCTGACCACCAGCGCAGCCCAACCCACCCGGCAACCGGAATTCGCCATCGAAGGCAGCGTGTTCGTCGGCGGCGCCGTGGTCCAGTGGCTGCGCGACGGCCTGAACGCCATCAAGGCCAGCGGGGAAGTGCAGGCGCTGGCGCAAAGCGTTCCCGATGCCGGGGGCGTGATCATGGTGCCGGCCTTCACCGGCCTGGGCGCGCCGTACTGGCAACCCGATGCGCGGGGCATCATCACCGGCCTCACACGGGGCACCACCATGGCACACATCGCACGGGCGGCGCTTGAGAGCATCGCGTTCCAGAGCACCGCCCTGCTGGAGGCCATGAGCCGCGATGCCGTGGCGGCCGGCGGCAGCCCGGTCAGCGAACTGCGCGTGGATGGCGGCGCGTGCGCCAACGACCTGCTGATGCAGATTCAGGCCGATCTGCTCGGCATTCCCGTGGTACGGCCGGACGTCATCGAAACCACCGCGCTGGGCGCCGCCTACCTGGCGGGGCTGAGCACCGGCTTGTACGCCGGCACCGAAGAGCTGAGTCGCCTGTGGCGTGCCGAGCGCACCTTCTTGCCGACGCTGGGACGCGATCAGGCCCATGAACGCATGGCCCAGTGGGAACGCGCCGTGCGCCAGACCACCACGACCTGAGCGTCCGCCGGCCCGTTGGCGCCGACACCAGCTCTGTTGACAGCTGCGCGCGGCAACGCCGGCTGATGCCGTGTGGCCCGCGTGCCGGACGCCGGGCCACTGTCGCTCCCGAGCGGCGACAATCACAACCCTGTTCAGGTGACACCGTTCGTGACCTGCGAATTGAAGGAACAAGAAGATGACCGATCCAACCCTGCGCATTGCATTCATCGGCGGCGGCAACATGGCCAGCGCCATCATCGGCGGCCTGATCCAGCGCGGCCTGCCAGCCGGTCAGATCGAGGTGGTCGAGCCCTTTCCCGAAGCGCAGCAGGCCTTGCAGAACAAATTCGGCATCACGGCCCATGCGCAGGCCGGTGACTTTCTGCATGGCGTCAGCATGGTGGTGTGGGCCGTGAAACCCCAGACCTTCAGGGAAGCCGCCGGGCCGGTGCGCGAGCACACCCGGTCCGCGTTGCACCTGAGCGTGGCCGCCGGCATCCCGAGCGCCAGCATCGCGCGCTGGCTCGACACCGACCGCGTGGTGCGCAGCATGCCCAACACGCCGGCACTCATCGGCATGGGCATCACCGGTTTGTTTCCCCGCCCCGGTGTGACGCCGGACGATCGACGCCGGGTCGAGGAAGTTGCCGCCACCATGGGCGAGTTCCTCTGGGTCGAGCGCGAAGAGCAGATCGACACCGTCACCGCTCTGTCGGGCTCCGGACCGGCCTATGTGTTCTATTTCCTGGAGGCCATGACCGATGCCGGCGCCGGCATGGGGCTGACCCGCGAGCAGGCCTACAAGCTGGCGGTGCAAACCTTCCGCGGCGCCAGCGCGCTGGCACACGCGTCTGCCGAGACGCCGGAAATCCTGCGCCAGCGCGTCACCTCCAAAGGCGGCACCACCCATGCGGCCATCACCCGCCTGGAGGAACACCAGGTCAAGCCGCTGTTCGTGCAAGCCATGCAGGCGGCCCAGCAGCGTGCCCGGGAACTTGGCGAAGAATTCGGCCGCAACTGAAAAACAGGCCCCGGATGCGGTTAAAGTGCAGTTTGCGCACGGCCCTGGGCTGACACCGCGCCTCCCCAACATAACGACGAGAGGATTTGCCCCATGAACAAACTGCTTTCCACCCTGATCAGCGCTGTTGTGTTGGCCCTGCCGCTGGCGGTTTCCACGCAGGCCTCCGCCCAGGCGCAGCCAGCCGTGCCGGCACAACCCGCCGCGCAGCCGGCCGCGCAGCCGCAACCGGCTGAAGCCCAGCCCAAAGCCAAGGCCAGCAAGAAAAAGGCCAAAGCCAAGAAGTCCAAGAAAGCGAAGAAGCAGAAATAATGGCCGCAGCGCCTGCGTTCCTGTAACGCAGCGCCGCCCCCTCAAGCCGCCCCACGGGGCGGCTTTTTCATGTCAGCGCATAACTGGCGACGATGCCGGCAAAGACGGTAAAGCCCAGCCAGTGGTTGATGCGAAAGGCCTTGAAACAGCCCTCGCGCGTGCGCTCGCGGATCAGCGTGTAGTGCCAGATCACTTGAACCAGAGCGGCCACAATTGCTATATAAAATATAGCATTCAGAGATTGATTGACAAGGGCCAGAGCCCAAATTGACAAGTAAATCAGGTAGCTGGCCAGCACCACCGGCACATCGAAGCGCCCCAGCGTGATGGCCGAGGTCTTCATGCCGATGCGCAAGTCGTCATCCCGGTCGACCATGGCGTACTCGGTGTCATAGGCCAGTACCCAGAACAGGTTGCCCAGCAGCAGCGCCCAGGCCAGCAGCGGCACCTGCCCCTGCACCGCGGCGAAGGCCATCGGGATGCCGAAGCTGAAGGCCACGCCCAGCACCGCCTGCGGCATGGCAAAAAAGCGCTTGGCATAGGGATAGACCATGGCCACCGCCAACGCGGCAAACGACCACAACACCGCCACCGGGTTGGTGGTCAGCACCAGCACGAAGGCCAGCAGTGCCAGCACCACGCCCAGCCACAGCGCCTCGCGCACCGAGACGGCACCGGTGGTCACCGGCCGCTGCGCCGTGCGCTTGACATGGCGGTCGAAGTCGCGGTCCGCCACATCGTTGAGGCAGCAGCCCGCGCTGCGCATCAGGATGGTGCCCAGCACGAACACGGCCAGCAGATGCCAGCCCGGGAAGCCGTCGGCCGCGACCCAGAGCGCACTCAAGGACGGCCAGAGCAGCAGCAGCCAGCCGGCCGGCCGGCTCCAGCGGATCAGGTCCAGGTAAAGGGCGGCTTTGCGTGACAACACCAGCGTACTCAGCATTCGAGGTGGCGCAGATCCAGCCGCCCTGCCCACAGGGGCGGGCACCAGAAACTGGCACTGGTCACGGGCTTCGAGATCTGGAACAACGCATCGGTGATGCCGTCCTCCAGCCCGGCCATGCGGCGCATCTGGGCCTCGAAGGCCTCCAGCGATTTGCCGAAAGCCACGAACACCAGACCGGCCTGATCGCCCTCGGCCCATGGCATGGAGCGCCGCAGCACGAAGGCCTCGGGGGTAAAGCTCTCCTGCGCGGTGCGCTTCACATGCGCCGATGCGGGCGCATCGTCGAGCTCTTCGTTGTCGCTGCGCCGGCGCCCGATCATGTCGTCCTGCGCCGCGGCGGGCATGGCGTCGAAGGCGTCCAGGTCGTGAGCCCAGACCTGCACCACCATGAAGCTCGCTCCATCCAGCCCGTCGCCCTGGCCTTGCGCTACCGCCGCAGCGCGCGCGGCGCGCCCGCTCGGGTTTTCGGTGCCGTCCTCATAGCCGGTCAGGTCCCGGCCATGGCCGTTGGGGCCGCGCCCATGGCGGAAGCCGTCGGTCACGCGGGTCAATGCGAACGCCGGCGCCAGGGCTTTTTCCAGTTGGCGCGAGCGCTGCAGCAAGTCACCCCGGTCACTGCCGCGCAGCCAGCAGCACAGCGCCGCCGGGGTTGATGGAACCTCGATACCCAGGTTGGAAATGGCTGTCAGCTCATGCAAACCGGGCACCCGGGCGCCGAGGGCTTGCACGCAAGCCGGACCCAGCCCCACCACCACCGCCTTGCCGTCGACCAGGGTGGCCAGTCGCTGCAGGCTGTCACGCACACGCTGAACGGGGATCGCAGAAGACAGGGAGAAAAAAACATAACGCCCGGCCTGGGGCACGGGCGCCAGAATGCCCGGCTGGGTCTTGTGTACCGTCACCACCACTCCTCTCAGGACAAGCGTTTGACACCCGGCAGTTCGCAGGCGTAGACGGCGTTGCGCAAGGCGGCAATGGCTTCATAGCGCGTGAAACTGCGCCGCCACACCAGCACCACGCGGCGCGTGGGTGGCTCGCCACTGAACGGCAGGTATTTGATGAAGCTCGGCTCCTGGCCCGCGCCCTTGGACTTGGCCTTCGGCGCCAGCGCCGCCTTCGGAATGCTCAGGCGCGGCACCAGCGTCACGCCCATGCCGGCGGCCACCATGTGCTTGATGGTCTCCAGCGAGGAGCCCTCGAAGCTCTTGCGGATGCCCTCGGCATTGCTGGAGAAGCGTGCGAACTCCGGGCAGACCTCCAGCACGTGGTCGCGGAAACAATGACCGGTGCCCAACAGCAGCATGGTCTCGGCCTTGAGCTCTTCGCTGCTGATGCTGTCGCGCTGCGCCAGCGCATGGCTGGACGGCACCGCGGCGTAGAAAGGTTCGTCATACAAGGGCGCCACCGCCAGGCCGGTATCCGGAAAGGGCTCCGCCAGGATGGCGCAGTCGATCTCGCCGGTGCGCAGCATCTCCAGCAGCTTGACGGTGAAGTTCTCCTGCAGCATCAGCGGCATCTGCGGCGTGTGCGTGATCATTTGGCGCACCAGATCGGGCAGCAGGTAGGGGCCGATGGTGTAGATCACCCCCAGGCGCAGCGGGCCGGACAGCGGGTCCTTGCCGCGCTTGGCGATTTCCTTGATGTTGGCCGCCTGCTCCAGCACCGCCTGGGCCTGGCGCACGATTTCCTCGCCCAGCGGGGTGACCGTCACCTCGTTGGCGCTGCGCTCGAACAGCTTGACGTCCAGCTCTTCCTCGATTTTCTTCACTGCCACCGACAGCGTCGGCTGCGACACGAAACAGGCCTCGGCCGCCTTGCCGAAATGCTTCTCGCGGGCCACGGCGACGATGTATTTGAGTTCGGTCAGTGTCATGGGGCGATTGTGACATTCAACACGGCGGGCTCAGGGCAGGGACACCCGCAGCTGCAACAGGCGCCGGGCCTCGCTTACTCGCTCGCTGCTGTAGGAGTCCTTGACCTGGCTGCTGCCGGTGGTGGCAATCGTGACCCATTGTCCCAGCGGCGCACCCACCGTGGTGACCAGCTGGCTGCGCGTCTGGGCCGGCAGTTCATTGCCGGGACGCCGCTCCAGATTGGCCGACTGCATCTCGACCTCGACCGTCGCCGGCTGCTTGCCACCCGGCCAGCGCGGCTTGACCGCCAGACTCTGGCCGGCATCCATCCACACCAGCGCCTGCGATACGGAGCCGCCGCGGCTGCTGGCATCGGCCCCCGTGACCGACAGGGTCGAAGTCGTCGACGAGACCGACTGCACCCACTGCAGCGGAATCGTCTGCCCCAGGCTGAACGAGGCTTTGCTGCCATTGCGCACCAGCATCTGCTGCGGCGCCAGCAGCGCCGCCTGCGGCCGGGTGCCGGTCGTATAGCCTCCGGTGCTGCCCTCCTCGATCTGCCGCAATTCCACGCTCAGGTCGCGCGCCGGCAACTGCGCCCACACCGGCTGGGTCACCAGCAACGCCAACGCAACAAGGATGGGGAGTTTCATAGGGGTCCTGATTGTTTCATGGGGCAATCCATTGTGCCAAATCGTCGTTCCTACGTGCCACAATCTCACGACATTTTTGGCACACCGCCCGGTCTGCCCCCCACCCCGTAAGGATTGCCTGTGAGCCTGCTGTTCTCCCCCTACACCCTGCCCTCGCCACGCGGCGGGCTGCCTCTTGCCAACCGCATCGTCATCGCCCCCATGTGCCAGTACTCCGCCGTCAACGGCGAGGCCGGCGACTGGCACCTGGCGCACTGGAGCAGTCTGCTGAACAGCGGCGCCGGGCTGCTGACCCTGGAAGCCACGGCCATCACGCCCGAGGGCCGCATCACGCCCGACTGCCTGGGCCTATGGGACGAGCGCACGGAGCAAGCCCTGGGCGACACCCTGCAGCGCGCCCGCCAGTTGGCGCCGCCGATGCCGGTGTGCATCCAGCTCTCGCACGCCGGGCGCAAGGCCTCGAGCGCGGCGCCCTGGCAAGGCGGGCAGCTGCTGTCGCCCGCGCAGGGCGGCTGGCAACCCGTCGGTCCGTCGGCCCTGCCGCAACTGCCCACCGAGGCGCTGCCCACGGCACTGACATTGGAACAGATGAACGAGATCCGCGACGCCTTTGTTACCGCCGCCCAGCGCGCGCAGCGCATCGGCATCGACGCCATCGAGCTGCACGCGGCGCACGGTTACCTGCTGCACCAGTTCCTCTCGCCGCTGGCCAACCAGCGCGACGACGACTACGGCGGCAGCCTGGCCAATCGCATGCGCTTTCCGCTGGAAGTGTTGGCGGCCGTGCGCCAGGTGTTCGACGGCCCGGTGGGTGTTCGCCTCTCGGCCATCGACTGGGTCGAGGGAGGCCTGGATGTGGCGCAGACGGCGGAGTTCGCGCGCCAGCTCAAAGCCCTGGGCTGCGACTTCATCCACGTCTCCACTGCCGGCATCTCGCCCTTGCAGAAAATCACGCTCGGCCCGGGCTACCAGGTGCCGTTTGCGCGCGAGATCCGCCAGGCCTGCGGCCTGCCCACCACGGCAGTCGGCCTGATCACGCAGCCGCAGCAGGCTGAGGACATCCTGCAGGCCGGCGATGCCGACCTGATCGCGATTGCCCGCGTCCTGCTCTACAAGCCGCGCTGGCCGTGGGAAGCCGCCGCCGCATTGGGCGGCCAGGTGCAGGCCAGCGCCCCGTACTGGCGCTGCCTGCCGCGCGAGGCGCAAAGCGTTTTCGGCAACATGAAAATCGGGCAGCGCTGAGGCGCGGCCGCCCGAGCGCTGGTGCTTATTCCTTGAACAGCACGGCCGGCAGGTCAAGCGCCTTGACCTGCAGCGCGGCCTTTTCGGCATCGGCCTTGGCTTGGAAAGGGCCGACCCGCACGCGGATCAGGCGGCCGGCCTGGGTCTCGTACGGCGCGGTGCTGGTCTCCAGGCCCGCGGCCTCGATCCGCAGGCGCACGTTCTGCGCATTGCCCTCTTGTGCGAAGGCGCCCGCCTGCACGTACCAGGACTTCTTCGTCTTGCTGCTCTTGGCGCTCGCCTTGGGCGTGTCGCTACTCGCCGGGGGGGCGCTGGCGGCGGTCTTCGGCGCTGGTGCGACCGCATCCGCCTTGGGCGTAGCGTCCTTGGCCGCTTTGGCTTGTGCCACTTTCGGCGGAGCGGGCTTGTCCGTGCTGGCAGCGGCAACCTGCACCGCCTTCGGTGCCGCCACCGGGCGCACCGGCTCGACCAGCGGCGGCGTGGCGGCGGTCGGGCTCGGTTCCGCCTTCGCCGCCACCTTGACCTCGACCTTCGGGGCGGCACTCGACGCCGTGCTGACAGCCGCCTGGTCGGCTGCCTTGGCGGCGGTTTTCTCGTCGCTCGGCACCGCGGCCTTCTCCGCCATGCGCGCCAGGTAAGCCTCGATCTTGGCATCCGAGGTCAGCCCGACCAACGCTTCGGGCACGACGGTCGGAGGTGCTTCAGATTTCGAAACCTCGGGCTTGGGTGCTTCAGCTTCAGGCTTGGGCGCCTCGGCCGTCACGACTGGCGCGACCGGCGCCGGCGGCTGCTCGGGCGGCGTCACGCTGGCCGGCGCCACCACCGGCTGGGTTCCGCCCGCCATCTCCGGCAAGGCCGGGACGCCCGGCTTGGCCGGCCCCACCTGCGCGAACTGCATCAGATCCTGCGCCGGGTTGAACAGGAAGGTCACCATGCCGGCCAGCAGCGCCATCAGCGCCACATTGACCGAGGCCAGACCATAAAAGCGCCTGTTGCTGCTGGCCTGTGTCGACAACACCTCGCACGCATCCTTCACCTCCTGCGTGGCGCGCAGGGCAGCGGAAATCTTCTCGTTGCAGAAGTTGTAGTACCAGGCGTTGGCGTACAGCCCCGGCACGACAAACGCCGCGGTCAGGAACGCCAGGAACAGCAGCAGCCCGCTGGTGTCGGAATAGTTGAACACCAGCTTGCCGACGCCAAACACCAGCAATGCCATGCCCAGCACCGCCGCCAGGTAGGCCAGTGCCTGGCCCCACATCTTGCGGTAGACCAGCCAGTTGAACGTGCTCCAGTAGGCGGCCCAGTGCCAGCTGGCACCGGTTTTGCCGGCAGCATCGAAGCGGGAAAACTGGCGCAGGTAGTAGTCCTGGCCACGCGGACCGATGGCGGCACGATAGAGCTCAGCGGTATCGCCGGCAGCGAGCGGGTTCGCGGGTTCGGTGGCCATCGTTGCTTGAATAAGGTAGTGCGCGGCAGGCAGCTCTGCCTGAAGTGGAATGGGACGAGTCTAAATCACCTTGGCCGAAATCCCATGCCCCGTGTGGATCGGATGCTACGAATTTGCGACTGGCCCCGGTCCTGAAACGGCCTCAGGCCTTGAGGTAGTCGGTCTTGCCGCCAAGCCAGCGCGCCACGTGCTTGGCGGCCAGTTCCGGGTAGCGGTCCAGCATCAGCGGCGCGGCCTCACGCGCCCAGGCCAGCAGTTGGGTGTCGGTGGTCAGGTCGGCAAAGCGCAGCAGCGCCGCGCCCGACTGGCGCGCGCCGAGGAACTCGCCCGGGCCGCGGATGTCGAGGTCGCGCCGCGCGATCTCGAAGCCGTCGCTGGTCTCGGCCATGGCCTTCAGACGCGCGCGTGCCGTCTCGCCCAGGCGTGGTGCGTCGCCGGTGGAGTACAGCAGCACACAGGCCGAGGCGGCCGTGCCGCGCCCGACGCGCCCGCGCAGCTGGTGCAGCTGGGAAAGGCCGAAGCGCTCGGCATGCTCGATCACCATCAGCGAGGCATTCGGCACATCCACCCCCACCTCGATCACCGTGGTACTGACCAGCACGCCCATCTGGCCGCTGGTGAACAGCGCCATCACCGCCTTCTTCTCGGCCATGGGCATGCGCGAGTGCAGCAGGCCGACCATGACGCCGGCACCCCCGTCGCCGGGCCGCCCCAAGACGGGGGCAGCCCCCTGGGGGGGCAGCGACCCGCGCAGCGGCGGAGCGTGGGGGCCATTCAACGCGATTGTGAGCTCGGCATGGGTGGCGGTGGCGTTGGTCAGGTCGAGCGCCTCGCTCTCTTCAATCAGCGGGCAGACCCAATAGACCTGCCGCCCGGCCGCCAGCTGGCCGCGGATGCGTTCGATCACCTCGTCGCGCCGCTGCTCGGACACCACCTTGGTCACGATCGGGCTGCGCCCGGGCGGCAGTTCGTCGATGGTGGAAACATCCAGATCGGCGTAGTAGCTCATGGCCAGCGTGCGCGGGATCGGCGTGGCGGTCATCATGAGCAGATGCGGCTCCACATCGTCGCCGTTGGTCTTGCTGCGCAGGGCCAGGCGCTGGGCGACGCCGAAGCGGTGCTGCTCGTCGATGATGGCCAGCGCCAGGTTTTTGAACTGCACCTGCTCCTGGATCACCGCGTGCGTGCCCACCACCAGGCCGGCTTCGCCGCGTTCGATCAGCGCCAGCATCTCGGCGCGCTCCTTTTTCTTCTGGCTGCCGGTGAGCCAGGCCACGCGCACCCCCAGCGGCTCCAGCCAGCTCACCAGCTTGCGGAAATGCTGGTCGGCCAGGATCTCGGTCGGCGCCATCAGCGCGCACTGCCAGCCGGCATCGATGCACAGGGTTGCCGCCAGCGCCGCCACCACCGTCTTGCCGGAGCCGACATCGCCTTGCAGCAGGCGGTGCATGGGCATCGCATCGGCCAGGTCGTGCGCAATCTCCTCGCAGACCCGGCGCTGTGCCGCCGTCAGCTGAAACGGCAGCCCGGCCAGCAGCCGCTCGTGCAACGAGCCGGCGCCGTCAGCCCGCAGCGCCGGCGCACGCAGGTGGGCGCGCTCGCGGCGCGACTGCAACTGCGACAGCTGCTGCGCCAGCAGCTCTTCGGCCTTGAGCCGCTGCCAGGCCGGGTGGCTGTGGTCTTCCAGCTGCGCCAGCGACACGTCGGGCGTCGGGTGGTGCAAAAACGATAGCGCCTGACGCAGATTCCACAAGGTCTGCAGGCCAATTTGGCTTGAAATCTCGGGCGGTAAGGTGTCCGCCAGATCGGCCCGCGCCAGCCCCCCCAGCACCGCCTTGCGCAGGTAGGGCTGCGGCAGCCCGGCCACCGTCGGGTAGACCGGCGTCAGCGCGGTGGGCAGTTCGCCGCCGGCCGCCTTGGTATGCGGGTGCATCATGGTCCAGCCCATGAAGCCGCCGCGGATTTCGCCGCGGGCACGAATGCGCGCCCCCACCGCCAGCGCCTTCTGCTGCGAGGGGTAGAAGTTGAAAAAGCGCAGCACACAGGTGTCGCTGCCGTCCTCCACCGTCACCAGCAACTGGCGGCGCGGCCGGAACGTCACCTCGCTGGCCGTCACCGTGGCCTCGATTTGCACCGTGCCACCCTCACGCGCATCGACCAGCCGCGTGATGCGCGTCTCGTCCTCGTAGCGCAGCGGCAGGTGCAGGGCCAGGTCGATGTCGCGCTTGAGGCTGAGCTTGTCCAGCGCCTTCTGGGCCGGGCTTTTTTCTGCGCGCTTGGGCTCGCCCGCCACAGCGTCCTTGGCCGCAGCTTTGGCGGTTTTTTTTCGGGCGGGAGCGGGCGGCGGCGCGGTCATGGGACAATTCTGCCTTGTCTTTTACTTGGCACGGGTTCGTCCAACCCTCAAGCACATGCACCATGCTTCCCCTGACGCCACGCGCGTCCACACCCTCAGCGATTTCGATTTCGAACTCCCCCCCGAGCTGATCGCCCAGCACCCGGCTGCCGAGCGCAGCGCCTCCCGGCTGCTCGACGGCCGCAGCGCACAGCCGGTGGACCGCATCTTCCGTGAGTTGCCCGGGCTGCTGCAGCCGGGTGACCTGCTGGTCTTCAACGACACCAAAGTCGTCAAGGCTCGCCTGTTCGGAGAAAAACCGACTGGCGGCAAGCTGGAGCTGCTGATCGAGCGCGTGCTGCCTGGCTTCGAAGTCGTCGCCCACATGAAGGTGAGCAAGAAGCCACCGGTGGGCATGGTGCTGCAGATGGTGGGTGGTTTCACCGCCACGCTGCTGGGCCGCTGGCCCGATGAAAGCGGCCAACTGTTTCGCCTGCGCTTCAACGAGGAACCACACCTGATGATGGAGCAGCACGGCCACGTGCCGCTGCCACCCTACATCGAACACGGCGACAGCGCCGAAGATGTGGCGCGTTACCAGACCGTCTTCGCCGCCAAACCCGGCGCCGCGGCCGCACCCACCGCTGCCCTGCACTTCGACGAAGGCGTGCTGGCCGCGCTGGAAGCCCGCGGCATCCGCCGCACCAACGTCACCCTGCACGTGGGCGCCGGCACATTCTCACCCGTGAAGACCGAGAACCTGGCCGAGCATCGCATGCACCGCGAGTGGTATGAGGTGCCCGCAGCCACGCAGCAGGCCATTGCCGAGACCAAGGTCCGCGGCGGCCGCATCGTGGCCGTGGGCACCACCACCGTTCGGACGCTGGAATCCTGGGCGCAAAGTGGCCAGGTGTCGGGCGACACGCAGATCTTCATCACGCCGGGCTTTGCCTTCAAAGTGGTCGATCTGCTGGTCACCAACTTCCATCTGCCGAAGTCCACCCTCATGATGCTGGTGAGCGCCTTCGCCGGCTACGAGCACGTGATGGCGCTGTACCGCCACGCCATTGCCCACCATTACCGTTTCTTCAGCTATGGTGACGCCATGCTGTTGCACAGACAATCCTGAACCATGCTGCAATTCGACATCCTCGCCACCGATCCCGCCTCCACTGACGGCGCCTACCTCGGCTCCCATGCCCGGCGCGGCCGCCTCACGCTCAACCACGGCGTGGTCGAAACCCCCGTCTTCATGCCGGTCGGCACCTACGGCACCGTCAAAGGCATCATGCCGCGCTCACTGGAAGAGATGGGCGCGCAGATCATCCTGGGCAACACCTTCCACCTGTGGATGCGCCCGGGCCTGGACGTGATGAAAACCTTCGGCGGCCTGCACAAGTTCGAGAACTGGCACAAGCCCATCCTCACCGACAGCGGCGGCTTCCAGGTCTGGAGCCTGGGCGAGATGCGCAAGATCTCGGAGGAAGGCGTGCGTTTCTCCTCGCCCGTCAACGGCGACAAGCTTTTCCTCACGCCCGAAGGGTCGATGCAGATCCAGACCGTGCTGAACTCGGACATCGTGATGCAGTTCGACGAGTGCACACCCTATGTCTCGCTCGACCCCAAGACCAAAGGGCAACTGACCACCGAGCGCGAAGCGCGCATCTCGATGGAGCTCAGCCTGCGCTGGGCCAAGCGCTGCCAGGCCGAGTTCGCGCGGCTGGAGAACCCGAACGCGCTGTTCGGCATCGTGCAGGGCGGCATGTACGAGAACCTGCGTGACGAATCCTTGGCCGGGCTGGAGGAGCTGGACTTCCCCGGCATCGCCGTGGGCGGCGTGTCGGTGGGCGAACCGAAAGAAGACATGCAGCGCCTGATGCGCCACTGCGGCCCGCGCCTGCCGGCGCACAAGCCGCATTACCTGATGGGCGTGGGCACGCCGGAAGACCTGGTCTACGGCGTGCAGCAGGGTTTCGACATGTTCGACTGCGTCATGCCGACACGCAACGCGCGCAACGGCCACCTGTTCACGCGCTTCGGCGACCTGAAAATCCGCAACGCACGCCACAAGAGCGACGCGCGCCCGCTGGACGAGACCTGCACGTGCTACGCCTGCGCCGGCAACTCGGGCGTGCCGCATGCGCTGGGCGGCCGCGACGGCTTCAGCCGCGCCTACCTGCACCACCTGGACCGTTGCGGCGAGATGCTCGGCCCCATGCTGACCACGGTGCACAACCTGCACTACTACCTGAACCTGATGCGCGAGGTGCGCGCGGCGCTGGATGCCGGCAGCTTTGGTGCCTTCGTCCAGCAGTTCCACACCGACCGCGCGCGCGGCGTGTAGGCACCCTGCGGCGCGGTCTGCCGCCGTCACAAAACCTGCAGGTCGGGCACATCAAACCCCGCGGGCCGAATAGCCACTATTGCGTGATGCCAAGAACTGGCAGGGATCTTGCTGCACGCCCTATCTCTTATGACCGTTTTTGAAAACCATGGGAAGCCGGCGACTCGCTGGCGCCCCATCTGCGTGCCCATGATTTGAGCATGGGTATTGGTGCGTCAAGGCATCCCCCGTGTCGTCGGCAGGAGACAAGAGGGTTCCCCCACTTGTCGCCTTCTTGAATTCACGACAGACTGAATTGGTACGCTGGGGCATCGCGATGTCATGTCAAATCAGATAACCGCATGAGCACCTCTCCAAATCATCGCCGAATCAGGGACATCATCACAGGCACAGGAAGCGCCAGCTTGGGCTGGGCCTTGCTTGTTTCGGCGCTCATGCTGGCCATCACCTTCTGGTACTGGCATGGCGCGAAGAACGAAACCATCGCTAAACGCCAGCATAGTTTTGAGCTGGAGGTCGACCGCATCAACCGCGGCATCCAGGACAGACTGGCCACCTATGAACTGGTGCTGCGCGGCATCAAGGGCTACTTTGCAGGATCGGCACAAATCAACCGGGACGAGTTCTTTGCCTATGTCCAGGCCTTGCAACTGCCGGCGTCGAAGCCAGGACTCCAGGGCATTGCCCTGGTCATGCATGTTCCCAGGGCCGCCAAGGCGCAGCACATTGCCGACATGCGCACACGCGGCTTCCCGGGTTACCGCATTCGGCCGGATGGAGAACGCGACGCCTACGCCCCGATTACCCTGATTGAGCCGCTGACTGACGACAACCGCCATGCCCTGGGCTTCGATATCTCAATGACCCTGCAGGCGCGCGAAGCGCTGCTCGTATCACGGGACAGCGGCGATGTGGCGCTGTCCCGAAAGCTCCGGCTGGTCCAGGATGCCGGCAAGCCGGATGCGCCGGCAGCCGTCGTCATGTATTTGCCGATTTATGCCAATGGCGCACGGCTCAACACCCTGGAGGAGCGTCGCAAAGCCCTGGTAGCCTGGGTCGATGCACCTTTCCGGATTTCTGACCTGATTGCCGGACTCAACATTGAACTGGGAACCGATATCGGCCTGGCCATTTTCGAAAGCGACGTGGCGTCTCCCGAGACGCAGCTCTTTCGCAGCGAACACCAGGACGGTGGCAAATCCGTCTCCCGGCTCAGCAGCAGGCAGGCGCTGGACGTGGGCGGGCACCGCTGGCAAATCCATGTCACCACACTGCCGGGCTTCGAGCGGCGTTTCGACAACGTCGCGCATACGCAAGTGGCTTTCGTGGGCGTGCTCTTGAGCCTGCTGTTTGGCTGGGTCACCTGGATGCTGATGACCGGCAAGGCCCGGGCCATCGCGCTGGCGCGCGAAAAAACCTGGGAGCTGAGAGGCATTCGCGATGATCTCGAAAGCACCCTGAACGCCATCCCGGACCTGCTGGTGGAATTGGGGCTGGATGGACGCATCCACCACTATCGCTCTTCACGTGCCGACGACATGTCCGCACGCCCGGTGTCGTTTCTTGGGCGCAAGCTGTCCGACATGCTGCCAGCCGATGCTGCCAGCACCTGGATGGCGGCGGTACGGGAAGCCGATGCCCAAGGGTTCTCGCTTGGAAAGCAGTACCAGGTGCCCCACCCCAATGGCGACCAATGGTTTGAGCTTTCCATTGCCAGAAAAGACAGTCGCCCGACCGATGGTGCGCGCTTCATCGCCATCGCGCGCGACATCACCGAGCGCAAGCATGCAGAAATCGATCTGAAGGCGCAGGATGAGACCCTGCGGCTTCTCGAAGCCTGCTTGTCGCGGCTCAATGACGTCGTGATCGTCACCGACGCCGAGCCGATTGGCGAACCCGGCCCCCGCATCGTCTATGTGAACGATGCATTCACGCGCCGGACCGGCTACAGCCGCGAGGAGGCGATCGGCCGAAATCCCCGGTTCCTGCAAGGCCCGAACACAGCACGCGATGCATGCCAACGAATTGGCGCCGCCTTGAGCAAGTGGCAACCTGTTCGGGAAGAGCTGGTCAATTACACCAAGTCGGGCGAGGCGTTCTGGCTCGAGATTGACATCGTCCCGGTTGCCGACGAGTCAGGCTGGTACACGCATTGGGTGGCGGTGGAGCGCGACATCACCGAGCGCAAGCAGCATGAGGAGAGCACCTACCGGCTGGCCTATCTGGACGCACTGACAGGCCTGCCGAACCGGCTCATGCTGTATGACCGGATGACACATGCATTGGCCTCGGCCCAGCGCACCGGGAAGATGGGCGCCCTGCTTTTTGTCGATCTGGACAATTTCAAACAGATCAACGATGCGCGAGGCCATGCCGTTGGCGACCAGCTCCTGATCCGGATCGCCTCGCACCTGAGCCATATCATGCGCACCGACGACACCATCGCCCGGCTGGGCGGCGACGAGTTCGTGATGCTGGTGAACGACCTCGGGCCGGACGAGGAAAGCAGCGCCCTGAACGCCATGATGATCGCCAGAAAAGTGCATGAGGCACTGGAAGCGCCTTACGACATCGACGGCAGGCGTTATACCTGCACGGGCAGCATCGGCATCACGGTCTTCCCCAAGAGCAATGAAGGCATTGATGACCTGCTGCGTGAGGCCGATACCGCCATGTACCGTGCCAAGGCTGCCGGACGCAATCGGATCTCATTTTTCCAGGCTGCGA
The DNA here is from genome assembly GCA_031426755.1 of Curvibacter sp. Taxonomy (GTDB): domain Bacteria; phylum Pseudomonadota; class Gammaproteobacteria; order Burkholderiales; family Burkholderiaceae_C; genus Hylemonella. The sequence continues at coordinate 225,069 of JASJPI010000012.1, forward strand.
TGCAGGGAGAGGTCGAGGCACGGCTCGCGATGGAGCAGGACCTAAAACAGGCGCTTGCCGCCGGGCAAATGACATTGCACGTCCAGTCGCAGTTCGACAGCGACTTCACGGAAATCGGCGGCGAGCTGCTGTTGCGCTGGAACCATCCCAGCCGCGGCAACATTCCGCCGCTGGAATTCATTTCCATTGCCGAAGAGTCCGGCCTCATCATCCCCTTGGGTGATTGGGTTGTCCGGCAGGCCTGCAGCATGCTGGTCCGGATGGAAACGGTTGGACGCAAGACCACACTGTCCGTCAATGTCAGCCCGCACCAGTTCCATCAGGACGACTTTGCCAACCGCGTGCGCGCCATCTTGAATGAGACCGGCGCCCCGGCCGACCGGCTGGTGTTCGAAGTCACGGAAAGTCTCTTCATCCAGAACTGGGAAGAGACCAAGCAGCGCATGATCGAACTGGTCAACATGGGCATCCGTTTTTCCATCGACGACTTCGGCACCGGCTACTCCAGCCTGGCCTACTTGAAGAAACTGCCGCTGTACGAACTGAAAATCGACAAGAGCTTCGTGCAGGACACGCCCGACGACCCCAGTGACACCGCCATCGTCAAATCGATTCTGTCGATGGCCAAGCACTTGAACCTGCGGGTGGTTGCCGAAGGCGTGGAAACCCAGGCACAGGCGGACTTCCTGATCGCCAACCAGTGTGATTGCCTGCAAGGTTATTTGCTGAGCCGACCCAAGCCGCTGGTGGCCTGGATGGTCTAGTCTTCCCCCGGATGCCGCAACGCGCCCAGCCCAGCCCTCTATGTCAGCTGCGCGCGCAGGTACCAGGCGAACACCGCCAGCAACACCACCGCCAGGATGGCACCGTACCAGGCCCAGGGCGCCTTTTTCTCGGCATAGGGGTCGGTCAGCGCGCGCTCGGCGTTGGGCGGCAGCTGTGCCACCTGCGTCAATGAGGTACCGAACGGAATGTTGATGCGCGCCCGCGCGTTGATGGCCCAGCCGTTGGCGTCGAGAATGGGGCCGAGGTTGCGGCTGCGCAACTTGAACCAGGCCAGCAGCACCGCCGGGCCGGACACGATGAGCAGCAACCCCGCCAGCGCGATGGGCAGCTGCCACCACTTGAGCGCAAACAGCCCGCCCAGCATCGAGGCCACGGCGGTCCCCAGGGCACCCACGGCGAGCCCGATGGCGGCAAAGATGCCGGCGAACTTGCCGACGTCGAAGGGCGGCGGCGCGGCGGCTGGTGTCGCGGCTTTCTTCGAGCCATCGACCACGTTGGTGATGAGACGGGTTTCCGAAGCGGCGGCCTTGTTGGCCGCCAGCTTCTGCAGCTGCTCGGCCACGAAGCGCGCCAGCCGCTTGTACGGTGCCCAGAAGGCCTGGCGCAGGCTGATCGGGTGGTCGACGATCTTGGTGATGGTGGCGTCCCAGTCGCGGCCCTGGCGGTCGTAGAACACGCCGTTGCGGCTGACCATCAGCTGGTCCGAGTCGCCGGCGGTGAAGGCGGCCGCAATGCTCAGCTTCTCGCCGATGCGCACGCAGTCGCAATACACCAGGCAGATGCGCGACAGCGTGGCCAGCGCCGCATGCCGGCCGGCATCGTTGACCGCCACGCACAGATCGCAGGAACGGCCGTCCAGGTACAGCGTACCGACCTGGAACGTGGCCTTGCCCTGGCGGGTGTAGAAGTCGCGGAAGGCGACGAAGTTGTTGGCCAGCGGCATCAGGTCGCGCACGTAGTGGGCCAGTTTTTCCAGCAGGCGCACGCCGTCGCCCTCGGCCGCCGGGTCGGGCTTGCCCGCCAGCCAGGTCACATAGGGTGCCAGCTTGTCCTTCAGGGCCAGCCAGTCGGCCTCGCTCAGCGCCTCGCGGCTGCCCAGCAGCGGCGTCACGGCCGCATCGCACAGGGTGGCCATGCGCGCGGCCCAGGCCGGGTTGAGGCCGGCGCCCAGCGGCAGTGCCGCACCGGCCTGCACGCGCGCCAGCGGCAGCGCGGCAATGCTGTCGGCATCGGCGGCGAGCGGGCCGCCACTGCCCAGGCTGCTCAGGGTGTCGCCGGCCGCATTGAGTGCGTCGCCCGCGCGCGTGTCGAACGCCGCCAGCCGGCAGCGCACGAACCAGTCTTCCACTTTCTCGGCCACCGCCGTCAGCGCGGCATGGGCGGCCTCGGTGGCATCACCCAGCGGCTGCGCCGCCTGGCCGGCGGCCTGCCACGCTGCCAGCGCCCGTTTGGCATAACGCACCTGGGCGGCACTGGCCGCCTCCACCGTCACCATGCCCTCATGGCCACCACCGATGTCGGCCAGCAACTCGCGCGCGGCTATGGCAATCTGCAAGCCCTCGGCGTCATCGTCACGGATGGCGTCCAGCGGCACGCCCGGCAGTTGCTGCGCCAGCACCTCGGGATTCTTCAGGCGAGCACCGGCCCATTGCACGGCGGCGATCAGCTCGGGCGCACGTACCTGCGCATCGGCATCGCTATCCACAAAGCTCAAGGTGCGGCTGTCGAACTCGATGCCCTTGACCGGGCACGAGAGCGCCACCCAGAGTTTCTGGTCGAGCTGGTCGATGGCCAGCAGTTCTTCGGCGGTGTCGAGCCGGACCTGATCGAAACCGCCGGCACGGAAGAAGCGCCAGTGAAAGGGGGCTGTGGTCATGGTGACGTGGCTCCTGGTTGTTTTGCGCTTCATCTTAACGCTGGCCCCGGCCTTTGCCACCCTCGGTTACGCACGGTCACCAGTGCGCTGATCGCTGCCTGAGGGCTACACGCCCGCCGGGAGTTTGGAGCGCATCGCTTTGCGGCGGTCCAGCTTGCGGCCGTCGGCAATGAAGGTGCCGTCGCCCACGGCATGCAGCATGCGCCGCTCCTTGCGCGTGGCATCCACCCAGGCGGCCACGCCTTGCAGGATGACGATGCTGTGCTTCTTGTTGTAGTCGATCACCTGGCACTCGATGTTAGCCAGGCACTCCTTGATCAGCGGCGCCTTGACCTGGCTGGCCGGCAGCGGCGTGAGTTTGAATTTGGCGAACTTGTCGGTGTCGGTGCCCGAACAGGTGCCCACACCCACTACCTTGTCGAGCAGGTCCACCGTGGGGATGGCAATCACGCACTCTTTGGTCTTGCGCATGGCGGCAAAGGAATGGTTCCACGGCCCGGTGGTGATGGCAAACACCGGCGTGAAGTCCACCACCATGGTCCACGAGATCGTCATGATGTTGGGGTGCTGACCGTCATGGGTGGTGATGAGTACCACCGGGCCGGGCTCCAGCAGGGTGAAGGCTTTGCTGAGTGGGAGTTTTTTCATGGGTGCCTCCGTCATCACCTGACAATGATGCTGCGACTAGCGCACCATTTCAAAGTGGACTAAAGCATACACACGCTTGAGAATGATAAGGAGGCACAAAACAATGGACGTGCCGACATAAAGCGTTCCAAACTGTCCAGTCAGAGAGAGTGCAGAAGACTTGGGCGCAAGGGAGCAAAAAGCGCTCAGCACCAAAATCAAGCAAAGCAGTATGCAATAGGCAATAGTTGCCAAAGCCTCATCGCATACTTGTCGAAAAGCATCCAAGTTTCGTATTGGATCAGCGGCACTCTTGGCGTTATACAGAAGTGTGTAAATAAGCACCAAGAGATTCAGGAGAAGCCCTGCGGCAATACTTGCCGCCGAGACAACGATGCCAGCCGCATTCTCAGATATGCCGTCTGCAAAGTTCACGTATGTGCCAGCCACCACGGCAGGGACAATCGTATGCAGAGCCACTTCCCATGCCGATATCTCCCCAGTTGAATCATCGGTAAAGGATCGCCAGTGAGCTCGAACTATTTGCCCAGGGTTGATTTTGCTAAACACAATACCTCCCTTTGAGCTATGGCTGCGACTGCCACCTGTGCTTACCTGCACCCCAAGAATCAACGATATCGGTGGCCAAAACATCCGCTTCAGCAAGCCAACTTTTCATATTCGGATGGCCATTGGCGTCAAGCTTTACCGAAGGAATCTCGATGTTCGAGGAAAGCTTTCCCGTATTCCCAAGGTCTACGGTTCGCGTATTCCCATCGACTCGAATCTCCAGTTTTATCGCATCATGTGGGAAAGACTTCACTGTCACAACATCAGTCGGCGATGTCTTTCCACTGATAGCTTGTAGCAGCCAGTCGACATCTTGAAAATGAGTTCGCTTTTTCGAATGAATTACCAACTCAACATCTTGCACGCGATCTCGATCTCCCTCGGATAGTGCATCAGCAACATCCTTCGGAAGTCCTTTCTTAATTAGCCGAATCGTCTTCAAAGTTCCCTGCGCGAGCATCGTTTCGAGAACAACTCGCGGAACTACCCGATTAATGCTCAAGGAAAAATCCGGGAAGCGATTCTTGAAGTAAGCCTGCAAATGAGGGATCGTTATATGCCGCACCCCAAGAGTGTTGAATCGCCCCAGAAGCAAAAGAGCTCTTGCACGCTGCGCACGCGGGGCATTTTTTGGCATGTAGAAAGCGAAATTGAACGGCATCATGTCAGCCTCGTCCACCTGCCGCTTATGCGTTATCTTTTTCTTAGTGAGGCTATAAATATCAGACTCGAAGCCATGTTGCCCAGTCTGATAAGAGCCACATACCGACTCGTCTGACCCCATACATACGCGAGACACCATAAACATTCTATTTGTTTGGGATGATGAAGCTTGGTAGCGGCCTCGATTACTTTTGTAGTAATCAAGAAGAACTCCATGAAGCGTCTCATTCTTATAAAACTTCCACACATCTTGGGGCTGTTGCCGCTCGTCTTTTACTTCAACGAGGTATGGCGCGACTGCATGCATTTACGTTTGCCTCCCTTTGGTTGCGGGCTTCAGCCTGGCAGATGAAGTCAGCACGCAACGTTTATATCAGCCCTGGGCAGAAACTTCCAATAAATCGGCCACCCGCTCCCGCAGCCCCTCCAGCTGCACCTCACCCGCAGCCACCGGCGCCCCCACATTCAACCCCACCGCATTGAAGATGCACCGCCGAAACGGCTTGGCCATCGCCGTCGGCTTGCCGCCCACCAGCTCGATGCGGCTGAAGAAGGAGCCCCACAGGTTGGTCAGCGCCATGGGCACCACGGGCACCGGCTGCTGCTCCAGGAGCTTCATGATGCCGCCCTTGAACGCCTGCAGCGTGCCATCTTGGGTGATGCCGCCTTCGGGGAAGATGCCCAGCAGGTCACCTTCCTTCAGCACCTGGGCGGCGGCGGCAAACGCGGCCTCGTAGGCGGCCGGGTCCTCATGGCGCGGGGCGATGGGAATGGCCTTGGCCAGCTTGAACAGCCAGCCCAGCACCGGCACCTTGAAGATGCGGTGGTCCATGAGGAAGCGAATGGGGCGCGGGCTGGCGGCCTGCAGCAGCACCGCATCCACAAAGCTCACGTGGTTGCAGGCCAGGATGGCCGCGCCCTCGGTCGGGATGTTGTCGTCGCCCGTGACCTTGAAGCGGTAGACGAAGTGGCTCAGCACCCAGGCCACGAAGCGCAGCAGATACTCCGGCACCAGCAGGAAGATGTAGAGCGCCACCACCGCGTTGGCCAGGCCCACCAGGAAGAAGATCTGCGGGATGGTGACGTCCATGGCCAGCAGCGCGCCCGCGATGAGCGAGCTGGCGATCATGAACAGGGCGTTGAGAATGTTGTTGGCGGCGATGATGCGGGCGCGGTGCGTGGCCGGGCTGCGCAGTTGGATGAGCGCGTACATGGGCACGCTGTAGAGGCCGGCGAACAGGCTCAACAACAGCAGGTCGGCCATGACGCGCCAGTGGGCTGACTGGGCCAGGAAGGCGGCCAGACCCATCACCTCGCTCGCGGGCAGGCCACGTGAGGCAAAGTAGAGGTCGACGGCGAACACCGTCATGCCGATGGCGCCCAAGGGCACCAGGCCGATTTCCACATGGCGGCGGCTGAGCAGCTCGCACATCAATGAACCGGCGCCGATGCCGATGGAGAACACCACCAGCAGGGCCGAAGCCACGTGCGCGTCGCCATGCAGCACTTCCTTGGCGAAGCTGGGGAACTGGCTCAGGAACACGGCGCCGAAGAACCACATCCAGCTGATGCCCAAGAGCGAGCGGAACACCACGATGTTGCCGTGGGCCAGCTTGAGGTTGCGCCACGTCTCGCTCACCGGGTTCCAGTTGATCTTCAGGCCGGGGTCGGTGGCGGGCACGCGCGGGATGCGCGCGGCCGTCACGCGCCCCAGCACCGCCAGGCCAACGCAGGCCATGGCCACGTTCTGGTGCCCCACTTCGGGCATGGCCACGATGAGCCCACCCACCACGTTGCCGAGCAGGATGGCGACGAAGGTGCCCATCTCCACCATGCCGTTGCCGCCGGTGAGCTCGCGCTCGTGCAGCACCTGCGGCAGGTAGGCAAACTTCACCGGGCCGAACAGCGTGGAGTGCAGGCCCATCATGAAAGTGCAGACCAGCAGCGCCGGCACGTTGCCCATGATGAAACCCCAGGCCGCCAGCAGCATGATGGCGATTTCCAGGTTCTTGACGAAGCGGATCATGGCCGTCTTCTCGAACTTGTCGGTCAGCTGGCCGCTGGTGGCGCTGAACAGGAGGAAGGGCAGGATGAACAGCGCGCCGATCACCAGCCCGGCCATGGCGGCGGGGAGCCAGCCGATGCTGAGCTGGTAGGTCACCATCACGGTAAAGGCGAACTTGAACAGGTTGTCGTTGGCGGCGCCGCAGAACTGCGTCCAGAAAAACGGCGCGAAGCGGCGCTGGCGCAGCAGGGCAAACTGGTTGGGGTGGGCATCAGGGGCCGCGGCAGGGTGCTCGGGCGGCCAGGTGTCGTCAAAGTCGCGCAAGGCGGGCTCCTCCTGAACTGTTCTTGATGTTGTTCGGTGGCATTCTGCCCGAGGCCGTGCCGGGCCTGGATGACGGACCCGGCCGACCCGCACCTTGCGGAATAGGCGCGCGAGGGCTATACCTTGCTGCGGGCCCTACGGTGCGGCGAGACCGGTGCTTGATCCATATCAATCTCAACGTACCCCCGGGGGCATATAAATCAGCCAGAAGTTCGACAAGATGAGCAGCCCGATGCAGGCTGCTTCCCTACAGCCATTTACAGGAGACAACACCATGGCCCATATCGTGATTCTCGGCGCAGGCATCGGCGGCATGCCGATGGCCTATGAAATGCGTGAACTGGCGCGCGCGGAAGACAAGATCACCGTCATTTCCAACAACCCGAAGTTCCACTTCGTGCCGTCCAACCCCTGGGTGGCGGTGAACTGGCGCACGCGCGACGACATCGAGCTGGACATTGCGCCGGTGCTGGCGAAGAAGAAGATCGACTTCATCGGCGTCGGTGCCAAGCGCGTGCACCCGGAGAAGAACCAGATCGAACTCGACGACGGCCGCAGCATCGACTACGACCACCTGATCATTGCCACCGGGCCGAAGCTGGCCTTCGACGAGATCGATGGCCTGGGCCCCAAGGGCCACACCCAGTCGATCTGCCATGTGGACCATGCGGTGGACGCGGAAAAAGGCTGGCAGGAGTTCGTCAAGGACCCCGGCCACGTGGTGGTGGGCGCGGTGCAAGGGGCCTCGTGCTACGGCCCGGCCTACGAGTTCGCCATGATCATGGACACCGATCTGCGCAAGCGCAAGATCCGCGACAAGGTGCCCATGACTTTCGTCACCGCAGAACCCTATGTCGGCCACCTGGGCCTGGGCGGCGTGGGCGACTCCAAGGGGCTGCTGGAGTCGGTCATGCGTGACCGCCACATCAAGTGGATCTGCAACGCCAAGACCACCAAGGTCGAAGCCGGCAAGATGTACGTCACCGAGCACAACGAAGACGGCACGCCGAAAAAGGAACACGTGCTGGACTTCAAGTACTCCATGATGCTGCCGGCCTTCAAGGGCATCGACGCGGTGTTCGGCATCGAAGGGCTGACCAACCCGCGCGGTTTCATCCTGATCGACCAGAACCAGCGCAACCCGAAATACAAGAACATCTACGCGGTGGGCGTGTGTGTGGCGATTCCGCCGGTGGAGGTGACGCCGGTGCCGACCGGCGCGCCCAAGACCGGTTACATGATCGAGTCGATGGTCACGGCCACGGCGCACAACCTGCGCGAGGTGCTCGACGGCCAGGAGCCGACGCACAAGGCGACCTGGAACGCGGTGTGCCTGGCCGACTTCGGCGACACCGGCGCCTGCTTCGTTGCGCTGCCGCAGATTCCGCCGCGCAACGTGAACTGGTTCTCGCAGGGCAAGTGGGTGCACCTGGCCAAGATTGCCTTCGAGAAGTACTTCATCCGCAAGATGAAGGCCGGCACCTCGGAGCCGCTGTTCGAGAAGATGGTGATGAACGCCCTGGGCATCATGAAGCTCAAGGACAAATAAGCACACGAGCGTGCGGCCCCATGGCCACCGAGTACATCTTCTTCGACGCCGACCTGCGCGAGCGCTTCGTGCAGGCGGTTGCGGCCCGGGCGCTGGCCTGTCAGGTGCGGGAGGATGCGATGGAAGGGTTCGTGGTCCGGATTGCCGACGAACCCGCCGACGACGTGCTGGAGGCCCTTGAGGCCGAGTACGAAGCGCTGATGAACGAACAGATGCTGCGCGCCGAGGCGCGGCCGGACTGGGTCAGCCACCAGGTAGCCGGGGTGCGCTTCACGCGCGCCGACGGCAGCGCCGGCACGGTGCGGCTACCGGCAGCGGTGGCCCGCAGCCTGATGGAACGCTTCACGGCCGAGGAGGCGCATGCACTGGTGAGCGCCATCGCTCACAGCCTGGAGAACCCGGTCGACGGGCCGCTGTGTCACAAGGGTTGAACCGGGCTTAGAGCCTGTTTACGATCTCCCAGGGGTCGCGTTGGGACGCAATCGGGATGAGTTGGCCGCCAACATGCCGCCGCATGGGCTGATGCCCATGCAAGGGATTTGGTGGACAAATCACCCGATTTCGGCCCAACCCGAAGGGCAAGCACCTGGCCGGGCGGTCTGCAGCGTTGCAAAGCCTCGCCGGGCATTAGCCCGGCTTCGTTTTGCGCCTTGCATCCCATCCCGGCCAAGTGCTTGCGCGACCCCTGGGAGATCGTAAACAGGCTCTTAGGCCGTGAAGACGGTCAGCACGCCGGTGTAGCCGTAGAGGTGATGGCGGGCGATCTCGCCGCCGGCAAAAAAGCCCACCAACGGCACGTCGCCCAGCGCGCGGCGCACGATCTGCAGCTCGCCGCTGGGGCCACCGAAGTGCGGCCCGCCACGGCCGGAGCAACTCACGTACACCGCGCCGGCAATGCGCCGTGCCGGGTGCGGCGCGGCTTCCAGCTCGGAAGCGCCCAATGCGTGCGCGGTGTCGAGCGCCATCTCCTCCGGCTCCAGTTCCTCGCGGATTTCGGCGCAGATGCGCGTGAGGTCGGCGCGCGCGGCCTGCACGTTGCGCTGGCAGAACGCCAGTGCCATACCGGGCTCGGCCAGGTCGGCCAGCGCCACGCCCTGACGCGCGGGATCAAGACCAATGATGTGGCGCACCAACACGTCGTCGCCGAAGTTGCCGGTGCGACTGACGGCGTGGCCGTCGCCGGCGTGGCCATCCGGCTGCTGCAAGCCGGCCAGCGTGGCGCGCACGGCATCGAGCGCCTGCTGCGGCCGATCCAGCGACACGTTGAGATCGCGCAGCAGCACGTCCAGCGCTGGCTCGCCGTCGAGCTTGAAGACCACGTTGCGTTCGGCCTCGGTCACCACATGGCTCTTGGCCACCGGCAGGCAACCCTGCGTGACGCGCGACACCAGCCGCACCCCTTCGCCGAAGGCCACGCCGCTCAGGCCGCCGTGAAAGACGCCGGTGGAGCGGCCCTGGCCGCGGATGAAGCCGTCGCCACCGAGGGCGAACTGCACCGTCTCGCTGCGGCTGGACGCCAGGCCACCGAACAGGTAGCCCGAGTCGGTGCGTGCCGCCATCTCGTTGATCAGTTCGGTCAGGTCGGGTGTTTCGCCGTCGGCATGCACCAGCGCGGTGTGGGCCTCGAAACCCAGCCCCAGCGGTGCCACGCCGGAGAACACGCGGTACTGGTCGGTCGGCAACTCGCACAGCATGACGGCCAATGCTGGCTCGTCGAAGTACTCGACGTTGTTGGCGGCAATGCCCACGCCCACGGTGCCGGCCCAGTCGGTGACCTCGGGCAGTTCGGCACTCAGATGCGCCAGGATCTCCTCGGCCGCCGCGGCATAGTGGTCGGTGATGTAGAGCAGCGCCAGCGTCGGGTTGTGTGCATAGCCCGGCAAGGTCATCTGCGCGCGCAACTGCGCCAGCACCAGGCCGGCGGCCATGGGCCACTGCGGGTGGGTGGCGTGTCCGTAGGGGAAGAGCTTCATGGCCGGGCTTTCAGGTGCCGGTGTCAGCGCTTGCGTGCACCAGTTTTCCTGGCGGCTTTTGTGGCACTGGCCCTTGTGTTTGCTGGGCCAGACGCTTCTTTTTTGATAGCATTTTTCGATGCTGCTGCGGTCTTGCTGGCGACCTCCTGCATGGCGTGGCTGGCAATCTGCTGGAACTGCTGGGTCAGCGCGCCCCAGAACTGCATCGGGTCCGGCGCGGCCGCCGCGGACGCCGCTTTCGCACCCGGCGTGGCGCGCGGCTTGCGCGGTGCCGCGGCTTTGGCGGCCGCGGGCTCGGCAGCGGCGGCTGGCTTGAAAGCCTGGGCCAGGTCCGGCGGATTGAAGTTCATGCCCTTGAGCGTGGCCAGGGTGAGCTTCTGCACCTCCAGCGCCTGGATGGTGGCCTTGAGTGCGGTGGCATTCTGGTCGAGCCAGAACTGCACCGCCTTGAGCTCCTCGATGCGCTTGTCCAGCGCCTTCGGGTCGAGCGTGGGCGCCACCCACTGATTCCACTGGTTCATGGCCGGCATGGCCGTCGACCCCTTGCCCAGGTTTTGCAGAAACTCGAAGCCCGGCACGAATTTGCCGAAACCGGTGGGGTCTGTCGTACTCATGGCCGCTCCAGCAGATGTCGTCTGTGATGGCTCGCAGCTTACCCCATCACCGCGCGGCGTGCACGAAGTTCACGCCGCGCGAGGCGCTTGCTTATTCGACCCGGCCGATGCGCTGCACCAGCGCGGCCATGCTGCGTGCATCGGCCTGCACGAAGCGCTCGAACTCGGGCGCATCCTGGTACTGGAAGGACGTGCCGGCAGCGGCCAGCGCCTGCCTGGCGCGCGCATCTTCCGATGCGGCCTTGGCCGCCTGGCGCAGCCGGGCCACCACGGCCTCGGGCGTGCCAGCCGGCACGAACAGGCCGGCCCACTGCGAGTAGCTGATCGGCACCCCCAGCTCCCTGAAGCTCGGCACCTCCGGCAGCGCGGCCAGCCGGCCCTCGCCCCAGTGCGCCAGCACGCGCAGCTTGCCGGCGCGCACATGCTGCATCACGCTCGACGGGCCGGTGGCCAGTGCATCGACCTGGCCGGCCAGCAGGGCCAGCACGGCAGGCCCGGCGCCGGTGTAGGGCACATGCAGCATGAAGGTTCCGGTCGCGACCTTGAGCTGCTCCATCGGCACGTGCATGGTGCCGTAGTTGCCGGAAGAGCCGAAGGTGATGGCACCGGGCTTGGCCTTCACCGCGGCCATGAAGTCCTGGTAGGTCTTCCACGGGCTGTCGGCGCGCACCACCAGCGCGGTCGGGTCGGCAGTGAAGCGCGCCACCGGCTTGAGCTGGTCGAGCGTGAACATGGGGGCACGCTTGAGCACCTTGTCGGCCTCCGGCAGCACCACGATGGATGACAGCGCGAGCAGCACGCTGTAGCCATCGGCACGGGACTTGGCCACCTGGGCCATGCCGATGCCGCCGCCGGCGCCGCCCTTGTTCTCCACGATCATCGACTGCTTGAGCGCACGGCCCATGGCTTCGGCCACCGGGCGGCCCACGGTGTCGGCCACGCCGCCGGGCGGGAACGGCACCAGCATGCTGACAGGCTTGTTCGGGTAGTCGTCCTGCGCCAGCACGGGCAGGCCGACGGCCGCCAGCGCAGCCGCGCTCAGTTGCAGGAATTCACGGCGTTGGGTCATGGTTGTCTCCTCGTTGATTGCTCTATGCACGCATTCGGGGAACGCCGTGGAACCGGCAAAGCCTTAGCCACTGGCGTTGCCCCCTGCAAGGGGGGTGGCGTAGCGACACGCAGTGCGCGCAGCCTGGGGGTGTTCACACTTCTTCGACAGGGTTGTTGAGTTCGCCCAGGCCGGAGATGGCCACGCGCACCACGTCGCCGTGGCGCAGGAACTTCGGCGGGTTGAAGCCGACGCCGACACCCACCGAGGTGCCGGTGGCGATGATGTCGCCCGGCAGCAGCGTCATGGCGGCCGACATGGTTTCGATCAGCGTCGGCACGTCGAAGATCAGCTGCGAGATGTGCGCGTTCTGGCGCTGTTCGCCGTTGACCCAGGTCTGCATGCGCATGTCGGTGGGCGCTTCGTCACGGCTGGTCATCCAGGGGCCGAGCGGGCAGAAACCGTCGAGCGACTTGCCGAGGAACCACTGGGCGTGGTTCTTCTGCAGGTCGCGCGCGGTGACGTCGTTCAGGGCAACGAAGCCCCAGACGTGCTTCATGGCATCGGCCTTGCTGACGTTGCGGCAGGTCGTGCCGATGACCACGCCGATCTCGCCTTCGTAGTCCACCGAGCTGGTGTGCTGGGGGTTGAAGCGGATCGGGTCGGTCGGGCCGCTCAGGGTGGTGGTGGCCTTGGTGAAGATCTGCGGGAACTGCGGAATGGCCGAGGCCGCGCCGCTGGTGGCGTTGAAGCCGCTCTTGTCGAATTCGAGCGCGTGCTCATGGTAGTTCTTGCCGACGGCAAACGGGTTGCGCAGGAAGGCAGCCAGCGGCGCCAGGAACTTGACCTGCGCCATCGGCACGCGCTCGGTGACGCTGGCCTGCAGCTGCGGGGCGCTCACGCCCTGCTCGATCACGGCCAGCACCGGGTTGGGGTGACTGGCCAGCGCGCCGCCGACCAGCGCCACTTCCTGCTTGGCCTCATCCACCAAAGCCAGCTGCACTTTACCGGCCTTCTCCACACGTGCGATCTTCATGCGTACTCCTGAAAATTGAACGCAACCCAAATTGGTTGCGATTGGTTTGCATTGGTGAAAATTATAGACACGTCCATTTCACTCTGATGCCGTGGAAAATACGTAGCTCATCGCCAAAATTGGTCTGATTTGGTTTGACGATTTGCTACCATCGGACTTTCAAGCCACTGACCAGCCCACCATGGACTCGACTGCCCTGTTGCGGGAAACGATCGTTGACAACCTGAGGTCCGGCACCTGGCGCGCCGGCCACCGCATTCCGACCGAACGCGCCCTGTGCGAGCAGTTCGGCATGGGGCGCTCGGCGGTGCGCCGCGTGCTGGCACAACTCAAGGACGCGGGCCTGATCTTGCAGACGGTCGGCAGCGGCACCTACGTCACAGAGCAGGCCCCCAGCCTGCTGCCGGCCCTGGGCGGCGGCGCACCGTTGGCGACCACCAGCCCGGCCGAATTGATGGAAGCGCGCATGGCGCTGGAGCCGGCCATCGTGGAGATGGTGGTGCGCAATGCCACCCCGGCCGACTTCGCCCACATGGAGCAGTGTTGCGAGCAGGCGGAACGGGCCAACTCGCTCGACGAGTTCGAGCACTGGGATGGGCTGCTGCATGAGGTGATCGCCGAAGCGGCGCACAACAGCTTCATCAGCAATGTGTTCCGCCTGATGAGCCAGGCACGCGCGCAAGGCGAGTGGGGCATGCTCAAGCGCAAGAGCGTCACGCCCGAACGGCGCGCCGCCTACCAGCAGGAACACCGCGCGCTGGTGGCCGCGCTGCGCGAACGCGACCTGACCACGGCGCTGGCGCACACGCGCGAGCATCTGCTGCACGTGCGACGCAATCTGCTGGGCTTGTAACGCGAACGCCAAAGCGCCACCCAGAGCAGATCTCAAAACCGCGGAACGCCGTGATACCGGCTTTGCCGGACCACTGGCGTTGTCCCCCTGGGGGAAGGCGCGGCAGCGCCTCAGGGGGTTACCTCCTCAATGTTTCATGCCCTGGCCATGCTCGGCCATGCCGGCGCCATGGCCACCGGGCGCGCTGGTGCTCACCGGCAATTGCAGCTCGACCTTGCTTTCCACGCCCTTGCCATCCTTGAACACCAGGGTCAGCGGCACGGTGCTGTCTTTCTTCAGCGCCGTCTTCAGGTCAAGCAGCATCACGTGGTAGCCGCCGGACTTGAGCTCCACCGTCTTGCCGGCCGGCAGGTCCAGCGCCGTCATGGCGCGCATCTTCATGACGTCGCCTTCCATCTTCATCTCGTGCACTTCGACCACGCCGGCCACCGGCGAGGCGACGCCGACCAGCTTGGCGCCGTCTTTGGCCGTGAGCTTCATGAAGGCACCCGTGGCTTTCTGGCCCTGCACGGTGGCGCGGATCCAGGCGTCCTTGACCTCCACCGTCTGGGCATGGAGGGTTGCGCCCGTCAGGGCGAGGATTGCGATGAGCGCTTTGACTTTCATGGTTTTCTCCTTGGTTGAAAAACTGTAGCAGTTACGGGAATCGATAGCGCCTCAATGCGCATGGGCGGCGGGACCGGAAGGAATGACTTCCAGCAAGGCGGCCGGTGCCTTCAGACCTTTCGTCGAGATGCCTTGTGCCGGCACATCGACCCAGTCAAGGCGGCCCGGCTCGCAGCGTTGCAGCACCTTGAACCACAGCGGGCCGGCGCGGGCCGGCAAGGTCCCGCGCAGCACGAACTCGTCGTACCAGGCATCGGGCAGCCAGCTGTCCTGGCTGGCGGCAGTCCAGGTGATCTCGACCACGTCTTCGCTCACGGTCTTGCCGTGGCTGGTGTAGGGCTGGGGCAGTTGTTCGCTGCGGGTGCTCAGGGCCCAGCCCGCCTTGGGCATGGGCTTGGCGCCCTGGAAGCCGGCCGGCAGCAGCACGCGGATGGTACTGGTGGGCGCGCCGGCACAGCCGTGGCCGACGCGCAGCACCGCCTTGTAGCTGCTGCCGGCCAGGGCCGCCTGATCCTCCAGCGCCACATGGGCAAAACCGGCCTGTGCTGCCGCCAACAGGGCGCCAGCCACTATCAATTTGGAAGCAAATGTCATGATGGTCCTTTCTTGGGTATCGGTCAGAAATCAGAAGTCGTACTTGAGTTCGGCGACATAGGTGCGTTTCGGGTAAGGGTGGAAGTTCCAGTACGCCTCGTTCGTCAGGTTGTCGATGCCGAACGCGGCCACCGCTTTGCGGCTGAGGCGATAACGCGTGCGCAGATCGACGATCAGGTAGCGGCTGGCGCCCATGTAGGCAAAGCCGTTGACGTCCGAGTTGTCGAGTTGTGAATACTGGTCGCCGCTGTAGCGGATGCCCAGCGAGGCACTCAGTTGCTCGTCAACGCGGTAGATGGTCAGCGCCGTGGCACGCCACACCGGCACGCGCGGCTGGTATTTGCCAATGCTGGATGGCAAGGCCGGGTTGCTCACGATGCGCGAGTCGGCGTAGGTGATGCTGCCGGAGAAATCCAGCCCCTTCACGAGCACGTCATTGCCCTGGTAGGCCACTTCCACACCCTTGGTGTTGATGGCCTCCACGTTCTGCACCCGCGAGGTGGTGGTGGAGCCGGGAATGAGCTGGGAATACAGCGAATCCGTCACGTCCTCGTTGAACACCGTCAGGCGCAGCAAGCCGTGGCCCAGGTCGCGTTCCAGGGACAGTTCCGTCGTCACGGATTGCTCGGGCCGCAGATTGGGGTCGTTCACGAAGGACAGGTTGGCGTTGGAGGTGGCGCCATACAGCTCCTGCACCGTCGGCATGCGCACCGCCCGCCCCACCGAACCCTTGAGCACGGTGTGGCCTGACCACTGGTAGGCCAGCGCCGCCTTGGGCGACACAAAGGTCTCGTTGCGGCTGTCGTAATCCACCGGGGTCGAGCCGCTGAGGCGGGTATAGCCACCGCTGGCGCGCCAGTTCTCCACGCGGACGCCGAGCACGGTTTTCCAGCGGGGCGCCAGACGCCAGGTGTCCTGACCGTACACGCTCTGCAGCTGCGTCTTGCCGCCGACATCGCTGTTGAGCGTGCCGGCGCCGTCGGTCAGCCAGTTGCCCGCGATGTTGGACTTGAGGATGCGCAGCTGGTAGTTCTCCTGTTGGAACCCGAAGTCCACGATGTGCGCCCCCTGCATGCCCTGGGGACGCCAGGTGCCCTTGGCCGCGACAGTGCTCCAGCCGGTGCCGTTCTGGTCGGTGATGGTGCCGGCACCACCGCTCAGGCTGCTGGTGGCGGACAGGGTGGTCGCCCGCAACTGGTCACGGCCGTAGTCGTACAGGCTGGCCGCCAGCTCCCAGTCCCACTCGCCCTGGGTATGGCTCTTGACGGACAGGCCGTGCATCACATGCGCCAGGCTCTCGCGCGAGGCATTGAAGGCACCGCTGATGTTGTAGTTCTGGCCGTTGATCTTGACGTTCCCGTAGTAGACCGGGTTGCCGGCGGCATCGCGCAGATAGGTTTTGGGATTGCCGTCCGAGGTGTTGGCCCAGTAACCCAGCGTGTAGCTGACGCGCAGCGTCGGCGACAGGTCGTAGGCCAGCTTGATCTTGGCATGATCCTGGACCGTGTGGTACTGGGTGTTGGTGCCCAGGATGTAGTTGTTGACACCGTAGTTGTTGGGCGTCAGCACGGCGCCCGTGACAGGGGTGGTGCCCGCGCCGCCCGTGGCCGTCACCAGCTTGGTGGCGAACACCAGCGGCTGGCCGGCACTGTCGGTGTGATTGAGGTTCACCCACCACGACCAGTCGCCATGGCGGCTGCCCAGCGAGGCACTGGCCTGGCTGCCGCTGTAGGTCTCGTCGGTGCTGTACAGGCTGAAGTTCTGCGTGAAGGCACTGGCCTTGGCGTGGCCTTCAAACCGGGTGGGCATGCGCGTCACGTAATCCACCACGGCGCCGACCGAGTTGCCCGGGTAGGCAGCCGAGAAGGGGCCGTACATCACGTCGACGCGCTCGATCTCCTCCGGTGTCACCAGCCCCCAGCGCGGCGCGTAGGTGGCGCCGTTGCCGAGGTAGTTGGACAGCAGGATGCCGTCGGCATAGACCGCCGAGCGCGCACTGTTGCCGGTGCCCGAGGCCCGGCTGGACAGCACGGCATGGTTGTAGTCGCCGATGTAGCGCTTGCGCACCAGCAGGCTGGGGAAGTACTTGATCGCATCTTCGCTGTCGGTCGCGTTGACGGTCTCCTCGATCTGCTCGCGCGCCACGCCCTCGATGGTGGTGGGGATCTGCGTCGGCAACGAGGTGGGCTGGCCACTGTTGATGGTGACCATGCCCAGCGACTTGACGGGCGCCTCGGCCGCCGTCGGGCTACCGTTCGGCGATGGGGTTTGTGCCCCGGCCTGCAAGGCCAAGGGCAAGGCCATGGCGCAAACCATGGGCCAGCGGGGATTCCGCATGGGGAAGCTCTCCGGAGGACAAGCAAAACAAGCCGTCAGCCCTTGAAAAATGGGCGTCAGGCGCTACAGTTTTGATAGCTCAGGAGAAGGAAGGCGGCCCGCGCGCCGGCAGCGGCGCAGCAGTGCGGCCGGCGATGTTCGCCGCCGGGATGGGGCGCAGGGCGTAGGCCAGCGGCTGCGGCGGCGCCACCTGCCAACGCGCTACCGGCGGTGGCGCGTTGAGGGTGGCGCACAGCGGACAGTCCAGCGTGTGGCCGGACAGTTCCTGGGCGCCGTCGTCGGTTTTCACCAGCAGCTTCATGGCACCCGAGCCGGAGCAGATCAGCTCCATGGCCTGCGGCTTGACGATGGGCGAAGCGATCGCCACCCCGATGGACAACGCGAACCACACCAGCACGAAGCGGGCAAGGAAGTGGGCCTGACGCATGAACTGCAGGGTCTGCATGCGCCGAATTATGACAGCCCAGCTATGCCGGCCCGCTTGGCAGCCCACGGGGATGCCACGGCTTCATCGGGAAACGCCGTGGATCCGGCTTTGCCGGTCCACTGGCGTTGCCCCCTGCAAGGGGGGTAGCGTAGCGACACGAAGTGCGCGCAGCTTGGGGGTGTTCAGAACCTCGCCGCGCGCTTGTCGCGCAGCGAGGCCACACCCTCGCGCACATCGGGGCCGCCAAAGCCCATGAACTCCAGCGCGAGCGAGGTATCGAAGGACGGGCCGGCCTGGCGCAGCCAGTTGTTGAGCGCGTACTTGGTCCAGCGGATCGCACTCTGGCTGCCGCTGGCCAGCCGGTCGGCCACGTCATAGGCCTTGGGCAGCAACTCCGACTCCTCCACCGCCAGCGACACCAGACCGATGCGCTCGGCCTCTTCGCCGCTGACGGGTTCGCACAGCATCAGGTAGTACTTGGCCTTGGCCATGCCGCACAGCAGCGGCCAGATGATGGCCGCATGGTCGCCGGCGGCCACGCCCAGGCGGGTGTGGCCGTCGACGATCTTGGCACCGCGGCTGGCGATCGAGATGTCGGCCAGCAGGCCGGCCACCAGGCCGGCGCCGACCGCCGGGCCGTGCATGGCGCTGACGATCGGCTTATCGCAGTTGATGACGTTGTAGACCAGGTCGCGCGCTTCCTTCCAGACGCGGCTGCGCACGGCGAAATCCTGCGCCATGTCCTGCACCAGGCCGAGGTCGCCGCCGCCGGAGAAGCCCTGCCCTTCGCCACGCAACACGGCGCAGCGCACCGAGTCATCGGCACTGACGTCGCGCCAGATTTCGGTCAGTTCGCGGTGGCCGTGGTGATCGGCAGTCGGCAATTTGCCGTTGCGCGCCTTCATCTGGATGTCGAGCACGGCGCCGTTGTCGCCGCGGCGCGTGATGTGAAGGGTCTGATAGCGGCTGTAGTCCACAGTACGGTCTCCTTTGTTTTTGTTGCGCATAAATGCCTGAGCCTGATTCTGCCGGCATTTCACGCCGGCCCGTTCGCACCAGTCTTGACTTGTGTCAAAGACGCCCGCACAGTGGACGCGCATGATGGCCTCATTCGTTACGGAGATTCTCATGAGCACACAACTGACCGCCCCCTTCAAGAAGCAGTTGCAGGAGCAGCGCACCAGCCTGCTGGCCCAGATTGCCAGCCTGCGCGGCGGCAATGTCGGTCGCGCCGAGGCCTCGGCCGATCATTTCGGCGGCCAGTCGGAGGATTCCCGAGCCCAGGCCTCGACCGAGCGCGACCTCGAGTTCGCCCTCGATGCGCGCGAGAGCGCCGAACTCGACGCCATTGATGCCGCGCTCAAGCGCATTGAAGATGGCGTCTACGGCGTGTGCACCGACTGCGGCGTCGACATTCCGGCCGCCCGGCTGCATGCCGCGCCGGAAACACCGCGCTGCATCGACTGCCAGGACAAGTTCGAGCACCAGCACGGCCGGGCCGCCGGCGCCTGAAGCGCCACCTTTTCCCCATTCCCCATTGATTGATCAGGAGACACCCATGTCCACTTACCACGCCATCGTCTGGCTCGACCGTTCCGAAGCCCACGTCATCATGTTCGACCGCGAGCACGTCGAGTCCGAGCGCATCAAGTCGCGCAGCCAGCACAAGGCCACCGGCGGCCATGTCGGCTCACACCACGGCATGCACGGTCGCGGCGACAGCGCCAGCGGCCACCATTCGGCGCAAGGCGGCCACAACAGCAGCGACGAGACCTACTACCACGCCGTGGCTGAGGCGCTCAAGGGGGTGCACGAGATCCTGGTGACCGGCCCGGCCCAGGCCAAGGACGAATTCAAAGCGCACTGCGCACGTCACGACAAGGACATCGACAAGGCCATCGTCGACGTCATCAGCAGCGACCACCCGAGCGATGCCCAACTGGTGGCCATGGCCAAGAAGTACTTCCTCAAGCACGACAAGATGAACGGTCAGGCCTGAAGCAGCTGGCACCTGTCACACCAAACTGGCCGGCAGTCCTTACGGGCTGCCGGCCAGTTCTGTTTCAAGTTGAGCCGCTCAGTTGCCGGCTTCGGTTTTCATGCCGGCACTGCGCCATTCGGGCAGGCCACCGCGGAACCAGTACACCTTGGCATAGCCGGCCTTGAGGGCTGCGTGACTGGCCTTGAAGCTCTTCCAGCACTCGGCGCCGTTGCAGGCAAAGATCAGTTCGGCCTTGCGGTCGGTCGGCAGCTGGGCCAGATCGAATTGGTCCTGCCTGGCATCGAAATCCGCGTCCTTGGCACTCTTTTCCACATAGGGCACCAGCTTGGCACCCGGCACACGTCCGGCCTTGAATTCGGCTTCCGTGCGGGTATCGATGTAGCTGACACCACGCTGCATCAGCTGCGCAACGGCCTTGGCATCCACCACACTGGCACCCGGCAGACTGCGCGGCGTGAAATAGCCGAGCGTGGAGACGTAGTCGAAGGCCGCCGCCGCCTGCGGCACGACCTTGGCATTCTCGGCCCGCAGCACGCCCGCGGCCGCCAGCGCATCTGTCAGTGCGACATTCAAGGCGTCGGCCCCGGGCCGCACCCCTTCGCGAATGGCCACGCTCAGACCAGGCACCGGCTTCGATTCCATCACCACCTTGAGCGCCTCACCCGCTGCCGCCCAGCGTTCGAACACCGCGCGTTCCACCGCCACCACATCACAGCGACGCAACTGCAGACAAGGCAGCAGCGCATCCTGGTAGCGCGTCTCGTACAAGGCACCGAAGTGGCGCTTGATGGTGGTGTTGGCGGCATTGACTTCGCCGCGCAACAGGTAGGTCACCACGCTGTCCTGCAGCGGCAGGCCCAGCCGCTTGCCGGCGGCCTGGGCCAGGTTGCCGACCGGACTGTCCTTGGGCGCCACCAGCACGGCCTGCACCGGCCGGTCCACCCCCAGCACCGGCGTGTAGCCGTAGCGTATGGCGCTGCCGATGACGTGAGCCGGCGCCACGAAGATGTCCTGGATGCGTGAGCGCGTGGCGCCCAGGTCGGCGGTGGCATCGTTGGACAGAGAGACCGCCACATTGGCGATGCGCTCCTTGCGCAGCGCCTGTTCCACGGCCGCCTTCCAGCCGCCGTAGGCCGCCATGCGCGACTGCTCGCCGCTGTCGCCCGGGTTGATCAGAACCCGGACCGGCGCCTGCGCGGCCGGCTGCGCCTGAGCCAGGCCGGCCAGCAGGCCAAGGGCCATGCTGCCCCAGCGCAAGGATTTCTTCCAGTTCATTCGCATGGCATACGCTCCCGCATCAAGCATGTTGTCATGCGCGCGACTCTAACCGAGCGGCACGATCTTCTGGTCGACGGCACCGAAGACCGACTGGCCGTCACGCCCCTTCATTTCGATGCGGATGGTGTCGCCGAACTTCATGTAGTCGGTCGCCGGCCTGCCGTCCTGAATGGTTTCGATGGCGCGCTTTTCGGCAATGCAGCTGTAGCCCTTGCTCCACTCCTTCTTGCCGTTGACCTCGGTGGCGCGGTTGCTGACCGTACCCGAACCGACGATGGTGCCGGCACGCACGTTGCGCGTCTTGCAGATATGGGCGATGAGCTGGCCGAAATGGAAGGTCATCTCCTCGCCAGCGTCGCACATGCCGACGGTCCGGCCGTTCCAGGCGCTCTGGATCGTGAGGCTCAGGCGCCCCTTGTCCCAGGCGTCGCCCAGCTCGTCCAGCGTGACCGCCACCGGGCTGAAGGCGGTGGCCGGCTTGCTCTGGAAGAAGCCGAAGCCCTTGGCCAGTTCGTCGGGAATGAGATGGCGCAGGCTGACGTCGTTGGCCAGCATCACCAGGCGGATGCCGTCCAGTGCCTGCTCCGGCGTGCTGCCCATCGGCACGTCGCCGGTGACGACGGCCACCTCGGCCTCGAAGTCGATGCCGTGCGCTTCGCTGACGCACACCACGTCATCGCAGGGGCCGAGGAAGTCGTCGCTGCCGCCCTGGTACATCAGCGGCTCGGTGTAGTAGTTGGCCGGCACCTCGGAGTTGCGCGCCAGCCGCACCAGCTCCACATGGTTGATGTAGGCCGAACCGTCGGCCCACTGGTAGGCGCGCGGCAGCGGCGCCATGCACATCTGCGGATCGAAGGGGAAGGCGTGGCGCGCCTTGCCCTGGTTCAACGCGTCGTACAGGTCCTGCAACTGCGGCGAGAGGAAGTTCCAGTCGTCCAGCACCTGCTGCAGGTGGTTGGCGATGCCGGTCGCATAATGCGCGGTGCTCAGGTCGCGCGAAACGACCACCAGCTGTCCGTCACGTGAGCCGTCTTTGTAGGTGGCAAGCTTCATGGGGCAAAAATCTCTGATTACGTATTGTTAAACTCGTTTAACCCATCGAAACGACGTTCGTTCCACTAATTACACCATGGAGAAGACACGCGCAGGCATCCAGTCGGTCGAGGTCGGTTTCACCCTGCTCGACGCGCTGTCGCGTGCGCCCGGTCCGCTGATGCTGCGCGATCTGGCAGCCGCCGCCGGCATGAGCGCGGCCAAGGCACACCGCTACCTGGTGAGCTTCCAGCGCCTCGGACTGGTCAGCCAGGACGGCACCACGCGTTACGACCTCGGTCCGGCCGCGCTCAAGCTTGGCCTGACCGCCATCACGCGGCTCGACGCCATCAAGCTGGCACGCGAACGCATGCCGGTGCTGATGGAACGCATCGGCCACACCCTGGCGCTGGCGGTCTGGGGCAACTTCGGCCCGACCATCGTGCACTGGGAAGAGTCGCCGCAATCCGTCACGGTCAACCTGCGCCTGGGCGACGTCATGCCGCTGCTGTCGTCCGCCACCGGGCGCTGCTTTGCTGCTTACGTGTCGCGCGACGCCATTGCCCCCCTGCTGCGCGAGGAAATGGCACGC
The DNA here is from genome assembly GCA_031426755.1 of Curvibacter sp. Taxonomy (GTDB): domain Bacteria; phylum Pseudomonadota; class Gammaproteobacteria; order Burkholderiales; family Burkholderiaceae_C; genus Hylemonella. The sequence goes on from JASJPI010000012.1 coordinate 247,861, forward strand.
GCCCGTCAGCTCGGCCGCACCGACCTGCCGCGCAGCCAGGCCGATCTGAACCTCATGCTGCGCCAGGTACGCGAGCACGGCCTGGCACGCGTGGTCGACTCGCTGCTGCCAGGTGTTGCCGGCTTTTGCGCACCGGTGTTCGATTTCGACGGCCATCTGGTGCTCGGCATGGTGGCCATGGGCTCGGTGGCCAGTTTCGACACCGCATGGAACGGTGCGGTGGTCACGCCGTTGAAAGCGGCGGCGCAGCAACTCTCGGCCGAACTGGGACACCGGCCTTGAGCAGCCTGGTTTCCGACGCTCCCGTCAGTGCACCGGCGGCCCCCTGGCGGCCCCTGTTGCTGTTGAGCGGCATCCTGCTGGCGGTTCATCTGGCGCTGCTCGGCGGCGTGCACCTCGACAGCCTGCCGGCTGCACAGCCCCTCAGTCGCCCCCTGATCACGCGCACCGTGAGCGCCGTGCCGGCACCCGTGCTGCCGGCGATAGCGCCACGCGCCAAACCCGCTGCCAAGCCACGGACCGCGCCGCGGCCACCGGCTCCCGAATCAAATCCGGCACTCCCCCTTGCCGAATCTGCATCATCAGCTATCAATTCAATAGCAGAAGAAACATCGCCGGCATCGACCGAAAACACACCGGCGGCGGCCCCTCCTGCGACCGCCGCCGCCACGCAAGCGTCTGCGCCGGCCCCGGTCGTGCCCGGGTCGCTGCGCATCAAGTACGAACTCTTCGGTGAAGTGCGCATGCTGCCCTACACCGCGAACGCCGAACTGCTGTGGGCGCACGACGGCACGGCCTACGACGCGCAGCTGGAAATCAGCGCCTTGTTCCTGGGTTCACGCCGGCAGACCAGCCGCGGCCAGCTCACGCCCGGCGGACTGGCGCCGAAGCGCTTCGGCGACAAGGTGCGCAGCGAGGTGGCGGCGCACTTCGAGTACGACAAGGGCAAGGTCATCTTCAGCGCCAACACACCCGAGGCCACCTTGCAACCCGGCGCGCAGGACCAGCTCAGCATCTTCATCCAGATCGCCAGCCTGATCGCCGCCGAACCCCAGCGCTACCCGAGCGGCACGGCCATCGAGATGCAGGCCGTGGGCCCGCGCGAGTCCGACACCTGGCGCTTCGTCGTCGATGGGCCCGAACATCTGAACCTGCCCGGCGGGGAACAGGACACGCTGAAGGTCACCCGCCCGCGCCGGCAGCCCTACGACCTGATGGTCGAGCTCTGGCTGGCCCCGGCGCTGGGCTACCTGCCGGTGCGCATCAAGCTGACCCAGGACAACGGCGACTTCATCGATCAGCAGTGGCGTAGCAGCGGCCCGCCCTGATGAGGAACCATCGGCGTCCAATGGTGGTACGCTGCCTGTACTCTTGAAATCGCCAGTTCGGCATCCATCTGCGGTACAGGACGTTGGGAGGAACCGTACACCATGCACACGCTTTACGACTCGGAAACTTTTTCGGTCACGCACACGGCAGCCATCGAGTCCGATGGGACGCTGGCCCAATTGGGCGATGCCGGCCTGACCATTGAGCAGCCTGTGCTGTTACGCCACGGCTTCGAGATCGTGGACAAGCGCTCCGGCAAGGAGCTCTACCTCGACGGTTCCTGGGCCGAGCTGTTCCAGCAGCGCATCGCCGCCTGGCAGATCAACGCGCCCACCGAAGAAGAGGTGGAAGACACACTGGCGCAATATGCCGAACTGGCACAGACACCGCTGACCCTCCACTGAACCGCCGGGATCGGCCCGCGCCGATCCCCTGGCGCCTCACGCCCTGTGCCGGTAACGCCAACGGTACAGCGGCTCCAGCAGCAACAGGACCGCCACCAGGCGGCAGACCTGGAACGCCGTCACCACCGGCGCCCCCAATTGCAGCACCTTGGCCGTGATCGACATCTCGGCGATGCCGCCGGGCGACGTGGCCAGCACCAGGGTGGCCGGATGCAGGCCCGTGGCCTGCGCCAGCACCCAGGCAAAACCGGCGCACAGCGCCACCATCACCAGCGTGCCCCACACCACCGAAGCCAGCCAGCGTGGCGCCGTATGCACGAATGCCGGCGTGAAGCGCACCCCCAGGCTGATGCCGATCACCAGCTGCGCCGCATTCGACAAGACCTTGGGCAGCGCCGACAGTTCAATGCCGGTCATGGTCAGCGCCATGGCCACCAGCAGCGCCCCCATGAACCAGGGATTGGCGCGGTCGAGCCGCTGCATCACCCAGGCGCCGGCTGCCGCCGCCAAGCCGAGCAGCAGCAGACCGTCCCCATGCACCTCGCGCGCCGTGCCGGCGGTCAGCAGGTCCAGCCCGTGCAGGCCGCTGAACTGCATGCCGAAGGGAATCAGCACCGTCACGATCAGCAGCCGCATGCTGTGCGCCGCCGCCACCAGGTCGGTCCGGCCGCCGGCGCGCTCGGCCAGCAACGTCATCTCCGAGGCCGCGCCGATGGCGCCGGCAAACCAGGTGGTGGCCCGGTTCACGCCGGGCAGGCGATGCGCATGCAGCCGCTGCAGCCAGGCACCAAACAGCGCGCCCAGCCCCAGGGCCCAGACGATACCGAGAGCGATGACCCACCACAGGCTGAGCACCAGCGCCGTGACCTGCGGCGTGAAGTACAGGCCGAGTGCCACGCCGATGGTGGCCTGCCCGGCATTGCGCAACGGTGTCCAGCTGACGGTCGGTGCACGCAGGATGGACGCCAGGGCCGTGGACAGCAGGGGACCGATCATCCAGGGAAGGGGGATGTCCAGCCAGACACACAGCAGGGCCGCCAGCAGGGCCAGCAACAGGGTGAGGACCGTCCTCAGGAAAAAATTCGAACGCATGGAAATCTTCGGGATTGCCCGTAGTATCGCCCGATGATCCGCCCCTTCATGTCTTGGCTCTTCACCTTGCTGAGCGCTGCCGTGCTGGCCACCGGTTGCGCCAGCAGCGCCGGGACCGACATGGAAAAGCGCCTGGCGGCATTGCTGCCCGCCGACGCGATCCTGCTGGGCGAACAACACGATGCCCCGGACCACCAGCGCGTGCAGCGAGAGGTGGTGCAGACGCTGGCGGCGCGCGGTCAACTGGCGGCACTGGCTCTGGAAATGGCCGAACAGGGACACGCCACACACGGCCTGCCGGCCGATGCCAGCGAGACGCAAGTGCGCGCCGCCCTGCAATGGAACGACGACGCCTGGCCCTGGGGTGCGTACGGCCCGACGGTGATGACGGCCGTGCGCGCCGGCGTCCCGGTGCTCGGCGCCAACCTGCCACGCGCGCAGATGCGCGAACGCATGGCCGACCCGCAACTCGACCGCTTGTTGCCCGGCCCGGCACTCCAGGCGCAACAGCAGGCCATCCGCCTGGGCCATTGCGGGATGCTGCCGGAGAGCCAGATCACGTCGATGACGCGCGTGCAGATCGGGCGCGATGTCGCCATGGCGCAAACCCTGCGCTCAGCGGCACAGCCGGGCCGGACCGTGCTGCTGCTGGCCGGCCGCGGCCATGTGGACCGCCAACTGGGTATTCCGCGGCACCTGCCGGCCACGTTCAAGCTCCAGGCCATCGAGCTCGGTGCCGCCGCGCAGCCGGCCTCGCCTGACCCGGGGCCCGCTTTCGATGCCACTTGGCCGGCCCGGCCCGGCCCCGATATCGACCATTGCGCACCATTCCAGGCCCCGCGGCTCAAGCCGGCCCCGTGACCGCGCGCCGCACGGCGGCGCCAACGCGCAGCTTCCGTCCGGATAATTGCAACAATGCCGCGGTACCGCCGCTAAAAGCCGACCATCTGCGTCGGTCCATCTATCCTGCGACAATGGACCCTATGAGCAACGTTTACATCCTGACCCTTTCCTGCCCGGACCGCCTGGGCCTGGTGCACGCCGTCTCCGGCTTCCTGCTGGAACGCGGCGGCAACATCGACGAGGCGGCGCAGTACAACGACCCCGCTACCGGCCTGTTTTTCATGCGCGTGCAGTTCGCCTGCGGCCAGGTCAGCTACGAGGACCTGCAGGCCCAGCTCAAGCTGTTCGCCGATCCGTTCCAGATGCAATGGAGCCTGAAGGCCGCCGCGCAGTCGATGCGCACCGTCCTTTTTGTCAGTAAGGAAGGGCACTGCCTGAACGATCTGCTGTTCCGCTGGAAGATCGGTCTGCTGCCCATCGACATCCGTGCCATCGTCTCGAACCACCGCGACTTCTACCAGCTGGCGGCCAGCTACAACGTGCCCTTCCACCACATCCCGGTGACGGCCGCCACCAAGCCACAGGCCGAGGCCAAGCAGTACGAAGTGGTACAGGCCGAAGGCGCCGAACTGGTGGTGCTGGCGCGCTACATGCAGGTGCTCAGTGACGACATGTGCCGCAAGCTCTCGGGCAAGGCCATCAACATCCACCACAGCTTCCTGCCCAGTTTCAAGGGTGCCAAGCCCTATTACCAGGCGCATGACCGCGGCGTGAAGCTGATCGGCGCCACCGCCCACTACGTGACCGCCGACCTCGACGAAGGCCCGATCATCGAGCAGGACGTGGCCCGCGTCGACCACAGCAAGACGGTGGAAGACCTGACGGCGATTGGCCGCGACACCGAAAGCCAGGTGCTGGCGCGTGCCGTCAAGTGGCACAGCGAGCACCGCGTCATCCTCAACGGCCACAAGACCGTGATCTTCAAATAAATCACGCGCCCAAGAAAAATGCCCCGCAGCCGCAAGGCCCGGGGCATTTTTCTTTGTGCCAGCGAGGGAATCAGGCGGCAGCCGGCACTTTTTCCTTGAAGCCCAGCTTGTCCAGCGCGTCCGACAGCTGCTTCACGCTGCGATCCGGCTGGTGCAACTTGTCCAGGCCGAACAGGCCGATGCGGAAGGTGCTGAAGTCAGCCGGTTCGTCGCACTGCAGCGGCACGCCGGCGGCGGTCTGCAGGCCCAGGCCCAGGAACTTCTTGCTGTTCTGGACTTCCGGATCGGTGGTGTAGCTGACCACCACGCCCGGGGCCTTGAAGCCCTCGGCCGCCACGCTGGCAAAACCGCGGGCCTCCAGCAAGGCGCGCACCTTGGCGCCGAGCCCGATCTGCTCCTGGCGCACTTTCTCGAAACCGTATTCCTTGGTTTCGCGCATCACCTGGTCCAGACGTGCCAGCGCGTCGGTCGGCATGGTGGTGTGGTAGGTGTGGCCACCGTTTTCATAGGCTTCCATGACCTGCAGCCACTTCTTGAGGTCGGCGGCGAAGCTGGTGCTGGTGGTGGCGTCGATGGCGGCACGGGCACGCTCGCTGAGCATGACCATGGCGCAGGCGGGCGAGCCGCTCCAGCCCTTTTGCGGTGCGCTGACCAGGATGTCCACCCCGGTGGCCTGCATGTCCACCCACATGCAGCCGGAGGCAATGCAGTCCAGCACGAACAGGCCGCCGACTTCATGCACGGCCTCGGTCACCTTGCGGATGTAGTCGTCGGGCAGGATCATGCCGGCGGCGGTTTCCACGTGCGGCGCGAACACGACGTCAGGCTTCTGGGCCTTGATGGTGGCGACGACTTCCTCGACCGGGCAGGGAATCCAGGACGCCTGCGATCCGCTGCCGACGCGGCGCGCCTTTAGCACGGTGGATTCGGCCGGGATATTGCCCATGTCGAAGATCTGGGTCCAGCGGTAGCTGAACCAGCCGTTGCGGATGACCAGGGTCTTCTTGCCGGTGGCGAACTGGCGCGCCACGGCTTCCATGCCGAAGGTACCGCTGCCGGGCACCAGCACCGAGGACCTGGCTTTGTAAACCTCTTTCAGGATGCTGGAGATGTCCTTCATCACGCCCTGAAAGCGCTTGGACATGTGGTTGAGGGCGCGGTCGGTGTAGACGACGGAAAACTCGAGCAACCCGTCAGGGTCCACATTGGGCAACAAGCCTGGCATAGCAATCTCCGGAAAAGTAGTTCTTCTCTAACCAGCTTAGCACGCGGGGCAATACCCCGGCATCCGTGGTATTACCCAGCCGGGTGGCGACCCATTGCCTCGCCCAGGCGGATCGCCTGCCCCGGCGCCCAGGCCGGATTGAAGCCGATCTGCCCGCGCGGCCACAGCATCACCACGGTGGAGCCGAGCAGGAAACGCCCCATTTCCTCGCCCTGCCTGAGGCGCACCGCCTGCCCCTCGTAGCGCCACTCGTGCACGGCGGGACGGCGCGGCGGATTGACCACGCCGTGCCAGACCGTGGCCATGCTGCCCACGATGGTGGCGCCGACCAGGGTCAGTACCAGCGGGCCGTGGTCGGTCTCAAAGTAGCAGACCACGCGCTCGTTGCGCGCGAACAGGCCCGGCACGCCGCGCGCCGTGGTCGGGTTGACGGAGAACAGCTCGCCCGGCACGTAGATCATGCGTCGCAGCACGCCGTCGCAAGGCATGTGGATGCGGTGGTAGTCGCGCGGACTCAGGTAGAGCGTGGCAAAACTGCCCCCCTCGAACTGCGCCGCCAGCGCGGCATCGCCGCCCACCAGCGCCGTGGTGGAGTAGCGGTGGCCCTTGGCCTGGAAGATCTGGTCGCACTCGATGGCGCCGAACTGGCTGATGGCACCATCCACCGGGCAGGTGAAGTCGGCTGCCGCCTGCGGGCGGGCGCCGTCTTTCAGGGCACGGGTGAAGAACGCATTGAAGGTGGAATAACTGGCCGGATCGGGGTTGACCGCCTCCGCCATGTTCACGTTGTAACGGCGGATGAAACGGCGGATGATGGCGGTGGTCAAAGCCCCCATGGGCGCCCCGGCAACCTGGCCGGCGAACGCCGTCAGGGCCTTTTTCGGCATCAGATACTGCGGCAGCACGGCAAGACGATCGGACACGGTAGCTACCGCCAGGGTGAAAGTGAAAGAACCGCAAATTATAGTGAGCAGGCCCTAGAATCTTCCGCATGAACGCTCCCACCTCCAGCACCCAGGTTACGGCCCTGCAGCGCGCCGAACGGCAGGCCCAAGTCGTCCAGGCACTGCAGGCCGTGCTGCCCGACTACGCCCTGCTCTGGCACACCGAGGACGTCACGCCTTACGAGTGCGATGGCCTGACCGCCTACCGCCAGCGCCCGCTGGTCGTGGCCCTGCCCGAAACCGAGCACCAGGTGCAGGCGGTGCTCAAGACCTGCCACGCCCTGGGCGTGCCGGTGGTGGCGCGCGGTGCCGGCACCGGCCTGTCCGGCGGCGCCATGCCCCACGCCATGGGCGTGACGCTGAGCCTGGCCAGGTTCAACCAGATCCTCAAGATCGACCCGGCCAGCCGCACGGCGGTGGTGCAGGCCGGCGTGCGCAACCTGGCCATCAGTGAGGCCGCCGCCCCCTACGGCATGTACTACGCCCCCGACCCGTCGAGCCAGATCGCCTGCACCATCGGCGGCAACGTGGCCGAGAACTCCGGCGGCGTGCACTGCCTCAAATACGGTCTGACCGTGCACAACGTGCTCAAGGTGCGCGGCTACACCATCGAAGGCGAACCGATCGAGTTCGGCAGCGACGCGCTCGATGCCGCCGGCTACGACCTGCTGAGCGTCTTCATCGGCAGCGAAGGCATGCTGGCGGTCACCCTGGAGGTGACGGTCCGCCTGATTCCGAAGCCGCAACTGGCCCGCTGCATCATGGCCAGCTTTGACGACATCCGCAAAGCCGGCGATGCGGTGGCGGCGGTGATCGCCGCCGGCATCATCCCGGCCGGGCTGGAGATGATGGACAAGCCCATGACGGCGGCGGTTGAGGATTTCGTGCACGCCGGCTACGACCTCAGTGCCGCAGCCATCCTGCTGTGCGAGAGCGACGGCACACCCGAAGAGGTGGAAGAAGAGATCGGCCGCATGAGCGAGGTGCTGCGCGGCGCCGGCGCCACCGCCATTGCGGTCAGCCGCGACGAGGCCGAGCGCCTGCGCTACTGGAGCGGCCGCAAGAACGCCTTCCCGGCCAGCGGCCGTCTGGCACCCGACTACATGTGCATGGACTCGACCATCCCGCGCAAGCGCCTGGCCGACATCCTGCTGGCCATCCAGGGCATGGAGCAGAAATACGGCCTGAAGTGCCTCAACGTGTTCCATGCCGGCGACGGCAACCTGCACCCGCTGATCCTGTTCGATGCCAACGACCCGGACCAGCTCCACCGCTGTGAACTGTTCGGCGCCGAGATCCTGGAAACCAGTGTTGCCATGGGCGGCACCATCACCGGCGAGCACGGCGTGGGCGTGGAAAAGCTCAACTCCATGTGCGTGCAGTTCAGCCGGGAAGAAAACGAGCAGATGCTGGGCCTCAAGCGCGCCTTCGATCCGCAGAGTCTGCTCAACCCGGGCAAGGTGATCCCGACGCACAACCGCTGCGCCGAGTACGGCAAGATGCTGGTGCGTGCCGGCCAGATCTCGCACCCGGACCTGCCCAGGTTCTGAAGCATGACGGGCCTGCGCGGCTTCGCCTGGTTGCTGCTGCTGCAGTCGGCCGGCGAGTTGCTGGCGCATGGCTTGCATCTGCCTTTCCCCGGTCCGGTGGTGGGCATGGTGTTGCTGCTGTTCGCCCTGGGCTTCCAGGTCGTGCGGGAACCGGTGGCCGCCTGCGCTGACTACCTGTTGTCGCACCTGTCGCTGCTGTTCGTGCCGGTGGGCGTGGGCGTCATGACCCACCTGAGCCTGGTCAGCGAATATGGTCTGCGCATGCTGCTGGCCATCGTGCTGTCCACCTGGATCGGCCTGGCCGTCACGGCGCTGGTGCTGCGCGCGCTGACCCGGCACGCACCAGAACAGGCGGGGGACTGAGCGATGCCCAAATTCGTTGAATTGTGGGTCTACCTCTCCACCACGCCGCTGTTCGGCCTCACCGCCACGCTGGTGGTGTACGTGCTGGCGCATGCCCTGTACGTGCGGCTGCAGCAGGCGCCCTGGGCCAACCCGGTGCTGTGGACCGTGATCACGATTGCCGGCGGGCTGCTCGCCACCGGCATCCCTTATCCGACCTATTTTTCCGGCGCGCAGTTCATCCACTTCCTGCTCGGACCGGCGGTGGTGGCACTGGCCTGGCCGCTGTGGCAGCGGCGCGAGGAGTTGCGCCGGCGCTGGGCGCCGCTGTTGCTGGCCTCGCTCATTGGCGGCGCGGCCTCGGCCGGCTCGGCGCTGGCGCTGGGCTGGGCCTTCGGCTTACCCACCGACGTGCTGCTGTCGCTGGCTTCGAAGTCGGTCACCGCGCCGGTGGCCATGGGCATTGCCGAGAAGATCGGCGGCATTCCGGCGCTGGCCGCTGTGTTCGCGGTGCTGACCGGCATCATCGGCGCGCTGAGCGGCAAATACCTGTTCGACCTGCTGCGCATGTCCACCACGCCGACCGGCTGGATGGCGCGCGGTTTTGCCCTGGGTACCACCTCGCATGGTCTGGGGGCGGCACGTGCACTGCAGGTCAATGCCGATGCCGGCGCCTACGCCGGCCTGGCGCTGGGACTGCAGGTGGTGCTGGCCTCGCTGCTCATCCCGCTGCTGTTTCGCTGGCTCTGAGCAAGGCTGCGTCAGGCACCGGTGGTACATTGCGGCGCAATATTTCCGTTTTTTCCAACTGGAGTGACACCATGATTCTTGCTCTCAAGCGCCGCACCCTGGGCCTGGCTGCCGCCGGCCTGCTGTTGGGCTCACTGGCTGCCGCCCAGCCCGCCACCATCAAGCTGATGGTCGGTTTCCCGCCTGGCGGCGGCACCGATGCGATCGCCCGCGTGCTGGCCGACAAGCTCAAGGACCAGCTCGGCACCAACGTCATCGTGGAGAACAAGGCCGGTGCCGGCGGCCAGATCGCCGCGCAGGCGCTCAAGGCTGCACCGGCCGACGGCTCGGTGCTGTTCCTGTCGCACGACCACACCATTTCCATCCTGCCGCTGGTGATGAAGAACCCGGGCTTCGACCCGGCGCACGACTTCGTGCCGGTGGCCGGCTTCGCCACCTTCGTCAACGGCCTGGCCCTGTCCGGCGGCACGCCGGCCAAGTCGCTCAACGAGTACGTGACCTGGGTGCGCGAGCAAGGCAAGGGCAAGGGCACGGTGGGCGTGCCGGCACCGGCGTCGACACCGGAATTCTTCGTCAAGGTGATCGGCGAGAAGTACAAGCTCGACCTGCAGGCCGCCCCCTACCGCGGCAGCGCGCCGATGATGGCCGACATGCTGGGCAACCAGATCGCCGCCGGCGTCGGCTCGGTGCCGGACTTCATCGAGAACCACAAAGCCGGCAAGATCCGTATGGTGGCCGTGATCGGCGCCAAGCGCCAGGCCATCCTGCCCGACGTGCCGACCTTTGACGAACTCGGCCTGAAGGGTTTCGACGACCTGCCCTACTACGGCATCTTCGCACCGCAGGGCACTCCCAAGGCAACCCTCGACCGCTACTCCGACGCGCTGGCCAAGGTCATCGCCCTGCCGGACGTGCGCGAGCGTCTGACCACCATGGGCCTGACCGTCGGTCACATGACATCACAGCAACTGGCCACCCGCGAGCGCGCCTACAGCAAGACCTGGGCCCGCATCATCAAGGACAGCGGCTTCCAGGCGCAGTAAAGCGCGTTTCCTTCGGATCAAGAAAAGCCGGGCATGTGCCCGGCTTTTTGTTTCAGGCCGCTGCGGGCTGCACCAGCACGATCTGGAACACCGGCTCGAACGGCGGCACATGGCATTCGACAATGTGCGCCGGCGCCACCTGCAGCGTGAGGCCGGCGACATCGGCATGGATCGGCAGCGTGGCGCAGGCACGGTCCACCAGCACGGCGGTCAGGATCTGGCTGCCGCCCTTGGCCAGCAGGTACTGCACCGCCTTGTTCAGGGAAAAGCCCTTGTACAGGACATCGTCCACCACCACGATGGTGCGGCCGGTGAGGTCGATGTCGGCATGCTCGGGCTGCTCGGTGAGCCGGGTCTCCGGGTGCAACAGCGTCAAGTCGTCGGCGTAGCGCTTGATCAGCAGATCGAGCCGCGCGATGTCGGCGCCGGGCAGCAGTTTCTGCAAGCGTGCCAGCAAGCCGTCCGACAGCGGCGCCCCACGGCGGCGCACCCCCACCAGCGTGACGCCGGCCGCGCCGTGCAGCCCGGGCACCAGCGCCACGGCCATGGCATCGAGCACGCGCTCCAGTGCGGCGGTGTCGTAGATCGTCGTCTGCTGTCCTGCGGGTGATGTCATCGGTCACTCCTTGCCTACACGCGTCGTCGAGTCCAGAATCAGTGTGCCGACCCGTCGTCGCCGGATCGTAGCAGTTGCCAGCCGCCACGCACCGGCTTGACATGCAGCAAGGCGCCGGCAGGCCCGACGGGGCGGCCCCGACCGTTCATCGCGCGCCGGGCGCCAGGCGCTTGATTACGGATCGGCCAGCCTCACTTTGATGCGAGGAAGTTTTTTCGAGGGAGTCCTGCATGTCTGCTGTTCGCCAACCCGCCGTCGCCGGTGCCTTTTACCCCGGGGAGGAACAGGCCTTGGCCGGCACCGTGGCCAGCCTGCTGGCTGCGGCGCATGCCGAGACGCCGGCCGCTGCCGCCGGCGCAGCGCCGAAGGTGCTGATCGTGCCGCACGCGGGTTACATCTACTCCGGCCCCATGGCGGCGCGCGCCTATGCCCGGCTCGCTGGCGTGCGCGCCACCGTCCGGCGCGTCGTGTTGCTCGGGCCGGTGCACCGCGTGCCGGTACGTGGCCTGGCACTGCCGGGCGCGACCGCCTTTGCCACGCCGCTGGGTGAAGTCGACATCGATCAGGATGCCGTCGCTGCCTTGGCCGGACTGCGCCAGGTCGTGGTCAGCCCGGCTGCGCATGCGCTGGAGCACTCGCTGGAAGTGCAACTGCCTTTTCTGCAAACCGTCCTGGACGACTTCAAGCTGTTGCCGCTGGCCGTGGGCGATGCCACGCCGGCCGAAGTGGCGCAGGTGCTCGAGGCCCTGTGGGGCGGGCCGGAAACGCTGATCGTGATCAGCTCCGACCTGTCGCACTACCTGCCCTACCGCGCGGCCCAGAACACCGATCAGGACACGGTGGAGCGCATCCTGGCGCTGCGCGGTCCGCTCACGCACGAGCAGGCCTGTGGCGGCACCCCCATCAACGGCCTGCTGCTGGCCGCACGCCACCACCACCTGCAACCCCGGCTGCTGGGGCTGTGCAATTCCGGTGATACCGCCGGTGACCAACAGCGCGTGGTCGGCTATGCCGCCATCGCCTTCACGGAACCGCACCATGGCACCCACTGAATTGCACCCTGAAGCCGGCACCACCTTGCTGCCGCTGGCCCGCGCCACGATTGCGCGCGAGTTGGGACGCTCGCAGAACGCAGATGAATCGGCGCCCTGGCTGCAGGCCCCCGGCGCCTGCTTCGTCACGCTGACGCAGCAGGGCGAACTGCGCGGCTGCATCGGCTCGCTGGAGGCGCATCGCGCCCTGCTGGCTGATGTGAAAGCCAATGCACTGGCCGCCGCCTTCCGCGATCCGCGTTTTGCCCCGCTGGCCGTGCACGAGCTCGAGCGCACCGAGGTCGAAATCTCGCTGCTGTCGCCCATGCAGGCCCTGACCTTCGACAGCGAAGCCGAAGCACTGGCGCAGCTGCGCCCCGGCATCGACGGCCTGGTGTTCGAGTTCGGCGCGCGGCGCAGCACCTTCCTGCCGCAGGTGTGGGAACAGCTGCCCGAGGTGCAGGACTTCATGGCCCAGCTCAAGCGCAAGGCCGGCCTGCCGGCGAGCTTCTGGCACGGCGAGGTGCGCCTGCAACGCTACACGGTCGCCAAATGGAAGGAAAGCGAGCTGCGGCTCGCCGATGCCGCATGACGACCGCTCTGGACCTCGACCGTTACCCGGCGCGCTGGTGGCACGCCATCGGCGACGGCCGCCTGCAGTGCGACCTGTGCCCGCGCGACTGCAAGCTGCACGACGGCCAGCGCGGCGCCTGTTTCGTGCGCATGCGCGACGGTGACCAGATGATCCTGACCACCTACGGGCGATCGTCCGGCTTCTGCATCGACCCGATCGAGAAAAAGCCGCTCAACCATTTCTACCCCGGCAGCAGCGTGCTGTCTTTCGGCACCGCCGGCTGCAACCTGGCCTGCAAGTTCTGCCAGAACTGGGACATCAGCAAGTCGCGCGACATGGACCGGCTGATGGACCAGGCCTCGCCGGAAGCCATCGCGCAGGCGGCCGCGGAGTCGGGCTGCCGCAGCGTGGCCTTCACCTACAACGACCCGGTGATCTTCGCCGAGTACGCCATGGACGTCGCTGATGCCTGCCATGCGCGCGACGTGCAGACGGTGGCCGTCACCGCCGGCTACATGCATGACCCCGCGCGGCGCGAGTTCTACGCCAAGATGGACGCCGCCAACGTGGACCTGAAGGCCTTCAGCGACGACTTCTACTTCAAGCTCACCGGCTCGCACCTGCAGCCGGTGCTCGACACCCTGGTCTACCTGAGGCACGAGACCCAGGTCTGGTTCGAGATCACCACCCTGCTGATCCCGGGCCACAACGACTCGGACGAGGAACTCACGGCCATGTGCCGCTGGATCATGCGCGAACTCGGCCCCGGCGTGCCGCTGCATTTCTCGGCCTTCCACCCCGACCACAAGATGCCCGATGTGCCGGCCACGCCGGCCGCCACGCTGGTGCGCGCGCGGCAGATTGCCTTGCAGCACGGCCTGCACTACGTCTACACTGGCAACGTGCGCCACCGCGAGGGCGACACCACGTATTGCCCGCACTGCCAGGCCGCGCTGATCGAACGCGACTGGCACCAGATCGTGCAGTACCGCCTCACGCCCGCGGGCCACTGCCCCGATTGCGGCACGGCAGTGGCGGGCCGCTTTGCCGAACAGGCCGGCAATTTCGGCCGCCGCCGCATCCCCATTGCGATAGGTGCCTGACACGCAGGAGGCATGACCATGATGAAGCCGGCACTCGAACAGCTCGTCCACATCCCGGTGGACGGCGTACAGATCGAAGGCATGCTGGAGTTGCCAGCCAATGCGCAGGGCATCGTGCTGTTCGCGCACGGCAGCGGCAGCAGCCGCCACAGCCCGCGCAACGACTTCGTCGCCAAGGAACTGCATGCGCAGCACCTGGGCACCCTGCTGCTGGACCTGCTGACCGTTGCCGAAGATCTGAACTACCAGACGCGTTTCGACATTCCGCTGCTGACGCACCGCCTGCTGGTGGCGACACGCTGGGTCTTGCAGCACCCGGCGACGCAGCGCCTGCCGATCGGCTACTTCGGTGCCAGCACCGGCGCCGCGGCCGCGCTGCAGGCGGCAGCGGCCGTCAGCGACACCATCAAGGCGGTGGTCTCGCGCGGCGGCCGTCCCGACCTGGCCGGCCACCACGACCTGGCGCGCGTGGCCGCGCCCACCCTGCTGCTGGTCGGCGGGCACGACCCCGAAGTGCTGGAACTCAACCGCGAGGCCCATGCCCGGCTGCACTGCGAGAAGGAACTGTCGGTCATCCCCGGCGCCACCCACCTGTTCGAGGAAGCCGGCACGCTGGAGGAAGTGGCGCGTCAGGCCGCCGCCTGGTTCAGCCGCCACCTGCGCGGGATCTAGCGCACACCCCCAGGCTGCGCGCACTGCGTGTCGCTACGCCACCCCCCTTGCAGGGGGCAACGCCAGTGGACCGGCGGAGCCGGTTCCACGGCGTTTCCCGGTTGGGGCGTTTGGTGTGCCAGGTCCGCACGGCGTTTCTGGGTTGGACTGCTTCAGGCAGCCGCAAATCAGTCTGACTTGAGCAGGGCAATGACTTCCTCGTCCTCCACTTGCGGGAAGTGACGATAGAACTGGCCGACGGCCTGGAAGAATTCCGGCGCTTGCAGGCACACCACCTCGTCGGCCAGCTCGCGCACTTTCGCCAGCGTGTCGGGTGGCGCCACCGGCACGGCGCACACCAGCTTGGCCGGGTTTTGCTGGCGCAGACCGTGCAGCGCCGCGATCATGGTGGCGCCGGTGGCCAGGCCGTCGTCGATGACGATCACCGTGCGCCCGGCCGGGTCGATGTGCGGCCGCAGCGGCGTGTACTGGGCGCGCCGTTGGCGGATGGTCTCCAGCTGCTTGCGTTTTTCCTCGGCAAGGTGCTTGTCGTCGGCGCCCATGGACTCGGCAAAGGGTGCGATGTAGGTCCAGCCGCTTTCATCGACCGAGCCGACGGCCAGTTCGGGCTGCCAGGGTGCGCGCAGCTTGCGCACCAGCACCACGTCGAAGTCTCCCTCAAGCCGTTCGGAAATCAGCTTGGCCATCGGCACGGCACCGCGCGGAATGGCCAGTACCAGCGGCTTTTGGCCTTGGTAGGCGGTCAATTTGACGGCCAGCTGATCAGCCGCTTCCAATCGATCACGGAACATGGTGACTCTCCCGCACAATAACGAACATGCCGTCCGCATTGCCGCACGATATCACCCTCATCGGTGCCCCGACCGATGTGGGCGGCGGCCAGCCCGGTGCCGGTCTGGGGCCGCAGGCGCTGCGCGCGGCCGGCCTGACGGCCGCCTTGCAGGCGCTTGGGCTGCAGGTGCGTGACGCGGGCGACCTTCGCGGCCCGCCCAACCCGCAGCAACCGCCGCAAGACGGTTACCGCCATCTCGATGAAGTGATCGCCTGGAACCGGGCGGTGCACGATGCCGTGGCCAGCGCACTGGCGCAGGGCCGGCTGCCGCTGCTGCTGGGCGGCGACCACAGCCTGGCCATCGGCTCCCTCAGCGCGGTGGCGCGTCACTGCCGTGCCGCAGGCAAGACACTGCGCGTGCTCTGGCTCGACGCCCATGCCGACGCCAACAGCCGGCGCACCAGCCCCAGCGCCAACCTGCACGGCATGCCGCTGGCCTGTCTGCGCGGCGTCGGGCCGGCGGCGCTCACCGGCTTGAGCGGCGCCGTGCCGGCCCTGGCGGCCGACGCCGTGCAGCAGATCGGCGTGCGCAGCGTGGACGCTGGTGAAGCGGCGCTGGTGCACGAACTCGGCTTGACGGTGTTCGACATGACGACGCTGCACACACTCGGCATGCGCGAGGTCATGGCCCGTGCGCTGGCCGGCATGGATGAACACACTCACTTGCACCTGAGCTTCGACATCGACTTCCTCGACCCCGGCCTGGCGCCCGGCGTGGCGACCACGGTGCGTGACGGTCCCACGCTGGCCGAGGCACGCCTGTGCATGCAGGCGATCGCCGCCAGCGGCCGCCTCGGTTCGCTCGACGTGGTGGAACTCAACCCGCTGCTGGACGAGCACCAGCGCACGGCAGAGCTGGCGGTAGCGCTGCTTGCCACCGCGCTGGGCACTTCATGAGATGGCAGCCAGCAGCACCGCATTGCCGCCGGCGGCCGCGGTGTTGGCCGTCACGGTCTGCTCGGCACAGAAGCGGGCCAGGTAGTGCGGCCCACCGGCCTTCGGCCCGGTGCCGCTCAAGCCCTCGCCGCCGAAGGGCTGCACGCCGACCACGGCGCCGATCATGTTGCGGTTGACGTAGACGTTGCCGATGTGCGCTGCCGCGGCCAGGCTTTGCGCCCGCGTGTCGATGCGGGTCTGCAGGCCGAGCGTGAGCCCGTAGCCGAGGGCGTTGATCTGCCCGATCACCGCCGCCGGATCGCCGCGCCAGCGCACCACCTGCAGCACCGGGCCGAAGATTTCGGTCTGCACCCGTTCGATCGCATCGACCTCGTAGATCGCCGGCGGCACCCGATTTGCTACTGAATTGATAGCTGCTTGCGCATGATCATCCTGGCGAAACAGCACTTTTTCCTCGGCATCGAGACGCTGCAGCTGGCGCTGCAGGGTGTCGTAGGCCTCACGGTCGATCACCGGACCGACATCGGTGGCCAGATCGGACGGGTCGCCCACCACCAAGGCCTGCGCCGCGCCGCGGAGCATGTCGATCACCGCATCGGCAATCGCCTCATGCAGACACAGCAGGCGCAGCGCCGAGCAGCGCTGGCCGGCGGAACGGAAGGCGCTCTGCACCACTGCATCCACCACCTGCTCGGGCAGTGCGGAGGAATCGACCAGCATGGCGTTGATGCCGCCGGTCTCGGCAATCAGCGGCACGATGGCACCCTCTTTCGCGGCCAGGGCGCGCTGGATGGTCTTGGCCACCGGCGTCGAGCCGGTGAACACCACGCCAGCAATGCCGGGCAGCGCCACCAGCGCGGCGCCCACGCGCTCGCCTGGGCCGGGCAGCAGTTGCAAGGCAGCAGCCGGCACACCGGCGGCGTGCAGCACATCGACCATGGCCTGCGCCACCGCCGGCGTCTGCTCGGCCGGCTTGGCCAGCACGGTGTTGCCGGTGACGAGTGCCGCCGCCACCTGGCCCGTGAAGATGGCGAGCGGAAAATTCCACGGGCTGATGCAGACCCAGACGCCGCGGCCCTTCAGGCGCAGTTCGTTGTGTTCGCCGGTCGGGCCGGGCAGCAGCACCGGCGACAGGATGCGCTCGGCCTCGCCCGCGTAGTAACGCAGGAAGTCCACTGCCTCGCGCACCTCGGCCACCGCGTCACCCCAGGTCTTGAGCGCCTCCTGCACCAGCAGCGCGCAGAACTGCGGCAGTCGGGCCTGCAGCGTATCGGCAGCGCGGCGCAACACGGCGGCACGCTCAGTCACCGGCAAAGCGCTCCAGTTTTGATAGCTGTCGACGCTGACTTCGTAGGCTCTGGAGGCCAATTTGGCATCAAACACCGGCACCTGCGGCAACACCAGCGCGGCATGCGCAGCCAGCAGCGGCACGCGCATGGCGGCCACCGCCAGGTCCACGCCCAGGCTGTTGGCACGCGCCGCGCCAAAAAGATCGGGCGGCAGCGGCAAGGCCGGCGTGGCATGCAAGCGCAAGGGCGAGGCCAGCAGCGCCTGCGGGCTCAGCGCGTCATCGGCGAGCTGGTGCACAAACGACGAATTCGCACCGTTCTCCAGCAGGCGGCGCACCAGGTAGGCCAGCAGGTCGCGCTGCGGGCCGACCGGCGCATAGACGCGGCAGGCGATGCGCCGGTCTTGCAACACCTCGCGGTACAGACCCTCGCCCATGCCGTGCAGCCTTTGCAGCTCGAACGCCGTCCCATGATGCCCTGCGAGTTGCAGCACGGCGGCGAGGGTGCCGGCGTTGTGGCTGGCGAACTGCGGGTAGACCACGTCGCCGGCCTGCAGCAAGGCCTGCGTGCAGGCCAGGTACGAGGCATCGGTGTGCGGCTTGTGGGTGAACACCGGGTAGTGCGGCAGGCCGAGCTCCTGGGCGCGCTTGATCTCGGCGTCCCAGTAGGCGCCCTTGACCAGGCGGCACATGATGCGCACCTGGTGGCGGCGTGCGATGGCCACCACCTGCTGCACCAGCGCCAGCGCGCGCGTCTGGTAGGCCTGCAGCGCCAGCCCCAGGCCCGGCCATTGCGGGCAGTGCTGCGCCACCCGCGCGGCCAGCGCCTCGAAGACCTCGAGCGAGAGTTCCAGCCGCTCCACCTCTTCGGCATCCAGCGTCAGGTTGAGATCAGCAGCAGCAGCGCGCTCGCACAGCGACCAGACACGTGGCACCAGCTCGACCATGACGCGCTCCTGTTGTGCGTCCTCGTAGCGCGGGTGCAGCGCACTGAGCTTGACCGAGATGCCGTCGCGCTCGGCACAGCTGGCGGCGGCGGGGCGGTGGACGGCGGCGATGGCGTCGATCGCAGCGGCATAGCGCGCCAGATAACGCTGCGCATCGGCCTCGGTGCGCGCGCCCTCGCCCAGCATGTCGAAGCTGAAGCGCAGCTGGCGCCCCGTGGCGCGCAGGGCATCGGCGCGTTGCAGGGCCTGCGCCATGTCCTGCCCAAGCACGAACTGGCGCCCCAGCAACTGCACCGCGCGCAGCGTGGCCGCCACCACGGTGTGTTCCCCCAGACGGGCCAGCAGGCCGCTCGCATCGCCGCCCGGCAGCAGTTGCTTGGCGCGCCGGATAACTGCCGAAGACAGACGGACCAGCAGGCCGCCCGCAGAGTTGGCGAAATCGGCCCGACCCAGCTGGTCGGCGGTCAGCGCCAGCGCGGTCTCCCGGTCGGGCACGCGCAGCAGGGCCTCGGCCAGCCGCATCAGCGCCAGCCCCTCGGCGCTGGAGATCGGGTATTCCTGCAGCAGGCGCTCCATGGCCCAGAACGGCGGCGGCCGGTCGCGCACCGCCTGCACCCAGGGCAGGGCGGTACGGACAACGGCCGGCCAGTCCAGCTGTGGGTCCAGGACCGCCAGGCACTGGGCAGCAATCTCGGCCTCGGGCCGGTAGGGGCTGGGCAGGCGGGCGGTGGTCGACATGGTTGGCGCTCCGTTTGGTGAATCTCGCCATGGTGCCTAGAATCAAAATGAATTTCTGACTGAAATTTTCAATTTTCAATTCATTTTTCTCTATCAATGAATGACATTGCGCCGGAACTCGACCGCATCGACCTGAAACTCCTCAAGCTCTTGCAGCAGGACGGACGGACGGCCAACCTCAAGCTGGCCGAAGCGGTGAGCCTGTCGCCCACCGCGGTGCTGGCACGCGTGCAGCGGCTCACGCGCGAGGGCTACATCCTGGGTTACGAGGCGCGGCTGAACCCGCTGCGGCTCGGGCGCGGCATGCTGGTCTTCGTCGAGGTACTGCTCGACCGCACCACACCCAATGTGTTCGAGCAGTTCAAGGCGGCGGTGCAGGTGCGGCCCGAGATCATGGAGTGCCACATGGTGGCCGGCGGCTTCGACTATCTGCTCAAGACACGCATGGCCGACATGGCGGCCTACCGCGACTTTGCCGGTACCGTGCTGTGGCAGTTGCCCGGCGTGCGCGAAACGCGCACCTATGCGGTGATGGAAGAGGTCAAGAACACCACGCAGCTCGCCTTGCCGTGACACCACCGCAGGGCGGATTCGGCATCCATGTCAGGCCAGCCGCCAGGACATGGCGGCCACGGCCATGAACAGCGGCGCGGCCAGGGTCACCGCCACATTGAGCGTCATGGCCGGCAGCAGGCGCTCCGGCTCGTCGCCATAACGCAGCAGCCAGCGGCCCATGGGCACGGCCAGCGCCATCGGTGCCAGCCCCCACAGGCTGGGCGCCGGCAGCCAGCGCAACAGGACGGCCGCGACCAGCCCGGCCGCCGCCAAGCCATGCAGCACCAGCACCAGCCGCGCCGCCCAGGGCCGGCCGTACACGATGACCAGGTTGCGCCGGCCCACCACGCGGTCGGCTTCGCGGTCGGGGAACTGGTTGAGCAGCAACAAGGCACTGGCCAGACAGCCCGGCACCCAGGAGGCCGCCAGGGCCGCAGGCAGGTTGTGGCCGCCCAAAGCCACATGCGCGCCCACCACCAGCAACGGCCCGACACCGAAACCTGGCGCCAGCAGGCACAGCAGCGGATGGCGCGTGATCCAAGGCGTGTACAGCAACACCAGCAGCACGCCGGCCAGGCCGATGGGCAGGATGGCCCAGCCACGCAGGCGCAGCACTTCCAGCCCGACCGCCAACGTGACTCCCAGCGCGAGCAGGCCGCCCAGCAGCACGGCGCTAGCCCACTGCGGATGCGCCGGCAAGGCACCGCTGCCACCGGAAAACGGCGTGCGCTGCGTGGTGGCGTCCAGGCCGCTGCGGAAGTCGGCGTATTCGTTGAGCATGTTGACGCTGATGTGGGCACACAGCGCGCCGGCCACCACCTTGGCCAGCAGTACCCCATCCAGCGCGAAACCCGTGCGCCAGACCGTGGCCAGGCCCAGCAGCAGACAGGCCAGCGTCAGCGCCAGGAAGGGCAGGCGCGCGGTATCGCGCAGCACGGCAAGCAGGGACATCGCCGCCGCTTTTCCGTCAGGCCGCTGCGTAGCTGCGGCCACCGAAGATGGCGGTACCCACGCGCACCATCGTGCTGCCGGCATGAATGGCAGCCTCCAGATCGGCCGTCATGCCCATGGACAGGGTGTCGAGCGCCAGACCATCCGCTTTTATCCGATCGAAAATGGCCTTAGCCCTTGCAAATACTGCCTGGGAAGCCATGAAATCAGGAGCGGGCTCAGGAATGCACATCAGGCCACGCAACGTGAGCCGCGGCAATGCCGCCACCGCGTGCGCCAGTGCCAGCGCCTCCTGCGGCACGACGCCGGACTTGGTGGGGCCGCCGTCGACATTGACCTGGATGCAGATCTGCAGCGGCGGCAGTTCAGGCGGGCGCTGCTCGCTCAGGCGCTGGGCGATTTTCAGCCGGTCCACCGTGTGGGCCCAGGCGAAGTGCTGCGTCACCAACCGCGTCTTGTTGCTCTGGATCGGACCGATGCAGTGCCACTCCAACGGCAGATGGCTCAGAGCCGCCATCTTCTCGACCGCCTCCTGGATGTAGTTTTCACCGAACGCCGTCTGGCCCGCAGCATGTGCCTCGGCGACGGCTTCGGGGCCGAAGGTCTTGGACACCGCCAGCAACCGCACCTCACCCGGGTCACGACCGGCCGCAAGACACGCGGCGGCAATGCGCTTACGAACGGTTTCGAGGTTGGCGGCAATCGTGGTCATAATTGCCCAAGCGTATCAAACCATCGAGGGACTTGTGGACATCACCCAACTGCTGGCCTTCAGTGTCAAGAACAAGGCCTCTGACTTGCACCTCTCGGCCGGCCTGCCGCCGATGATCCGGGTGCATGGCGACGTGCGCCGCATCAATGTGGAACCGCTGGACCACAAGCAGGTGCATGCGATGGTGTACGACATCATGAACGACACCCAGCGCAAGAACTACGAGGAGTTCCTGGAGGTCGACTTTTCCTTCGAGATCGACGGTCTGGCCCGCTTTCGCGTCAACGCCTTCAACCACCAGCGCGGCTCCGGCGCGGTGTTCCGCACCATTCCGAGCAAGATCCTGACGCTGGAGCAGCTCAACGCGCCCAAGATCTTCGGCGACCTGGCGCTCAAGCCGCGCGGCCTGGTACTGGTCACCGGTCCCACCGGCTCGGGCAAGTCCACCACGCTGGCGGCGATGGTGAACCACCTCAACGAAACCGAATTCGGCCACATCCTGACGGTGGAAGACCCGATCGAATTCGTGCATGAATCCAAGAAATGCCTGGTCAACCAGCGCGAGGTCGGACCGCACACGCTGAGCTTTGCCAACGCGCTCAAGTCGGCACTGCGCGAGGACCCGGACGCCATCCTGGTCGGTGAAATGCGCGACCTGGAAACCATCCGCCTGGCCATGACGGCGGCGGAAACCGGCCACCTGGTGTTCGGTACGCTGCACACCTCGAGCGCCGCCAAGACGGTCGACCGCATCATCGACGTCTTTCCGGCGGAAGAAAAGGAAATGGTGCGCGCCATGCTGTCGGAATCGCTGCAGGCGGTGATCTCGCAGACGCTGCTCAAGACCAAGGACGGCAGCGGCCGCGTGGCAGCACATGAGATCATGATCGGCACCCCCGCCATTCGTAACCTGATCCGCGAAGCCAAGGTGGCGCAGATGTACTCCAGCATCCAGACTGGCAACAACGTCGGCATGCAGACGCTGGACCAGAACCTGACCGAGCTGGTCAAGCGCAACGTGATCAGCCCGGCCGAGGCACGCAGCAAGGCCAAGATTCCGGAAAACTTCCCCGGGTAGACATGGCACACCCCCAGGCTTGCTCGCTGCGCGTAGCCGCCACCCCCCTTGCAGGGGGCAACACCAGCAGTCCGGCAAAGCCGGTCCTGCGGTGTTCCTGGTTATTGAAGGCCCTTCGTTCCTCGTCATCGGCTTAAGAAAAGGGAGGTGCTCTCATGGAGCGCGATCAAGCCACGAAATTCATCAACGACCTGCTCAAGCTGATGGTCAGCCGCAATGGCAGCGACCTCTTCATCACGGCCGATTTTCCGCCGGCCATCAAGGTCGACGGCAAGGTCACCAAGGTGTCGCCTCAGCCACTGAGCGGCGCGCACACTCTGGCACTGGCGCGCTCGCTCATGAACGACAAGCAGGTGGCCGAGTTCGAGCGCACCAAGGAGTGCAACTTCGCCATCTCGCCGCCGGGCGTCGGCCGCTTCCGCGCCAACGCCTTCATACAACAGGGCAAGGTCGGCATGGTGCTGCGCGTCATCCCTTCGCTGCTGCCGACCATCGACTCGCTGGGCCTGCCGCAGGTACTGAAGGAAGTGGTACTGGCCAAACGCGGTCTGTGCATCCTGGTCGGCGCCACCGGCTCCGGCAAGTCCACCTCCCTGGCGGCCATGGTGGACTGGCGCAACGAGAACTCCTATGGCCACATCATCACCATCGAGGACCCGGTAGAGTTCGTACACCCGCACAAGAACTGCGTGGTGACGCAACGCGAAGTCGGGCTGGACACCGACAGCTGGGAGATCGCCCTCAAGAACTCGTTGCGCCAGGCGCCCGATGTCATCCTGATGGGCGAGATCCGCGACCGCGACACCATGGAGCATGCCATCGCCTTCGCCGAAACTGGCCACCTGTGCCTGGCCACGCTGCATGCCAACAGCGCCAACCAGGCCCTGGACCGCATCATCAACTTCTTCCCCGAAGAACGCCGCCCGCAACTGCTGATGGACCTGTCGCTCAATCTGCGCGCGCTGGTCTCGCAGCGACTGATCCCCAAACAGGACGGCAAGGGTCGGGTGGCTGCGGTCGAGGTGATGCTCAACTCGCCGCTGATCTCCGACTTGGTCTTCAAGGGCGAAGTCGCCGAGATCAAGGAGATCATGAAGAAAAGCCGCCAGCTCGGCATGCAGACCTTCGACCAGGCGCTGTTCGATCTGTACGAAACCAACGTCATCAGCTACGAAGACGCCTTGCGCAATGCCGACTCGCTCAACGACCTGCGCCTGCAGATCAAACTGAGCAGTGAGCGTGGCAAGTCGCAGGATCTGAGCGCCGGCACCGAAAACCTCGCCATCGTTTGACGGCTACTGCGCGGGCGCATCGCGGCGTTGCGGGTCCCGTCGGGCATTCCTCACGTACCATCCAGTACGTTGCGGATGCCCGCCACCCGCGCCTTGCGCCGCATCCCGCTCGCCACGCCGCGCAGCACCACCCTTGGAGATATTCATGGCCAACATCAACGCCAAAACCTACGAATCCACCCCGGCACGCAAAGTCGCCTTTCTCGGCCTGGGCGTCATGGGCTACCCGATGGCCGGGCATCTGGCACGCGCCGGCCATGCGGTCACGGTCTACAACCGCACGCCCACCAAGGCACAGGCCTGGGCCCAGGAGTTCGGCGGCAAGCATGCCGCCACACCGCGCGAAGCCGCAGCCGGTGCCGATCTGGTGTTCGCCTGCGTCGGCAATGACGACGACCTGCGCAGCATCACGCTGGGCGCCGATGGTGCCTTGGCCGGCATGACGCCCGGCGCCATCTTCGTCGACCACACCACTGCCTCGGCCGAGGTGGCGCGCGAGCTGTCAACGGCGGCGCGCCAGATCGGACTGCAGTTCATCGATGCGCCGGTGTCGGGCGGCCAGGCTGGCGCCCAGAATGGCCTGTTGACCGTGATGTGCGGCGGCGACCCGAAAGCTTTTGATACCGCCAAGCCGGCGGCCATGGCCTTTTCGCGCGCCTTCACGTTGATGGGCGCCAGCGGTGCCGGCCAGCTGACCAAGATGGTCAACCAGATCTGCATCGCCGGGCTGGTGCAGGGCCTGAGCGAAGCCATCGCCTTCGGCCAGCATGCCGGGCTCGACATGAACCTGGCGCTTGACGTCATCGGCAAGGGCGCCGCGCAAAGCTGGCAACTGGACAACCGGGGCAAGACCATGGTGGCCGACCAGTTCGACTTCGGCTTCGCCGTCGACTGGATGCGCAAGGACCTCGGCCTGGTGCTGGAAGAAGCCAAGCGCAATGGCGCACGCCTGCCGGTCACGGCGCTGGTCGACCAGTTCTACGCCGACGTCCAGCAAATGGGCGGCCAGCGCTGGGACACCTCCAGCCTGATCAAGCGGCTGAAATAAACAAGGCGCCCGAAGGCGCCTTGTTGGTCTGGATTGCGAAGGATTACTTCTTCTTTTCGTTCGCTGCCGGCTTGGGCAGCAGGGCTTGCAGCTCTTCCTCGCTGAGGATCTCGAACATGCGCACCACCTTCTGCACGCCGCCGGTGCTGCGTGCCACATCGGTGCCGCGGTCGGCCTCGCGCTGGGTCACCCGGCCCATCAGGTAGGTGACGCCACGCTCGGTCACGACCTTGTAGGCGCTGGCATACAGGTCACGCGCATCGACCAGTGCCGCCTTGACCTTGCCCGTGATCAGCGCGTCGTTGGAACGCTGCGTGAACGAGGAATTGCCCATGACACCGAGCTCGTTGATGATGGAGCGGACGTTCTCGACCCGCGACACCACCTGTTCGGCCAGCTGCTTGTCCTGGGCGCTGGGCACTTCGCCCGTCAGCAGCACCTGGCGGTTGTAGCTGGTGATATTGATGTGGACGCGGTCCCCCAGGTTCTCCTGGATGCGGTTGACCGCACGCAGCTCGATGCCTTCATCCTCCAGTTGCGCGCCGGAGGTACGACGGTCGACCGCCACCAGACTGCCCACCACGGCGGCACCGCCAACCACGACCGGCGCGCAGGCGCTCAGTGCGGCAGCCAAGCCGGCCGCCAGCACAGCAGAGAGGCAAAGTTTGCGGGCTATCTGTTTCATGTCGGTGTTTCCTGTTCTCCAAGCAATTGGGCATCGACCGCATCGCAGATGCAGTGCAGCGCCAGGATATGGACTTCCTGGACACGCGCCGTGCGTTCGTGCGGCACGCAGATGTGCACATCGGTATCGCGCAGGGCCTGATTCATCTTGCCGCCACCACGGCCGGTCAAGCCGATCACCACCATCTCGCGATCGTGCGCGGCCTCGATGGCGGCCAGCACGTTGGCCGAGTTGCCGCTGGTGGAAATCGCCAGCAGCACATCGCCCGGCTGGCCCAGCGCACGCACCTGGCGCGAGAACACGGCGTTGAAGCTGTAGTCGTTGGCGATCGCCGTCAGGATGGAGGTATCGGTGGTGAGCGCAATGGCGCCCAGTTCGGGGCGCTCGCGCTCGAAGCGGCCGATGAACTCGGCCGCGAAATGCTGCGCGTCGGCGGCGGAACCGCCATTGCCGCAGGCCAGCACCTTGCCGCCGCTGGTGACGCAGGCCAGCACGGCCTGCACCGCATCGGCAATCGGTTTGCTCAAAGACTGCGCCGACTGGTATTTCAGGTCGGCGCTGTCGATAAAGTGTTGTTGAATGCGTTGTTCAAGCATGGGACCAATGATAACTGTGAAGCCTTCCCCCCGCAGGGACCAGCCCATGTTTCAGTCTGTAAAGGCGGCCTGCAGCCACTGCACACTGTCCCCCTCCAGCGCCAGCACGTCGAAACGGCAGGGCGGCGGCTCGCGCCAGCGCAGCAGGTAGTGTCGTGCCGCGAAGATGATGCGCCGCTGCTTCTGCGCACTGACGCTGGCGGCCGCACCGCCATGGTGCGAGCTGGCTCGCCGACGCACCTCGACAAACACCAGCGTGCCGTCCGGCGCCCCCATGATGAGATCGATTTCGCCGCCACCGCGCCCGGGCGTCCGATAATTGCGTTCCAGCAGGTGCAGACCGGCGCGCTGCAGATGACGCAGCGCCTGTTCTTCGGCCGCGTCGCCGGCCTGTTTGGTCGTCGTGCCATCGCCCGCCGCCCGCCATTTGGGGAACATCATTGAACGCTTCTTTCGCTTCCGCCCTGACCGCCTCGCATGAGGCGGCTGCCTCGCAGCATTATCCTCAAGGGGCGCTGTATGTGGTGGCCACCCCCATCGGCAATCTGGCCGACATCACGCTGCGCGCGCTGCATGTGCTGCAACTGGCTGACACCATCGCCTGCGAGGACACGCGCCACACCCAGAGCCTGTTGCGCGCCTATGGCATTGATCGCAGCCCGCAACAGCTCCTCGCACTGCACCAGCACAACGAAGCCGAGGCGGCTCAAAGCGCGATTGCGCGGTTGCGCGCCGGCCAGCGCATCGCCTATGTCAGCGATGCCGGCACGCCGGCCATCAGCGACCCCGGTGCGCGCCTGGTGGCCGCGGTACGCGCCGCCGGGCTGCCGGTCGTGCCGCTGCCGGGCGCCAGCAGCGTCACCACCGCCTTGAGCGTGGCCGGCATCGTCAGCGATGAGGCGACCGGCTTTGTGTTTGCCGGCTTTCTGCCGTCCAAGGCGCATGAACGCAATGCAGCGGTCCAGGCGCTGGCCAGCGAGGCGCGTGCGGTGGTGCTGCTGGAAGCGCCGCACCGCATCGAGCCCCTCGCGGCAGCCTTGGCGGCGTTGGGCGATCGCCGGTTGACCATCGGGCGCGAGTTGACCAAGCAGTTCGAGGAAATTGCCACCGTCGAGGCCGCTGAATTCAGTGCCTGGCTGGCGGCGAAGCCCAATCGCACACGCGGAGAATTCGTGCTGGTGCTGCATCCGGCCCCGGCACCGGCCCAGACCGGTGAAGCCCAAGGCCAGCACATCCTGGCGTTGCTGCTGGCTGAATTGCCGCTCAAGACGGCCGTCAAGCTGGCCGCCGACATCAGCGGCGGCTCGCGCAACGCGCTCTACGACGCGGCACTGGCCCTGAAGCAGTCCGACCGGATCTGACGCACGCCTACTGCTGCACCAGACGCTGCAGGCAGTCGATCTCCTTCAGCGTCGCCTGCGCCTTTTGCCGCAGGTCGTTCATGGCCTGCGTATTGACCTTCATGCCCCGCAGGGGAGCTGGTCGGCCAGCGGTTGCCAAGCGAAGTACTGGTTCATGATGTCCCAGAAGAAGTCCGAGGCGGTCCAGGCCATCTTCCCCATGGCCACCACCTGCCAGAGCCGGTTGCCGCCAAACCAGTCCTTGCGGCGCAGGAACTTGCCTCCAGCCAGGGCAGGTCCAGCAGAATCTTGCCGCCCAGGCGGATCGCCTTCAGGCCACGCTGCCACTCCGGCCCTTTGCGCGTTTCCTGCTCCCACTTGACGATGTCCTTGGCGTAATTGGCGCCCGCATAGAGCGCCAACAGCCGTTCCAGCGAGGCGGCTGCGGGGTCAGTACGACACCGCCGCCGCCTCATCTGCTATTTGTCGTCATACGAGACGTATCTGCACACGGTACTTCTTGCCAGCGACTTCCCACCCGCCCTTTGCATTGACGTCGTCTGCGGCGAGTTCAGCTGCGTGCATCATGCCGGTTCCCCATGCGGCACCTGCGCCCGATAAAGTGACAAGCGCACCGATTTTCAAGGTCTCCTGTGCAGTTGCCATACTCGGAATGAGAGCAGCTGCCAACAGAATCGGAGTAAGGATGCGGTTCATCGGGTATATCTCCAGTTGGTTAAGTTGATATTTGCTCTGGGTGAAGATTCGTCGCGTGAAGAGGGGGATTAATCCAGCGTTGCGCCGGATGCTGCAGCAATGTCTTTCCACTTGCGAAGTTCTGCCTGCATGAAGGCTTCGAAATCGGTTGAATTCAGACTAACCACTTCGCCACCAAGGTCGATCAGGCGGGCTCGCATCGCAGGCTGAGCGACGATGCGGACAATGTCCCTGCTGATGCTGTCGCGCAGTGCGGGCCGCAGCGTCGCAGGCGCAAGCACGCCGAACCAAGTGGCAGCCTCGAAGTTAGCCATGCCGGCTTCTGCAAATGTCGGGATGTCAGCGACTTTCTTGATGCGCTTACCGTTCGCGATCGCTATGGGCGTGAGCTTGCCGGCGGCGATCTGGGGTAGTACTGCTGTCAAGGTGGCAAACATGCAGTCCACCACGCCGGCCAGCAGATCCGTGATGGCCGGCGCATCCCCCTTATAAGGCACGTGAGTCATCTTCGTGCCCGTCGCAACCTTGAACATATCACCTGTCAGGTGCTGCGCTGTGCCATTGCCGGGTGATGCGTAAGTCAGTTTGCCGCTCTTGGCGAGTTCCCTAAATTCGTGCAAGGTGGTTGCTCCGAGACCGGGTCGCGTGACGAGAACCAGTGGCACTTTTGCCAGCAGCGACAGCGTTGAGAAGTCCTTCACCGGGTCGTATGGCAAGCTCTTGTACATGCTGCCGGCAATGGTGTGAGCTGAGGTTGTCATGAAAAGCGTGTAGCCATCGCCCGCTGCGCGAGCGATCTGCGCCGCGGCGAGCGTGGTGCCCGCTCCAGCACGGTTTTCAACGATCACCTGCTGCCCCCATTCCGCGCTGAGCCGTTCGGCCAATGCCCTGGCAATGACATCGGTGGCGCCGCCTGCGGAATACGGCACCACCATCTTGACGGGTTGCGTCGGAAATTCTGTTCGTGCCCGAGCCCATCCGTGGGTGGCAGGGGCAAGCAGTGCACTGGCCGCGAGGACTTGTCTACGTCGTAGCATTTTTTCTCCTTATGTTGCCGAGCTGGCATGGCCGCCGACCAAGCGGCTGATAACGGGGTGATACAGGTCTCCGAAACCGAGGTCGATGGCCTGACCGAACCAGTCATCCACTACTCGTGCACCCCTTGCGTCGATCTGCGCGTCTTGCGCGAGCTTCAGGGCGTACATCAAATCCTTGCGTGCATAACGCACGGAGAACGCGCGTTCGGGAAATTCGTCAGGCAAAACGGACTTCATGCCATGGCTGCGCAGCGCGAAGCTGTCCGCCGAACCCTTCGACAAGGTGTCGAACAGCAGCTTGGGATCGACACCTGAACGTTCTCCAATGGCCTTGGCTTCGCTGATGGCGAGCACCGTTTCAAACAGAACCATGTTGTTCAAGATCTTCACGACCTGACCGCAACCCACCGGTCCACACAGCGCGATGTCGGAAGCGAAGGTCGCGATCAGCGGCTTGACCCGTTCGAACGTGGTGGCATCGGTGCCCACCATCACGGAAAGCGTTCCCGCTTCGGCCGCTGCGCGCGTTCGTGCAACAGGGGCATCAATGAAACTTGCCCCGTGTTTCTGGAATGCAGCCGCGAGGCCTCGTGTCGTGTCCACTGGTGACGTGCTCAGATCAATGACTATCTGACCCTTGCGGGCCTGGCTCAGAAGTCCGTCTGCAGCGCGGCAGAGCCGGTCGACCACCTCGCCAGAAGGCAGCGAGAGGAATACCACGTCGCATGAGCCCATCAATGCAGCCGTTCCAGCGGCTGTCTCCACGCCGTCAACTACCAGTCGTTGCAGAGGACGGGGGTCAAGGTCATGAGCCATGACCGGTGCCCCGGATTTGCGTGCGAGGTTCCTGCAAATGGGCTCGCCCATCACGCCCAAACCGATGAAACCGATGCGATTGAAATCAGACATATATAAATGAAATGTTGAATCTGTTGAGATTGACGGCTCAGCTTGTCATGCCGAAATAGATGCCCTTGGGTTGCTGGTAGAGCCGCATGCCGTTGACACCTTTTTCGCGACCAAGTCCGCTGTCCTTGAAGCCGCCGAATGGCGTTGCGATCGACAGTTGCTTGTAGGTGTTGATCCACACCGTGCCGGCCTGCAGAGCGCGAGCGACGCGCCAGGCACGCCTGTAGTCGGCTGTCCAGACGCCTGAAGCCAGGCCGAATGCCGTGTCGTTCGCTTGTCGGATGAGATCCTCCTCATCGTCAAACTCGAGCACACACAACACTGGGCCAAATATTTCCTGCTGCGCAATTCGTGCGCTGTTGTCGATTCCGCCAATGATGGTGGGCTGGTAATAGGCACCAGCCTGCAGCGCAGGCGCCGAGGGGCGCATGCCGCCGGTGAGGATTTTTGCCCCATCGCCGAGCGCCATCTCCACCATCTGCGCAACGCGGTCGCGGTGCGGAAAGCTGGCCAGTGGGCCCATCTGTGCTCCCTTGACATCAGGCAGATCGACCTTCAATGCCGACGCGATCGACACCAGTTTGTCGACCAGGCGTTCCGAAGCGCCGCGCTGCACGAATAGGCGCGAACCCGCCACGCAGGATTGACCGCTGCCTTCGAAGATTCCTTCGGCCACGGCCTGAGCAGCAGCGTCGAGGTCGGCATCGTTAAACACGATGTGCGGCGACTTGCCCCCGAGTTCAAGCGCCACTGGCATCAGCTTGCGTGCAGCCACTTCGGCAATGCGCCGCCCGCTGTCCGTGCCACCCGTGAAAGACACCATCCGCACGCCAGGATGTGACACCAATTCCGCCCCGGTGACTCCTGTGCCCGGCAGAACGTTAAGCAGGCCCGCAGGCAAGCCCGCCTCCAGTGCGATGCGCCCTAGCGCGAGAGCCGTGGATGGCGTGATCTCCGATGGTTTGAGAACCACGGCATTGCCGGCTGCCAGTGCCGGGGCGACTTTCTGCGCCTCCATGGTCAACGGTGAATTCCAGGGCGTGATCGCAGCGATGACACCGTAGGGCTCATGTGCCACCAGCGACAGATAGTCACCACGCGGTGGCGTGACGTCGGAACCGGTGACCTCGCACACAGCGGCGTAGTAGCGGAAGGTTGCGGCCGCACTCTTGACCTGCGCCGCACATTCGCGCCAGACCTTGCCGTTTTCCATCATCTGGATGTTCGCGATGGCATCGGAGTCGCGCTCCATCAGTTCGGCTATTCGTCCGAGAATGCGCGCGCGCTGGGGGGGCAGCATGCTGCGCCAACTGGGGTTGACCGACGCCTCTGTCGCAACCAGGACAGCCCGGTTCACCTCCTCCGGGCCCGCAGCGGCTACGCGATGATTTTCTTTTCCAGTTGCGGGGTTTATGGAAATGATCGGAGCGATGTCACTGGACACCTCCTGTCCGCCGATGAGCATAGGATGAAGTTGGGTCATATTAAAATAGTTCTGAAGAACAGAACATAAGTTCTGTAATTCGGCTAGTATCCTGAAAATCTTTCGGGAAGTCATCAAGGTTTTCCCTAACATAACTTTAGTTCTGAATGTCAGAATAAGGACCAATCATGACCAAGACTGTTTCCACCGGACATGCCGCCAACATGGCGGGAGTTGCTGCGGTAGACCGCGCGCTTGCCATCGCCAAGGTCTTGGAAAAGGCCCGTAGGCCTCTGAGCCTGTCGCAAATTGCGGTCGAGACCGGGATATACAAAAGCTCGGTGCTGCGCCTGATGACGAGCCTGGAACGCAGTGGCCTCGTGGTGCGCCGGCGCGACCAGCGCTACGTGCTTGGCCACTTTGCTTTCAGCCTGGGCAAGGCTTATTCAGCGGTATCGCATCTCGAGGAGACACTGTTGCCGCTGATGCAGCGTTTGGTCGACAACGGCGCCGAGAGCCCGTCATTCCATGTGGTGTATGACGAGACGACGCGGCTTTGCCTGATGCGTGTGGATTCACGGCATTCGACGCTCGATCGAGTCTGTGCTGGCGACCTGCTACCTATCGATCGCGGAGCAGCCGGCAAGCTTTTGCGTCGATCCTTCCCTCAAGAATCCGTGAAGTCACCGGGCGATCTGCTAGAGCACTCTTTTGGCGAGCGTGACCCTTCGTGTGGCGCCATCGCGGGGCCGGTGTTCGGCCCCGGGCCAGAACTTCTAGGGGTTCTGTCGCTTTCCGGCCCGCTTGAACGATTCACGCCGCAATCGGTACAGCTGATGAGCGGTCCGCTGCTTGAGGCCTGCGAAGCGGCCACTCGCGAGCTGGGGGGTCAATGGCCCGTCAAGGAATAGGGCGCCAGGCCAACCATTGCGGCGCTCGCGTCCGCATGGATCTGACACTCATCCATCTCAAATGCCAACCGTTTTTCGCAATCAATCCGGAACTCGGTTAAAGGCGAAGCTGCGCTTGCCGTTATAGCTTGGCGATCTGTGACATTGAACGACCGCGCTCCTGGCTAGCGACGGTCCATAACAGCTCGGAGCCGACAGCACTCGACGAAACGTTAGTTGCTCAGCGAACGCTGGCTAGAGCAGTCAGATTTTGGAATTTTTTGGGGAAAGCATATCCGTGCCGAGGGGAACCATAAGCGTGCCGGAAATACAGAAAAATGATGCCGTCGAATACGGCTCTAAGAGGGTTGCCCCAACACCTAACTCATTGAGTACATTCAGAAATCTCTAGCACGCGGAGATGGCCAAGAGTTATGAGGGGCTGTACCCGAAGTAGAAGCATAAATGCTCCGCCCCTTTTGGGAAGCATATGTGGGCCTATGCGGTCCTTATATCGTTCCGGGGACAACGAGATACGCGAGTTTCGCAGATGAATGGTGCGGCTGGCGGGGATCGAACCCACGACCCTTGGCTTCGGAGGCCAATACTCTATCCACTGAGCTACAGCCGCGATGCTGAGCACCCCGCATTGTAGGGGGTTTCGACCAAGGCGGCCGCTATAATCGTTTGCTGATTTATATCAAGCCCCCAGAATTATTGAGGACACCATGAGCGACAACAGCCACGAAGAAGCCCACACCGGCCCGATCAAGAACCCCAAGCAATTGTTGTGGGCAGCCATCTTTGCCTTCGTGGTTCCGGTGTTCATCATCATCGGCCTGGTGTTCTACGTCACCTCGGACAAGAAGCCGGCTGCCGGCGCCGTGAATACGGAAAAAGCCGTGGCCGAGCGCCTCCAGAAGGTCGGCTCCGTCGAGATCCGTGATGCCAACCGTCCGCTCAAGAGCGGCGAAGACGTCTACAAGGCCCAGTGCTCGGCTTGCCACGCCACCGGTGCAGCCGGCGCGCCCAAATTCCAGGATGCCGGCGCTTGGGGTGCCCGCATCAAGACCGGTCTGGATGCCCTGCTGACCTCCGCCCTCAAGGGCAAGGGTGCCATGGCGCCGCAAGGCGGCGGCGACCATTCGGATGTCGAGATTGCCCGTGCCGTGGTCTACATGACCAACGCGGCCGGCGCCAAGTTCGAAGAGCCCAAGGCACCAGCTGCCGAAGCCAAGTAAGCTCGGACGCCATATAAAAAAAACCGGTCGCCGACCGGTTTTTTTGTGCCCAATCGGGATCAAGCCGATGTGATTGCTGCCTTGGCAGCTACTGTTTTGATAGCGCTTGCGGGCTCAAAACATAGCCAAAGCGGGCTGGCATCTGCTGCGCAGGCATGTCCTGCAAGACCCAGACGCCGGCCTGCACGGCATCCGCCACCAGTGCCACGTCCTGCGTATGCACCAGCCCGAAACCGAGATCGGTGAACAGATAAACACGCCCCTGTTCGTCCAGCAGGCACTGCTGCACCCGTGCCGGCCGGCCGGTATGGGACAGCACAGTGAAGTCGGCCTGGATGCGCCAGATCCAGGGCGTGGCTTCCAGCGCCACGAAGACCCGCTGCGGCCCGTTCTGGAAATACCAGCACCCTTGCGCATCGGCGGCGTAATTGCGCTGGATGAATTCAATCAGCTTGTCGTGCCGCAGCAGCGAGCCCTTGGCGACCGCATTGCCACCGGCAAAGGGGCCGGCCGCCTGCGCCCGGTCGTCGCGCATGTACCAGTTGCCGCGCGCGTCCAGCCCGAGCCAGCCATAGCAGTCCGGCACATTCGGCCACTTGGCCATGGCCTGCTTGACGATGTCATCCATGAATGCCTCCCGCCTGCCCGCTCGCCTGCAACAGCCACCGGCCTACCACCTCCGGCATGGGACGCACATGCCCCGGCCAGCGCCCGCCGGCAAAGCCGACATGGCCACCATGGGCCGGCTGCCACAGCGTGACGTGGGCCCCCACTTCCTGCGCATGCGGCAGGCTCGATGCCGGCACGAAGGGATCGTTCTGCGCGTTGACGGCCAGCGCCGGGATGCGGATGCGCGCCAGATGCGGCTTGGCCGAGGCACGGGTCCAGTAGTCGTCCACATCCCGGAAACCATGCAAGGGCGCGGTGAACAGATTGTCGAATTCATACAGGTCGCGCGCCGCCTGCAGGGCCTGGCCGTCGAACAGACCCGGATGCTGCGCCAGCTTCTGCATGGCTTTCGGTTTCATGGTGCCCAGAAACATGCGCGTGTAGACCAGCCGGTTGAAGCCGCGGCCGATGGCCTGGCCGCCGGCGGTGAGGTCGAGCGGAGCGCAGACCGAAGCCACCGCGGCGACCACCTGGGCCGCCGTCGCCCCCATCTCGCCGGCCCAGCGCATCAGCGCATTGCCGCCGAGCGAAACCCCCACGGCCACGATGGGTCCGCTGTGCTGCGCGCGAAAACGCGCCAGGACCCAGCCCACCTCCTCGAAGTCGCCCGAGTGGTAGGCACGCGGCGCCAGATTGATTTCGCCGCTGCAGCCGCGGAAATGCGGCACGGCGAAGGCCATCCCCTGCTCGCGCGCGAACTCGGCGAAAGCCTGCGCATAGTGGCTCTGCGAGGAACCCTCCAGGCCATGGAACAGCACCAGCAGGGATTGCTCCTGCGTCGGCCGCAGCCAGTCGACATCGATGAAATCGCCATCCGGCGTGGACCAGCGCTCACGCTGGAACTGCGGACGCGGCCCCAGCACCTGGCGCGCACAGAGGGCAGGCCAGATGGTTTGCAGGTTGCCGCCGGGCAGCCAGAAAGGGGCGGTGTAATTCATGTGGGAATTCGGAATAACAGTGACGATTTTCCGCCATTAACCCCGTTGCAGCGGGGCGTGGGTGTATGCTAAACCCCGCTTCTTGTTGCAGGAGTTCTCCATGATGCGCTGGCTTTTCACCCTGTTCGCCGCCTTGACTTTGAGCGGCTGCGGCTACAACGATTTTCAACGGCTCGACGAGCAGACCAAGTCGGCCTGGAGCGAGGTGCTGAATCAATACCAGCGTCGCGCCGATCTGGTGCCCAATATCGTCGCCACGGTCAAGGGCGAAGCGGCCTTCGAGCAGGAGACGCTCACGCGCGTGATCGAGGCACGCGCCAAGGCCACGGCCATCCAGATCACGCCCGAAACATTGAACAACCCGCAAGCATTGCAGAAATTCCAGGCTGCCCAGGGTGAGCTGGGCAGCGCCTTGAACCGCCTGATGGTGGTGTCGGAGCGTTATCCCACCCTGCAGGCCAACCAGGGCTTCCGCGATCTGCGGGTGCAGCTCGAAGGCACGGAAAACCGCATCACCATCGCGCGCAACCGCTATATCCAGGCGGTACAGGACTACAACGTGCTGGCACGCAGCTTTCCCAGCAACTTGACCGCCATGCTGTTCGGCTACCAGACCAAACCCAATTTTGCGCCGCAGAACGAGGCCGCCATTTCTGCTCCGCCGACGGTCGATTTCGGCAAAAAGTAAGCCCGGTTCCTCTTTCCACCCGCCATGTTCCTGCTGCGCTGGGCCCGCCACAGCGGCTTATCTCTCCTGCTGTTCGCCTTGAGCAGCGGGGCCGCCCTTGCGCAGTCCCTGTTGGCAGTGCCGACCCTGACCGCCCGGGTGATGGACCACACCGGCACGCTCAGCACCACGCAGCTGAGCCAGTTGGAAGACCAGCTGGCGGCTTTCGAGCAGGCTCAGGGCTCGCAAATCGTCATTCTGCTGGTGCCGACCACTCAGCCCGAAGATATCGCCGCTTACGCCAACCGCGTCTTCAACACCTGGAAGCCGGGCCGCGCTGGTCTGGGCGATGGTCTGTTGATCGTCGTGGCCAAGCAGGACCGCCGGACCCGCATCGAAGTCGCACGGGCGCTGGAAGGCGCCATCCCTGATTTGGCGGCCAAGCAGGTGATCGACAACGTGCTGACGCCACATTTCCGCCAGAACGACTTTGCCGGCGGCCTGGCTCTGGCCGTTGACCAGTTGATGGCGCTGATCCGCGGTGAAGGTCTGCCCACGCCGGTGGCCAGCCCTGCCCGCCACGCCGATGACGGGATTCAGTGGCTGGACCTGGGCATTCTGCTGTTCATTCTGCTGCCAGTGCTGGGCTCCTTGACGCGCCGCATCCTGGGCCACAAGCTCGGCACACTGGCCACCGGCGGCGCCATCGCGGCGCTCACCTTTGCCTTCACCGCCAGCCTGCTGATGGCCGCCGTGGCTGCGCTCGTGGCCATGCTGTTGACCTTTCTTGCCGGCACGCCGCTGGGCAGTGCCTTGCTGGCGGCCAGCCAGCAACGGCAGCACCACGGTGGCTCCTGGGGAAGTGGCGGTTTTGGTGGCGGCATGGGCGATGGCGGTTTTGGCTCGGGCGGCGGCTTCGGCTCGGGTGGCGGCGGTGACGGTGCCGGCGGCGGGGCCTCGGGAGACTGGTGATGATCAAGCGATTCATGCGACTGCTGCGCCACCGCTGGTTCGATGAGAGCACGGTCCGGCGCACCATCCCGACCGACATGCGTGAGCGCTTGCTACAGCGTGTGCGCGCCAGCGAGCAGCGCCATAGCGGCGAAATCCGCATCTACGTTGAAGCGGGCCTGCCGGCCAGCTACCTCCTGCGCCGTGTCGCCATCTCCGACGCTATTCGACAGCGAGCGCTCACCCTGTTCGGGAAATTGCGTATCTGGGATACCGAGCACAACAACGGCGTGCTGATCTACCTGCTGCTGGCCGAGCGCGCCATCGAGATCGTGGCCGACCGCGCCATCAACCGGCATCTGAGCCCGCAGCAATGGCAGGCCATGATCACGCGCATGGGCAGCGCCTTCCGCCAGGGAAACTTCGAGGAAGGGCTGACGCAGGCGCTGGAAGAAATCTCCACCGTCCTGGTGCAGCACTTCCCGCTCGACCCCGGCAGCCCCAATCCCAATGAGTTGCCCGATACGGTTCTGCTCGACGGCCAACAACGGTGAATCCGGCAACCCTAAAAACAAAAGCCCCGCACGTTGCCGGCGGGGCTTGTGTCGTGCAGCCGGCCCGAAAGCCCGGTCTGCAGTAGCTGCTTACTTCTTCTGGCGGTACTTGCGCAGCGCTGCAATT
This sequence comes from Curvibacter sp., assembly GCA_031426755.1. Classification (GTDB taxonomy): domain Bacteria; phylum Pseudomonadota; class Gammaproteobacteria; order Burkholderiales; family Burkholderiaceae_C; genus Hylemonella. The sequence goes on from JASJPI010000012.1 coordinate 285,450, forward strand.
TGCGCCGCCATGATGGCCAGCTCCGACTGGGCCTTGGCCAGATCGATATCGCTCTTGGCGTTCTTGAGGGCTTCTTCGGCAGCGCGCTTGGCCTCGTTGGCCTTCTCTTCGTCCAGATCCTTGCCGCGCACGGCGGTGTCGGACAGCACGGTCACGCAGTCGGGCTGCACTTCGAGAATGCCACCTGCCACGAAGACAAACTCTTCGCTGCCGTCAGCCTTTTCAATGCGCACCGAGCCGGGCTTGATGCGCGTGATCAGCGGTGTGTGGCGCGGGTAGATGCCGAGCTCGCCCGCTTCGCCCGGCAAGGCGACAAAGCGCGCCTCGCCGGAGAAGATGGACTCTTCGGCACTGACCACATCGACGTGGATGGTGTTCATGATGAAGCTCCGTTGGGCCGTTCGTTAGATTTTCTTGGCTTTTTCGAAGGCTTCGTCGATCGTGCCGACCATGTAGAAGGCCTGCTCGGGCAGGTGATCGCACTCGCCGTTGACGATCATCTTGAAACCACGGATGGTTTCGGCCAGCGACACGTACTTGCCGGCGGTACCGGTGAACACCTCGGCGACGTGGAACGGCTGCGACAGGAAACGCTGGATCTTGCGGGCGCGGGCCACGGTCAGCTTGTCTTCCGGTGCCAGTTCGTCCATGCCCAGAATCGCGATGATGTCGCGCAGTTCCTTGTAGCGCTGCAGCGTACCCTGCACGGCGCGGGCCGTCGTATAGTGCTCTTCGCCCACGACTTGCGGGTCGAGCTGGCGGCTGGTGGAGTCCAGCGGGTCCACAGCGGGGTAGATACCCAGCGAGGCGATGTCACGGCTCAGCACCACGGTGGAGTCCAGGTGGGCGAAGGTGGTGGCGGGCGACGGGTCGGTCAAGTCGTCGGCCGGCACGTACACGGCCTGGATCGAGGTGATCGAGCCGACCTTGGTGGAGGTAATACGCTCTTGCAGGCGGCCCATTTCCTCGGCCAGCGTCGGCTGGTAGCCCACGGCGGAAGGCATACGGCCCAGCAGGGCGGACACTTCGGTACCGGCCAGGGTGTAACGGTAGATGTTGTCCACGAAGAACAGCACGTCCTTGCCTTCGTCGCGGAAGGACTCGGCGATGGTCAGACCGGTCAGGGCCACGCGCAGACGGTTGCCCGGGGGCTCGTTCATCTGGCCGTACACCATGGCCACTTTGGATTCGGCCAGGTTGTCGAGCTTCACCACGCCGGAGTCGGCCATCTCGTGGTAGAAGTCGTTGCCTTCACGGGTACGCTCACCCACGCCGGCGAACACGGACAGGCCGGAGTGCGCCTTGGCGATGTTGTTGATCAGCTCCATCATGTTCACGGTCTTGCCCACGCCGGCACCACCGAACAGACCCACCTTGCCGCCCTTGGCGAACGGGCAGACCAGGTCAATCACCTTGATGCCGGTTTCCAGCAGTTCCTGCGAGGGGCTCAGCTCGTCGTAAGCCGGGGCCTTGCGGTGGATGGAGGCCGTCTGGGCCTGGTCCACCGGACCGCGCTCGTCAATCGGGTTGCCCAGCACGTCCATGATGCGGCCCAGCGTGGCCTTGCCCACCGGCACCGTGATCGGCTTGCCGCTGTTCTGCACCACCATGCCGCGGCGCAGGCCGTCGGAAGAACCCAGGGCAATGGTACGGACAATGCCGTCGCCGAGCTGCTGCTGCACTTCGAGCGTCAGGGCCGAGCCGTCCATTTTCAGGGCGTCATAGATGTTGGGCATCTGATCGCGCGGGAACTCAACGTCCACCACGGCGCCGATACACTGAACAATTTTGCCCTGCACTTGCGTGTTTGCTTGAGCCATTTTTCGCTCCAAAAATTTGAATCTTTAACGTAACAAAGGTCAGACTGGAGATGCCGCTTACACAGCAGCCGCACCCGCCACAATTTCCGACAGCTCTTTCGTGATGGCAGCCTGGCGCGTCTTGTTGTAGACCAGCTTGAGTTCGCCAATCACGCTGCCAGCGTTATCGGTGGCGGCCTTCATGGCCACCATGCGGGCGGACTGTTCCGACGCCATGTTCTCTGCCACGGCCTGGTACACCAGCGCTTCGACATAACGGACCAGCAGCTCGTCGATGACGCTCTGTGCATCCGGTTCGTAGATGTAGTCCCAGTCATGCTGCGGGCCGCTGGCTTGCGCCTCTTCCTGCATCTTGGCTGCGGACAGCGGCAGCAACTGCTCCACCACGGGTTCCTGCTTCATGGTGTTGATGAAACGGGTGTAGCTCAGATACACCGCATTCACCTCACCACGAGTGTAGGCGTCCAGCAGCACCTTGACCGGGCCGATCAGCTTGTCCAGATGGGGCGTGTCGCCCAGCTGGGTGACATGCGACACGACCTTGGCACCGATGCGGTTGAGGAAGCCCAGTCCCTTGTTGCCGACGGCCACAGCCTGCACGGAGACGCCGGCCGTCTGCAGCTCGCGCAACTTGGTGGTGACACCGCGCAGCACGTTGGTGTTCAGACCGCCACACAGACCCTTGTCCGTCGTCACGACAATCACACCGGCAGTCTTGGCATCGTTCTTTTGCATGAACGGGTGCACGTACTCCGGATTGGCCTTGCCGAGGTTGGCCGCAATGTTGCGCACCTTCTCGCTGTACGGACGGGCGGCATGCATCCGCTGCTGCG
>JASJPI010000013.1:0-25328 GCA_031426755.1 Curvibacter sp.
TGGCCGATGGCGTGATCTTGCCGGTCTTGATGGAAACGGCGACACGCAGCATGGCCGGCAGATGGGTTTCGATCATCTTCCAGTCGATCACATCGCCGAACAGATCATTGATGTTGTTGAAGACGATCCCGCGTTGCGGCCGAAAGAACTTCAGATCAGAAATCCCACGAATCCGGGGCATGAGCTGGATGCCCAGAAGATGCGCCAGAGCGAACACCGGGTAGCTCTGTGCCTGGGTATCCCCATGAATCGTGTCCGGCCGGATGTCGGACTGATTGCTCATCAACCCGTCCAGGATAAAGATGCCCTCGTACGTCCCGCAGGAAATGAAATGGCTGAACAAGGCGATGAACTTGTCGGACACATGGTAGTAGCCGATGCCGCCGTACCCGCCGTAGCGGATGTGGTATTCCGACAGCATGTTCTGCTCGTAGAGGTTCCACTTGGTGCCATCAGCCGATGCATGCTTGCCGGTGCCCCAATACCCCGGTAATTCGAATTTGTTGTAGGCATTGATCACCTTCACGATGGCCTTGTCCAGAAGATCATCGGTGACGTATTTGAGGTTCAGCCAGGTGATCTGCCGGCGGCTCAGGCCTTTGATGGATTTTGCGGTCTGCACCGGGCCCAGATTGCAGCCGTAGCAAAACAGCGTGGTGATGACACGCATGCGCCGATCTTCCAGGCGGCTGTCGGTGCCAGCCAAGGGACGGAACAGCTTGTGCAGATCCAGCCAGCGTTCGGTGTCAATCATCACGTCCACGATGCTGACGGGCTCCATCCGCTCTGTGATCAGGGCGTCGACCTCCCTGACGGCCTCGATCTCCTCCGAGCGCGGGGGTTTTCTCAAAATGAGTCGGCTGTCAACGATGTCGGCATGGGCGTTTTCCGGGAAAGCAGCGTCCACCTCGGTCGCACGCTGGAGCATGGCCGCCTTGAGTTTGGCCACGAACGTTGCAGGATCGGTCTCGATTCCCGTCACGGCCCCGTAGTCGTCCACCTCCGCGGCAAAGGTCTGGTCATCGACCAATTGCTCCCGGTAGTCGTCGTAGCGCTCGCCATACTTGATGAACAGATCGCCCGATTTGATCTCGTCCTTGACAGCATGCATGACCGCGAGTTCGAAATACCGGCGCTGTATCCAGGCGGCCTTGCCTTTGCCGTCGGCTGGCTTGACCAGCACCAGCTTGCGCCACTGGGCGGACATCCACCGGAAGTCCCGCTCCTCGTCGAGACCCAGGGACTCCAGTGACACCATGTCGGCCCGGTTGCTGCGCAAGGCATACAGGACGGAGATCATCTTCACGATGACCTGATCCTCGCTGCTGGACTGCGGGGCTGCGATCTCGATGCAGTTGATCAGCTGCGCCCGGACCATTTTGTAGGGCTGGACCATGAACGGGAAATGGTTGCGCCCGGCATAGGCCAGATGCTGCTCGCATTCGTCCAGGAGATCTTCCACCTCGGCCACCAGCGTGGAGCCAATAGCTTCTACCCGCTGGGTGTCGGACCCATGGAGTTGATAGGCACCCAGGATCTCCTTGAGCTGGCCGATCAGCATGTCCGTTTTCAGGACCCGCTCCTGCTGGTACTGCAGGAGCTTTTGCCGCGCGTTGTTTTCCAGGTTCTGCATCAGGCGGATGAAAAGATCCGCCGCATCGTCCAATGCCTGGGCGTGCTGCGCACGGATGAAGATCACGGCCAAAGCATGCCGCTTCATCGGCTTGAGCTCAGCCATCTCGGAGGCATCCAGCGCACGAGCCAGATCCTTGAACTGTTGGAGCTTCGGGATGGGCACCTCCGGCTTGGGCAACTGGTCCACCAGGTGTTGCAGGCGCCGGATATGCTGGATGTATTCGCGGGTTTCCTTGTTGGTCGGTCGTTTGGGCTCACGTTTGAGCAACTGCCAAGGTGAGACGGATTCGCCGCGGGCCGTCTTGAGCAGTCCGTCAATCAACCTTGTAGCCTGGGGCGTGAGCTGCCTGGCGATGGCCGAGAAATTGCGGTTGTTGCTGGCTTCCCGGGCCCGGAATGCCATGCGGTCCAAGGTGGAGAACGCCGGCAGTTCATAGCGGTGATGTACCAGTTCCTCCAGCATCACATTGATGATGTCGGCGACTGCGTTCTTGGTTTCGGCGGCCTGATCCGCCACCTGTTCGAGCCATGCCTTGCCTGCCTCATCGAGGGGGCGAACGTTCAGAAACCGTCTGAGCGCTTTGATCATGGCCGTTCGAGGGCCAGATGCGTCGAATCGGCGCAGTTCGGTCCAAGTGGGGGGCCTGAGCACGCCACAGGCCTTGACGATGTGCTCCCGGATTGTGGGGGGCACCTCATCCAGGCGAATGAAGGTTCCTGCCCGCTGGAAGACCTTGAGATAAATCAGAGCAGCGACCTGCGGTATTGACCGCTTGGCAATGCTGGCTACAAACGATTTTTCAGGCGCAGTGGGGGTGTAGACCTCGGTCAGCTCTCTTTCGGTGGGGTCGGATTTCAGGCATGGATAGGCTGTCTCGGTGATTGTCGTCATGGGCGGGCTGGACTGGGCCGGATCGGATGCCTATTTGCAGCGCGGCTTCAATCCCAATAAGTATCAGTCGCCGGTTCGTGCAGGGACACTTCCAGTGAGCATTGGTTGTCATTGGCGATCCGGTACATCTCGTCCAGCATGGCATAAATGGACTCGTCCAATTCCTCCCGGCTCGGGCAGGGAACCGTCAGTTCATAGCGGGTTCCCCGCGCATCCAGGCTCTGCATGGCATAGCGGGCAAAGCAGATTTCTTCAATCAGTCGACGTGCACGAGTCAAGCCGCGGGACTGCGGTGTGAAGCGATCCAAGGCCATGGTCACCTGGACTGTGGCGCGGGATACCGGATTTTCTTGGGTGGTGGATTGCGGCGACGTGAGGGAACTGTCTACCGGCGTCAGCGATTCCAAACCACGCTCGAAACGCTCTTGCAGGGATGCGGTATCCCCCTCCAGATAGCGCATGGCTGATTTGATGTCTTTCCAGCCGACATACTCCATCAGATCCTTCAAATCCCACCCGCTGGAACGGGCCCATCCCGCAAAACCTCGGCGCAGGGAGTGGCTGCTGTATTCATCCGCGGCGGCAATGCCCGCCGACTGGAGGATTTTGCGCAGGAGCGTGATCAGACTGTTGGGATGCAAGCCGTCATCGGCCAGCTTTCCCCATCGGTCAATCTTGCGGTAGACCGCCCCGTCAGAAATCCCGGACAGGCGGATCCAGGCTTCGTAAGCTGTGACTGGGCACAGTCGCGACAAGGCCGGACAAGGATAGGTTCGGCCAGCCAGCTGGCGGTCCCCCTTGCTACGCGACAGGTGGCAGGTCATGCCTTCACCGGGCGTGATCTGCACATCCTTCACGCGCAGGCGTGCCAATTCATCTGCACGAAATCCGCGCCAAAATCCGAGGAGTACGAGACTGCGATTGCGCGTGTGCTGCATCAAGGCCAACCGGTCGCCCGAGGATTCGGCATGGCCGATAGAGGAAACTAGCCATTCGTCCATCTGATGCAAGGCTTCCACCTCCAGGGGGCGTGCGCGTTTCTCGGTCGTTGGGTGCAACGTCCGAATCCCCTTGAGCACCTGACGGATTAGCGGCGATTTGGTGGGGTCTTGGAATCCGTTGTCGGTGTGCCAACGCGACAGCGCCGCGAGGCGCTGGCGCAGGGTGTTGATCGACAAAGTGCTGGCAAAGTGGGAGAGGTATTCAGCCAAGGTGCGGGCTGTCGCCGGCAGCAGCCCTTTCCATTCGACCTCAAAGTGCCGAATGGCCGAGTCATAACTACGGCGGGTATTTTCCCGCTCAGCAGCAACCAAGTAATGATCAAGGTTGCTCATGGCTTTGATTGTTGCAGGTAGTATGCGGCGCGATTCACTGAGATGATTCCTTAGCTCAGCCGCTATGGGTTCTGTGCACATGCCCGGTAATGGATCCGGCCCTGCGCTCAAGGGGCCGGGAGAGCTCACTGAGAATGCCGCAATTTGCTGCCTGCAGGGCTTCGCGGCAACACTCACGTAGGGCTTTCAGCTCCTTCTCTAGGGCGCGCAATTCACGGATGCGAGCCACTACATGGCCGATGTGGGCATCCAGCAGAGCGTTGACTTCGCCACAGTTCTCCTGCGGCGCGTCCTTGAAATGCAGCAGTTGCCGGATTTCGATGAGTGTCATGTCCAAGCCGCGGCAGTGCCGTATGAACGCCAGCCGTTCGGCATGGCCGTGCCCGTAAATCCGATAATTTCCCTCGGTCCGGGCCGGCTTGGGCAGCAGGCCTTCGCGCTCGTAGTAGCGAATGGTCTCGACCTGGGTTTGCGTCAATTTCGACAGATCACCGATCTTCATGTAACGACTCCCGATCTCAGGCTCCGGCCGTGCGGGGTTGGAAAGCAATGAGGGCCATGCCCAGCAGGCAGATGGCGCCGCCTGCAAGATCCCAGCGCGTGGGCGTAACGCCATCGACACGCCAGAGCCAAAGCAGGGCCATCATCACATAGACACCACAGTAGGCCGCATAGGTGCGGCCGGCAGCCTGCGGGTGCAGAGTGAGCAGCCAGGCAAAAAACGCCAGTGCCAGCGCCGCAGGCAGCAGCAGCCAAGGGCTGCGGCCCTGGACCAGCACCAGCCAGGGCAGGTAACAGCCCACGATCTCCGCCAAAGCGGTGAGGATGAACAAAGAAGAGACGCGAAAAGCTTCTAGCATGGCAAGGCAGAATCAGACCAAGATTATTGCATCTTACGGGCTTGACTCTAAAGCCGCTACAGGGTTCCCAATCAAACCCAACAAGGAGTGGAAATGCAATTTCAGAAAATCCCAGAACAAGGCAAAAACCCCGGATGTGCTTGTAGCAGCGCCTGCAGTGTGGCGCCCGCGTCATCCAAGGCCAATGTTGAGCAGCCTGGCGGAGATGGTGCGGTGTTCCGCATCCCGACCATGGACTGTGCGTCCGAAGAAAGCGAAATCCGGCACGCACTGGCCGGCATCACCGGTGTGCGCGGTCTTGGTTTCCAGCTCGCCGCACGCACCCTGCGCATCGATGCGCCGGCTGAGACCATGCCGCGCGCCCTCGCGGCCTTACGCCAAGCCGGCTTCGATCCCCAGCCCGTGACGGTGGAGGAGCAGGCCGACCCGCATGCGCCCATGTCCGAAGGCTTGTGGCGCTTGGGTGCGTCCCTGCTGCTCGCCATCGCGGCCGAGCTGCTGGACTTCTTCGCGCCTGAGACAGCTGTCTACAAAGGAGCCGGCATGGCCCTGGCGGCGGCGGCCATCTGGCTGGCCGGCTTCTCTACCTACCGCAAGGGATTTGCCGCCTTGCGGCAGGGGCGGCTGAACATCAGCGCGCTGATGACAGTGGCCGTTACAGGCGCCTTCTTGATCGGCCAGTGGCCGGAGGCGGCAATGGTGATGGCGCTCTACGCCATCGCGGAACTTATCGAGGCGCAGGCCGTGGACCGGGCACGCAACGCCATCAAAAGCCTGCTGGATCTCACGCCGGATACGGCTGAGGTTCGCCAGCCCGGCGGCGACTGGCAACTGGTGGCTGCTGCCGACGTGGCGCTGAATGCCATAGTGCGGGTCAAGCCCGGCGCGCGCATTCCGCTTGACGGTATGGTCGTCGATGGCAACAGCGCGGTCAACCAGGCGCCCGTGACAGGCGAAAGCATGCCCATCGACAAGGCGGTTGGTGACCTGGTCTTCGCAGGCACCATCAACGGCACTGGCGCGCTGGAAGTGCGCGTGACCGCCGCCGCCAGCAACACCACGCTGGCCCGCATCATCCAGGCCGTGGAACAGGCCCAGGGTAGCCGCGCGCCAACTCAGCAGTTCGTGGACAAGCTCGCGGCCATCTACACGCCGGCGGTGTTCGCGTTCGCCGTGGCCGTGGCCATCTTGTCTCCTTGGCTGATGGGATTGAGCTGGACCGAAGGCCTGTACAAGGCATTGGTCCTGCTGGTCATTGCCTGCCCCTGTGCCCTGGTCATCGCCACGCCGGTCACGGTGGTCAGCGGCCTGGCCTCAGCAGCGCGACGCGGCATCCTCATCAAGGGCGGGGTCTACCTGGAAGGCGCGCACAAGATCAAGGTTATCGCTCTGGACAAGACCGGCACCATTACCGAAGGCAAGCCCAAACTGGTGGCCACCGAGGTGCTGCCCTCGCTGCTCCAGGAAACACAGGTGCTGCGCTGGGCGGGTGACCTGGCGGCCCACTCGGATCACCCCGTGTCCAAGGCCATCGCGCAAGGTCTGGATCGAAGCAATGGACAACTGGAGCAGTTCATGGCCTTGCCCGGCCGGGGCATCCAGGCCCGCAACGACGGGCAGACGCTGATCCTGGGCAACCATCGCCTGATCGAAGAGCAGGGCCTGTGCAGTCCGGCCATCGAAGCACGGCTGGCGGAACACGAGACCCAAGGTCGCACCGTGACGATGCTGGCCATGGACAGCCAGGTACTGGCCATTTTTGCCGTGGCCGACACCATCAAGGAGAGTTCACGCGAGGCCCTGGCCGCGCTTCATGCCCTGGGGGTGCGCTCGGTGATGCTGACGGGCGACAACCCGGCCACCGCGCAGACCATCGCCCGGCAGGCCGGCATCGACGATGCCCGCGGCAACCTGCTGCCCGAAGACAAGCTGATAGCCATCGAGGACATGCAAGGTCGATACGGCCCCACCGCGATGGCAGGCGACGGCATCAACGATGCCCCGGCCCTGGCACGCTCCGACATTGGCATCGCCATGGGTGCAGCGGGCACGGACACGGCCATGGAGGCGGCCGACGTGGTCATCATGAATGACGACCTGCGGCGCATCCCGGAACTCATCCGGTTGTCACGGCGCACGCGCGCGGTGCTGTGGCAGAACATCGTGCTGGCCCTGGGTATCAAGTCGGTCTTCCTGGTGCTGTCCGTCCTGGGCAGCGCCACCATGTGGATGGCCGTGTTCGCCGACATGGGCGCGAGCTTGATCGTGGTCTTCAACGGCCTGCGCCTGTTGAAGACCAAACCCTGAAAGAACATCATGGAACACCGCGGCAGACCCTCGATGACGGGTTCCGGCTCCGTCCGCGCCACGGACCTGCTTCAGCTCGGCCACTCCAAGCTTTCTCCTGGCTGTGCAGGGGCTGTGCAAGGTGTGGGCCAGACCCGCTAGAATGCCGACCATGCGCCGCTGGCTCCCCATCCTTCTGCTGATCCTGCTCCCGCTGCAACTCAGCTGGGCGGCAGTAAGCGTGTATTGCCAGCACGAAACCGGTGCGGCGGCCAGGCACTTCGGCCATCATGACCATCAGCACAAGGCTGCTGATGGAAAAGAAGCAGCACCCGATCCAGCCAAAACTGGTGCTGGCGACCCTGATTGCGTATCCTGCCATGCCGGGTGTTCATCAGCCCTGCCTGGAGAGGTGACTTTCCCGCCGATGTCCAGTTCGTCCCTAGACATAGCGGACTATTGGGCGCGTCTTACGTCGCCACCTTTCGAACGCTTAGAACGCCCGCAGTGGCGTGTCCTCGCCTGATCGGCGGGGAGCGCGTTCCTTCCCTCGTCGTCACTAAAGCAGTCGCGCTTGGCGCGTGACCGTATACTGATTCGCATGGGGCGCACGCTTGAACTTGATGTCCACGTTGCAAGAAATGACCGACACCGTTCGTGCTGCGGCGACTCATTTGCGAAAATGACCATCCCGGAGATGCCTGTCTTAAGCGGTAGCCTCGCAGTACGAGATACCGTTGGACTGATTGACGTGCTCTGGTTGGGCCGTACTTCGAATCGGATCGTAGCGGCATTCGAGGTTGAAAAAAGCACATCCATCTACTCGGGCATATTGCGAATGAGAGACTTGGTTTCCGGGATGGACCATGACGCATGTCATTGTTATATCGCTGCACCCAAATCGCGAGGGCAGGAGGTCATGGCGCATCTTGCGCGCCCCTCTTTTAGTGGGTTGACTCACACTGGCAAGTTCGGCTATTTACCGTTTGATGACTTGCGCGAACATTGTGAGGCGATCTGCAAATTCGGTGGTGATCACCATGCTCTACGAAAAATTGCGCAGTTCGGCATGCCTACGGCTAGCACCGTTTGAGCGCCGACTTACCCTGCAGTCAGATAAGTGTGAGCCGCAGGTGTTGCTCTGGGGACGCGCGTGTCTCTCATATTCATGGGAGAAAGAGGGCTAGCGAAGATCACCAGTTACCTCCAGAAGCAAGTATCTTCAACGCTGACCGCTCAAATTTGCATATTTGAAATTTCTGTGTAGGCCTGAACTAAACGGTTTCGAACTTGCAAATTCGCCTGGAAGGAAATATTCGATTTGACCCCTGTCAGCATAGTCTGCTCCAGGCTTACCGTTGGGTTTTCGAGGGTGAACTCCTTGGTGAGGCGCCCAGACTCTTTCTGGAGGGCACTCGTGTCCTTCAATGCCTGGGATATTGCGTCGGCAAATCCGGCGCCAACAGCACTCGGGCTCTTAACGAGCGGTTGGCTCATTCCGACAACGGCTTGTATTGAGCTCAATGGAGTTAGTGCAAGATTCATGGAGTTCCCCGCCTTCTTTGGCTTACAACAGTCTTCAAAGCGATAACTGATCACCAGAGAGATATTAGGACATCATAGACGGCGGGTTCGCATCTAAACCCCACAAGTCTCCGCTATTTGCTACGCTTTTCTGATGGTCAGAGCTATCAAATTTGTCGCCGCAGCCGACCGGACGTGCGGTAACAAAGAGGGTGTCCCGAATTTTGTGTAAACGGGGCGAGTGTTAAGGCTTGGGCATTCTCTCCTCGAACTGGATGGTAAACCGGGTCAATGCAGCCTTCCAGTCCCGCAGCGGCATCGTCCATTTCTTGCTGATGTTGGCCAGGGCCAGATAGAACAACTTCAGCAGCGCGTCGTCACTGGGGAAGGAACCCCGGTTCTTGGTGATCTTTCGCAAGCTCATGTTCACTGACTCAATCGCGTTGGTCGTGTAAATGATGCGCCGTATCTCCGGCGGGTAGTCGAAGAACGATGTGATGCGTGCCCAGTTGCTGCGCCAGGATTTGACGATGGTCGGGTAGTCCGCACCCCACTTGTCCTCGAATTCATTGAGTCGGATGGATGCTTCATCCACGGTGGATGCGGCATAGACGGTCTTCAGGTCAGCGGCCACCGCCTTGCGCAGCTTCCAACTCACGTAATTCAGGCTGTGGCGCACCATGTGCACCAGGCTCAGCTGCACGGCCGTCTTGGGGTACACCGCCTCGATGGCATCAGGAAAGCCCTTGAGACCATCCACGCAGGCAATGAAGATGTCTTGCACGCCCCGGTTCCTGAGTTCGGTGACCACCAGCAGCCAGAACTTGGCACCCTCGGTCTGGGCGATCCACAGGCCCAGAATTTCCTTCTCGCCAGTCATGCTGATGCCCAGCGCCAGGTACACGGCTTTGGCCCGTACAGCCTCGGCATCGCGGGTTTTGACATGGATGCAGTCCAGGTAGACTGGGGTACAGCGCGTCCAGCGGACGCGCCTGCCAGGCCTTGGCTTCGTCCATCACGGCATCCGTCACCGAGGAGATCAGCGTGGGCGAGACCTCGGCACCGTACATTTCTTCCAGGTGGCTCTGGATTTCTCGCACGGTCATGCCGCGGGCGTAGAGCGACAGGATCTTCTCGTCAAAGCCGCTCCAACGGGTTTGGTGCTTGGGGATGATCTGCGGCTCGAAGCTGCCATGCCGATCCCGCGGGATTTCTATGGGCAGCTCACCAAAGTCGCCCTTGAGGGTTTTCTTGCTCTTGCCGTTGCGGGTGTTGCCGGGTTGGCCCCCGTGTTATTCTTGGCGTGGCCCAGGTGCTCGGCCATCCCGGCTTGCAAGGCGCGTTCCACCAGTTTTTTGGTGAGCAGCTTGAGCAGGCCGTTCTCACCGATGAGGTCTTCAGGTTTTTTGTAGTCAGCCAGCAGGCTGTCGATCAGTTCGTTCGTGACGGTCATTGATTTGCATTTCCATGGGAGCGCAGCAGTTTCCTGCCAATTGACCGTTTACACAAAAGTTCTTACGCCCCCATATTCGTCAATCTTTAACTCAAATTGATCCACATGGCGCGCGAGTTGCCTTCTTCAACGCCGCCACCTGGGCCATTGAAACCTGCCGGCCTGCCGGAATCACGGCATTACTTATTACTTGACAGGCTGGAGATCGGTCACCACCAGTGAGCCACTGTCCTTCATGGCTTTGAACTGAACCTGGTCGCCGGTCTGGACCTTCTCCAGCAAAGCCGGATCCCTGACCTGAAACACCATGGTCATGGGAGGCATCTCAAGGTTCTTGATCTCGCCATGCCTGATCGTGATCTTCTTGGCGTCCTTGTCGATCTTGCGGACCTCTCCCTGGGTCATTTCATTGCTGGCCACCATCTGCATGCCGCCCATTTTGCTGTGGTCCATCGTGGCCTGCGCGAAAGCACTGCCGAAGGCCGCGGCCGACGCGATCGATACGAGGATGAGCAGTTGCCTCATTGATTTCATGATTTGTTTCCTTCATACATTTGGTAAACCGTGGAATTGCCCTCTTTTTTGAGCAGCAACACGCTGTAGGCAGCTTTGTTTGCAGCAGCCGCAGCCTGGGTCTTTCCAGACCTCGACGCTGGGGCGCTTGTGCTGCCCATGCCCCAGCCAGTGGCAGCACAAGCGCCCCGCCAATCAGCGTCGGCGGTTGAATTCAATGGGTGTGTGCATGGCCATCTTCATTGCTGGCTGTTTAGTTATCCGCGACTTTGATCTGGCCTTTCATGCCGGCTTCCATGTGGCCGGGGATCAGACATGCGAAATCGACTTCGCCCGCCTTGTCGAACTGCCAGACGATGCCGCCGCGCTTGCCCGCTGCCAGATTGACCATATTGGCTTCGGCATGCTTCATGCCGGGCATCTGGCGCATCATCTCGGCATGCGCCTTGAGCTCACTCGTCGTGCCAATCACCATCTCGTGCGGCACCTTGCCGGCGTTCTTGACGAAGAAGCGGATCGTCTCGCCTGCCTTGACGGAAACCTGGTTCGGGCTGAAGCGCATGGTGTCGTCCATGGTCACTTCGATGGTGCGGCTGACCTTGGCCGGGTCGCCTGCCCGCCCGGCGGCCGAGTTGTGCTCGCCCTGATGCATGCCGGCCATGTTGCCGTTCATGGCGCCCATGTCATGACCACCATGATCGCCCGCGGCGATCGCCAGAACCGGTGCCACGCCGAGCAGAAGAATGGAAAGAGATTTTTGCATGTTGAAACTGCCTTTTTGATGAAGTTGAAAAAGATGAAAAACGTGAAACGTGCGGATGAAGTTCAGAACCAGAAGCGCACACCGGCCACCCAGCGCGACTCTTCGGTGCGCTCGCCGGCGGTGCGCGCCAGATCGGCGGTGGCGCCGTACTTGCCCTTCCACTCAACGCCAATGTAAGGAGCAAGCTGACGATTGATTTCGTAGCGCAGGCGCAGCGCGGCCGTGCCGTTGGACAAACCGCTGCCGATCTCGCGCGCCTCATCCGCTTGCCCATAGATGTTGAATTCGACGCGTGGCTGGAGAATCAGCTTTTGTGTCAGCAGGACTTCATACTCGGCCCCCAGGCGCAGCGCCGTCCGACCGCCTTCGCCAATGTAGGCCACCGCGTCGACCCCGAACCAGTAAGGCGCCAGTCCCTGCACCCCTACAGCCAGCCAACGGCGCTCCGACCCGCCGCCGCTGTCGCTACGCAGACCCAACTGGGTGTCCCAGAACGGCGCGAAGGCATGCCCCCACAACACTTCCGTACGGGCTTCCGGCACCTTGCCTTCAAGCAGATCACCCTCAGCCTTGATCACCAGACGGTCATAGTCACGACCGAACCAAGCCTGGGCGTCATAGGAGAAGCTGTTGCCGTAGCTGCTGTTCACCCGCTCGAAGCGGTTCATCAGCAAGGAACCGAAATTCTGCTCGTCGGCCAGCTTGAGTTGGCGGGTGCCGGCCAGGGCATAGGGCCCGACCCCCAGGCCATAGCCGCCGGAATAGGCATGCGGATCGCGGGCGTCCGCCGGCGGCGTGGCGCCCTGGGCGTCGCCCATGGAGCCATGATCCATGCCTTCCATGCCGCCATCAGCCTTTTCGGCCGTGGCGGCAGGCATGTCGTGGGCCATGCCGCTCATCGACTGCGCCCACACCGGTACCGTGCCGAACGTCGCGAGTATGAAAGCGATCCAGTTCAGTTTGAGTTTCATCATGTGTGTTTTCTCCTTTGTCTTCATGAATCAGGCCACCACCACTTCGCGGAACATGCCGGCGTCCATATGGAACATCAGGTGGCAGTGCCAGGCCCAGCGGCCCAGGGCGTCGGCCGTGACCAGAAAGCTGACGCGCTGCGCCGGCTGCACGGGAATGGTGTGGCGTCGCGCCAGGAAGCTGCCGTCGGGGTTTTCCAGTTCGCTCCACATGCCGTGCAAGTGCATCGGATGGGTCATCATGGTGTCGTTGTGCAGGATCACCCGCACCCGCTCGCCGTACTTGAAGTGCACCGGCGTGGACTGGCCGAACTCCAGGCCGTCGAGCGACCAGGTGTAACGCTCCATGTTGCCCGTCAGGTGCAGCTCGATCTCGCGCTCGGCTCCGCGCGGATCGAGCGGTCCGTCGATGGTGTGCAGATCCGCCAGCGTGAGAACCCGGCGGCCGTTGTCGCGCAGGCCCACGCCCGGGTCGTCCAGGTTGGTGCGCGCCATATCCACCCGGGCATCGGTGCTGGGGCCGTACTCGGTGCGGGCGTGCCGTGCCTGGGTACTGGGCACCGCCAGCGGATTGGCCGGCGCCATGCCAGGCATGGCATGGCCGCCATGGTCCATGGCCATACCGCCATGCATCATCCCCGGCATGCCTTGCATGCCTTGCATGCCTTGCATGCCCGCGTGACCGCCATTCCCGCCGGATGCGCCATGGTTCATGCCGGCCATGCTGCCGCCCATGGCGCCCATCATGTCGGCCATCGACAGCCAGACCGGCGCGTCCACCGCCGGCACCGGTGCGGCCAAGCCGGCACGCGTCGCCAGCGTGCCGCGGGCATAACCGGTCCGCTCCATGGTCTGGGCGAAGACGGTGTAGGCGTCATCGCGCGGCTCGACCAGCACATCATAGGTTTCGCCCGGGCCAAAGCGGAATTCGTCCACGCTGACCGGTTCGACGTTGACGCCGTCGACCTGCACCACCTGAAGCTTGAGACCGGGAATGCGCACGTCGTAGAAAGTGTTGCCGGCGCCGTTGATGAAGCGCAGTCGCACCCGTTCGCCCGGCTTGAACAGCCCGGTCCAGTTGCCGGCCGGCGTGGTGCCATTCATCAGGAAGGTGAGCGTGGCAGCGGAGAGATCCGACAGATCGGTTGGATTCATGCGCATCTGGTTCCACATGGCTCGTTTGTCGAGTGCGGCCGTCAGGCCATCGCGCGCCGCCTCACGGAAGAACTGCGGCGCGGTCGGCATGTTGTGGTTGTAGTAGCCGCTCTGGACCTTCAGCTTGGAGAAGACGCGCATCGGGTCTTCGTCGGTCCAGTCGGACAGGTGGATCACATGGTCGCGCTGCGCCTTGATGGGTTCGCCGTCTGCCGGATCAATGATGATGGCTCCGTACATGCCGGTCAGCTCCTGGAAGCCGGAATGCGAGTGGTACCAGTAGGTGCCGCTTTGCTCGACCTTGAAGCGGTAGGTGAAGGTCTCGCCCGGGGCAATGCCGGCGAAGCTGATGCCCGGCACGCCGTCCATCTGATACGGCAGGATGATGCCGTGCCAGTGGATCGAGGTGGATTCGCGCAGCTTGTTGGTGACGCGGATCGTGACCGTGTCACCTTCGCGCCAGCGCAAGGTCGGCGCCGGTAGCGAGCCGTTGATGGTTGTTGCGACGCCAGGCTTGCCCGTGAAGTTGACGGGCGACTCGGCAATGACGAGGTCGAATTCGGTGCCCTTGAGGACCGGGGCGGCTGCGCTGGCCGGCTTCATCTCCTGCGCGCGCGCCAGGCCGGACCAGGCCGACATGCCCAGCAGGACGCCGCCGGCGGCCAAGCCTTGGACAAAACGCCGGCGCGGCAGACCGGGAACCGCGAACACAGGCGGAACATGGTGCTTCATGAATCAAAATCCTCCGATAGAAAAAAGAAAAAACAGACACCGAGGGAGGCGCGGATGATCATTCCAGCGGCCTTCGGTATCGACACACGGCTAGGTTAAGGAGGTGGCGCTGTCCTTTAAGTGACGCGAACATTACATTTCCGTCATGTGCGCTACGCCACCAAGATCAAGGGCCAGGGTCCGTGCGTGGACGAGCCCTGGCCCTTGCGCGTGTGCGGACCGCTCAGTAGTCGTGCCCTTGTCGCAACAGGTTGTCGAGACGGGCAACTTCATTGCTGGTCGCTGTCACCTTGCGGCCATCGGAAGTCTCAAGGACTTCTCCTCCTTTCAGGTAGCTGGCGCGCCCATACCGGTCTTGGCGTCGTCGAAGGTGACGACGGCCTCGCGCTTCTCGAAGCCCACATCGACCTTGCTCACGCCCTCGACCTTGAAAATTGCCTTCTTAACGGTGATCGGACAAGCAGAGCAGGTCATGCCCGGCACGGATAGCGTGACGGTCTGGGTGGCGGCCCACACGGGAGCAACAACGGCGGCGAGGGCAAGGGGGGCAAACAGTTTCTTCATGATGAACTCCTGGTCAATAGAAAAAGGGAACGACATAGGGAAATCCAAGCGCGACCAAGACCAGCACGGCCACGATCCAGAAAATCAGCTTGTAGGTGACGCGCACCTGCGGAATCGCGCAGACCTCGCCCGGCTTGCAGGCTTGCACCGGTCGGTAAATACGCTTCCAGGCGAAGAACATCGCCACCAGCGCCGCACCGATGAACAACGGGCGATAGGGTTCCAGCGCTGTCAGGTTGCTGATCCAGGCACCGGAAAAACCGAGGGCGACCAGTACGAGGGTCGGCCGTGATTCCTGAAAATTTCGCAGGATCGTAGCTAACTTATTGATATTTCAGGAAAATTTGATTTTGTAGTCGATGGGCTCAACGGCCCGCCCCAGATCCAGCGTGTAGTCCCCGAGCCGGTTGATGTGGCTGGTCCGGTATGGCGACAAGGCTTTCAGCACCGGCTCGCCCACTGGATATCCCTGGCTCTGCAGCTCCTTGAGCTTGCGCGACATCCATTGCACGTTGTGCAGGATCACCATATTGGCCACCAGCTGGCTGTACTTGATGACCTTGCGCTGCTCATGGCGCAGGTTCTCGGCGATCACCCCTTCCCCGCCGAAGAACAGCCATTTGACGAAATTGTTGAATTCCTCGCTCTTGTTGGTCGCTGCATGGATCGACCGGCGTAGCTCTATGTCGCTGATGTAATCGAGCAGGAACAGGGTTCGGATCGCCCGCCCGAGCTCGCGGAACGCGAAGTAGAGCTTGTTCTTGTGGCTGAAAGTCCCGAGCCGCCTGAGGATCATCGACGGCGTGATCCTGCCGACCTTAATAGATACAGCCACACGCAGCATGTCGCGGTAGTGCAGCTTGATCAGATCCCAATCTATCGTCCCGCGAAACAGGCTCTGGATATGCTTGTACTGCGCCCCTGGTTCCGCCTTGAAGAACACCAGGTCCTTGATGTTTCGAATGCGCGGCATCAGCTTGATCCCGAGCAGGTGCGACAGCCCGAAGACCGGCGCGCTCTGCGCCTGCGTGTCGCCGTGCAGCGTGTCGGGCTGGATGTCGGACTCGTTCTTGACCAGCCCATCGAGGATGTACACGGCCTCGTAGACGCCGCAAGGAATGAAGTGGCTGAACAACGCAATGTACATGTCCGAGACGTGGTAGTAGCCGATGCCGCCGTAGCCGCCATAGCGCAGGTGGTACTCGGACAGCAGGTTTTGCTCATAGACGTTCCACTTCGTGCCGTCCGCCGACGCGCTCTTGCCGGTGCCCCAGTATTGCGGCAGGGAGAACCGGTTGTAGGCGTTGACTACTTTGAAGATGGCCTTGTCCAAACGCTCTTCGGTGACATGGTGCAGGTTGAGCCATGCCACCTGCTTGCGCGACAGGCCCTTGACCGACAGCGCGGTCTGGGTCGGTCCCAGGTTGCAACCGTAGCAAAAGAGCGTCGTCAGGAAGCGTTTGCGCGGGTCGTCGACCTTGCTCTCGAAGCCCGACAAGGGACCGAACAGCTTGTGCAGGTCCAGCCATCGCTCGGTTTCGGTCAGCACGTCCAGGATGCTGGCCGTCGCCATCGAGTCCGTGATGGCCTGGTCGACCTCCGGCAGCCCTTCTGGCGGCGGCGCCCGCTCGCTGCGCCGCAGCAGCAGGCCCGACTCGGTCATCGCCACATGCTCGTTGTCCGGGAAACGGGCGTCGACCTGGCGCGCCAGGTTGGCCAGCTGCTGCTTGTGCTTCATGACAAAGTCGTCAGCGTCGGCCGGCAAGCCGACCATGTCGCTGTACTGGCCGATTTCGGTATCGAACTCTTCCCAGCTCACCAGGTGGTCGCGGTAGTCGTCGTACTGGTCACTGTTCTGCACATACAGATCGCCGGACTTCAACTCGTCCATCACGTGCGAAAGGATGCACAGCTCCAGGTACTTGCGATGGACAAGGCCTGGAGTCGCTTCCTCGCCTTGGCCCTGGATCAGGGCTTGCCACTTCCTGTCGGCCAACCAGGTCAGGTCGAGCGGGACGGCGCCACTGTCGGCGAGAACATACTCCTTGTGGCTGGAGCGGAACTGCGCGATCCAGCTCACGGCCCGCAACAGGGAGTCATCGGGCGATGAGGACTTTAGCGCCATCGCATCCAGGCACTGGAACAGCAGCGACCGCCTGGCGCGGTAGGGCTGGAGCATGAACGGGTAATAGTTGTTGCCCGCATAGGCGATGTGCTCATCGCAGCGTTCGATCCAGGCGGCCGGATCGTCGCCCAGCATCTTGCGCATCCTGCCGACCCGCTGCGCTTCCGTCCCGTCGTCTTCGAAGGCTGTCAGCACATCGCGGAACTGGGTGATCAGCGCCTCGCCCTGCGCCACATGCTCCAGCTGGTACTGCTTCAGGCGCTCGCGCGCAACGTTGTGCATGTTGCGCACGGACCGGATGAAGATGTCGGCAATGTCGTCAACAGCCTTCTGTAATTGCGCCTGGATCAGCAACACCGCCAGGGCGTAGCGCTTGATCGGCTTGAGCGCCTGCATTTCGCGCACGTTCAGGGCGCGGGCTTCGAGCACAAACTGGGTTCGCTTGGGGACCGAGACGCCATCAATCACCGGCAAGCCGTCGGCCAGCTCCCGAAGGGCCTGGATGTGCGTCAGGAAGCTGGCCACCTCGCGCACGCTGGGCTGCTTAGGCTCTCGCTTGAGCTGGTCCCATTGGCTGCGGCCCTTGCGGGTGCGAAACATCTGGTCGATCCCGGCCTGCTGGGCATCAGTCAAGGCCGTAGCAATGTGTTTGTAGAGCTCGTCATTGACCTTCACCCGTGCCCGGCTTGCGATGCGCGACAGCGTGACAAATCCGGGCAGCAGGTAACGGTGGTGAACCAGTTCTTCCAGCAGGATGTTGATGATATCGGGCAGTTCCTGTTTGGTCTGTGCCGCTTTCATCGCCTCAGCTTCCAGCCAGTCCTGTGCGCCTGTATCCAGGAGCCGCAGGCCGACGAATTCCCGCAGCATCCGTTGGTGCAGTGACTTGCTGCCGGACTGGTCGTAGCGCTGCAGTGTTGCCGCGGAGAACGGCTGGACCTGGTAACGCTTGCAGATATGTTTAATGATCGTGCTGGGCACGTCGTCCAAGGTCACGAAGTAGCCCAGCCGCTGCAGCATCTTCAGCTGAACCGCGATCAGGGCCTGGGTCGTGGCCCGGCTGTACGCATTCGCTATGAAGCGGCGTTCCGTTGCGCTCGGCGTGAACACCGAGATCAGATCCTGGTCACTGATCTCGGTCCTGAGTTGCGGATAGGCGGTGTCGTTGATACCACTCATAGCGGGCAGTCGGTCGGCCTCAATCCCAATAGGTGTCGGTGGCGGGTTCGTGAAACGAGGTTTCCAGCAGGCACTGGTTGTCCTCGGCGATGCGGTACATATCATCGAGCAGCGTGGCGATCGTCTCGTCCAGCACCTCGCGGGACAAGTAAGGAACCGCCAGCTCGTAGAGCGTGCCCTCGGTGTTCAGGCGCTGCATGGCAAAGCGCTCGAAGCAGGTCTGCTCGATCAGCCGGTGGCCACGGGCCAGGCCGCGCGACTGCTTGCTGAAGCGGGCCAGCACCATCGTTATGCGCAGGACCGCCACGAGCGTTGCCCCTTCGGCAGGCAGACCAAGAACGCCCACCGGCTCCGTCAGCAACAGCACCAACGGCGGCGGTTGCTGAGCGGTCGGCGCCAGCGCCGGCAGGCCCTGCTCGAAGCGGGCTTGCAGGCTGGAGTCCGACGCATCGAGGTAGCGCATGGCCGATTTGACATCCTTCCAGCCGACATACTCCATCAACTCCTTGATGTCCCAGCCGCTGGCGCGGGCCCAGCCGGCAAAGCCGCGGCGCATGGAGTGGCTGCTGTATTCCTCGGGCGACTCAACACCGGCCTCGGCGAACAGGCTGCGCAGCAAGGGAATCAGGCTGTTGGCATGCAGGCTTTCGTCAGCGACATGACCCCAGCGGTCAATCTTGCGGAACACCGGGCCCTCGGTCAAACCGGCCAGGCTAACCCAGGCGCTGAAGGCGTCCACCGCGCACAGGCGAGACAAGGCCGGGCATTGGAAGGTCCGGCCCTGCAGCTGCCGGTCGCCTTTGCTGCGGCCCAGGTAGCAGGCCATGCCCTGGCCGGGGGTGATTTCGGTGTTTTCAACGCGCAGGTTGACCAGTTCGTCGGAGCGGAAACCGCGCCAAAACCCCAGCAGCATCAGGCTGCGGTCGCGCGTGTGGCGCAGCAAGGCTGGCTGGTCGCCGGAGCGCTGGGCATTGCCGATGGCGGCAGCTAGCCACTGATCGACCTGCTGGAGCATCGCCAGTTCCAGGGGCCGCGCGCGCTTTTCTGGCACGGCGTGAACGGAGCGAATGCCTTTGAGGACCTGGCGCACCAGCGGCGACTTGGTAGGGTCCGCAAAACCCTGGTCGGTATGCCAGCGGGACAGCGCCGCCAGCCGCTGGCGCAGCGTGTTGATGGCCAGGGTAGCCGCGTGGTCGGCCAGGTAGCGGGCGATGGCGTCAGCCGTTGATGGCAACAAGCCTTTCCACTCAATCTCAAAATGCCGTATAGCCGAGGCGTAGCTGCGGCGCGTGTTGTCGCGCTCGGCGGCCTCGATGTACTGGGCAATATTGCTCATGTCCCTGCGCTCATCTTCCGGTGCCGGCCTCGGGCCGAATCAGGCCGACCAACAGCGGCAAACGCTTGGAGACCGCGCGCTGGGCGTCGCGCTCGATCAGGCGGTAGATTTTCAACACTTGTTCGCCGGTCGGCGTGAGCTGCGCTCCGCCGCCAGCAGCACCGCCGCGCTGCTTGAGCACCAACGGTTCCACAAAATCCGCGTTCATCGCCGCCACCAGCGACCAGACGCGCTGATAGCTCATGCCCAGGCTGCGGCCGGCCTCGGCAAGCGAGCCGGTCCCGGCGATGCGCTCAAGCACGTCGGCCTTGCCGGGGCCAATGGCCACCGCGTGTTTGATCTCCACCCGAAAGCGTGTTTTCTCGTCTGGCAAGGAGATTTTGACGGTGGATTTCATCGTGAAGCGTATTGTCTACCGAGGCGACTGGCCTCCAGTATCTGGCGATATACTTTGAGATCGATATCTTCTCTGGAAGATATCGAAACTTTATGAATCGTACCGTTAAAGGACACTTCATGGCCATCTGCAGCCGCCGCTTTTTTTCGTGGCTCGTACCCCTTGCCTGCATTGCCGCTCTCTCTTCAGCTCACGCGCAGACCGTTCCGACCCTGGCCGCCGCTTCCGACCTGAAGTTCGCCATCGAAGAGGTCGCCGCCCGTTTCAAGCGAGACACCGGCCAGGACATCAAGCTGGTGTTCGGTTCGTCGGGCAACTTCACCACACAAATCCTGCAGGATGCACCGTTCCACCTCTTCATGTCGGCCGACGAGAACTTTGTCTACAAGCTGGCCGATGCCGGCAAGACCGAAGACCGTGGTCGAGCCTACGCCATAGGCCGCATCGGCATCATGGTGCCACCCGGCTCACCGCTGAAGGCCGATGGCCAGTTCAAGGACCTGGCGGCTGCGCTCAAGGACGGCCGGCTGCAGAAATTCGCCATCGCCAACCCTGAGCATGCCCCCTATGGCGCGCGCGCCAAGGAAGCGCTGCAGCACGCCGGCCTGTGGAGTGCCATCGAGGGCAAACTGGTGCTGGGCGAGAACATTTCCCAAACCGCGCAGTTCGCCACTTCGGGATCGGCCCAGGGCGGCATCATCGCCTATTCGCTGGCCCTGTCGCCGGCCATGGCCAAGCTGGGCACGTTCGAGCTGATTCCGGAGAGCTGGCACCAGCCACTCAAGCAGCGTATGGTGCTGGTCAAGGGCGCGCCACCGGCAGCGCGCGCCTTCTACAACTATATTTCCACGCCTCCCGCCCAGGAAATCATGGTCCGCTACGGCTTCGCCATGCCCAAGGAATAGCGCTGAGCGCCCATGGACTGGCAAGCCCTGATCCTGTCGCTGGAGCTGGCCGCAGCCACTTTGCTGGTGCTGCTGCCGGTCGGGCTGTGGCTGGGCCGTTGGCTGGCCTACACCGGGTTTGCGGGCAAGTCATGGATAGAGGCCATGGTGGTATTGCCTTTGGTGCTGCCGCCTACCGTACTGGGCTACTACCTCCTGGTGTCGCTGGGTGGTGCTTCCCCAGTCGGGCGCTGGATGGCCGACACCTTTGGGGTTCGGTTGACCTTTAACTTCCTTGGCCTGCTGATCGCTTCCATCGTTTTCAACATCCCGTTTCTCGTGCAGCCGGTGCAACGTGCCTTTGAAGCCATCCCGCGTAACCTGGGCGAAGCTGCGGCCGTCAGCGGCCTGAGTGTGTGGCAAACCTTCTGGCGCATTGAGCTGCCGCTGGCCTGGCCGGGCGTGCTGTCGGCCATGGTGCTGACCTTTGTGCATACGCTGGGGGAGTTCGGGGTGGTGCTGATGATAGGCGGCAGCATTCCGGGCGAAACCAAGACCATCGCGATTTCCATCTATGACCGGGTGCAATCCTTCGACTTCACCGGCGCCCACCAGATGGCTTTGCTGCTGCTGGTGTTCTCGCTGGTTGCCGTAGGCGCGTCGTTCTTCGCCTCGGCACGTCTGGCGGTGCGGCGATGAGCAACGCTGACGCGGCGCTCACGGTCGACGTTGAGCAGACGCATCCCATGCCGCTGGCGGGAAGCCTGCGCTGCGAGCCGGGTGAATTGCTGGCGCTGGTCGGTCCTTCGGGCGCGGGCAAGACGTCGATGATGCGTGTGCTGGCGGGCCTGATGCGGCCCGAGCGGGGTCATGTCTCAGTGGGCGGAGAAGTCTGGTGCGACACCGCGCGCGGCGTGTTCCTGCCGCCCCAGCGCCGGCATGTGGGTTTGGTGTTCCAGAACTATGCGCTGATGCCGCACCTCAGTGCGCTGCACAACGTGGCGCTGTCGCTGCTGCATTTGCCGCGCCTCGGGCGCCTGGCTCAGGCACGGCACTGGCTCGATCACGTGGGCCTGACCCCAGACCAGCAGGACCGACGGCCGGCCACGCTCTCGGGTGGCCAGCAGCAGCGCGTGGCGGTGGCACGCGCGCTGGCGCGAGAGCCCAAGCTGTTGCTGCTCGACGAGCCTTTCTCCGCGGTAGATCAGATGAGCCGGCAAGGCCTGTACCGGCTGCTGGCCGATCTGCGGCGCGAACTGTCCATCCCCATCGTCCTGGTCACGCACGACCTCAACGAGGCCCGCATGCTGGCCGACCGCCTGGCGGTGATGGACGCCGGCGAGGTGTTGCAGCAAGGCCATCCGGCGCAGATCCACCGTGCCCCGCGCAACGCGCGCGTGGCTGATCTGGTGGGCATCCACAACCGCTTTCATGGTCAATGGCTGGGCCCGGCCGAGCAGCCAGGCTGGGGATTGCTGCGGTGGGTGGCCGAGGGTGGTGACGGGATCGAAGGGCCGCTGCTGCGGGTGCGCGACAAAGGCAAACTGCCCGTCGGGCAGGCGGTGAACTGGGTGATTCCGGGGGACGGCATAAGGCTGTTGACGCAAGCGCCGCAGGGTCCTGGCGAGTTCCGAGCCACTGTCACCGAGGCCCGGCACCTGGGCGAAATTACGTTGGCCACGCTGACGCTGACGGAAGTGGGCGGCGCAAAGCTGCTGCTGACGCTGTCGGGCCCACAACGCCAGGAGTTGGGGATGGGCGTGCGAGTGGGTGTGCGCCTGGACGCGAACCTGGTGCATGTGATGCCATTGCGTCCCAGCTAAACGCCATGAGCCCTCAACGCATCCTCGTGAAGGTCCCAATTAGTGGCAACATTGAGGAAAGTGATGAAGATATTCGAGCACCTGCGCGGCTGGGCCAAGACATTAAAACGTGATGGCGTTACGCTATGGTTTGCCTGCAAACATCCCGAAACGCCCTGGTATGCCAAGGCGCTGGGCGTTTTTGTCGTAGCCTATGCGCTCAGTCCGATTGATCTCATTCCTGACTTTATTCCGGTGCTGGGCTATGTGGACGATGTGTTGTTGTTGCCGGGCTTGATCTGGCTGGCGATCCGGCTCACACCCGCTTCAGTCCTGGCCGAATGCCGCTTGAAGAGTGACGAGTGGATCGCAAGGGAAGGAAGCAAGCCGCGCAGCCTGTGGGGCGTCGGCCTGATTTTCGTGGTGTGGGCGATGCTGGCCTGGTTGCTCTGGTCCTGCTGGCAGTCCAAATAAAAATCCGACAGGACTTTTTGAAAGACGCTATGAATGCCCGAATGAACAAGCGCCGGATTTACGGCATGTTTTATCTTCGCTTCCATGGGCCATGCCTGTGGAGGAGATCCGCCGAGGAACAAGCCTGGCTCGATGTGGCCCCGGTGGGCCGGGAATTTGGTAGCCCAGACTTTGAACGCCTTCAAGTCCTGGATCTCTATGCCGCAGGCGAGATGAGCCGCGAAGATGCCATGCGCATGCTTGGCCTCGACAGCCTACAAGCGCTGCAGCAACAGGTGTTGGCAGCAGGCCTTATTGTCCCGGACCGCTGAAGTCAACCAATCCGAGAGTTTTCCAAATGAGGTCCGCCGCCGTCTCGAAACTTACGCCCGACGAACGCTGGGCTGTAACCCACCTGTGGGGCACAGTGTCGAGCCAATTCCTGCTGCGCCGACTCGACCCGGGCGAGACTGACCGTCACTGGAAGAACGGCATCACGCCGGATGTTATCGACTTCATCGTCGCGAAGTGCACATGCGCGTGCTGCGGCTCACGTATTGAGGTCTCGCTAGCACCATGTGCCTGCGGTCGGGTCAGCGAGAACTGGGATGGCGTAGAGCTGGCAGCGGTCTATCCAAGGCAGGAGCTTGCGGAGGAAGTCAAGCGGCTTTATGCGCGCCAGAAAGGTCGGCTCGGACGGGCTCTGCGGTCCATTGCGATTAAAACGAACGGGGGGAAGATCACCGCCGAAGAGAAATCCGGCTTGTTTGGGGCGCAGGAAGGCCTCTGCTTCTACTGCGGTGACTCTCTGATCGACCAGGATGGAGGCAACCGGTACCACTGCGATCACTTCGTCGCTTTGGTGAACGGCGGCCGCGGAGACCTCGAGAACTCCGTTCTAGCCTGCACAAGATGCAATCTCCTCAAGAATAGCGACGACGGTCGCTACTTCATCCGGCGCGCCCGCAGACTGCAACTAATAAAAAACCCGTCGCGGCTAGCGAAGATGCGCAGAGCTTTAGGTTTGTGGCGCAGGTCTCGTGGACTACGTGCCCTGAGCGCGCTAATCGGCGACTGAAGGGTGGGGACCAAAAAAAATGAGCGAACTTCGTCGGCGGTTGCATGAGATCACAGACAATGGCGCGCCGCAGACGCATCAAGATTTGATCGAAAGCCTTCGCTGCGAGTTACCTCATTCGATCGAAGTTGTGCAGGCCACAGTACCTAATGATCGCTATACGTGTGTGATGCACGCTCTCGATATCGTCGAAGATGCCGAGTACATCGAGATCGTCGCTGCCGCACCTCGCGACATATTTGCCAGCCCGCGTTTCGTGGAGCGTTTAATTAGCCAGGGTCATCTTCATGAGTTGGCGGAACCCGCCGATGGTTCGCTTGTCGTGTATTGCGATCAAGGCTCTGTCAAGCACATTGGCCGGTTATTGACAGCCATGCGCGTGGAGTCCAAATGGGGTGTCGGCTGCTTGTATCACCATGGACTACTCGAAGTTCCGGAGAACTATGGCTCGGAACTTCGATTTTTTTCCTCCGTCGATCGCGAGTTCGCTTTAGATCGATATGTTGAGTACGCTCGTGAACATGGCGTGCAATTTGAAGGCGACGCCTAGTAGATTCGCCAACCAAGATGGCGTTGCAGAAATCAGGCGCGCTCAGGCGAACTGCAACTCGATTTTGCCGGCACGGCGCCGCACCGGGCCGACCACGATCTTCACATCGTGTCCCAGCCTCGCCACCAACTCCAGCAGCTTGGCTTCACTGACACCGCGGAACTGGCCACGGGTTATCCGCGAGACTTTGGACTGGTCGATCCCCAGCAGCGCAGCGGCATCTTCCTGCGTCAGGCGGCGCGCCTTGATCGCACGGGCAATCTCGCCGGCCAGCTGGGACTTGCGCTGCATCTCGGCCGCGTCGGTGTAGCCCAGGTCGGCGTAGACGTTGGTGCTGCCTTCTTCGATGGTGATGTTTGCGTGCTCATTCATTTCTTTGCTCCTTGCTGTGCCTGCCAAACCTCGAAATCCTGCTTCGCGGCCTTCAGGCGGGTGTTGATCAAATCCAGGTCCGGCTTCGGCGTGGCGATGCCGCTTTTGGACTTCTTCTGAAAGCAGTGCAGGACATAGACCCAGCCAGCGAACTTGACGGTGTAAACGGCCCGATAGGTGTCGCCCTGGTGGTCTTCGACCACTTCCAGTACGCCGGCCGAACCGAAACCCGTCATCACCTTGGCATCCTGGTGCTTGCCGCCGGCCTGGGCCAGGTCGATGGCGTGACCAAAAACGTCTTTGACATCTTCTGGCATCGCATCCAGATCTCGCTTGGCGGAACTGACCCACTTGATGGGTTTGCGGGCTTGTTTCGACATCGCCTCAATTATGCCTATTTAGACATATTTTCGTCAACTAGGGCGTGTTAACACTAATTGCCAATTTGGAGCTGGAGAGCGACACTGGCG
>JASJPI010000014.1:0-12879 GCA_031426755.1 Curvibacter sp.
CGGTCTGGCCGGCTTCCAGCACCAGGCAGGTGTCGGCCGGCTTGATGAAGAAGAAGGGCGGTTCACGGCCGGTGAAGCCCATTTCCTTGGCATGCTCCACGTAGTTGCGGCCCACGCAGTAGACGCGGTTGACCGGAAAACGATCCTTGCTGCCGACCACGGGCACGGAAACGGCGGCGGGCGGCGTGATGACGTAGCTCATGAAATCCTTTCTTCTCGATGGATGCCCAGAATCTGCTGCACCGGGCGGTCTGAAAAACTGAACAGCACGCAGCCCGTGTCCGACTGCAGGCGCAAGGCCTGCCAGGACGGGACGACGAAATGGTCGCGCGCTTCAAAAGCGAATCGTAGCGGACCGGCGGGGCCCTCGATATACGCACTTCCCCGCCCCTCCACCACGCTGTAGACCGCGCCGTCGGTCTGGCGCCAGGCCTTCCCGTCGAAGCCGGCCGGCAGGCGTTGCAGGAAGGTGGCCATGCTCGGCATCGGCGAGCCGCCGGTGAGCGGGTTGACATAGCGCAGCTTGAAGCCGTCCCAGGCGTCGAGCGGCGCGCTGCGCTCCAACTGATGCAGTGCCTCGCGGCTGCGCGCGTAGGGGTAGCTGAAGATCGGCGAGGTGGCGCCGAAGGGCGCATCGCCGCGCACCGGCGCCATGTTGTGGCCATAGCGCGCGAAGCTGGCGCCTTCAGGCCGGGCGATGGGCTGCGATTTGTGCGGGCTGTTCTCGGCAAAGCCGGCATCGAAGAAGCGGACCATCGGGATGTCCAGCCCGTCGAGCCAGACCACCGGTTCGTCAGCCTCGTTGCCATGCGGATCAGAGGGAGCACGGCCCGGGTGGCCGTGGTCGTGCCAGGTCCAACTCGGCGTGATGATGAAGTCGCCCGGCTGCATGGTGGTGCGCTCGCCATCGACCGCGGTGTAGGCGCCACGGCCCTCGACGATGAAGCGCAGCGCGCTTTGCGTGTGGCGGTGGCTGGGGGCCACCTCGCCCGGCAGGATCAGCTGCAGGCCGGCGTAGAGCGACTGCGTCACGGCCGACTGGCCGCGCAGCGCCGGGTTCTCCAGGATCAGCACGCGGCGTACGGCTTCTTCGGCCGAGATGACCTCGCCGGCGCGTTTCAGAAACGGCTTGATCTGCTCGTATGGCCACAGTGCCGGCACGCAGGGCGATGCCGGCTGCGGCGGCACCAGCGCATGCAGCACCTCCCACAACGGCGTCAGATTCAGCGGCGACATGTCGCGGTAGAGTTGCTGGCGCAACTCGGTCGTCTGGTGCGATGCGTTCATATGAAGGCTCCGGCATGGGCAAGCGAAGGGCAGGCGCTGAACAGGCAACCTGGCTGACGGCCTGCGTCAGCCCCGGGTAATCGAACATCTTGAAGATGTCGGGGCCGGGCTGGATGCCTGCGCCGATTTTGACGAAGGCCACCGATGCCACCGCGGGCCATCAGGATGGGGCGCAGGGCGCTCATGACGCACGTTTCCTCAGGCTTTGGGTTTTTAATAAGTATGCATACTGTTAACGAGGCCGTGCCAGCGGGAAAACCCGGTGAGGCAGGCACCCAGACTGACACCATGGCCAAGACTTCGATTACAAGCATGCGCCCGGCTACCTGATCCGGCGTGCGCACCAGTTTGCCTATGCGGATTTCATGGCGCAAACCGCCGCATTCGGCGTAACGCCGGTGCAGTTCGCCATCCTCAATGCGCTGATGGACACGCCGGGCGTGGACCAGGTTACGCTGGCCGGCCGGGTGGCCTTCGATGCCGCCACTTCCGGCTCGGTGATCGGCCGACTGGAGGCCAAGGGCTGGGTGCGGCGCGAGCCGGACGCGCTGGACCGGCGCCGCAAGCTGCTGTGGGCAACGGCTGAAGGCGAGCAGGCGGTGCAGGGCATGAAGCGCGCCGTGGCCCGGGCGCAGACACGCATCCTCGGTCCGCTCGATGCGGATGAACGCAAGCAGTTCATGCGCCTGCTGGACAAGCTGGTGGCTGGCCACGAAGCGGATGCCGACTGAGTCAGCCGCGCTTCACGCCCTCACCGGACCCTGGTTTCAGCGGGTTTTCATCGCAGAACGCCGCGGCGCCGGCTTGGCCGGACCAGGGGCGTTGCCCCTTGAGGGGGAGGACAGCGACACGCCGTGAGCTGTCAACAGGGGGCTACGCTGACTTCGCCAGCAGTTCGAAGTGTTCCACCACCGGCGGAGCCGCGAAGAAGGGGCCCACGATGGCGCGCCACTCGGCAAAGGCCGGCGACTGGCGGAAGTGCACGGTGTGGTCTTCCAGCGTGTCCCAGAAGATCATCAGGACGTAGCGTTCGGGGTGCTCGATGCCCTTGTTCACCTTGAAGCCGCGAAACCCCTTGGCCTGACGGATCACGGATTGCAGCCCGCGCTGGATGGCTTCGTCAAAGGCCGCTTGCTGGCCGGCGTGGATGCGGATGTCGGCGAGTTCGAGAATCATGGGGGCAGTCTCCTGGAGGTGGTTTTTCGGCTTGCGAGTCTACGTCAGCGCCAGGCGTTCGACGTCGGGCTGCTCACGCATCGGGGTTGAGCATGCCCGGGTCGAAGAAACGCAGCGTGTTGCGGCCGGCTCCCTTGGCGCGGTACATGGCCAGGTCGGCCCGCTTGAGCAACTGGTCGCCGCTGTAGGCCTGACCCAGGAACAGGGTGACGCCGATGCTGGGGGAGCTCTGGTGCACATGGTCTTTGAGATCGTAGGGCTGGTTCAGGGTCGCCATGATCTTGTTGCCGACTAAGGCGGCTTCCGCCGTGGCCTGTTCGGCGTCGGTGTTGAGTTCCTGCAGCAGGACCACGAACTCGTCCCCGCCCAGGCGGGCTACGGTGTCGGCCTGGCGTACGCAGTGATGCAGACGCTGGGCGACCTGCTGCAGCAGCAGGTCGCCGTAATCGTGACCCAGGGTGTCGTTGAGCTGCTTGAACTTGTCAAGGTCGATGAACATCACGGCACCATGGTGCTGGCTGCGGCTGCTGGTGGCCAAGGCCTGCTCCAGCCGGTCCTGCAGCAGCCGACGGTTGGGCAACTTGGTGAGCGGGTCGTAAAAGGCGAGCTGGTGGATTTCCTCCTCGGCCGCCTTGCGCTCGGTGATGTCGTGCAGCGTGGCAACGTAGTGGCTGACCGCACCGTCTTCGCCGCGCACGGCCGTGATGGTGGCGGACTCCGGGTAGATCTCGCCGTTCTTGCGGCGGTTCCAGATCTCGCCCTTCCAGGCGCCTGTTGTCTGGAGGCGGGTCCACATCGCCGCATAGAAGGCATTGTCGTGGCGCCCCGAGCTGCGAAAACGCGGGTTCTTGCCCACCACCTCGGTCGCGGTATAGCCGGTGATGGCGCTGAACGCGCTGTTGACGCGCAGGATCACGCCGCTGGCGTCGGTGATGAAGATGCCTTCCTGCGTTTCGAAAGCCGTGGCCGCAATGCGCATCTCGGCCTCGCTGCGCCGCCGTTCGCTGATGTCGGAGAAGATGACCACCGAGCCCGACACCTGCTCCGCATCGCGGATCGGGTGGGCGGAGTACTCCACCGGCAGCGGCGTTCCATCCTTGCGCCAGAAGACCTCTTCGATCGACTCGATGGCCTCGCCGGTCAGCGATGTCCGGTTCACCGGACACTCTTCCAGGGGGTAGGGCGAGCCGTCGGCACGTTTGTAGTGGATCAGTTCGTGGATGTTGCGGCCGATGATGTCCGATGACGTGAAGCCCAGCATCTGGCTGGCAGCCGGATTGATGAAGGTGCATTGGCCCTGAAGGTCCATGCCGTAAATGCCCTCGCCGGTCGATTCCAGCAGCAGCAGCCTGTCGCGCGACAAGGTTTCGCGTGCCGCTTCCTCGTCCTTGGCGGCCGTGATGTCCTGCACCGTGCCGGCCATCACGGCGTGGCCGAGCGCATTGATGCTGCGACCGCCGCGTGCATGCAGCCATTTGATGCGTCCGTTTGGCATGCGTACGCGGTAGCTGATGTCGAACGGGGTCTGCTTCTTCAAGGCGTGTGCATACGTGTCGTTGACCCTGGCGCGGTCTTCCGGGTGTGTCATCTCAAGCAGTCGGCTCGACCTCGCACCGGCTTGCGGCCTGTCGAATTCGAGCATGCGGAACACCTGCTCCGACCAGGTCCAGCGGTTCGTCACCAGGTCGTATTCCCAACTGCCCAGGTGCGCGATGCGCTGGGCTTCGGTCAGGTGGGAATGTTCGAGATTGAGGCGGATTTCTGCCAGCTTGCGCAGGTACAGCGAGCGCCCGATCCAGGCCAGCGAGACCAGCACCACCAGGCTGGCACCCGTGCCCAGGAGTGTCAACAATCCTTGCTGGGCGCCGATGGCCGCGTACAGGTCATCGGGCGAGCGCTCGACCATCAGCAGCAGGGGGTATGCCTCGACCCAGCGGTAGGACTGCCCGCGCTCGACCTGGTCCAGCGTTGAACGGCGAATTTCGAAGCCTTCTCTCTGGCGCTGGTACTCGGTCATGATCTTGCCGGACAGCCGGATGCCCATGTATTCCTGCAAATCCCGGGAGCGGCTCAGCAAGACGCCCTCGTGCGAGAACACCGACATGATGGTGTCGGCGCCGATCGTCAGCGGCTGGATGAAACGGGTGAGCTCCTCGGGAGATATGGAGATCACGATCACACCCAGGAACTGGCTTTTCTTGCCAAGAATCGGGCGCACCAGCTGGATGCCCCAGTGCTTTCTGAGGCGGCCCATCATGGGTTCGCTGATATAGAGCCGGTCGGCGCCACCCTCGGCAAAGTGGCGGAAGTGCAGGCGGTCGCCCAGGTAGACGGGGCCCCCGTAGTTGGGGATGTCGCTGATTTCTGAATAGCCGGTACGACCGATCACGGTGACGTTCACATTCAGCCCCTTGAGCGGGCCATGCCGCAGCAGGCCCACTGTGCGGATCAGATTGGCTTTGTCCCTCAGGTAGTCCTCGCGCAAAATGAGCAGGGCGTTGTCGAGGCCGTTGAGCTGTCGCACCAGCGTTTCATCCAGAATGGCGGTCAGGTGCGTCAGGTTCTGGCTGAAATCGGCGAGTCGTTCCTTGTCGCTTTGCTGGCCCTCCCACAGGACGACGCTCCAGATCAGCGCCAGCAGCAGGACGGCCAGCAGCAGGAGATCCCACAGCGATCCGAACACGATCCGCAGGGAAGAGTGACCGCCAGCGGGGCGGTGTTGGCCGATCCCAACGGGGGGTGCGGTAAGCATGTCAATGCTAGGACTGTGAGTTCTTATCTGGGTATTTTATGGGCTCGAGGCCGCGCGCACCATACAAGTGCGCCGTTGCCGGGTTTGCGTTTATCCTCATGTTCCATGAAGCTGTACAACTACTTCCGCTCATCCGCCTCGTTTCGCGTGCGCATTGCGCTGGCCATCAAGGGCCTGAGTTACGAGTACCTCCCGGTGCATCTGGCGCGCGGCGACCACAAGCTGCCCGAGTACGCCAACCTGTCGTCGGACGGCCTGGTGCCGCTGCTGGAGGTCGAGGGCGAACGGCTGTCGCAGTCCATGGCCATCATCGAGTATCTCGACGAAACCCATCCGCAGCCGCCACTGATGCCGGCCGACGCGCTCGGCCGTGCCAAGGTGCGGGCACTGGCGCAATCAATCGCCTGCGAAATCCATCCGCTCAACAACCTGCGCGTGCTCAAGTACCTGGTACGCGAACTCAAGGTCGATGAAGAGGCCAAGAACACCTGGTACCGCCACTGGGTGCGGGTGGGGCTGGAGAGCTTCGAGCGCCAGCTCGTCACGCTGGATACGCAACGCCGGCAGGCCGGGCTCCTGCCCTCGGTCTACTGCTGGGGTGATGCGCCCACGCTGGCCGACTGCTGTGTGGTGCCGCAGATCTTCAACGGCAAGCGCTTCGACGTGAACCTGGACGGCCTGCCGCTGACGGTGGCGGCCTTCGACGCCTGCATGACCTTGCCGGCCTTCCAGCAGGCTCAGCCTTCCAATTGCCCCGACCGCGAGGCCTGAGCGTGACCGTTCAGCCCGGCATGCATTCTGACTGGCTGGTGCCGCAATGGCCGGCACCGGCCCGGGTGCGGGCTGTCTGCACCACGCGCGCCGGGGGCCGCTCGCAGCCGCCTTATGACAGCCTGAATCTGGGCGATCATGTGGGCGACGATATCCTGGCCGTGGGGGCCAACCGCGCCCTGCTGCAGGATGCCATCGTGGCGCGGCCGGTGTTCCTGAGTCAGGTGCATGGCAGCGGCGTGGTGGCGCTGGACCCGCATACGCAGCACGGCACCGAGGCCGACGCCTGCTACACGCGCGAGCGCGGCGTGGCCTGCACCATCATGGTGGCCGATTGCCTGCCGGTGCTGTTCACCGACAGGCAGGGCAGCTTTGTCGCCGCGGCGCATGCCGGCTGGCGCGGCCTGGTCGGCGTGGGGGGGGCGGGTGTGCTCGAGGCGATTTGCAAGAAAATTTCGATGCAGGCCCTTGACGATGCTTCATCGGATGCTATTGAAATAATAGCGTGGCTGGGGCCCTGCATCGGACCGGACGCCTTCGAGGTCGGGCCCGAGGTCAAGGCCGCCTTCGAGGCGAACCACCCGGCCGCTGCCTTCTGCTTTCGCCCGGCCGCGACGGCGGGCAAGTGGCTGGCCGATCTGCCGGCCTTGGCGCGGCAGCGGCTGGCGGCACTGGGCATCACGCAGGTCAGCGGCAACGACGGCAGCCGCGCCTGGTGCACGGTGAGCAACCCGTCACGGTTCTTTTCGCACCGGCGCGACGGCGTCAGCGGCCGCATGGCGGCCTGCATCTGGCGGGACTGAGGCCGCCGGGCTGGCGGTGGCCGGGCCCCTGTTGTCGCCAGGCATCAGGTCGGTCGACTGCTTTCTTGCAAGTTCTTGCATCCAGGCGGCACGCTCGGCCGCTTCGCGCGCCTTGCGCACGCGGCGCCGTCCAGGGGTGCCTATCAGGTAAAGCACCAATGCCACCGGACCCACACCATAGAGTACAAAGGTGATGAGCGAACCCAGCACGGTACCGGTGGTGTTGGTGGCCTCGGCCACGGCCATCATCAGGGCCACATAGAGCCAGCCAACGGCAATCAGTATCGGGAACATGGGGCAATTGATGACTGTCAGTTTTTTGAAGGGGTGGACCTGAGATACTGGCTGGCAGCAGTCATCAGCAGCACAAGGACTAGGTGTGACACAGGATACTCCCGAAATCTGGGCGCAAGCGACCCGGCAGTTCCAGCAGACCTTTGGTGACAGCTGGATGAAATTGTTCCAGTCCTTCCAGGGGCTCGACCTCGGGCCGGGCGGCGCGGGCACCCTGCCGTTGCCGGAACATCCGGTCAGCATCGCACCCGACAAGCTGCAGCAGTTGCAGCAGCAGTACCTGCATGACCTGGGCCAGCTGATGCAGCACGGCGCCGGTGCGGTCGTGCCCAGCGGCGACAAACGCTTTGCCGCCAAGGCCTGGGGCGACAACCCCCTGGCGGCGCTCTCGGCCGCGGCCTACCAGCTCAACGCCCGGCTGCTGCTGCAGATGGCCGATGCCGTGCAGGCCGACGCCAAGACGCGTGCCCGTATCCGCTTCGCGGTGGAGCAGTGGGTGGCGGCCAGTGCACCGAGCAACTTCCTCGCCCTCAATGCCGAAGCGCAGCAGAAGGCGATCGAGACCAAGGGCGAGAGCATTGCCAAAGGCATGCACAACCTGCTGCATGACCTGCAGCAGGGCCATGTGTCGATGACTGATGAGAGCCAGTTCGAGGTCGGCCGCAACGTGGCCACCACCGAGGGCGCGGTGGTGTTCGAGAACGAGCTGTTCCAGCTGATCGAATACAAGCCGCTCACGGCCAAGGTGTACGAGCGCCCCTTGCTGTTGATCCCGCCCTGCATCAACAAATACTACATCCTCGATCTGCAGCCCGACAACTCGCTGATCCGCTACGCGGTCGCGCAAGGCCATCGCACCTTCGTGGTGAGCTGGCGCAACCCCGACGAAACGCTGGCGCACAAGACCTGGGACGACTACATCGAGGACGCCGCCATCCAGGCCATCCAAGTGGTGCAGGCCATCAGCGGCGCCCAAACCATCAACGCGCTGGGCTTCTGCGTCGGCGGCACCATCCTCGGCACGGCATTGGCGGTGCTGGCGGCGCGCGGGGAGAAACCCGTGCACAGCGCCACCTTCCTCACCACCTTCCTCGATTTCACCGAGACCGGCGTCATGGACGTCTTCATCGACGAAGGCATGGTGCGCTACCGCGAGCAGGAAATGGGGCAGGGCGGCCTGATGAAGGGGCGCGACCTGGCCTCCACCTTCAGCTTCCTGCGGCCCACCGATCTGGTGTGGAACTACGTGGTGGGCAACTACCTCAAGGGTGAAACGCCGCCGCCGTTCGACCTGCTGTACTGGAACAGCGACGCCACCAACCTGCCGGGCCCGTTCTACGCCTGGTACCTGCGCAACACCTACCTGGAAAACAACCTGGTCAAACCCGGCAAGCTCACGGTCTGCGGCGAGCAGATCGACCTGCACCAGGTGGACTTGCCGGTCTACATCTACGGCTCGCGCGAGGACCACATCGTGCCCATCGGTGGTGCCTACGCCTCCACCCAGGTGCTGCCGGGCAAGAAGCGCTTCGTCATGGGGGCCTCGGGCCACATTGCCGGCGTCATCAACCCGCCCGAGAAAAAGAAGCGCAGCCACTGGCTGCGCACCGACGGCAAGCTGCCGAAAACGCTGGACGCCTGGCTCGACGGGGCGCAGGAGCACGCCGGCAGCTGGTGGCCGGACTGGTCCGCCTGGCTCAAGGCGCAGGCTGGCAAGCAAATTGCTGCGCCCAGGTCCTACGGCAAAGGCAAGTACAAGGCGATCGAAGCGGCGCCCGGCCGCTACGTCAAGGAATGAGCCCAATAAAGGAGAACAGCATGGAAGACATCGTCATCGTTTCGGCGGCCCGCACCGCGGTCGGCAAGTTCGGCGGCACGCTGGCCAAGACGCCGGCCACCGAACTCGGGTCCATCGTCATCAAGGCGCTGCTGGAGCGCACCCGGCTCGACCCGGCCCAGGTGGGCGAGGTCATCATGGGCCAGGTGCTGGCGGCCGGTGCCGGCCAGAACCCGGCGCGCCAGGCGCTGATGAAAAGCGGTCTGCCCAAGGAAATCCCGGCGCTGACCATCAACGCCGTCTGCGGCTCCGGCCTCAAGGCCGTGATGCTGGCCGCGCAGGCCGTGGCCTATGGCGACAGCGAGATCGTGATTGCCGGCGGCCAGGAGAACATGAGCGCCAGCCCGCACGTGCTGCTCGGTTCGCGCGACGGCCAGCGCATGGGTGACTGGAAGATGATCGATTCCATGATCGTCGACGGCCTGTGGGACGTCTACAACCAGTACCACATGGGCATCACCGCCGAGAACGTGGCCAAACAGTACGGCATCACGCGCGAGATGCAGGACGCGCTGGCGCTGGCCAGCCAGCAGAAGGCCGCGGCCGCGCAGGACGCCGGCAAGTTCAAGGACGAGATCGTGCCGGTCAGCATTGCGCAGAAGAAGGGCGATCCGCTGATCTTTGAAAACGACGAGTTCCTCAACCGCAAGACCAGTGCCGACGCGCTGGCCGGCCTGCGCCCCGCCTTCGACAAGGCCGGTGGTGTGACCGCCGGCAACGCCTCGGGCATCAACGACGGCGCTGCCGCGGTGGTGGTGATGACCGCGAAGAAAGCCGCCGCGCTGGGCCTCAAGCCCCTGGGCCGCATTGCCAGCTTTGCCACCAGCGGGCTGGACCCGGCCACCATGGGCATGGGCCCGGTGCCGGCTTCCACCAAGGCGCTGGCGCGCGCCGGCTGGAAGGCGGCCGACCTCGACCTGCTGGAGATCAACGAAGCTTTTGCCGCCCAGGCCTGCGCCGTCAACCAGCAGATGGGCTGGGACACCAGCAAGGTCAACGTCAACGGCGGCGCCATTGCCATCGGCCACCCGATCGGCGCCTCCGGCTGCCGCATCCTGGTGACGTTGCTGCACGAGATGCAGCGCCGTGATGCGAAGAAGGGCATTGCCAGCCTGTGCATCGGCGGCGGCATGGGGGTGGCGCTGACGATTGAGCGCTGAGCAGGGAGATTGAACGTGTTTTAGGCTTCTATCCCTTGTTTTTAATGGGTTTGAAGCTATTGAATTGATAGCATTTTTACAACGAGGAGAGCATCATGAACCAGAAAACAGCCTACGTCACCGGCGGCATGGGCGGCATCGGCACCGCCATCTGCCAGCGGCTGCACAAGGAAGGCTTCAAGGTCATCGCCGGCTGCGGCCCGACGCGCGACTTCACCAAATGGCTGGGTGAGCAGAAGGCGCAGGGCTACACCTTCTACGCCTCGGTCGGCAACGTCGGCCTGTGGGACTCGACGGTGGAGGCCTTCGGCAAGGCCAAGGCCGAGCATGGCCCCATCGACGTGCTGGTCAACAACGCCGGCATCACGCGCGACCGCATGTTCCTGAAGATGACGCGTGAAGACTGGGACGCCGTGATCGAGACCAACCTCAACTCCATGTTCAACGTCACCAAGCAGGTGGTGGGCGACATGGTGGAGCGCGGCTGGGGCCGCATCATCAACATCAGCAGCGTCAACGGTGAGAAGGGCCAGGCCGGCCAGACCAATTACTCGGCCGCCAAGGCCGGCATGCACGGCTTCACCATGGCGCTGGCGCAGGAGCTGGCGTCCAAGGGCGTGACGGTCAACACCGTGAGCCCGGGCTACATCGGCACCGACATGGTGAAAGCCATCCGCGAGGACGTGCTCGACAAGATCGTCGGCACCATCCCGGTCAAGCGCCTGGGCCAGCCCAGCGAGATTGCCTCCATCATCGCCTGGCTGGCGTCGGAGGAGGGCGGCTATTCCACCGGTGCCGACTTTTCGGTCAACGGCGGCCTGCACATGGGTTGAGGCATCGGTCTCTCAAGCAACAAACCCCGCTGCGGCGGGGTTTGTTGTGGGTGCTGGTGCGTTGCGCCTAGCCGGGGTCGGCGCTCGACGCGGCATCCAGGGTCGTCCATTCCAGCAGCAGGCGGTAGCCCACCGCCAGCAAGGTCGGCCCGAGGAAGGCGCCGATCACCCCGAACGCCAGCACACCGCCCAGCACGCCCAGAAAGACGATGGCAAACGGCAGGCTGGCGCCGCGGCTGATGATGAAGGGCTTGATGACGTTGTCCACGGTGCTGACCAGAAAAAAGCCCCAGGCGAGTACGAACACCGCCCAACCCGGCTGGCCTTGCTGGAACAGCCAGATGGCCGCACCACCCCAGACCAGTGGCGGCCCGATCGGCACCACCGAGAGGAAGAAGGTGACCGCTCCCAGCAGTGCCGCGCCAGGCACGCCGGCAATGGCGAAGCCGATGGCGGCCAGCACGCCCTGTGCCAGCGCGGTGCCGAGTACACCGTAGATCACGCCGCTTACCGTACCGTGCGCAATATCCAGCAGGTAGATGGCGCGGGCGCCCGTCAGGCGTTCCATGGCGATGCGCAGGCGGTTGTTCAGCGTTTCACCGTGGAGAAAGAAGAAGAAGGTGAGGAACACGGCCAGCGCCATGTCCAGCACGCCCTGGCCCAGCATGCGCCCGCCTGACAGGGCGGCCGCCTGGGCCGGTTTGCCGAGCTCGCCGATCAGGCGCTGACCGTTATGGGCAAACTGCTGCCAGTAGCTGTGCAGGGTGGGGCCCACCAGGGGCAGCTTCTCCAGCCAGGAGGGAGCATCGGGCAGGCCTTCCTTGCTGAGGGCGGAGGCGGCGCGACCCAGTTCCGCCACGTTGTCGGCCTGGGCCAAGGCCACGGCCACGATGGGTCCGAGCAGCGCCACCGTGCCCAGCACCGTCATCAGTGCCGCCGTCAGGATGCGGCGGTTGCCCACCCAGCGGTTGAGCCGCAGAAACACCGGCCAGCTGGTGGAGGCGAGGATGGCGGCCCAGATGAGCGCGGTAAGAAAGGGCCACAGCACCAGTACGCAACCGGCCGCCAGCAGCGTCAAGGCGAGAACGGCAAGAATGCGGTCGGAGCGCGGACTTTCCATGGCGGGCACAGAAGAAATAGAAGATGAGGCCATTATGGGTTAAGCCGGCCCTGGGGCGGGTCAGACCGACGCGACCGTGGATCGCGTCATTTCTGCGCCTCCTGTCTGGTGTGCTTCGGTGTGGTGATCATGATCCGCAAAGAATGGTCGGCGGCTGTTTCGAGCGGTATGGCGGTAACGCCCAAGGCGGTGTTCTCGTAATGGCGATGCTCGCCTGCCCCGGGGCGAAACGGCGCGGCATACAAGTTGGCCACGCTGGGATTCGCATCGACGGTGCGAACGATGGCGCTCCCTTCCGCGCGCGAAGGGTCCACTTCCAGCACCAGCATGCCGGTCGAGCGCTGGACGGCATCGCCGCCGATCTTCTGCCAGTTCTCGATGAGCAGATGGCGGCCATTCGCGCCGGGCACCCGGACCACCAGCACGCCCTTGCCGGAGGCCAGCGGGGAGAGGACAAGCTCTCGCGTTTCGCCGGGGTTCACGGTCACGATCTGTTCGGGTGCGATCCAGCCCAGGCGCAGTCGGGTAAATGACGACGGCGCCGGTGGCGGCTGCAGGCGCTCGATGAAATGCTGGCTCATGATGTCCCACGGGCCGGTATGAATGGCAAACACTTCCGGCAGCATGGGGCCCGGCGGTGGGTTGCTCTGCAGTTTGAAGTCGTACAGATCGGGGATCACGCGCTTGCGGTCCTTGATGCCGCCCAGGGCATGCAGCATGTCGTGCACGACGTGCCCGACATGCGCATTCTCGACACTCACGGTGACCGGCTTGGCGAACGAGCGCCCCCCTGGGCTTCCCCCGGTTTCCCGGACGGTTTGCTTAGCCCTTTAAGCCTTCTTCAAA
>JASJPI010000015.1:0-76681 GCA_031426755.1 Curvibacter sp.
TCCTCGTCATTGATATCTCCAGAACACATCATGTTATTGAATCTGTCCGGGAAACCGGGGGAAGCCCAGCCAGTGCGTAAGCTGGACTACACCGGGCCCAGATAGACACGACAAAACTCAAGTTTGGCGCTCATGATTTGTGCTGCTTACATTTCCAATGAAGCAGAAGATGTATTCCGCAGCCAATCAGCGAGTTGCTCAAAAAGTGCTCCATTGGCCGACTTCATTTCCTTCCGAATCGTACATTCCCAAATGACCGCAATTCGCCAGCCTTCAGAACGCAGTTGTGCAAGTTGTCGCTTGTCACGTTCAGTATTGGATTTCAGTTTCTCCTCCCAAAACTCCAGTCTAGTTACTGGCATCTTTGAGTTTGAGCAGCCATGTTGATGCCAGAAACAACCATGGACAAACACGACTGCTTTCCATTTCGGCAGGACCAAGTCTGGCTTACCAACCAACGATTTGTCGTGAAGGCGAAATCGAAAACCTTTGGCGTGGAGAGCGCGGCGCACGCTTAACTCAGGCAAAGTATCCTTGCCTTTGATAGCCCCCATCATCCGACTACGAGTGCCAGCGTCGGTGATGTCGGCCATAACTTTCTCGCAAGCCCTTAAAGCTATGCGACCTCAGGAATTCTGACCGACCTGACCACTATTGGGCCATCACCTTTCAATGTTGTCACATGTTCGGCGCCTGGCTTGGCCTTCCCTGAGGCCTTCCCGTTCTTCAGCGCCTTTTC
Source organism: Curvibacter sp. (assembly GCA_031426755.1). Classification (GTDB taxonomy): domain Bacteria; phylum Pseudomonadota; class Gammaproteobacteria; order Burkholderiales; family Burkholderiaceae_C; genus Hylemonella. The sequence continues at coordinate 740 of JASJPI010000015.1, forward strand.
AATAAATGGCAACATGGCCTCTGCCACGGCCTTCACCGCAGGGACAACCACTGAGTTCCCAAACTGCCTGTAGAGTTGGGTATCGGAAACCGGAAGCACGAAGCTGTCATCAAACCCCATCAGCCGGGCGCACTCGCGTGGCGTAAGCCTTCTGGGGTTCTTCTTTGGGCCTTGGTCAATAAGAATTTCAGACCCATCCTTGTGATATCTGGCGGACAGTGTCCGTGTCGTGTCACCCGGCTTCACGACATCACAACCAAAGCCATTACCCGCCTTGGCATGTTTGGCCTTATAGGCCTGCAAATAAGTCCATAAGTTATCGGTCAACGTATAACGCGGGTCAACATCCTTCTTGTCTTCAAGAATAGTTTCGATAGTGATTTTTCCGGGCTCAGGCAAAACTGCGTCTTCAGGCATCTTGAATCCGACTGCCTCTCGGAAGCCAACAATGTAAATCCGCTGACGGTGTTGCGGCGTCCAACGCTTTCCATCAATTACCTTGTACTCGATGTGATAACCCAGCTCGTTTTCCAAGACATGCTTGATGACCCGAAAGGTTTTCCCGCCATCGTGTGAAAGAAGATTCTTCACGTTTTCCAGCATGAACGCTGCCGGACGCTTGGCTTGGATGATTTCAGCAACCCGAAAAAACAGGGTCCCTTGTGCATCACACGCAAACCCGTGAGCGCGGCCCAGTGCGTTTTTCTTGGAGACACCTGCCAATGAAAATGGTTGGCACGGGAATCCTCCAACCAGAACATCATGTTCTGGAATGGCATCCATGGGAACCGCCCAAATATCACCAGCGATGGAGGCTTCGTCTTCACCGAAGTTCGCCGCATAGGTTTTGCGCGCGTACTTGTCCCACTCACTAGTGAAAACGCACTTGCCTCCGATGTGTTCGAACCCCTTGCGGATTCCACCAATCCCGGCAAACAAGTCGATAAAGGTGAATTTTGTTTTGGCCATTTGTTTTAAATCCGGAAGATATCTGTATGGATGTACAGTTATTTATTCTAGCCTCGCCAGGTGACCTGGGGAATATGCCGTAAAACAATTTTTTCGGGTTTTTTAGGGCCATTCCCACGGGAATTTCTCGGCTAATTGGCTGCTGGAGGCTCGTCAATGTGCTTTGCCCCACTAGCAGCCACGAGCTCGGCGAGCTCTTCGACCTCCAGCGGCGGATTGCGCCTGTGAACCATTGAATGACAGTTTGAGCACAGCGGCACCAAATCGCTGATGGGATTTACAAAGTAGTTCGGCCCCATGCGGGAAACCGGAATCCGGTGATGTACCTCAACGAACCCCTCCCCGAGCTCTCCGTACACCTTGAGGAAATCAAACCCACACGCCCTGCAGAACGACCCGAAGTGCGCGATGCAGGCGGCCCTGTTGGCGGGACTTCGCTCATACCGATTTACCCGGACACTCATGAGGGCACCCTCTGGCATGCCCGGCATCTCGTCGCGGTTTTTTTGGGCGGAGTCCTCAATGGTCAGGAGCACCATGACCAGCGATAGGCAGACTGAACAGGCCGCAAGGGCTTGCTCAGCAAGATGCTGCGTGGTTGGCTTTGATGAGGAAACGCGGCTCGTTACATCAATTTCCAGCCTTCGCCATGCCTCCGCCCCATCCGGCAATACATCCGACGTAACGCCGTTTACTGCCAAGTAAACCTGCATCTGGTCCATCTTGGCTTGGCCCAAGAGGGTATGAAAAGTCTGTCTTGATTGCTGGTCTGCTTCAGACATCCCGCGGAGCAGGACAGCTGAGAAGTTGTCAGCCCTGAAACTTGCTTCCAAAAGTCGATGCGTTCTTGCAACGACAATCGAGAAGCCGTTTCCGGCCTCCAAATCGGCTGGACGAATAATCGAAAATTCGCCCCCTTCAAACTCTTCAACACCACTGGTCAGGGATATCCCAAACCTTTGTTCAAGTTGCTTACGAAGCAAATCGACGTTCAATCCGGTGGCCATCAATGAGCCTATGGGTCAACGGCATCGGGAAGGTCGGCAACCAGCTTTTTGAGGTTCCTTGAAACCTCTACACGGTATTCCTCAAAAGCTTCCTTGGTTTCGTCATTGATGTTGTTCAACTCCGCATTCGCAAGAGCCCACAGCAGATAGTCCAATGCCTGAATCACAGTGCTGTTCGCCTTGTTTGGCAAATATGCTTTTGTGTAAAAGGGGTGCCCAGTGTTGAGCGCAACAGCGGCACTGCGCCCCTTGCCAAGCGTTGGCTCCCAAAGCACACCATTTTCCAAGGAATCCGCCGTAGTGACGTGAATTGGTCCGGTATCGCCAGACTCAACGATTCTTATCGTCGCGTTGGTGGTTCCTGTCTTGTTGCTAATCTGGACTTTGCCACTGGTTGCATCAACTACTGAAACCGTTGCCGTAGAGAGGCCCGCAGACTTCTGATGGATAACGTTGCTGGCAGGCGTATGCAACAGCGCAGCTGCGCCGGTCGCAGTACTAGCTGCACCGCGTCGATAACGCACTTCGGCTTCGCGCCGTGGTCCGGCAAGAAACTTGTCGCGCAACCATTCAAAAAGATGCTCATCAAGAAGAATCCTTGACTTCTTGATATCCACCTGAAATCCGTCGTCCAACCGGTGGTCAAAAGAAAGCTCGACTCTCAACAATGAGAAGTGAGGCTCTTGCTTATACATTCCCAACCAATCGGGACCATGGATTAAGCGGTTCTCTCGATAGACATAAACCCCTTGGCGCTCATTGGAAATTTTCGCCGCATTGCGGGCTTCATCGGTTTTGTATTCTTCCTTGCGTGGAAGGATGAAAGCTTTGACCGTAAAACTGGCCTTGCTGCCATCCGGTAGCTCCACTTCCTGCAAGTGCTGCGCGACAGGGGCTTTAGTTTCCTCAATACAAAAAGGGTCCCACGCATTGACGACACCGCCGTTGACCCGGATTTCCACATTTTTTTCACGCGCGTCAGTTGAGTCAATGAACCGCTGGTAGACGAGCGCAAGGTGCTCTTTCAAGGCGGCTTCCATTCGTGCGATGGCCTTTTTGAACGGTGCACCGGACCGGTCCTTGTAACCATCAAGCAGTCGGTCTACCTTTTCCCATAAAACCACTGTTCCCGCAGACTTTGGAGCGGTTTCATCAAGAAGTTGCAGCTCCGTCGATTCGGCTGTTGCTATCTCTAGGTCCCAACTGTTGGTTGATGAGATGAGCTGCAGGTCCCAGGACGCTCTCAACGCATCCGCATCTGCCAATGGTCGAGAAATGACAGACAGACGCTGGCAAAAGGCAGTTGATGCTGTCTTGAGGCCCAGACCGAACTTCCCAAGACTCTTTGCACTTGGCCGCCGTTTGGAACCATATTTCATGGCCTCAATAAGACCATCACGGTCCATGCCGTCACCATTGTCTCCAACCGCCAGAAAAATGTTGCCCGCAAAATCAGCACCGAGACGAACATCAACTTTGGTTGCGTTGGCAGCAATCGAGTTATCAACAATATCTGCAACAGCAGTATTGAAGTCATAGCCGGTGTCACGAAGCCCCTCGGTAATTCGGGCTACGTCTGGTGGAACTGAAATGGTCGTCATTTTCGTTGCCTGTTATTTATCGGGTTTTGACAATCTTCCAACCGCCGGAGAGCACCAGAACACCGTCATTGCGTATCAATTTGGACTCATCCTTGGCGCGCACAATTGCCACCTCATAACTATGGTCCTCATTCAGAGAGAAGAGCAAGTCATCACCTACCTTGGCATTGGAGGCCCGCAGGAACTGCGTCATGCAGGTCAGTCGGTACTCATTTCGAGTGCCCCCGAAAAATTTATTGTTGTAGTAAATGAAATTGAACTTCCAGGTAGTTGACGCTTCACGCTCATGAAGAGTCAGCTCTATCCGTGGGTTTTTTTCACTCTTATCCAAAGACGGGAAGAAACCCAGTACCTGCGGTTCCTTGGGCACCAAGATTCCCGCTTGATGGCCGCCAGTCAGACCAAGGTCATTGGAGCTGAGTTTTTTGCGAATTAAAGACTTCAATCTTTTCTCCCTTTCACTTTTATACAGGCGAAATTCTCAGCGCCTCCGCCAAGGAGATGGCGTCCACTTCACCCTCATGCCCTGTGACAGCCTCACCGGCCAGTTGACGTTTGAAGGCTGCACGCTCCATCATCACGGCCTCCACTGTATCAACGAAAAACAGATGATGAACAGTCACTGGCCTCGTTTGTTTACGCCGGAATGCACGCGCCGTCGCTTGGTCCGTAAGCGCTGGATTCCACTCCGGGTTGTAATGAATCACATGATTAGCTGCAGTGATGTTCAATCCGACGCCTGCGGCCTTGGGATTTAGAACCAAGGCTCCATACCCTGAATGCTCGAAGAATTTGTCAACGGTGTCCTGGCGACCGGAGACCGCGAGTCGACCGTCAATGCTACTGAAAAAGCCCTTTGGAAAACGACGTGAGAGGTCACTGGTCAGCAGGTCCGCCATTCCGGTAAAGGTCGAAAAAATTAGCGCCTTTTCATTTGAGCTGAATACCTCATCAAGTATTTCGAGCAGGCGACTGTATTTGGGCATCTCATAAGTCAGGTCGTCATCCCAGTCACCAGTCAGCTTGGGATGTGAGCAGAACATCCGTAATCGAGTTGACGCGACGAGCTCTCCACTGGATTCGTACTCCGCCAAGGTTGTCAAACGCAGCGCCTCGTAACCGTCGGCAAACTGTCGACTCACCGTTAAGGCTTGAGGAATTTCAATTTTTTCGGGTAAGTCCTTGGCCACGTCAAGTACCCGCCGCCTGAGGACCACCGGCGCAACCATGCCTCCAAGCCTTTCCGCATCTTCCAGGTCATCGGAAAACGATTTTCTGAAATCAGGCAGATTTCCCAAAAGACCCTGCAATGCGAAGTCAGCGATTGACCACAAGTCATCCACCTTGTTTTCCAAGGGGGTGCCTGTCACCGCGATGGAGACTCGACGAGGCAGTCGTTTGACGACCATTGTTCTTTGTGCATCAGGGTTCTTGATGTTTTGCGCCTCGTCCAGCGCAATGACGTTCCAGTTGACTGCTGCGAACATGGTTTCATCACGAATGATTGTTTCGTATGACGCGACAGTCACGTCAAACCCCAGCATTCTGGAAACCACGCCAGGGCGCTCCGCACCGGCGTGAATGTGGACGTTGAGGTTTGGCGCAAACTTGCCTAGCTCTCGCCGCCAATTTTCGAGGAGGGTCGCTGGGGCAACGATAAGAGACTGTCGACGTTCCTCATTGCTTTCGGCCTGTAGAAGTGCGATGACCTGCAGGGTCTTGCCAAGGCCCATTTCATCCCCAAGGATGCAACCGATGCCCTGCTCGGCAACCATCCTCAAAAACCCCACTCCAGAGACTTGGTAATCGTAAAGTTGTGCTTCGAGACCGGGAATTTCTTTGCCGAAATGCGTTGCGGCAGTCGCGATGGTCGTTGAGGTAACGCCGACCTCATCCATCAGCTTTGCTGGCCGGTCACCCCGGGTCCTGAGTGCTATCAATAGTCCGAGTGTGATTGGCACTCCGACAGTAACTCCAAGCTCGCCGAGCCATTGGCTTACGGCGGCCATCGCGTCAAGTTGCACAGGGAACCATTTCCCGGCGTTGATTACCTGGTCTTCTCCTGACGCAACGGTTACGAATTGTCCTGTGGATGTGGCAATCCCCACTTCCAAGTAGAGCCCGCCTCCAGCTTCAAACACACGTAAGCACGGTTCAGCGGGAAACCGGGAAAAAGTCAATCCGGAGAGCTCGGCTACGGGGTCACCAAACCTGTGCCCACGAATTTCCCGGACTTTGCCAAAGACCGCTTGGAAAATCTCCATTGCAGAGAGATTGTCCAAACCCCCATCGCTTGACTGAAGGGAAATACGGCCATTCTCCAAATGCCAAAGTGCATCCAATACCAAGAAAAACTCCCGTTTTTGTCAGTATATGCCGTCATTGACGATGTTTTTCCGGCTTGAGAAAAAGCCCAAGCCGCCCACCGCTGTCAAGCATGACGGACGATATGTGCGCTTGAGCTACCCCAAAGTTAGGCAACCGCTGGATTTGAGGAAACTTTTGGATATGTTTGGTTAGAACCTCTGCGGCCTGAGACCCGGCCTTTGTGCAAAGAGTAAACGACCGTATTTTCTAGTTCACAACCGTTTTTTCCAGTTAACGACTGTTTTTTCAGCGGACACCACAACTGGGGGAAGCCCAACCCTACTCAACTGTCACGCTCTTGGCCAGGTTTCTGGGTTTGTCCACATCCGTTCCGCGGGCGCACGCCGTGTGATATGCCAGCAGCTGCAGCGGCACCACGTGCAGCAGCGGCGACAGCGCGCCGTAGTGCTCCGGCATGCGGATGACGTGCAGGCCCTCGCCGCTTTCGATGTGGGTGTCGCTGTCGGCCAGCACGTAGAGCACGCCGCCGCGGGCGCGCACTTCGTGCAGGTTACTCTTGAGCTTTTCCAGCAGCGCGTCGTTGGGCGCCACGGCCACCACCGGCATGGCGCTGGTTACCAGGGCCAACGGGCCGTGCTTGAGTTCGCCCGCGGGGTAGGCCTCGGCGTGGATATAGCTGATTTCCTTCAGCTTGAGTGCACCTTCCAGCGCGATGGGGTAATGCAGACCGCGGCCAAGGAAGAGTGCGTTTTCCATGCGGGCGAAGTCTTCCGCCCAGCTGATGACCTGCGGCTCCAGCGCCAGCACGGCCTGCAGGGCCACCGGCAGGTGGCGCATGGCTTTGAGGTGTTGCGCCTCTTCGGCTTCGCTCAAGTGGCCGCGCACCTGGGCCAGTGCCAGCGTGAGCAGGAACAGACCGGCCAACTGCGTGGTAAAAGCCTTGGTGGAGGCTACGCCGATCTCCACCCCGGCACGTGTGATGTAGGCCAGCTTGCATTCGCGCACCATGGCGCTGGTGGCCACATTGCAGATGGTCAGCGTCTGCTGCATGCCCAGGCTCTGTGCATGGCGCAGCGCCGCCAGCGTGTCGGCCGTTTCGCCCGACTGGCTGATGGTGACCACCAGCGTACGCGGGTTCGGCACCGAGTCGCGGTAGCGGTATTCGCTCGCCACTTCCACCTGGGTCGGAATCTTGGCCATGCTCTCCAGCCAGTACTTGGCGGCGCAGCCGCTGTAGTAGCTGGTGCCACAGGCCAGGATGAGGACGTTGTCGATCTCCTTGAACACCCGGTAGGCACCATCACCGAACAGCTCCGGCACGATGCCTTCCACGCCTTCGAGCGTGTCGGCAATGGCGCGCGGCTGCTCGAAGATTTCCTTCTGCATGTAATGGCGATAGGGGCCGAGCTCGGCGGCGCCGCTGTGGGCCTGCACGGTCTTGACCTCGCGTGCCACCGGTTTGTGGTGGCGGTCCACCACCCAGTACTTGCCCAACTGCACATCGACCACGTCGCCCTCTTCCAGGTAGACGATCTGGTCGGTCACGCCGGCCAGGGCCATGGCGTCGCTGGCCAGGAAGTTGCCGGCCATTTCCTTGCCCACGCCCAGAATCAGCGGCGAACCGGCGCGCGCGCCGATCACGCGGTGCGGCTCGTCCTTGTGAAAAACGGCAATGGCGTAGGCGCCATGCAGTTGCTGGATGGCGGCTTTCACGGCCTCGAACAGGTCGCCCTCGTACAGTGAATCGACCAGATGCGCAATGACCTCGGTATCGGTCTGGCTGTCGAACACATAGCCGCGCGCCTTGAGGGCGGCACGCAATTCGTCATGGTTCTCGATGATGCCGTTGTGCACCAGTGCCACGCGCGCCGGGCGCTGCGCCACATCGGTTCCTGGACCATGGCTGAAGTGCGGGTGCGCGTTGTGCACCGCCGGTGCACCGTGTGTGGCCCAGCGCGTGTGGGCAATGCCGGTGAAGCCTTCCAGCGCCCCGTGCGCCACCTGCTCGGCCAGTTCGGCCACGCGCGAGGTGCTGCGCGCGCGCTTCAGGCCGCCATCGGCATGCACGGCCACGCCGCAGGAGTCATAGCCGCGGTACTCCAGCCGTTGCAGGCCCTGCACCAGCACGGGAACGATGTTGCGGTTGGAAACGGCGCCGACGATGCCACACATGCTTGAAATCTCCTCAAATCGATGGCCGATGGTAGATCGGCCACTGAAAAATATTCGATTGATTTTTATTGATTTTTGAATTTAAATTTCAAAAACTGAATTTTGATTGAAAATATTTCAAAAAACATACATTTGTGGAACAAATCAATATAGATGCGACCGACCTGCTGCTGCTGGACGCCCTGCAGCACGATGCCAGCCAGAGCAACCAGGCCCTGGCAGCACAGGTGCACATTTCGCCGCCCACCTGCCTGCGCCGCGTCAAGCGCTTGGTGGAGGCCGGCCTGATCGAACAGCAGGTGGCGGTGCTCAGCAGCGATAAACTGGCGTCGCTGCTCGGCCACGGTTTGCAGGCTATTGTGGAGATCACGCTCGACCGCCAGGGGGTGGAAGCGCTTGAGGCCTTCGAGCAGCGCGTCGCCACGGACGATGCCGTACAGCAGTGCTACCGCGTCTCGCCCGGGCCGGATTTCGTGCTGGTGGTGCAGGCACGCGATATGCCCGACTACCTGGCGCTGGCGCAGCGCCTGTTCACCAGCGACGCCAATGTGCGCAACGTCAAGGCGTTTTTCAGCGTGAAGCGCAGCAAGTTCGGTGCGCGAGTGCCGCTGCCTGCAAAAACTTAAGTCGCCAGCGGCAGGGTGAAGCGGATGCAGCAGCCAGCGTCCGGCTCGCCTTCGGCACGGATGCTGCCGCCATGGCGCTCCACGATCTTGCGCGCCAAGGCCAGGCCCAGGCCTTCAAATTCGCTGGCACTGTGCAGACGCTGGAACACATGGAACAGCTTGTCCTGCTGCTGCGGATTGAAACCGACGCCGTTGTCGCGCACGAACAGCAGGCAAAGCCCGTTCTCGACCGGCGGCTGCCAGCCGATGTGAATCACGGCCGGCGTGCGCGGCCGCGTGAACTTGAGCGCGTTGGACAGCAGATGGCCGAGCAGTTGGCGCAGCAACGCGGCATCGCCTCGCAGTGGCGGCAGATCCGCGGCCACCTGCCAGTCGACCTGTCGCCCTGCGGCTTCCCCCGCCAGTGCCTGACACACCTCCTCGATCAGGGCATGCACATCCAGCGTTGCCGCATCCAGCTCGACCCGGTCCAGCTGCGACCAGGCCATGAGCCCGTCGATCTGCCGGCCCATGAGCCTGGCAGCGCTGGTCACGGTGTCGAGGTAGGTCAGCGCCTCGGCCGGTGGCACATCGCCCAGCTCCTCGCGCACCAGTGCGGCGTAGGCCGTGATGTGGCGCAGGTTGGCACGCAGGTCGTGCGACACGACGTAGGCAAAGTCGCCCAGCGCATCGCGTGCCGCCTGCAGCTCGGCGCGCAGCCGAACCAGCTCTTGCTCTTGCGGGGATGCGGGCGCGTTCATGTGCAGGGGCTTACTTTTTCTTTTTCTCGGGCCGCTTCCAGTCGGCAATGCTGACCTGCTTGGCACGCGCCACGGTCAGTGCGCCGGGCGCCGTGTCCTTGGTGATGGTGGAGCCGCCGCCCACCGTGCCGCCGGCGCCGATGGTGACCGGCGCCACCAGCACGCAGTTGCTGCCGATGTGCACGTCGGCCTCGATCACCGTGGTGTGCTTGTTGGCGCCATCGTAGTTGGCGGTGATGCTGCCGGCGCCGTAATTGACGCGCTCGCCCACCTTCGCGTCGCCGATGTAGGCCAGGTGGTTGGCCTTGGCCCCATGGGCCAGCGTCGAGGCCTTGATCTCGACGAAGTTGCCGATGTGCACTTCCTCACCCAGCTTGGCGCCGGGGCGCAGGCGGGCAAAGGGGCCGATCAAGGCGCCGGCGCCGACCTCGACCGCATCCTTGTCGCTGCTGCCACCTTCGATGTGGGTGTAGGGATGGATCACGGCACCGGCGCCGATGCGGGCGCTGGCAATCACGCAGTTGGCGCCGACGCGAACGCCCTCGCCCAGTTCGACGCGGCCGGCAAAAACGCAATTGACGTCAATCTCCACGTCCTGCGCGCACACCAGTTCGCCGCGCACGTCAAAGCGCGCCGGATCGGCCAGGCGAACGCCCTGCTCCATCAAGGCGCGGGCGGTGCGCAGCTGGTGCGCTCGCTCCAGCTCGGCCAGTTGCAGCGGGCTGTTGACGCCGGCCACCTGCAGCGCGTCGCTGATCTTGTGCGCCACCACCGGCACGCCCTGCCCAACAGCGAACTTCACCACATCGGTCAGGTAGTACTCGCCCTGCGCATTCTGGTTGTCCAGCCTGGCCAGCCAGGGCTTGAGCAGCTTGGCCGGCACCGCCATGATGCCGCTGTAGATTTCCTTGATCTGGCGTTGCGTATCACTGGCGTCCTTGTGCTCGACGATAGCCTGCACGGCCCCCGAACCGGCGCGCTCGATGCGGCCATAACCCGTGGGGTCGGCAAAGTCGATGGTCAGCAGCGCCAGCTTGTCGCCGCCGCAGGCCTTGATGAGTGTGCGCAAGGTGTCGACCTGCGTCAGCGGCACGTCACCCGACAGAACCACCACCACGCCATCATCCGGCAGCGCCGGCACGGCCTGCTGCACCGCATGGCCGGTACCGAGCTGCGGCTCCTGCCGCACAAATCCCATATCAAATCCAGCACCAGCCCTTGCAGGACGTGCGAGAGCTGCTTCAACTTCTGTAGCGCCGTGGCCGGTGATCACCACCACGCGGCGCGCCGCCAACGCGGCCGCCGTGTCCATCACATGCTGCAGCAGTGCACGCCCGGCCAAACGGTGTAACACTTTGGGCAACCGGCTTTTCATGCGCGTGCCCTTGCCGGCCGCCATGATGACCACATCCACTGCCTGTTGGGGCTGAACCATGCTTTTCTCGTTTGCTTCTGTCATGTTGAATTCCAGACACCTGCCGGCGCTCCTGCCCCGCATTATCGGCGCGCTGCTGCTGGTTTTTCTCGGCGGCTGCAGCGCCGTCAAAATTGGCTACAACAACGCCCCCACGCTGGTCTACTGGTGGCTCGACGGCTACGTCGACTTCAACGACGCGCAAGCGGTGCAGGTGCGCGACAGCCTGGCCGCGCTGCAGGCCTGGCACCGACGGAACGAACTGCCGGCCTACGCCGAGTTGCTGCGCCAGATGCAGCGCCTGGCCAGCGGGCCGGTGACGCCGCAACAGGTGTGCGACGTCAGTGACCAGATCCGCATGCGCGTGCAAAGCCTGGGCGAGCAGGCGGCCAAAGGCATGAGCCGCGTGGTGCCCACGCTCCAGCCGGAGCAGCTGCGCCACCTGGCGCTGCAGTTCGACAAGCACAACCAGACATGGCGCGAGGAATGGCTGGACGGCACGCCGGCCGAACTGGCGGCCCGGCGGCTGAAGAAAGCCGTGGAGCGGGCGGAAGATTTCTACGGCCGGCTGGAGGAGCCGCAGCTGGCGCTGCTGCGCCAGGGCATTGCCCAGTCGGGCTTCGACGCCCGGCTGGCCTGGCGCGAACGGCTGCGCCGCCAGCAGGACATGCTGCAAGTGTTCCGGGAGCACGGCACCGCGGATCGCGCCGCCCACGTCAAGGCCGAGATCCTGGCACTGCAGCAGCGCAACCTCTATTCGCCCGATCTGGCCTACCGTGCCCAGTTCGAACGCATGGTGCAGGACAGCTGCCGCACCCTGGCCGCGCTGCACAACAGCGCCAGCGCGGCACAGCGCCGCCAACTGCAGGAAAAGCTGCAGGACTACGAGGCCGATCTCCAGGCCCTGATCAGCGCCAAATGAAAAGGGACTGCATTGCAGGCCCCCGGGCAGGTCAGCGGCAGGCGCTCAGGATTGCAGCGCCGCCCACATGGCCTTGTCGCGCTCGGCGGTCCAGATGCGCGGGTTCTTGATGCCGCTGGCCTCGTCATAGGCACGGGTCACGTCGAACGGCAGGCAGTGCTCGTAGATGAAGACCTGGCCGAACACCGGGTCCATGCTCTTGCGCGTGTGCGCCATGGCGGCTTTCAGGTCCATGCCCTGCGCCACGGCTTCCTTGCCCGCCGTGTACAGCGTCTCGACCCAGCGCTTGGTGTAGTCCAGCGCCTTGTTGACATTGGCGTTGCCCTTCATGGCTTCGCCACGGCCCGGCACGATGGCCTCGGCCTTGAGCGCGCGCAGCGCCTCCAGCGTGGCCGGCCATTCTTCGAGCTGCGCATCGCCGGTGTAGACACCAGCCTCGAACTCCACCAGGTCGCCCGAATACAGCACCTTCTCTTCCTCCACCCAGGCAATGGTGTCGCCGCGCGTGTGGCCCGGGCCGGGGCTCCAGACCTGCACCACCACGCCGCCCAGGTTGATGCTGAGCTTGCCCGGCACTTCACCTTTGACGGGGTTGCCGCCGCCGATCACCATGCTCGGCCAGGTCAGGCCGGGCACCGTTTCGGCATTGCGGAACAGGCGCGGGAAACGCTCCATCTCGCTCTTCATGTCCTGTGCGCCGCGCTCGCGGATCAGCTCCAGCGTGCCCTGGCTGGCGATGATTTCGGTGGCGCCCTCGGCCACATAGGCGCTGGCACCCAGCACGCGCACGGCGTGGTAGTGCGTCAGCAGCACGTACTTGATGGGCAGGTCGCTGACGGTGCGGATCTTCTTGATGAGGTCACGCGCCATGGCCGGCGTGGCGGTGGCATCGCTGACCATGATGCAGTTGTCGCCGATGATGACACCCGAGTTCGGGTCGCCCTCGGTGGTGTAGGCCCAGCAGTGCTTGCTGAGTTGCTCAAAAGTGGTTTTCTTGTCGGTCAGGTCGGCTTGCGAGGCAAAGGCTTTGCTCATGGTGTCTCCGGTGGAATCGTGATCAGGCGTGGGCGCTGATTTTATTCAAGCGTAACGCATTACGGAGGGTGAAACCGGAAAACCCGGCCGCCGGGCGCTCCCTCACTGGGACAGACCGCGCTCCAGCATGGCAATCACCTCGTCGGCAAAGGCCGCATAGCTCAGGGTGCCGCCCGGGCGCAGCCAGGTGAAGGTCCAGTTGATCATGCCGAACAGCATCATGGTAATGGCGGTCTGGTTGCGCGCGTTCAGCCGCCCTGGATAGGCGCGCTTGAGCATGTGCGTGACGGCGGCCACCACGTCGCGCTGGCGGTTGAAGATCTGCTCGCGCTGCACGGCGCCGAGGAACTTGGTGTCGTGCAGCAGCGCCACATGGCGCGTGGCCGAAGTCTCGTACTCCAGCAGGAAGCTGCGCACCAGTTCGTGCAATGCGGCGCGGTCGTCCAGGTTGCGGCGCTGCGCCGTGGCCTGCACCTGGCCGACGATGGCCAGCAACTGCTGCGTGTAGCGGTCCAGCAGGTCGAACAGGATGGCCTCCTTGCTGCCGTAGTAGTGGTACAGCCGCGCCTTGGACGTGCCGCAGGCGGCGGCGATGTCGTTCATGCTGGCGGCCGGGTAGCTCTTGTCGGCAAAGCACTGTGCCGCGATATCGAGGATCTCGTCGCGCTTGAGCTCGTGGGACGCGGATTTGGGACGGGCCATGACTGGAATGAATACGAAGCAGCTAGACCGGCCAGACCACGCCGTTGTCGTTCAGGATGGCATCGAGCGGCACGTCATGCGGCTCGGGCTCGAAGTCCGACAGGAAGCCCTGGGTGAAGCCCAGCCCCACGGTGAACGGTTTGGGCTGCAGCGCGGCCAGCGTGCGGTCGTAGAAACCGCCGCCGTAGCCCAGGCGGTAGCCGCCGGGGCCGTAGCCGACGCAGGGCACGAACAGCAGCGTGGGCACGATCAGCTCGGTGTCCTTCGGTTTCGGAATGCCATAGGCATCCTCCTCCATCGGGCAGCCGGGGTACCAGGCGTGGAAGGTCAGGGTCTTGTGCACCTTGTCGATCACCGGCAGGCCGATGCGCCGGGGCTGTGGCTGGTCGATCAGTTCGCCGTCTTCCTTCCAGCGGTGCAGGGCCGGCAGCGGGTCGAACTCGCCCTTGATCGGCCAGTAGGCGCCGATCACCGCATCCGGGCGGCCCACCAGCCAGATGCGCATCACCCGCTGCAACAGCGCAGTACGCTGTAGGCGATCGGGCAGGTTCAGGCGTTGTGTGATGAGTTGCTGGCGAAGCGCCTTCTTTTCCTGCGACCTTTTTTCCTCAGATGTGTCCATAATTCCCACATGCAGTTTCAAGCCATTCTGACATCGATCGCCCTGGTGGCAGGTCTGATGTTGCCACATGCCAGCGCCGTTGCCGCGCCCAAGACCAAACCCCGGCCGCAAACCGCCGACGATGCCCCCCTCCTGGAGATGAACCAGGCCTTCAAGAAGGGCGACCGCCGTCGCCTTTCCGCACTGCTGCCGCAGGTGCGCGGCCATGTGCTGGAACCCTGGGGCGCCTATTGGGAGTTGGCAGCGCGGCTCGACGAAACCGGTCCGACGGAAATACGGACCTTCCTGAGCCGCTACGCCGGCACCTACCAGGAAGACCGCCTGCGCAACGACTGGCTGCTCCTGCTGGGCAAGCGGCGCGACTGGGCCACTTTCGCCGCCGAGTACCCCAAGTTCCGCATGAACGACGACCGCTCGGTACGCTGCTATGCGCTGCTGAACGAGGCCCAGACCAGCGACACCGACGTGGCCGCCCAGGTGCAGGAGCTCTGGCTGGCGCAGAAAGAGGCTGACGAAGGCTGCGCTGCCGCGGCCGAGCAGCAGCTGGAGGCCGGCAAGCTCAAGGCCCACACGGCCTGGCTGCGCGCCCGGCTGGGCTTCGAGAACGAGCGTCCCCGCATCGCCACACAGGCGGTGGGCCTGCTGAATCCGGACTGGGTGGCCAGCGTCAACGCCATCTATGCCAACCCGGTGCGCTTCCTGGACGACAAGATCACCGCCCTGCGCCCGCGCACCAAGGAACTGGTAACGCTGGCACTGATCCGCCTGGCCAGCACCGACACCACGGCCGCCATGGACGAGATGAACAAGGTGCGCTGGCGCACCCAGCTGACGCAGGAAGAGCGCAGCTGGGTCTGGGGCGCGATCGGCAAGCGTGCCGCGCGCCGCCTCAACGAAGGTGCCATCAACTACTTCGCCCACGCGCAGGACCAGCACCTCAACGGCGACCACCTGATCTGGAAAGTGCGCGCCGCCCTGCGCGCCGGCGCCTGGCAGGAGGTACTGAACGCGACGGCCGCCATGCCTGAGGCCCAGCGCCAGGACCCGGCCTGGGTCTACTGGCGCGCCCGCGCCCTGCTGGCGTTGGCCGGCAAACCGGAGGCACCGGCCCAGGCCCGGGCCCTGTTCGAGTCGATCGCCTCGCCGCGCGGCTTCTACGAACAGCTGGCACAAGAGGAACTGGGCCGCCCGATCACGGTGCCCCCGAAGCCGGAGCCGCTGACCGTGGCAGAGAAGGAAGCCGCGCAGAACAACCCCGGCCTGCGCCGCGGGCTCTACGCCATCCAGGCCGGGCTGCGTGCCGAGGGCGTACGCGAGTGGAACTACAGCGTCGGCGCGCACCAGCGCGGCGGCCTGTCCGACCGCGAGCTGCTGGCCGCCGCCCAGCTGGCCTGCGACAACCAGGTGTGGGACCGCTGCATCAACACCAGCGAACGCACCAAGACCGTCATCGACTTCGAACAGCGCTTCCCGATGCCGTTCAAGAACGCGGTGGTGCAGCGCGCCGGCCAGATCGAGCTCGACCCGGCCTACGTCTACGGCCTGATCCGGCAGGAAAGCCGCTTCATCATGGACGCGCAGTCCAGCGTCGGCGCCTCCGGCCTGATGCAGGTCATGCCGGCCACGGCGCGCTGGACGGCGCGGCGTATCGGCCTCGCCGACTTCAAGCCGCACCACATCACCGACCGCGATACCAACATCGCCATCGGCACCGGCTACCTCAAGCTGGTGCTGGAGAGCTTCGACGGTTCCATGCCGCTGGCCGCCGCCGCCTACAACGCCGGTCCGAGCCGCTCGCGCGCCTGGCGCGGCCAGGACGGCGGCCCGATGCTGGAAGCCGCCATCTGGGCCGAGAACGTGCCCTTCAACGAAACGCGCGACTACGTGAAGAAGGTGCTGTCCAACACCACCAACTACGCCGCACTCATCACCGGCCGGCCGCAGTCGCTCAAGGCGCGGCTGGGCCAGATCGGGCCGCAGCGCCCGGGCAAGAGCGACGTCGACGAAGACCTGCCATGAAGCGGGTGCTGCTGCTCGGCGGCACCGGCTTTGTCGGCCGCCACGTCTGCGAGAAGCTGGCACGGCTGGACTGGCAGATCACCGTGCCGACGCGACGCACCAGCCAGGCCCAACACCTGCTGCACCTGCCGCGGCTGGAGGTGGTTGCGGCCGACGTGCATGACACAGCGACACTGGCGCAGCTGGTCAGCGGCCACGACGCCGTGGTCAACCTGGTGGCCATCCTGCACGGCGATGCAGCGACGTTCGAGCGCACCCATGTCGAGCTGCCGGCCAAGCTGGCGCGCGCCTGTCTGGCGAATGACGTGAAGCGGCTGGTGCATGTCAGCGCCCTGGGCGCCGCTCCCGCCGCGGCCGAGACCGCACTGTCGCTGTACCTGCGCAGCAAGAGCCGCGGCGAAGCCGTGCTGCAAGCCGCCGCGGCCCATGACAGCCTGCAGCTCACCGTGCTGCGCCCCAGTGTCATCTTCGGTGCCGGCGACCGTTTCCTCAACCTGTTCGCCCGCCTGCAGCGCGTGTTTCCCGTCCTGCCGCTGGCCGGCGCACAGGCGCGTTTTCAGCCGGTCTGGGTGGAAGACGTGGCGCAGGCCGTCGTGCACTGCCTGCAAGACCCGGCCACCATCGGCCAGGCCCTCGAGGCCTGCGGCCCGGACATCTACACACTCAAGCAGCTGGTACAGCTGGCGGGACGCTACAGCGGCCTGCGCCACGCTCGCCCGGTCATCCCGCTGCCCATGGCGCTGGGGCGGCTGCAGGCCGGCTTGATGGAACTGCTGCCGGGCCAGCCGCTGATGAGCCGCGACAACCTCGACTCCCTACGCATCGACAACGTGGCCAGCGGCCGGCTGCCCGGCCTGGCGACACTGGGCATCACGCCCTCTTCCCTCGGCGCCATCGCGCCCGGCTACCTGAGCCCGAACGACCGCTACGTCACGCTGCGCGGCCAGTACCGACGGCCTTGAGCCACTGCACTCGGCCCTGCCGCGCGCTACCATGGGGCGTCTGACGGAGGTCCCCATGCTGAAACTCTTCATTGGCAACAAGAACTACTCCTCCTGGTCCATGCGGCCCTGGGTACTGATGCGCCAGGCCGGCATTGCGTTCGAGGAAGTGCTGGTGCGCTTTGATTCGTTCGATGCCGGCTCGCAGTTCAAGCAGGCGCTGGCCGGCGTCAGCCCCACCGGCAAGGTGCCGGTGCTGCAGGATGGCGAGCTGATCATCTGGGACACGCTGGCGATTGCCGAATACCTGGCCGAGACATTCCCGGAGAAGCAGCTCTGGCCGCACGCCGTGGCCGCACGTGCGCGGGCGCGCAGCGTCTGCGCCGAGATGCACGCCGGCTTCACGGCGCTACGCAGCCACTGCCCGCAGAACATCGAGGCTTCGCTGCCCGAGGTCGGTGCGCTGATCTGGCGCGACCAGCCGGCCGTGCGCGCCGACGTGGCGCGGCTGGCGGCCCTGTGGAGCGAGTTGCTCGGCGCCCACGGCGGGCCGCTGCTGTTCGGCCACTTCACGATCGCCGACGCCTACTTTGCGCCGGTGTGCATGCGCCTGAAAACCTATGGCCTGCCGGTGCCGCCCGAGATGGCGGCTTATGTGGAGCGCGTGGCCGCGCTGCCGGGCGTGGCGGACTGGATCGCGCAAGCCCGCGCCGAGCAGGATTTCCGCGCCTTCGAAGAGCCCTACCGCCTGAAACGCTGAGCGTTGCGGCCCCCTGTGAGCCGGTAAACTGCCAGCATGCAGATTTACATGGTGGGTGGTGCGGTCCGCGACGCCTTGCTCGGCTTGCCGGTCAAGGACCACGACTGGGTGGTGGTGGGCGCCACGCCGGAGGAGATGACCGCGCGCGGTTTTGTGCCGGTGGGCAAGGACTTCCCCGTCTTCCTGCACCCCGAGACCAAGCAGGAGTACGCGCTGGCGCGCACCGAGCGCAAGACGGCGCGCGGCTACAAGGGTTTCGCCATCCACACCTCGCCCGAGGTGACGCTGGAAGAAGACCTGGCACGGCGCGACCTTACTATCAATTCGATAGCTGTTCGCGCCGAACACACAAGGGCTGATGGCACTTTTGACCTGGAACATCTGACCGACCCCTACCACGGCCGGCAGGACGTGGCCGCCAAGGTGTTCCGCCACGTCACCCCCGCTTTCCGCGAGGACCCGGTGCGCATCCTGCGCGTGGCGCGGCTGTCGGCGCGCTTCACCGACTTCACCGTCGCCCCCGAGACCATGACGCTGATGCGCCACATGGTGGACGACGGCGAGGCCGACCACCTGGTGGCCGAACGCGTCTGGCAGGAACTCAGCCGCGGCCTGATGGAAGCCCAGCCCTCGCGCATGTTCGACGTGCTGCGCGAATGCGGTGCCCTCAAACGCCTGCTGCCGGAGGTGGACCGCCTGTGGGGCGTGCCGCAGCCGGAGCACCACCACCCCGAGATCGACACCGGCGTGCACCTGATGATGGTGCTGGACACCGCCGCCCGTCTGGGCGCACCGCTGACGGTGCGCTTCGCCTGCCTCGGCCATGATCTCGGCAAGGGCACCACCAACCCCGACGTGCTGCCGCGCCACATCGGCCACGAGGAGCGCAGCGCCCGGTTGCTGAAGGGCTTGTGCGAACGCCTGCGCGTGCCGCTGGACTGCCGCGAACTGGCCGACGTGGTGGCGCGCGAGCACGGCAACATCCACCGCAGCGACGACCTGGGCGCAGCGGCGCTGGTGCGGCTGCTGGAGCGCTGCGACGCCATCCGCAAGCCGCAACGTTTTGCCGAGGTGCTGCAAGCCTGCGCCTGCGATGTGCGCGGCCGCCTGGGCCGCGAGGACGAAGACTACCCGCAGGCCCGACGGCTGCAGCACGTGCTCGACGTCGTGCTGGGCGTTGCCACCCACACCATTGCGGAACACGCCATGGCCCAGGGGCACAGCGGCAAGAAGATCGGCGAGGTGATCCACGCGGCCCGCGCGGCCGCCGTGGCGAGCCACCTGGAAAAGCCGGACGAGGGCAACGTCCGTTAACGCAGCTTGGCCTGCACCCAGCGCGCGATGTCGGCGGCCGAGCGCATGGCACCGGCCTGGCGCGCCACCTCGCGCCCGCCGACGAACAGCGCCAGCGTCGGGATGCTGCGGATGTTGAAGCGCGCCGCCAGGTTCTGTGCCGCTTCGGTGTTGACCTTGGCCACGCGCACCTGGGGTTCGAGCTGGCCAGCGGCCTGCTCGTAGGCCGGCGCCATCATGCGGCACGGCCCGCACCACGGCGCCCAGAAGTCCACCAGCACCGGAATCTCGTTGCGCCCGATGTGGCGTTCGAACGAGGCCTCATCCAGTTCCAGTGGATGCGCCGTGAACAGCGGCCGGTGGCACTTGCCGCAATCGGGCGCATGGCCCAGATCAGCGCGCTGGACCCGGTTGGTGGTGTGGCAGTGCGGACAGACGATGTGGCGCGTTTCGCTCATGGTGAACCCTTTCTTCTACGTCCCAGAATGGGGGCGGGGGTATGCAGTTCAAGAGGCCGTTCAGAGCAGTTTGGCCACGCCGGCCGCCACCAGACTCAAGATGATGGTGGTGGTCAGCGGCAGGTGGAACGCGCGGCCGAAGAGCGTGAAGTTCAGGTCGCCCGGCAGGCGGCCGAAGCCGATTTTTCTGACCCAGGGCGTGCAGGCATTGATGATCAGCAACGCGATGAAGATGACGATGAGCCAGCGGAACATGGTTCAGAGTGTATGGGTACGGTCGCCCGCGGAGAAACCCAGCGCCGCCCAGGGCTCACCGGCCGCGAACCCGATGACCTTGAACAGCTCGCCCATTTCGTGCTCCATGACGAGCTTGCTGGCCTGGGCGCGTGCGGCCAGGTCGGTCTGCTCCATCAGCTGCGCCAGGCCGCAGTTCAGCAGGAAGCGTGCCTGTGAGCTGTAGCCCAGCACCTCCAGCCCGGCCTCCTGCGCCGCCAGCGCGACGCCGGTGAAGTTGACATGGGCCGTGATGTCCTTCAGCCCCACGTCGCGCAAGGGGTCGGGGTCGGCCTGGTGGGCGCGGTGGCACATCACGGTGCCCATGTGGCGCTGCGGGTGGTAGTACTCGCGCTCGGGAAATCCGTAGTCGAGAAAGAAGGCCGCACCGGCCTTGAGCCGGTCGGCCAACGTGCGCACGAAGGCCTCGGCCTGCGGATGGATTTCGGTCAGGTAGTCGTGCGCGCCCTCCACCTCCAGTGGCGGGCGCAGCGCGGTGGCGCGGTCCTGCCAGACGAAGGCCTGCGTCGCAGCATCGACGGCCACGCCGCGCTCGTGCCAGACACCGCCCAGGCGGGCCAGCAGCTTGACCGGCATGGCGTCCAGCACCTCGTTGCCGACCACCACGCCCTGCATGGTCGCGGGCAGCTCGCTGGCCCAGTGCACCTTGTCGCCGAATTTCTGCAAGGTCTGCTGCTGGCGCGCGCGCAGGGCGCCCGACAGGTCGACGATGGTGTAGCGCGCCACTTGCTCGCCCAGGGTGTCGAGCAGCTGCAGCGCCAGCACGCCGGAGCCGGCGCCGAACTCCCACAGCTCATGCGTCTGCGTCTGCTGCAGCGCCTGCCCGACCTGGGCCGCCAGCGCGCGGCCGAACAGCGGCGACAGCTCGGGCGCGGTCACGAAGTCGCTGCCCGAGCCGGGCATGAGACCGAGCTTGCGCAAATCGTTGGCGTAATAGCCCAGGCCCGGGGTGTACAGGGCCTGCGCCATGAAGTCGTCAAAACCGAGCCAGCCGCCGGCAGCCTGGATGGCTTGCACAATGCGGGATGTCAGGGCGGTCGTTAAACTGTCGGGTGTTGTCATCGCCCCCGGATTGTCCCCGAATGTCCCCCGCTCATCCTGCACGCACGGTTCTCGTCACCGGCTCGGCCAAACGGCTGGGGCGCGAGATCGCACTCACCCTGGCCCGCGCCGGCTGGCAGGTGGCCATTCATTACCGCGGCTCGGACGATGACGCGATCAAAACAGTAGCTGATTGCGAACAGTTCACGGGGGCGGCAGCCGCTTTCGATGCCGATCTGGCAGACGAGGCGGCGGTACGTGCCCTGTTGCCGCGAGTGATCGCCCACTTTGGCCAGGTCGATGCCGTGGTCAACAGCGCAGCGATTTTCGAGCACGACAGCGCACAGAGCTTCAGCTTTGCTGCCATGGAGCGGCACCTGCGCTGCAACACCGGCGCGGCCATCATCCTGGCACAGGCACTGCATGCCCATGTGCACGAGCGCGCCGGCGATGGGGTGGTGGTCAATCTGCTGGACCAGAAGCTGTGGAACCAGAACCCGGACTTCATCAGCTACACCCTGTCCAAGGCCGCGCTGGAAGCCGCCAACACCATGCTGGCCCTGGCGCTGGCGCCCGATGTGCGGGTGGTGGGCGTGGCGCCGGGCCTGACCCTGACCAGCCACTTCCTGACGCCGGAGAAGTTCGAGGCGCTGCACCAGCTGTCGCTGCTGGGCCGCTCGTCCACCGCGGACGACGTGGCGGGGGCGGTGAAATTTGCGCTGGAGAATGCGTCCATCACCGGCACCACGCTGCTGGTGGACGGCGGCCAGCACCTGATGCGCTTCGAGCGTGATTTTTCGATGATGTGAAATCGGTATTGGCAGGCCCTAGATGTCCAACAACAAAAGTACCCAGATCCTCACGCTCACCGGCTTGCGCTTCGATGCCAACCTGGGCATCCTCGACCACGAGAAAACCGCGCCGCAGCCAATCCAGGTGGACGCCGAGCTCAACCTCGGCCCGCAGGCGCTGCTGCCGCACGACGACGACATCAACCATGTGCTGGACTACCGCAAGGTGCGCCAGATCATCATCAACGAATGCACAGCCGAGCACGTGAACCTGCTGGAAAGCATGATCGGCAAGCTGGCCAACCGCCTGCTGCAGCTGCCCGGCGTGGTGGGCGTGCGCGTGAAGATCGTCAAGCTGGAGATCTTCGACGACTGCGAAGTGGCGATCCGCGCCGAGACCGGAACCTGGTAACCGGGGCCGGATCCCGATTCAGG
The DNA here is from genome assembly GCA_031426755.1 of Curvibacter sp. Taxonomy (GTDB): domain Bacteria; phylum Pseudomonadota; class Gammaproteobacteria; order Burkholderiales; family Burkholderiaceae_C; genus Hylemonella. The sequence goes on from JASJPI010000015.1 coordinate 22,910, forward strand.
GCGATCTCCGCTGCGCAGCGGGAACCCTCCTGCGAAATCGGGCTCTGACCCTCACTGATTGAGATGAATTGAGAAAACCATGAGTGCAGTCTGGATTGAAAACGAACCGTCGGTCAGCGATACCAATTCGCTGAAAATCGAGCGCGAGACGCACAAGCTCGAGAAACGCCTGTGCCGCCATGTCGGCCAGGCCATCGTCGACTACAACATGATCGAGGAAGGCGACCGCGTCATGGTCTGCCTGTCAGGCGGCAAGGACAGCTACGGCATGCTCGACATCCTGATGAAGCTCAAGGCGCGCGCGCCGATCGACTTCACGCTGGTGGCCGTCAACCTCGACCAGAAACAGCCCGGTTTCCCCGACCACATCCTGCCCGAGTACCTCAAGAACCTGGGCATCGAGTTCCACATCGAGACACAGGACACCTATTCCATCGTCAAGGAGAAGATCGCCGAGGGCAAGACCATGTGCAGCCTGTGCAGCCGGCTGCGCCGCGGCATCCTGTACCGGGTGGCGCGCGAGCTCAAATGCAACAAGCTCGCCCTGGGCCACCACCGCGACGACATGCTGCAGACCTTCTTCCTCAACATGTTCTTCGGCGGCAAGCTGAAGGGCATGCCGCCCAAGCTCACCAGCGACAACGGCGAGTTCATCGTCATCCGCCCGCTGGCCTACGTGCCCGAGAAGGACCTGATCCGCTGGGCCGAACACCGCCAGTTCCCCATCATTCCCTGCACCCTGTGCGGCAGCCAGGAAAACCTGCAGCGCAAGCAGATCGGCAACATGCTGCGCGAGTGGGACAAGAAACACCCGGGGCGACTGGAAACCATGTTCACCTCGCTGCAGAACGTGGTGCCCTCGCACCTGATGGATGCCAGGCTGCACGATTTCAAGCGCCTCAAGGCCACGGGCGTGCCGGACGCGAACGGCGATATCGTGTTCGATGAAGAGGAATTCCCCACCACGCCAGCCCTGCCGGGTGTGCAGGTGGTGTCGCTGTAACCTGAAAACACGCCGATGAAACGCCTGTACGCCCTGCTCGCCCTGGTCCTGCTGCTGTCCGGCTGCGGCGGCATGCGGCTGGTGGATGCGCAGGTGCAGGCCACCGCCACCAGCGCCACGATCGACAAAGGCGGGCGCTACCGCTTCGAGCGCCTGCCCTCGCAGGCCGACCAGCCGCGTTCCGCGCAGGTGGAAGCCATCGCCCAGGTGGCGCTGGCCCAGGTCGGGCTGGTGCGCAACGACAGTGCGGCCCGCTACAGCGCCTTGCTCGGCGCCCGCGTCCAACCCTATTCCGCCGACTACTGGGCTGACCCGGTGGGCCGGCCCGGCGTCGGGCCTTACGGCCAGATCATGATCGGCACCGGCAGTGCCGGCAGCATGGTGGGCTGGGGCATGCGCTTTCCGTCACCCACCTACTACCGCTACGAGATCAGCCTGCTGCTGCGTGACCTGCAAAGCGGCCAGGTGGTCTATGAAACGCGCGCCCTGCACGACGGCCCCTGGCGCGACGAAACCAACATCCTGACCGCCCTGTTCGAGGCGGCGTTGAAGGACTTCCCCCACCCGCCGACGGGCATGCGCCGCGTCGACATCGAAATTCCACGCTGAAGCACTGATGGACGCCACCCGAATTCTTGCCATTCGCCACGGCGAAACCGCCTGGAACGTCGACACCCGCATCCAGGGCCACCTCGACATTCCGCTCAACGAACGCGGCCGCTGGCAGGCCCAGCGGCTGGCGCGCGCGCTGGCGGCACGCGACACCCTGCACGCCATCTACAGCAGCGATCTGCAGCGCGCACACGACACGGCGCGTGCCATTGCCGACGCCACCGGCGCGCCGCTGGCCACGCACAGCGGCCTGCGTGAGCGCGGCTTCGGCGTCTTCGAAGGCAAGACTTACCTGGAGATTGAATCGACCTGGCCGGAAGATTCCGAGCGCTGGCGCAAACGCGACCCGCACTGGGCGCCGCAGGGCGGCGAGTCGCTGCTGCAGACGCGCGAACGCATCCTGCACACCTTGCACGAACTGGCCACGCGCCATCCGGGCGAACAGATCGTGCTGGTGGCGCACGGCGGCGTGATGGACCAGCTCTACCGCGCCGCCACCGGGCAGGAATTGCAGGCCCCGCGCACCTGGCAACTCGGCAACACCGCCGTCAACCGCCTGTTGTGGACGCCGCAAGGCCTGTCCCTCGTCGGTTGGGCCGACACCACCCACCTCGACGATGCCTCGCTCGATGAATTCACCAGCTGAGGCGACGCCCGCGCACCTGAGCGCCCTCATCGGCCAGGGCGTGGCCGCCATCGACACCCCAGCCCTGGTGGTCGACCTCGATGCCATGGAACGCAACCTGGCCACCATGGCGGCGTTTGCACGGCAACACGGCGTGAAGCTGCGCCCGCACGCCAAGATGCACAAGAGCGCTGCACTCGCCCGGCTGCAGATGCAGGCCGGTGCCGTCGGCGTGTGCGTGCAGAAAACGGCGGAAGCCGAAGCCCTGGCGGCCGGCGGCGTGGACGATATCTACATGAGCAACGAAGTCATTGCGCCGCACAAGCTGCAGCGCGTGGCGGCGCTGGCACGCACACTGGCCGCACGCGGCGGCCGGCTGGCCATCGCGGTGGACAGCCGGCACGGCGTGCAGGCGCTGGCCCAGGCCCTGGGCCCGGGCGAGAACCTGGTCGATGTCTTCATTGAGCTCGACGTCGGCCAGAACCGCTGCGGCGTGGCCGAGCCGGCCGACGTGCTGGCGCTGGCGCAGGCCATCGCGCAGCAGCCGGCGCTGCGCCTGGCCGGCCTGCAGGCCTACAACGGCCGCGCCCAGCATCTGCGCAGCGTGGCCGAGCGCCGCGCCGCGCTCGATGTCGTTCTGGCCCGCGTACAGCAGGCACGCGCGCTGGTGGAAGCGGCGGGTCTGTCGCTGCCGCTGGTCACCGGCGCCGGCAGCGGCACTTTCGGCATGGAAGCCGCCAGCGGCGTCTTCGGCGAACTGCAGGCCGGCTCCTACCTGTTCATGGACGCCGACTACGCCCGCAACGACCTCGACCCGGGGCAGCCACGCTTCGAACATGCGCTGTTCGTCAAGAGCCAGGTCATGAGCGTGAGCGCCGGCCATGTGGTGGTGGATGCCGGCCACAAGAGCCATGCCATCGACTCCGGCCTGCCGCGTGTGCACAACGCCGCGCTCGAGTGCACAGGCTGCAGCGACGAGCACACCACCCTGCGCGCCGCATCGGCTGAGGCAAAGCTGCCGGCCCTCGGCGAGGTGCTGTGGCTGATTCCCGGCCACTGCGACCCGACGGTGAACCTGCATGACTTTCTCATCGGCGTGCGCGGCGGACTGGTGCAGGGGACGGTGGCACAGATCATCCGGGTCGACGCGCGCGGCGCACTGACCTGAACGCGTAGACAATCTGCGCATGCACTCCAGACCGACCACCGCGCTCTCCATGCCGATTTTCCTGCTGCTGGTCGCGGTGGCAGCACTGGCCACGGCCACGGCGGTGGCCGGACTGACCGAGCTGCACCGCGTGGCCAAGCCCTTGGCCATGGTGACAGCTATATTTTTAATAGCAAACCAGAACCGCCCGACCAGGGCAGGAGCTCGTTTTCGCTTCATACTGCTGGCCGCGCTGGCCTGCTCGCTGGCCGGCGACGTGGCCCTGATGTTCCCGGGCTACTTCATCCCCGGCCTGCTGGCCTTCCTGCTGGCCCACCTCTGCTACATCGCGCTGCTGAAGCAGGGCCTGCCCTGGTTCCCGAGCCAGCGCGCGCTCGTCGCCACGCTGGGTTTCGGCGCCGCCATGTACGCCGTGCTCTGGACCGGCGGCCTGCCGCCCGCCCTGCGCGCGCCGGTGGCCGCCTATGTGGTGGTGATTGCGCTGATGGCGGCGCAGGCCATCGGTCGTGCCGTGCGGCTGCGCGACCCGGCCGCCTGGGGCGTGGCCATCGGTGCCTGCTTCTTCATGCTCAGCGACGCCCTGCTGGCGCTCAACAAGTTCGTCGCCCCGCTGCCGCTGGCCCCGCTGTGGGTGCTCGGCAGCTACTACATCGCGCAAATCCTGATCGTGCGCAACGTGCGCCCGACCTGAGCGGCCGCCTCAAGCCGGCACCGGCTGGGCCTGCGCTTGATCGTGCGCGATACGGCCGTCCACCAGCTCCACGATGCGGTCGCAGCGCGCCGCCAGGCGCGGGTCGTGTGTGACCACCATGAAGGAAATGCCGCGCTCGGCATGCATGCGTCGCAGCAGCGCGAACACCTCGTCGGACGAAGCGGTGTCCAGATTGCCGGTCGGCTCGTCGGCCAGCACCAGTGCCGGCGACATGACCAGCGCACGCGCAATTGCCACGCGCTGCTGCATGCCGCCCGACAACTCGGAGGGCCGCTTGTCCATGGCGTGGCTCAGGCCGACCGCCGCCAGCAGTTCACGCGCATGCTGTTCATATTGGCGGCTCACGCGGCCTTCGGCCATCAGCACTGGCAGCGTCACGTTTTCCACCGCGCTGAAAGCCGGCAGCAGATGGTGAAACTGGAACACGAAGCCCAGCGTGCTGCGCCGGCGCAACGTCAACTCGCCATCGTCCAGCGCCTGCACCTCTTCACCCTGTAGCAGGTAGCGCCCCGTGGTCATGCGCTCGAGCAGGCCGATGATGTTGAGCAACGTGCTCTTGCCCGAGCCCGAAGGCCCGATCAGCGCCATGAAGTCGCCGCGCACCACGTTCAGGTCAATGCCGTGCAACACCTCGGCCTCGTTGGGTTGCCCGAGGTTGTAGCTCTTGCGCACGCAATCGAGCTCGATGAGTTTGTCGCTGGCGCTCATATCCGTATCGCTTGGGCGGGGTCCATGGCGGCAGCGCGGCGCGCCGGGGCAATGGCCGCCAGCACGCCACAGACGGTGGCGATGCCGGCCACCTTCAAGGCGGTTACCAGCGGCAGCGTGATGGCAAACAAGGGCAAACCGTCGGAGCCGCGCACGAAATGGGTGAAAGCCCAGATCAGCAGCACCGCCAGCACGATACCCAGCGCCGAGCCCAAGGCGCCCACCACCGCGCCCTGCACCAGGAACACACGCAGCACCTGGCCGCGCGTGGCACCCATGGCACGCAGGATGCCGATCTCGCGGCGCTTCTGCACCACCGACACCACCAGCACGCTGGCGATACCCAATACCACCACGACCATCACCACGCCGCGGATCAGCGCGGTGCTGACCGACTGGGCGTTGAGGGCCGACACCAGCTGTGCGTTGTTCTCCTGCCAGCTTTCCACCTTGTAGGGATAACGCTGGCGCAATTCGGCCGCCAGTTCATTGGCGGTCCACACATCCTTGAGCGTCATGTCCAGCACGGTGGCGCCGCCAGGCAGGCCGAGCAGGCTTTGCGCGGCACGCAGCGGCACGATGACGGTGCGGCGGTTCAGGTCGCGCACGCCCAGGTCCACCAGCGCGGTCACGCGCACGGCGTCGCTGATGCTGCGGCTGCCCACCGTGGTCTGCAGCGTCACGCGGTCGCCCACGCGCACGCCCAGGTCGGCCGCCAGGTCGCGGCCCAGGATGGCCTCGCCCGGGTCCAGCCGTGCGCTGCCGCTGACCACCTTGCTGCGCAGGCTGACGATGCGGTCGTAACGGTCCAGTTCCACGCCCATGAGCGCAATGGCCTGGGTGGCCTCGCCGCGCAGCGCCAGGCCCGAGCCCGAGACCATGGGTGACACGGCAGCAATCGGTCCCATCTGCTCCAGCAGCGGCAGCAAGGCCTGCCAGTTGGCGACCGAGCGCAGGCGCTGCACGCGCGGCTGGGTTTCGGTCAGGGCGCGTGCATCGTCGGCAGCGCGCGCCGGCGTCACCGCGTCGTCAAGCGAACGCAACGTGATGTGGGCCTGGGCACCCAGGGTCTTGGTCAGGGTGCTGCCCTGCAGGCCGGAAATGAGCGCCGAGATATAGGCCACCACCGCCACGCCGGCCGCCACGCCGACGATGATGAGCAGGGTCTGCATGCGGCCTTCGCGCAGGAAGCGCAGCGCCACGCGGAGTTCGAAGCCGAGCCAGCCTCGCATGGCGATTCCGCTCAGCGCCCCATGGCGTTGCTCAGCGCCGAGCCGGCGCTTCCCGCGCTATCGGCGCGCTGCGCAGCCGCCACCGTGGCAGCACCTGGCTGCCAGGCCACGGGCGTGACGCTGACGCGCTGGCCGGCCTTCAGCTCATGGCCGGTCAGCACGGCATCGCCCGCACGCAGGCCGTCGAGCACCTCCACGGCCGCCAAGGTGCGCAGGCCCAGCCGCAGCTGGCGTTCCAGCGCGACGCCGTCCACGGCGACCAGCACCTGGGCTGTGTCACCTTGAGCCTGCCGCAGCACAGCCAAGGGCAGGGCCAGCGCCTGCTCGCGCCGGCCGGTTTCGACTTCGACCGACAGCGTCATGTCTTCACGCAGAAAAGCGGGCGGCTCCTGCAGCAGGGTGAACTTGACCTCGATGGCGCCACGCTGCGCGTCCACCACCGGCGCGATCGACAGGATCTTCGCCGCGAAGCGCTGGCCGGCAAAGGCATCGGCCACCACCGCGGCCTGCTGGCCCGTCTGCAACTGGTCCAGAAAGCGCTCGTCCACCTGCGCCACCAGTTGCGTCGGTCCGGTCAGTGCCAGGCTCAACAGGGCCTTGCCCGGCTGCACGATCTGGCCCGGCTCGACCTGGCGCGACAGCACGCGGGCATCGGCTGGCGCCACCAGCACCGCCTGCGTCAGCCGGGCGCGCGCTGCCGCCACGGCAGCACGGGCCGAACCGCGCTGCGCCACGGCGACGTCGACCGCGCGCTGGGCCTCATCGAGTTGCGCCGCACTGTAGAAGCCCTGCGCCACCAGTTGCCGCCCGCGCTGCAGTGTGGCCTGCGCCGCCTGCAGCGTGGCATCGGCCTGGCGCTCGGCGGCCACGGCCTGCGCCAGCGCGGCATTCAATTCATCGGTTTCCAGCCGGACCAGTACCTCGTCGGCACGCACCTGCGCGCCTTCGCGCACCAGCACCTGAGCGACGCGGCCGGTCAGGGTGCTGCCGACATCGACGCGCGACAGCGTCGCCACGCGGGCGGAAAACTGCAGGGTGCGCACCAAGGGCCCGGGCTGCATCAGCAGCGCCTCGGCACGCGGCGCACGCAGCGCCAGCACGCTCACCAACAGCAGCGCGAGCACCAGCACCACGGCCAACACGATCCAGCGGGCCTTGCCGGCAGGAAGTTTGATCATCTCGGTTGCTCCATCATCCGGGCAGTGACGCACAGAACGAGCCATTCGGGAAACGCCGTGGAGCCGGCTTCGCCGGGCCACTGGCGTTGCCCCCTGCAAGGGGGGCTGAGGCCTGCGGCTCCAAGCCTGCCTGCGCAGGCTTGGACAGGCCAAAGAGCCTTGGCCTCTGGCCGAGGCCCCACGGCGGTAAGCGACACGAAGTGCGCGAAGCCTGGGGGTGTTCCATGTTCAGCCCTCGAACAGGCCGCCCTCGGTCTTGGGCGGCGTCACGCCCAGGTGGCGGTAGGCCGCCAGCGTGGCAATGCGCCCGCGCGGCGTGCGCTGCAAGAAGCCCTGCTGGATCAGGTAGGGCTCGATCACGTCCTCGATGGTGTCGCGTTCTTCGCCGATGCTGGCGGCGATGTTGTCGAGCCCGACCGGGCCGCCGTCGAAACGATGGATCACCGCTTCAAGCAGCTTGCGGTCCATCAGGTCGAAACCCTGCGGGTCGACATCAAGCATGGCCAGCGCCTTGTGCGCAATGTCCTGCGTGATGCGGCCGGTGCCCTTGACCTCGGCGTAGTCGCGCACGCGGCGCAGCAATCGGTTGGCAATGCGCGGTGTGCCGCGCGAGCGGCGTGCAATCTCGAAGCCGCCTTCGGCGTCCATCGGGGCATTGAGCAGGCCGGCGCTGCGCGTGACGATGCGGCCCAGTTCTTCGGCCGAATAGAACTCCAGCCGCGCCACGATGCCGAAGCGGTCGCGCAGCGGGTTGGTCAGCATGCCGGCGCGCGTGGTAGCGCCCACCAGCGTGAAGGGCTGCAGGTCGAGCTTGATGGAACGCGCCGCCGGCCCTTCGCCGATCATGATGTCGATCTGGTAGTCCTCCAGCGCCGGGTAGAGGATTTCCTCCACCACCGGCGACAGGCGGTGGATCTCGTCGATGAAGAGCACGTCGTTCTTCTCGAGGTTGGTCAGCAGCGCCGCCAGGTCCTTGGGCTTTTCCAGCACCGGGCCGCTGGTCTGGCGCAGGTTGACGCCGAGCTCGGCGGCGATGATGTGGGAGAGCGTGGTCTTGCCCAGGCCGGGTGGGCCGAACAGCAGCACGTGGTCGAGCGCTTCCTCGCGCTTCCTGGCCGCGCCGATGAAGATTTCCAGCTGCTCGCGCACCTTGGCCTGGCCGACGTACTCGTCGAGCAGCTTGGGCCGCAGGGCCCGCTCGATGGCCTCCTCGCCGGGCGAGGTTGGCGCGGCCGACACCACACGGTTGGCGGAAGAAGGGGCGAAGTCGTCGGTCTGGATGCTCACGGCAAAAATCGGGGGAAAGTGACTCAAAACGCTGGCGTTTTACGCCATGATGCACGACTATACCCCCTGCACCTCTCCGCTCGCCCGGCCTCTACGCACATCTGCTCAAGCTGGGCGCCACCCGTGCCGATACCATAGAAACCATGTCTGATTGCCTGCCGCTCACCCCCTGGATGTCCCGCTCCCGCTTTGTCGCCATGGTGGGGCTCGGCCTGGCCTGCCTGCTGGCGCTACCGCCCGGGCGTGCAGCCGAGCCGGCCGCCAAGCCAACGCCCGGCACCGCCGTCGGCCAGGACCTTGCCGAGCAGCTGCGCGAAGCCGCCAAGGGCAACCTGTCCCAGAAACAGCTGACCGTGATCGTCAATGGCAGCGAGGCCAAGAGCACCGGCGTCACCACCATTCCCAAGCCGGTCAAGCCGGTGGCACCGACCCGACCGGCTGGCGCCAGCAAGACGGCCGAAGCCGAGCCCGCCGATCCGCCCGCACCCGCGGTGCAGGGCGGCACCAAGCCGGCACCCGCCACGTCCTACCAGCGCGCCCGCACCGCCGCCCTGGTCGGCCACGCGGCGCCGACCGCAACGCCCGGGAAAGACAGCCACGGCCACGAGGTGCACTGGGCCTACGAAGGCGAAGGCGGCCCCGATGCCTGGGGCCAGCTGAAATCCGAGTTCAAGACCTGTGCCGTGGGCAAACGCCAGTCGCCGATCCACATCCAGGAATCGAACACGCTGCAGGGCCCGGCCGAAGCCATCCAGTTCAGCTACCAGCCCAGCAGCGGCGCGGTGGTGAACAACGGCCACACCATCCAGGTGGACGTGGTGGGCGACAACAGCATCACCGTGCGCGGCTCCAGCTACAAGCTGCTGCAGTTCCACTTCCACCACCCGTCGGAAGAGCGCATCAACCACAAGGTGTATTCGATGGTGGCGCACCTGGTGCACCGCAATGCCGAGGGCCAGCTGGCCGTGGTGGCCGTGCTGCTCGACCCGGGCACCGCCAACAGCCTGATCAACAAGGTCTGGACCTACATGCCGCTGGACAGTGGCGACACCGTGCGCATGCCGGCCGGCCTGCTCGATCTGAACGAGCTGTTGCCGAAAGACCAGCGCTACTACCAGTTCCTCGGCTCGCTCACCACGCCACCCTGCACCGAAGGCGTGCTGTGGCTGGTGCTGAAGCAGCCCAGCACCGTCAGCCCGGAGCAGCTCAAGCTCTTCAGCCAGCTCTACCCGCACAATGCGCGCCCGGTGCAGCCGCTGCACGGCCGTCCGATCCGCGACGCGCAGTAAACCGGAGGGCGCAGGTCTAGCCGGCGAAAACCCGCCAGCCCCAGGCCACGCCCAACGCGGCAATCCCCAGCCAGATCAGCACGATGACGGCCGTCGCCGTGCGGCTGGTCGGCTTACCGCCTTGCCTGGCAGCACGCACCTTGGCATGGCACTCGTCCAGCACCGCCTGCGGCACCAGCCTGATGGCCAGCGCGATGCCCAGCGGAATCAGCACCAGATCGTCCAGATAACCCAGCACCGGCACGAAGTCCGGAATGAGGTCGATGGGGCTGAAGGCATAGGCCACGATGACGGCCGCCAGCAGCTTGGCGTACCAAGGCGTGGCCGGATGGCGCGCTGCCAGGTACAGCACATAGGTCTCACCCTTGAGCGCCCGGGCGCGCTGCTTGAGCCGAGCCAGCCAGGCCATGGGGTCCGCCCTTACCGGGCCAGCGCCTTGAGCGCGAGCTTGATGCCCTCGCTCACGCCAACGTCGGCCGGCAGCGCCTTGAGCGCGGCGGCGGCTTCCTTGTCGCTGTAGCCCAGGGCCAGCAGCGCCTGCAGGATGTCGGCCTGCGCGTCATTCACCGGGCCACCGACGGCACCGATGTCGGCCCCCAACTTGCCCTTGAGCTCCAGCAGCAGGCGCTCGGCGGTCTTCTTGCCAATGCCCGGCACCTTGACCAGGCGGCCGGCTTCCTGCAGGCTCACCGCCTGCGCCAGTTCGGCCACGCTCATGCCCGAGAGCACGGCCAGCGCGGTGCGCGGGCCGACGCCTGAAATCTTGATGAGCTGGCGGAAGGCCGCGCGCTCGGGTTCGGTACCGAAGCCGTAGAGCAGCTGCGCGTCCTCGCGCACGACGAAATGCGTCAGCAGGCTGACCTTCTCGCCCAGGTTGGGCAGGTTGTAGAAGGTGCTCATGGAAACCTGGACTTCGTAGCCCACGCCATGGCAGTCCACCAGCACCTCGGGTGGATTTTTTTCGAGAAGAATGCCGGTGAGCCGACCAATCATGCTGCGCCTATCATTGGGGGAACTTTCGAGGAATTATCAGCTTGATTCTCCGCCACCTCTTCTCTCCGCCCAACAACACCCGCCTGGCCCACCTGTGCGGCCCCATGGACGAGCACCTGCGCACCATCGAGAGCGCGTTGCAGGTGAAGATTGCCCACCGCCACGAGCAGTTCAAGGTCGACGGCCCCAAGGTCAAGGCCAAGCGCGGCATGGAAGTGCTGCAGGCGCTGTACGAGATGGCGGCACGCCCGATCGACACCGCCACCGTGCAGCTGATGCTGGCCGGCGATTCCGCCATGGCCACGGAAGAAGGCGAAACCCTGCAGACCCGGCGCAGCAACCTGCGCGCCCGCACCCCCAACCAGGCGCACTACCTGGACAGCATCGCCAGCCACGACATCACCATCGGCATCGGCCCGGCCGGCACCGGCAAGACCTACCTGGCCGTGGCCAGCGCCGTCGATGCGCTGGAGCGCAGCGTGGTGCAGCGCATCGTGCTCACGCGCCCGGCGGTGGAAGCCGGCGAGCGCCTGGGCTTCCTGCCCGGCGACCTGACGCAGAAGATCGACCCCTACCTGCGCCCGCTGTACGACGCGCTGTACGACCTGATGGGCTTCGAGAAGGTGCAGAAGGCGTTCGAGCGCAACGCGCTGGAGATCGCACCGCTGGCCTTCATGCGCGGGCGCACGCTCAACAACGCCTTCGTCATCCTGGACGAAGCGCAGAACACCACGCCCGAGCAGATGAAGATGTTCCTCACCCGCATCGGCTTCGGCTCGCGTGCGGTGGTCACCGGCGACGTCAGCCAGATCGATCTGCCGAAGACGCAACTCAGCGGCCTGATCGACGCCGAGCGCGTGCTCAAGCGCGTGAACGGCATCGCCATCTGCCGCTTCACCAGCGCCGACGTGGTGCGCCACCCGCTGGTGGCGCGCATTGTCGACGCCTACGACAAGCCCCGCGCCAGAACGCTATCAAAAGAATAGCTGTTCGCGCATATTTGACGAGGGCCAGAGGCCAAAATGACCATGAACTCACTCTCACTCTCGCTGCAGTTCGGCAGCCCCTCCGGCATGACGCGTCACCGCGCCGTGCTGACGCGCGCCAAGGTGTCACGCTGGATCCGCCACGCCCTGCTGCGCGACGCCGAACTGACGGTGCGCATCGTCGACGCCAAGGAAGGCCAGGCGCTCAACCGCAGCTACCGCCACAAGGACTACGCCACCAACGTGCTGACCTTCGACTACGCGCAAGAACCGGTGGTGCTGGCCGACCTGGTGCTGTGTGCCCCGGTGGTGGAACACGAAGCGAAGGAGCAGGGCAAGACGCTGGAAGAACACTACGCCCACCTGCTGGTGCACGGCACCCTGCACGCGCAGGGCTACGAGCACGAGACCAATGAAAAGGATGCGCTGGAGATGGAAGCGCTGGAAGTGCTGCTGATGCAGTCGCTGGGGTATGGGAATCCGTACGAGTGATCAGCAATCTCGAGTCACCACTCGTGCACTCCTTACTGATCCATTTGCGTACTCATAAATTGTCGGCATGCTTCTTTAAGCTTTCGACAATTGTTCCATCTGCAGCTAGACCGCTACTCATCCGCCGCTGCATTTCAACATAAGTGAATTGCCAATTCACATCCCCCTCTCCTATGACCTCTCCTCGATTAACCTCATTAAGCTGATACCTTGTGCCCTCATCTGTTAGACAGTAAACAAAGGCATCCTTAATTCGAAAGTTGTCGTCAAAGACGTTGCCCTTCATCCCAAAATTGAAAGTCCTCACATTTGCGACCCCTCGTGCTAGCTGAACACTCGGGTACACCAAGCCACAAAAAGTGATTTCATCTGGCGCAAGGAGATCCTTGCTCAGTAAAAGTCTAGATATTGCAATTGTCGAGTTGTAATCGTCCGCAGTCTTTGTCACCTTGGTTAGTTCACCGTGCAGATAGTCATAAATGATTTTTTCCGTTGAATTTCTTGGTGAGGGGCTACGAGGATCGTCGAGCAAGCCTGCAAGATAGAAAATCGGTGTTCCTCGGCGCTTGATAACTCTTGATATTGTGAACAAACTGCCAAGTGCAGGAGCCATCTCATAAATTGTTCCGAGCTCACAGCGGGCTCCATAGAAGAACGATTCACCTACATCGTTCATCCGCCCTTTCTCGTTAGAAATTTTTGGGTGTTTTAGCTCGTCAGCATGAGCAAACAATTTACCCACTTCGTTCTTCCTGGCTCTGTATATGTAGTCGCCGTCATCGGGGATAAATCCACGGATTTCAAACTGATGGAAAAGCAAATTTTGTAGAAGAGGGATGAAATCTTCAGGGGATGCATTTCGCATCGAAAGCTTTCTGAGCATTTCGATCTTTCGCTTGGTATCGAAATATCTTGTGAATTGCATACCTCAGTTCACCTCGCTCTACATCCCGACTTAGCTTGTCAGCAATAACTTTCTAATCACACATAAACGCAACTGTGAGACTTCTAAACAGTCCGCATCGGTATGCGTCATCGGTCCATCGTTGACCAGATGCACCCGCGTGTCAACGCATCAGGTACTCTGCTTCAACCGCTTGATAATCAGTTGCCTTAGCGCCTGCGCCGCCACCGACAAGCTCTCCCCCTCCCGCTGCACCACGTAGATGCGCCGCTTCAGCCCCGCCAGCTTGAGCGCGCGTGTCACCAGTGCCGGACGCTGGAAATGAAACAGGGTCAACGCCGGCACCACGCTGATGCCCAGCCCGGCTTCCACCATGCCGGCCACGGTGGCCAGGTGCTCCACTTCCAAGACCGTATTCAACTGCATCGGGTGCAGCGCGGCGTCGAGCCGCTGGCGCACGCTGCTGTTGCGCGCCAAGTGCACGAAGGGGTAGGGCGTCAGGTCCTTCAGCTTGAGCTCCGCCGTCTTGCGCTTGGCCAGCGGGTGGTCCTTGCGGCACACCAGGTGAAAACCATCCGAGCACAGCACCTCGGTCTGCAGGCCGGCGCTGTGGGCCCCGGTGGAGGCCAGCGCGAACTCGACCACGCCGCCGCGCAGCAGGTCGAGGCAGTCGTCCGACAGGCTGTCGTGCAGGTTGAGCTCCACGCCCGGCCACTGCACCTTGTACTCGGCCAGGATGGCCGGCAGCCAGCCGGCGGCCAGTGACGGCAGCGCCGCCAGGCTGACGCGGCCGGTGCGCAGCTGCAGGTGGTCGCGCAGGTGGCCCACCGCTGCGCCGAAGTCGCCCAGCAGCTGGCGCGCCGAGGCCTCGAACAGCCGGCCTTCGGCGGTGAGTTCCACGCTGCGCGTGCTGCGGTCAAACAGGCGTGCGTCGAGCGACTCTTCCAGCGTACGGATCAAGGCACTGAAGGCCGGCTGCGACAGGTGCACCTGCTGCGCCGCGCGCGTGAAGCTGCGCTGCTCGGCCAGTGCCAGGAAGGCGCGCAGCTGGCGGGTGGAAAGATCAGGTTGGCTCATGGGAATGAATTCGGGCAATTGATTTGTTTTGCAGATCAATGGATTCTAATTTTCAATTTCACAAATCAAAAGCCCTGGCCTACAGTGCAAGCCAGCAACACCTGAACGCATGACCAAGCCCACCCCTGCCCCGCTCTTCATCGGCTGCGCCGCCGGCTTCTCTGGCGACCGCGTGGATGCCGCCGGCCCGGTGGTGGACACACTGATCGCCCGCCTGGCCGAGCGTGGCGGCAGCGCCTGCCTGATCTTCGAGACGCTGGCCGAGCGCACGCTGGCACTGGCCCAGCTGCGCCGCCGCGCCGACCCGCAAGCCGGCTACGAGCCGCTGCTGGACCTGATGCTGCGCCCGGTGCTGGCGCGCTGCCTGCAGCACGGCATCCGCATCGTGAGCAACTTCGGCGCCGCCAACCCGCACGCCGCGGCGCAGTTGATCCAGCGCATGGCGCGTGAACTCGACTTACCCGTTCCCCGGATCGCTGTGATCCACGGCGACGACCTGTCGGCCCCGCCCCAGCGCGCGCTGCTGCGCACGCACCTGGGTGCGCAGGTCGATGCGTTGCAGATCGCCAGTGCCAATGCCTACATCGGCGCCGAGCCGATTGCCGCCGCGCTGCGCGCGGGCGCGCAGATCGTGGTGGCCGGGCGCGTGGCCGACCCGTCGCTGGCCCTGGGCCCGGCACTGGCGCACTACGGCTGGCGCAGCGACGACTGGGATGCGCTGGCCGGCGCCACCATGGCCGGCCATCTGCTGGAGTGCGGCGCCCAGGTCTGCGGCGGCTACTTTGCCGACCCCGGCTACAAGGATGTTCCGGACTTGGCCCAAGTGGGCTTTCCGGTCGCGGAGATCGACGCACGCGGCGGCTGCATCATCGGCAAGGCCGAGGGCACCGGCGGCCTGGTGAACCTGGCCAGCGTGAAGGAGCAGCTGCTGTACGAGGTGCACGACCCGGCAGCCTACCTGACACCCGACGTGGTGGCCGACATCAGCGCCGCCGAGCTTGAACCACTCAGCCCCAACCGCGTGGCCTTGCGCAGCGTGCGCGGCCACGCACGCACCAACACACTCAAGGTCAACGTCTGCCATGAAGGTGGTTGGCTGGCCGAAGGCGAGATTTCCTACGCCGGCCCGCGCGCCGAAGCACGCGCCCGGCTGGCCGCCGAGGTGCTGCGCCAGCGCCTGCCCACCTTGAAACTGCGCGTCGATTTGATTGGCGCACTCAGCGTGATGGGCGACGACAGCGGCGTCCTGCTGCAGGCAACGCTCGCCGGCGCGGCGCGCGACGTGCGCCTGCGCGTGGCCGCCGCCTGCGCCGAGCGTGCGCAGGCCGAGCAGCTGACGCGCGAGGTGACGGCGCTCTACACCTGCGGCCCGGCCGGTGGCGGCGGCGTACGCACCGCACTGACGCCGCGCCTGAACACCCTGTCTGGCCTGGTGCCGCGCGAGGCGGTGCCGGTCGGTTTCGAGATGCTGGAGGCCTGATGGACAAGCACAGTTTCATCACCGTACCGCTGTACCGCGCTGCCCACGGCCGCACCGGCGACAAGGGCAACCGCTCCAACATCAGCGTGATCGCCTGGCAGCCCGAGCTCTATGCCGTGCTGGTGGAGCAGCTCGCCGAAGAAGCGGTGGCGCGCCACTTCGCGCACCGCCGCCCCAGCGCCGTGCGGCGTTACCTGCTGCCGCAACTGGGCGCGATGAACTTCGTGCTGGACGACGTGCTCGATGGCGGCGTCAACGATGCACTGAACCTCGACACGCACGGCAAGGCCCTGTCCTACTGGCTGCTGGACCTGCCGGTGCACATCCCCACTGCCCTGCAACCCTTGCTGGCCGGCGACGAGCACGATGTATTGATAACCACCTGAGGAGACACCCATGAACCGCATGACTTCCCCCCGCATCCGTCC
Source organism: Curvibacter sp. (assembly GCA_031426755.1). Lineage (GTDB taxonomy): Bacteria > Pseudomonadota > Gammaproteobacteria > Burkholderiales > Burkholderiaceae_C > Hylemonella. The sequence continues at coordinate 39,084 of JASJPI010000015.1, forward strand.
GCTCGCTTTGACGATGCTGGCTGCCACGCTGCTGGCCCCCACGCTGGGCAGCGCCCAGGGCTTTCCGGAGAAACCGATCACCTTCATCGTGCCCTTTGCCGCCGGCAGTGCCACCGATCAACTGGCGCGCGCCATTGCCCAGGGCGTGACGCTGGAGAGCAAGCAGTCGGTGGTGATCGACAACAAGCCGGGCGCCAATGCCTTCATCGGCGCGCAGGCCGCCAAGGCGGCCAAGGCCGACGGCTACACGGTGTTCATCACCACCAACACCACGCACGCCGCCAACGAGCACCTGTTCAAGCGGCTGCCCTACGATCCGGTGAAGGATTTCGAGCCGGTAACGGCGTTGGGACGCGGCGGCCAGATCATGGTGGTCAACCCCAGCCTGCCGGTGAACAGCGTGGCCGACTTCATCAAGCTGGCCAAGGCGCAGCCGGGCAAGCTGTCGTTCGGCAGCGGCAGCTCGTCCAGCCGCACGGCGGGCGAGCTGTTCAAGCAGATGACGGGCACGTACATCGTCAACATCCCCTACCGCAGCAACCCGCCGGCGGTGACCGATCTGATTGGCGGCCAGATCGACATGATGATCACCGACATGGCCACCGGCCTGCCGCAGGTGAAAGCCGGCAAGCTCAAGGCGCTGGGCGTGTCGACCAAGAAGCGCAGCCCGCTGGCGCCGGAGGTGCCGACCATCGACGAGGCCGGCGTGAAAGGCTACGAGATGACCTACTGGTTTGCCGCCTACGTGCCGGCCGGCACGCCGGCACCGGTGGTTGCGCGCCTCAACAAGCTGCTGGTGGGCGCCGCGCACAGCAACTCGGCGGCCAACTTCTACAACACCACCGGCACCGAGATCTTCACCAGCACGGCGGAAGAACTGCGCAAGTTCCAGGCCGCCGAATCGCTGAAGTGGGGCCGCATCATCAAGTCGGCCGGGATCGAAGCGGAATAAGGTTCAGCGCACGGTCAGCGGAATGGTGACCGGTCCATCGTTGACCAGATGCACCTGCATGTCGGCGGCAAACTGCCCGGTCTGCACCACGGGATGTGAAGCCCGGGCCTTTTCCACGAAATAGTCATACAGCCGCCGCCCCTCGTCCGGCGGCGCGGCATTGCCGAAGCTGGGGCGGTTGCCGCCCGAGGTGTCGGCGGCCAGCGTGAACTGGCTGACGATGAGCAGGCCGCCACCGACGTCCTGCACGCTCTTGTTCATCTTGCCCGCGTCGTCGCTGAAGATGCGCAGCTTGAGGATCTTGGCGAGCAGCTTGTCGGCTACAGCTTCAGTGTCGCCGCGTTCGGCGCAGACCAGAATGAGCAAGCCCGCGTCGATCTGGCCGATGGTGTGACCATCGACCTCGACGCGGGCTTGTTTGACGCGTTGGAGTAGAGCCAGCATGCGGCGTTTATACCGCGTCTGGCCGGCCCTTCAGGCCGCGCTTACTTGGCGCGTGCCACCGATTCCAGCGGGCGCTTTTCCAGCGTCCACTGGTGCATGGAACCGTCGTACAGCTTGACGTTCTTGTTGCCGACGATCTCGGACAGCACGAACCAGGTGCCCGCGGCCTGGTGGCCGGTGTTGCAGTAGCTGATGGCGGCGGCCTGCGGATCGACGCCGCTCATCTTGAAGATGTCGCGGTAGGTGTCGGCGCCCATCAGGCGGGCCGCATCGCCCCCCTGGGTGGACATCAAACCGGTGAACACGTTCTTCGCACCCGGCACGTGACCGGGGGCGCTGGTGCTGCTGCTCTTGCTCAGGCCCAGGAAGTGGGCGTTGTCGCGCGCATCGATCACCTGGACCGACTTGCCGGCCACGGCCTTTTCGACGTCTTCAGAGGAGGCGGTCAGTTCGGCGCTGCGGTCGGCCTTGGATGCCCAGTTGCCCTCGTCGGCCTTGACGGCAGCGGTGCTGACCTCGCGGCCTTCGGCAATCCAGCCGGCGGTGCCGCCGCTGAGCACGGCGATGTTGTCTTCGCCATAGACCTTGAACTGCCAGTACAGGCGGGCAGCTTCGTTGAAATCGATCGGCTCCATGCCGGCCGACACGATGACGATCGGACGATCAGCCTTCACGCCCCAGCTGCGGACGAGCTTTTCGAAGTCGGCGCGCTCGGGAATCATGGACTTGAGCTTCAGACCATTGATGGTGCGGTCCACGCGCACCTTCTTGTTGTCCACCGACACGGCGCCATCGATGTGGCCGCCGAGTTCGACCAGAAATTTCTTGCCGGTCTTCTTGTCGGTCTCGAACTCCGGGCTGAGCGTGAAGGTCTTGGGGTTGGAACGGACGTCCAGCACCGTGACCTCGGCCCGGTTCTTGGCCAGCCATTCGCCGTCGACCACCGGGCCGGGCACATTCAGGGCCAGCGCCCACTGGGCCAGGCCCAGCAGGGCAGCGCCTGCGAAGAAACGGATTTGAGTTTTCATGAGAGTCTCCTTTTACGAACGGGAACGGGATGGCTGGCCCGCCATTTGCAAGGTATCTTGCGGCCAGTGAACGGGAACGGAACTCCAGACTGCGATGCGGCGGTCGGCCCAGGCCTGCTGCCGGTCGACGCGGTGCTGCGCGCAATGGCGCGCCAATGCTTCGTCACGCTGCTGCAGCATCTGGCACAGTGGCTCGGCATAGCAGCGCACCATGTCGGCCAGCCAGAGGGCGGCGCCGGCCAGCGGGCCGCGCAGGCGCAGCTCGAGGCCGGACAGGCCACGCACCAGCGGCCCGGCCGCCATCCAGTGCTCGCCCGTGACCCAATGGTTGGTGGCGAACCAGGTGAGCGGCAGGCCTTGCGCGTTGAGCGAGAGCCCCGCCAGGTGCGACAGGCACCCTTGCGGGTTACGGCGGAACAGATGGATGTGGCCATGCTCCTGCGGATGGCGCGCGCTGTTTTTCTCGGCACGGTCATGGGCATGAAAATAGAACTGCCAGCGGCCGGTGTCATCCATGGCGTCGTGGCGCGGGTAATGTTCCCAGACCTCGAAGCGCTGGCTGCGGCCGATGAAGGGGTAGAGCATGGAGCGCCCCTGGCGTGCCAGCCGTAGCTGCCGCGCGAGGGCATCCCGCGCAGCCTCTTCCCGCTTGGCAGAGGCGGCCATGTCCGTCGCGATCAGCGGCTCTTGCCGGCGCAGGGGTTCTCGCCAGCGCTGCGGCGACGGGATTTGCCCGCACAGGGGTTAGCGGCGCACGGGTTGCTGGCGCTGCGACGGCTCTTGCCCGCGCAGGGGTTGCCGGCACAAGGATTGTCGGCACGGCTGCGGCGCTTCGCGCCGGCGCAGGGGTTGCCTGAGCAGGGATTGGCCGCGCGGGCCGGGGCATCCGTCGCCTGGGCGAGGGCCGCCACCGGCACGGAAAGCAGGGCCATGGCCAGTGCCGAGACCAGCGGGGCCAGGTTGTTGCGGGTACGTTTCATGAAAGCTCCTGCAAAAAACGAAGGACGTCAGATCTGGCCGGCCGCACGCGCGCGACGCTCGAACCAGCCACCGAGGAAAAACACGCCGACGGCCGCAGCCACCAGCGCCGCCAGCACCTGCCACTCGGGCACGCCCAGCAGTTCAGGCAGGCGGTCGCCCCGGGTCAGTTCACCGGCCGTGGTGAGGGCATCGAGTTGCGGAAAGAAACCGGCGAAGACGAAGGTGCCGATCAGCAAGCCGACAAAAAACACGATGGCATCGATGCGACCCGTCATCAGGCCGACGGCCGAGGTGCCCGGGCAGTAGCCCCCCACCGCAAAGCCGGCACCGATCAGCGCACCGCCGACGGCGATGGCCCACAGGTAAGGGATGGGCACGTAGACCGACTCGGCATTCACCACACCGGCCTGCTCCAGCACGTACAGGCCGACCGCGGCAAACACGATGGCGCTGAACATGACCTTGAACACCGACCAGTCGGTCAGGCGGAACTGCGCCGTGAGCTTGCAGCCGCTGCCGAAGCCGGCGCGCTCGAGCACGAAACCGAAGCCGAAGCCCAGCAGCACGGCCACCAGCGGGCCCCCTGCAGCGAACAGACCGCTCATTTGACACCTCCACCGCTCAGACGTGCAGCCACCAGCCCGGCAGCAAAGAACGCACCGAGAAATACGAAACCCGCCACGCTCAGCACCGCTGCGCCTGACAGACCGACACCGCTGGTGCAGCCGGCGGCAATGCGCGCGCCGATGCCAGCCAGAATGCCGCCGGCCAGGGCCTTGAGCAGGCGGCCCACGCGGCCAGCGCTGGCCGCACCTTCGATGCGCCAGGCCATGCGACCGGCCAGAAAGGCCGACACCAGGGCGCCCAGGAACACACCGATCACCTGCCAGGTGATCCAGGATGAGAGCACCGAGCCATCTTCAAGCATGGGACCGAGATAATCATTGGCCAGCGTCCATTGCGGCGCAGCCCAATCGCCGAGCCACGCACTCAGGCGCGTGGTGAAACCCGTGGCGCCCAGGCCGTGACCGGTCAGCACAAATGTCAGCAACAGCACCACGCCCAGCGCCAGGCCCGCAAGCCAAGCCGGCCAGTAGGGCCGCTGCGATACCTCACACGAATTCGAGATTTCCACATTGCCTCCTGAAACAGCGATTTCGCCCACCGGATGTATACCCCCAGGGGCTTATACGACTACGGCCGAAGTATAGGGGCAATTCGTAAAAAATGACCGTGCTCAAAAATGCGGGCCCGTGGCGGCCGCCGCCTGTGCCGTTCTCAGCGCAAGGCGGCCCGGGCCTGCTGCAGCCGGTCGTCGAGGTAGGCACCGTAGAAGTCGGGGAGGTAACCGCCGACCAGCCGCTCGGCCACCTCCACGCCGTCGCGCCCGAAGAACAGCACGGTCGGCGCGATGCGGATGCGCCACTGGCGGCTCATCTCGTCATGGCTGAGGCTGGCACCACGGAAGTCTTTCAACACGCGGGTGCTGCGCATGTCGACCTGCACCACCGGCAGCCCCTGCTGCTCACGCAGCGGGCCGAGGTAGTTCTCGCGCGCCACCTTGCAGAAGGGACAGCCCTCCAGGCTGACCATCACCACCAGCGGCTGGCCTTTCTTGAGCGCCTGCGCCAACTCGTCCTGCAGGGACACGGCCAGCGGCAGGGTCGCCGGCGCCGCCCGCACGACGCCACTGGCACACAGGGCGCTGCCTGCCAGCAGCAGCTCGCGGCGCGACAGGCCACTGCCCGCCCGAGGGGCAGATTTGACAGCGGTCGCTCCCATCAACGGGCTTCCTGTTCGAGCAGCAAATACGTGTTGTAGGCGTTCATGCGGTTGGCGACACGAAACAGCGGCAGGTGCTCGAACTGGCTCCAGTCGGTGTTCTTGTAGGCCTCCTCGAAGGGTTCGAGGTTCTGCGCCGCCCGACCCATGCTTTCGCGCAAGAAGATCAGGTAATCGCGTGTGAGCTGCATGTCCTTGCGCGCCTCGTGCGAGAGCGGGCCGTGTCCCGGCACGATGACCGTGGCATCGAATGCCAGCAGCTTCTCCAGCGCCACGATCCAGTGCCGGCTGTCGGCCTGGCCGACATAGGGAATGCGGCTGCGGAACACCAGATCGCCGGCGAACAGCACCTTCTCGCTCGGCAGGTACATCACCAGGTCCTCCGGCGTGTGCGAGGGACCCACCGGTTTGATCTGGAACTGGACGCCGCCCACCGTCAGATTCTTTTCGCCTTCGATCCACTCGTCGGCCTCGACCAGACGGGTGTCGTCATTGACCCAGGGCGCCAGTTCCTGGCGCGACACCTGCAGCCGCAAGCGCGCGGTTTCGGAATTCAGGTATTCCTTGGCCCCACGGTGCGCGATGATGTGCGCGCCCTGCGCCTTCAAGGCCTGCAGGCCGTAGATATGGTCGGCGTGGTAGTGCGTGACGATCACATGGGTGATGGGCTGGGAGGTGTGCTTGCGGATTTCCGCCACCAGCCGCGTGGCCAGCGCCGGCGAACCCAGGGCATCGATCACGACCACGCCGGCCGGGGTCACGACGAAGGCCGCATTGGAGATGAAGTTCTGGTTGGCCGGCGAGCCGAGCGCCGAGGCGCCTTCGACATACCAGGCCGAGGGGGACACCTGCTGCGCCACCAGGGGCGGCGCTTCATCGGCCCATACCCATGCCGCCATCAGCGCCAGCCCCAGGCCAGCCAGTGCGCGGGCCAGGAAAGTGCTTGTTGTCTTCGTCATACCCATTCAATCTTCGGCTGTGCCATTCTCATTGTCACACCGCCAGTACTTGAGAAAGATCAAGTCCGGCGCGCATAATAAAAATTACTATCCAATATAAGCAAATACTAAATTATGGGACGACCCCATGAATCTGGCAACCCTACTTGAACAGTATGGCGAGAGCACCATCCTCGCGATGGGCGGGCTGTGCATTGGTGCCCTGTTCGGCTTTTTTGCGCAGCGCTCCAAATTCTGTCTGCGCGCTGCCGTGATCGAGTTCTGGCATCACAAGTTCGGAGAAAAACTCTCGGTCTGGTTGCTGGCTTTTTCCACGGCGGTGGTCGCGGTGCAGGCACTCATCCTGCTGCATTCGCTGGATGTGGGTACGGCCCGGCAGATCGCCTCACGCGGCAGCCTCTCGGGCGCCCTGATCGGCGGTTTGCTGTTCGGCGCCGGCATGATCATGACGCGCGGCTGTGCCAGCCGCCTGCTGGTCCTGTCGGCCAACGGCAATCTGCGCGCCCTGCTCTCGGGCCTGATCTTCGCCGTCACGGCGCAGGCGGCACTGTCGGGCTCGCTGGCGCCCCTGCGCAACACCATCAGTGCCTGGTGGACCGTGGAAGGCGGCCCGACGCGCGATCTGCTGGCCATCACCGGTCTTGGCCACTGGGGAGGCCTGCTCTTCGGTCTGGTCTGGTTCGCGGCCGCCCTCTACTTCTCGGTGCGCAGCGGCTGGGGCCTGTGGAAATGGGTGGGCGGCATCGGCACCGGCCTGATGGTGGCGGCCGGCTGGTGGTACACCTACCTGATCTCGTCCAACTCCTTTCAGGTGGTGCAGGTGCAGGGCCTGACTTTCAGCGGCCCCTCGGCCGAATGGCTGATGCGGGTGCTGTCATCGCCCGCACCGGCCATCGGTTTCGACTTCGGGCTGCTGCCGGGCGTGTTTGCCGGCGCCTTCATCGGCGCCTGGATCGGGAAGGACTTCCTGCTCGAAGGTTTCAAGGACGGGTACAGCATGCGCCGCTACATCGCCGGCGCCATCCTCATGGGCTTCGGCTCCATGCTGGCCGGCGGTTGCGCGGTGGGCGCCGGCATGACGGGGGGATCGATCTTCGCCCTGACAGCCTGGCTGGCGCTCATCGGCATGTGGGCGGGCGCCGGACTCACCGACCGGCTGCTGGACAAGCCGACCGACGTCAACCGGCCGAGCGAACGCGTGGTCGGTACGCAGGCCGACATGAAGGCGCCCTAACAATCCTCGCGCTGTCCGTTAATATTCCGAGGGTAAGTCCCCGGGACAATGGTTAAGCGTCCGGTTATATTGATCCGGGGCAATATTTCGAACGCCCTCAAGAAGGAGACCCTAATGCACATCAAGACCCAATTTGCGGCGGTGCTGCTGTCAAGCCTCGCTGCCAGCGCCGCCATGGCGCAGGACTCAGCCGCTTTGCACGCACGCGCCCTGGCTGCCACCTGCGCCAATTGCCACGGCACGGAAGGCCGTACCACGGACGGTTCGTCCGTGCCTTCGCTGGCCGGCATGCCCAAGGATTACATGCTCAAGCAGATCAAGGCGTTCAAGGATGGCTCGCGGCCTGCCACGGTGATGCACCAGTTGTCCAAAGGACTGACCGAACAGCAGGTCGAAACGGTCGCCACCTATTTTGCTGCCCAGAAACGCTAAACGGGAGATTGCCATGATGAAACGACGCAGCTTTGTTCAAGCCTCTTTGGCACTCGGCACTCTCGGCGGCATGGTTGGCTGTGCCACCACCGGCACCATCCCCTCCAAGGCCAAGGTAGTGGTCATTGGCGGCGGCTACGGTGGCGCGACAGCCGCCAAATACGTGCGCATGCTGTCGAACTACAAGATCGATGTGGTGCTGGTCGAACCCAATGCCAACTTCATTTCCTGCCCGCTCTCCAACCTGGTGATCGGTGGCTCCAAGACCATCGGCGACATCACCACGCCCTACGACAACCTGAGCGGCAAGCACGGCGTGACGCATGTGCGCGACATGGTCAGCAGCATCGACGCTGCCAAGAAAACCGTGACGCTTGCCGGCGGCGCCACCATCGGCTACGACAAGCTGATCGTCTCGCCCGGCATCGACATGCTGTGGAACAGCATCGAAGGCCTGCAGGCTGCCAGCACCTCCGGCCAGATCCTGCAAGCCTGGAAAGCCGGCCCGGAAACGCTGGCGTTGCGCCGCCAGCTCGAAGCCATGCCCGATGGTGGCGTCTATGCCATCACCGTGCCGCTGGCCCCCTATCGCTGCCCGCCCGGCCCGTACGAGCGCGCCAGCCAGGTGGCCCACTACTTCAAGCAGGCCAAGCCGAAGTCCAAGGTGCTGATCCTCGACGCCAACCCGGACGTCACCTCCAAGGGCCCGCTGTTCAAGAAATTCTGGGCCGACAACTACAAGGGCATCCTGGAATTCCGTCCCAACCACAAGGCCATCGGTGTGGATGCCAAGACCAATATCATCAAGTTCGAGACCGAAAGCGACATCAAGGCCAACGTGCTCAACGTGCTGCCGGACATGAGCGCGGGCGCTATCGCGATGAAGTCGGGCCTGGCCAACGTCAACAACCGCTGGTGTAACGTCAACTACCAGACCTTCGAGTCCACCGCGGCCAAGGATGTGCATGTGATCGGCGACTCGGTGCTGGCCGCACCGCTGATGCCCAAGTCCGGCCACATGGCCAACTCGCATGGCAAGGTGGTGGCCGCCGCCGTGGTGGCGCAACTGTCGGGCATGGACGTCAATCCGCAGCCGCTGCTGACCAACACCTGCTACAGCTATGTCAATGACAAGCTGGTGGTGCATGTGGCTTCGGTACACCAGTATGTGGCCGCGGAAAAGACCTTCAAGACGGTGCCGGGCTCCGGCGGCGTGTCCACCGCGCCCAACGAGCTGGAGGGTGTCTACGCCTGGAACTGGGCGCAGAACATCTGGGCCGACACGCTGCTTTAAAGCCTCGTGGGCCCGGCATCAAACCCGGGCCCACGAGGGCCGGCACCCGCCGGCCCTTCTTTTTAGGCTGACAACTTCAGGAAATGATCATGTATAAATTTATTGCCACCCTTGCTCTCGCCGCGCTGGCCGGCGGCACCCTTTCGGGCTGTGCCACCACCAAGGAAGAGCCGCAGGTCAAGGCGGTCTATCACGTCAACACCGATGTCAACACGGTGCCGGCCATCCTGAACAATGTCCGCAACCACATGAATGCCGACCCGAAGGCCAAGATCGTGGTGGTCACGCACGGCCCGGGCATCAACTTCCTGATCCAGGACGCCAAGGACGCGCAAGGCCGCGAGTTCAGCGGCATGGTGAGCGATCTGGCTGGCAAAGGCATCGAGTTCCGCGTCTGCAACAACACCCTGATCAGCCGCAACATCAACCCCGACCGGCTGCTGATGGAAACCAGGATCGTCCCTTCCGGCGTATCCGAAGTGGCCCGGCTGCAGGCATTGGAAGGTTACGTCTATCTCAAGCCCTGACGCGAGGCTTGCCGGGGCCGGCGGCCCCGGCCCGACTCAGATGGTCGACTCGAAATTCGCCTCGGTGGCGATCTGCGTGCACACCGCACGACACAGGGATGCGACCCGGTCATCGACGATGCGGTAGTAGATCTGCACCCCCTCGCGGCGCTTGCCCAGCACACCGGCCTGGTACAGCGTGGTGAGGTGCTGCGACATGTTGGGCTGGGTGGTGTCGATCTTGCTGAGCAGGTAGCTCACATTGCGCTCACCGTCGCACAGGTGGCTGATGATCTTCAGCCGCATGGGTGCCGACATCACACGAAACACCTCCGCGGCCAGCTCGAACACCTGATCCGGCTCGGTCACGCTTCCCGGGGTCGCTTGAATGGTTCGCTTGGTCATGGCAGATAAGGCCCGCAATATCAGTACTTGCTCATTTTATACGCAGGCTTTCAAGCGCTGCGCTGGCGCAGGGTACGGCTCAGCAGCATCACGGGGATGAGCCCCACCAGCACCAGGGCCAGCGAAGGCAGGGCGGCTTCGCCCAGCCGTTCGTCGCGCGCCAGCTGGTAGGCCACCACCGCCAGCGTGTCGCTGTCAAAAGGCCGCAGCACCAGGGTGGCCGGCAGCTCCTTCATGACATCGACAAAGACCAGCAGGGTGGCCGCAATGGCAGAGCGGCGCAACAAGGGCCAATGCACCCGGCGCAGCAACCCCAGGTCGCCGGTGCCCAGCATGCGCGCCGAATCATCGAAGCTGGCCGGAATGCGCGCATAGCCGCTTTGCACCGACTGCAGGGCCACGGCGCAAAAGCGCACCAGGTAAGCCCAGACCAGGCCGAGTGAAGTCGCCGTCAGGTAATAGGCCAGACTGCTTTGCGGCCAGAGCGCCTGCGCCCAGCCGACCGGCAGCAACAGGCCGACCACGATCACCGCCCCTGGTATGGCATAGCCCAGCCCGGCCAGATAGACCACGGCACGCGTCACGAGATCAGGCGTGCGTCGCAGGCTGAAGGCCAGCAGCAAGGCCAAGGCCACTGCCAGCACCGCGCTGAGCAGCCCCAGGCGCACGCTGTTGAACGCCCAGACCGCAAAGCGGTCCCAGGGCAGCACCGCCCACTCCGCCAGCAACGGCCGGAACATGAACAGCACGGGCGCGACAAACCCCATGAGCAGCGGCAGGCCGCAGACGCCCCAGGCCAGCCACTTGCGCGCACCGGTCAAGCGCACCGGCCGCGCCTCGGCGCCACCGGCGCGCACGCCGCGGGTGGCAAAGCGCATGCGCCGCTGCGACCGCTGCTCCAGCTGCAGCAGGAGCACCACCAGCAGCAGCAGCATGGTGGCGAGCTGCGCTGCCGCAATGCGGTTGTCCATGGCCAGCCAGGCCTTGTAGATGCCGGCGGTAAAGGTCTGGATGCCGAAATAGCTGGCCACGCCGAAGTCCGCCAGCGTCTCCATCAAGGCCAGTGCCACACCGGCGGCGACCGCGGGCCGGGCCAGCGGCAAGGCAATCTCGCGAATGCGGCGCGACAGGGGCGCCCCCAGCAGACGGGCCGCTTCCATCAGGTGCGTGGCGCGCTCACTCAAGGCGGTGCGCGCCAGCAGATAGACATAGGGATAAAGCGAGAAGGTCAGCACCCAGGCAGCGCCGGTCGTGTTGCGGATTTCCGGAAAGACCCGGCCCTCCAGCCCCGTCAGACCGCGCAGCAGGGTCTGGAAGGGGCCGCTGAACTGCAGGAAATCGGTGTAGGCGTAGGCCACCACATAGGCCGGCATGGCCAGCGGCAACAGCAAGGCCCACTCGAAAACACGGCGGCCCGGGAAGTCAAACAGGGTCACCGCCGCCGCCGCCGACAGTCCGACCGTCATCACGCCCGCCGCTACCATCAGGCACAGCCAGAACGTGGTGGCGACGTAATCGGGCAGAACCGTGTGCGCCATTTCACCCAGAATCTGGGCCGTCTGCGCGACCTGCTCGCCCCAGGGCACCCAAGAGGCCAGGACGGCCAGCACAGGCAGCATCAGGACGACCGTGAACAGCAGCAGGAAGAGGTGGCGAAGCCGGTATGACGGCATGAGGAGAAGGGGTGAGCGCTCGGGCAGGATAAATGAGAATTGTAAGCATCTACAATGAGACACCATGTTTCTAGAGGTCTCCCAACTCCAGGTCCGCTATCCTGGCCGCGCCCAACCGGCCGTCAACGGCGTGTCCCTGGGGCTGCGTGCCGGCGACATCGGCGTGCTGATCGGCCCGTCCGGTTGCGGCAAGACCACCTTGCTGCGTGCCGTGGCCGGCCTGGAGCCGGTGACAGGCGGCGACATCCGGCTCTCGGGTCAGGTGGTGAGCAGCCCCTCCGTCCAGTTGCCGCCGGAAGCCCGGCGCATCGGCATGGTGTTTCAGGACTACGCGCTGTTTCCCCACCTCGATGTCGACCGCAACGTGGCCTTCGGCATCCACCAGTTGCCAGCGGCCGAGCGCACCGCCCGCGTCAAGGAGGTGCTGGCGCTGGTCGGGCTCGAAGGCAGCGAAAGCCGCTTCCCCCATGAACTTTCAGGTGGGCAACAGCAGCGCGTGGCGCTGGCGCGCGCGCTGGCACCGCGCCCGCAGCTGCTGCTGCTGGACGAGCCCTTCTCCAACCTGGATGTCGATCTGCGCGAGCGCCTGGCGCACGAAGTGCGCAGCATCCTGAAAGCAGCCCAGGCCACGGCCCTGTTCGTGACGCATGACCAGCTGGAAGCCTTCGCCATCGGCGACACCATAGGGGTCATGCACGAGGGGCAATTGCATCAATGGGACGATGCCTACACGCTGTACCACCGTCCGGCCTCGCGCTTTGTCGCCAACTTCATCGGCCACGGCGTGTTTGCACCGGCCACCATCCGTGAAGTCAACCAGCAGATCGTGGTGCAGACCCCGCTGGGCGACCTGACCGATGTGGCCGAATGCCCGCTGCCCTGTGCTTTCGCTGCCGGCGAATGCGACGTGCTGCTGCGCGCCGACGACATCGTGCACGACGACACCGCACCGGTGAAGGCCGAGATCATCCGCAAGGCCTTCCGTGGCTCCGAGTTCCTCTACACGCTGCGCCTGAAAAGCGGCCAGACCGTGCTGGCCCATGTGCCCAGCCACCATGACCACAAGATCGGCGAGTGGATCGGCATCCGACCCGAGGTCGACCATGTGGTGACCTTCAACCGTGCTTGCTCGCTTCGCAACGGCGAGCTGTGCCAGATGCCTTGCGCCGGCGCCCAGGTCGACTGTCCGGCCACCATCGCGCAAGAAACAAGCTGAAGCTCAGGTGTGCGGCGGCAGCTGGCGCAGCTGTTCGATGGTGGCGCGCAGATCTGCGGCCCAGGTACGGCGATCGCGCCCCACGGCGGGCTGCGGCTCTCCGAAAACCATCTGCACCGTGATGCCGCGCGCACGCACTGTGCGCCAGACCGAGCCGAACAGGGTGTCGTCACCGACGTAGCAGGGCGCCAGGCTGCGCTGCCCGCCATGCGTTTCCAGGAACTGCAGGGCCACCGGCTGCACCGGCGCCTCTGCCGTGATGGCCGCCTGCAACAAATTGGCATGAAAGGGCAGCAGGTGCACGCCATCGCTGGTAGTGCCTTCCGGGAACACCGCCACGACATCGCCAGCGCGCAAGCTGTCAGCCATGTGGTGCACCACGCGCATGGCATCGCGGCGCGATTCGCGCTCGATGAACAGGGTGCCGACGCCAGCGGCCAGCGCACCGATGACCGGCCAGCTCTTCACATCCGCCTTGGAGACAAAGCGGCAGTAGCGCGCCGCATGCAGGGAGGTGATGTCAAGCCAGGAGATGTGGTTGGCCACCAGCAACACCGGCCCACGGGTTGCCGGCGTCCCTTTCACTACCAGCCGGATGCCCAGGCGCGCCAGCATTTCGCGCGACCAGACTTGGACCCGGATTTCCCTTTGTTCCTGCGGCAAGCGCGGAAACAGGAACAGGATGGTCAGCAGCCCGGCCAGGATGTGAAGCAGGGCGCGCCACAAACGCCAGGCGGCGCGCCATCGTGAGGCAGGCCGATCAGGCCTGGAACGCAATCTGCCCACCCACGATGGCGCAGCGCACTCGCCCAGGCAATTCGTAGCCGGAGAAGGGCGTATGCTTGCCCTGGCTGCGCAACATTTCAGGCTGCACCACCCATTCGGCTTGCGGGTCGAAGACACAGACGTCAGCCACACCCCCCATCACCAGCTGGCCGGCGCTCATCTGCAGCGTCCCTAAAGCGTTGCCCAGCACGCGTGCCGGCTCGCTGGTCAGTACGGCCAGGGCGCGCGTCAGACCGACCCCGCTTTCCTGCCCCCACTTGAGCGCCAGGCTCAGCAGCAGCTCAACCCCGGTGGCGCCGGGCTCGCTTTCGGCAAACGGCAGCGCCTTGGCATCCTCATCCACCGGCGTGTGGTCGGACACCAGCGCATCGATGGTGCCGTCGGCCAGGCCTTCGCGCAGGGCCTCGCGGTCGGCCTGCTGGCGCAACGGCGGGTTCAGGCGCATGCGGCTGTCGAAGTAGCCGATGTCGGTGTCGGTCAGGTGCAGCGAGTTGATGCTGATATCGCAGGTCAGCGGCAACCCTTCATCCTTGGCCTGGCGCACCAGCGCCACGCCGGCTGCGCTGCTGATACGGCACAGATGCACGCGCGCCCCGGTGGCACGCATGAGCTCGAAAATGGTTTGCATGGCGATGACTTCCGCCGCCACCGGCACACCCGACAGGCCCATGCGCGTGGCCAGCGCCCCGCTGGCCGCCACGCCCTGGCCGAGGTAGTAATCCTGCGGACGCAGCCAGACCGCGTAATCGAAGGTGCTGGCGTACTGCAAAGCGCGCTGCAGCACCTGGGTGTTGACCAGCGGCACATCGGCCTGGCTGAAAGCCACACAACCGGACTCCGTCAGTTCCACCATCTCGGTCAGCACTTCACCCTGCAGGTTGCGCGTCAGCGCGCCGAGCGGGAAGACGCGTGCCTGATGCAGTTTCTCGGCGCGGTACTTGAGCATCTCGACCAGGCCTGGCTCGTCGAGCACCGGGTCGGTGTCGGGCGGGCAGACCAGGCTGGTCACGCCGCCGGTTACCGCAGCCTCCATCTCGGACTCCAGCATGCCCTCATGCTCGTGCCCGGGCTCGCGCAGGCGCAAGGCCAGGTCCATCAGGCCCGGAGCGACGATGCAGCCCGTCGCATCGACCGTGCGGTTGGGAGCGAAATCGGCCGGCGCGCTGCCGATGGCGATGATGCGACCGGCCGCGATGGCCACGTCGGCGATTTCATCGAGGTTGCTGGCGGGGTCGATCACCCGGCCGTTCTTGATCAGTACTTTCATCTTCTTAGCTCCACAGCCCGGCGCACAACTCTTGGCGCACCACAAGACCAAATCGGGGAGCGTCGTGGAACCGGCTCTGCCGGGCCACTGACGCTGCCCCCTTGAGGGGGGTGGCGTAGCGACACACCGTGTCGCGCAGCCTGGGGGTGTTCATGCCTCATTCCCAGCAACGATGCTCATCACCGCCATGCGCACTGCAATGCCGAAGGTCACCTGCGGCAGGATCACGCTCTGTTTGCCATCCACCACGGCCGAGTCGATCTCGACACCGCGGTTGATCGGGCCCGGGTGCATCACGATGGCATCGGGCTTGGCCAGCTGCAGCTTCTCGGGTGTCAGGCCATAGCTCTTGAAGAACTCCTGCGACGAGGGCAGCAGCGCGCCGCTCATGCGCTCGTTCTGCAGGCGCAGCATGATGATGACGTCACAGCCCTTGATGCCTTCCTCCAGTGTGTGGCACACGCGCACGCCCATCGGCGCCATGCTGGCCGGCACCAGCGTTTTCGGCCCCACCACCCGCACCTCGGCGCAACCGAGCGTCGTCAACGCATGGATGTCGGAACGCGCCACACGCGAGTGCAGCACGTCGCCGACGATGGCCACCGTCAGGTTGGAAAAGTCCTTCTTGTAGTGCCGGATGGTGTACATGTCCAGCAGGCCCTGCGTCGGGTGCGCATGACGGCCGTCGCCGGCGTTGATGACGTGCACATGCGGCGCCACGTGCTGGGCGATCAGATAAGGCGCGCCGGACTCGCTATGGCGCACCACGAACAGATCGGCCGCCATCGCACTCAGATTGGCGATGGTGTCGAGCAGCGACTCTCCCTTGGACGCCGAAGAGCGTGCGATGTCGAGGTTGATCACGTCGGCCGAAAGCCGCTTGGCAGCGATCTCAAAGGTGGTGCGCGTGCGCGTGGAGTTTTCGAAGAACAGGTTGAACACGCTCTTGCCGCGCAGCAGCGGCACCTTCTTGACTTCGCGGTCACTGACGCTGACGAAGTTGGCCGCTGTGTCGAGGATGTGCGTCAGGATGTCCTTCGACAGTCCTTCGGTCGACAGCAGGTGAATCAGCTCACCGTTCTTGTTGAGTTGGGGATTGCGTTTGTAAAGCATGGTGCGTATCTTGGGCTGGGCGGTCAGTGCGGTCTGTTCATGTCACGTGCAAGCGGGCAGCCCGTCACGCGGCCTCCACTTTGAAACTGAAATTGCCTTGGTCGTTGCGCGCCAATGCCAGCGACTGGCCGGGCGGCAGCGTCACCCGCGCCGCCGCATAGTCCGGCTGGATCGGCAGCTCGCGTCCGCCGCGATCCACCATCACCGCCAGCCGGATGCTGGCCGGGCGGCCGTAGTCGAACAGCTCGTTGATCACGGCGCGGATGGTGCGGCCGGTGTAGAGCACGTCGTCGAGCAGCAGGATCTGCGCTGCGTTGACATCGAAAGGCAGCAGGGTCTGGCCGCCGGCCGCCAGCCCGCGCTGGGCGAAGTCGTCGCGGTGCATGGCGGAAGAAATGATGCCCGGCTCCCCTGGCAATCCCAGGTCGCGCTGCAGCCGCTCCACCAGCCAGGCGCCCCCCGAGGTCACGCCCACCAGCCGGGTCTGGCCGTCACACAGCCCTCGCACGCCGCGCAGCAGTTCGCGGTACAGCGCCTCCGCATCCAATACCAGTGTGCTCATGCCATCGTCCTCAAAAACTGTTCCAGAATGATGCAGGCGGCGCCGGCATCGGCATCCTTGGCGCCCTCGGCCAGGGCTTCGGTCGTGCTGTAGCGCTCGTCGACCTCGTAGACCGGCAGGCCGAAACGCCCGCGCAACTGGCGCGCAAACTTCTGCGCCCGAACCGTATTCTCGTGCGGCGCGCCGTCGGGGTGGAAGGGCACCCCGACCACCAGGGCGTCGGGCTGCCACTCCTTGAGCAGGGCTGCGACCTTGTCGAAGCGCGCGTCGCCTTCGGCCCGTATCGTAGGACGTGGTTGGGCTTGGCGCAGCATCCGGTTGCCCACCGCCACGCCGGTGCGCTTGAGACCGAAATCCAATGCCAGAAAGGTTTGCTGATTGGCGGGAACGGCAGTCATCTGCGCGGCCGTGTTCATGCCAACACCGTCTCCGCACTGCGAACGAAAACCGCGGAACGCCGTGGAGCCGGCTCTGCCGGGCCACTGGTGTTGCCCCCTGCAAGGGGCTGAGGGCTGCGGCTCCAAGCCTGCCTGCGCAGGCTTGGACAGACCGAAGAGCCTGCGCCTCTGGCGCTGGCACGTTGGGCGTAGCGACACGCAGTGCGCGAAGCCTGGGGGTGTTCCATCATGCGTGCCCCGCTTCCGGCGACAGCATCCAGGCCTGCAAGCCCAGAAGGGACAAGGCCTTGTCGTAGCGCTGCGCCACCGGGGTCTCGAAAATCACGGCCAGGTCGGCATCGACCGTCAGCCAGCTGTTCTCGCCGATTTCCGACTCCAGCTGGCCTTCACCCCAGGCGGCGTAACCGAGCGACACCAGCACACGGCGCGGCCCGCCACCGGTGGACAGGGCCTCCAGCACGTCGCGCGAAGTGGTCATCTCCAGCCCGCCCGGAATGACCATGGTAGAGGCATAGAGCGGATCTTCGGACTTGGTCTTCTCGGGCAGGATGGCCTCGTGCAGCACGAAGCCGCGTTCGGTCTGTACCGGCCCTCCCTGGAAGACCGGTTCGTCCTTCAGGTCGGCACGGCCCAGCGGCAGGTCGACCTTGTCGAACAGGTTCTGCAGCCGGATATCGCTGGGTTTGTTGATCACCAGTCCGAGTGCCCCGCGCTCGCTGTGCTCGCAGAGGTAGACCACGCTTTTGGAGAAAGCCGCATCTGCCAGTCCGGGCATCGCAATCAGGAAATGATTCGTGAGGTTGATGGGTGCAGAATCATCGGACATTCGTGGATTTTAGCGGCGATCATGCAAAAACCCTTCGATTCCGGCCTGGTCTGGTTCCGGCGCGATCTGCGCACCGACGACAACCCCGCCTTGTGCCTGGCATTGCAGCAGTGCCGGCAGGTTTTTTGCGCCTTCGTTTTCGACCGCGACATCCTCGCCCCCCTGCCCCGGGCGGACCGGCGTGTTGAATTCATCCATGCCTCCTTGCTCGAACTTGATGCGAGTCTGCGCTCACTGGCGGCCAGACCCGAGGCTGGCCTGATCGTGCGCCACGGCGTTGCCAGCGAGCTGGTTCCGGAACTGGCACAGGCGCTGAAGGTACAAGCCGTGTTTACCGCCCACGACTACGAACCCCAGGCCATCGCACGGGATGCCCGGGTGCGCGGCCAGTTGGCCAACCTGGGCATTGCCCTGCACACCTGCAAGGACCACGTGATCTTCGAAGGACGCGAGGTCCTGACCAAGACCGGCACGCCTTACGGTGTCTTCACCCCCTACCAGCGTGCCTGGCTGGCCAAGCTCCAGGCCCAGCCCTTGCGCATCCAGGACCCGGCACCACTGGCCTCAGCCCTGGCCGCGCGGCCGGCGGGACTGAGCCAGGCCATCCCCGAACTGCATGACCTCGGATTCGAAGCCACCAATCTGGCCGCACTCAAGATTCCCACCGGCACCAGCGGCGCCCGCGAACTGTTCGCGGATTTCTTCGAGCGCATGGACCACTACCACGAGACACGCGATTTTCCGGCCGTCAAGGGACCGAGCTACCTGAGCGTGCATCTGCGCTTCGGCACGGTGTCCATCCGCAAACTGGTCGCCACGGCGTTGCAGCGCAGCCTCAGCGGCAGCCGTGGTGCCGCAGTCTGGTTGAGCGAGCTGGTGTGGCGCGAGTTCTACTTCCAGATCCTGGCCAACTTTCCGCACGTCTGCACCGGCGCCTTCAAGCCCGAATACGACGCCATCCGCTGGGAGCGCGGCCCACACGCCCAGGCACTGTTTCAGGCCTGGTGCGAAGGGCGCACCGGCTATCCCCTGGTCGACGCCGCCATGCTGCAACTCAACCAGACCGGCTACATGCACAACCGCTTGCGCATGGTGGCCGGCAGCTTTCTGGTCAAGGACCTCGGTATCGACTGGCGCTGGGGCGAGAAGTATTTCGCCGAGAAACTCAACGACTTCGACCTGGCCGCCAACAATGGCGGCTGGCAGTGGGTCAGCTCCAGCGGCTGCGATGCGCAACCCTGGTTCCGCATCTTCAACCCGGTGAGCCAGAGTGAGAAGTTCGACCCGGACGGCAAATTCATCCGGCGCTACCTGCCGCAACTGGCAGCCCTGCCGACTGCCGCCGTGCATGCCCCGTGGAAGGCCAGCCCACTGGCGCTAGGCAGCGCCGGCATCGAACTGGGCGTCAACTACCCCTGCCCGCTGGTGATGCACGAGGTGGCACGCGCCCAGACCTTGCAGCGTTATGGCATCGTCAAGAAGCACCGCTGAATGACTACGGTTTTGATAGCACCCAACGCTTGATTGACAAGGGCCAGGCCCCGAAATCAGGCTGCAACAGTGCCAACAGAATACTGGTGCACCAGATTGAGCAGCTCATCTTCCGAATAGGGCTTGCCCAGGTAATGGTTGACACCGAGCTCACGTGCATGCTCACGATGTTTCTGCGCAATCCGAGACGTGATCATGATGATGGGCAGATCCTGCAGACGGGCATCGTTGCGGATGGTGCGCACCAGATCGAAGCCGTCCATGCGCGGCATTTCGATGTCTGTCAGCACGACGGTCGGCTTCTCTTCCTGCAAGCGTTCCAGCGCCTGCAGACCATCGGTCGCCAGGGCCACACGGTAGCCTTCGCGTTTGAGCAGACGCTGCGTGACACGGCGCACCGTGATGGAGTCATCCACCACCAGCACCAGCGGCAACTCGCTGGCCGCCAATCGCCCCGCAGGCCCAACCTCACCCGCACCGGTTTGCGACAAGGTGGCATCGCTCGTTTGGGCAGCCAGTTGCAGTTCACGTGCCCGCTCGCCGTAAATCGCACCCAGCGCCACCGGGTTGTAGACCAGCACGACCGCGCCCGATGCCAGCACCGACATGCCGGCCAGGCCCGGCAGCCGTGAGAGCTGCGGCCCGAGGTTCTTCACCACCACCTCCTGGTTGCCCAGGATTTCATCGACGTGAATGGCCAGACGCTGGCCCGCACTGCGGCAAATCACCACCGGCAGGGTCTTGCCGTGGGCTTCATGGCTGCGGCCGGATGACTGCAACAGCGCCCCCGCCCAGAAGAAGGGCATGGTCTCGCCCGCATACTCGAAGCTGCCGCTCTGGTAGGCCTGCTCCAGCTCAGGCACCGAGACGCGCCGCACGAGTTCAACCAGATTGGCCGGCACGCCCACTGCCAGATGCCCCATGCGCAGCATGACCACCTGGGTCACTGCCGTGGTCAG
Organism: Curvibacter sp.; assembly: GCA_031426755.1. GTDB lineage: Bacteria > Pseudomonadota > Gammaproteobacteria > Burkholderiales > Burkholderiaceae_C > Hylemonella. The sequence goes on from JASJPI010000015.1 coordinate 59,392, forward strand.
CGGCAACACCAGTTTGAAACGGGTACCCTGCCCCGCTTCGGTGCCGATTTCGATTCGACCGCCCAGGGCATAGACTTCCGAGCGGACCACGTCCATGCCGATACCACGCCCGGCCAGTTCCGTCACCTGCGTCGCCGTGGAGAAACCCGGCGTAAAGATCAGATTGGCGGCATCGGCATCCGACAGCATCTCGCCGGACGGCACCAGGCCATGGGCCTGTGCTCTCTCGCGAATGCGCGCCAGATTCAGGCCGGCACCATCGTCGAGGAAGGTGATCGAAACGTCATTGCCTTCCTGGTGCAGTTCGATCGTGATGGTGCCAACCGGCGATTTGCCAAGCGACTCACGCCGGGCCGGCGCCTCAATGCCATGCGCCACGGCATTGCGCAGCATGTGCTCGAAGGCGGGCGCCATCCGCTCGAGCACGCCGCGGTCCATCTCAAGCGAACCGCCGGCGATATCGAGCTTGACCTGCCTGCCGGCATCCTTGGCTGCCTGCCGCACCACGCCATAGAGGCGTTCGGAAATGCTCTCGAACTCGACCATGCGCGTGCGCAACAGATCGCGCTGCAGCTCGCGCGCCTGGCGCGCTTGGGCGATGGAATCATCCTCCGTGCTTTCCACCGTGCGCAGCAGATTGCGCTGCACGGTCGCCACGTCATTGACCGACTCGGCCATCATGCGTGTGAGCTCCTGCACGCGGGTGAAACGGTCGAACTCCAGCGGATCGAAGCCCTGCGCCGTGTCCTTGGCCTGGGCCAGACGTGACTGCATCTGACTTTCGGCCTGCAGCTCGATATCGCGCAGGTGCTGGCGCAACCGGTCCAGATTACCGGTCAGTTCTTCGAGCGAACTGCGCAGCTGGCCCACACGCACGTCGAGACGGGAGCGCGTGATCATGACCTCGCCCGCCTGGTTGAGCAGCCGGTCGAGCAGTTGCGAACGCACCCGCACCGACTGGCCTGTACCATGTCGCACGGCCGGCATCAACGGCGCAGTCAAAGGCTGCATCTGTGCCAACGAGGCGACGTTCGTCAGCGGAACCGTCGGGACCACGGCCGCCGTGACGGCCTGCGGCATTTCTACGGCCTCAACCGGCGTGGCCTGCGCCCGGGCGCTGTCGGCACACAAGGCATCAAAGTCCTGCTGCAGTGCATCGAAACGCGTCAGCAAGGGGTCAATCTGCGACGCCTGCACAAAATCGGCGCCCATCTGCTCGATGGCCGACTCCATGCGGTGCGCCATCTCACCCAGGCGCATGGCGCCGGCCAGACGGGCACTGCCCTTGAGGGTGTGCAGCACCCGCAGCACCTCCATCCGCGCGTCGCTGTTCTCGGGCCGGGCCGACCACTCGCGCAGAGAGCCGCTGAGCTGAGGCAACAGTTCGGCCGCTTCTTCCTCGAAGATCGGGAAGAGGTCGGGATCAATGGTATCCACCGCGTCGATGTCGTCAACACGGTCGTCCACCACGATCTGCGCCGCGCCTACATGGCTGTGGATCGGTGCGGAAACGGGGGCTGGCGCAGCCTCAGGCTGCGGGGCGGCCTCTTGCGAAGTCGAGACGAAATCGAGCGAAAAATCCTCTTCGGCATCGATGGTCTCCGCCGCTGCCTCATCGGCTTCAACGACAGCATCGCCCGGAATGTCGAGTGCTATCGGGGGGGGCGCCGTGAGCACACCGGCACCTGTGCTGGCGAAGTCGGTCGTCAGGATGCTGTGCAGCGCGTCGAGCAACTGCGGATCAGGTTCCTTGAGGAAGCCCGCCGCGAACTGATGCAGCAAATGCCGGATATTGTCGGCAGCAGCCAGGAAAATGTCGGCTTGTTCCGTCTGTCCCTGGGACTGCAGGCGCACATGCTGCAGGGCCTGTTCAAGGGCCCGTGCAATCTCGGACAGCGCGCGGAAACCAACCGTGGCCGAGCTACCGGCCAGCGAATGGGCCAGCGCCACCGTGGAGTCGGAGACCGGGCGATGCAGTTCAAGCGCCCACTCACTGAGCTCGGTCTGCAAGCGACGCGACCATTCATCGGCCTCGTTGAGATAGACGTTGTAGAGTGGAATGCCGATGCGCAAAGAACCGATGACCTTGACCTGCTCATCGTCCTCGGTGTCGGCCACCGACGAGACCAACCTTTCAGCGGCCGGCTCAACCGGCACCTGGGGTGGCAGCTCCAGTTCCGGCAACTGGATCTCTGCCAATTCGAACGCCTCGTCTTCCGCCGCTTCGTCCAATGACAGTTCGGCGGGAACCCCCTCGCCATCTGCGCCGGGCACCCATGCGGGTACCGCCTCCAGCGTGCCGGGTCGGGTGACTGCCTCGTCGAAGTCCATGGCGCCGGCTTCCAAGGCAGGTGCCACGACATCGGACGGGGTTGGCAAGGACACGGCGGCCAAACTGCCGAAGTCGATGCCATCGAGTTCCAGCGGCGGCTCGATCACAGCCTCCGCGGCTCGGGCGCTCTGGTCCGCATCAAACGCCGGCGGAATCTCCAGCGCGAACTCAGGCGTCAGCTCAAGCTCGGGCAGCGGCTCGGCCGGTGGTGCAGGCACTTCCAATTCTGGCTCGACCGACAGCGGCTCCTGCGATGCAGGCGGCATGGCAGTGCCGGGAATGTCGAGCGCAACAAGCCGTCCGTCGAACCGCAGGGCATCCGCCGCCTGGCGGAAAGACGCCGCGCTCCAGGCCGCGTCACGGCCCTGGGCAATATCCTCCACCCAGCGGGCAAAGCCTTGCATGGCTTCCTCTGAGAGCTGCAGCAAGGTTTCGCTGGCTGGTTTCTGCTCGGCCAGCCAGCTGTTGAGCAGCTGTTCCATGGCCCAGGCCGCTTCACCGAACTCGTCCAGACCCACCATGCGCGAGCTGCCCTTGAGGGTATGGAAGACCCGGCGCACCGTGGTCTGCTGTCCCAGATCCTTCGGGTCGCCGGTCAGTGCCGCCAAGGCCTCCTGGCCGTTGCGTACCACTTCTCGCGCCTCATCCAGAAAGATTTCCCGCAGATCCGCGTCATCGTCTTCGCCTGCCAACGTCTGCGCTGGCGGCTCGGACACCGGCGCCAGCGGCTCCGACACCAGCGCGGCCACTTCCTGCAGCCGCTCGGCCGCCTCGGGAATTTCGGCGGCAAGCGGCGCCGCTTCCGGCGCCGGCATGCGTGCCACCTCGGGCGACGGGGCTGGTATGGCTTCCTTTTCGCGCCCCATCAAGGCTACGAACTCGCCCAGTTCCTCATCGTAGACAAACAGCTTCTTGGCCAAGGCGCGCTGGTAACTCAGCATGTCGATCAGGAAACCGAGCGCACCGAGGCTGTTGCCCAGTTTCTCAAACACACCCGTGCGTGCCGTGGCTTCGTCGACCTCGTCCACCAGCAACCGTTCCACACTGTCACGCAGACGCAGCGTGGCCAACGCGGCCTGATCCAGGCCGAGCACGGAAAACACCCCGCGCATCTGCCCCAGTCGGCTTGGCACCTCGGCCAACGGTTGCCTGTCCTGCGGCTTGCGGAAGAACTGGTCCAGCGAGTTCTCCACCTCGGCCAGCGTGGTGCGCAATTCATCGACCACACCGCCCATGGTCTGCCGGTCACTGACGCGCCGGTACAGATCTTCCATCCAGCTCTCCAGCGGCTCAGGCTGGCCGCCGGCCATCACGTGCTCCAGGCGCAGCGCCAGGCGACGGCCACGCTCGGCCATGCTGGTGTCGGTGGGGTCCATGTCCTCGTAAGCGGCGTTGAGGTAGAGGATCGCCGTGGCGACTTCCATCGCCACCGCCGTGGCAGGCGGCTCACCGGAACGCACTGTGCTCTCGACGGCCCGCGTCAGGGCACGCGCCAGTTCACCGCTCTCCGGGTGCAGCTTCAGAATGGAGTCGCACACCAGATTGAACTGATCCGTCACCACCTTGAGCCGGTTGGTGTCGCCACCGGACAGCGTTGACCAGGTATCGGTGGCGGTGGCAATGCGTTTGCGCGCCTGGATCAGCAGCGCCGGATCGAAGCGTCCGAACAGCACCGTCTCATAGTCGACCGGCCGCTCTTGCGCCAGACCATAGGCTTGGCGTACCGCAGCCAGCACCGGCGCATCGGCGTCCGAAGCCGGAACGGACTGGGCACAGAAAAACAGCAAATCCTGCGCCAGCCGGTCTGACACGGTGTGGTCGCCACGCGCCAGACTGGCGTACTGCAACAGGACACGGGAAGCAGCCCGCTTGACGTAGACATCGGTCGGACACAGTTTCTGGATCAGCGCCTCGAAGTAGGCAGCACAGACCTTCCAGAACACCCGCGGCTCGGGTGCCTGCTCGCCCGCAGCCAGCCCCAGGCTGATGTCGCGCAGGATTCTGGCCGACGAGACACTGCCCGTCTTGACCATGCTGAGCACCGCCGGGTCCATCTGGGTCCGCACCGCGGGCGCGTAAGCCAGCGGCCCGGGCTGGACCGGCAATGCCATGTCAATCCAGCGCCATTCGTGCGCCCACAGATCGGCGGGATGGATGCGATCCTCCCCGACCAGCTGCAGCACATCGCGGTATTGCGGAAACAGCGCCACCGCCGAGACGGATTGACCTCTCAGCACCGCCTCCAGGTATTCCATCAGGGCAAAACTGGCGCGCTCGACCTTGGTGGCCGCCTCTTCGCTGCAAAACTCGGGGCGCTGCACAAATTTCTGCGCCAGGGCCTCCATGGCGCGCAGCACCTTGGCCGGCGCCCCCAGCCCCACCATTTCCAGTGCCCCCACGGCCTGGTGCAGCTGCTGACGCGCAATGCGCAACTGGCTGGCATCCAGAGACTCCAGTTCGGAGCCGCGCGCCAGTTCGGCGTCGCGGACAAAGCGACGGATTGCCTTGGTCGCGCCATCGAGCGATTTGCGGAGCTCGTCCAGCACCCAGGCCAAGGGCCCGAGATCGTTGCCGGCCACTTCGGGCTCGCTGCTGATGGCTGCGTACGCTTGCATGGGTGGGTTCACTCCTGCGGATGACGTTGAGCGGACTTTCCGGTCAGGCGATCTTGAAACGAGCCACCGACTGGCGCAACTCTTCGGCCATGCGCGAGAGCTCGCGCACCTGGGCGGCGGTGGAGCGCGTACCTTCACCGGTCTGCTCCGTCACGGCAAAAATGTGCTGAATGTTGTCGGCCACCACATTGGCCAGACCGGCCTCCTTGGACGCCGCACCGGAAATTTCTTCAATCAGTTCGGCCAGCCGGCGCGACACGCGGTCGATCTCGGTCAGCGCCGTACCGGCGTTGTCGGACAGCTTGGCCCCTTCGACCACACCCTGGGTGGAGCGCTCCATGGCGGCCACGGCGTCCTGGGTATCGGTCTGAATCGCCTTCACCAGGGCGGCAATCTGACGCGTTGCATCGGCCGAGCGTTCAGCCAGTCGCTGCACCTCCTCCGCCACCACCGAGAAGCCGCGCCCGGCTTCACCCGCTGAGGCCGCTTGAATGGCAGCATTCAGGGCCAGCACGTTGGTCTGTTCGGTAATGTCGGAAATCAGCTCGGTGATTTCACCAATCTCCTGCGACGACTCACCCAGGCGCTTGATCCGTTTCGAGGTTTCCTGAATCTGGTCACGAATCGAGTTCATGCCGCCGATGGCGTCCTGCACGGCCTGCAGACCGGATTCGGCAGCCTGCAGCGACTGGCGGGCCACGGCGGCTGACTCCTGCGCCTGCACCGACACCTCGTTGATTCGAGTGGCCATATCCACCACTGAACGGCCGGTTTCGCGAATTTCATGCAGCTGTTCGTTGGATGCGGCCAGCAGCTCGGTCGAGGTCTGGTCCACTTCGGCCGTTGTCTGCGCCACCTTGGTCGCCGTGTTCTGCACGTTGCCCACCAGCAAGCGCAGCTCCTCCACCGTGTAGTTCACGGAGTCGGCAATGGCCCCGGTGATGTCCTCGGTCACCGTGGCTTCCTGCGTCAGATCGCCTTCGGCCACCGTCTGCAGTTCGTTCATCAGGCGCAAAATGGCGGCCTGGTTGGCATCGTTCACACGCTTGGCTTCATGCTCCTGGCGCTCGGCTTCCAGCCGTTGCGCCTCGGCCAGTCCCTGGCGCTTGCGGCTGTCCTGCAACTGGACATAGGCCAGACCGGCCGCACACAACAGCGAGAACAGGGCGGCGCCACCCAGCGACAGCAGGGCCACCGGTCCGAGACCGGTGTTGGCTGCCAGACGGGCCTGCAGCTCTTCCAGATCACGTCGGATCGGTTCGCTGTCCGCGATGATGGTGACCTGTGCCTCACGCGCCGACACCAGACCCTGCAGATTGCCCAGAATGGCGCCCGCTTGGGTACGTGTCTGCTCGTACAGCTTGATCAGGGCCACCAGCTGTTCGCGGGTCTGCGCATCCTTGGTCGCACTCAGACGCAGTTCGGGGCTGCCATCGAGCAGGCCCTGCGCAATTTCCTTGAAGGAGTTCAAGTCCTTGCCCAGCAGAAACACCGCCTCCGGGCTCACGCCTTCGGCCGTCAGGAACTCGTTGGACGACTTGCCGATGCGCTGGGTCAACATCACCAGTTGGCCCGCGGCCGAGATTTCGGTGGCCGGCGCATTCTGCTGCAGCTTGAGCGAGGACACCGTTTCGGCGATTTCCAGCAGGTCCGATGACTGGCGGTTGATCAAGCGCAGCGCCGAGCCGACCTGGGTCAGGATTTTCTGCTGCGCCATGATGACAGCCGCACTCTTTTCCGCCTTGAACATCAAGGGCAGGATCTTCTCGAGCTGCGGCTGCAATTCGTTGTCCAGCGCCTGCAAGCGGAGGTCGTCGTCACCGTCCTTCAGGCCCTTCAGCGTCTTGGCGAAAATGCTCGCGCTCTCAGCCACTTCCGGGAAGGCCTGCGGCACCCCCACCAGGGCCTGCGATACCGACTTCGCCAGACGCTGCGACTGCATCAGGGCCTGACCGCTGGCACTCACCTGCTGCGCCACCGTGTCCGCACCGTTCAAGCCCACAAACGCCACGGAAGCCAACGCCACCAGCGACAGCCCCAGCAACGAAGCCAGCAGACGCTGATGCGCGACCACGGTATGCCGGCCCAGCACGGGTACCGAAATGAGGTCACCCGGGTCCACCTTCGGCGGGGTCGGCGCGGCCGGTACCGCCTCGACCTCTGTCACAAGCTGGGCTTGCGTACTGGCCGTCATGGGTTCGGTGTTGCCACCGCCAACCGTCTCGTCGGGCGTAGCCAGGCTCAGGCTCGAGGCCTGTTCGGAATCAGCCGCCTTCTTTGGGGCAAACAGGTTTTTCAGTTGATCGACAACAGACATGGTGGAACCCCAAGTTGTAACTTAAGCACTGATGCTCAGGAATTCAGGCAGCTGCGACAACAGCTGGAGATTGATCTCCTGCCAGAACTCTCCACTGGCATCCACGTACCGACTCCCGAAATACGCGGGCGCCGACGCCGGCGGCGGCTCGGATCCCGAAAACGTTTCCACGTGGCGCAGGCCCGCCAGTCCATCGACCAGCAGTGCACTATTGACCTCCAATGCCGTATTGAAGGTGACGACATTGGTCTCCCCCGGCAACGGCTCGGAGCGCCCTGAGGCACGCTCCTTCCCGATGAAGGCCACCAGGTCAACGACGCCGTACAGGCCGCCGCGCAAATTCACCACCCCCAAAAACCAGGGACGCGCATAAGGCACCACCTGAATGTCCGACAGCGGAAAAATCTCTCCCGATTGCGCCAGCGGAAACAGGTAGTTGTTGCCCCCCGCGCGCACGGCCAGCCACGAAATGGACAGCCCCTCGACCTTGGCCGTTTGCAGGCGGCTGGCAAGTCGTGTCTGGAGCTCCCGGAGTGCTTCGCGATTGGCCATGGGTTCAGCGATCAGCCCAATGCCTTGATCTTGCCCAGCAGTTCAGCGGCATCAACCGGCTTGGTCACATAGTCGCGCGCGCCCTGGCGCAGCCCCCAGACCCGGTCCGTTTCCAGATTCTTGCTGGAGCAGATGATGATGGGGATGTCGGCGTATTCCGGCGTGCGGTTGATGGCACGCGTGAGCTGGAAACCGTTCTGACCCGGCATGACCACATCCATCAGGATCAGGTCCGGCTTTTCCTCCGTCAGCCGGCGGAACGCCTCGTCGGCCCCTTCCGCGGTCTTGACCGCCATGCCATTTTTCTGCAGCAGGTCCGTCAGGAACATCAGCTCGGTCTTGGAATCGTCAACGATCAGAACTTTTTTTACCGGCATCAATTTACTCCTTGCGTGACTATGCCAAACTGCTGTACAGCCTGCAATAACTGGTCTTTGGTAAACGGTTTGGTCAGGTAGTCCTGCGCGCCCACCATGCGGCCGCGCGCCTTGTCGAACACGCCATCCTTGGATGACAGCATCACCACCGGCACGGCAGCGAACTTCGGGTTGCGCTTGATGATGGCACAGGTCTGGTAGCCATCGAGCCGGGGCATCAGGATGTCGCAGAAGATCAGATGCGGCTCGTAGTCGTTCACCTTGGCCAGGGCATCGAAACCGTCTTCGGCCAGCAGCACATCGTGGCCGCCCTGCTTCAGAAAGATCTCGGCGCTGCGCCGGATGGTGTTGCTGTCGTCGATCACGAGGACCTTGAGGGCCGGTTCTTGGATACTCACGGAACGGTGCTCCTGATCAGTGATGGGCGGGTTCTGCGGCAAACATCTTGATACAGATCTTTCAGATCTGGACCATCTCGAAGTCTTCTTTGCGAGCCCCGCATTCAGGACAGGTCCAGTTCATGGGCACATCCGCCCATTTTGTGCCGGGTGGAATGCCGTGCTCCGGGCAGCCGGTTGCCTCGTCATAGATCCAGCCACAAATCAGACACATCCACGTATTGGTTTCACTCACAGCTTACGGAGCCTCGAATAGAATTCAATCATTGTATAGAGGCGACATGGCCGATTGGGACCCATGGCGTCGCAACATGCGATATTCTGCCTGATGACAACTGCAGGCCAGCCCATGCAAACCCCATCCCCAACCGACACTGAACACGAAGAAGACCGCCCCGCCTGCGTGCTGGTCTTCAATGCCAACGACCCCAGTGGCGCCGGCGGCCTGTCCGCCGACGCGACGGCGATCGCCTCGGTGGGTGCGCACGCGCTGCCAGTGGTCACCGGCACGTATGCCCGCGACACGGCCGAAATCTTCGAGCACTTCGCCTTTGACGAAGAGGTGGTGGCCGAGCAGGCCCGCACCCTGCTGGAAGACGTGACGGTGCAGGTCATCAAGGTCGGCTTCGCCGGCACACCGGAGAACCTGACGGCCATCGCCGAGGCGGCATCGGACTACCCGGACATCCCGCTGATCGCCTACATGCCCAACCTGTCGTGGTGGAGCGAAGTCCAGATCGACCTCTACCTGGACGCCTTCCAAGAACTGGTGCTGCCGCAGACCGCTGTGCTGGTGGGCAACCACAGCACCCTGTCGCGCTGGCTGCTGCCGGACTGGAGTGCCGACCGCGCGCCCAGCGCGCGCGACATCGCCCGCGCCGCCGCCGAGTTCGGCGTGTCCTACACCCTGGTCACCGGCATCCCGGCGCCCGACCAGTTCATCGACAACGTGCTGGCCTCGCCCCAGACCGTGCTGGGCAGCGTCAAGTTCGAGCGCTTCGAAGCGGTGTTCTCCGGCGCCGGCGACACGCTGTCGGCCGCCCTGGCGGCCCTGATTGCCAGTGGCTGCGACCTGGGCGAAGCCTTCACCGAAGCCCTGGGCTACCTCGACCACTGCCTGGACAGCGGCTTCCGCCCGGGCATGGGGAACGTGGTGCCCGACCGGCTGTTCTGGGCCCAGCCAGACGATACCGACGCAGACGAAACCGACGATGAGTCGTCGGGTCCCGCCGCCAGCTTTGAATTTCCTCCCCATGACACACAACACTGACCTCAACGACGCCCTGTTCGAGCGCGCCAAGCGCGTCATTCCCGGCGGCGTGAACTCGCCCGTGCGCGCCTTCCGCGCCGTTGGCGGCACGCCGCGCTTCGTCAAACGCGCGCAAGGCGCCTATTTCTGGGACGCCAATGACCGGCGCTACATCGACTACATCGGCTCCTGGGGCCCGATGATCCTGGGCCACGGCCACCCGGCGGTGGTGGAAGCGGTGCAGAAGGCCGTGCTGGAAGGCTTCTCCTTCGGCGCCCCCACCGAGCGCGAGATCGAGCTGGCCGAGGAAATCCTGAAGGAAGTGCCGTCGATGGAGATGGTGCGCCTGGTCAGCTCCGGCACCGAAGCCGGCATGAGCGCCATCCGCCTGGCGCGCGGCGCCACCGGGCGCAGCAAGATCATCAAGTTCGAGGGCTGCTACCACGGCCATGCCGATGCGCTGCTGGTGAAAGCCGGCTCGGGCCTGGCCACCTTCGGCAACCCGACCAGCGCCGGCGTGCCGGCCGAGGTGGTGCAGCACACCCTGGTGCTGGAGTACAACAACGTGCAGCAGCTGGAAGAAGCCTTCGCCCTGCACGGCAAGGACGTGGCCTGCCTGATGATCGAGCCGATTGCCGGCAACATGAACTTCGTGCGCGCCTCGGTGCCCTTCATGCAGCGCTGCCGCGAGCTGTGCAGCCAGCACGGCGCACTGCTGGTGTTCGACGAGGTGATGACCGGTTTCCGCGTGGCGCTGGGCAGCGCGCAAAGCGTGTATGCCAAAGCCATCCCCGGGTTCAAGCCGGACATCACGGTACTGGGCAAAGTCATTGGCGGCGGCATGCCGCTGGCGGCCTTCGGCGGCCCGCGCGCCCTGATGGAGCAGATGGCGCCGCTGGGCCCGGTCTACCAGGCCGGCACGCTGTCGGGCAACCCGGTGGCCACCGCCTGCGGCCTGGCCACGCTGCGCGAGATCCGCAAGCCCGGCTTCTTCGATGCGCTGGCCGGCAAGACCCGCTCACTGGTGGACGGCCTCCAGGCCGCCGCCGCGGCCGAAGGCGTGCCCTTCAGCGCCGACTGCGAGGGCGGCATGTTCGGCTTCTTCCTGCTGCCGGCACTGCCGCAGAACTACGGCCAGGTCATGAAGACCGAAGGCGCCAAGTTCAACACCCTGTTCCACGGCCTGCTCGACCGCGGCGTCTACATCGCCCCGGCGCTGTACGAGGCCGGCTTCGTCAGCGCCGCCCATAGCGCGGACGACATTGCGCAGACGGTGGCAGCGGCGCGCGAAGCGTTCAAATTGCTATAAAAATAATAGCTTTTGGCGAACTAACGACAAGGGCGAAGGGCCAATTTCTTTTGAAACAGCCCATCCTGCCCACCGACTGGCCCCGCACCCGGCCGATGGCGGCACAATCCTGGCATTCACCGTGCCCAGGAGTGCCGCTGCCATGTCCCCCACCGAACCGCTGATCCTCTCCACCCGCGATGCGCGCGGCGTCGTCACCCTGACGCTGAACCGGCAGCAGGCCTTCAATGCCCTGTCCGAGGACATGCTGGCCGCCCTGCAGCAGGCCATCGAAGCCATTGCGCAAGACGACAGCGCACGCGTGCTGGTAATCGCCGCGGCGGGCCGGGCCTTTTGCGCCGGCCATGACCTGAAGGAAATGCGCGCCGCGCCGTCGCCGGCCTATTACCAGACCCTGTTCAACCATTGCAGCCAGGTGATGCTGGCCCTGCAACGCCTGCGCGTGCCGGTGATCGCCCGCGTGCACGGCATCGCCACCGCCGCCGGCTGCCAGCTGGTCGCCATGTGTGACCTGGCGGTGGCGGCCAGCGATGCGCGCTTTGCGGTCAGCGGCGTCAACCTGGGCCTGTTCTGCGCCACCCCCAGCGTGGCGCTGTCGCGCAACCTGGGTCGCAAGGCAGCGTTCGAGATGCTGGTCACGGGCGAGTTCATCAGCGCCGAACAGGCGCGCGAGAAAGGGCTGGTGAACCGGGTGGCCGCGCCGGACCAGCTCGACGCCGAAGTGGAGCGGCTGGTGGCCAGCATCGTCAGCAAACCGCGCGTGGCGCTGGCCATGGGCAAAGAGCTGTTCTACCGCCAGCTGGAGTGCGGCATCGAAGCCGCCTACCAGGCGGCCAGCCAGACCATGGCCTGCAACATGATGGACGACTGCGCGCTCGACGGTGTGCAGGCCTTCATCGACAAGCGGCCTGCGCCAGCCGGCCGGGAGGGTCAGCACAAGGGCTGAGATCCCGGTTTTTGCTACTGAATCAATAGCTGCTCCCGCCCATTTCACAAGGGCGAGAGGCCGATCTGGCTTCTAAAGCTCAGTGACGGAAGTGGCGCACGCCGCTGAACACCATGGCCACGCCGCGCTCGTTGGCAGCGTCGATGACCTCCTGGTCACGCATCGATCCGCCCGGCTGGATGACGCAGGTCGCCCCGGCGTCCACCACCACGTCCAGACCGTCGCGGAACGGGAAGAAAGCGTCGCTCGCCACCGCCGTGCCCTGCAGCGTCAGGTTGGCGTGCTGGGCCTTGATGCTGGCGATGCGCGCCGAGTCGAGGCGGCTCATCTGGCCGGCTCCGACACCCATGGTCATGCCGTCCTTGCAGAAGACGATGGCATTGCTCTTGACGAACTTGGCGACCTTCCAGGCGAACAGCAGGTCGTCGAGCTGCTGCGGCGTCGGCGCCAGCTTGGTGACGACCTTGAGTTCACTGCGCTGCAGTTCGTAGTTGTCGGCAGTCTGGATCAGCAGGCCGGAGCCGACGCGCTTGACGTCGTGCGAATTGAGGCCGCGCTCCCACGGCGTCTTGCCATGGCGCTGGATGCCGTCGAGCGAAATCTCGAGCACGCGCACATTGGCCTTGGCCTTGAAGATCTCCAGCGCCTCCGGCGTGTAGGCCGGCGCCATCAGCACCTCGACGAACTGCTTGCTCACGGCCTGGGCGGCAGCGGCATCGACCGGGCGGTTGAAGGCGATGATGCCGCCGAAAGCGGAGGTCGGGTCGGTCTGGAAGGCCTTGCTGTAGGCCTCCAGCGCGTCCTTGCCCACGGCCACGCCGCAGGGGTTGGCGTGCTTGACGATGACGCAGGCCGGCACATCAAAGCTCTTGACGCACTCCCAGGCGGCATCGGCGTCGGCGATGTTGTTGTAGGAGAGTTCCTTGCCCTGCAGCTGCTTGGCCGTCACCAGCGAGCCGGGCGCCGGATACAGGTCGCGGTAGAAGGCGGCCTGCTGGTGCGGGTTCTCGCCGTAGCGCAGGTCCTGCAGCTTGACCAGGTTGCTGTTGGCCTGGGCCGAGAAGGGCAGGCTCACCGGCGCACCGGCTTGGGCGCTCGCCTCGAAGTCGATGGCGGACAGGTAGTTGCTGATGGCGGCGTCGTAGTTGGCAATGCGGTTGAACGCCGCCACCGACAGCGCAAAGCGCAGCTTGTCCGACAGCTTGCCAGCGGCTTTCAGTTCGGCCAGCACGGCGGGGTACTGCGAGGCGTCGGTCAACACGCCGACGTCCTGCCAGTTCTTGGCGGCGCTGCGCACCATGGCCGGACCACCGATGTCGATGTTCTCGATTGCGTCTTCCAGCGTACAGCCGGGCTTGGCCACGGTCGCCTCGAAGGGATAGAGGTTGACCACCAGCAGGTCGATGGTGTCGATGCCGTGCGCCTTCAGGGCCGCCATGTGCTCGGGCACATCGCGACGCGCCAGCAGGCCGCCGTGCACCTTGGGGTGCAGGGTCTTGACGCGGCCGTCCAGCATTTCGGGAAAGGCGGTGACTTCGGCCACCTCGGTCACCGGCAGGCCCTGTTCGGCCAGCAGCTTGGCGGTGCCGCCGGTGGAGATGAGCTTGACGCCCAGCGCGTGCAGGGCCTTGGCAAAGTCGACGATGCCGGTCTTGTCGGAAACGGAAATGAGTGCGTTCATGGGTGGGGCTTACTTGATTAATTTGTGTTCGACCAGTTTCTTGCGCAAGGTGTTGCGGTTCAGGCCCAGCCAAGTCGCTGCACGCGACTGGTTGTGCTCGGCCTGCTGCATCACGACTTCCAGCAGCGGGCGTTCGACGATGCGGACCATCATGTCGTACATGCCGTCCGGCTCGGTGCCGCGCAAATCCTTGAAATAACCTTCCAGGCTTGTGCGCACGCATTCTTCGATATGTTTTTTACTCATGCGGCCAACTCCATCTGTTGTTCTTCATCCCTGTCCATGCCGGCATCCGCTACGGCCGCCGGCATGCGGTCCATGTGGACACCAAGTTCATCAAAATAATCCGCCACCGCCTGCACCTGCGCCCGGCAATCCTCCAGCGCATTCATGCGGGTGCGAAACGCCTCGCCGCCGGGCAGCGTCTTGACGTACCAGCCGATGTGCTTGCGTGCACTGCGCACGCCGGTGTGCTCGCCGTACAGCGTGTAATGGTCCTGCAGGTGTTCCAGCAGCAGGCGCTTGACCTCGGCCACCAGGGGCGGCGCCAGATGCGCACCGGTCGCCAGGAAATGGCCGATCTCGCGGAAGATCCACGGCCGCCCCTGGGCGGCACGGCCAATCATCAGCGCGTCGGCCCCAGTCAGGCGCAGCACCTCGCGCGCCTTCTCCGGCGAGGTGATGTCGCCATTGGCCACCACCGGCACGCGCACGGCAGCCTTGACGGCGGCGATGGTGTCGTACTCGGCCGCCCCACCGTAGCCCTGCTCGCGCGTGCGGCCATGCACCGTGATCATCTGCACGCCGGCGCTCTCGGCCGCGCGTGCCAGCACCAGCGCATTCTTGTGGGCCTGGCACCAGCCGGTGCGCATCTTCAGCGTGACCGGCACGTTGTGCGGCGCACAGGCAGCCACCACGGCCTCGATGATCTGCAGCGCCAGCGTCTCGTCCTGCATCAGGGCCGAGCCGGCCCACTTGTTGCAGACCTTCTTGGCCGGGCAGCCCATGTTGATGTCGATGATCTGCGCGCCGCGGTCGATGTTGTAGGCGGCGGCCTCGGCCATCATGGGCGCATCGGTGCCGGCAATCTGCACGGCAATCGGACCGATCTCGCCCTCGTGGTTGGCGCGGCGCGAGGTCTTGAGGCTGTTCCACAGATCGCGGCGCGACGTCACCATCTCGCTCACGGCGTAGCCCGCACCCAGCGTCTTGCACAACTGGCGGAACGGCCGGTCCGTCACCCCGGCCATCGGGGCCGCGAACAGCGCGTTCGGCAATTCGATGGGACCGATGTTCATGCAGGTGAGGTTGGAGATGAAGCGGGAATAAAAAACGCTGCCGAAAAATGAGGCAGCAGCCGGGGTGCGTATTCTAGCTGCTCAAAATTTCAGCAATTGAAATGTGTCGCCATGGGGCGCGATGCTCTGCCTATACTCGTGCCGTCCATGGAAGCCCTGTTGAACCAACTGCTGGCACAGCTTGCCCTGCCCGAATACGGCCTGAGCACGCTGTTTGTCGTTGCCTTCGTCTCGGCCACCCTGCTCCCCATGGCGTCAGAGCCGGCCCTGTTCGGCCTGCTCAAGCTCAACCCCGAGCTGTTCTGGCCGGCCATCCTGATTGCCACCGCGGGCAACACGCTGGGGGGCGCGCTGAACTGGGCCGTCGGCCTGGGTTCGCACCGCATCCTGGACAAGTACCAGCATTCCGCCACCCATCTGCGCGCACTCGACTGGCTGGAACGCATCGGCCCCAAGGCCTGTCTGCTGAGCTGGTTGCCCCTCATCGGCGACCCGCTGTGCGCGGTGGCCGGCTGGCTCAAGCTACCGTTCTGGCCCTGCCTGTTCTACATGAGCATCGGCAAGTTCGGCCGCTACATCGTGATGACGGTGGCGTTGCTGTGGGTGTTTCCGGGTGGGCTGAAATTCTGAGAAAGCGGCACCTCAGACGTTGGAACGCAATACCTCTTAATTTGGCGCGACCACACTCTGGACCGCTGGACACACCTCGTAGCACCGTCAAATCAGACCCAACTTCATACCCAAAAAAAACAGAGCTAAGCGCTTGTTGCAAAACAGATTTTTTGACGACTGAGCGCAAAACTCAGTTTTTTTGTCGTACATAAATAAAGGCGCGCGCGCGTGCGCGTTCATATATGTACTGCGCCATTTCTGAGGTGTGAGTCTGCATACCCCTGTTTACCTCAAATGCCATGTCTCTAGACATAGTGAAGAGCCCCTCTCACCATCACCCTCAGTGTGATGACAACGGCCGTCCCGTCCTGATTCTGCAGGTCAGGGGACCTACAAAGATTAGTTCCTTGTCTGACCCTCGTACCACAGCCTGCATAATCCCTGAAGGCGTTATGCCCGCAAGGCTGAACGCTATCGCCGTATCAACTTGGCAAGGGGTACCAACGGCATCTGACTGGGAAGCGCATGCCGCCATGGATCCTATCGAGGAGCCGTCGCTAGAAGCGCTGGACGGTTACAAAAGTGCGGCAGGCGGTGATGTCAGTGCCGCAGGCTGATCTAGGGAAATGGCTCAATAGTCCTTACGACCAGGCTGTCGCAGCAATGCTGGAGACCGAGGCGAAACCGATGTGGAACCAGGGTGGAACCGGAGTGGAATCAGCATGTCGGCACGATTTCACCCGCCAATTTGCGCCACCCTCTGACAGCTGATGTACCCGCAAAGTCCTATTTCTGGCTGCCATTACGCCACTTCATCCAGCCTCTTTACGCAGGCAGTGCCACACCCGGCGTTCGCCCTAAGTGCGGTCGCTGCGCGCGAAGCTCTGGCGAACTTGCGCGCCCAGCATCTCGTCGCTGAGGCTTCGCCGGCTCCTGGGCCGCGTGAGCCACGCGTAGAAGCCGCCTCGCGAGACACCGAGGGCCTCGCACACCAAATTGACGGGCCAGGCCCCCTCGGTGTTTCGCCACGACGCCGAACTTCACATCGACTCCTTCGCGAAGTGGGCCGCGGCTTTTTTCAAGATGTCACGCTCCATCTTGAGCTTGGTAACCTCCTTGCGAAGCCGCGCTATCTCGGCGACCTGGGCCCTTTGCTTACCGTTGCCGGGAAACGCCTCCTGGGGCTCGTCTCGTAGCTCACGAACCCACTTGCGCAGCTCGTTCTCGTGAATGTCCAGGTCCTTGGTCGCCTGGGCTACAGCCACGCCGCGCTCGGTGACCAGCTTGGCTGACTAGAGCTTGAACTCTCGGCTGAATGACCATCTTCTCTCCATAAACCACCTCCGGTTTCATCTTCCACCTTAACAAGAGGTCTTTGAAACCGGCAGCAGCCCAATTTGGCGTAGAGAGTATGTAGGAATGCGACGACTTTAACGCTAGGTGAAATGTATCCCGCAGGAACAGCGGGATAAGCTGGAACATTCCAGAAATTCTTGCACTTCCACTCAGTGACAGCTTCGCTCATTGTTCTTGAATGACCGCAACGGGTGGCGGATTCAACCGGTCAGTGCAACACATTCGCTGAACATCTCAGCGGGTGTATG